>NZ_CATMFB010000030.1 GCF_950066645.1 uncultured Thalassolituus sp. | reverse complement strand
CGGGTCAGAGCCGCAGTCAGAGTAGTTTTACCGTGGTCAACGTGACCGATAGTACCCACGTTTACGTGGGGTTTGGAGCGTTCAAACGTTTCCTTTGCCACCGTCTTTGCCCTCAATCTGATAAGACGTTAATAATGTGCCGCCGCCTGTGCGGTCGGATTCTGGAGCCGTAATCATACGCAGCGGCGTTGCCCTGTCAACAAAAGCGCGCCATTACAGGCCTCAGAGGCTACTTGAGGCATACATTTCCGACCCTGCCATGGGCCACTTTGCGCCCCTCCATTTATTTTCAGCGCTTTTCCTTCATTTATTAGCAAAAACACGGGAATTAGCTGATGAAACCGTGTAAAGTGTCGCGCGAAATTTCAACTCTGCTAACCGAGTAACGTTATGACAGATCTTTCTAAGTACAGAAACATTGGTATCTTCGCCCACGTAGACGCGGGTAAGACCACCACCACTGAGCGTATCCTCAAGCTGACCGGTAAAATCCACAAGACCGGTGAGGTACACGACGGCGAATCAACTACTGACTTCATGGAACAGGAAGCTGAGCGGGGTATTACCATTCAGTCAGCAGCTGTTACCTGTGAATGGAATGGCCACCGCCTGAACGTTATTGACACACCTGGACACGTTGACTTCACCGTTGAAGTATACCGTTCCCTGAAAGTACTGGACGGCGGTATCGGTGTATTCTGTGGTTCTGGTGGCGTTGAGCCTCAGTCAGAAACCAACTGGCGTTACGCGAACGATTCAGAAGTATCCCGTCTGATCTTCGTCAACAAGCTGGACCGTCTGGGTGCAGACTTCTACCGCGTTGTTGAGCAGGTGAAGAACGTGCTGGGCGCACGCCCTCTGGTTATGGTTCTGCCTATCGGTACTGAAGATCAGTTCGTTGGTGTTGTTGACCTGCTGACCAAGAAAGCATTCGTATGGGATGACACTGGCCTGCCAGAAAACTACGAAATCCAGGACATCCCAGCTGACATGGCTGACGATGTAGAGATGTACCGTCAGGAGCTGATCGAAACTGCTCTGGAAGTCGATGAAGATCTGCTGATGGAGTACCTGGAAGAAGGTACTGAGCCATCTATCGAAGACATCAAGCGTTGCATCCGTGAAGGTACCCGCACCCTGCAGTTCTTCCCAACTTACTGCGGTTCTGCATTTAAGAACAAAGGTGTTCAGCTGGTTCTGGACGCAGTTGTTGATTACTTGCCAGACCCAACGGAAGTTGACCCACAGGATCTGACCGACGAAGAAGGCAACCCAACTGGCGAAAAAGCGATCGTTGATGCTAATGAGCCTTTCCGTGCACTGGCGTTCAAAATCATGGACGACCGTTTCGGCGCCCTGACCTTCGTACGTATCTACTCCGGTAAGATCAACAAGGGTGACACCATCCTGAACAGCTTCACCGGTAAGACCGAGCGTGTTGGCCGTATGGTTGAGATGCAGGCAGACGATAAGAGCGAACTGACCTCAGCACAGGCTGGTGACATCATCGCCATCGTGGGTATGAAGAACGTTCAGACTGGTCACACTCTGTGTGATCCTAAGCACGAATGTACTCTGGAAGCCATGGTGTTCCCAGAGCCAGTAATCTCTATCGCAGTTAAGCCGAAAGACAAAGGCGCTGTTGATAAGATGGGTATCGCGATCGGTAAACTGGTTGCAGAAGATCCAACGTTCCAGGTTGAAACTGACGAAGATTCTGGTGAAACCATCCTGAAAGGTATGGGCGAACTGCACCTGGATATTAAAGTCGACATCCTGAAGCGTACTTACGGCGTTGAGCTGGAAGTAGGTGCTCCACAGGTATCTTACCGTGAGACCATCACTTCACCGATCGAAGACAGCTACACCCACAAGAAGCAGTCTGGTGGTTCTGGTCAGTACGGTAAGATCGATTACCGCATGAAGCCAGGTGAGCCAGGTTCTGGTTTCGTGTTCAAGACCTCTGTTGTTGGTGGTAACGTTCCTAAGGAATTCTTCCCAGCGATCGAGAAAGGCTTCAAGGCTATGATGGACGAAGGTCCTCTGGCTGGCTTCCCGGTACTGGACGTAGAAATCGACGTATACGACGGTGGCTACCACGCCGTTGACTCCTCTGCGATCGCGTTTGAAATCGCAGCTAAAGGTGCATTCCGTCAGTCTATGCCTAAAGCCGGCGCTCAGCTGCTTGAGCCTATCATGAAGGTTGACGTCTTCACTCCAGAAGACAACGTAGGTGACGTAATTGGTGACCTTAACCGTCGTCGCGGCATGATCAAAGATCAGGAGCCAGGCACAAGCGGTGTTCGCATTAAAGCAGACGTTCCACTGTCTGAAATGTTCGGCTACATCGGCCACCTGCGTACCATCACTTCTGGCCGTGGTCAGTTCTCTATGGAGTTCAGCCACTACATGCCTTGCCCTCAGCAGATCGCTGACAAGGTAATGGAAGAAGCGAAAGCACGTAAAGCAGAGAAGTAATCTGACTTACTGCTAACGCAGAAAAAACCCCGCCTGGTTCGCCACGCGGGGTTTTTTATTGATTTCGTTCCAACCGCATTTATTCAGCCAAACTTAGAACCAACTGTGACATGCGCGACATATAACGACAAAGATTCTCATTTAACTCTATAAAGACTCAGCCTTACGTCATAGACTAGTTGCTTAATAACTCTAACAAGAATGCGTGGTCGCTATGCTAAAACAATCCCTTCTCGCGTTAGCCATCCTCTCTGTGCCCCAACTTGCCTTATCTATGGAGCCTGATTGCTTTGATTCTGAAGATCCTGAATGTATCGACAATGGTGACGGCGGCGGTTTCGGCCCCACGTACGCAGTAACAGGGGCTGAAGTCAGCACCACAGAGAGCCTGAGCGTCATTATTGGAGACGACGAAGCACTGTATGACGGCGTACCAAGCAACCCAACCTATGAAATTATCAGTCAACCGGCATCAGGCCTTGCAACACTGAACGATGACGGGTTCATACTCTTTGACCCTGCCGGTGCTTTCGATGCTCTGAATGACGGGGAGGAACAGGTCGTTGCTATTGAATACACAGTGAATGACGACGATAACCCCGACAATGTTCAGACGGGCTTTATTAATGTCACCGTAACAGGTGAAGGCCAGGCAGAGCCAGAGCCAGAAGAACCGATCGAAGAACCCTCCGCCGGAATAACCATTAATGCAGGTGTAATCCCGAAGGATACCTTATCGAGAAACGGCGAGCTCAACGATGGCGAGTTCGTTATGATCTGGATGGACACCCAACGACTCGCTCAAGGCGAAGCGCTCGTCATACGTGATATTCCAGAGCATCTGGAATACATTGAGACTCTCTCCACTGATCTACCGGCAGACGCCAGCAGCGCAATGCCGTTCCGTACTGAGATACTGAGTAGCCTTTACCAGGAAGAGGATCGCATTCTTCGCATCAGCCCACGTAGCGGAGACGAAACCTCCACACCTGCTGCCCATGTAGTTTTCAAGGTAAATACTGCAGAGAGTGATGGTACTACCGCGCTGCTTATTGAGCGCCTTGACAGTGCAGGCCTCGAAGCAACCACCAAAACCGTAGAAATTCCACCGGCCAGGTCCCCTAAGTATTACCTCGAAGTAGCCCGCAGTAGTTCAGGGGCAACTCTGACCGCCTGGCCTCCAGCAACACAAGAAGAAGACTTCGTTACACTTGAGGCAACTGTGTCAGCGGAAACAGGAGCTATCGCCTGCCCAGATTCCGAGACCCTATCTGATAATGGCCTGCTCAATGGCAACGGAACGGCGACCGCCAGCTGCTCTGATGGGACCATCACAGCCAGTAACACCGATGCAAGTGTGTCCGCAGAAGCCCCCCTGACACTCCCATTGGCGTTCACCAGCGAAGAGTCGACAAGCCTTGTCGCCGGCGGAAGCATTTCCTTCAGCGATGCCAGCAGCATCAGCCTGGAAGCGACAGCACAGACACCGGAAGGCGCTGGCGTCGAGCCATTCCTTGTCCGCAGAAGTCCCAGCAGCCCTTATGCGGCACTCATACTCACGCTTCCAGACGGTGTTAAACAAGCGACCAACCTGACTGTGGACCTGTTACTGGACCCGGATTCGTCAGAAACCTACCCCGCAGAATTTGATTGCTCGGACATCCCTATGGCGTCGGCGTTGAATGGGAGAAGCCTTGTCACCACCTGCGCACCAGATCATATTCATATTGCTTTCCCGGTCGATATGGCGGTTGAAAATCAGGTGAATTTCGAAGATGGCCTGGCTCGTGTCGATGTTAACTTCACAACGACGGACAGTGATGGAAGGGCGACAGCGTCTGTACTGACCATCAGTAAGTACGATGAGATTGACAGTGCAGTCGCCTATCATGATGAGTACACCATCAACTTTGAAGAAGACAGAGACTCGTTAGGACTATTCGCCGCCCTGCTGGCACTTGCTACGTTTGCTTTTTATCGCCGTCGCAAGCAGATAGCCTGATCCGATAATACAGCCAGTGATCATTCCAACAATGTGAGCTGGCTTTGTTTTCTTTCCTGGGGCGCCGTCTATCGAACGCCCTCTCAGCATCTCCCAGCCTGTATGACTCCCAAAGTAGCCCAGCTCATGCGAAGAAAAGAGCAGGAGGATAAATCCTGAGACGGCAATCATCCAGATATCCCTGGTCCGCACCCCTTCACAGATAATCAATATCAACAAGAGGACGAACGTCCCTGATGCAAATCCACTGAACCCCAGCGAAATATGATCTGCAGGTAAAAACACCAGTTTATAGGCGGCATTCATCACCAACATCAGAGAGAGATACTTAATAAAAGCACGACGATTAATCTGTTCACACACCAGGCTACTGGCAAACAGAACGACTACGTTCCATGTATAGTGATCCCACGAAGAGTGTACCAATGGTGAAGTAACGACCCGCCACCATTCCCCCTGAGTCAGTATCTGATGACTATCAAATTTCATTGCATTGACAGCATCAGGCATGAACATGCAGAGCGTGACCGCAGCAACGAGAAATATCGTCACCCACGAATGCGACACAAAGCCGTGGTTAAGCCTTAACCAGACAAGCCGGATAACATTTAACAATGCAGCAAAGAAATCAGTCTGCATGACGTGCTACCGGATGAAAAAGACGTCCAGACAACCACCAGGCTGCGATCGCAACGCCAAATCCAGCAAGCAGATCCAGCACATAATGCTGCTTAGTCACCAGCGTAGAAATAATAATCGGTACGTAAAGGCACGCGCTCCATTGCCACCAGAAACTTCTGACCTGATACCGGGACGAAGCAAAATACAGCACCATAGCGGCAAGCAGGGTCTGCGAGGCATGCAGGCTGGGCATGAGGTTTACGCCCGGATCAACTTCCCGCAACAACACCAGTCCTTCGCATGAAAGCCTCGTGCAGACAAAAGGCTCATGTATCACCTGCAGCGGTATCCATGCGAATCCGGCGGAAGATACGCAGACCGCAAGCACCATGGCAACGGCGTAACGCAGGAATAATGTCATCGGCATATCCAGCAGAGCCGGAATAATCAGCCCCGGAATATACAGAAAGTAGACAAACGCAAATTCAGGAATTAAAGGCAGTGCGCGATCAAACGCAGTCTCTATATTCCACAACGGACCGGAACCCAACCTGTCAGCGTTGTACTGGAGCAATAATTGATATGTCACCAACTGAAATACGGCAACGGAAAGGCCTGTCACTATCCGACCCGCACGCACTCCCCCAATACGGATATCCATCCGATTAAACTGCGACATATATGACCACTGAGAACATATTCACAACATCAGGCAATAATTTAATACCACTATTTTACAGACACAAAAAAGCCCGCATAAAGCGGGCTTCTTCTGGCTTAGCGCAGTCGTTGATTACTCAACGATTTTAGCTACAACACCAGCGCCTACCGTACGGCCACCTTCACGGATCGCGAAACGCAGACCTTCGTCCATCGCGATTGGAGCGATCAGAGTTACAGTCAGAGTGACGTTATCACCTGGCATTACCATTTCTACGCCGTCTGGCAGCTCAACTGCACCAGTTACGTCAGT
>NZ_CATMFB010000029.1 GCF_950066645.1 uncultured Thalassolituus sp. | reverse complement strand
CGTCCTGCCACTTCGGTAACTTCACGGCTGGCGGTGTACTCGCCGAGAACGCCTTGCAGTACCATATTGTCGGCATCGGCAAATCCCGGCTCCGAAGATGGGTCGAGGAACTCCATGGCTGTTACAGAGAAATCAAAGTCTTTCTCGTCATGGATCACACGTAATCCCGCAATCATCGTCAGATCATCGGCCAGCGGATATTCAATCTGCGCGAATACTGAGGTAGAGGTGAGGTCTGACTGGTACGGATTGTACAAACCGCCTTCACTGCCAGCAGCAGTGACACCGCCACCGCCAATCAGTGGCTCAGAAATGGCACCGTTGGAATCGTTGATGTCCAGATCCAGATAATAAGCGCCGGCTACCCAGAGCAGATCGCCAACAGACCCTTCCAGCCTGAGTTCCTGGGAAAACTGCTCAGCATCAGTGGTGAGGAAGAAGTTGAAGAACGATACCGGCGACGCGTCGCTGTCTTCAATGTAGGTCCGCTCAACGGTGGAAAAGTCAGTGATGGACACCAGTTTCAGGTCGTCGTTAATCTGCCAGTTCAGCGTGGCCGTTGCGCCCTTGGTTTCCAGTTCGTTGAAGCCCGGATCGTCATAGTCACCGGCATATACATCGCCGTCGTTGTCGATGTATTCCAGAATCGGATTCATTTCGGTAGGTGTAAGTTCGCCAGCACGAATTGAACTCACGTTTTCAAAAAAGCCGGTATCAATATCCTGCTTACTGTAACGAACGTTGAGCAGCGCATCGAAGTTATCCGTTGGTGTGAACAGTAACTGAGCGCGCACGGTTTTATCATCGGCGTTATTCAGATCGTTGCCGGTATAGCGGTTCTCCACGTAGCCGTCAGCTTTGTTGATATTGACCGATACCCGGGCGGCCAGCGTATCGGTAAGACCGCCACCCACTGCGCCTTCAAATTTTTTCTGTGAATAGTCGCCGAGGGTCACTTTGGCGTAGGCATCAAAATCCTGAGTCGGCTTGCGGGTGATGAAGTGCACCAGGCCACCTGTGGCGTTACGTCCAAACAGCGTGCCCTGCGGGCCGCGGAGAATTTCTACCCGTTCTACATCGAACAGGCTGAAACCTGCGCCGGACATCTGGCTGATGTACACTTCATCCACGTAAAGCGCTACCGGGCTTTCCACGTTAGTGGTGAAATCCGAGTTAGTTACGCCACGTATGCCTACCGAGTAGTTTGCCTCGCCGTTGGGCTGCACAGTTTGTACACCCGGAGCCATGGCTGTAACCTGCTGGGCGTTCTCAAAACCCAGCGCTTCAAGCTGGTCACCGGTAAGCGCAGTAATCGCGATACCAACATCCTGGACACTCTGTTCACGCTTTTGTGCAACAACACTAATTTCTTCAAACACTTGTTGTGCGTATGATACTGAATGGCCGCTCACCATCAGTGCCACTGCAAAAGCAATTTTGCTCTTTTTCATGTGGTTTCCCTCAGTCGCAAAAAAATAATTGTTTTTGTGTGTCCTGAGTGGACAAGAGCAACATTTGCGCCAAAACTAGTACAGGTGAACTATTTTGGATTTAATCCCGTTAGGTTCATGGCAGTTATTAACGTATACTTAACATGGTATTTTTCAGGAATTCAGGAGTTCGGCTTGTCACCAAACAGACTCAGTGAGCAGAGTGAAACAGGGGGAAAACGCGGGCCATATAAAGCCGGTCTGGAGCGTCAGAAACAGATCCTGGTGGAAGCGAGAAATCTGCTGATTGAAGAGGGCTACCATAACTTTTCCATTCGTAAAGTAGCGAAACGTGTTGGTATCTCTGCTGGTAATCTTCAGCACCATTTTGCTACCCGCGATGAGCTGGTGGCAGCCATGCTCGATCATGTGATTAGTGTTTACTTACTTCGTTTGGAAGAGCTTAAAAAAGAGGCTTCATCACCTAAAGAATGCCTGCAGAATGTGATCGAATTTGTCACCCGGGATTTGCAGACCAGAGAGACAACAATTTTCTTCCCGGAGATATGGTCGCTGTCGAATCATGATGATCACATCAATAAACTGATGGAACACATGTACGAAGTTTATCGCAAGGTTTACCAGGACATTTCGCTACAGATGAATCCGGATTTAACTGTCGAGCAGGGGCGACTGATTGCGTTGTTTATTTCTGCCACGATTGAAGGTCACACCATGTTTATTGGCTATCAGAAATCGGACGCTTATGCCTGCGAACCGGTTATCAAAATGATTGTGAATATGGCCGTTCAGATCATCGAAAGCGGCGATGTCCCCCTGGTTTCTGGTTAAAATAAAAGCACTAAAATGGTACGTCTGTACTAGTTATGCACCAAAAATGTTCATATATTAAACACCGGCTTCGCTAAATTGCCCCCGATTGAGTGAACTTCGGGATCAGGTGAAAGCTGGTGGGTCAGTCACAGTTAATCAGCGCCTGTACCAGAGTCTCGGTAATCGGCAAGCCGGTTTCTGCCTCGAAGCGACAGAACATGGGGGCCGGATTCGCCTCCAGAAAAATGAATTCTCCCTTGCTGTTGCGCCGCCAGTCGATGGCGCACCATTTCATGCCGAACTGCAGACAAATTGCCACGCACAGCGCTTCAACATCCTGCGGTATCACAATGGCTTCGGCATAAGCCATCTCATCAATACGGTAGTCAGGCTGGTCTGAATAAATGGCCGCCGCGAAAACACGGGACCCGATGACGAAGGTTCTGACATCGTCGCCTTCAATACATTCCTGCACGGTTACCGGCAGACGCTCCGACGATACTGATAGTTGCGCTGCCGGGTTATCCCGGTTGATTAATACGGTGTGCGACCCGCCGAAAACTGGTTTGATGATGGCACGCTCATGACGCTGACAGAAATGCTGCAGGCGAACCATGTCATTACTGATCAGAGTCTCCGGGATCATCGCACCAAGTTGAAACGCCTCCCGGAGCTGTACCGGTTTTGCCTGATGAAAGCGAACGGCCGGTAGCGGATTGAACCAGTGTTCAGTGCGATGGTAGAAGAGCGGGGAGAGGGAACTGAGGGCATTTTTGCTGTCTACGGCATTGCGGGTGGCGGGAGGATAGTAGCGCTGCCAGAAGAAACTGCAGAACTGATCGATTTCGAAAACTTCTTGGTCGACCAAAAGAGCGAAGCTGTCAGCTTTCGGTTCACAGACCGCTGAAAGTGAATCAGGGCAGCTGTTGGTGTTTACAATGAGCGGACCGGCGCCAGCGTCCCTGAGTGCAGAGGTCAGGTGCTGGATTTGGAGATCGTCTTTACTGCCGAGAACGAGAATGTCAGTCATAGGGAATGTTTCCTGCTGAAAAAATACGGCATCGCGACGACCTCTGGACAGCTGCCAACGTCGCGATGCGGCTGGGCGATTACCAGATTGATTCTTCCGGATAGTCGCCACCTTCCTCGTACAGCGCCAGCGTGTGATAACGCGGCGGAATGAGCTTGGGCTTTTCATCGCGTTCGTACGGCAGTGTGATGATGTCTGCGCCAGCCACAGCATTTACAGATGCTTCGTTAAGTACTTCAGGGGTGGTAGTCATTGATTTCATAGTGTTCTCCTTGAACGTTTATCATTCCATTGGTGTTGTTGCTAATTATGCAACAGGATTTAGTTTACGGTTTCTTCTTCGGGTGTCTGCTGTCTGAAAGTCCGGTTGTTGCCAACTTTCGGTTTCAGGTAAGGCGAATCCTGAATAGTGTCCGACACGCCCTGCAGGTAGCTGCTGAGAATAGTTTCTCTGAGGCTCAGCACCCAGCAGATATTAAAGGTGAAGCCCACGACCCACATGTTCGGCTGCAGGCCGGTGATAGCGAAATAAATCAGGCAGCAAAGTGATGCCGCCGCGATAGGAACCAGACTGTTTACCAGCATCAGCTCGGTTTCGAATGTCACGGTGTTTCTGATCCGAAAGCCCATGGTGTTATTCCGTTATTCAGACTGCAGGGACGGCTGATGAAACTGGCGATAATAGGACGCCATCAGACTGGTGCGGTTACGAATGTCGAGCTTGCGATAAATATTCGCACAGTGAAATTTTACCGTTCGTTCGCTGATAAAAAGCTGTGTCGCGATACGCTTGTTTGGCAGGCCTTCCATAATTTTGTAGGCGACCTGCAGTTCACGACGGGACAGCTGATCGAGGCGCTCGTTGATAGTGTGGTCATTGCTCATGTTGATTCTCCTTGGGGGTAGAAAGGTTAGGTGTCGCGTGCCCCGCGACAGGGTGTAATTTGCCGTTTCGCAACTCGAAAACACGATCTGCCAGCGCGATGGTTTGTGGCCGGTGGGCGATGATGATGCGGGTGATGCGAAGTTGTCTCAGATTGTGGTTAATCTGCGCTTCGTTGCCCATGTCCAGATGACTGCTGGCTTCATCCAGAAACAGAATATCCGGCTGCTGGTAGAGCGCACGGGCGAGCATTATGCGTTGCACCTGTCCGCCGCTGAGGGTGCTGCCCATGTCACCCACCAGTGTCTGGTATTGCATTGGCATAGCGATGATTTCCTGGTGGATACAGGCGAGTTGCGCCGCTGCGGTGGCGAGTTTGATGTCGGGTGTGTCGGTATATCCGGATATATTTTCCAGAATGGAACCACTCAGCAGCGAATCATCCTGATAAACCGCAGCGGACCGTCCTTTTAACGCGCCATGACTTACCTGATGGCCGCCAAAAGAGATACTGCCGCTGGTTACATCATTGATACCGGTAATGCATTTGAGTAAGGTGGATTTTCCGCTGCCACTCTTACCGGTAATCGCAATAACCTCGCCGGCGTCGACATGCAACGAAATTTTGTCGAGCACAGGAGAAGACAGACTATCATAGCGGAAGGTCACCTCACTGAGGGTCAGTGCGGGCGGTGTTGCGTTCTGGCTTTCAACTTGCGGCGATAATGGCTGAACAGGCTCACACAGCACAATGTCAGACAGTCTTTCGAGGTGAAGTGAGAGCATACGCCATTCAAGTGCTGTAGAGACCAGGCTGTCGAATGCGGTGACAAAGCGATTTTTATAGCTGATAAACGCATAGAGCATCCCTACTGTGAATGCATTCTCCATCGCCATGGACGCACCGAAATAAATCACCAGCAGGTTCTCGACGCCGCTGACAAACTGTTTTGCCAGCGTGTTTCGCATCCGCCATTTGCCAATATGGATGTCGGCGTTGAGCGACGCGGTGAGTTTATTCAGCCAACTGGCATGCCGGCTCACTTCCTGATCAAATTGCTTAACGGTTTGAATGGCGCGGATTGATTCAATGAAATGACTTTGTTCTTTTGCACCCTGCACCAGTTTTTCTGCATGATGTGGGCGCTCGCTCTGGTAAGCGATGAGCCGGTAGACGGCGTACCCAATTGCGGTGCCCAGGACAATACTGGCGAGTACCGGTGCATAGATAAACATCACTATCAGGGTTACTACGGCCATCAATCCATCCATGATAACGGTGATAAACCGTGCGCTGACAAAGTCCCGTAACGCTGCCAGCGAGCCGAACCGTGAGATAATGTCACCGGTATGACGACTGTGAAACCAGCCAAGCGGTAAGCGCAGAAGGTGGGCAAACACACGGGCGCTCATCAGCAGTTGCAGGCGGCTGGTAAAGTGCAGAAGTACATGCTGGCGGAGCAGAGAGGCAATGCATTCGATGCACAGAAACAGACCAAAGCCGAGGGTGAGAGCCAGCAGGTAGTCGTCTGCACCGGCGGGCAGGGCTTCATCTACCACAATCTGCATATAGTAGGGGGAAAGCAGGGCGAAGCACTGAATCACCAGTGTGATTATAAAGGTGATGAACAGTGTCCGGCGTAGTCCACTGATTTTGTGAAACAGCGTGGTGAGTTTCAGTAGCGGTCCACCACTTTCCGGTTCAAAATCCGGCTCCGGCCAGGCTTCAAGGGCAATGCCGGTAAAGTGTTTCGATGCTTCCTCAAAACTGATAGTACGCTTACCCTGCGCAGGATCGTGGATCACAATACCGCGCCGTGTCACCCTGGATAACACCACAAAATGTTTCATGTCCCAGTGCAGGATACACGGGGTCTGTAACTCTCCCAGTGATGAGAGTTCGAGGCGTAAAGGACGGGTAGACAGTGACAGCACTCTGGCCAGTGACATCAGATCGCCCAGCGTGGCGCCTTTCATTGATAAACCGTACTGCTGACGCAGCTCCCGCAGTGAACGTTTGTCACCGTGTGCCTGCAGGATCATGCACAGGCAGGCAAGTCCGCACTCTGCCGCTTCAGCCTGATAGATAACCGGCGGACGTGGCTGACCGGAAAAGCCGTTGAACGGGTTGGAAGAGACAAGTGTTGTGCTCATCACCACGCTCCTTTTACGGCATATAGAGGCGATAGCAGCCAGTCGATGAAGCTGGTTTCACGGGTTGTTACATCAGCGCTGAATGTCATCCCGCTACGCAGTGCTGACAGCTCGCCGAAATTGGCAATACTCTGCGCCGACAGCGTTACATCAATCAGGTAGGCCGGCTCGTTCAGCACGACAGGCTGGCGCTGGCGCGTTTCTGCCGGCATGATGTCATCCGCTATCCGGCTTACAGTACCTTCGAGTACGCCAAATTGCTGATAAGGGAAGGCATCCAGTTTGATGCGCACTGACTGGCCTGGTTCGATTTGCCCGGCAGTATGTGCGGGAAGCAGCAGCTGGCCATGGAGCTGTCGGTTTTCAGGGATGATGGCAAGCAGCGGACGTGCTGAAGAAATATATTCGCCGACCTGAGTATCCAGATCGGCAACCAGTCCTCCGACAGAGGCAGTAATAACGCGCTGATGCTGGCTGTCCCACTGCAGGATCTGATTTTTCAGGTTACTGAGCTGGTGCTCAATATCCAGTCGCTCCTGACGGTGAAGCGCGGGCAGGCGAGCGAGTTCATTTTCCGCCTCTTTTAATTGTGCGGCTTTAGCGGCATGTTCACGCTGATACTCAAGACGCTCCTGCTCGAGAGTCAATACGGTGCCTGTAGCGTTTCGATGATCGTTTTTCGCCAGCAGGCGGGCATCAGCGAGCTTCTTCACCGACCGTTCTGCGTCTCTGGCCAGGCTGACCCGTAGGGCTACTACCTCCGTCAGACCAGCCAGCCGGGAGATGTCATTTTTAAGTTCGGAAATGCGGTGTTCGAGATTCTGCTGATTCAGGCGCTGAGTTGTGCTCAGATCTTCCCGTCGCTGCTGTAGATGTGACTGCTGTGACAAATACTCATTAAGAATGGCGGAATGCACAGCTTCGCCGTTATTGAGCGTTTGCCCGCTGTCAATCTGGAGTAGCGGATCACCCTCACTTACGATGTCCCCGTTTCGCACCATGAGCCTGCTAATACGGCCGCTCTGATTATCCGAATAAACCCGTACGCTGCCGGAAGTGGTTTCCAGCCATCCGTTTACCCGGGTGAAGGTTTTATACTGCTGGGTGTTCAGGTACCACATCAGTGCAATCACCCAGACCAGAATTGTCAGTATCAGTAGTCGTGCGGATAACGATGGAAGCACAAAAGCGCCACCCTGATCTGAGGCAAACTGATAACTCACTGCTTCCTGTCTGAATAAACCCTGCTGCATAAATACTCCCTGAAAGTCAAAAAGCACCGACAGATTGTCCTGGTCACTTCCCTGCTGAATGATGAATCCCTGGCATCACAATCCCTGACGCCTCCGTTTCAAACCATCAGGACAATCTGTCGGTAAACATCAGCGTCCTGCTGACGGTTCAAAATTTAGGCGTTGATGGAATAGTGCGCTTTTCAGCGCGGGACGAGAGGTTAGTAGAGGGCGTTTTTTGTGCAATATGGGGTTCTAGGGATTTTCCCCTCTAAAAAGACATAATCCTCTGTAGACCACACCAATAAATGGCTGCGGAGGTG
>NZ_CATMFB010000028.1 GCF_950066645.1 uncultured Thalassolituus sp. | reverse complement strand
GCAATAATGCCGGCAGGGCGACGAAATAGCTGAGTGATTGGCGTTTCATAATGTGACTCCTAGGTTGTGTTAAAAACGGTTCCGATATTAACTAATCTCCCCTGTCAGCCAGATGACCCGTAGATTGCAAAAATGTCATCTTGGTATGATCTTACTGTGGGGAATGACCCGCTAGACTGATATAAAACGTGATAAGCGAGGTATTTATGCGACTACTGTTGGTCGAGGATGAAATCAAGACTGGCGACTATTTGCGGCAGGGGTTGAGCGAAGCCGGTTTTCAAGTGTCCCTGGCTCGCAACGGTCTCGATGGCCACCATCTGGCGATGACCGAGTCTTTCGACCTGATTGTGCTGGATGTCATGCTGCCCGACGTGGATGGCTGGCGCATTGTGCAGTCGCTGCGCGAGGCAGGACGCCAGACGCCGGTGTTGTTTCTTACCGCTCGTGACAGCGTGGATGATCGTGTCAAAGGATTGGAGCTGGGCGCCGATGATTATCTGGTAAAGCCCTTCGCCTTTGCCGAGTTGCTGGCACGAGTGCGCACCCTGTTGCGCCGAGGCTCGGCACCGCCCCTGTCGGACCAGCTCAGAATAGCGGATCTCACCCTGGATCTGCCGAGGCACCGGGTCACGCGCGCCGGCCGAAAAATCAATCTCAGCCACAAGGAATTCTGCCTGCTGGAGCTGCTGGTGCGCCGTCAGGGTGAGGTGTTGCCACGTTCGCTGATCGCCTCGCAGATATGGGACATGAATTTTGATTCCGACACCAATGTGATCGACGTAGCCATCCGTCGCCTGCGCGCTAAAATTGACGATGACTTCGAGCCCAGGCATCTACTCCATTTTTAGAGGTAATTGAACCTCAAACGTGGTTGCCTCCGTTGTGGAGAACGCTCTGATCTTCCCGCCGTGGGCTTCGATAATCGATTTCGTGATGGCCAAGCCCAGCCCGGCACCTTCGCTGCTACGTTGGCGGGATGCGTCGAGCCTGTAGAATCGTTCAAAAATATGATTCAAATGCTCTTCAGGTATAGGTGGCCCTGGGTTCTGTATGCGGATTCTTACGTTACCGGAGTTCACTTGAAGGGTTGTGGTTACGCTCTGCCCCTCTGGCGTATGCCGGACTGCATTGGACAGCAAGTTACTCAAGGCGCGACGGATCATTAGTCGGTCGCCATGGACATGAACTTGCTCTCCGGTATTTTCTAACAGCACCTCCCGCTCTTCTGCCCAGGCGCTGAAATAATCGAACAGGTTTCTCAGCTCTGACTGAAGATCGATATCGACCAGTTCCGGTTTCAGCAGCTGATTATCAGCCTGAGCCAGAAAAAGCATGTCACCGACCATCTTGGCCATACGATCATATTCTTCGAGATTTGAATACAGCACTTCCCGGTACTGCTCCACGCTGCGCGCCTGGGTTAGCGCCACCTCAGTATGGGTTCTCAAATTGGTAATGGGTGTGCGCAGTTCGTGCGCGATGTCACCGGAAAAATCCGATAGGCGTCGGAATACATCTTCAAGCCTGCCAATCATTTCATTGAAGGAAATCGTCAGCTCTACCAACTCGGCGGGGACGGATCGCGGTTCAAGGCGAAAATCCATCTGATCAGACCTGATGCGTCTCATCTCTCGGCTGATACGTCGAATAGGAGCGTGTCCCTGGTAAACCGCGAACCAGGTTGCCAGAAGAACTATCAAGCACGCGGCAAGGGTGACAATCCGAAGGTGGTTCCGAAAGCCGTCCAGGTAATGCAGATGAAAGTCGATTCCTGTGGCGACCGCGAGTCTGAACCTGGCTTTGCCTTCAAGCCTGTCTGATTCAATCCACAAGACCGCACCACGAAAGGCTTCTTGATGATCATTCCAGCTCTCAACCGTATCGATAGTGATTTCTTCTACAGGTCGGGCAGTGCGGGCGAACGTGTCCAGATTGAAACCCGGTGTTGAGTAGATCAATGACCCGCTATCGGTACTGATTCGGTATTGGGCGTTACGATGGCCTGTTACCACGCTAGCGAGACGCTGATGCAGCTCGTCGGCGGGTATATCGGCCGGTACGGTCGCGAGGAGGTATTGCAACGCCTGAACTACTGAATTGAGCTCATCCACATCCTGCTGGACGAAATGATTATTGATAGAGCGCTCCATCATCCAGCCAAAGGTGAGGAGAACAGCGGTTATCACAGCGCCAATGGAGACGGTGAGTCTAACGACCAGAGATAGCGGGCGTCTTTTCATGGGCTAGCCTGGCTGTGTCACGTCAAGCATATAACCCATCCCGCGTACGGTATGAATCAGCTTTGGTTCAAAATCATCATCGATCTTCGCGCGCAGCCGCCGGATAGCAACATCGATGACATTGGTGTCACTGTCAAAATTCATGTCCCACACCTGGGAAGCGATCAATGAGCGTGGTAACACTTCCCCTTGGCGCCGCACAAGGAGTTCAAGTAGGGTGAACTCCTTGTTGGTCAAGTTGATCCTCACGCCATGTCGCTGTGCGCGACGGCGAGGTATATCCAGCATCAGGTCAGCCACCTGGAGTTGATCCTGAAAAACCGGCGCAGCACCGCGCCGTAACAATGTACGTACTCGTGCCAGCAGCTCCGAAAAAGCAAAAGGCTTGACCAGATAGTCGTCCGCTCCCAATTCCAGACCCTTGACCCGGTCTTCTACACTGTCCCTTGCGGTGAGAAATAACACAGGCGTGGTGGATCTGGCCTCTCTCAATGACTGCATAATTCGCCAGCCATCCACATCAGGCAGCATTACATCAAGGACAATCAAGTCATACGAGCCGGTAAGCGCCAGGTGGTGACCATCGAGCCCGGTCCGGGCGAGATCTACCACAAAGCCGGATTCCATGAGGCCCAGCCGGATATAATCCCCAGTTTTCACTTCATCTTCTACGATGAGAATCTTCATCGTTCCATTCCGCTCTACAGTTCAGGCCAAGAAAGCCAGTCCATTTCATTGTCGTCAATATCAATTTTATAGTCTGAAATCTGCCCACAACATGACCAGAAAATGACAAATATGTAATGTTGGTGGCCGGAAGCTAGGTTATATCGGTGAGAAAAGCGTTGTTCGCATAACATGACTAAAATGTAATGCTTGCGGGAGCAGCCTGGTCATCTTTAACTAATAAGTTTATGGCATCATGATTCATGTAATCTCCTCCTTTAAGAAGCCGCAAAAAACGCGGCGCAAACTGCCTGCTTATTTGAAAAGGTGCTTATCCATGGTTCACGATAATTCTGAGTCTCATTGTCATCACCATACACCCTCCCACACGGGCTCAGGGCTTACAGACCCGGTCTGCGGCATGGGTGTAACGGCAGACTCTGCCCAGCATGTTGAGCATGCGGGTAAAACTTACTACTTCTGCAGCACCAAATGCATGAATAGATTCCAGCATGACCCTGAGAAGTTTCTTTCACCAACCTCGCCACCTCCCTCGGAAGCGGTCAAAGGCACAATTTATACGTGCCCGATGCATCCGGAAATACGTCAGGACAACCCCGGAACCTGCCCTAAATGCGGCATGGCACTTGAACCCCTGATGCCCAGTCTGGAAGATGACAATCCCGAGCTGGACGATTTTTCCAGGCGATTCTGGTGGACATTGCCTTTTACCGTCATTGTCACGGTGCTTGCCATGTTTGGGCCACAGCTTGGCTGGTTCGAGATGGCGACGCAAACGTGGATAGAGCTTGTACTGTCGCTTCCCGTGGTGCTGTGGGCCGGACAGCCGTTCTTCGTACGGGGTTGGCAATCAGTGGTCAACCGCAGTCCCAACATGTGGACGCTGATCGGCTTGGGTACCGGTGCCGCCTTCGTCTACAGCACGCTGGCAACCGTAGCTCCCGGTATATTTCCGGAAACATTCATGTCCATGGGGCGTGTGGCGGTTTATTTCGAAGCCGCAGTGGTGATCATTTCCCTTACGCTGTTTGGTCAGATGCTGGAGCTTCGCGCGCGTTCCCAGACATCCGCTGCCGTCCGGTCATTGCTCGGTCTGGCGCCCAACACGGCCCGCCGTATCAATGCAGACGGAACAGAAGAAGATGTACCGCTGACGCATGTGCATGAAGGTGATCGTTTACGCGTACGTCCCGGTGAGAAAGTTCCTGTCGATGGCATTGTTGAAGAGGGTGCAAGTTCTCTCGATGAATCCATGTTGACTGGTGAATCGTTACCCATCAGCAAGCGCCCGGGTGACAAGGTCATAGGGGCAACGATGAACACCTCTGGTGCACTTGTGATCCGGGCGGAGAAAGTCGGCTCGGCCACTGTGTTGTCACAAATTGTCCAGTTGGTGGCTCAGGCCCAACGCTCTCGGGCGCCGATGCAACGGATGGCTGATTTGGTGGCGGGTTACTTTGTCATGGCGGTGGTAGCCATCGCCATCCTCACCTTGGTCGTGTGGGGCATATTCGGCCCGCAGCCAAGCTGGGTCTATGGCCTGATCAATGCGGTCGCTGTTCTGATCATCGCTTGCCCTTGTGCGCTGGGGCTCGCAACGCCCATGTCAGTCATGGTTGCTACCGGACGAGGCGCAACCCAGGGTGTTCTGTTTCGTGATGCAGCAGCAATAGAAAATCTGCGCAAAGTCGATACGCTCATCGTAGACAAGACCGGCACCTTGACAGAAGGCCGACCCGCATTCGATCAGGCTGTTTCCGCTGGCGAGTTGGACGCCGATGAAATCTTGCGCCTGGCTGCCAGCCTCGATCAAGGCAGCGAGCATCCTTTGGCTGACGCTATTGTCAGCGCTGCGCGCGAACGTAATTTGGTGCTCAGCCCAGTGGACGACTTTGACTCGGGTAGCGGCATAGGCGTACGGGGCAAGGTTGAAGGCAAAACACTGCTGTTGGGCAACACTGCGTTCATGCAGCAGGATAACGTCAATGTTGATGGCCTGGCTGCCACCGCTGAGGGATGGAGGACAAAGGGTGCGAGTGTGATGTACCTGGCGGTTGACGGCACACTGGTCGGCCTACTCGCCGTTTCCGACCCCATCAAACAGAGCACCCCTGAAGCGGTACAGGCGCTCAAGGCCGCGGGAATCAGGGTCATCATGGCTACTGGTGACGGTATTTCAACGGCAAAAGCGGTCGCCGAACAACTAGGCATAGACGAAGTTCATGGCGAAGTGAAACCGGCCGACAAGCTGAATCTGGTTGATAAGCTTCAATCAGAAGGTTGCATCGTTGCGATGGCGGGCGACGGCATCAACGATGCCCCGGCACTGGCCAAGGCGAATGTCGGTATCGCTATGGGAACCGGGACGGACGTAGCGATGAACAGTGCGCAAATCACCTTGGTAAAAGGAGACCTGCGGGGTATCTCGATTGCCCGGGACCTGTCAAACAAGACTATTCTCAATATGAAGCAGAACCTTGGTTTTGCGTTCATTTATAATGCGTTAGGCGTTCCACTGGCTGCTGGCGTCCTGTACCCGTTTGCCGGGTTGCTTCTATCACCCATGTTTGCAGCCCTGGCGATGAGTCTGAGTTCAGCGTCCGTTGTATTCAACTCGCTGCGGCTTCGTGGTTCGGTTTAGGCTGGATACGTCGAGGGGTAATCCCCCCACGATAGAACAGCCTGTTCTTTACGAGCCTGTAAATAAATCTGTGTAACTGCCCACCCCATTACAGGTGACCGTTCAGGCGGTCACCAAATTCGATAATAAAGCGATTCAATGTCGGCCTCCAATCACGGATCGGCATGGTCCATTTCTTTGAAGCCTGCTGGATCGCCAGGAAAGCCACTTTCAGTGCCGAGTCATCGCTGGGGAATAACTTTCTGCGCTTGGTCGCTTTACGAATCACACTGTTCAGATGCAGCGGCAGCACGAAAGGTATCAAGCAAACGAGATAACGGTGTAATCATTGATTTTCCCGACAAAAAACGCCGTCCATGGTGGTCGGACTACTGGTTAGCGATAAGAACAGACAGAACAATCATTTGTGGAATGGCCCTGAATGATCTCACACCATTCGGGATGATCGGGATAATCGGGTACTTTCACCCTGAAAAAAGAGATTCAGGAGCGGTTGCTATTTGTGCCGAGCAACATGATTTGAGTGAGAGAGAAATGTGATCAAAAAGCCACAAAGGGGACTGATTGGGGGACTAGCAAATACAATTCAAAAAAAAGCCCTGATAAATCAGGGCTTTAGAACAATTCGTGGCGGTGAGGGAGGGATTCGAACCCTCGATACCTTTCGGTATACACGCTTTCCAGGCGTGCTCCTTCGACCACTCGGACACCTCACCAACAGAACCGACGCAAAGTTGCGTTGTTCAGTGGCCGCGAACTATACGCAGGCTTTAGAAGAAGGTCAACAGCGAGGCGCTAATTCGTTGTTTTCTAGAGCTTTTCCCAGACGTCCCGGAACAATTTGGTTGCCTAAGCCCAGGCCGTAAAGAACTCCGGATCGTCAATCACAGGGACCGACTTGGCGGAGGTGTTGGGATGCCCGACATACAGGAAACCAACGATTTCTTCGTTATCCGCAAGCCCAAGTGCTGCCCTGACGCCCTGACAGTGAGCCATATCTCCCGTACGCCAGATGGCTCCCAAACCGAGGGCATGAGCGGCGATCAGCATATTCTGAATACCAGCACCGGTGGACAGTATCTGCTCATCGCGCGGCACCTTCGGATGTTCGGAAACCCGTGTGATCCCAACAATCACCAGAGGCGCCCTGAGAAGCATTCCCTGCATTTTCTGACGCTTTTCATCCGGCAGTTGCTTACCTGCACTCTGGGCTTCGTAAAAAATCTGCCCCAGACGTGCCCGTGCATCGCCTTCAATCGTCAGGTAACGACTGGGACGCATCCAGGCATGGTCAGGCGCCCGCATTGCGGCCTGAGCCAGAATGGTTTTCTGCTCGTCTGACACGTCAGGTCCGGTCAGTTGTGCAATTGATACTCGCTGTGTAATCGCTTCAAGAGCGTCCATAAAGTCAATCCAATGTAACCAATTGAGCCAAAGTGGTATTCTATGGCAATATTATGTCAAACGGGACAGCAGCTTGCTGTCCGGAACGTTTATAGGTATATAGATAAGACTAAGTAAAAATTCTTAGTTCCTGTACCGATTGCTACCAAGATAATAATAAAGAGCCGGTTACGATTCATGCCCAATGTGCAGAAGCAGTCTCATTTTCATGAGACCACCTTACCCAAACAGGACTACATGGCCCGTGTGTTCGGCTATGCAGTTGCTGCAGTTGCTGTCTTTACCGGAATTCACTACGGCTATTTCAGTGAATCTGAAACCGACATCGCAGTTTTCGCGCTACTCTATCCGCACCTGATTTACGTGCTCAGCGGCCCCTTCCGTCGTCGCAAAGCTTACACCACCCGACAGTTTCTGATTCATGGCGATGCTTTACTTTGCGGTGTGTTCCTGGGGCTGATCAATTTCCCGATTGAGATCGTCGTTCTCTTTCTGATCATGATCAACACCAGCTTTATTGTTGTCGGCAGTTTCACCGCCTGGGCCTTCTGTATCATTTCACTGATCTCAGGGGCTGGTGCAGCGTACCTGCTGACCGGCTATAACGCGGCGCCTCCTGTCCCGTATGAACTCTTCCTTGCGACTGCGGGCGGCGTCGGTTTTCACCTCGCGCTGACGGCACACAACAGTTACCGACAAGCGCGTGATCTCATGCGACTGAAGCTGAAATTTCAGGGTCAGGTAGAGCGCTTCCAGGCATTGTCTCATCAGGTATCCAAATACGTTGCCCCTCAGATATGGGAGTCCATCTTCTCCGGGCGCAGACAGGTACGACTGGAGACTCAGCGTAAAAAGCTGGTGGTCTTCTTCTCCGACATCGTCGGGTTTTCAGCGCTTTCTGAACAGATGGAAGCCGAGTCATTTACAGAGCTGCTCAACACCTACCTGACCGATATGTCGCACATCGCACTCAAGTACGGTGGCACCATCGATAAGTTTATCGGCGATGGCATCATGATTTTCTTTGGTGATCCTAAAACCAAAGGCACCAAACGCGATGCGCTTGCCTGTGTTTCTATGGCCATTGAAATGCGCAACCACATGCAGGTGCTCCGCCAGCGCTGGGCCGACCAGGGGATCTCCTCTCCTCTGCAGGTTCGCATGGGCATCAGCACCGGTTACTGCACCGTTGGTAACTTCGGCACCGAAAGCCGGATGGATTACACCATCATCGGTAAAGAAGTGAACCTGGCGTCACGACTGGAAACAGAAGCGACACCCGGCGAGATCCTGATATCTCAGGACACCTACACCCTGATTAAAGATCGTATCGACTGCCGCAGTCGTGGCAAAGCGGTCGTCAAAGGCTTCCGTGACCCTATCCCGACCTTCCAGGTAATCGATTACCTGTCTCAGGCAGACAGTGACGAAATCAACCAGATGAGCCACGAAGGCGAAGGCTACTCCCTGCACATCGATCAGGAGAGAATTGCCGAAGAAGACCGCGACCGGATCGCCGATGAACTGGAGCGGGCAGCCCGACGCTTGCGGGGAAAGCAAGTCGCTTAAAAATCGTGCACATCAACGACGATGTGCACGACGGATAATCACTGCCTGAAGCCGCGGAAGTTCGGCGCGTCGTAGGTAGTTTCAGTCGTTCTGAAAGGATTAATATCCAGCCCACCGCGACGTACATAACGCGCGTAAACGGTCAGACTATCCGGACGACACCGCTCAAGAATATCCCTGAACGTCCTCTCCACACACTGCTCATGAAAGTCCTGATGCTGGCGCAACGATACGATGTACGCCAGCAATCCCGCAGGATCAATTTTAGCGCCGCGATAATGAATATACAGGCTGCCCCAGTCAGGCTGGCCAGTCACCGGACAGTTGGATTTCAACAGGTGGCTGCATACCCAACCATCATGCACACTGCCAGACACCAGAGTCAGAAGCTCCGGATCCGGTTCATAAACAGACAACTCAACATCCAGGTCATCCAGCAGCAGCGCCTCAGGCGCTTGCGGAAACACCGTATCCGGGCCGTGAAATTCAACACTGACCTGTCCACCGGCAGCCGCAGAGAGATCAATTTCCATCTGCCGGCGTGCGTCATCCACTGAGTCAAAACGGGTCTGATTGTACGAATTCAGATACAGCTTGAAAGACTTGGATTCAATCAGAAAACGGCTGGACGCAGGTACCCGGAATTCGGCGGTAAAGACCATGGGCTTCCCTTTACTGTTCAGCCAGGAGACTTCATAGCCGTTCCAGATATCAACGCCGAAAAAGGGAATGCCCGAGCGCGACTCCCCAGAGGATCGCCAGCTTTCGTCACGATCAATCGGAAACAGAAGCGAGGCGTCGTATGTGTCCGGATACGCAGACAACTTGCCCAGAGGGTTAGAATCACTGTGAACCGAGCCCATAATTACTGCCTCATGCCAGTGCCCCGGTTTAACAACCAGAGGCTGTACCCACCGAGAAGAAGAATAAAGAAAATCAGCATAGAAAATGCAAACACAATGCTGATGTCAGATACACCCAGGACCCCATAGCGGAAAGTATTGACCATATAGAGGATCGGATTAAGTTTTGATACGTCCTGCCAGAACTCCGGCAGCAGGCTGATTGAGTAAAAAACGCCGCCCAGGTAGGTCAGCGGCGTAATCACAAACGTTGGGATAATCGCGATGTCATCAAATTTCGTCGCAAATACTGCATTGATAAATCCACCGATCGAAAAAAGAATGGCAGATAACAGAATCACCGCAACCATCACCCCGACGTTGTGCACCTGAAGATCGGTAAAATACAGCGACAGCAGAGTCACAATAACGCCTACCGCCACCCCACGGGCCACGCCTCCGGTCACATAGCCGATAAGGATTGTCGCAGGATGCACAGGCGCAACCATCATTTCTTCAACGCTACGCTGAAATTTATTACTGAAAAACGACGAAGACACATTGCCATAAGCGTTGGTAATTACGCTCATCATAATCAGCCCGGGGACAATGTAAGCCATGTAGTCGACACCACCCATCTCGCCGATACGGGACCCGATCAGATTGCCGAAAATAATAAAATACAGGGACATAGTGATCGCAGGTGGCAGCAGCGTCTGCTGCCAGATGCGCATAAAGCGCCGGATTTCTTTGGTCACTATCGTCTGAAACGCGACCCACTGAACTCGCATCGGACTCATTTATTGTCTCCTCTGACGAGATTCACAAACAACTCCTCAAGGCGGTTGGATTTCGTTCTCATGCTGCGAACCTGAACGCCCCGGGTGGATAATTCTTCAAAAATACGATTGATGCTCTGCCCTTTTTCGACCGTCACTTCAAGGCAATCAGCCGCTGGCACATGCACCGGGAAGCCTTCAAGAGAAAAGTCATCGGCGACTGAATTATTCAGATCAAAAACAAAGGTTTCGGTCGTCAGTTGCGCAAGAAGTTCGCGCTTGCTCGTGCACTGAACAATCTCGCCCTTATTAATAATTGCGATGTTGCGGCAGAGCTGCTCCGCTTCTTCGAGATAATGTGTTGTGAGGATAATGGTCGTCCCTTTGCGGTTGAGCTCGACCATGAATTCCCACATGGAACGTCGCAGCTCAATATCAACACCTGCGGTTGGCTCATCAAGGATAAGCACTTCAGGGTTATGAACCAGTGCCCGCGCAATCATCAGACGACGCTTCATGCCGCCTGAGAGCATCCGCGACTGCTGATCCCGCTTATCCCAAAGATCCAGCGCTTTAAGCAGATGCTCTGCATTCTCCCGGGCTTCATGAGGGCGCAAACCAAAATACCCCGCCTGAGTGACGACGATATCTTCCACTTTCTCAAACTGGTTAAAGTTAAACTCCTGAGGCACCACACCCAATGAACGCTTAGCAGCAAACGCCTCGCGGTTCACATCGTGCCCCATAATCGACGCACGGCCGGCTGTCTTCTGAATCAGCCCTGAAAGAATCCCCAGGGTTGTCGACTTACCGGCACCATTCGGCCCGAGGAGCGCAAAGAAGTCGCCCTGCTCCACCTCAAGCGTGATACCCTTCAGGGCCTGAAAGCCATTACCGTAAACCTTGGTGAGGTCTTCAACCGCCAGGGCTGCAACCATAACACTCATACCTGTCTGAGAGAGAAAATGAACAAACGTATTGCCTACCACCTGGAACTGCTGGAAGAAACACAGCAACGCCTCGTGAATGCAGAAGCACGGGAAGCAGGAGCGATAGGAGATGAGATTCTACAACAAATTCAGTCTCTGATTGACCAACTGACAGAACACAAGGATTCAGCGTACGAGGCTGGACAGGACACACTGGCGGCAATCGCTACACATCAGCCGCAGTTAATGCCTGTTATCGACCGTGCTCTGTTCTGGTTCTTTGGTGGCGAGTGCCTGCACTACCTTACCGATGAAGAAATTGAACGCTTTCAGCACCTCGATGAGATGGCTGCAGAGGCCGAAGCCGAAGGCCGTGATTACGACTACCGGTCTGCAGGGCGCAGTCTTCACTGACAGCCCGCCAGGACCAGCAAGCAACGCGCTGGATCCCCGCGTTCGCGGGGATGACAAGCACCACGTCATTTCCACGAAGGTGGAAATCCAGCGTTGTGTTTAGTTCAGGCAATAAAAAAGCCGAACCACGAATGGTTCGGCTTTTTAGAATCTGGAGCGGGAAAGGAGGCTCGAACTCCCGACCCCAACCTTGGCAAGGTTGTGCTCTACCAAC
>NZ_CATMFB010000027.1 GCF_950066645.1 uncultured Thalassolituus sp. | reverse complement strand
GCTGGGTAACGATCAGGAGCGGCGCATTATAGAGATGCGGCGATTTGGGTCAACCGATTTCTGTAAAAAATTTTCAGGTCATCACATAAAGCGTATACTCGCGCCTTCTTATATAGATGTAGCAACAACAGTGAGGGCCAGATGGCAGAGAAGGCGGTCGTGATTTATTCCGGAGGCATGGATTCTTTCACCATCCTTAACAGAGCACGGAATGAAGGCTTTGAACTCTATGCGCTGACCTTTGATTACGGCCAGAAGCATAAGAAGGAGATACGTTACGCAGAAGAGGTCTGTGCCGAACTGGACATCCCTCACCGCATCATTGATATCACAGCCATCAATCAGTTGTTACAAAGCTCATCCCTGACCTCAGACAAAGAAATACCTGAGGGGCACTACGAAGCTGCCAACATGAAGTCTACCGTCGTCCCTAACCGCAACATGATCCTTCTGTCTCTTGCCATCGGTTATGCCGTCGATATCGGCGCCAATAAAGTCTTCTATGGTGCGCACTCAGGAGATCATGCCATCTACCCGGACTGCCGGCCGGACTTCGTGCATGCCATGAACAAGGTCGCCAAGCTGGCGAACTACGAGCCCGTCGACATCGTGACGCCATACCTTAATAGTGATAAGACAGAGATTCTTGCCGATGGTCTGAAGATGGGTCTCGATTATGACAAGACCTGGACCTGCTACAACGGACGGGATAAGGCCTGTGGTAAATGCGGATCCTGCACCGAGCGCCTTGAGGCATTTGCTACGAATAATGCCACTGACCCTCTCCCGTACGAGCAAGCCTGATGGCAAAAGGAGCTTATCGCGTTAAAGAGATCTTCTATACGCTACAGGGAGAAGGCGCTCAGGCCGGACGACCTGCAGTGTTCTGCCGTTTTTCTAAATGCAACTTATGGAATGGTAGAGAAGAAAGCCGGGGTGCCTCAATCTGTCAGTTCTGCGATACCGACTTTATTGGTACCGACGGCCACATGGGTGGCACCTACACAGCCAGCGAACTTACCTCTGTCATCAGTGCTCAATGGCCAGGCTCTGCCAGTGGGAATTCTGTTCAGGGTAAGCCCTACGTTGTCTGCACAGGCGGAGAGCCCGCACTTCAACTCGATACCGTATTAATAGAGGAGCTGCACAGCGCTGGATTTGAGGTTGCTATCGAAACCAACGGCACCCTGCCCTTACCAGAAGGAATCGACTGGATCTGCCTGAGCCCGAAGGGCGATTCTGAACTCGCAGTCATCCGCTGTGATGAGCTGAAACTGGTGTACCCGCAGGTGGATGCGATGCCCGAGCGTTTCGATTACATCACTGCAGACCACTATTACTTACAGCCAATGGCAGATTATGAACCTGTCGTGATCGCCAGTGACAAACTGGAAGGAGCCAAAGAAGGGCTGTCTGTTACGAATACGCGTAAGACAGTGGACTACTGCATGAAGCATCCCAAATGGAAACTGAGTCTGCAGACTCATAAGCTTCTGGGCATCGAATAAGATAACGTGAGACCCCTCTGGTAATCAGAGGATAAACGCCACCTTAATTTTCAGACCACCTTCTTCATAGCGCCGATGCACATCAGCAACTGCGCTTGCAGGATGCGCCTCTGCTTCTGGCGCTATGATCCGACCCGCATCCACTTCGTTCGCGAGCCAGCTCAGAAAACGACCGTGTACTGCCCTGCCCTTACCTGTTAACAGTGGCAACAGCATAAACACGGCATGTATGGTCAGGCCTTTGGCATGGGCCTGAGTCAGGTCATAGGTATTGCGTGCATTAATCGTGGCGACCTGTCCGCCCGCTGACGCAGCAATAAGTGCCGTCTGAAAGCTAACGCCACCATGGGTATCCAGCACTTTTTCAAACTGGCCCGTCTTCTCAGCTGCCTCCTGATGGGATATAGCCGTGACACTGAACGATGCGACCTGATCGCGACGACGTGCGTCACCTGCGGTAGCCGTTACCGAAGCCCCACGAAGTTTGGCCAGCTGCAGGGCCATCTGCCCCACCCCACCAGAACCTCCCATAATCAGGCAACGCTCTCCGGCATTCAGATTAAGGCGTTCAATGGCCTCGAAGGCAGTGATGGCAATCAACGGCAGGACAGCCGCCTGTACGGCACTGACCGAATGCGGGGCATGAGCCATCAGTTCTGCATCGGCGACCAGAAACTGGCATAAGGTTCCGCTGGAGCCTTTCACACCACCAGCACAACCATAGACACGATCACCAGGGGTAAAACCTGAGACGTCTTCACCAACCGCGACCACTTCGCCACAGACATCGCAGCCGGGCACATGATTGTCTGCCGCAATCGGCGCCAGGCCCGCACGGATTTTTGTATCAATAGGATTAAAACCAGAGGCAAGCACCCGGATCAGCAGCTCGCCTTTCCCCGGCTGAGGAACAGGAAGCTCTGTCTCTGTCAGACGGTCCGGAGAGCCCGTCTCAGGAAAGTACCAGGCACGATTAACGTCACTCATGGTGTCCGCTGTCCAGAAGTTGTTGGATGATGTCGCTGATTAATTCGTCATCTTTGCGGGTGCTGAGATAGCTGGCAAATACCTGACGGTTCATCTCAGGCGCGTCACTGACTTCGTGTAACTCACCAGCCTCAATATGCTGTGCAACCATACCGGCGGGCAGGTATCCGGCACCGCCGTGCATCAGAATACTGTCCAGGGCGATACGCCCCGTGTTGGTTTTCAGCACTGGGGCAGCAATGCCCTTGAATTCCTGCGCGTGCTGGATACGAAACGACGTACCCCAATCAACCAGCACATAGCCAAGATCGGCCGCCTGCTGCCAGTTACTGCAGGGCTCTGACGCCACCATAATAAGAGGAACTGACATGACCTCACGGGTAATCAGTTCATCTGCTTTGGGCGCATCAAACACCAGCGCCAGATCGAGACTACGTTCAAGAATCTGCCGGACAAGCGCACTGCTGCTGTGCGCCATCGCGCTCACGGCCATGCCCGGCCGGCGCAATAACGAAGGAAGCTTCTGCTGCAGAACAGCATCCCAAAGGTTCGGAGTCGCGCCAAGTGCGAACTGATAATGCCGGTCGTCGGCTATCGCGACTTCCTGGCGGATACGCTGCTCAAGCAGGACGCTGCTTTCGGCCAACGGAATCAGTTTTTCTCCGGCGTGAGTGAGCTGGATATTGTTGCGCTGACGGGAGAAGAGTTCGACCCCCAGAAGTCCTTCCAGCTGGCGGATACGGAAGCTGACCGCCGATTGTGTGAGATACAGATTTTCCGCGGCTCGGCCGAAGTGGCGGGTACGGGAAACCTCCATAAACGTTTTCAGTAAGTCTGTGTCCATAACAACCAGAATGCTTTCACGTTACGACAAGTTTTTTTTGTTTTACCACGGAATCGACCCTGACCATACTCCGCCCCAAGCAGCCCAAATTCCTGGGCCAGATGCGATAGTAGGTGCATAATGGACAATATCCAAGCAAAGAGTTTTGAAAGCCCGAAGAAGTTCTTTGATGATGTTAACTTCCCACGTGGTTTTCAGCGGTCCGGTGACTTTACCCGATCCCAGGCAAATATTCTGGAAACTATGGGTGTTGCCATGAAAGACCTGCACGAAGGACGCCGCGCGCCGGCGACGGACGAAGAAGTTCGCTTCGTCGAAGTCTGCCAGGATCTCGTCCCACCGCTCAGCGAGCCTGAGCGTACCTGGGCGTCATACCTGAAGGCTCTGGCACGCAAACAGATTTACTTTACCGCCTCTTCGGCAGCTGTCTCCGATGGGGGATCAGACGCCTCGGATACCGATGACTGACGCAATACTAGGTTACATAGAATCAATTGAACTGCCCGACCTTGGCATCTGTTGCGATGCCAAGGTAGATACCGGAGCCTGCACCAGCAGTCTGCACGCAGACAGAATCGAGCTGTTTAACAGAGACGGCGAGAGCTGGGTGCGCTTCCATGTGCTCTTCAGCAGCCCGGAAGCCTCTCTGGATAAAATGTGTGAAGCAAAGGTGCTGGATAAACGCACCATTGCCAGCTCCAACGGGCAACGCAGTAAACGCTACATAATCCAGACCACCATCACGATCAGAGACCATACCTGGCAGGCTGAGGTCAGCCTGAGCCACCGGGGCACGATGCGCTACCCGATGTTGCTCGGCCGCAAAGCCATTTCCGGCAGGTTTCTGGTTGATGTATCAAAACACTATTCAGATTTTTCAGAATGAGAATTGCGATTCTTTCCCGCAGCCCGCGCCTGTATTCCACCCGGCGCCTGGTTGAAGCGGCAGAAGCCCGTGGGCATGAGGTCGTAGTGCTGGACACCCTGCACTGCTACATGAACATCAACAGCCTGGATTCTTCGATCCACTATAAAGGCGAAGAGCTGGCTCCGTTTGATGCAGTGATTCCGCGCATCGGCGCCTCGATTACTTTTTACGGTACTGCCGTGCTGCGCCAGTTCGAGATGATGGGGGTTTACCCACTGAACGAATCGGTCGCAATCAGTCGTTCACGCGACAAACTGCGTTCTATGCAGTTAATGGCACGCAAAGGTATCGGGTTGCCGGTTACCGGGTTTGCGCACAGTCCGGATGATATTCCAGATCTGATCAGCATGGTCGGTGGCGCGCCTCTGGTGATCAAGCTGCTGGAAGGAACCCAGGGCATCGGTGTCGTTCTGGCCGAGACCCGCAAGGCGGCTGAGAGTGTGATCGAAGCCTTCCTCGGCCTGAAAGCCAATATTATGGTGCAGGAATACATCAAAGAAGCCGGCGGTGCCGATATCCGCTGCTTCGTCGTTGGCGATCGAGTCGTGGCAGCAATGAAGCGTCAGGCGGCGGACGGTGAGTTCCGCTCAAACCTGCATCGCGGTGGTACTGCGTCGGTAGTACGTATCACCCCGGAAGAGCGGGCGACTGCTGTACGCGCGGCCAGGACCATGGGACTCAATGTCGCCGGGGTCGATATTCTACGTTCGAACCACGGCCCTGTGGTGATGGAAGTGAACTCGTCCCCCGGTATTGAAGGCATCGAGCAATCAACCGGAATCGACGTCGCCACCAAAATCATCACATTTATTGAGAAAAACGGACGCAGCAACCATACCCGCACCCGCGGCAAGGGTTGAGCCCCGGGCTGATCGTTTACAAAGCGCTCACCCTCTCGTATTATGCTTTTCCCCGGGCAGCCATGGCTGCCCTTTTGCGTTCTGAGGAATTAAGACGATATGCAATCCATCATGAATACTTACGGCCGTCTGCCGGTGACCTTTACCGCTGGCAGCGGCAGCTGGGTGACTGACACAGAAGGCCGCCAGTATCTGGATGCTCTCAGTGGCATCGCAGTCTGTGGGCTGGGTCATGCACACCCGGCCGTCACACAAGCGATTCAGGAGCAGGCAGGCCAACTGATCCATACTTCGAACCTGTATGGAATCAGCCGCCAGAAAGAGCTTGCTGATGCCCTGACGAATGTCTCCGGAATGGATAACGTCTTCTTTTCTAATTCAGGTGCCGAAGCCAACGAAGCTGCCATTAAGATGGCGCGTAAGTACGGCCATCAGAAAGGTATTCACGATCCCGTTATTATCGTGATGACCAAAGCGTTTCACGGTCGCACCATGGCTACTCTGACCGCCACCGGCAATGCTAAAGTTCAGGAAGGCTTCGGACCACTTCTGAGCGGTTTTGTGCGCGTTCCTTTTATGGATCTCGCGACCCTGACGGCCGTTGCAAAAGCGAACCCGAATACCGTTGCGGTCATGCTGGAACCCGTTCAGGGCGAAGGCGGACTTGCGACTGCCGATGCCGACTATCTGCAGGGCGTACGCAGCCTGTGTGATGACCTTAATCTGCTGATGATTCTGGACGAAATCCAGACGGGTAATGGTCGTACCGGAAGCTACTTCTGCTACCAGCAGTTTGGTTTCCTGCCTGACGTTGTGACTACCGCCAAAGGTCTGGGCAATGGTGTGCCAATTGGTGCCTGTCTTGCCCGTGGCAAAGCAGCAGAAATTCTGCAGCCAGGCAATCATGGATCTACCTACGGTGGTAATCCGCTGGCGTGTGCCGCTGGTGTTGCCGTCGTAAATACTATCGTTAATGAAAAACTGTCAGAAAATGCCGCCCGTATGGGTGACTACCTGCGCGCTGCACTGCGTGAGCGTCTGGGCCAGCATCCTCTGTTCAGTGAAATCCGGGGACGCGGCCTGATGATAGGTGTCGTTCTCAAACAGGAATGTCCGCAACTGATGGCTGCCGCTCTGGAAAAAGGCATTCTGCTGAATGTGACTTCAGGCAATGTGATCCGCCTGCTCCCACCGCTGAATATCTCCGAAGGGGAAGCTGACAAGATCGTCAGCCTGGTTGGTGAGCTGGTCGAGGCACTTGCCTGATAGCAATAGAAAAGGAAAAGACGTGAGACACTTTCTTACTCTGTCCGACATGTCTCCGGATGAACTCCAGTGGATCATCCAGCGGGCAATCGAACTGAAAGCCATGCATCGCCGCGGCGAGGTATATGAACCTCTGAAAAACCGCGTACTCGGGATGATTTTTGAGAAGTCATCCACCCGTACCCGTGTTTCTTTCGAAGCAGGCATGGCTCAACTCGGCGGAAGCGCAATTTTCCTGTCGCCCCGCGATACCCAACTCGGGCGTGGTGAGCCAATCGAAGATTCGGCGCGTGTTCTCTCCCGCATGGTCGACGTGGTCATGATTCGCACGTTCGAACACGCTGATATCGAGCTGTTCGCGCAGTACTCTCAGGTGCCTGTCATTAACGCACTGACAGACGACTATCACCCCTGTCAGCTGCTGGCTGATATGCAGACCTATCAGGAACATCGCGGGTCGATTCAGGGGAAAACGGTCGCCTGGATTGGTGACGGCAATAACATGTGTCAGTCCTACATCCGGGCAGCGATTCAGTTTGATTTCAGACTGCGCATCGCCACACCAGAGGGCTTCGAGCCTGATGCTGATATCGTCGCTGACGCGGGTGATCGTGTTGAGCTGGTTTCCACCCCCGCTGAGGCTGTCAAAGGCGCACACCTGGTGGCGACCGATGTCTGGGCATCCATGGGCCAGGAAGACGAACAACAGGAACGTATGAAGAAATTCAGCGCGTTCCAGGTGTCACCAGCACTGCTGGATCTTGCGGATAAAGACGTTGTATTTATGCACTGTCTGCCAGCACACCGTGGTGAAGAGGTATCGGAAGATCTTCTTGATGATCCGCGTGCAGTGGTCTGGGACGAAGCAGAAAACCGTCTGCATGCGCAAAAGGCATTACTGGAATTCCTGCTCTGTCAGGAGGAAGATTCCTGATCTGAGGACGGGGCGTAACTGCGCTTTTCAAGGCACACCCGGTTACGTCCCGAATGCTTGGCTTCGTATAGCATTCGGTCTGCGCGGCCCAGTACCTCATCGGTGGCTTCATCCGGATGATACTGAGCAACGCCGATTGAAATGGTCTGATGCAGCTCAGCCTCAGAGAAGCGCTGGCACTCTACTGATGCACGAATCCTCTCCAGTACCCCCTCTGCCGCTTCCATGTTGAGGCCTGATAGCAGAAGGACAAACTCCTCCCCGCCATAACGGGCAGCAAGATCAACCTCCCGCACCGACACACGTAACAGATGAGCCAGCTCTGCAAGCACCTGATCGCCAATCCGGTGGCCGTAATCGTCGTTTACCTGTTTGAAAAAGTCGATATCAATGAAGGCCACCACAAAAGGGATGTCCTGGCGTACCGCAAGTGCTCGTTGCTTTTCGAGTGTTTTCAACAGGTAGCGGCGGTTGTTCAACCCAGTCAGTTCATCGGTCACCGCAAGCTCTTCAATCCTGGCCATTGCCCGTCGTAACTCGAGATTTTTATCCCGGTACGCGGCTCTGAGCATGGCAAACTCCCGCCCGATAAAGGCATAAACCAGCAGACTGGTGGTCAGTGCGAAGCCGGTCAGGGCCTCGAGACCGGGCAGCAGCTCATCGCTGTTGCGGTAGTGGGTAAGGAAGATCACCAGGGCATAGCAGGCAATCGCAAACAGAGAGACGCCCAGAAAGCCTTTGCCTGACAGACGGAACACGCCAAACGGCATGATGTTCAGCAATCCAAGAAGAATAATGCCACGCAACGCTGGCCCCGCCAGAATCATGACGGACATGAAAAGGATGACCAGAGCCATAACAGGTAGGGTCAGGCTGGGATCAGACATTTCCTTTGTTCTGCCACTCCAGATGACGTAAGCAACGCCAGCGTGGCAGGAAAAATAGAGAAATGCAGCGAAGTAAACGAGAAACGGGGTATCCGCCTGATACACGATGCCGTAGCCAACGACATACAGCACAGTAAAGAGCAGCATACCCGCCGCTGCCATACTGTGTCGTCGCAATATGTCCTTCCGCAACTGCCCCATTCAGGCTTCCTGTCGTTTCAATAAGGCCAGATTAAGTAGTAACCGGACTTTGTTCCATACCTTTTTACGGAATCACTACAAATCCGCAGTTAATGTCATACCGGGCGACAGATACGACTGACTGCATTCTTCCAGCCATCGTACAGCGCCTCTCTTCGTTCCTGATTCAGTTCAGGTTCAAAACTCTGCTCGTATTGCCAGAGGTCGCCTACTTCCTCAAGCGTGGAGTACAGTCCTGCCGTCAGCCCAGCCAGATAAGCCGCGCCCAGGGCGGTGGTCTCTGTCACACGCGGGCGTGTGATTCTGATCCCCAGGACGTCCGCAAGAAACTGCATCAGCCAGTCATTTACGACCATGCCGCCATCTACCCGCAGCTCCCCCGCATCAACGCCATCCCCTGCCATCGCTTCGAGCAGATCCCGGGTCTGATAACAGACGGCCTGAAGCCCCGCCGTCACGATTTCTTTGATGCCGGTATCCCGGGTCAGTCCGAACATAGCGCCACGTGCATCGGCATCCCAGTAGGGGGCACCGAGACCGGCAAACGCCGGAACCATGTAGACCGGATTGTCGTATCCAGTCGCCTCTGCGAGAGACTGACTGTCACTGGCGTCACCAATCAGACGCAGGCCATCCCGGATCCATTGAATCGTTGCACCGGCCATAAAAATCGAGCCTTCCAGCGCATAAGTGACCTCGCCGTTAATCCGATAACCCACCGTCGTCAATAAACGGTGTGAGGACTGTAATGCGCGCTTCCCGGTATTGAGGATGACAAAACAGCCCGTACCATAGGTACTTTTGACCATCCCTTCCGTAAAACAGCCCTGACCGATCAGAGCCGCCTGCTGATCGCCGGCAATCCCACCAATCGTGATGGCCTCACCAAACCAGGTTGGATCAGAAGCGCCAAAATCTGATGCACTGTCCTTCACTTCAGGCAAAATACATGCCGGGATATTAAAGAGCGCGAGCAGATCGTCATCCCAGCACTGCTGGTGAATATTAAACAGCATCGTCCGGGAGGCGTTGGTCGCGTCGGTCTGATGACTGCGCCCGCCGGTCAGATTCCACAACAGCCAGGTATCCACGGTCCCGAAAAGCAACTCTCCGGCTTCAGCGCGTTGCTGCGCACCCTCGACGTGATCAAGGATCCAGCGGATTTTGGTTGCAGAGAAATACGGGTCTAACAGTAATCCGGTCTTCTCACTGATGGCCTCCGCAGAGTCGCTGAAGTCCTGACAGATTTCTGCCGTGCGTCTGTCCTGCCAGACAATCGCAGGATACACAGGCTCACCCGTTGCTTTGTCCCAGATAAGGGTGGTCTCGCGCTGGTTAGTGATACCAATAGCGGCAATATCTGTCGCTGTCAGCCCAGCATCTGCGATGGCCTGCCGTCCGCATTCGAGGGTTGTCTGCCAGATATCTGACGGATTGTGCTCGACCCAGCCGGGTTGCGGAAAATGTTGTTTAAACTCGCGTTGAGCAGAAGCGCAATGTTTGCCCTCGCTGTCAAAAACAATTGCACGACTGCTGGTTGTTCCCTGATCAAGACTGAGCAGAAAGCGGCTCATTCGTTATTCCTCATAAACTTTGCATGGCCAGAATACCGTCGCGACGGCACAGCGACCAGTACCAGAATGGGACAGGATACAAAGACTATGAATAGTTTGCATAATGTAAGTAGAATTTGATGAAAGGTACTCAATAGGAGGCGCTATGCTGGATATCCGTCACCTGAAAACTCTGACCGCACTCAGAGACAGCGGGAGCATGGTAGAAGCGGCGCGGCGCCTCTATCTGACACAGTCCGCCCTGTCGCATCAACTCAAAGATCTTGAGGAAAAACTGGGTACCAGTCTGTTCGAACGCAAGAGTCGCCCTGTCCGTTTTACCCGGGCCGGCCTTGAGGTATTGCAGCTGGCTGACCGGGTATTGCCTCTGGTTAACCAGACTGAGCGCACACTGAAGAAAATTCAGAGTGGCCAGGAAGGCAGGCTGCATATGGCGATTGAGTGTCACAGTTGCTTTGAATGGCTGATGCCAGCGATCAACCAGTTCCGGGACCATTGGCCGGAAGTCGAGCTTGATCTCAGCACCAGCTTCCATTTTGAACCTATGCCCGCTCTGCTGAGGGGTGACATTGATCTTGTTATCACCTCAGACCCGGCTCCCGGACAGGATATCCGCCATATCCCATTGTTCCGCTATCAGTCTGTACTGGCTCTGGCCAATCAGCATCCACTGGCCACTGAATCCTGGATACTTCCACAACAGCTCAGTGAAGAAACCCTGATTCATTATCCCGTCGATCGAAAACGTCTCGACATTTTTGAGTACTTTCTGAATGCGGCGGGCATTGAGCCTCTGGCGACCCGACAGACAGAGCTGACTCTGATGATGGTTCAGCTGGTCGCGAGCGGACGTGGCGTTGCCTGCCTGCCCAGCTGGGCATTACACCAATATCTCGAAGCCGGACTGATCACCAGTCGTCCACTTGGCGAGCATGGAGTCTGGCCAACTCTGTATGCGGCCGTCCGGGAAGATCAGGCGGAAGCCCATTTTCTGCAGGACTTCATCCGGATCGCCACCGACAGCTGCTTTTCAACCTTGCCCGGAATCATCCGCCCCGGACCGTGACACCCGGTCTCTGGGCTATCTGTGGTATAGTGCCTGCCCTCAGGTGCCTGCTTTGTTGAGCCAGGCTTGAATGGGAATCCGGTGCAAATCCGGAACTGTACCCGCAACTGTGTGGACCGCGCTGTGACAAGGCGTGATCTGAGTCAGATACCAGCCTGATGTACCGGTTATTTTTTCGTGCGGGAATACACGGATCATCACTCGTCCGCGCAGTCAGCGAGCCGAAGGATGTGTCCTGCCCTGCCCTGGCTGAAGACATCAACTATGACCTCCTTACCCGGCCTTACTGCAGAGCAACTGTCATTATCGGCAGGCCCTACCCGCCTGCTCAGCGATATCAGTTTCCACCTCCCACCCGGGCAGGTACTTGGAGTTCTCGGTCCGAACGGTGCCGGCAAAACCAGCCTGCTGCAGCAGATCGCTGGCACTTCCGGCAACCGTCTGAAGTCATCCGGCACTATTTACTGGCAGGGTGAGGCTGTTCAGCAGATACCTTTGCACGAGCGCGCCCGACGGATAGCGCAGGTAGATCAGCTACATGACAGCGTATTTGCACTTACACTGTTTCAGGTGGTTCGCATGGGGCTTATCCCCCACCAGCCCCTGTTTGCTCTGCCGAATTCGCAAGACGATCATCAGGTTATGTCAGTACTCCAGCAGGTCGGCCTGCAGGAAAAAGCCCGGCAGGAATTTGCCACCCTCTCAGGGGGCGAGCAGCAACGCGGGCTGATCGCGCGAGCGCTGTTGCAACGTGCAGGCCTGCTGCTCCTCGACGAGCCAGTCAACCATCTTGATGTCTATTACCAGCACAGTATTCTCGCCCTTCTTAAAAGCCTGTCGCGACGCCCCGACGACGGGCTTACCGTTGTGATGAGCTTGCATGATATTAATCTTGCTGCGGCCTACTGCGATCAGCTGGCGATAGTAGCCGGTGGCCGCCTTCTCGCATTTGGTCAGCCTGCGGAGGTCCTGACCGCTGAGCTTCTCGAACGGGTGTTCGGGTTGACCTGCATCGTCAACCATACAGAGCACGGCACCCGGGTCGACTTCTGCCCTTCCACTGCAGAGGTCATCCAGTTATGACGTCTGTTCGTCTGCGTTGGGCACTCCTGCTGTTGTCAGCCCTGTTCAGCCCGCTGTTCGCAAGCCTGTTCGGATCTGCAGGGCTCTCACCTGGGGTCGTGTGGCAGTGCATGACCGACACGTGTCCTGGCAGGGTAGAAGACATGATCTTCTTTGATATCCGGCTGCCCAGAGTGCTCGGTGCCTTGCTGGCAGGGGGCGCACTGGCGATTGCCGGTGCAACCCTCCAGAATGTGACACGCAACGGACTCGCCGACCCGTATCTTTTTGGCATCGTAGCCGGAGCCGGGCTGGGCGCCGCCATCGTCAGTGTTCTGCCCGATATCGGTTGGCTGCCCGAGGGAACATCGCTGCCAGTAGCGGCGTTTGCCGGCGCATGGGGATCCGTATTTCTGGTTCAGGGGCTGGCCGCCAGCCGGTGGGCCCGTACCCCTGAACAGCTCCTGCTCGCGGGGATCGCACTGTCACTGATGCTGGGGGCCGCCACTCATATGGTGTTGTATATCGGTGAGCCCTTCGCCGCGAATAAAGTGATGTTCTGGATGATGGGTAGCCTGACCCGTCTCGAAACACCTCATTTACTGTTGATCGCAGTGCCGCTGTTTTTCGCCGTCATTCTGCTCTGGCTCAGCGGTCGCCGCTTCGATGCCATGCTACTGGGGGATAAAACGGCTCTCAGTCTAGGTGTGCACGCCGGGCAGATGCGCATGCTCGGGCTGATTGTCTGTGCCTCTCTCACCGCCGTTGTCGTCGCACACTGCGGCGGCATCGGCTTTGTCGGCCTCATGATTCCTCACATTGTCCGTCGCTGGTTTGGAGTGAACACCCGCGCGGTCATTCTCGGGTCGTTGCTTCTTGGCGGAGTATTTCTGGTCTGGGCCGATGTGCTTGCCCGCACACTGCTGGAGAGCCAGGAATTACCCATCGGCATTATTACTTCCGCCATTGGCAGTGTTTTCTTCTTATTAATGATGCGTCAGCGCGCCTGACTGTCCGGAGCCACTATGCAAGATCATTCCATTATCGCCATTCCGCCCGTCGACCGGGAGCCACAGTCCGGGATTCAGAACAGAATCGACCAGAAAACCAAACCTCCGGGAGCACTGGGTCAGCTGGAGCAGCTCGCGCTCCAGCTGGCACTGATTCATCGGAACCCCGCTCGCCTCAGTGTGAATGCCCCCGTCATGGCCGTGTTTGCGGCCGACCACGGCATCGCCCGTCACCCGGTGAGCATCGCCCCCCAGGCCGTCACCCGGCAGATGGTTCTTAACTTTCTCAGTGGCGGCGCAGCTGTTAACTGCTTCTGCCGTGCCAACAACATCCAACTGAAGGTTATAGATGCCGGAATTATTGATCCCGTAGAGAGTGATCACCCTGACTATATTTCTGCCCGTACCGGCGCAGGTACCCAGGATATATCGGAAGGCCCCGCAATGACCGAAGCACAGGCAGCCGACGCTCTGAATATGGGGATACGCTTTGGCCGCACCCTGTGCACACAGGGCCACGACCTGATTGCCTTCGGAGAAATGGGAATTGGTAATACCTCGTCGGCCTCCGCACTTCTTTCATTGCTTATGAAGCTGCCGCCAGAGAACACCGTCGGTGCCGGAACGGGCATCACGGCCGACCAGAAACACCTTAAAACAGACCTGATCAGAAAAACGCTGACCCGCATCAACGCCAGACACGCGTCCCCTTCGACCATGGAGATTCTGCAGGAAGCCGGTGGCTTTGAAATCGCGCAGATGGCCGGCGCAATGCTGGGTGCGGCAGAAGCCGAACGACCGCTGTTGATTGATGGTTTTATCGTCAGCGTCGCCGCATTGATTGCCACGCGCCTCGCCCCGGAATGCCGCGACTACATGATCTTTGCGCACCGTTCGGCTGAAGCCGGACACCAGCATGTGCTTGAAGCCCTGCAGGCAGAGGCACTGCTGGACCTTGGATTGCGCCTTGGAGAAGGCACAGGGGCCGCACTGGCGGTACCGCTCGTTAAGGCTGCCTGTGCTTTCTATAACGATATGGCGACTTTCGACAGCGCGGGAGTCACCGTCTGATGCATCCGATGATTCTGGCTGAAATGAATCTGCTCCGGCTGGCGGTCTCGTTTATGACGCGCCTGCCGGTCGGAAACCCCGATTACAGCCCGGAGAAAATGCATCGTGCGCTGCGATATTTCCCCGCAACGGGCTGGCTGCTGGCGTTGCTGCTTTGTGGCCTGACGGTCGTGGTATCGGCCATCGTGGGCGTAGAAACTGCCGTGGTCATTACTGTGATTGTCAGCCTGTTGCTGACAGGCGCACTGCACGAAGACGGATTGGCAGATACGTTTGACGGCTTCTATGGCGGACTTTCTTCTGAGCAGAAACTCACCATTATGAAAGACAGCCGGATAGGCACGTATGGAAGCGGCGCCTTATTTGGTGCGCTGGCTCTTAAAGTCACCCTGCTGCTGCAACTGGCAGACGCCGGCATTCTGTTGAGCGCCCTGATACTTGCCTACCCTCTGTCGCGGGCTATGGCGATTACCCATGGTCAGGATCTGCCGTACGTCACTGCACCGGGCAAAAGTAAAAGCGATCCCCTTGCCCGGCCTATGTCAGTCACCGACCTGACCGTCACCCTGCTTTCTGGTGCGGCGGCGCTTCTGCTCTTCCCTCTGTGGACCGCCGTTGCAGTGATCGCGTCTGTCGTGATCGCTCGGATGCTGTTGCGGCGCTGGATGAAAAAACACATCGGAGGATTTACCGGAGATTGCCTCGGTGCTGCGCAACAACTTCAGGAACTCCTGATCTATTTCGTGCTCGCGGCCAGCGTCTTAAGCGGAGGTTCACTGTGATTCACCTGATACTTGGCGGGGCACGCTCGGGCAAATCTTCATACGCACTGACATCTGCGGAACAATACATCGCTCCCAGAGAACTCAGGCCGGTGTTTATTGCAACTGCAACGGCCTCTGACGAAGAAATGCGCCTGCGTATTGCCCGCCACCAGCAGGAACGGGGCGACCACTGGCAACTCGAAGAAATTCCTCTCGCCCTCGCTGAGCGCATCACCAACGCCCTCCCCAATGAACTGCTGTTGATCGACTGCCTCACCTTATGGCTAAACAACCTCTTCTTTATGACACCGGATGACGACCCGGCTCAGGGCGTGGCCACTCTGAAAAGCGCACTGGACGGGTGTCAGGCAGACGTTGTTCTGATAGCCAATGAGGTTGGCCTCGGTGTGATCCCGATGGGCGACATCACTCGCCGCTATGTTGATCAGGCAGGCTGGATGAATCAGGCACTGGCCGCCATCGCCGACAAGGTCACTTTCGTCGCCGCTGGGCTGCCCATGACTCTGAAAGGTGAAAGCGCATGAACAACACCTTTCGCGCGGTCAACACGCTGATGGTTCAGGGCACCACCTCTGACGCCGGAAAAAGTCTGCTTGTCGCCGGCCTGTGTCGGGTACTGAATAACCGGGGCTTTCTGGTCGCGCCTTTCAAACCTCAGAACATGGCCTTAAACAGCGCGGTCACGCCAGAGGGCGGCGAAATTGGCCGAGCTCAGGCGTTGCAGGCCAAGGCCGCCCGGATACCGCCCCATACCGACATGAACCCGGTCCTGCTGAAGCCCTCCTCAGATACCGGGGCGCAGGTCGTCATTCATGGAAAAGCGGTCACAGACATGGAGGCTGCCGCCTACCATGACTACAAGACCACCGCGATGACAGCCGTGCTCGAAAGTCATCAGCGGCTTGCACAGAACTACCAACTGGTCGTTGTCGAAGGAGCGGGCAGTCCAGCGGAGATAAATCTACGCGACAGAGATATCGCCAATATGGGATTCGCCGAGGCGGTAGACTGCCCGGTCATTATCATCGCCGATATCGACCGCGGCGGTGTCTTTGCCCAACTGGTCGGAACCCTTGAGTTGCTCTCTCCTTCTGAGCAGGACCGTGTTGCCGGATTCGTTATTAATCGCTTCCGCGGGGATATCTCGCTGCTTCAACCCGGACTGGACTGGCTTGAGAAACGTACCGGCAAAAAGGTCATCGGTGTTCTTCCGTATCTCCACAATCTCAGCGCCGCCGCCGAAGATGCCATCGAAGTCCAACAGAAAACCAGTGACGATATCCGCCTGCGGGTCAGGGTGCCGGTATTCCCGCGGATAAGTAATCACACCGACTTCGACATGCTGCGGGAGCATCCACAAGTCGACCTGCAGTATGTTGCACCGGGGGACGCCATCGGTGCCTGCGATCTGATTATTCTGCCCGGCAGCAAAAACGTCCGCGCAGACCTGGAGGCACTGCGCCAGCACGGCTGGGACAGCCAGATCCGTCAGCATCTCCGCTACGGCGGAAAGGTGTTAGGGATCTGTGGTGGCTATCAGATGTTAGGTGAAACCATCGCCGATCCGGAAGGCATTGAAGACACTGCCGGGAGCAGCACCGGCCTGGGGTATCTGCCTGTCTCGACTGAGATGCACCGTCAGAAAGCTCTGATCAACAGCACAGGCACCCTGTCTTTTGCCGATTGCCCCGTCAGCGGCTACCAGATTCATGCGGGACGCAGCCAGCACACCCAGCCCGGTTACCAGCCGTTCTGCACCCTGTCGGATGGTACACAGGATGGCTGCATCAGCCAGGACAACCTGATCGCAGGAACCTATCTGCACGGTGTCTTCGATATGCCCGAAGCGCTTCAGGCCGTACTGCAGTGGGCAGGCGCAGATACCCGATTGATCAAACCCTGGGAGCAACAACAGGACGACGCCCTCGAACGGATTGCTCAGGCGTGTGAAGCACACCTGGACATTGAGTTTCTGCTCTCACTCACACACCCTATTCAGCACGCAGGCTCGCCAGCTTAGCGGAATTCATTATTGTGGATATACCAGCATGACAGACCAGAAAGACGAAAACGCCAGACTGAACGAAGAACACAAAATCCGCATGCAGAAAACGCAGGCAGAAGTACGCGAGCGGGTAAAAGCCGCCCAGGAAGAACGTGGAACGCTGATTGTGCTCACCGGAGATGGCAAAGGTAAATCAACTTCGGGGTTTGGCACAGTGGCGCGAGCGGTCGGTTACGACATGAGCACCGCAGTGGTTCAGTTTGTGAAAGGGACCTGGCCCTGCGGCGAACGCGACCTTCTGAAAAAGTTAGGCGTTCCGTTTCATGTCATGGGAACTGGTTTCACCTGGGATACACAGGACAGAGAAAAAGACATTGCAGCTGCCCGGGAAGCCTGGAAAACCTGTGCAGAGCATCTGCAGAACCCGGATCTGCATCTGCTGCTGATGGATGAGCTGACTTATATGCTCAACTACGGCTACCTGGATACCGACGAAGTACTGTCCGCCCTGCAGGCCCGCCCGGTAAACCAGACAGTCGTAATCACCGGTCGTGGAGCCCAGCAGTCACTGATCGATATCGCAGACACCGTGAGCGAAGTAAAGCCACTGAAGCACGCATTTGAAGCCGGAATCAAAGCGCGTAAGGGAGTAGACTGGTGAAGCTGCTCCGCCTCGCTGCCTCGCTTCTCTGTCTGGCTCTGGCCCCCCAGGGCATGGCGGCAGAAAACCAGAGCCCGCAGAAGATTATTGCGCTCGCTCCTCATCTGGTGGAGCTGCTTTACAGTATCGGCGCCGGTGATCAGATCATAGGGACAACCGACTACGCCGACTTTCCGGAGGCTGCGGAAGACATCCCCCGGGTAGGCTCATATGCCGGTCTTCAGGTCGAGAAAATTGTGGCGATGCAGCCCGATATGGTTCTCGCCTGGAAAACCGGCAATCCGGTCGCAGATCTGGAGCGCCTGAAAAAGCTTGGAGTCCCCGTCGTCTATTCGGACATCGTCACACTGGAAGATGTGGCCACCGAACTACGGCGCCTGGGCGGGCTCACAGGGCACAAAGACACTGCAGAGGCACTGGCAGACACCTACAGTGCCGACCTTCAGGCTCTGCGAAAAACCTATCAGGGTCGATCACCAGTCACCGTCTTCTACGAGTTATGGTCACGGCCACTGACCACCGTGGCCAGAACGGCCTGGCCGCAGCAGCAGCTGACCCTCTGCGGCGCCGTCAACCCATTCCGTCATCAGCCTCAGGATTATCCACAGATAAGCCTTGAGGACGTTCTGCTGAAAAACCCTGACGTGATCATTCAGCCCGACCATAACGGAAAAACGGACATCGACGGGATAAACTGGAAACGCTGGCCGCAGCTCAAAGCGATAAGCAATAACAGACTCATTCACCCGGATGCCGATATGGCTCACCGGATGACCCTGCGTGCACTGGATGCCACCCGGGTACTGTGCGAAGAAATAAATAAAGCGAGATAAAAAAAAGGCCTCCAATAAGGAGGCCCTCAAAGCGGCAACAGAGTGCCACTACATTCTCACCACGTCTCCAAAGGATACGTGCTTCTATAGTGCCTGCAGGCCACATTCTGATCTGTTGTCTATCCGTGTATGTTTGTAACACTATGTAAAAAGTGCATTCCACCAGGACAACTAATGAACGCAAACTGTCCTTCCCGAACACCCTCAGTCGGTGTGAATCCTTGGCCAGATCAGGCTGAATCGCGCACCACCAAATTCCGGGCTGCGGTCGACCTTAGCGCGGCCGCTGTGCCAGTACATAATCCGACGCACAATTGAGAGGCCCAGGCCGTAGCCACCTGAAGCGCGGGTACGACTGTCATCAAGGCGGGCAAACGCACTGAACACCCGATCCCAGTCTTCCTCAGGAATACCCGGGCCATCGTCTTCAACATCCACACGGCAGATATCGTCGGCAACACTGCAGGTGACCTTGACCCGGCTACGGGCATAACGACCTGCGTTCCCGACCAGATTCTGGATCGCCCGGTGAACGTAACGAGGCTCCACCTCTGAGAACGGAAAGTTATCCGGGTCTGCACCTTCATAGGTAACCGTCACATGCGCAGGTGGTCGGGCTTCGCCGACAACCTGCTCGGCGACTTCCGCCACGTTCACTTTCTGGAAATCAAGAATCGGCCCGCCTTCTTCCAGACGTGCATAAGTCAGAATTTCATCGATCAGTTCGTCCAGTTCCTGAATATCCGCATCCATGCCCGCCAGCTGCTTGGAGACAAACGGATCGTCCATCACAGAATCTTCAATAATCTGTGCCCCGAACCGTATGCGGGCCACCGGAGTACGCAATTCATGAGAGACAGCACGGACCATTTCGCGCTGGATAGAAATCAGACGTTGTATGTGCTCCGCCATCTTGTTGAACGAGCGTCCCAGGCGTCCTACCGGGTCGTCACCAGAGCTGTTCACCCGCGCATTCAGATGCCCCTGAGACAGGCGACTGGTTGCCTGCTCCAGCTTGCGCAACCGGGTCTCAAAGGTATTCACTACCCAATACACCCCAAGGCCGATCAGCAGAACACCTATTGTGACGATGACGAAAATGGCCCGGAACGAATACGGGTTAAACTCATCAATCGGACCCAGCTTCAATGCCAGTGGTTGTCCGGGAATCTTCGCCAGCGCTTCAGCACGGCTGCCTTCGATGGATATTCGCACCAGCACATCGCCGTACTGCATCCGGGCGAAATCTGCATCAGAGAGCAACAACTCATTAATTCTGACCACCCCCAGCGGAAAACCGAACTTAGGGCGGACTTTTTCGAGAAATGTATCCAGCGACATGCCACTCTGCTGCCAGTCTTCCAGCAGCAGGCTGGCGGTTGCCTGCGCCTGAACTTCGGTCACGGTATTCAGATTAACCGACAACCATCCACCGTCGGGCATCTGCGATTCCATAAAGGCGGTACGCCCATCGGCAGAGGTCGAGATCATCACCTGACCGCGCTCAAGGCGGCTGCGCACGTATTCATCCTCAGGCGCTTCTGCGGGCGGGCGAATATAAATATCCGCGTCAAAGCGGGCGGAGAGTTCTGCGATCGCTTCCGGATCGCGTGCGAGGCGGTGAGAAATCAGGTAGAGACTGCCCCGGGCAATCTCTTCATTGAACTGAGCCGAGCGAACCAGGTTCACCAGCTGTAACGCTGCAATACACAGCAACGCTACAGCAAACAGTGCCCCGAGAAGCCCGAAGTAGACCCGGATAAAAATGGCCGTTCACTCCCTGAATCAGATTTCTTTAACGAACAGATAGCCCTTACTGCGTACCGTCTTGATGCGTTTCGGGTTCATCGGATCGTCACCTACTTTCGGACGGATACGGGACACACGAACGTCGATTGAGCGGTCCTGGCCATCGTATTCTATGCCGCGCAGCTGATTAAAAATTTCTTCCCGGGTGAGCACACGTCCGGCATTACTGCTGAGCAGCCAGAGAAGATCAAACTCTGCACTGGTGAGATCGATGCTCTCCCCCGCCAGCCAGGCTTCGCGCATGGAGCTGTCGACTACGAGGTTGCCGAACGTCAGGCGCGATGACGAACTGACTTCCTGCTCCACTTCTTCCGGCGCATCGGTGACCCGGCGCAGCAACGCCCGGATACGCGCCAGCAGTACACGAGGACGAACAGGCTTGGCGACATAATCATCAGCCCCCATCTCCAGTCCGAGCACCTGATCCAGGTCTTCTGTACGGGCCGTCAGCATCAGAATCGGCCCTTTGTAATACGGGCGTACGATGCGGCAGACCGCCAGACCATCCTCTCCCGGCAGCATCAGATCGAGTACGACCAGATCCGGCTGCTCCGATTTAATCCGCTCAATGGCGCGGCTACCGTCGCCTTCTACGGATACTTTAAGTCCGTTGCTTTCCAGATAGTCTTTTGTCAGTGCCGCCAGACGTTCGTCGTCTTCGACTATCAGGATGCGCCAATTTTCTTCAGGGTTCTGACCGCTCTCTTGCTTTAACATGCAGAAGTACCATTCCTTACAATCAATACCCAAACCGGGCCGGGAAGCCGGGTAAACCAGACTTCATTCTTTCACTTACCTTAACTCTAGACGCTGTTACGCTTTGTTGCACAGTAACCGTTCACATTGTTGCTGTCAGGTACAAAAAAGTCTGTCTGGGATCTGTAACTCAGGCGCCATCTGGGCTGGTAATGGATACCCACTTTGAGTCCACCAGATAGCCACAGGTTATCCACAAGACGCTTGACGACAACACACTATATGTAGGGTTGAATTCGCCCCGACACCGCATTATCTTGTGGGCAAAGTAAAACTCACGATACGTCAGGTACTTAGGACGAGTCCTACCCGAAATAAGGGAAAATCGTCAAGTTCTTTTCTACTGACGCAATCAGGGACCGATGGAGTAGTTTTCCCTTGAATACAGGCACAAACGACATGAACAGCACCCTAAAAGTCTCAAAACGGGATGGTTCGCTGGAACCGCTTGATCTCGACAAAATCCACAAAGTTGTGGAATGGGCAGCAGAAGGGTTAGATCATGTCTCGGTCTCTGAGGTCGAACTGCGCGCGCACCTGCAGTTCTTTGATGGTATCCAGACCTCTGAAATCCACGAAACTCTGATCAAATCCGCTGCAGACCTTATTTCCGAAGATGCTCCGGATTACCAGTACCTGGCAGCCCGGCTGAATATCTTTCATCTGCGCAAAAAAGCGTACGGCCGCTTCGAGCCACCTGCGCTGTTTGAACACGTCAGCCGCATGGTCGAAGACGAGCGTTATGACCGCCACCTGCTGGAAGACTACACGCGCGAAGAATTCGAAGCGATGGATGCCTTCATCGATCACTCACGGGACATGAACTTCAGCTACGCCGCAGTAAAACAGCTGGAAGGTAAGTATCTGGTTCAGAACCGCGTGAGCGGCAAGGTATACGAGAGCGCTCAGTTTCTGTATGTCCTGATTGCTGCCTGTCTGTTTGCGTCCTATGACAAAGAACGTCGTCTGGATTACGTGAAGCGTTTCTACGATGCCGTCTCAACCTTCAAACTGTCACTGCCAACACCGATCATGGCCGGTGTGCGTACACCGACCCGTCAGTTCAGCTCCTGCGTACTGATCGAAGCCGGCGACAGTCTGGATTCAATCAATGCTACCGCGGGCGCCATCGTTAAATACGTATCTCAGCGTGCGGGTATTGGTATCAATGGCGGTCGTATCCGCGCACTGGGCAGCCCTATCCGTGGCGGCGAAGCCTATCACACTGGCTGTATCCCGTTTTACAAGCACTTCCAGACGGCGGTTAAGTCCTGTTCTCAGGGCGGCGTACGCGGTGGTGCTGCGACCCTCTTCTACCCGATCTGGCATTACGAAGTTGAAAACCTGCTGGTGCTGAAAAACAACCGTGGGGTTGAGGAAAACCGTGTTCGCCACCTCGACTACGGTGTGCAGATCAACAAACTGATGTACGAGCGCATGATTAAGAACGGCAGTATCACGCTGTTCTCTCCAAGTGACGTACCCGGCCTCTACGATGCCTTCTTCGAAGATCAGGAACTGTTTGAGCAGCTCTATGTGAAGTACGAAGCTGACGAAAGCATCCGTAAGAAAGTAATGAAAGCTGTCGACCTGTTCTCGATGATGATGCAGGAACGTGCCAGCACGGGCCGTATCTACATTCAGAACGTCGACCACTGTAATACTCACAGCCCGTTCAACCCGAAAAAAGCGCCTGTGCGCCAGTCTAACCTGTGTCTTGAGATTGCCCTGCCAACCAAGCCACTGAAAGAGATCAATGATCCGGATGGTGAGATTGCGCTGTGTACTCTGGCCGCGTTCAACCTGGGTAAAGTTGAGAACCTCGACGAACTGGAAGAATTGTCTGATCTTATCGTACGCGCTCTCGACAGCCTGCTCAGCTACCAGGACTACCCGGTACCTGCTGCTCAGCGCGCCAGTCTGGCCCGTCGTACTCTGGGTGTTGGTGTCATCAACTACGCCTACTATCTTGCGAAAAACGGCGTGAAGTATTCAGACGGCAGTGCCAATGGCCTGACACATCGCGCGTTTGAAGCGATTCAGTACTGGTTGCTGAAAGCGTCCAACAACTTGGCGAAAGAACAGGGAGCCTGTGACGCATTCAGCGATACGACCTACGCTCAGGGCCTGCTGCCGATCGACACGTACAAAAAAGACGTTGATAAGTTCTGCAGTGAGCCGCTGCACTATGACTGGGAAACTCTGCGCAAAGACATTCTGGAGCACGGCCTGCGTAACTCTACGCTGACGGCGCTGATGCCATCCGAAACGTCTTCTCAGATCAGTAACGCGACCAATGGCATTGAGCCTCCACGTGGTTATATCAGCGTAAAACAGAGCAAAGACGGTATTCTAAAGCAGGTCGTGCCTGATTTTGAAAACCTCAAAGAGAACTACGAGCTGCTGTGGAAAATCCCTGGCAACCAGGGCTACCTCGAGCTGGTTGGTATCATGCAGAAGTTTGTTGACCAGGCAATCTCTGCCAATACGAACTATGACCCTTCCCGCTTCCCGGGCGGCAAGGTGCCGATGCAGCAGCTGCTGAAAGACCTGCTGACGGCGTACCGCAATGGCGTGAAGACTCTGTACTACCACAACACCCGTGATGGTATGGAAGATCCGCAGAAAGAAGCAGCAGAAGATGACTGTGCCGGCGGCGCGTGCAAAATCTGATTTTTTTGATTTACCCGGCCGCTTCGGCGGCCCGCTTTTTGAGAATGATCTGAGGTATGGCCTACACCACCTTTAACCGTAACGACTTCGATACTTTTGCACAGCCAATGTTTTTTGGTGAGCCGGTTAACGTTGCCCGTTACGACCAGCAGAAGCACAAAATTTTTGAGAACCTGATCGAGAAGCAGCTCTCCTTTTTCTGGCGTCCGGAAGAAGTTGACCTGACCAACGACCGCAAAGATTTTATTGATCTGCCGGAACACGAAAAACACATCTTTGTTTCCAATCTGAAGTATCAGACGCTGCTGGATTCTGTTCAGGGACGCTCACCGAACGTGGCTCTGCTGCCCGTTGTCTCTCTGCCAGAGCTGGAAACCTGGATTGAAACCTGGTCGTTCAGTGAAACCATTCACAGCCGCTCTTATACTCATATCGTGCGTAATATCGTGCCAAACCCTGCCGTGGTTTTTGACGATATCACTAAAAACGAGCACATCGTGCGCCGCGCGATTTCGGTCACCGAGTATTACGACAGTTTTATTCACCTGGCTAACTATTACACTCAGCTGGGTGAAGGTACCCACACCATTAATGGTGAAACCGTTGAAGTCACCCTGCGTGAACTGAAGCGTCGTATGTACCTGATGCTGGTGTCGGTAAACGTACTTGAAGCCATCCGCTTCTATGTGAGTTTTGCCTGTTCTTTCGCATTTGCCGAGCGGGCAAAAATGGAAGGCAACGCCAAGATCATTAAACTGATTGCCCGTGATGAGGCCCTGCACCTGACCGGCACTCAGCACATGCTGCAGATCATGGCCCGTGGAAAAGACGACCCGGATTTCGCAGTGATCGCCGAAGAATGCCGCGATGATGTGGTGCGTATTTTCCGCGAAGCCGCAGAGCAGGAAAAAGGCTGGGCAGAATATCTGTTTAAAGACGGTTCGATGATCGGCCTGAACAAAGACATTCTGTGCAAGTACGTTGAGTACATTACCAACCAGCGTATTGGTGCACTTGGTTTTGACCCTGTCTTTGAATCACGCAACAACCCGCTGCCATGGATCAATGCGTGGCTCAACAGCGACAACGTACAGGTCGCCCCTCAGGAGGCTGAAATCAGCTCTTACCTCGTGGGTGCAATCGACAGTGAAGTGGACACCGCTGACTTCGGTGATTTCGATCTCTGATGCCTGGTGCCGGAAAGACGCCCCGCGTGGGGCGTCGTCGCTGGGTTAAGCCCAAAACCATCTATTCTCCAGCGCAGACGGAACTGGATCTGCCGGATACCAACCACACCCAGATCACTTTCGATTTTGGTGATGATGTTCCCTCTCGCCCCCTCCGTACAAAGCCTGTCAGCGAAGACGTTGAACAGGGCGATCTGTTTGGCTTTATGGCCGAAAGCCCCGAGCCTACCCCACAGATCGAATTTGACGGTATGCAGAAACCCGTCTTTGAGGTGCAGTTCAGCGACGGAAGAACAGCCCGCTTCCAGCACGCCAACACGCTGCTTGAATCACTGGAGTCCCAGGACATTCACATCGAGTACCAGTGCCGGGAAGGATATTGCGGCAGTTGCCGAACACGCCTGCTTGAAGGTGAAGTGCACTACATCGAAGAGCCCATGGCCTGGATAGATGACGATGAAATTCTACCCTGCTGCTGTATTCCGAAATCTCCGCTGCACTTGCAATAACGCAGGCGCCTCGGTAGCCTTGGCTCATTCTTATACAACATCTGTACAGAGGTAAGTTATGGCCCTCAACCTGCCAGCCATTGGTCAGCCAGCTCCAGATTTCACGGCGCTGAACCAGAAAGAAGAAGAAGTCACCCTGAGCCAGTTAAAAGGCAAGAAGGTCGTTCTTTATTTCTATCCGAAAGCCATGACACCCGGCTGTACCGTGCAGGCCTGCGGTCTGCGGGACACACAGGCAGAACTGAACAAACGTAACGTCGTGGTTCTGGGACTGAGCCCCGATGCTCCGAAACGTCTGCAGAAGTTTATCGACCGGGATGAACTGAATTTCGACCTGTTGTCCGACGAAGACCATGCCATTGCCGAACTCTACGGAGTCTGGGACATGAAGAAGTTTATGGGTCGTGAATTTATGGGCGTTCACCGTCTGACCTTTATCGTCGATGAAGAAGGCACTCTGGTGCACATCATGGAAAAAGTGAAAACCAAGTCTCACCACGACGATCTGCTGGCGGTACTGGACGCGCTCTGATTACTGCTTCTGTCGGTACTGCAGGGGACTCATCCCCTGCCAGCGCCGGAACGCCTTGGAAAACGCACTGCTGTCGGCAAACCCCAGCAATTCGCTGATATCGGCCAGGGGTAAGCGGGTAAAAGATAACAGCTGTGTCGCACGCCGCTCACGCTCTGTTTCCAGAAGTTGCTGGAAGCTGGTGCCCGCCTCCGCCAGCCGACGTTGCAGGGTACTGCTACTCATATTCAGTTTCGCTGCTATTTCTTCCCGATCGGTCGCCAGATGAACCGCTTCCTGAAGGCTTCGCTCCACCCGGATACGAACCGCCGGCTGCTGCACACGTTCCATTTGCTCTTCGAGCATACGGCGATGCATCTGCGCCAGCACAGGATCGCCTCCGGGTAACGGTCTGCGGAACCAGCCTGACTCGTATACCAGTGCATGGCAGGAGGCCCCGAACTCCGGCAGGCAACCGTATGCCCGAGTGTATTCTTCCTTCGCGTCTTCCTGTACCTCAAACCCGAGTAACACCCTGGCCGGTGGCACCGAACGGCAATACAACCATTCGCCAAAACGCTTCAACAAGAGTAAAACGGCGTCGATCTGATGGCGACTGAACCCGTCACTTGCGGGGTTATACATCAGTGTGATTAACCCCTCTTTCTCCTCAAGTGCAAATGAACCTCCCTCACTGATCACCGCAGAATAACGACCGGCCATTGCCAGAGCATCCAGCAGACAACGGCTGTGCATCAGGTTCATTGCCAGCAAAGGAAAATGTAAGGGCGTCAGATACTCGCTCAACTTCAGTCCCAGAGACCCTTCACAGGCCTGCGCGGCCGCCTGCCAGAGCTTTAGCGTCCGCGTCAGATCGATACGTGCATCAGCGACCTGAAGCTCCTGAGCGCGAATGCCCGCTGTTGCCAACAGCGCATGACTGTCCAGCCCTAATCCGGCAAATCCCTGCAAAAGAACCTGCAACCAGTGAGCAGAGACCCGAAGTTGATCGTTTTCCTGATGATTCATCGTCATATTGAGTTACTGAAACCATTGACTGACCTTCAGAAACAAGAATCCTGCCGGCCACTGCATTAGACTTAACAGGCTAAAGATAACAACTACAAACGGAGCCCGCTATGAACCGTAAGACTGCTGACGAATGGTTTGAAGAATATGGAGAGAGCCACCGTAATCCCGTGAACAAACTGATTCACTGGGTTTGTGTTCCCCTGATCTATCTGGTTGTGTTCGGATTACTCTGGGAGCTTCCACAACCGCAGTGGCTGGCAGATATTCCGGTACTCAACTGGGGCATACTCACCACCCTTCCGGTCATGCTGTTTTATTATCGCCTGTCACCTGCACTGGCAAAAGGATTAGGCCTGTTTACGCTTGCCTGCCTGCTGTTTCTGCTGGCTTACGAATCTCTGTGGGAAACTCCGCTCTGGATCAGCTGTATCGTCGGCTTTGTCATTCTCTGGATCGGACAGTTTATCGGACACCACATCGAAGGGAAAAAACCCTCCTTTTTCAAAGACATCCAGTTTCTCCTGATTGGTCCCGCCTGGCTGATGGGGTTCATATACCGGACATTTAATATCCGCTACTGAAGCTGTCTAACCTGTCCTGAAGCCTCTGGGTCGCTCAGGCCCATTGGCGTCAAATACGCCATCCGCTATTGTCTGGCAACCTGTAACCTATATTTATGGAGTTGGACAATGATCAGCCTGGAAGGCTGCAAAGGCTTCTCGACACTTCAGACCACAGCTGGATTGCTGCTGGCAGCGGTGTTCACCGGTTCTGCTCTGAATTATCTCCCCGGTATCCTTGACGATGCTGACCGGGAAATTACCCGCCATGCCGCATCCTCAGAGGCCATGCATCAGGCGGTATGGAATGCGTGGCAACACACAGCAGCCCGAGCTTCCGAGAACGAGCCCCTCACACCACTCCGGTATGGCTTCGCTGCCGAAGGTGACCTTGTGCAATCGCCATTAGGCGGTTACTGTTTTGCTCCCTCAGATCCGCTCAACACACTGGATCTGTGTCAGAGTCTGACATCGGAATAAACCGGTCAGACCATAATAATCCAGGAGCTATCATGACTACTGCATACCTGTGTGTGCTGGCGGCAGCGCTGATGCCGTATGTATTTACCAGCCTCGCCAAATTCGGTGGCGGCCGACGCTACAACAACTACTCTCCGCGTGAGTTTCTCGACAAACAGGAAGGCTACCAGAAGCGCGCTCACTGGGCTCAGCTGAACAGCTTTGAAGCATTTCCTGCGTTTGCTGCGGCCGTGATCATTGCTCACCTCACAGGTGCAGAGCAGAGCTACGTCGATACCCTGGCACTGGCCTTTATCGGTATACGGGTGGTGTATGGTGTGATGTACATCGGCAATTTCGCCGCTCTGCGCAGCGTTGTCTGGGCAGCTGGGGTTGGCTGTACCGTAGCACTCTTTCTGGCAGGCGCCTGATACCTGCCGGGGTCACACGGGGACCGTGTGGCCCTTCAGCTTGTAGCAATAGGAAGGATTGCAGTAAATCAGGATCTCACGCCCTTTGTCCGGCGTCTGAATCATGTAGATATCATTGAAACCCGGGGAGTGCTCGGAAAACATGGTATTGATCAACAACTGCGCATGACCTGCGTCAGCAAGCATTCTGTCTTCTGACTGCGGCGCCATATCTCCTGAAGTCATATTCAGCAAGACGGTCGCCAGACCCAACAGACTCCAAAGTTTCATACAGGCACCTCCACGTTCTTAACTTCAGTATAGGAAAGGCTGGGAGTAACTCTGGTGGAACTGTGTAGTATTTCGTTACCGGATCACAAAGACAGAAAATAACGCGTAAGAAGTGTGAAGTAAGTGACAGATTCAGTACGTCACTTACCTCATTCAGGAATCAGGCGTTGGCCGGGCGCTTCATCGAAACGAGTAGCTCAGCTTCAGCCCGGGCAACTCCCAGACTGTCAATCAGATCACTGGCGCTGGCGCCCATACCGACCAGTCGTGAGGCCTGCTCGTAGCGCGCATCATCGGGTGCTGTGCGTCCGACCTGACGCTCCGTCTGCGCGGAGCGTGCCTCAACCTGTTTGATACGTCGGCCCAGTCCAATCGTGCTCTTGCTCATGGCGCCATAACCCTGCTCCATCGCATCAATGCGCGCAGCCAGGCGTTCAGCATCTGCAGCCTGCTGCCGACGCAGGGCAAATACGAAAAGAGCCACACCCGAAAGCATGACCATATTGCCAATCAACAACCAGTGGACCAACGAAAGAGTGTTCATGTCAGACTCCTACAAACCCTGAAGTTCTGACCACTCCTCATCTGTCATCAGTTTCTCAAGGTCGACCAGAATCAGCAGCTCGTCATTCTTATGACATACGCCCTGAATAAACTTGGCACTTTCCTCGTTTCCGACATTCGGAGTGGTCTCAATTTCGGACTGCCGCAGATAAACCACTTCAGCCACTGCATCAACGAGGATTCCCACGACCTGATTTTCCGCTTCGATAATCACGATACGGGTCTGGTCATTCGTGTCAGCGGTCGGCAGGCCGAAACGCAGACGCGTATCGATTACCGTGACGACGTTGCCACGCAGGTTAATAATGCCCAGCACGTAGACCGGAGCCCCCGGCACTGGTGCGATCTCGGTATAACGCAGTACTTCCTGAACCTGCATTACGTTAATACCGTAGGTTTCATTTTCGAGACGGAAAGTGACCCATTGAAGGACCGGATCTTCCACGCTCTTCCCGGCAATCGCTGACATAAAACATCCTCGCTAAGAAAGGCCAATGTCCGACTGTGTCAAAAAACATTGCGGACCTTCCTTAACTATAGATCAGAGCACAAAGTGTACCAGTTGAATTTCAAGGAAATTTTCATGCCAGCCAGAACGGTCAGCAGTATGGAGGAAATGCCCGTCAGGACGCCTTTCTCTGGCTGTCAGCAAGCTCAATAAGCCCGGGGACATCCAGCAAGGCACACATTTCTGAGATGACAGTACCTGCCAGCCAGGGACGTTTACTCAGGTCACCGCGCCATTTAATTGACTCACTCACCAAGGTCACCGTATCGCAGATTTCCTGACACGCCAGCGCCCAGGGCGCATTGTCCAGCTGAATCAGGTATTCATAGCCTTCGTCGGCCAGTGATACTCCCCGCTCGGGCATGATCAGCTGCGCACTGTCGATCACCGTCATTTTTTCACCATCGGCCTGCCAGACACCAAGAGACCAGTTTGCCTGGCCAAATAAGGGCGTGACTTTTCCCTCGACCGGATACACGCCTCCCAGCAATGGCAGGGGTATCGCCAGTTTCAGTCCTGCGACTTTGAAAATAAGGCACTCGACTCCCTGACTGGAAGCCCAGTTCAGCGCACGGGTCTCCGTCCGGAGTCCCGCGTCTCTCTCACTCTCCACCATCTGACGAACAGCATGCCCGGCAAGCAGATCCGTCGACGGAACGACCAGAGAGGCTTCCTGCACAACAACCGGCATGGGGGCGGCAGGTTCTTCGGGAATGTCCCAGCCCTGAAGCTCACCATCGACGATCAGTGTGCCCCTATCCGCCTCTGGCTCAGGCTCAGGCTCAGGCTCAGGCTCAGGCTCAGGCTCAGGCTCAGGCTCAGGCTCAGGCTCAGGCTCAGGCTCAG
>NZ_CATMFB010000026.1 GCF_950066645.1 uncultured Thalassolituus sp. | reverse complement strand
CCATCGATGGCAAAGCGCGCCTTGATAAACTGGCCGCCCCGCTCATCGGACGTCTGCCCTCCGGAACCCTGCGCAACCTGATGGAAAAGCGTCTGGAAGATCTGATAGGCACTAAGAGCATGGCATTGGTCAGCCTGCGCGACGAATCGCCCGAGCCTCCAGCAAGTCCGACTCACGACTACTATGATGACCTGCCGCCAGAAGAACCCGGTTTTATCGCATACGAAAGCACCGGGCAGGACACTACTGAAGATCCCCTGGCCCCGCTGGTCATCCGTGCGCTCACTCACCTTGTCAGAAATCCATCCATCGCTCAGTCGGTGACGATTCCGGAGACTGAGCCTGAAAGCGACTATGAGCGACTGCTGCTTGGGGTACTCAACAAACTCAATGCGGCTCCACAACAGAACAGTGTCGGACTCCTGATTCAGTGGATCGGCAGCCCCTGGCAGGCCGAACTTCAGCGTCTGGCCGATAGCCCGGACAGCGATCGTATCAAGCCTGCTCCCGGCGACGTTTCTATGGTGCTGGCTCGTATGGCTGCCCGTGAAGAGGACCGCCGACTCGAATCTCTGGAGACCATTCTCAGATCCGGAGAGAAGCTCACAGCTGAGCAGCGTGACGAACTGCGTACGCTGAAACGCCAGCGCCACGAAAGAAATAAAAAACGTACAGCGATATATACCAGCCGCTGACTTGAAAAGTCGCTGCGGCAACCCAAAATAGATACCGGAAGAGTCTGCTGCGGCAAGAGCACGCAAAGACCGCGCACGTCAGGCCAGACACAGGAACATTCTGTGCGAACACTGGCCTAACGAGAGGTTAAAAGATATACTTCGGCGCTTTTCTTCCGCCTTTAAACACGGAATACAGGGCTTATATGTCATCCAGCACGCAACAATCCCGTCTTAAAGAACTGATCGCCAAGGGTAAGGAGCAGGGTTACCTCACTTACGCCCAGGTAAACGACCATCTGCCGGATGACATTGCCAATCCGGACCAGGTCGAAGACATCATCCGTATGATCAACGATATCGGTATTCCGGTATCCGAGTCTGCGCCTGACGGTGAATCCCTGTTCATGTCCGAAACCGCCGACGACGCCGCCGCTGAAGAAGCCGCCGCAGCGCTCGCCGCCGTAGAATCTGACGTTGGCCGCACGACTGACCCGGTACGTATGTACATGCGTGAAATGGGTACGGTAGAGCTGCTGACTCGTGAAGGCGAAATTGTTATCGCCAAGCGTATTGAAGAAGGTATCCGCGAAGTCATGTCTGCACTGGCGTACTTCCCGGGTGCTGTTTCCAGCATCATGCAGGCATTCCAGGACGCAGAAGAAGATCCGAACCGTGTCGGCGATATCTTCAGTGGCTTTATCGATCCGTCAGACGACAGCCTGCTGGCCAGCAACAACAACTCGAACGACACCAGCAACGACAGCAGCTCATCCGACGATGACGACTCATCCGACAGTGATGACGACAGCGATGACGATGACGACAGCTCAGAAAGCGAAGATAGCGGCATCGATATGGCCGAGGTCGTACGTCGCTTTACTGAAATTCATGATGCCAACGTTAAAGTAAGCAAGGCTCTGGAAAAACACGGTCGCGCCAGCAAACAGGCCGAAAAAGCCATCGCCGAGCTGGCCGATCTGTTTGCACCGATCAAGCTGACACCTAAGCATTTTGACGTGCTGGTCAACAACGCGCGCGAAGCTCTCGATTCAATCCGCACTCAAGAGCGTCAGATCATGGTTCTGATGACCCGTAAGTGCGGCATGAACCGTAAAGATTTTATCCGCGGATTCCAGGGTAACGAAGTTAACAACGACTGGATTGAAGAGCTGATCGCTGGCGGCCACGCTTATTCAGACAAGCTGGACACCTACAAGCTCGAAATTTTCCGCTGTCAGAAGAAAATTAAGGCTGTGGAAGACCGCGTTGGTCTCAGCATCCCAGAAATTAAAGAAGTTAACCGCCGCGTTTCTATTGGTGAAGCACGCGCACGTCGCGCCAAGAAAGAAATGGTTGAGGCCAACCTGCGTCTGGTTATCTCCATCGCGAAGAAGTACACCAACCGCGGTCTGCAGTTCCTGGATCTGATTCAGGAAGGCAACATCGGTCTGATGAAAGCAGTAGATAAGTTCGAATACCGTCGTGGTTATAAGTTCTCGACCTACGCAACCTGGTGGATCCGTCAGGCGATCACCCGCTCGATTGCTGACCAGGCACGTACCATCCGTATTCCGGTACACATGATAGAGACCATCAACAAACTGAACCGCATCTCACGTCAGATGCTTCAGGAGATGGGTCGCGAGCCAACGCCGGAAGAACTGGCCGAGCGCATGGAAATGCCTGAAGACAAGATCCGTAAGGTTCTGAAGATCGCCAAAGAGCCGATCTCGATGGAAACCCCGATCGGCGATGACGAAGATTCGCATCTGGGCGACTTTATCGAAGATACCCAGTCGGACTCACCGCTGGATACCGCAACTACCGACGGCCTCACAGAAGCAACACGCTCTGTACTGGCTGGCCTCACTGCACGTGAAGCTAAGGTACTGCGTATGCGTTTCGGTATTGATATGAACACCGACCACACTCTCGAAGAGGTAGGTAAGCAGTTCGACGTAACGCGTGAGCGTATCCGTCAGATCGAAGCGAAAGCTCTGCGCAAACTGCGTCACCCAAGCCGCTCAGAACACCTGCGCAGCTTTATTGACGAATAATCAGCCATCCACCCGGATCGCTTGATGAATAACCCGGCCCTGCCGGGTTATTTTTTGCTCAAAATCTTTGGAAAATCAAAGAGGTGGCACTTACCTGAGATGCTGCTTATAATGCTGCGCGGTCACGGATTCATCCAGACCCACAGGGAACGGGCCTGTAGCTCAGTTGGTTAGAGCACACGACTCATAATCGTTAGGTCCTCGGTTCAAGTCCGAGCAGGCCCACCATTTCCCCCTCAGCAACACCCTGTTCCAGTTCTACTTCCGTTTGTTGATTCATTCTTTTTACAAAAGAGGCTAATCTCTGGGCCTTAGTTAAGGAATCAACTATGTCCAGCCCCCTCCAGCTGACCCAGGCTCAGCAAACCAATAATATCTGGCGCCTTACCCTTGCTCAGGCGTTAGCCGGCGCTAATTCCATCGTAATTTTTGCCACCAGTGCGATCATCGGTCATCAGCTTGCTCCCGATCCGTTGCTGGCGACCTTACCCATCTCGCTATTTGTGGTGGGTATGGCGCTCTGTATTCTTCCTGCAGGCATGATCGCGCAACGCTATGGTCGTGTTACGGCGTTCCTTTCGGGTACCTCCCTGGGGGTTCTGTCTGGAGTGGCAGCCATGCTGGCGATGCTGCATTCCTCGTTCGTATGGCTTTGCCTGTCGACTATTTTTGGTGGCGCATACGCAGCGGTGGTCTTGTCCTTCCGCTTTGCTGCAGCGGATGGCGTTGCGCCGGAGCGACAGGCCAAAGCGCTGTCGCTGGTCATGGCAGGCGGTGTGGCGGCAGGTATTGTCGGCCCGCAACTGGTGACACATACGATGCACCTGTCGATACCCGGCTGGGACACGCCGGACTTCACTGGCACCTTCGCCATTCAGGCTCTGGTGGCCTTACTGTCGGCCATCGTACTCATGGGTGTCAGGCTGCCCCGCCCTTCCCAGGAAGACGTCTCCGGTGGACGGCCGTTAGGTGAAATCCTGCGCCAGCCCTTATTTCTGCCGGCCGTGATCTGTGGTGCAGCTTCCTATCTGGTCATGAACTTCCTGATGACTGCCGCCCCACTGGCGATGCATTTTCACGGACACTCGCAGGCAGACGCCAATCTTGGAATTCAATGGCACGTCATTGCCATGTTCGGGCCCAGCTTTTTTACCGGGCACCTGATCAGCCGCTTTGGTGCACGGCGTATTTCCATCCTGGGCCTGATTCTGACAGCGATCGCGGCGGTCGTATCGCTGGATGGCGTCGATGTCGCTCACTTCTGGGTCATGCTGATCATTCTGGGCGTTGGCTGGAACTTTGGATTTCTCGGTGCATCTGCGCTGATACTGCAGTGCCACCGCCCGGAAGAAAAAAACCGGGTGCAGTCATTGAATGACTTTATTGTCTTTTCACTGATGGCTCTCGGCTCGTTTGCATCCGGCGGTATTCTCAGCACCTGGGGCTGGGACATCGTGCTCTGGGTATCTTTCGCCCCAGTCATAGTTGCTGCGGTGATTCTGCTTGTGGTTGCGAATAGGAATTCGCTATCGGGGCAATCTATATAATTAAATTTTATTATCAACTATAGCGTCTATTATGAATCTCATAACAGGCGCACGGTGAAAGCTTCACACACCGGGCGTTAACTGCAACACAAAGCACACAACGCAAGATGAGGAGCTGAACTATGACAACCCCAACAGGCAAATGCCCGGTCATGCACGGCAGCGTCACCAAGGCCGGTGAATCCAACACCGACTGGTGGCCAAACGCGCTGAATCTGGACATCCTCCACCAGCACGACACCAAGACTAATCCGCTGGGCGAAGAGTTTAACTACGCCGAAGAATTCAAAAAACTGGATCTGGAAGCGGTTAAAAACGACCTGAAAGCCCTGATGACAGACAGCCAGGAATGGTGGCCGGCCGACTGGGGACACTACGGTGGCCTGATGATCCGTATGGCGTGGCACGCAGCTGGCTCTTATCGTCTGGCCGATGGTCGCGGTGGCTCAAATACCGGCAACCAACGCTTCGCACCGCTGAACAGCTGGCCGGATAACGGCAACCTGGATAAGGCGCGTCGTCTGCTGTGGCCGATCAAAAAGAAATACGGCAACAAGCTGTCATGGGCTGACCTGATGATACTGGCCGGTAACATGGCGTACGAATCCATGGGTTTCAAAACCTTCGGTTTTGCCGGTGGTCGTGAAGATATCTGGCACCCAGAGAAAGACACCTACTGGGGCTCAGAGAAAGAGTGGCTGGCACCCAGCGGTGGTGAAGGCACCCGTTACGACACATCTGGCGACCGCGAAATGGAAAACCCACTCGCCGCCGTCATGATGGGCCTGATTTACGTTAACCCAGAGGGCGTGGATGGTAATCCTGATCCGTTGAAAACTGCCAAAGACATGCGCATCACGTTCGAGCGTATGGCCATGAACGACGAGGAAACCGTAGCTCTTACAGCCGGTGGTCACACCGTTGGTAAAGCACACGGTAACGGTGACGCAGCGAATCTTGGCCCAGCGCCGGAAGGTGCTGACGTCGAAGAGCAAGGTTTTGGCTGGCAGAACAACAAAACCCGTGGCATTGGCCGCGATACGGTTACCAGTGGCGTTGAAGGTGCCTGGACCACCAACCCAACACAATGGGACGGCGGTTACTTTGATCTGCTGTTCAAGTACGACTGGGAACTGACCAAAAGCCCGGCCGGTGCCCACCAGTACCAGCCTGTGAACATCGCCGAAGAAGACATGCCAGTGGACGTGGAAGATCCTTCGATCCGTTGCATGCCGATGATGACGGATGCCGATATGGCGCTGAAGGTCGATCCGGAATACCGCAAGATCGCTGAGAAATTCCGCAACGATCAAGCGTACTTTGAAGATGTCTTTGCACGTGCCTGGTTCAAGCTGACGCACCGCGACCTGGGGCCGAAGTCCCGCTATCTCGGAGCTGACGCACCGGCAGAAGATCTGATCTGGCAGGACCCGATTCCAGCGGTAGACTATGACCTGACTGACGCTGAAATCGCCGATCTGAAAGCACAGGTTCTGGCGTCTGATCTGAGCATCGCAGAGTTGGTTGCCACAGCATGGGACAGCGCTCGTACTTTCCGTGCGTCCGACTTCCGCGGTGGTGCAAACGGGGCTCGTATCCGTCTGGCACCGCAGAAAGACTGGGAAGGCAACGAGCCTGAGCGTCTGCAGCGAGTGTTAGCGGTTCTGGAAGGCATTCGTGCCGGCTTCGCTAAGCCGGTCAGCATTGCTGACATGATCGTACTGGCAGGTACTGCGGCGGTTGAGAAAGCGGCGAAAGATGCAGGCGTTGACGTAACTGTACCGTTCGCTCAGGGTCGTGGTGATGCGACCGATAAGCAAACCGATGCGGAATCGTTCGATGTACTCGAGCCGCTGGCGGATGGTTTCCGTAACTACGTGAAAAAAGACTACGCAGTGGCCCCCGAAGAAATGCTGCTCGACCGGGCACAACTCATGGGGCTGACGGCGCCAGAAATGACGGTTCTGATGGGTGGCATGCGCGTACTGGGCACCAACTATGGTGGTGGTCAGCACGGTGTGTTTACGGATAAGGTCGGCGTATTAAGCAACGACTTCTTCGTGAACCTGACCGACATGGCCTACCAGTGGAAACCGGCCAGCAAGAGCCACTACAACATCGTTGATCGTAAGACTGGCGAGACGAAGTGGACGGCAACCCGGGTAGATCTGGTGTTTGGTTCCAACTCGATCCTGCGTTCCTACGCCGAGGTGTACGCTCAGGACGATAACAAAGAGAAGTTCGTTCGCGACTTTGTGAAGGCCTTTGTCAAAGTGATGAACGCGGATCGTTTTGATCTGAAGTAAGTCACCTGTGGCACCAGCGGACACCACCGCAGGTGCCATTCCTCCCACCTTCAATGACATTTCTATCAGCATCCGGTATATTCCGTGCCGTCCGACAGTGAGTTGGCGTAAAGACGAAAGGAACTCGTTGCCTCCATCTGCCGTTATCTGGCCCTTCCTCTTTGTGTCTGAATTCCTGTCTTCATCCAGCTACAGGAAAGACCGGTTATGTTATCCCGCGCGCTGATACGTATTTTCGCCGCCTCAGTTCTTACACTTTCATCTGCTTCACTCTTTGCCGAAGACAATCGCCCCGATTTCGATCGCGACGACGATGGTCTGATTGAGGTCAATGACCTTGCCGATCTGGACGAAATCCGCAACAGCCTCGACGGCACCAGCCTGTATGGTAAAAGCGAAGGCTGCCCAGAAACGGGCTGTAACGGCTTTGAATTAACCACTGACCTGGATTTTGATACCAATGGCGATGGAGTCATAGACAGCCAGGATACTTACTGGAATGACGGACAGGGTTGGTTGCCAATCGCGACGGGGTATAACAAATACTTCAGTGCAAACTTTAATGGCAATGGCTACGCGATTAAAAATCTGTATATCGACAGGCCAACTACTTCCAATATCGGTTTATTTTCTAAAACAAGAGGGGCAGACGTCACTCGCATAGAAAAATTGGCTTTCATCGGATCACTAACAAAAATCCAGGGAGCCACATATGTAGGAAGCATTAGTGGCACTGTAATATCCGCAACAATCTCTGAAATATATACCACTGGTAAACTATCAGGAACTTCAAGAGTCGGTGGTCTTATAGGTATCGGCCATTATCTCAGCGTCAACAACGTATTTTCTTCCAGCGCGACATCGGGAATTTCTTATATTGCTGGGGTTATTGGCGAACTACGTTACACAGCTGCCAGTAATATACTGTCAACTGGCTTTGTAAGCAGCGATCAATCATGGAGTTCAGGCGCAATAATTGGTAACTCTTTTGAAACAGAAACAAGTGCCACCTATTGGTCCCGTAACTCATCAGGCAAGGAGACTGGAACTGGCTCTGAGACGGAGTTCAGATCATCACTCTCCGAGCTTCAATGTCCTATATCCGAGTCTGACGAAACCTGTATTTCAGAAAAAGTTCTCTACCAGGGCTGGGACCCCACTGTCTGGGACTTTGGTACGTCAGAGCAATTACCAGCACTTAATATCGATGGAAAGCTGTATCGGGACAGTGACGGCGATGGCGTCAGCGATGACGAAGACTCCTTTGTCTATGACCGCACGGCCTCCATAGATTCAGATAACGACGGTTATCCAGACTCGCCTTCTCCTGGCTGCGGCCCCTCATGTCAGGACGAAAGTCCCCTGATCTATGACAGATTTCCAGATAACAACGCAGCAGGAGAAGATCTCGACGGTGATGGTTTGCCTGACCAGTGGGCTTCTTTATGCGACGCTGTATGTCAAACAACCTCAGGGCTGACTCTGGATGAACATCCCGGAGACCATGACAATGATGAAATTCCTGATGACGTTGATAACGATGACAACAACGACGGTATTATTGATGCCGATGCAGACTCCGACGGATTAATTGACATTGCCAGCCTTGAAGAGCTGAACGCCGTCCGCTACGAAACAACAGGAAATGGCCAGAAGCTATCAGAAGCATCTACCGCTGACAGTAGCGGATGCCCACGTATCTACTACGATAGCCGTTGTCGCGGTTATGAACTCACTCAAACTCTAGATTTCGACACAAACTCTGACGGTGTAATGAACGAATCTGATGAGTATTGGAATGAAGGTGAAGGCTGGCTGCCACTTTTCAGGCTGGAAAGTGAATTCAACGGCAATGGATACGCTATACGCAATCTCTACATAAACAGACCTTCAACTAATTCAATCGGTCTGTTTACCTCCCTTTCCTCTCAGTCATGGGTTCATGACTTAGTGCTGACAGGCCCTCTTGTCTATATTTCTGGAAGGAATGATACAGGAACACTTGCCGGCTCCAGTGGAAATACCACTATCGAACGCGTACTGGTAAACACGCATATTGATGGTGAAGGCATCTGGACTGGAGGAGTCGTTGGAGATTCAAGTAGCACCGAATTTTCCGATATTTTTGTTAGCGGGAATGTATACGGCCCTTGGATCGTTGGTGGTATATCAGGCGGAGCTGCAAGTTCCGTATTCAGAAATTCAGTCTCATCAACCTATATTGATGGTGGTCAGGTCACCGGAGGGCTTTACTCCTATGGCGAGAATAATGAGACAATCGCAAGCTACTTTGCAGCTGACCTGGTCAGATTAAAGACTGCGATTGAAGGTGGCTACACACCAATAGAATCCGATATTTATCTCAAAGATCTTAGATGCCCCACCACTCACACAAATACTTCATGTAGTTCAGAAAATATCTTATACGATCAATGGAATAGTGAAATCTGGAACTTCGGCAGTCGAATTCAGCTACCCTCTATGGTCCTGAAAAACGCATCTTATAGTGATAGTGATGGCGACGGAATACTTGATCCGGAAGATGCATTCGCCACGATACACGCAGCCGCAATCGATCGAGACAATGACAGCTATCCCGATCGGTTTACTGAGGGTTGCGATCTAAACTGTATCGTTTCCAGTGGTTTGACCCTCGATAAATTTCCGCATCATCCGGAAGCATCTATTGATGATGATAATGATGGCTACCCCGATAAATGGTCTTCAGGTTGTGACACCAATTGCCAGGCCGATTCGCCCTTGGAACTGGATCCATACCCCGGGGACATCGACAATGACGGTATACCAGACGAACAGGTACTGGCTGAAAACCCTGAGGGTCTGGCCGACTCCGATTCTGATGGGTTGATTGAAATCTATACGCTGCGACAACTGAATGCTATCAGATATCAACTAAATGGATATTCAAGAAAGCTCAGCGAAACAGCAGAGCCTGATAGTAGCGGATGCCCAGTACAGGTCATTGGAGGCATCCCTCAAGCAAGGTGTCACGGATATGAATTAATGACCGATTTAGATTTCGACACGAATAATAGTAATGACTTCGACTCAGGTGACGAGTTCTGGAACGACGGTAGAGGATGGAGTCCAATTGGGCAAGAAAACGATTACTTCAGAGGTGTACTGGAAGGAAACGGACATGTCATCCGAAATCTGAACATCAACCGGCCAGATGAGTTCTCCGCGCTATTCTTCGCAATCGACGGCTACGAAAGTAGCGTAACCAACCTCGCTATCACGGGATCACATGTTAGCGTTCATGGATTGCAGGCATCGCTCCTCGCGGCTGGGATTGTTAATGGAGCCTCAGTAAGCAATATTTTTATTACCGGCAATGTGTCTAGTGAAGTAGAAGCATCTTCATTGCTTACTACGATCCTTTTCGATGGGCACATCAACAATGTGTTTATAGGTGGCCTTGTAAGTCGAGTGAGCACAGGCTCTTCTTCGAATAGAACACTCGTACATGAGGTGTTGTCTGGGTCAATTTCGCACGTAATATCAACAGCAAGTTCAACTGGGTCTTTAACTTTTGGAATGACTGGAGGAAGCGCTCCGGAAACAGAGTTCTATTCTTTATATCAACTAGAGGCTCCTACCCTCGCATTGACAGAAAGAGAACAAGCGTTGGACATCAATATACACTCCCTCACCGAACTCCAGTGCCCCACCGGCCCGGACAACACCACTTGCGTTGAAGGTACCACCATGTATGAAGGGTGGGACACCGAGGTGTGGGATTTCGGCAGCAGCAGTCAGCTCCCCGGAATGCGGTTTGCCAACGGCATTCTGCGTGACAGTGATGGCGACGGAATACCGGATGAAAATAACGCCCCCGAAATCACGCTTACACTTACCCAGGATGGGAATGAAGAAGAGGAAATTATTACGGGCATGGGGGATGTCACCATTTCAGCAATTGTCACCGACATAGATGAGTCAGATACTCACGAACTGGTATGGTCGCTGGAGGGAGTCCATAACAGCTACAAGCTCGGAAATTCCGTGACGTTCAACCCCGATACGCTTCCGGAGGGAGAATATCGGATGGCGGTCACCGTGACCGACAATGGCTATCCGTCGATGAGTGCCACGGCTGAAATCATCACCCGTGTGATCGCCGGAGTTCAGGCACCGGTCGCTGCGCCACCTCCCGCTGAAACCGGAGGAAGCGGTGCAGGAAGTATCTACTTCTGGTGGATGCTGATGTTTGGTGGTCTGCTGTACGCCAACCGTCGCCAGGCCATGTAAGCCGACTCAGCGACCGTATTTCAATCGACGCAGATACGGTCGCGCCCCTGTTCTTTCGCACGGTACAACTGCGCATCTGCACGCTGAAACAGAGTAGCAACTTCGCTGTCGGCTCCCGGTTTCTCAGTCGCGATACCGATGCTGACAGTCACCCGCAACGACTGATTGCCGGCCATCATTGCCTCGCCACGGATCGCGCTCCAGATCTGCTTGGCAACAATACGGGCTGCGGTCGTGCCCGAATCAGGTAGGAGCACGACAAACTCTTCTCCACCGTACCGGAATGCACGATCGGAAGGACGTTTTAATACGGTCTGTAAGCGTGCTGCAGTCTGTTTAAGGACGTCATCGCCCACGGCATGACCGTAGGTATCATTCAGAGATTTAAAGTGATCCAGATCGATAACAAGAACTGACAGCTCTGTGCCCTGGCGACGAGCCAGCTCAAACTGACGATCCAGGGTCTCATCAAACTGACGACGGTTATACAGCCCTGTCAGCGCATCGGTTGCGCTCATCTGCTGTAGCCTGACGTTCGCTTCTTCTAACTGTCTGGTCCGCGATCTGACCTCCCGGTCAAGACGCTGATTCTGAGCCCGTTCAGTTTCAAGCAGAAGATCCTGAGCAACCGCAGATTCCCGCTGGGCTTCTTCACGCAGATTGCGCTCAACAGTGATACGCAGTGACAGCGCAAAGCCGAACAACACGGCCTGTACAAGCTGGCCAATCACCAGCGCATTATCGAGTAGCAGGCTGTTCGGTATGACTTCCAGTTTACCGAGAATATAAGCCACGCTTCCCAGGGTATACATCACAGAGGCCGCAAATACGGCGTAAGCCGGCAGGTATCTGTCGTACATCCGCAGCAATACGATAAAAGCGCCCATCACAAGAGTGACCAGAGCCGCGATGAGAGTAATGCGGATCATTTCCTGGTAAGGCAGGATAAAGCTGAGCGCAATTAATCCAAGTGAGACGATGGCCATCGCATTGAATAATCGTGCGAGAAAAATGCTCCTTTCACGTATCTGCACGACCGTACTTACGTACATAATGCCGAAGAAATTCGACATGTTAATTAATACACTGATGCTGTATTCATTCCACGCCGGTAGTCCGGGCCATAAATAGTGGTAGCTGGAACCCCATAAGGTCGCCTGAATCAGCCCCATCACTGTCGTCAGTCCGGCGAAATACAGAAACCCCCGATCACCTGCCGCCAGAAAAATCAGGATGTGGTAAAACCCGAGCATAATAATGGCGCCGAAAAATGCGCCATGTATCCAGCTGTTCGCCTGACTGCGTTCAATCAGAGTGATATTTTCGAGCACGCTGACAGGCACTTCCATTGACGACTCAGTCCGTACGCGGATGACGACGGTTGCCGCTCCGTCGAGAACTTTTTCCAGTGGAATAAGAAAGTTTTCGTGGGCGAGTACCCGGGTAGAGAAAGGGAAAATATCTCCGGTCTTAACACTGTCCAGCAAAGCGCCATTTTCGCCGATCAGGTAAACGTCGATTTCATCAAGAATGGGATAGGAAATTTCAATCCAGGCATGACTGACGGCCTCCGGATCTCCGCGCAGGTCAAACCGGAACCAATACGCCGACTGGGTATAGCCAAACTGTGGAGGCGATGACGCCACAGGCTGCCATCCCCACTGGGAAAAGTCCTGCCATTCGCGCTCTCCAGCCGCATCCTGGACATACTCCATCCGGGGTGTAAGCGAATGGAAATTCTGGTCCAACCACACAGCGGCCGCCTTCACCGGCAGGCTCAGGCTAAGCAATAAGAATGACAACAGCAGAAAGGGGAGCGAGCGCATGGGCGTCTCCACAGGCTTCTCTGTATTCAGTGTAGTATTCCTGTTTTTTCTGTCATTTATGACATGAGCTTAATTTGATGCAGCACACAGTTCACCGGCCTGATGCGCCGTCAATGTGCGTTATTCCTCATTCTGGCGCAGCCAGACTCCCGCCAGCTGTCATCTTCTGCCACTCCAGCCTCTGGTATTTCCCAGGGGTCATACCTGAATACCGGCGGAACGCCTCCCGAAAACTCGCAATATCACGGTAGCCACACTGGCGGGCAACATCCGTGACCCGGGCGCCAGGAACAAGCAAGCGCTGCATCGCTGACTGAAGGCAATGTTCATCGAGTAATTGAGTATAGCTGGTTCCTGAGAGCTGCAATTGTCGTCTCAATGTCCGCTCCGATGTGTTGAGTGCAGTCGCCGCAGTACTCATCGATGGACGGCCCTCCTGCCCGCTAAGCCACTCACGAACCCGCCAGGTCACATCGCCTGAGCGCGCGCTGGCGAGCCGCTGCACTTCACTCTCGCAAGCGGCAAGAATCTGTGCACGGGTCACGGGGTTAGCGAACGGCAGCGGCGAGCTGAGAAGCTCTGCAGGAAAAATCAGACGCGTCTGTTTGCAGCTGAAATGTACATTCGCTCCCAGGTGACGACGCCACTCGCCTGCGCTTTCAGCACTCAGAGGAACCTCTACTCGCTGAAAGCTGAATGGCTTCCCAAGTAACTGTTCTATCTGGGCGCTCAGGCTGGCAATCATGACCTCAAGAGAAAATCTCAGGTTCACTGGCAAATCACCGGTCACAGGGGCTACCCGGACGATACAGAGGTCATCGTGAACATCGGCACGCAGCTGAAACCGGCTCCGAACCAGAACGCGGTAACGGTTTGCTGTCGCGAGTGCTTCACCCAGGGTCCGGCTGCACAACAGCGCACCCGCCATCATCCCCCATCGGGAGAGATTCAGAGCCACTCCCAAGCGCAGCCCAGCATCAGGAAGCTGTTTGAGAAGCCGGGCAATATTGCGGTGAACAATATCGAACTGGCGATTTGAGAGCCTCAGCTCAGTATCGTCGAGGCAGTCGTCCGCCAGCCCGGTCCCCAACAGCCAGCTGCGCATTGGGATACCGTGCTCGTCCATAAAGCAGCGGATGAGCTGCAATTCCGCTGCCGGATATACCGCATTATGTTCAGTTTCCGACACTCTACCGCCCCAATTCGGCCAACAACATAGGTTTCAAGGCCATTATATAAACAATAACAACCTTATAACCCACCAATTGAGTAGAGTGAAACCCGCCGTGAGACTCACCGATGAGGGTGTTATGCCAAATAACGTTAATAACGATGCTGCCAGTATTGAAGCCATCCGGACTGTGATCCGTCGTGCCGGAGACGACGCTCGTCAACGCTACCCGGTTTTAGCCAACAATAACCTGATGGGTATGAGCATATTCCTGGTATCTGTCGCCGGTATTCTTGGCTGCGGATGGGCCTGGCTCGAAGGTGTGATGCCTGCCTGGCTCTGTATTCCCCTGGTTGCCATACTCACGTCATTCCTCCACGAGCTGGAGCATGATCTGATTCACTGGCAGTATTTCAAAAACAACAAAGCGATCCACAACCTGATGCTGTTAGGCGTATGGGTATTCCGTCCCGGCACGATTAATCCGTGGATCCGCCGCCGGCTGCACTTCTTACACCACAAAACGTCAGGCACCGCGGAAGATCTGGAAGAGCGCGGCATAGGCAACGGCCACCCTTACGGTTTCGTACGTTTCTGGGTAATGATGGATACTTTTACGGGTAACCTACTGAGGGTCTGGATGTTCCTGCCAGCTGGACGCCGCTGGCATTCAGCAAAGCGTATTATTGCCTCGAATATGCCCTTCGGTGTGATCACGGCCTTTGTCTGGTACAGCTTTTTACTGATTCAACTGATTAATCTGCTGGCAATGCCATTCGGCGGCTCTGCACCTGAAGCCCTGCTCAGCTACGCAAACGCTGTTACACCACTGATCGTTATTCTGATCGCACCATTTTATCTGCGCTCCTTCTGCCTGAATTTTATCAGCTCGAACATGCATTATTACGGTGGCGTCGACTCGCTGCTGAATCAGACCCAGGTACTGAACGACTGGCGCTTCCTACCATTTCAACTGTTCTGCTTTAACTTTGGCAGCACCCACGGCATTCATCATTTTGTGGTGGGCGAACCCTTTTATATCCGCCAGTTAACCGCCAAAGCAGCGCATCAAGCCTTCCGCGAACACGGAGTCCCGTTTAACGACTTCGGGACATTTGCGCGGGCGAACCGTTTTGAAACAGTGAAGGTGGGTCAGACGGCTGACGCCTGACCCTTTTTGGCACACTCGACTGTTTCCACCCTTAACAGGGGATGAGACACTCATCCCCTGTTTTTTTTATGACCACCATACGGAGTTCCTGCATGTCCCTGCCTGAATCACTTCGCCCGGGCCTGAAACTGCCCTTAGTTGTCGCGCCAATGTTTCTGGCCTCTGGTCCTGCACTGGTTACCGCATGTTGTAAATCTGGGGTGATTGGTACATTTCCCGCGCTGAACCAACGTTCAAGTGAAGGACTGGATCAGTGGCTGACCCAAATCCGTAGCGACCTGGATGCGTGGGAAGCGGAATCCGGAGAAGCGGCTGCTGCTTTTGGCGTCAATCTGGTTGTGCACAAAAGCAACGCACGACTGCAGGAAGACCTGAAAATTATCGTTAAGCATAAAGTGCCCCTGGTCGTTACTTCCCTTGGCGCCGTACAGGACGTTGTCGATGCCGTTCACAGCTACGGCGGAGTGGTCTTCCACGATATCGTTAACGCCCGTTTTGCCCGCAAAGCGGCGTCTGTTGGTATCGATGGTCTGATTGCTGTCGCTGGCGGGGCCGGAGGTCATGCCGGTGACTGGAATCCGTTTGCACTAGTGAACGAAATTCGTCAGTTCTTCGACAAAACCGTGTTGCTCGCCGGTAGCCTGAGCACCGGCCGGGATATCGCGGCAGCGCGTATGATGGGCGCCGACATGGCGTATATGGGCACCCGTTTTATCGGTACAGAAGAGTGTCAGGTACAGGACGAATACAAAGATATGCTGGCCACCAGCAGTGCCGCCGACATTGTTTACACTCCTAAAATTTCCGGTGTGAATGCATCGTTCCTGAAACCGTCGCTGGATGCCCACGGCATTGATCTGGTCACTCATAAGAAACCTGACCATGTAGATTTTGGTGCCGAACTGGATATTGAAAAGACCGCGCAGGCGACCACCGCCAAGCCATGGAAAGACCTCTGGTCTGCCGGTCATGGTGTTGGCAGCATCACAGATGCCCCACCTGCCTCAGAGCTGATCCAGCGCCTGAAAAATGAGTACACGAATGCCATCGCTGCGTTTAAGGAGAACAGCCTGTGACTACCTACACCACCCTGAACTGGGAAGTCAGTGACCACATCCTGACCCTGACGTTGAACCGTCCTGAGCAGATGAATGCCTTCACGGTTGAAATGTGTAACGAACTTATCCACGCCTTCGACCGGGCCAGTCTGGACGATGACGTCCGGGCGATTATTGTCACCGGCGCAGGCAAAGCTTTCTGTGCGGGAATGGATCTATCTAAGGAAGGGAATGTCTTCGGCCTGGACGAATCCCAGCGCCCGACCATGCAGGACATGAATGAGCGCTTCAGCGATCCGGCCATCGTTCAGGGCGTTCGCGACACAGGTGGGCGCGTTGCGTTGGCAGTCTTCCGCTGCACCAAACCTGTCATTGCTGCCATTAATGGTGCTGCTGTAGGAATCGGCGCAACCATGACCTGTGCCATGGATATCCGCCTGGCGTCTGAGCATACTCGTATCGGATTCGTGTTCAGCAAGGTCGGTATCGTACCGGAAGCCTGCTCAAGCTGGTTCCTGCCTCGCATCGTCGGTATCTCAAAAGCCCTCGAGTGGACCATGACCGCCGAAATCTTTAACGGTGACGTCGCAAAGGAGGCAGGATTTGTCAGTCAGGTGATCCCTTCCGGCCAACTGCTTGACGAAGCCCGGAAAATTGCGCAAAAAATAGCCAGCCGATCCGCCGTATCGGTCGCGATGATACGGCAGATGATGTATCGGAACAGCGCCGCAGCCCATCCGGCTGAAGCGCATAAAGTGGAATCGCTGGGCATGTTTTACACCAGTCTTGCCGATGGCAAGGAAGGTGTTGCCAGTTTTCTGGAAAAACGACCCTCCGACTTCAGCGCCACTGTCAGCAGTGATATGCCGCCGATCTACCCCTGGTGGGATCAGGCGGAATCCTCTGACTGAGGCTTTGTAACAGGTCACAGGTAACAGTTTTACCGTGTGAGCAGAACAAGCCCTGTGCTAGCGTCGGTTGGAGTTAAGTTAAACGACCCCTCTACCATTACAGGAGGCGCCGATGAGAACAGGTATTATTCTGCTGGCTGCTGGACGCAGCGAACGTTTTGGCAGCGATAAGCGCTGTGCCCCCTGGCCAGGGCATCAATGTATGCTCAGGGCCAGTATCGACAATGCAGTGGCATCTGGTCTGCCCTGCTTTGTCGTTCTGCATCCAGGCGACCATGACGTCCTGGAATCGTGTATCCCCGAAGAAGCGAGTGCCGGGATCTGCCCTGACGCAGCCCATGGCATCGGCCACAGCATTGCGTTTGGAGTGCATTCAAACCAGGACTGGGATGGCTGGATCATCGCCAGAGCGGACATGCCCTGGATTACCGCAGAGACCTATCAGTTACTGGCCCGCCACCTGGAGCTGACCGATTGCGCACGCCCGGTCGATCGTTTTGGTCAACCCGGGTTTCCTACCGCATTCCGCCGCGAACACGCCTTCGAGCTGATGAGCCTGAGCGGGCATCGCACTGAAGTCCGGATCATCCCTGATCGCAGAAATGTGAACGTCATCATCGACGATCAGATGATTCACAATGACGTTAACACCCCATCAGATATGCCCTGCGCTGTCTGAAATAAGCTCCCCCATAAACAGAAAGCCCCGGATATACCGGGGCTTTCTGCGGTTCACTGATGATCAGGCTTTGCCATGATCAATCAGATAGTTTTCGTAGTCTTTGCGCAGATCAACCTTCAGCAGTTTTCCTGTCGCTGTATGAGGCAGTGACTCTACAAAAATCACGGCATCAGGCATCCACCACTTCACAATTTTATCTTCGAGATACGACAGCACTGACGCTTCGTCGACTTCCGCTTCCGGATTTTTCACCGCCAGCAGAATCGGACGTTCATCCCACTTCGGATGACGAGCACCAATCACGCAACACTCAGCAAGCTGAGGATGACCAACCGCAGCGTTCTCGAGATCGATCGAGCTGATCCATTCACCACCCGACTTAATCACATCCTTGGAACGGTCAACGATGTTCATATAGCTGTTTTCATCAATGGTGGCGACATCGCCCGTATCGAACCAGCCATTTTCGAAGCTGGAGGTATCATCGTTGTTGTAATACCCATTAACGATCCATGGCCCGCGTACTAACAGACGCCCGAACGTTTTACCGTCGCGCGGCAACTCATTGCCATCGTCATCACAGATTTTAATTTCGACACCAAAGACCGGGCGGCCCTGCTTACGCTGAAGCTGGTAACGCTCTTCTTTAGGCAGGGCAGCCATAATCCCATTGTAAGCATTGATGGTCCCGATCGGGCTCATCTCAGTCATGCCCCAGGCATGAACAACGAACGCGTCGTGTTTCTGATCAAAATCTTTGATCATCTGCAGAGGCGCCGCAGCACCGCCGATAATGACGTTCTTCACGGATGCCAGCTTCTTACCGATGCTGTCCATATGGTTCAGCAGCATCAGCCATACGGTCGGAACTCCTAGCAAGAGGTCTGGTTTTTCCGCTTCAATCAGCTCCCACAGCGAAGCCCCGTCCATCCCCGGGCCAGGGAATACCTGCTTAGCACCGGTGATACATGCAGAATATGGCGTCCCCCAGGCGTTCACATGGAACATAGGAACCACTGGCAGGAAGCACGAACTGGAAGACAGCCCCATCACCTCTTCACCCACGGAAGAGAGTGCATGCAGACAGGTTGAGCGGTGTGAATAAAGCACGCCTTTCGGGTTGCCCGTTGTCCCTGAGGTGTAGCACATGCTCGCACCTTTACGCTCATCAAATTCAGGCCACTCAAATTCATCAGATTCTGCGGCAAGAAGCGTCTCGTAGCACTGAGCATTCGGGAGCTTAGTCTCTGGCATTTTGTCTTCATCACACAGGATGATAAAGCCTTCGACATTGCCGATATGAGGCAGAATGGCTTCGAGCAGTGGCACAAAAGTGAGATCAACAAAGATATAACGGTCTTCGGCATGATTAACGATATACACCAGCTGCTCTGCGAACAGACGCGGGTTGATCGTATGCAATACCGCACCATACCCAGATACCCCGTAGTACAGCTCGAAATGACGATAATTGTTCCACGCCAGCGTCGCGATCCGGTCGCCATCATTGATGTTCAGGCGCTGCAGCAGGTTCGCGACTTTACGCGCGCGCGCAGCGGCGTCTTTCATGGTGTAACGGTGGATATCGCCTTCACAGCGACGACTCACAATTTCAGAGTGCGGATGTGTCACCTCGGCATGCTGCAATAACGACGAGATAAGCAGCGGGCGATCCATCATCAGACCTTGCATAGGGGTTCTCCTGAAAGGGTGTTGTTGTTATTGGGACTTACGATAGAAAGGTCGGTCGGGAAAGACAAGGGCGTATCTGCCAAAATGCGACGAATCTCAGAACGAAAATGGCCGCCTGACGGCGGCCTTGGGCTTCGCACTGCCCGGGTCGGCAGAAATCAGGCTGTAGCCGCCTGCTTTTCTGCTGCTCTGGCTTTTGCTTTCTGCACAGCCAGGTCCTGCTCTTCGCGATAGAACTCTGATTTCCAGCGTTCAATCAATTCTGAGTTTTCGTGGTCCCAGGGGTGGAATCCTTTCTTGAACCAGTCCATATAGTTCTTAATTACACCGGTAAACATGCCTTTGGGCCCGGTCATGAAACGCCAGAAACCTTTCACTTCGCGCCAGGAAGGCATTTTCTTCTGCCACCATAACAGCTTAACCGTGTACCAGCCGATACGATGGAAGAAAAACAGGGTCGCATACACCTGACACCAGCGCAGATACTTCTGGTCACCCTCAATGCTCATAAAGGTGTCGAAAGCGACTGACTTATGTTCGATTTCTTCAACCGCATGCCAGTACAGAAGGTCCTGCACAGGCTCTGCCAGCTTATCGAGCGTCTCCGGATACGTCAGCAGGTGCTCAGCCAGAATGGCCGTCAGGTGCTCCATACAGACGGTCATCGCCAGACGGAACTTGTCTGAGCGCGGGTGTACGTGGCGTTTGATATAACTGCCCAGGTCTTTATCCAGAGCAACCGCATCAAACCCCAGATCACGAAGGATCTCATTCACACGCTCATGCTGGCGGCTGTGATGACCTTCCTGACCGATAAAGCCACGGATCTCCTGTTTCAGCTTATCGCTGGACACTTTTTCGCGATAAAGACGGACGGAATCAATAAACTCACCTTCACCTGCAGGGAACGTCGACGACAGCGCTGCAAAAAATGCAGACAGCAGAGCGTTATTGTCGAAAAAATACGGAGTTTCCAACTGTTCAAACGGCATCGACATGTGGCGCGGCTTGATTTCAGGATGCTGTGCAACCGTTGCGTTCATAACTTTCTCCTCAGCAGGATCTGTTGTTGTTCTGTCTTTTCTATATTCCACCAGCCTCCCCGACTGAAACAGGTGGAAAGCAAACAATCTCCGGTGAAAAAAAACACAGTCGCTACACAGGTATAGTTGCCCGCCGGCGGTTCCCCGGCATAATAGTCACGATATCCACTAACGCCGGACGCCAATATGCCAACCATCTGGGTCGATGCTGACGCCACCCCGAAACCCGTCAGAGAAGTCATCTGCCGGGCTGCCATACGCACAAACACAACGACCTGCTTTGTGGCCAACCATCGGGTGCCTGTCACGCCTTCGCCCTGTATCACCGCCCTGCAGGTCGAGCCAGGCTTTGATGTTGCCGACAACCTGATTGCTCAACGGGCTCAGCCGGGCGATCTGGTGATTACCCAGGACATTCCTCTGGCGGCCGAAGTGCTGGAGAAGCAGGTTGAAGCCATTAATAACCGCGGTGAAACCTACAACCCACAAACCATTCGTCAGAAACTCAATATGCGGGATTTCATGGAAACCTTGCGATCGTCTGGTGTTCAGAGTGGAGGCCCGGCGGCTTTTTCAGATAAGGACAAACAGGCGTTTGCCAACTCTCTGGATCGCTGGCTGACCCGGTCCCAGCGAGCAAAACCGTGAAGATCTGCATACTCGGCGCCGGTGCAATAGGGTGCTATCTCGGTGGCGCACTGTCCGCAGCCGGCGCCGATGTCACCCTTATCGTTCGTCCCCGTATAGAGACCGAACTGAAAGACGCGGGTCAGATTCACCTGAGTGATTATCAGGGTCTGTCACTGGATGCCCCCCTGCCCCAGCTATCAACAAGCGCCGATACTCTGGTCAGCGCAGATGTGATTCTGTTGACGGTGAAGTGTGCAGCAGTCGCCTCAGCAACAGAAGAAATCGCCCGGTTCGCCCGTCCTCAGGTACCAGTAGTCGCTCTGCAGAATGGTATCGGTAGTGAAGAATCCCTGAAGAATCTGCCGAATCCGGTAATACAGGGGATTGTCGGCTTTAACGTTGCCCCCCTGGGTAAAGGCTGCTTTCACCGTGGGACAGAGGGCGACGTCTACACATCTGCACTCTCGTGCGGAGACTCGCTGAACCAGTATTTCTCTCAGGCTGGCTTTGCGCTGAAACAAACGGATGAGTTTGAGGCTTTGCGCTGGGCCAAGCTTCAGTTAAATCTCAATAATGCGATCAACGCATTGAGCGATATGCCGTTAAAAAGCGAGCTGGAAACCCGCGCATACCGCAAAGTACTCAGCGAAGCCATGAATGAACTCATCGCCGTGGCCGACGCACGTCAGCTACAACTTCCCCAGCTCACCAGGCTGCCCGCGCGCTGGCTACCCAAACTGATCCGCGTACCCGATTTTCTGTTTCGCCGACTGGCGTCAAGCATGCTGGCCATTGATCCGGAAGCGCGCTCGTCTATGTGGGAAGATCTGAATTCAGGGCGCAGAACAGAAGTAGACTTTATTAATGGCGCTGTGGTCAGAGAATCAGAAAGGCTCGGCCTGAACGCCCCTGCAAACCGGGCACTCATAGAGCTGATACACGGGATTGAAACCGGGGCCCGGCTCGCAGGAATGTCTGGCGAAGATATTCTGCAACATATAAAAAAGCGGCGCTGAAAGCGCCGCAAAAGAGTCACAGGGGTTACCCCCTGCCGTATGACTACTGTGTACCGACCGCGGCTTACCTGCCGCGGCCAGCGTCCGTCTCAGGCAACCGCTCCCTCTTTTTTCGCGGTTTTCTTCGCCGGTATATCCTGTTTTACCTGCGCATCCAGCTTCACCCACTCATAGTGTGCAGTGATTACTTTTTTATTCCGCTTCCAGAACTTAAGTGTGGAATAAGGCCAGAGTACAAAGTTCTTGCCATCAGACTGCTGATACCAGCTTGAACAACCTGACGTCCAGACCGAGCCTTTAATACGCTCCTGAATCTCGCGGTTGAAATCATCCTGCGCAGTTTTCTTAACATTCAGGTAATCAACGCCGCGTTTTTTCGCTTCTTTCATACCTTCAAGGATGTAGTGCACCTGAGCTTCAATCATGAAGATAATTGAGTTATGGCCAAGGCCTGAGTTAGGCCCCACCAACTGGAACATATTCGGGTAACCACTGACGGTATTCCCCAGGTACGCTTCAGCGCCATCTTTCCAGTCTTCAAGGATATCCCGGCCGGGCAGACCTTTAAGATTGAATTTATCCATGTAACCGCGAGGATCTACGATAAATCCTGTACCCAGAATAATCGTGTCGCATTCACGCTCAACACCGTTTTTATCGACAATACTGTTTTCCCGGATTTCACGGATACCGTCGGTCAGTAACGAGACATTTTTACGGTTAAACGTTTTGTACCATTTGTTTGAAATAAGAATCCGCTTACAGCCAATCGTGTAATCAGGCGTCAGTTTCTCGCGCACATCAGGATCTTTAACCTGCATATTAATAAAGCGCTTCGCCAGAAACTCGACGCCTTTCGCCAGGCTGGGATTAAAAATTGGCCACACCCGCATTTCATTCGTGAAATACAGACGCGAGCGATACAGACGACGCAGAGACGGAAAGTTCTTAAACACCCATTTACTCGCAGCACTGTACGGACGCTCGTCGCGTGGAATCACCCAGGCAGCGGTACGCTGGTACACATCAAGCTGCGCGACATCAGGTGCAATTTCCGGCACGTACTGAATGGCACTGCCACCCGTACCGATAGACGCAACCTTCTTGCCCTTCAGATCATAATCATGATCCCACTGAGCTGAGTGCATCACCTTACCTTTAAAGGTATCCAGCCCTGGAATATTCGGAATCTGAGGCACATGCAGCGGGCCGGTTGCCAGCACGAAGTAACGACAGCGGATTGTCTGTCCATCAGCCGTCCCTACCGTCCAGGTTGCGGTTTTTTCATCAAACACCGAGCTGTTTACTTCAAGCCCGAAGCGGATATTCGGACGCACGTTATATTCAGAGACAGTGTCGAGAATATATTGCTGAATTTCGTTCCACGGAGCGTAACGCTTGGTCCAGTCAGACTTATTTGTGAAAGAATACGAATACAGGTGAGACTGCACATCACAGGCGCAACCCGGATACGAGTTGTCACGCCAGGTACCACCAACTTCGGTCGATTTTTCAATGATGATGTAATCAGTCTGTCCTGCTTTCTGCAGCCCAATGCCCATTGCGAGGCCACCCAGGCCCGCGCCAATAATTACTGTGTCCGTATATTTTGGCAGAGTAGTGTTAATTTCTTTCATCGTTTTCTGCTCCATCGCGTTATTATGTTTACCAATGTACGTGGAGCGGCCCGGACGCCACCATGTCAGGTTTTTCTGAAAAATTAACAGATTCGGCCACTATGACTCTCAGATCCATACTTGCCCTGAGCTACACCATCGAGCAAATACAGAAGCAATATGGGCTGGACCCCGCGCCAGCTCTGGCTCGCAACGGAATCTACCCAGACCAGATGGACGCCAACGCGGTGATTTCTCAGGCCGATGAGCTCGCAGTGCTTTCTGATCTGTTTATTGATCTGCGTCATGATCCTCTGGTGGCCCTGAAGCTCAGTTCGACCTTTGGCCTGTCGGCTTACGGTGCTTTTGCCATGATGTTGATGAGCTGCAGCACCGTCTATGAGGGAATTCAGCTGGGTATCCGCTATCAGGAACTCAGTTACCTATTCAGTCGTCTGGATTTCGAAATGACCGGTGATGAGGCCTCCCTGGTTCTTCATCCCTACCATGTCCCGGAAGAACTGCACCGTTTTGTGATTGACCGGGACGTGGCTGGCACCTTTCAGTTTCTGAATATGATGCAGGCCATGCTGGGGCAGCAGTCCAAGCCGGTAAAAATCTGTGTGCCCTACCCCGCGCCAAAAGAAAAAGATGTTTACGAGAGTACCTTCGGCTGCCCGGTAGAATTCGGCACCGATGTTGCGCGCTTTGTGATACCGGACGGTCTGATCAATAAAACACTGCCCAATGCCAATGCAACAGCTCTGGCACTCTACCGCCAGCAATGCGATGAACTTCTGAACCAGCGGCGTCAGCCCGAGCACGATCAACTGAGCCGGCGGGTGCATAAGTACCTGAGCATGTTCCGCGATGAGTATCCTTCCATTGCCGAATGCGCCGAAACATTCAGTACCAGTGAACGCAGTTTCCGCCGCCAGTTGAAGGATGAAGACACCACCTATCAGCAACTGCTCGATAGCGTACGCTCAGAAAAGGCCTGCCACCTGCTGGATAACACCTCGCAGAGCATTGAGCAGATCGCAGTAAAACTGGGGTATACCGAAGCGGCGGCGTTTATCCGCGCATTCAAGAAGTGGCATCAGATGACGCCGGCACAATACCGCAAGAAATAGCGCTGAGCGTTGCTCAATCGCCCGAAAACAGATTCCGGAGTGCGTCGCGCTCATCCACGGTCACATGATGATCTTTCTCCGGAGGACGCTGCGCGCGGACCTGATTCCGACCCCCACGTTTTGCCTCGTAAAGCGCACCATCGGCCATCTCAATCAGGGCGCCCGGTTCAATCTCATCAGAATCCGGAGCCACGGCAATACCGATACTGGCAGTCACCTTGAGAGTTCCTTCCGCCAACGGAATATCACTTTCCTCCAACGCCTGACGGAAACGCTCCGCCACCTGTCGCGCCAGCATCAGCTCGGTCGAGGGCAGAATGACAGCAAACTCCTCACCACCGTAACGACAGCACAGATCCAATTTACGTGTTGCACTGTTCAGTAGTTCGGCCACAAAGATGAGAACCCGGTTGCCGTTCTCGTGCCCATGTGTGTCATTGATGTTTTTGAAGTGATCCAGATCCACCATCATCAGCGCGGTGGCCATCCCTGTCCGGCGGGTTCTCTCCAGCTCATGCTCGAGACTGTTGCGGAAATAGCGGACGTTATGCAGCCCCGTGAGAGGATCGGTGATCACCTGCTGGCGGAGTTCAGTAACCTCCTGCAATAAAGGGCAACCGGTTTCGCCAACCGGACAGACAGCGGGTGATAGCGACATATCGGGGTTTCCGTCCCAGAGAGTATCAGGGTTAACAATGAATATTCAGTAACTGACAACAAGTCTAGACCATTGAGGCAACAATGGTTTGCGCAGGCTGACAGCTGGCGTAACATTCTCACCGATTTCCCTGTTTCTGAGTGCTGAACTGTCCATGACTGACACATCCGACCGCAATTTCGACGATCTGGCCACCCGCTTCAGCAGGACGATTTATGCCACGCCGCGAGGGCAACTCAGACTGATGGCGCTTCAACAGGACTTTCAGGACCTCGCGGTTCCTCTCAATGCATCTCAGGTGCTGGACATCGGCGGTGGGCAGGGGCAGTTCAGCCTCTGGCTGGCCCGACAGGGCGGGAATATTTCACTCTGCGATATCTCTCGCGAGATGTTAACGCTCGCTGAAGACCAGTTCGCAGCAGCAGAGCTACCACTAAGTACAGAGCTGGCGCCTCTCCAGAGCGTTTCTGAGGCTTTTCCGGGAGAGTTTGACATCGTGGTCAACCATGCCGTCCTCGAATGGCTGGAGAAGCCCATGGAGGCTCTCCCTCTTCTGACTGCTAAGGTCCGCCCAGGGGGATATCTCTCTCTGATGTTTTATAACCTGCATGGTCACCAATGGCGACAGCTGATGAATGGACGCACCCACGCCCCAGCCTCGGCTAATCCCCGCCTGAGAAAAGAAGGCAATGCGCCGCAACACCCACTGGATCCCGACGAGATAGAACAGAGTCTCAGAGACCTGGGCTTTGAACTCTTGCGCTGGCGTGGGATACGCTGCATCCATGACCACATGCATCAGAAAATACGCGACCGGATCGGACAGGACGCCGTTAACCGTGCAGACCTCGAAGCTGGCCTGCAGGAGCCTTACCGACGGCTCGGGCGCTACGTTCATTTTCTGCTGAGAAAGTCCCGGTGAAGCGCCTGCTGATCAGCGCCTGTCTCCTGGGCGAAAAAGTCAGATACGACGGTGACGATAATGCATCGAAGGTCAGAGACCTGCAGAACTGGATCAGCCAATGGAACGCTCAGGGCAGACTGGTGCCAGTCTGCCCTGAAACGTCCGGTGGATTACCTACGCCCCGTCCACCGGCAGAGACCACCTCTGACGGGCTGGAGGTACTGCGCGGTCAGGCCCGGGTTATTACCGTCGCGGGAAAGGATGTGACAGACGCGTTCATCGCGGGAGCGCAGAAAACACTGCAGCAGGCTCAGAAGTGCAATGCAGCCCTCGCTCTGCTGGCTGCCCGGTCACCCTCGTGTGGCAAAGGCCTGATTTACGACGGTACCTTCTCCCGGACACTGATCCCCGGGTCTGGCGTGACTGTTGCTCTTCTCGAAAAAAATGGCATCCGCTGCTTCAGCCCGGACGATGCAGAGGACCTCATCCGGGCGATGGAAGACAACGTCAGTTGATGTCGTAACTTTCAATACGAAGATACTGGGCCCTCAGGCCTACAGCCCGTACCCCGCCAAGGTCGCCGTAATTAGGCCCTGTTTCCGGCACCGCACCCAGCTGAACCTGTCCAATAATAAAATTGCTCTTCGGAGCATTGTCATAATAATCGTTGAAGAACGCCTGAACATTTTCTTTAGTTCTGGCCTGCCCCGTGGTTTCAAAATCGGGGAAACCCAGTTCGAAAACGAAGTGACCATCGGAACTGACATCAAACGTCAGCGGCTGAACATCGCCATAGCCAAGATTCAGATCATAGAGGTAATTATTCAGTTTCAGAGCCGTGCTGTCTTTCAGTGCCAGCTTGTCTTCAATAACCGCATCGGAATCACCGGGTTTTAATTCACATTCGACACCGCAGGAAGAAATCACAAACTGCTTAGCAAAAAATCTGAGGCTCAGTTCACCATTCAGTTTTGCCAGGCCTGTGTCTTTATCAGGGCGCGACCACAGCCGCAGATAAGAATTATCAACGTACAATCCTTTCATTTCGAAAGACAGGTAGTCTTTAACCCGACTGATTTCGCCTGTGTTCTTATTCTCGTTAATCACTTCAAAACTGAGGCGTGCTCCGACATCCAGGCCGCCACGACGCTGTTGCCCGCGATTTAATGCCAGCGCAATATCATTGATATCATCACGCTCACCGGTACGGACCGAAATCAGACCGTCGCTACAGCTGTCGTCAGTGGCGGATTCACCACAGAGCACCTGATACTTATCCGCGTCTGCAATCCGCTCACCTAATGTGCGTCCGCTTTCATCGGTGTATTCTTCTTTCGTCAGAATATCACCCAGATCCCGGTTTGCTTCCGCGAGTTCAAGATTTTCTGCTTCCCAGTTTTTCTCAATATCCGCAACATCATTCTTTGCGTCTTCCCAATCATCAATCTGATCATTGTAATTACGCTCTTCGGTAGAGCAGCTTGTGCCAAAGAAGCCACAATCATACTTTTCGCCAAGGTTCACCGATTTATCCGTCAGTTGATAAAGCTGAGACGCCTCAGTGAGTTCATTACCCGCAATTGTTTTTGCGGAAGCATATTCCCCAGGGTTTTCCGCCTCGTAGGTACGGATGGCTTCCGCCAGAATAACCTGCTTTTCTTCGATGACACGCTGCTGTTCATAAACCACACCGCCGGGGCTCTGAACGACTTCAGACTCATTGATGAGGTAAGAAGATGCTCCACCCGCATAAACGCCAGAGTAGAGGGCATTAAGAGCATCGACGTCCGCCTGATATCCGGCAATCTGGTTATCAATTTCGTCGACAGCGGTAAAGGGAGTGTCACCTGGCTGACTTCCACAACCGTCATGCCCCCAGATACACCCCTGATAGCGGGAGTACACACTGAACAGCGAAGAGTTCTGCAATGGGTTCGTGTATGAATCTGTTTTTAATTCAAGTAATGCGACGTCATCCCCGATCTGGCTGAACTCGGGAGCAGAATTTCCCCTGACCGACTGAATTACCCAGGGATGGTAATAAGTCCCGATCTGGGCATCGCGGGGTTGCGTTCCGTAAACGCTCCCTTCACCCATAATATAAAAGCCATCAACCGAGGCGGTTATCTCTTCGTTGTTGCTGTTTTCGATACCTGTGATGGTCATGCTGGCGCCATCGGTGGAAAACTGAAAATCTTCCAGCACCAGCCCGAGTCCGTCGCCGGTTGTTTCTGACAGCTGGCTATCGGACAAAGAGCGCAGCTCAGCGTACGCTGGTAATGCCATCACGGCCGGAGCAACCACATAAATTACGTATTTCAGCATCCCTTGATTCTCCCTACACAAGTCGCAACGCGGGGAGTACCTGCAAGGCCCCCATACAGATCGAGTGTTAATGGATAACGCTTATTACCCTGGCCATCAGCATAAGCTGCAGAATTGAAGAAAGCGCCACGCTCGGTATATACACGCCCATCGGTCGTCAGCCCGGACAGGTCTTCCCAGGGCACCAGCCCCGACTGCAGAGAAAAGAATACCCCTCGCGCTGCGGTATCATCGAAGGTCGCGCCCTCTTCCCGTTGCTCCTCTGGAAGCCCAAGATAGATCGACTGATAAATTCCTGTCTTCAGACAGCTCCGGACACCACTGATTTCACAGTCTTTTGCTTTCAGTAGCGGCAGAATTCCTCCGAGCCACCCATTGGTACTGAAATATCCTCCCGTCGGCACACCCGCCCAGGTTGCCCGTTTAACATAACGAACCCCCTCGTCTGTTCCAGACGGCAAAGCATTACCCGTGTAGCCATCGAGCAGTTCAATAGGAGAATAAATAACAGATCCGGTTGCTGCAGAAAGCAGCAGACATTGTGTTGCACTTCCCGAAGCATCAGGGCCTTCACACGCACTGTTGTACGCATCGCGACCAATACCCGTCACATAAGCCTGAAAATTACCGGTAACAGATAACAGATCGGCCGATAAGTAGCCTTGAGATTTACCAAAGCCCATACGGAAACCAACAACCTGCCGGATTCCCTGCTCGTTATCTTTGTACGCCAGTTCTATGTACGGATCGCGGATATGGAAAGCATCCACCTCGGGATTCTCGGAATAAGGATTTTTCACTCCGCCCAAAGCAAAGTTCTCAAGAATCAGGTCTGCAGAGGGAACTTTGACTTCACCATCCTCAAAAATAAATTCAACAGTACGCTGCGATCCGTCGCTGCCTTCAACCACCATAGGCGCTGTTCCGTCGCCATCGCCATACGATCGCTCGAATTCACCAATTACGAGTTCATCGGCCGTGAGCAGCGTCTGAATATCCAGTCCGAGATTAATCCGCCGGAAATCCCAGGTCTCACCACCTTCGGAGTAAGAGGAAGAATCGACAGAAATAAATGCCTGTGCAGCAACGTCAGATAATTCCCGTTCAGAAATAGCCTGCAGTGCCAGGCTCGTCGTAGACAGGCTGAGTGCGGTAAGCGCGAATAGGGGCTTGAGCATGCGTCATCCTCTGTTCTTATTATTGATTTCCATATCGACTGAACAACTGTTGCGCGTTAAGGCTGAACCCGTAGCAACAACCTATGGAGTTATATGTTCAGAATGTATCGAACGCCGATCTTCGTGATCAGTGACATTTGTCATGTACAGGAGTCTATCTGACCCAGTGACTTTTCAAGACAGAATAAGAAGCGGACTAAAATCGCTGTTATCGCTGAGAAAGCCTGCTGTCATGCGCTTCAGTACCACTGATATTCCCGGAAGTAGCAATACGAGCCAATCGCCAGCAGCGACAATTGGAGACAAAAAACGCCTCAAGCTGAGCAGACAGACTAAGCCGTTATACTGAACGCGTGTTTCCACACGGATGAAATAACGCAGACACCAACGTTGAACATGGCAGTAGTTGGCGAGCAGGGATTCACTGATGCGTATGAACGGTCTCGTCCATCCCGAGCGCAATAGTGGCTTCGGATAGAACTGTTTAAACTGGGATATTTTGGCGCTTCGAGGAAAGTTTTCTGAAATGGCGCGCTCGGGAGAGAGGATAGACTCTCGGGCGCTGACGCGGTCCTGATTGCTCCCGGCAATCAGCCGAACCTATCAGAGGCTCTCGTCCATCCCGAGCGCAATAGTGGCTTCGGATAGAACTGTTTAAACTGGGATATTTTGGCACTTCGAGGAAAGTTTTCTGAAATGGCGCGCTCGGGAGGATTCGAACCTCCGACCGCCTGGTTCGTAGCCAGGTACTCTATCCAGCTGAGCTACGAGCGCGCATCAGAAAAAACAACACGATAAACATTCGGGGAGAATGGCGCGCTCGGGAGGATTCGAACCTCCGACCGCCTGGTTCGTAGCCAGGTACTCTATCCAGCTGAGCTACGAGC
>NZ_CATMFB010000025.1 GCF_950066645.1 uncultured Thalassolituus sp. | reverse complement strand
CTCAGGCTCAGGCTCAGGCTCAGGCTCAGGCTCAGGCTCAGGCTCAGGCTCAGGCTCAGGCTCAGGCTCAGGCTCAGTTATGATGGTGCTGACCCTGGTTTCAGTCGCCACAACAAGCAGCTGATCGAGGTAGTCCTGCAGGACACCATCGACCTGATTCTTCACCTTAGTGTCTGGAGAAGGCGTATCAGCCATACCAATGCTCCGGCTCACAGGCGGCAAGCATGGAAGAATGTAAGCGACCGGGCTCCAGTTTCCGCAGCCTGCAGAGTAGCTCAAGGTTAAGTGTCAGTGCAGCGGCGCGCCCCAGAGGGGTGCCCGGCAACATCAGTGCAATCAGGCGATAACCACTGGCGACCGTATCGGCTTCGCCAGCAAAAGGAGCAGTGGCATCGAGAAGCAGACTGTCGAGAGGATGTTCACCCGACTCATCCGCCGGACAAGGTGCCAGCAGACTGTCAAAATATCCGAGCAGGATGTCACTGTTCCCCGTCATATCACTTCCCCTGCTTATCCAGCATTGCCAGCAGGTGGCGGTATGCCCTGACACCACGGGTGTCCGGGTCCAACTGATGTGGGAAAACGCCTTCATGACTGGCATCGCGCAGACGGGTATCGACAGGAATGGCCTCGTCCCAAAGCGCTTCCTGGTAGGTGCGCCGCATTTCTTTGAGACTGGTCAGCGAGGCCGTCGTGCGGCGATCAAACAGAGTCGGTACGATCCAGTAAGGTAACTGGCGCTTCTGGGATTTCATCACCATCTTCAGTGTATGAACCATACGCTCCAGCCCTTTCAGGGCGAGATGCTCGGTCTGTGTCGGTATCACCAGCTGCTGACAGGCTGCCAGAGCGTTTACCAGAAGCACTCCAAGAATCGGAGGCGTATCGAGAAGCACGTAGTCATACTCATCCCACAACTGAGCGAGCGACCGTGCCAGTACCAGGCCCATGCCGTCCTGACCACTCACCTGACGCTCCAGTGTCGCCAGCGAGGTCGTCGCCGGTAGCATCATGACGTTGGGTAACGACGTCGGTTTTAAGGTCGCGCGGATATAGTCAACATCCCGCCAACGCTGTTCGAAAAACAAATGGTACAGACTGCGATCCAGGCCATCCGGGTCCTGCCCGAAATAGCTGGTTAACGACCCATGGGGGTCCAGATCAACCAGCAGAACCCGCTTACCGGAGTCCGCCAGCAGGCCTCCCAGTGAGACAACCGTGGTAGTTTTTCCTACCCCGCCTTTTTGATTCGAAATCGACCAGATTCGCACGGCACAGTTCCTGTAGTACGTTGGGCATCAGCATCCCATGAGTCTTCCGGTAGACTGAAGCAAAAATCGTGTCAGTATCGGATATTGGGGATAAAATCCTGAAATATCGGGGCATTCAGCATGAAAAGGGCAAAGATCTGCCGCCTCAGCGGACGTCAGACGCCAACTTTGGCCCGACATCAGATAACGCCAGGACGGCATCGCTCAACCCTGCGCGGTTGACCGACATCGGCATGCCATAAATCACAGACGTCGCTTCGTCCTGTGTCCAGATATGGCCGCCCGCCTCTTTAATCAGGCGCGCACCTTCTTTGCCATCAGCGCCCATTCCTGTCAGCACAATCCCAAGAGAATGCCCGCCGTAGTGTTTCGCAGCCGAAGCGAATGCAATATCAACGCTGGGACGATAGTTAATCCTCTCATCGCTTTCGCGGATGTGGATCGAACCACCGGCTCTGCGATCGACCATCAACTGCATTCCGCCTGGCGCAACATAGACACACCCCGGACGAATGGCATCTCCATCAGCGGCCTCTTTCACGCTCAGACCACTGAGATTATTCAGACGCTCAGCAAATGCAGTCGTAAAAGAGGCGGGCATATGCTGAACGATAATAATAGGAACCCGGAAATCGGCAGGAATAGATCTGAAGACGGTCTGAAGCGCAGCAGGTCCACCGGTAGAGGTACCGATAACAATCAGCTCAATCCCTTTTAAACGTGTTCCTGAAGTGGTCGCCGGACGAGGCGCTGGCTTGGCGGGCACCGGGCTCTGCCGGCTGCGCGCCACGGCTTCAATTTTATCGGTCAGCAGTCGCCGGATCTGTTCAGAGTTACGGGCAATTGCATCAAAATTTTTGGGGAGAAAATCAACCGCTCCGGCATCTATGGCGTCCAGCGTGACCCGGGCACCCTCAAATGTCAGAGACGAAAACATCAGGACAGGTACGGGTCGTGACGACATAATGTGCCTGACCGCAGTTATGCCATCCATCACCGGCATTTCGTAATCCATGGTGATGACATCAGGTTTGAGACTCTCATTCAGCTCAATGGCCTGTCTTCCATGTTCGGCAACACCCACCACTTCCATCCTGCCATCGGCATTAATGATGTCAGTGACGCGGCGGCGGAAAAAACCTGAATCATCCACCACCAGCACTTTAAGAATCATAATACTTCCTGTACGTCAGGCAGCGCTCGACTGGCGCGATGCATATCTGGCCAGCATGCTTGGAATATCCAGAATCAGCGCAATTCTGCCATCTCCGGTAATCGTTGCGCCCGCCATACCTGCAGTGCCATGCAACATTTTACCCAGCGGTTTAATAACGACTTCCTCCTGACCGATCAACTGATCAACCACAAAGCCGACTTTTTTATTGCCCACAGAAACGACCACCACATGAGCACTTTCGTCAGCGCGTGCACTGGTTTCACCTTTCACCAGCCAACGCTTCAGATAAAAGAGCGGGATGGGTTTTTCCCGTACGACAACGACTTCCTGACCATCAACCACATTGGTCTGAGTCAGATCGAGATGGAATATCTCATTGACGTTCACAAGTGGGAACGCAAATGCCTGGTTTTTCAGCATCACCATCAGCGTCGGCATAATGGCCAGCGTCAGTGGTACTTTAATGCTGATGATCGTCCCTTCACCTTTGCGTGAGTCGATCGCTATCGTGCCATTCAGTTGGGTAATTTTGGTTTTCACCACATCCATACCCACGCCACGACCAGAGACATCAGAAATCTGCTCTTTAGTGGAAAAACCCGGTGCAAAAATCAGGTTAAAGCATTCGTTATCAGTTAACCGGTCGGCGGCGTCCTGATCCATCACGCCTTTTTCTACGGCTTTGCGACGCAATACGTCGGCGTCCATCCCAGCGCCATCGTCCTGAATACGTAGCAGGATATGATCACCTTCCTGCTCAGCAGAAAGAATCACGGTACCCACGCGATTTTTTCCGCTCTGCTCCCGCACATCAGGCAGTTCCACACCGTGGTCTACCGAGTTACGTACCAGGTGAACCAGCGGATCAGCCAGAGCCTCAACGAGGTTCTTATCGAGGTCGGTTTCTTCACCACGCAGTTCAAGGTTAATTTCTTTTTTCAGCTGTCTCGCCAGGTCCCGTACAACCCGCGGGAAACGGCCAAATACTTTTTTGATCGGCTGCATCCGTGTTTTCATAACGGACGCCTGCAGGTCTCCGGTAACTACGTCCAGATTTGCGACCGCTTTTGACATGGACTCGTCGGTACTTTTCAGCCCAAGACGAACCAGTCGGTTACGTACCAGAACCAGCTCTCCCACCATATTCATGATGTCATCAAGGCGTTTGGTATCCACCCGGACGGTTGCTTCTGCAGGGGCTTCTTTGTCTGCTTTCTTCGGCTCAGGCTTAGCCGCCGCCTTGCCAGCAATCGGTGTCACCGGTGCTTTGGCTGGCTCAGGTTTTTTAGCTGGCTCAGGCTTCTTAGCAACCGGTTCAGCCGCTTTCGGGGGTTCAGGTGCCTTAGGAGAAGCAGGTGTTTCCGGCTTTTCTGCTGCGGGTGTGTCACCGGCGGAACCGTGTTTACCTTTGCCGTGCAGACGGTCCAGCAACTCTTCAAATTCCGAGTCGGTGATCAGATCATCGCCACCCGCCGCTGGTGCCTCTGCGGCTGGAGTTTCAGGTGCTTTTTCTTCCGCTTTTTCTTCAGCGCCGCCGTGTTTGCCCTTACCGTGAATCTGGTCAAGTAAGGCTTCAAACTCGTCTTCCGTAATTTCATCACCGCCCGCTCCCGCAGCAGGAGCAGCTGAATCATCCATGCCGAACAGATCATCGCCTTCGTCGAACAATGCATCACCGGAATCCGATTTCGCTTCAGGCGCGGCGTCTTCCGCAGGCGCTTCATCCAGAGCATCCAGTAATTTCTCAAATTCATCGTCGGTGATATCCGAATCGCCGTCAGGGACTGGCTCTTCCGCTGGTGCTTCTGCAACGACTTCTGGCTCTTCTGCGACAGGCGCAGCGGGTGCTTCATCTTCAGGCAACGCCAGATGGTGCAGGTGTTCGATCAGAGCCGGATCGGCGTCTTCAGGCATCACACCGGAGCGCACGGCGTCGAACATCTCATTGACGGAGTCCAGTGCCTGAAGCACAACGTCCATAAGATCAGAATTTACTGAGCGTTTGCCATTACGAAGCGTGTCAAACACGTTCTCGGCAGCGTGACAGCAATCAACCAGAGGGCTCAGCTGAAGAAAACCAGCGCCCCCTTTTACCGTGTGAAATCCGCGGAAGATCGCATTCAGCAGATCTTTATCGTCCGGACGCTGTTCGAGATCCACCAGCTGCTCTGACAGCAATTCCAGGATTTCTCCTGCTTCTACAAGAAAATCCTGGAGAATCTCTTCATCGGCATCGAAACTCATCCGGCTGCTCCTTTAAAATCCAAGGCTCGAAAGAAGGTCATCAACATCATCCTGGCTACCCACCACGTCTGCATTGGCAGTGTTAATCTGTGGGCCTTCGGCTTTGATGTCGGGCTCGTTCTCCCGCTCTTCTTTGACAGATTCCGTCTCGTGTTCGATACCGGTCATCCGGTCGACGTGACCTGCCATTGCGACGAGTGTGACAAGGCGTTGTTCAACATCACGGATCAGATCCGTCACTTTATGAATCACCTGCCCGGTCAGATCCTGAAAATCCTGTGCAAGAACAATCTCTGACAGCTGCCCTTTAATCATCCGGGCATCACTGGCACTGCTATTCAGGTACTCATCGACATCTCGTGTCAGCTGACGAAATTCAGAGGGCGTCAGCTCTTTACTCATAAATTTTTTCCAGCGTGCCGACAAAGCGGTTGCTTTATCGGCCATACCGGATGCAACCGGCATCCCTTCATCCACCAGATCCATCGTGCGATTGGCGGATTTATCGGTCATTTCCAGAACGTACTGCAGCTTGTCTGTCGTATGTTCTATTTCGGATGCCGCGCCAACCGAATCGAGGTTTATGTTCTTGATGGATTCGTGCAACGCCCGGGTGAGCTTGCCAATCTCATTGAACAGTGTGCGGTCACGGAGTTCGTTCAGGTCGTTAACCAGGGCAACCGCCTTGCTTAACTCCCCTTGCTCCAGTTCACGCAGCATCGACTCGGCCAGGGTCTTTATTTCAGACCCCACCTGGCTGTCTGTGCTCTCCAGGTTTACATCAACCATCAGACCACCTGCTGTCAGCCTTCAACGCGTTCAAAAATCTTATCGATCTTTTCCTTCAGCACAGCGGCGGTAAAGGGCTTCACTACATAGCCATTTACCCCTGCCTGTGCTGCAGCAACGATCTGATCGCGCTTAGCTTCAGCGGTAACCATCAGTACTGGCAGACTTTTCAGGCGATCATCTGCTCTGACATTCTTAAGCAGATCAAGGCCCGTCATTCCCGGCATATTCCAGTCTGTTACCAGAAAGTCGAAATCGCCGTTCTGCAGCATGGGAAGTGCCGTCGTACCGTCGTCTGCTTCCTGGGTATTTGTGAACCCCAGATCACGCAGAAGATTTTTTACGATACGTCTCATCGTGGAAAAATCATCGACGATGAGAATTTTCATATTCTTGTCCAAACCGACCTCCAATAATCGACTTTTACAAACCAAGCCGTTCCTAGATTTAGTGTAGACGCAGTTACTGCTTTATCCAGAAAAGAGATGATGGGAAATGATGTTTGTGTGAAAGATCACAGGAAATGGCGAAGCGCTTGAAAATTAAGAGGAAAAATAGCTGACGAATACGACAGAAAGAGTCACAGCTGGCGCGCCCGGCCAGGGAGTGAAAGGCTCAGGTCAGACCAGAACGACCAGCGTCAGGAATCGAGCCAGCCGCCAAGGCGCGCACGCAGCCGGTGAGTCGCCTGACTGTGCAACTGACTGACCCGGGACTCACTGACCCCAAGTACCGCACCAATTTCTTTCAGGTTCAGCTCTTCGTCGTAGTACAGCGCCAGTACCAGCTGCTCGCGCTCTGGCAGTAGCTTAATCGCCTCTGCCAGATGGCTGCGGAAAGCGTCGCGCTCGATACCGGCAAACGGATTTGGCGAGGTTTCCTGAAAAACTTCCATGCCGTTTTCACTTTTCTCTGCCACTTCTTCGTAGCTGAAAAGGCGACAGCCATTACTGTCACGCAGAATCGAATGATATTCTTCCTGGCTGATTCCGAGGTGAGCAGCGACTTCGCTGTCCTCAGCGTCACGCCCTTTCACACTTTCGACTTCTTTAATTGCATCGGTAATGCGGCGGGAATTGCGGTGGACGGAACGCGGAGCCCAGTCCCCCTTGCGGATCTCATCCAGCATGGCGCCCCGGATACGGATTCCCGCATAGGTTTCAAAGCTTGCGCCTTTGCCACCGTCATATTTGCGAGCCGCTTCCAGCAGGCCAATCATGCCTGCCTGGATCAGATCATCCACCTGAACACTGTCAGGCAGACGCCCCATCAGATGATGCGCGATACGCTTGACCAGCCCGGCGTGCTCTCGCACCAGCTCGTCAAAGTTCTGATTCTGTACGTCGGAATACACCAGGCAACTTCCCGTCGACACCCGTCAGGCCCCCACCTGCTGGACCAGCCGGTCTACAAAGAACTCCAGATGTCCACGCGGGGTGGACGGCAGAGGCCAGGAATCCACTTTCTTAGAGAGCGCACGGAACGCCGTGGCTGCCTTCGAACGGGGATAAGCATCAATCACCGCCTTCTGGCGCTGAACCGCGCGCTTAACTGCGTCGTCCTGCGGAATAGCGCCAACATACTGCATGGCAACATCCAGGAAGCGGTCTGTTACTTTGGTCAGCTTGGCGAACAATGCATTCCCTTCCTGGGGAGATCTGACCATGTTGGCCACGACCCGGAAACGGAACACACCATAATCACGGTTCAGCAGCTTTATCTGCGCATACGCGTCAGTAATACTCGTGGGTTCGTCAGTGACGACCACCAGAACTTCCTGAGCGGCGCGGACGAAACTCATAACGGTGTCAGAAATCCCAGCGGCAGTATCGATGATCAGTACGTCGATGTCGTCGCCGATATCATCGAACGCCTGAATCAGTCCGGCGTGCTCCAGAGTGTTCAGCTGTGACAGTTTCTGAGTCCCGGACGAGGCCGGCACAATGCGGATACCTCCCGGCCCTTTCACCATCACTTCGCGCAGATCACATTCTCCCTGCAGCACGTTTTCGATCGTACGATTGGCGCTGATACCAAGCAGAATGTCGATATTCGCAAGTCCGAGATCGGCGTCGAGAATGACAACGCGGCGCCCCATCTCAGCGAGGGCGATGCCCAGATTCACTGACACGTTACTTTTACCTACGCCGCCTTTACCGCCGGTAACTGCAATCACCTGAACCGGATGCCTTGACATGACCTCTTATACTCCGTGTTGAAAGCTTTGCTGTTGGTTCGCCATGCTCATCGCTTCTGCCGCCTGCCAGCGGGTGCGAGCCATACGAGCCATCTGTTCGGCCAGATTCACCAGCCTTGCCGCATCCGGGTAATGCAGATCATCCGGAATATGCGGGCCGTCAGTCACCAGAGTGACGGGCAATCGGGTCAGCGCTGCAACGCTCATTCCCGCACCAAGACTGAAACATTCGTCCATCTTGGTGAAGACGCAACCGTTGAGGCCGGCGCCTTTGAAGTGTTCGTAGTTTTCCTGCAGGCAGCGGGCCTGACTGGTCAGTGGCAGTACCAGTAGCTTTGTAATGCCTGCACCTGCCTGTTTAAGCATAGACAACTGAACGGAAAAATGTGGGTCCTGACTGGCAAGACCGGCACTGTCTATCAGTACAAGTTTCTTATCCCTGACGGACTCAATCGCTTTCGCCAGGTCATCTCCCTGCTTCACGACCTTCAGATCTACGCCCAGAATGCGCGAAAACGTGCGCAACTGGTCGTGAGCTGCAACGCGATAGTTATCCAGCGTAATGAAGGCGACGGACTCAGGGCCGTGGCGCAGCACGAAACGCGCCGCAATTTTACCTATGGTCGTTGTCTTGCCGGCTCCTGTCGGTCCGACCAGCGCAATACGTCCGCCGCGCTCAAGCAGACCAGGCGCAGTAATCGGAAGATCTCCACGGATCATTTCCATCGCCTGCTTCCAGGCAGCATCAAGCTCACCTTCACCAGGGCTGGCGCTGGCAATCCGGTCGGCCCAGGCAGGCTCCAGCCCCATGTCCTGGCATCTCTGCCACAACTGAGACTGTTGCCATGTCAGTGGGCGCCGGGTATCCCAGGCACTCCCCTGGTGGCTGACTAACCAGTCTTTGAGCTCACGCAGCTCCCCCTGCATTTCCTGCAGGCGGGTCTGATATTCACCGTTCTGAGCCGCCGCTGGCTGGGCGGTCGTATTGGGCTCCTGAGGTTTCCGGGAAGGGCTCGCCGGCGATTCTGAACGCAGTGCACTCAGCGCTTCACGGATACCGTCTGCACCCGACAGGTCACTGCGGCGTACCAGTTCTTCGCGATCCGATTTACGTTTCTGCTCGGATTCACGGGTCGCTTCGCGGGCAGCGTCCAGTTCACGCTGCAGGCGCAGCTGACGCTCGAGTTCTCCGGGTTGTGAAGCCTGAGCTGCACCGGCCATGTCAACCGATGCAACGACTTCCATGCCGCGCTCCAGCTTTTTGCTGGAAACGATCACGGCATCCGGACCTAACTCTGCAGACACCATCCGCAGAGCCTGTTGCATGTTTTCAGCGACAAAACGTTTTACGTTCATAACCGTTTCTCATCAGGACTTGCCGCCAACGGCAGCAACAATCGTAATACTCTTGTTATCCGGGACTTCCTGGTACGCCAGCACATGCATCTGCGGCAGGCTGTTGCGTACAAACTGAGCCATGGAAGGCCGCAGTTGCGAAGTCACCAGCAGCACAGCAGGACGTCCTGCGGCTTCCTGAGTCTGAACCGACTCAGCCAGCGAACGCTGCAGGGTATCTGCCATACCTGGCTCGAGAACCAGTCCCTGCATATTGCCCTGCTGTGCACTTTGCTGAAGAGTTTTCAGCAATAACTGTTCCAACCCTGGGTCCAGGGTCATCACGGGCAGCTCATCCGTGTTACCAAAGATGTTCTGGGTGATCATGCGGGCCAGACCAAGGCGTGCAGCAGCGGTCAAAGCGGCAATATCTTGACTCTGAGCGGTCGAATTCGCCAAAGACTCGGCGATTGAGCGAAGATCGCGGATCGGCACATGCTCACGCAGCAGGTTCTGCAGAACTCCCAGCAACTGGCTGACCGACACCTTATTCGGTACCAGTTCTTCCGCCAGCTTAGGTGAACTTTTCGCCAGCATATCCACCAGATGCTGTACGTCCTCATGACCAATCAGTTCGTGTGCATGCGTGTTGAGTTTCTGGTTCAGGTGGGTCGCAACGACCGTACTGGCATCGACTACTGTGTAGCCGAGCGTCTGCGCCCGGTCTTTCTGATCCGGGGTGATCCAGAAGGCTTCCATCCCAAATGCCGGATCCACCGTGGCCATGCCATCGATTTTTCCGAAGACCTGGCCCGGGTTAATCGCGAGTTCGCGTTCAGGATGAATTTCCGCTTCGGCGAGCGTGACTCCCATAAGCGTTATCCGATATTGATTCGGGAGCAGATCGAGGTTGTCGCGTATGTGCACCGAAGGCACAAGAAATCCCAGCTCCTGTGACAGCTTGCGACGGACGCCTTTGATACGCGCCAGCAGCTGGCCACCCTGATTTTTATCGACCAGAGGGATCAGACGGTAACCAACCTCCAGCCCGACTCTGTCGACCGGTTCAACATCGTCCCAGCCCAGCTCTTTCACTTCGAGTTGTTTGACGGCTGCCTCGGCTTTCTCCTTCGGAGCAGCCAGGGCGTTACCTGTACCCGGCCCCAGAGCCGCCTGTTTCTGCTGCGCCGGTGTTTTGACACCAAGCCGTTGAGCCACGGCATCCCCCAGCTGGCCACCCTCTTTCTTCCAGTGAATGATGTAGGCCGCCAGACCTGCAATGATGGCTGCACTGATAAACACCGTATGTGGCATGCCGGGTACCAGCCCCATAAGCAGCAACAGACCGGCAGAGACAGCCAGCGCGCGAACCGAACCGAACATCTGCCCGAACACCTGCTGTCCCATGTCTTCGTCGGTACCGTTACGGGTAACCATGATGGCGGTCGCGGTTGACAGTAACAGCGAAGGAATCTGCGCAACCAGACCGTCCCCTATGGCCAGAAGCGTGTAGGCAGAGACGGCGTCGTTAAACGTCAGGTTGTGCTGTGCCATACCGATAGCAAAACCGCCAACGACGTTAATGATAAGAATCAGAATCCCGGCAATCGCATCGCCTTTGACGAATTTACTGGCACCATCCATCGCACCATAGAAATCCGCTTCTGCGGCGATATCGGCACGCCGGGTTTTCGCCTGCTCTGCATCGATCAATCCGGCATTAAGGTCGGCGTCAATCGCCATCTGTTTACCGGGCATAGCATCCAGGGTGAAACGCGCACTGACTTCTGACACCCGGCCGGCACCTTTGGTGACCACGACGAAGTTGATGATCATCAGAATCATAAACACCACCAGACCCACAGCGTAGTTGCCGCCAATCAGTACTTCACCGAACGCCTCGATCACCTTACCGGCCGAGTCACCGCCCTCATGACCATACAAGAGAACGACGCGGGTAGACGCGACGTTCAGCGCCAGCCGCAACAGCGTCGCAATCAGCAGAATGGTTGGAAAAATAGCGAAATCGAGCGGCCGGCGTGAGTACACACTGACCAGCAGAACCACGATGGATAAGGCGATATTAAATGTGAAAAATGTATCGAGCAGAAATGGAGGCAGCGGCAGGGTCATCATTCCCAGCAGCACCAGCAGCATCACTGGGATACCGAGGTTGCCCTGCATCAGAACTGATGCACCCGATTTAAGTTGTCCGACTACGCTACCAGACGCCGCCATCCGTTCTACCCGTCAAAAAATTGTTCTTTTATTGGGTATTGCAGGAAGTGTTCCGGAATTGCCCCTGCGCTAAAAATTTATTGTGGATCGGGGTCGACACGCAGATCACGCGGAATCGGCATATCCGGCTTACGTTCCGGACGAGGACCACGCCCTTTTGCAAACTGATCCATCTGGAAGATATAGGCCAGTACCTGCGCAACCGCCACATACAGACCTTCGGGAATTTCGTCACCCACGCGGGAGTGCTTATAGAGCGCACGGGCAAGTGGCGGTGCCTGCATCTGCGGGATGTTGTGCTCTTTCGCAATTTCACGGATTTTCATGGCCGCCTGATCTGTCCCTTTGGCAACCATGATCGGCGCCCCCATGGAGCCCGCCTGATATTTGAGTGCCACAGAGTAATGTGTCGGGTTAGTAATTACGACATCCGCCGTCGGTACATCCGCCATCATCCGCCGCTGTGCGACTTCACGCTGCAGTTGTTTAATCTTGCTCTTAACTTCTGGCTTCCCTTCCGTCTCTTTGTACTCGTCTTTAATCTCCTGCATCGACATGCGCATTTTTTTGGTAAAGCTGTAGATCTGCCACGGTACGTCGACGATCGCGATCAGTGCCGTCGACAGACAGAGAAAGAGAACACTCCAGAGAATTATACTGATCGCCTGACTTAAGGCGGGACGTAACGCCTGGTTCTGAATGGCCATGGCATCCTGAAAAAAGAAGCCAAGTACAATCCAGGCAACCAATCCGACGACCAGCACCTTGGCCCAGGCTTTGATCAGCTCGACCAGAGAATTCATTGAAAACATGCGTTTCAGGCCGCTGAGGGGATTCAGACGGTCAAGCTTGGGCGTAATCGCTTTGGTAGAGAACAACCAGCCACCGACGCCAAGAGGCCCGGCAAACGCCGCAATCAGTACCAGCAGTAACCAGGGGGCCAGCGCAATCGCACCTTCGAGAACTGCGGCATTAAGATACGACGACATCATGCCAATATCGAACGCGGCATCGCGCTCGAACGAGAAGCTGTGCCTCGCCATCTTACCCACCCGCTCAGACATCATAGGCCCAAGCATCAGTAATCCCAGCGCGCCGGCCACGAGAACCAGGGTTGTACCCAGCTCTTTTGACCGGGGAACCTGGCCTTCTTCACGGGCTTTTTCAAGCCTTCGCGCCGTGGGTTCTTCGGTTTTTTCCTGACTGCTGTCCTGTTCTGCCATGACCAGCCCTCAGAGCGTGACCAGCTTTTTGAGAAATTCAAAAAGCGTGTCCATATAGTGGTGAAACCCGAGCGCCATCTGATCCATATTCAGCCACATAATAAACAGACCGACGATCATGGTGACCGGAAAACCCAGTGCAAAAATATTCAGCTGTGGTGCGGCGCGGGTCATAACACCAAACGCCAGATTAACGATCAGCAGCGCGGTAATGGCCGGCAGTGAAATGACAACCGCAGCGGCAAACATCCAGCCACTCCACTCCACCAGCAAACCAAACTGCTCCGCCGAAAAGCTGGTAAGGCCAATCGGCAGGGTCCGGAAACTGTCGACCAGCACTTCAATCAATACCAGATGGCCGTTCAACGCCAGAAATACCAGGCTCACCATAAAGAGAAACCACTGCGAAATGACCACCACCGATGCCCCCTGGCTCGGGTCGACCGTGGTTGCGATACCGAGACCTGTCTGCATCGCGATTAACTGACCAGCAATCACGAACACCTGCATCAGAAGTTCAACCACAAAGCCCAGCAGAATTCCGATCAGCATCTGCTGCAACAGAATGATAAATGAGGCGACAGAGATAGCTTCGACAACCGGAAACGGTGGCAACACAGGGACCACCACCAGAGTCACGGTAACAGCGAGAAGCAGACGGATACGCTGCGAAACCATACGCGTACCGATAAGAGGCATCACCATCAGAAGCCCTGCAATCCGCGCAAATGGATACAGATATCGGCTGACCCAGTGACCTACTTCGAGTGCCTCAACCTCAAACACAGGTCACCCGATCAGAAAGGGAATATTTGCGTATATTTCCCGGGTGAAATCCAGCACGGCACTGACTGCCCAGGGACCAAAGCCAATGATGGCCAGCAGAGTTACTATCAGACGCGGCAGAAAGCTCAGAGTCTGCTCGTTAATCTGAGTCGCAGCCTGAAAGGTACTGACCACCAGACCAATCACCAGACTGGGTACAATAATAATCACCACAATCGCCAGTACGATGTAGAGTGCGCTGGTAAAAATGTCACCGATCGCCGCGTCCGTCATCTATATCGTCCCGAAACTGTTAGCCAGTGTGCCCATGATTAATGCCCAGCCATCGATCAGAACAAACAACATGATCTTGAAAGGTAGCGAGATAATAATGGGAGACAACATCATCATACCCATCGCCATCAGAATACTGGCGACCACCAGGTCGATAATCAGAAATGGAATAAATATCAGAAAGCCGATCTGAAATGCCGTTTTTAATTCACTCGTGATAAAGGCAGGAATCAGGATATGAATAGGCGTTTCGGCCGGGCTCTGAATATCGTCACGACCGCTGATGCGGACAAACAGATCGAGATCATTTTCGCGCGTCTGAGCCAGCATAAACTCATGTACGGGTACCAGGGCTCTGTCGAGAGCTTCTTTCGGCGTGATTGTTTCTGCCATATATGGCTGTATCGCTTCAGCATTAATCACCCGGAAAACAGGCATCATAATAAACAGCGTGAGGAACAGTGAGAGACCCAGCAACACCTGGTTGGAAGGTGTCTGCTGCAGACCAATGGCCTGACGCAGGATCGCCAGAACAACAATAATCCGGGTGAAGGAAGTCATCATAATCAGCAGCGACGGAAGCACCGTCAACATCGTCATGATGGCAAGAATCTGAATGGTTACCGTATATTCCCCACCGTTGTCCGTTGCCTTGTAAACAACCGCGGGAATACCAGCGTAGCCGTTTCCGACAGCACCTGCAGCAGGGTCAGCCGCCATGGCCAGTGCGGGAAGAAAGAGTGCGAGGACTGCTATAAGACGACACAGAATATTCATTTCTGTACCGCCATCTTAAGGATTTCCGCAAAGCTGGCCGGTTGATTCTCACTGACCTCGAGCGGAGTATCCAGTGTCGCCAGGGTCGTAATCTGATGAGCGGTAATGCCCACCACCAGTTGCTGATCACCGGCCTGAATGACTGCAATTTTTTCTTTGGTGCCCAGTGGCAGCACCGCCAGCATTTTCAGTTTTCCGGTCTGCCCTGCCCACTGTCCGGCCCGGGTTTTATTGACCAGCCAGGCAAGCAGAAAAATCATGCCGACCACCAGAACAAGAAACATCGCAACCTTGCCACTGCTTGCCAATGGATCAGCAGCAAGAACAGGCGCGGCTTTTTCTTCTGCTGCCGCCACACCCGAGCACAGCAGAATTGCCAGTCCGTTAACGAAGGCGGTGTATACGTTCACTCTGACTCACCACATCCGTCAGACGGATACCAAATTTATCGTTCACCATAACCACTTCGCCATGCGCGATCAGGGTACCGTTCACCAACACATCCAGAGGTTCACCCGCCAGACGGTCCAGTTCTACAACCGACCCCTGGTTCAGTTGCAACAGGTTACGGATAGGAATCTGTGTCGAGCCCACTTCCATAGAAATCCGCACAGGAATATCGAGGATGACATCCAGCTCGGGCGCCTCGCCATTCGTTACCCGGGGCTTACTTTCGTCTTTCAGTTCGTCAAGGGGCATCTGGCGAACATCGTCTGCATCATCTCCACCCTCTCCGGCCTCTGCCATGGCAGCTGCCCAATCATCTTCGGTACTGCTGTCGTCGCTCTCTTCGGCGTCGCCCGATTCTTCCATCGCCGCAGCCCACTCGTCTGCCAACGCTTCGTCACCGCTGTTTTCTGCGACCTCGTCCGCCAGCTTCTGTGGATCCAGTTCGTCGTCGCCGGGAGTCTGTCCTACGTCTTTATTTTCATCATCACTCATATTCTGCTCCTTAATCAGCGACGTCTGTGCTGAATCTGATCAGTAATTTTTACTGCCAGATTTTCATTCGATATACCCATTTTCCCGCGGAATACGGGTATTCCGTTGGCCTCTAAAACAAAATCGTCTGGAAGCTCGATCGGTATCACATCACCTTTTTTAAGCGCTGCTACTTCGCGCAGAGTGATATCACGTTCGACCAGCGTTCCGTGCAACGGCACCTTCGCATCCATAATGTCCTCTCGCAGCGAGAGCTGCCAACGCTCGTCAACGTCGTCCACGTCACTCTGAACACCGGCATCCAACACTTCACGCATCGGCTCTATCATGGAATACGGAATGGTCAGGTGCAGGTCGCCACCGCCGCCATCGAGCTCAATATGAAAGGTACTGACGACCACGACTTCACTCGGGCTCACAATGTTCGCCATCGCCGGGTTCACTTCCGAACCGACATATTCAAATTCAAGCGGCATTACCGGTGCCCAGGCTTCGATCATGTCGGCAAAAACCTGAGTCAGTACCAGCTGTACCACACGTACTTCTGTGGGCGTAAATTCACGACCCTCGATTTTGGCGTGGCGTCCGTCGCCACCAAAAAAATTGTCTACCAGCTTAAATACCAGCTTGGCATCCATAATAAACAGTGCCGTGCCGCGCAGTGGCCGCATTTTTACCAGATTGAGACTGGTGGGTACGTACAGGGTATGTACGTACTCACCAAATTTCATGATCTGGACGCCACCCGACGCAACGTCCGCACTACGGCGCAGGAAATTAAACATACTGATGCGGGTGTAGCGTGCAAAACGTTCATTGATCATTTCCAATGTCGGCATGCGACCACGAACAATGCGGTCGTTGCTGCTCAGGTCATAGGACTTCACACCGGCAGAATCAACTTCTTCCTCCGGGCCTATGTCACCGTCATCTACGCCGTGTAATAGCGCATCAATCTCGTCCTGGGACAGTAAATCCTGCACGTGTATTCCTACTGCATCACAAAGTTAGTGAAGAGCACGGCCTCTACATTATCTGAGCCGGCTTCCCGTTCCATTATTTTGATCATGGCATTTTTCAGCTCCTGCTGTAACGCCACTCGTCCTTCTGCAGTACGCAGCGAGTTAAAGTCCTGCATACTGATAATCCGGATGACCTCGTTACGTATCATCGGAGAATGAAGCTCCATTGCATCCACAACCGACTGTGCCCGGGTCATCACCTCGATGCTGGCCTGAACAAAACGCTGACGGGTCCCGACCTGAAAACTCACCACAAACTCTGGTTTAAGCACGACGTACTGGGCAGGAATAGGTGGCTCCTCCACGACTTCTTCCGCCACTGCTTCTTCACCTTCGGCTCCTTCTGCTTCGTCTTCACCACCGAGAAGAAAGAACGCCGCTGCCCCACCCCCACCGGCAAGAATCAGTACCACCAACGCAATGATGATAATGAGCTTTTTCTTACCTGCGGGCTTGGCCTCTTCGGTTTCTGCGCCTTCCAGCTTCAGGTCTTCTTCTTTTGCCATGGCGTCATGCCTCCTGTCTGATAGTCAAATTTGCAATCCCTGTGCCACGTTTTTCCGTCAGTTTTCTGACATCCGGAATTCACGCCGCAAAGCCCGGAAGTACTGGCTTTGATAGCACCGGTCTTATGCACAAAGTCTAGAAGGTTCTGAGATAACTGCCGGAAGTTGGCAAGATGTGGCGAGGTCAGATCATGATGACCGCCGGAAATCCGGCGGTCGGACACCAAAGAAAGTTAATCAGGCGAAGGTATCCAGCAAGGCATTGCTACGGGTTACCGGACGCTGCTCAGCGGCTTCAGACTCGCTGTCTGCCAGCCATTCACCGCCCGAATCATTCTGCCCCTGACCTCCGGAGTTCTGATCCGACGCCCCCTGGCCAGAGGTACCGACATCAAAGCCCGCAAGTTCCAGACCCTGCTCGTTCAGGGCGTCTCTGAGGCGTTGAACATTCGCCTCAAGCACATCCTTTACCTGATGGTTCTGTGCGTGAACCTGAACGCTGGCCTGGTCCTGTGTGATGTGCAGCTTTATTTCAAGGCTGCCCAGCTCGGGTGGATCAATCTGTATTCTGGCCTGTTGAATATTGTCGGCCACCATCGTCAACACACGCGCGCCGAGTGCCGATCCCCACTCTCTGCGGTCCTGACCGAACTCGATACGTTCTTTCAGTTGAGTCTGTAGCTTTTGCTCAAAAGATTCAGCGGCTTCCAGGTCGACGGCATCAGAGGCGTCAGTGGTGCTGAGCGCCTGAGCGGTCTCTGCATTAACGGCGGTCATCCCTGCGGTCGGGATCTGCGTGGTACCTGCGCTGGCAACCTGAGCTGACGGGGTCTGCGTCATAAGAGTGGATTGACCCGAGGCGTCCGACAGAGGACGCTTCAGCGACATCTCGTCGCTCGCGGTGACTGGACGGAATACGTCTCCGCCTTCCAGCTCGCTGTCGGCAAGATCAGTGTCAATATCCTCCGCCTGCAAGGCGGCTGACACTGAGGTTACGGACTCAGCGTTTGGTTTTGCTGCGCCGTTCCCACGCTGCGAAGACACAGGAGCTTTGATGTCTGTTCCCTGCTGAGATGCCTGCTGTATGGCCTGCGTCAGCGGAGCAACCGCCATTAACTGGGGTTCTTCCTGCTCTTCTTCATCAGGGAGATCGGCAAAGGCCTGGCTGTCGTCATTTTCCTCTGTACGCGGCGTCACCGGACGGATGCCAGTACCATCTTCATCTGCAGGCATATGACGCAGGCTGAGATCGGGCGGCGTCTCAATCTGTTTCATCAGGAAATCACTCTCCACCTGCACTTCCGCATCAGCATCTGCGGTGACTGCCGTCGACACGGACACGCTGAGCGGCAATACCAGCGGCAACTGGGACGGCAATGCTTCGCCTTCTGCCGTCATCAATCCTGGCATTCCCTCCCCCTCTGGGGTGAGCATCTGAAGCTGCCCCTGGGTCAGATCCTGCAGCAGGCTGGAAAACTCTGACAGGGCCGGAGCCCCGTCGGTCGTGGTATTGAGAGAATTCAGTTCGATGCTGCCCCCTAAGGACATCATCAAGGATGCCAGTGGGCTCTGAGCGGCTGAGGAATTCATCCCGGTCTCCTGTCTGTTCGGGTTACCGGGTATAACGCAAAGGTCGGGCCAAAATTACTTTCAGGAGATGAAAGACAATCAGCTCAGGGTCGCTATCAGGGCTTCACGCACCTGCAGATAGTCCTGTTCCAGAAGAGAAATATCGTCGAGCAGCGCTTCCGCCCCTCCTGCTCTTGCCGCATCTTCCAGGCTCTGCGCTCGTGCAGCAAGTGACGGCGCACAGATATTGCCACTGGCGCCTTTAAAGCTGTGCACAATATGACGGAGTTGTTCAGCATTTCCTGCTGCCGCAGCATCCCGCATCTGGCTGAAACGGCCATCACTGTCCCGCACATAGAGATGTACGAGCGACTCGTATTCATCTTCCATTACGTCTCTGAGCACATCCAGTGCTTCGAGGTCGAGCATTGTCATACCTGCTGATCCTGTTCCTGTGGCCAGTGAATCACGGCCTCAACGTGATTTCCAGCGCCTTTGTACTCAAGTGAACGACAGATGCGCTTAAGAAGAGGTATGCCCCGCCCGGAAAGCTGACTCTGATCGGCGGTCATTCGATTCAATTCCGAATAGTCAAACCCCGGCCCACTGTCTTTGAGTGTAATTGTCAGGTCACCCTCAAGGCCATTCCCTCTGTGGTCAAGGACGATCACGACATAGCCGTCGCTCAGTGACGCCAGTCGCTCCTCTCTGAGACGGTAATATTCCATAAAGCCGTCAGCCGAGCTTTTCAGGCCAGAATCAAGGCCCAGAACTCCGTGCTCGAACGCATTAGAAAACAATTCGGCCATCACCGTATGCAACTGCCCACCCATAGCTCGGAGGCCAGGCACTTCCATCATGATGTGATTGAGCAACGGAACCGGATTAAAGTTTTTCAGGCTGGACGCATCAAGGCGGTATTCCAGGCACCAGTCTATCGGTCCACTGCCGGTGGAAGACTTAGTGCTGACCACGTCTTCGTCCTGCACATCTGCGTCTGCCATCACAACTTCCAGTATGGTCGTATCGTCATCGCGTTCACTATCACCAATAAACTCGGTCACTTTCATCTGTATATCCGGAAAAACATCTTCAGGGGCCTTTGCCGCATGAAAAATATCAATCAGCCGTTCCTGACCGAACATTTCGCCCTCGACGTTGCGCGACTCGATGATGCCATCAGACCATAAAAACAGGCGGTCTCCTTCGTTCATCGGCAGTTCGATCATCTGATCATTAAACTTATCACCGCCCAGTACACCGAGGGGAAGGTGACGCGATGAGAGAGTTTCAATCGCTGAACCATCTGCCCTGAGCAGATAGCAGTCAGGCACCCCACCCATCCAGACCGACACCGCTTTGCGATCCAGTGCAAGATCAACGGCAGCCGAACAGCAGAAAAAGCCCACCGGCAGAATACTCTTCAGCTTCAGGTTGATTTCCCGCAGAACATCCCTCAGGCCAAAACCTTTAGCGGTCATTCCGTAAAAGATATCGGCCATCGGCATCGCACCGATGGCGGCAGGCAGGCCGTGGCCCGTAAAATCGCCAAGCAGGAGGTGCATTCCTCCCGATGGCTTACGCGCGGCCAGCAGGACATCACCATTGAATACCGCCAGCGGAGAAAGCATATAGCGGATATTCGAGGCGCTCAGGCAGCCCGCGTGTGCAACATTATCGTAAACCGCTTTCGCTACCTGCTGCTCCTGCAACATGTGGCGGTTAGCCAGACGGATCTCGTTGCGTTGCTCCAGCAGAATTCTGTGCATATCCGACATACGCCGGAATGACGAGATCTTCGCCTGAAGTACGATGTGGTTATAAGGCTTTGTGAGAAAGTCGTCGCCACCGGATTCCAGACAGTCTGCCAGGCTCTGGGCATCGGACAGAGATGTCAGAAAGATCACAGGAATGAAGTCTTCTCCGGAGATTTCCTTTATCTGCCGGGTGGCCTCTTTTCCGTTGAGGCCGGGCATCATGACATCCATCAGAACGATATCGGGACGATGCTCCCGGAAGGCATCAACGGCTTCAAAGCCGTTGGACACTTCAATCACTTCGTTGCCCTGATTGCGTACAACGCGTGAAAGGACTTTTCGGTCGACGCTGTTATCGTCAGCGATCAGGACCCTGTAATCTGACATGGACAGGATTCTTATTGAATGGTGAAAAGCTGCTCAAAATTCGAAATCGTAAGAATCTTCTTCACATCATCATTGCAGTTGGTGATGCGGATCTCAGAGCTGTCGCCGCCCGCGTGATCACGGAGCAGAAGCAGCATGCCCAGCGCCGAGCTGTCCAGATAGGTTGCCCCACCCAGATCAACCGTATAGGCTGCCACACCATTTCTGTGCTCGTAAGCATCGCGGAACTCCTGATGCGCACTGAAATCAAAACGGCCATCGACGCGGATAACCAGCTCGCGACCGTCATTTCCCAGAGAAGCATTTACCGACATTGATTGATCTCCAAAATTTGTTTTACTTCCATTAGGTTTAGCACAGATTTCAGGCTTTTCTCGCGCTCTTCACCAATTCTTCGGCGATTCCGCGCAAGGGCATAAGCTGATCCACCGCACCCAGCTCCCAGGCGGCTTTTGGCATTCCATAGACCACACAGGTCGCCTCATCCTGCGCCAGCGTGATAGCGCCGGCATCGTGCAGTGCCTTCATCGCACTGGCTCCGTCTGCTCCCATTCCAGTCAACATGGCTGCCACCAGATGTCTGCCGCCCACCGTCTGAGCCAGTGACTCGAACATTACTTCCACCGAGGGTTTATGCAGGTTCTGCTTTGGGCCATCGTCGATCATCGTAAACAGCTTATCCCCGCGCTTAACAAAACGCAGATGTTTCCCACCCTGAGCAATGATCACACGCCCGGTGCAGACTTCCATGTTATCTGCGGCTTCAAGTACCTCCATCGGATACCGGTTATTCAGGCGCTTCGCCAAGGAGGCACTGAAAACTTCAGGGATATGCTGAGTAATCACAATCGGTGGGCAGTTCACTGGCAAACCAGCGAGCACATCGGCAATCGCCTCCGTTCCACCAGTGGATGAACCAATGGCGACAATCCGGCGATAATTTTCTATTTTCTCCCGGGTGATCACCCTTGACGCTGACTTCCTGCGCGAATCGACCGGCTGCACTTTTGCACGCGCTGCAATACGCACTTTGTCGCACAATGCCCGGGCAAACTGTAAAAACTCGTCCTCAGACTTCGCCTGCGGTTTACAGATGTAATCGACTGCTCCCATCTCCAGCGCTTCAAAGGTTTCCGGCGCTCCTTTCTCCGTGAGCGTCGACACCATCACGACCGGCATCGGGCGCAATCGCATCAGGTTACTCAGAAACTGCAGCCCATCCATTTTTGGCATTTCAACATCGAGTGTCAGAACATCAGGGTTCAGTTGCTTAATTTTGTCGCGCGCTATGATCGGATCATTGGCGACGGCAACCACCTCGATATCTTCGGTAGCATCAAAGACTTCCTTCAGCATTTTTCTGATCAATGCTGAATCGTCGATGACGATAACCCGTATTTTTTTCATAATTTTTTCTCTCAGAAGAGATCCACTCCGCCCTGAGACTGGTCGGTGTCTTCCGTAGCCACCTGTTGACGGTATTCAGTTTCACGTTTCATCAGAGTGTTGTTACGTACGTTAGTGATACGGCGCATTTTTACTGACCCGGTATCCGGGAAATAAAGCACCTTGCGAGCATAAATATCACCGACATCGGCAGATTCTATCTTGAGCCCTTCGTTCTGCAGGTAGTTATAGACGAAGAGAATATTACGCTGGCCGATATCACTCATCGAAGCAATCATCTGACCACCGCCAAAGATTTTCACCTCAAGGTTTTCCCGGCGACCACCGCGCTTAAGTATCTCATTAATCAGATATTCCATTGCCCAGTTACCGTAACGAGATTCCTGCGCCGCGGGGTTGGTCCCCCAGACTTCGCTGGAATGCTCGTTCGCTTCAGGCAACATAAAATGATTCATACCACCTATGCCCAGTTTCTTATCGCGTATGCAGGCTGCGATACAGGACCCGAGCACAGTAACAATCATCTCGCCATGGGTAGAAACATAGAATTCTCCGGGAAGAATTTTGGCGGCCCAGGTACCGTGAACTGCATCCCAGTAGCGGGCCACATGTTCAAAGCCTTTGGGAGCCTTGGGCTGCGGGGGTTTGGTATGCAACATGCCTGGCTCCTCAGTATTTTTTTCGGTAGATGGTGTTTCCTACAGACTCAAAACGATCTGTCAGACCATTCAGAGACTCCGAGTGACCGATAAACAGATGCCCCCCGACGGGCAGAAAATCTGCATAGCGGTTGAACAGTTTTTTCTGCGTATCACGATTAAAGTAAATCACGACATTGCGGCAGAAAATCACGTCAAACTGCCCTTTCATTGGCCACTGCTCTAACAGATTCAAACGTTTAAAATGCACCAGATTCCGCATTGAATCCTTAACACGGATATTCTTCTGATCTTTGCTGCGCATCAGATAAGACTGGAACACATCCTGCGGTACTGAGCTCGCACTGTCTGCCGGATAAATCCCTGCCCGCCCCTTATCAAGAACGTTAGAATCAAGATCTGTTGCCAGTATTTTTACATCCCAGGAAGATGGAAACGCTGCCTTTCCGAGACAGAAAGCAATGGTGTATGCCTCCTGACCGATAGAGCACCCGGAAGACCATATCCGTACCTTACGGTCAGATTTCTGCTTCAGATCGGGAATGACCGTTTTTTCCAGATACTCAAAATGATGAGGCTCACGATAAAAAGAGGTCAGGTTTGTTGTGATCAGGTTAATGAAATTTGTCGATTCCTGAGAGAAGTTCTCCCGCAGGAATTTGAGATAATCAGCGAAGCACTGATACCCCAACTGGCGCAGGCGACGGGCAATACGCCCGTACACCATATTTGCCTTATGCCGCCCCAGGACGATACCGGTATGCTTGAGGGCAAGCTCGGCGATCTCATCGAAATCGCCGGCTGTCATCAGGAATTCCTTATCATCTCCCAGCAGTGGCGCTGCAGATGCACCCATAAGCTGATCGCTCCGGTCAGAATTCTTCCCAGTCGTCAGAAGAACTGACCGACCAACCACCCTGGTCACCATCAGAAGAGGGTGATGGAGCCGCCTTCTTCGGCGCCGCTGCCGGCTTTGGGGCAGGAGCCACTGGCGCAGAGTTCATCACCGCTGCGGGTGAAGAGCCTCCACCAAAGCCATCAACGGTGAAGAATTCCATCAGTTGCGTCATGCTCTGAGCCTGACCTGCCATCGCTTCACCCGCCGCGGTGGCTTCTTCCACCAGGGCCGCATTCTGCTGTGTCATTTCATCCATCTGCGCAACGGCGCTATTGACCTGATCGATACCAGACGACTGTTCTGACGCAGCCGTGCTGATTTCCTGAATCATGGCCGACACGCGATCGACAGCTTCGATGATTTCAGAGAGTGTTTTACCAGAAGCGTTAACCAGCGAAGTGCCCGCTTCGACTTTATCTACACTGTCACGAATCAGATCTTTGATCTCTTTTGCTGCAGCGGCAGAGCGCTGAGCCAGATTACGTACTTCTCCGGCAACCACCGCGAATCCACGCCCCTGTTCCCCGGCCCGTGCAGCTTCTACTGCAGCATTCAGTGCCAGCAGGTTGGTCTGGAACGCGATCTCATCGATGACACCAATAATGTCGGAGATTTTTTTACTGGCGTGGTTAATCTCTTCCATCGCGCCAACGGCTTTACTGACAACCTGCCCGCCTTCCTGAGCTTTACCGCGTGCAGAATTTGCCAGCTCGTTAGCGTGAACAGCGTTCTCGCTGGTCTGCTTAACTGCGCTGGTCATTTCTTCCATGCTGGATGCTGTTTCTTCAAGACTCGATGCCTGAGACTCGGTACGCTTACTGAGATCGGCGTTCCCCTGTGCAATCTCACTGGCGCCGGTCGAAACTGTAGAGGCCGATTCACGAATACGGGTCATGACTTCGGTCAGGCGCTCAACGGTGGAGTTAGCATCCTGCTTCAGTTTGCCGAAGGACCCCATGTAATCTGTATCGATCTTACGGGTCAGATTACCGTGAGCAAGCGCATCAAAGATACGGATAGTGTCGTTGACCACATCATCCGCAATGCCCAACAGGCGGTTAAGACCTTCGGCAAGATTCAGGAAGAAGCCTTCTTTTCCGACAGTATCAATACGGCGGGACAGATCACCTGCCGCAGCCGCTTCAACAATCGCATCCACTTCTCTTTCAGCTTTTACTTCTGCAGTGCGATCAGCCCACTCAACGATTGTCCCCAGTCGTTCATTCTGTTCGTTAAATACTGGGTTAGCGATTAAGCCGAACGTGCGGCCCCCCACTTCAATCTGTGTTTTATAGGTGCTTTTCAGAGCAGACAGCATAGAGCGCTGATGTGCAGGATTTTTGTGGAAGGTATCAATATTTGCGCCCATCAGTTTCGACGCATCGAACGATGGCAGTGCTTTCTTCAGATCCGACTCCACACCACGCATCATTTTCTCTACGGCTTCGTTCATATAAACGATGTTGCCATCCGTGTCGGCAATCATAGCGCTGGTAGACACCGCATCCAGCGCCTGCTTGACCTGCGCATTGGCATCTGCAAGGCGTTTTGCCTCTTCCTGTGCCTTCAGTTCATCAGTAATGTCTACCCATTCAACCACCGTACCAACACGTTCACCATCGGTACCGTACCAGGGCGTTGCGGTGAGATTAAAACTCAGACCATTTACATTCAGCTGCGTTTTATAGGGATCTTTCAGGCCTGCGATCATTTTTCGCTGGTGCGCTGGCTGCTTATGAAATACGTCAACGTTTGTGCCTACCAGCTCGCTCACTTTAAAGTCAGGGAGCGCCTGCTTCAGCTCAGCTTCGCGTGCCTCAAGCATGGCGGTCACTTCATCGTTCATATAGATGATGTTCATGTCGTTGTCCGCCAGCATGACATTTGCCTGACAGAGCTTCAGAGCATTCGCAATATTGGCGTTGATCGCATTCTCCCGAGCTTTCTTTTTCTGCTCGGTAATATCAGATGCAAATTTCACCACTTTGTAAGGGCGCCCCGTTTCATCGAGGATGGGGTTGTATGTCGCCTGAATCCAGATATCGCTGCCGTCCTTGCGGATCCGTCTATATTCCGCCTGCTGAAAGTGACCACGATTCAGATCATCCCAGAATTGCTGATATTCCCGCGAGGCCGCTTCATCACGATCAACAAAGATACGGTGGTGCTGCCCCTGAATTTCATCCAGACGATAGCCCAGTGCTGCCTGAAAATTGTCGTTTGCGGTAATAATGGTACCGTCCATATTAAACTCAATCACAGCCTGGCTTTTGCTGATGGCATCGAGTTTGGACTGCATTTCCCGGATGGTTTTTGAATCGGTATCGCCGCCGGATTTGAATAAGTTTGTCATGAAGCTCATATCACAAGTCCTTAATACTATTAGTTCGATCTGAATGCGTCAGGGGAACAGGTGTTTATTCCACACTGCCGGCGACATTCAGAAGCTGGTTTTTAATACTCAGGAGTTCCTCAACATCAAGGAGGATTACCATTTTTTCATTGACGTTAACCAGGCCTTTAATAAAGTCTGAATTATCATCTTCTGTCAGTTCAGGGGGTTTGCGGGTACTGCCGTCAGCGATGGTATAGACGTCAGAGACAGCATCGACAACGATCCCCATGACCCTTTCGCCATGTTCGCCATCAAACTTCAGAATAATCACGACCGTAGTCGCGGTGTATTCGATGTGCTCCAGGCCGAACCGCATCCGCAGATCCATAATTGGAACGATGGTCCCACGCAGATTTATGACGCCACGGATATAACGTGGTGCATTGGGTATGGACGTAGGCTCTTCCCAGCCCCGGATTTCCTGTACGGCCAGAATATCTACCCCGTACTCCTCTCCCGACATGATAAAGGTCAGGTATTGCTGCTCATCCGCCATCCCTGTATCAGGGATGTTGGTCTCTGCCATCGTGGATTCCATGATTTACCTCACGCTGCCTGATCAGATTTACCCTGATGCTTTTTCACAGGAGTGATGTTCCGGCCGATACTTGAAATATCAATAATCAATGCGACCGTGCCATCGCCAAGGATCGTCGCGCCTGAAATGCCCGACACCTTGGTATAATTCTGCTCAAGGCTCTTAATAACTACCTGTTGCTGACCCAGAAGATCATCAACAACAATGCCTATTTTTTCGTTGTCGCCTTCGACAACCACCAGCATCAGCTCATCAATATCCTGGACGTTGTCACGCAGCCCAAATATCTCATCAAGACGAACGATCGGAATATATTCATCCCGTAACTGCATGACATATTGACTGCCCGTTACATGATTGAGGGAACGACGACTGATCTGGATAGACTCAACAATGGATACCAGCGGGAAGATGTAGGTTGCTTCACATACCTGCACCAGCTGCCCGTCGAGAATCGCCAGCGTCAGAGGCAGACGGATAATGAAGGTTGAGCCCGTCCCCCGACTGGAACGGACCTCGATACTGCCATTCAATGCCTGAATATTTCTGCGTACCACGTCCATACCGACACCACGACCGGAGATGTCACTCACAGCATCAGCCGTGGAAAATCCGGGTAGGAACACAAGCTGGTGTATTTCTTCAGGGGTCAGATTTGCAGACTCAGGCACCAGGCCTTTTTCCATTGCTTTCTTGAGAATTTTTTCCTCGTTAAGGCCTGCACCATCGTCAGCGACTTCAATGACGATATTGCCCCCCTGATGGTAGGCATTCAGCGTAATAGTGCCGTCAGCAGACTTGCCAGCAGCCAGTCGCTTTTCGGTGGTCTCGAGACCGTGATCCATCGAATTACGGACAAGATGAACCAGTGGGTCGCTGATTTTTTCCATCACCGTTTTATCCAGCTCCGTCTGCTCACCCAGCGTCACCAGATTGACTTTCTTGCCCAGCTGATTACCGAGGTCTCGCACCAACCGTGGAAAACGGCTGAAAGCGAAACTGATCGGCATCATGCGGATTTTCATCACGCTTTCCTGTAGTTCACGGGTGTTCTGTTCAAGCTGCGACAGGCCTTCCTGCAACTTAGCAAGGCGGCTGAGATCGAAATCCTGCCCCAGTTGCCCCAGCATTGATTGGGTAATCACCAGCTCTCCGACCATGTTGATCAGGCTATCGACTTTGTCGATAGACACGCGGATGGAGGAGCTTTCAGCATTTGCTTTTTTAGGCGCTTTGGCCGGGGCGGCGGGCTCGGCGGATTTTTTAGGCGTCTCCGCTATTGCGGCAGCAACCTTTTCAGGCACCTGAATTCCTTCAGCGTCGGATGTATCACTGACGGCGGGGGCTGTTTCTTCCGGGCTGGCTGTTGCAACGTCACCGAGCGGCTCATACACCAGATCACATTCGTCCTCTACCCACTCGAACACGACTTTAATGTCTGCGAGAGGGATTTCCCGTGTCACCCGGATCTGCCACGCCAAATGGCATTCCTCAGGATTCAGACTGGTAAACTCGGGAAGCTTGCTGGTGTCTGCTTCAATCTCGCAGTGCTCTTCACCAACAATGTCGATTAATTCCCGGAACATACGGAAGGGTTCATTCCCTGTACGCAGTAAATCCGGGTATGGGGTAAGGCGAATCAGCCATCCAGAGCCTTTTTCTTCTTCCGTGGGTGCGGCTTCAGCGACGGGAGCAGCACCATGCAGAATGGTTTCGAATTCAGCCCGTAACTGTGCAGGGCGCTCCTTCTCTGGCTCGTTGCCCTGTTGCATATCTGACAACATGCCACGCAGGCAATCGACAGACTGTAGAAATAAGTCGACATATTCCGGCTGCATCACCCGCTGACCACTGCGGATCTCATCAAGCAGAGTTTCTACAACGTGCGTAAACTCAGAGATCGGCATAAATCCGAAGGTACCGGCACCTCCTTTAATGGAGTGTGCAGCGCGAAAAATGGTATTAACCGTTTCGTCGTCAACGTCAGCGGGGTCCATCTCCAGGAGCTGGCTTTCCATAACATCCAGGCCTTCGAAGCTTTCTTCAAAAAATACCTGGTGAAACTGCGACAGATCGACACTCATCAGAAATTACCCCAGAACGCGTTTGATTGTGCTCAGAAGTTGGTCTGGATTAAACGGCTTTACGATCCAGCCTGTGGCACCGGCGGCTTTACCCTGCATTTTCATATCGCCTGCAGATTCGGTCGTCAGCATCAACATAGGAACGAACTTATAGTTCTCCTGTTGGCGAAGATTCTGAACCAGCTCAATGCCATTCATGTTGGGCATGTTTACGTCAGTCAGAACCAGATCAAATTTTTCGTTCTTTGCGATTTCCAGCGCTTCAACGCCATCCACCGCTTCACGAACCTGATAGCCTGCGCCTTTGAGCGTAAAGCTCACCATCTGGCGCATAGAAGCAGAATCGTCAACAGCTAAGATACTTACCATACGAGTTCTCCCGTAGTTTGCCGGTGTGTTATTCAGGAAGATTCAGAGATTTGCGGATACCCAGGTAACCTGCGGTATCTTTGAGAACATCCGTGACTGCACTCCAGCTGATATCATTTCCGGTACCAGCAAGAGTCTTACGCAGGCTGAGTATCATCTGCAGACCCGCTGTGTCGCAGAAATGAACGTCACCAGCGTCAAGCGTCAGATCTCCTCCGGACAGAACGGCCGCCTCGAGCTTCTGATAAAGCCCTTCCACCTGATCAATGCTCAGGCGGTTACCACAGTGAATGGTGGCTGCTTCTGTCATAAGGATGTGTCCTCGTGTAAACCCTAAAGGTAAGACTAGACCGCTTCTGTAAAGCTGCCAGACGAGGAAGGGATATTTTTAAGGCAGGAATGACCTGAACGACAAAGAAAGGGAGATAAGATTACAAAGTACTAAAAAGTCACAAGGTGCGTCGCGCCGCTTGCCGGTTAGACCACTCGTCCGCCTCGCGCTGCTCGCGGGCATTCTGTTCGCTCTGGTATTCCTGCTCCAGCCGCTCCAGCATTTTTTTCATGGCTTCTGTTTTTCCCCGTGCTTCGAGGTAGGCCGTGCGCGCTTTTGCTGTCAGAGTTTCCAGTTGTGCGATCTGTCCTTCCTGCTGACGCAGCGCAGATTCAATCTGGCGGATAAACCCGAGCGTGTTGTGCATGTCACCGGCTTTCACTGTGGTCTGTCCGGGGGTCGCCAGGCGTCGCTGGTAATCACCTGCGTAGTCGGAGAGCTGACTGCGTTTTGCCTTTTCAGCTTCAAGTTTCTGCCGTGCCAGTCCCCAGCGCTGCAGCGCATCCTGCTCTTCGCGCTCAGCAATTTCAAATACGACTTTCAGGCGTTTAGCCCGGGGGTGACGGTAGTTCATTTCCCTTTATCAAATCCTGGAAAAAGCCCTGCCAGGGCATCTTTACTGGCGCTGATGTCAGCTCCTTCCCGCAGCCCCTGTTGCAGCATGGCTTTAATTTTCGGCATACGCTCAATGGCGACATCCAACACCTGATCCGATCCGGCCTGATACGCGCCGACAGCAACAAGGTCCTGATTCTGACGATAATGCGACATCAGTCTTTTGCACATCTGTGCCCGTTGCAGCCAGGCATCATCCACAATCTGTGGCATCACCCGGCTCACCGATGCTTCTACGTCAATCGCAGGGTAGTGTCCTTCTTCGGCAAGACGACGTGAAAGCACAATATGTCCATCAAGAATTGCCCGGCTCGCATCTGCTATCGGGTCCTGCATATCATCGCCTTCACTGAGTACCGTATAAAACGCCGTAATAGATCCGCCCCCCTGTTGACCATTACCGGTTCGCTCAACCAGTTTCGGTAACTTGTTAAATACAGAAGGAGGATACCCTTTGGTTGCCGGGGGTTCTCCCACCGCAAGTGCAATTTCACGCTGGGCCTGGGCATAACGGGTCAGGGAATCCATCAACAACAGAACGTTCTGGCCCTGATCACGGAAAAACTCGGCAACCGCTGTGCAGTACATTGCTGCACGAAGGCGCATTAAAGGGGAATCATCGGCCGGTGAAGCAATCACAACCGCTCTCTTCAGCCCTTCTGGCCCAAGAATTTCGTCAATAAATTCTTTAACTTCGCGACCACGTTCGCCGATGAGTCCGACTACCACAACGTCGGCGGTAGTAAAGCGCGTCATCATGCCAAGCAACACACTTTTACCCACCCCTGAGCCCGCAAACAGACCGATCCGCTGACCGCGCCCAACGGTCAGCATGGCATTAATTGCGCGGATGCCGACATCCAGGGTGTCGCGGATAGGCGCGCGATGCAGTGGATTGATATATCGCCCCTGCAGATGTCCGGATTCGGTATTCAGCAAGGGGCCATTCAGATCAAGCGGCCGACCAGTACCATCCAGCACCCGCCCAAGAAGAGAAAAACCAACAGGCACATCCGCCGCACCGTGCAATGGCCAGACTCTGGCACCCGGGCGCAAACCATCGACCTGCTCAATCGGCATAAGAAAAATACGCTTGCCATCGAAACCGACCACTTCGGCCTCAACGTCGCCGCCCTGCGGTCGTTCCACCCGACAGCGGTCGCCCGTACGGACGTCAATCCCAATGGCTTCGAGCGTCAGGCCCACCATACGCACAAGGCGTCCCGAGACCCGGGGGCGATACTCACTGGCGGGGGCCAGCTCACGCCAGCGGTGGCTCAGAGTCATCCGGCACCTCGTCCTGCACGTCATCAAAGGGGGCTGCTGGCTGATCTGCATCCGCCTGCGCTTCTGAATCCTGAGGCGCGTCTTTTACCTGCACGCTCAATGCGGCTGATTCACTCTCGGTCGGATAGCCATCTGCTTCTGTCAGCATCTGCCCGGCCAGATCCAGCAACGCCTGTTGCAGATGGTCACTGACAGAGTATTCAACCAGGGAATTTTCACTCTCTACCCGACATTCTCCAGCGGCCAGACTGTCGTCTGTCTCAACCGCAACCCGCAGAGCAGCCTCGTCGATAAGAGCCTTGTCCTGTTCAGAGACAAACACTCTTGCCGCCTTTTCGCCATCTGGTAGCGACTGAAGTGCAGCACGCACATAACGGTTAATTGACTGCGCTCCGGCGCTCAGTTCATGTTCCAGCACCTGCTCTGTTAAGCGGGTTACCAACATCACCAGGACTTCCGGCAGCTGGCTGTCCCGCTCAGTCACGCTCGCCTGTAACGTAGCGACCACATCGCGGAGCCGGCTGGCCTGGGCAGTAACATCTGCCTGACCTTCTGCCCGCCCTTCCTCAAAACCAATCTTATTGCCTTCCCGACGGCCCTCAGCCATGCCTTCGTCATAACCACGTTTATGGCCTTCGGCATGACCTTCCTCTCGCCCTACCTGAATACCCTGCTGGCGACCTTCAACACGCCCCTGCTCCAGGCCGTCGTTGTATGCTTCGCGGCGGATAACCTCAAGCTCTTCTGCCGTCGGATAGCCTGCAGCGGCAGTTTCTTCCGGAGCATCCTCCTGACTGTCGTCCTGCTCTTCCTGTTCACGCTCAACAACAAAGGCGGCGGGCTCAGTCCAGAACGGCAGGCGCCAGGGACGCGCTTCATCAACATTCTCAGCCGGAATTGGCGAATCACGCTTAATGTCGGCCATATCAGACCATGGCCTCGCCACCACCACCCAGCATTATCTCGCCGGCATCGGCCAGGCGACGGGCAATCGTAAGAATTTCCTTCTGAGCACCTTCCACATCGCTGAGCTTGACCGGACCTTTCGCGTCCAGATCATCACGCAGCAATTCGGCAGCCCGCTTGGACATGTTCTTGAAGATTTTTTCCTGAACGGAAGGGTCTGCTCCCTTGAGCGCCAGAATAAGCAGATCGGTTGATACTTCGCGCAGCAATACCTGAATACCGCGGTCGTCGACATCCACCAGATTGTCGAAAACAAACATAAGATCCTGAATCTGAGTCCCCAGATCTTCGTCCACTTCCTTGATCTGTTCGAGCAGTTCGGAAGCAATTGTGCTGTCCACGAAGTTGACGATACTGGCGGCCACTTTGACCCCGCCCATGGTGGTGGTCTGAGTGCCTGCTTTGCCAGAGAACTGGCGTTCGAGAATGTCGTTCAGTTCCTGCAGTGCCGCTGGCTG
>NZ_CATMFB010000024.1 GCF_950066645.1 uncultured Thalassolituus sp. | reverse complement strand
AAAAAAGCGGCCCGTAGGCCGCTTCTTTAAGAACAACTAATCAGATCTTAAGAGAACTGGTTAGAAGTGTTCTTAGCACCACCGGCTTTCAGAGCGTTCTCACCAGCAAAGTATTCTTTGTGGTCGTCGCCCATGTCAGAGCCAGCCATGTTCTGGTGCTTAACGCAAGCGATGCCTTGACGGATCTCTTTACGCTGTACGCCAGCAACGTAGCCCAGCATGCCCTGCTCACCGAAGTACTCTTTAGCCAGGTTGTCCACAGACAGTGCAGTCGTGTGGTAAGTAGGCAGAGTGATCAGGTGGTGGAATACGTTCGCTTCGCGAGAAGTGTCAGCCTGGAAAGTCTTAACACGCTCGTCAGCAGCTGCAGACAGCTCAGAGTTGTCGTATTCAGCAGACATCAGGTTTGCACGATCGTATGCAGAAACGTCTTTACCTTCGGCTGCCCATGCATCATAGGTCTGCTGACGGAAGTTCAGAGTCCAGTTGAATGATGGAGAGTTGTTGTAAACCAGTTTCGCATCTGGGTGTACTTTACGTACTTCGTCCATCATGCCTTTGATTTCGTGAACTGTAGGTACTGCAGTTTCGATCCACAGCAGGTCAGCACCAGCGTTGATAGCTTCGATACAGTCGAATACGCAACGCTCGTGGCCAGTGCCCTGACGGAACTGGTACAGACCAGAAGGCAGACGCTTAGGACGAACCAGCTTGCCGCCACGGTTGAATACAACGTCACCTTCAGCCATGTCAGCTACGTCGATTTCTTCAACGTCCAGGTAAGAGTTGTAAACGTCACCCTGATCGCCTGGCTCTTTAACCACTGCGATTTCTTTAGTCAGGCCAGCGCCTTCAGAGTCAGTACGTGCAACGATAACACCGTCGTCAACGCCCAGCTCCAGGAAAGCGTAACGCAGAGCGCGCAGCTTAGCGTGGAAGTCGTTGTGAGGTACGGTTACTTTACCGTCCTGGTGACCACACTGCTTCTCGTCAGCAACCTGGTTTTCGATCTGCAGGCAGCAAGCACCAGCTTCGATCATCTGCTTAGCCATCAGGTAAGTCGCTTCAGCGTTACCGAAACCAGCGTCAATGTCAGCAATGATAGGTACGATGTGAGTTTCGTAGTTGTCGATCTGGTTCAGGATTTCTGCTTCTTTTGCAGAATCGCCAGCTTCACGAGCTGCGTCCAGAGCGCGGAACAGACCACCCAGTTCACGTGCATCAGCCTGACGCAGGAAGGTGTACAGTTCGTTAACCAGAGAAGCTACAGCAGTTTTCTCGTGCATAGACTGGTCAGGCAGAGGACCGAAGTCAGAACGCAGAGCAGCTACCATCCAACCAGACAGGTACAGGTAACGACGCTTAGTAGTACCAAAGTGCTTCTTGATAGAGATCAGCTTCTGCTGACCTACAAAACCGTGCCAGCAGCCCAGAGACTGAGTGTACTTGGTTTTGTCTTTGTCGAACTCTGCCATGTCTTCACGCATGATTTTGGCAGTGTAACGAGCGATATCCAGACCAGTTTTGAATTTGTTCTGCTGACGCATACGTGCCGCAGACTCTGGGCTGATAGCACCCCAGAATTCGTTGCCACCGATAACGCCTTCAAGCGCTTTGATATCTTCTTGGTAAGTCGACATGAGTCAATCCTTCAAAGAGTGGGTAGTAAAAGTTATTCAGACTAACCGGGGCTGGCCTGATACTTAGGACATGCGAATGTTAGTGCTTTGGCACTCATAATTAAAATCAATAGTATCTATGTGTACTATTTTTTGTATGAATGCCAGAAGAGAGCGGTCAGGATCACTGATCCTGGTCCGCTGCTGGCAGGTATATCAGGAAGGTGGTTCCTACGCCGATCTCACTCTCGACGCGGATTTCGCCATTGTGCTCTTCAATGAACCCATGGGAAATGGATAGCCCAAGTCCCGTCCCCTGCCCCACCGGTTTAGTGGTAAAGAAGGGGGTGAACAGAAGCTTCATATTGGTCTCGCTGATGCCACATCCGTTGTCCCGGAAAGAAATCTCGACACGCTCATCCTTCATCCGGGTGGTGATGTGTATTTCGCCATTCTCGCTGACCGCCTGATTCGCGTTGGCGATCATGTTGGTGAATACCTGGTTCAGCTTGCCAAAGTAGCCCCGGACCTTAGGCAGATCGTCGGCGTAATCAACGATGACCTGGGCGTGATACTTGGTCTGGTTACTGAGGATGTTGACCGCACCACGGACACACTCGTTAACGTCAACCATGTCCATATCACCGCTGTCTTCCCGGGTGAAGGATTTGAGATCGGCGACGATCTGCTTCACCCGTTCGAGCCCCTCAATGGTTTCTGAGGTCAGGCTTTCGAAGTCCATCAACAGATACTCGACATCGTGACGGGTCAGTCCTTCGCGCCAGGCGTTACGGATCGTCTCTGCGTCAGCTCCACTGTTTACCAGCTGATCCATCGTAAAGACGAAGGTATTGATATCTGACATCCCTTCCGCCATCGTGCAGAAGTTACTGTAAATAAAGCCAATGGGGTTATTAATCTCGTGCGCGACCCCTGCAGACAACACCCCCAGAGACGCCATTTTTTCGTTGTGAACCATCGCCTTCTGGTTTTCCTGCATGCTGCTGTTGGCCGCTTTCAGCGCCTCGAATGACTCGTACAATTCACGAGACTTATCTTCCAGCTTCTGCTCGGCCAGCTTGCGCAGCTCTTTCTCTCTCAGATAGGCGTCTTTGTAATCGTCAGCCATCATCTGACTCCACTAAATCAACCTGAATATGGCAAGACTCATCACCCTTGTGCATACAGACATCGTGGGTAATCCGGATCGGTTCCTTAAAATGCTCTGCAGAGCCCAGAATCAGGCCCTCAGCCAACCAGCACATTCTTCGTTTGGAGTGGTACTCCATCAGAATCGACCCAGGACGCTGATCGTAGTTAAAGCGCGGCAGATTGGCATCCGGATACAACTTCAGGACTTCGACATGCACAATGCGATCAACCGACGCGAGGAATTCGAGCAGCCCAGTGCAGTTATCAAAAAAAGAAGGGAAGCGATCGTAGAACTGTTTGACCATGTATTTACCGAAGTGACGAAGTAGTGCCTCCTGCTCCATACCGGTAAATTCACAAGCAACCACCACCAGCTTTGTCATCTCGGCATCAGGGTAGCTTTCGGAAGACAGATAGAGACCATCGGACCCGGCTTTCTCAAGAAGCGCGTTCCAGCCCTCGAGGCCAAACTGTTCTTCGACCATGTCTCTGAGAATATCGAACACTACACCTTTCATGTCATGCCCCTGTAGATTCCAGTTCGGACTGATCGCGGCGCACGCGGATATCAAGCTCCCGCCCAGTACAGCTCTGCAGACTCCGGAGCTTACCGATCAGCTCATCTGTCAATGTGTGACCTTTGGTCAGCAGGATCATACCCCGCTCACTGAACAGGTCGTCCGCCAGAACCATTCCAGGTTCAAGATCAGCAGCATTCAGCCTTTTCTCGTCGGCCACTAAAGGCGCCGTGACGAATGCCCCACACTGTTCGCAGAACACAGCCAGAAGCCTGGCGTCATATCGGCTGGCCTGGTTCAGCAGTTCGGCGCGCGCAGCTGCGGGGGTCATCTCAACACCATTGAAACGCCCCCGGATAAAATCAGTGTAGTCACGAACGAGAGAAATAATACGTGACCCAACCGGAATGTTTTCTGACGTAAGGTTATCCGGGTAACCGGACCCGTCGAAGCGCTCAAACTGATGGCGGAGCATCACGGCGGCCTGCTGCATCCCGGGGACACCCATCAGGGCCGCCTCGGCCAGCACAGGCGATTGCGAGAACAGCCTCAGGTCTTCGCCGTCAAAGTCCGTGAAGGGTTTCGTTAGCAGCTCATCGGGCAGACCAATAGTCCCCAGATCTGCCAGCATGGCAGCATCTCTGACACTGCGGATGTCCTGCTCGCCCAAACCCGCAGCCTCAGCCAGCGAAGCCGCCATTTCAGCCCGCAAGCCAGCCGTGGTACTTCCCTTCGGGTCTCTTAACACCGCCAGAGACGTTGCCAGGCGCAGTACATGCCCGTAGCTTTTCTGCAGGTCACTGAAGGCATGCTCAATCAGACGGGCGTGGAGACGCAATTCTTCGGTACGATCAGAGACACGCTTCTCAAGCGTCGCATTTAACTCAGCCAGCTCGTCATTGCGTTGTTTGAGCTCCCCCTGAAGTTTCTGGTTACGCAGCTCCAGCATGTGCCCTTTTACGGCATCCGCCACCAGCTTTTTCAACTCTGCGTCGTTCCAGGGCTTAGGAATAAAGCGATGAACCTGTCCGGTATTGATCGCCTTCAATGTGGTGTCTGTGTCCACCTGGCCAGTGATCAGCAGCCGTGTCGTGTCTGGCATCCGGCGCGCGACCTCACCCAGAAAATCGGCACCGTCCATCCCCGACATACGCATATCAGAAATCACAACCACCGGGATGGCTGATTCTAATAGGTGAAGACCACTCTCGGCGGATTCTGCGGTGAGAATGCGGGCATTGAGGGGAGTGAGCAGCATAGTGAGAGCCCGCAGGATCTCTTCTTCATCGTCGACCAGTAACACCACCGGGGCATTATCCGGTGTTGTGGTAACTTTGACTGAGGAAGAAAACGACATTCAGGCGCTCCGTTGGACCTACTTATCCTCAGTCTAGACAAGCTGAACGCCTTCGATGGGCCAGACCTTTGTTTTCCAACAGGGCCGGATTATGAAGAATCACTCCTCACAGACTGACTGTCACATTTCCGACGCGAAGCAATCAAAATAACGTCAATCAGACATCACAGGAGCACGAAGTATTCTGAGATGCCTGAATTACTGTTGAGTTATAGAACGAGGAGGAATATGGAGTGTCTTCAGGCAGTCCGGATTGTCAGCCTGAAATTTTTCCTGTCAGATAGCCTCTGCGGCAGCTGCGGCGCTGGCCCAGGCCCACTGGAAGTTAAACCCGCCCAGATGTCCTGTGACATCCACGACCTCACCAATGAAATACAGCCCGGGGACTTTTTTCGACGCCATAGTGCGAGAAGACAGCTCATCCGTGTTCACGCCCCCTAACGCCACTTCAGCAGTCCGGTAGCCTTCTGTGCCTGCGGGGCGTACCAGCCAATGCTGTAAAGAATGAATCAACCGTTCTGCCTTTTCGCCACCGAACTCTGCCAGAGCACGATTCTCTATATTCAGGGCGGCCAGCCATTGCTCTGCGAACTTCTGCGTCGTCAACTCGGCCAGCCAGGTCTGTATATGCACCTTCGGCCGCTCAGTTCTCTGCGCCTGCAGATGTTGCGCCACATCGACCGATGGAAGCAGGTCGATGTCGATAAAATCGCCTTCGCGCCAATAGGACGATATCTGCAGCATGGCGGGCCCGCTCAGCCCCCGATGAGTGAAAAGCATGTCGTCACTGAAGAACTTCCCGTTACAGCCCACCGTCACAGGCAGCGCGGTGCCCGACAACGCCGAACACAGCGCTTTGTTGTCATCCGTGATGGTGAATGGCACCAGGCCTGCGCGTGGGGCATAGACCTCATGCTCAAACTGACGGGCTATCTCGTACCCAAAACCACTGGCACCTAACGTCGGGATTGAAGGCCCTCCGGTAGCAATCACCAGGCTCTCAGCGTTCCACTTTCCGGTCTGAGTCGTCACACTGAATTCAGCTCCGTTATGACTGACCGCTTCAATTTGAGTATTCATCCGGATGTCGACTCCACCCTGCTCACACTCAGTGAGGAGCATATTCAGAATGTCGGAGGCTTTATTGTCACAGAACAGCTGACCATCTTTTTTCTCGTGAAACGGAATACCGTGCTTAGTCACCAGTTCGATAAAGTCCCATTGGGTATAACGACTCAGGGCGCTTTTGCAGAAATGTGGGTTGTGGCTGAGGTAACGTTCGGGCTCGATATAGTAATTAGTGAAATTACAGCGACCACCGCCAGACATGAGAATTTTCTTTCCTGGCTTATTTGCATGATCCAGCACGACGACACGGCGCCCTCTCTGACCGGCAAGCGCAGCACAGAACAGACCAGCAGCTCCCGCCCCTATTATCAGAACATCGGTCTTGCCAGACATTACATAACCTCACATCGCATTTATCGTAACTTGCCCCACCGGGGCCGGCTGATATTATACCGCCCATTGTTCTGAGGATGCAGATTCATGCAATTGATTGATCGTGAAGGCCTGATGAAAGCCACAGGCCTGTCTGCCAGAAAAACAGATTTCATTCTTTCGCTGCTCAAGGGACCCGTTCTGACCCGGATCTGGGAAGGTCTTGAGCACAAAGAAGGCATCGACATGATCGAAGATGCACTCCGTGCACTGGAAATGGATCTCGTCTACGACAAAGAAAAACTGATTGAGTCAATTCCTGCGGAAGGCCCTTTCATTACCGTATCCAATCACCCGTTCGGCTTTCTCGACGGAATTATTCTGCTGCTGATTATCGGGCGGATACGGCCGGAGTTCCGTGCCGTTGCCAACTTTCTGCTGGCGTACTTTGAACCCATCTCCGACCTGTTTATTACGGTAAACCCCTTTGAGAACAGCGGTCCCAAAGGCATGGGCGGTACACAGAAGTCACTCGAGCAACTGAATAAAGGACTTGGGCTTGGCTTGTTCCCGGCGGGCGAAGTATCCACCTGGTATCCTGGGCAGAAAGGCGTCCGTGATCGTGAGTGGTCACTATCGAGTATGCGTTTGATTAAACGGGCAGATGTTCCTGTTGTGCCTGTCTATTTTGACGGCGAGAACAGCCTGAGCTTCCACCTGCTTGGTAAGCTGCACCCAATGCTGCGCACGTTGCGTATTCCTGCAGAATTTCTGAAAAAGCAGAAGAGCGAAATCCGCCTCGGCATCGGAGACCGGATTGAAGCCAGCGAGCTTGCGGCTCTGAGTGAAGAGGAAGTGCGAGACCTGCTGCACGAGCGGACCTATTCGATGCGAACGTCATGACAGTGACATCGTCAGAATAATTGGGTTTCCTCCGACGCAAACGAGCCTGCCAGATCAGAGAGTGTCGAAATCTCACGTTCGAGGCTCTGAATCGTTCCCGCGATATCAGAGGTCGCCTGATGCGCTTTTTCAATTGCTTGCCGAATCAGATCAAACTGGTCGGTCATCGCCTCGTTCATTTCATTCTGTTGCTTACTCGATTGCGATAGCTCACCAAGAAATTCAGAGACTTCATTGGAATTCGAGCGTAATGCCTGCATCGCTGCATCCGCTTTTTCAGAATTCTCCAGCCCTGTCGTGACAAGCTCTGTCACCTCCTCCATCGAGGCCATCGCCTGCTGAGTGACATCAAGTATGTTACCGATCTGAGTGCTGATCTCACCGGACGAACGATGGGTACGCTCTGCCAGCTGACGTACTTCATCAGCCACAACTGCAAACCCCCGACCGTGCTCACCAGCGCGCGCAGCTTCAATCGCCGCGTTCAACGCTAACAGGTTGGTCTGCTCCGCAACCGCCTGAATCACACCAACAATACTGGTGATTTCGTCACTGCGTTGTGTCAGCTCCTGAATCTGCTTCGCGGCGAGCGTGACGGTAGCTGAGACTTTCTGCATGTTCGCATTTGTCACACTCATGATATTAGCGCTGACAGAGGCTTGTTCTCCGGCCCCGGACGCAGAGTCAGCAACACGCTTTGCATCTTCATAGTTCCTGATGGTCCTCTGGCGCAACTCAGCCATTCCCTCAGCAACGCTGTTAGCGTGTTCAGACTGCTCTTTCATACCAGCCGCAGTGCTCTGGGAGTGAAACGAGATATCGTTACTGTCCGAGCGTATGACATTCAGTGACTGATTAATCGAAATCAGCAGTTCACTGATCCGGTTGGCAAGTTTTTCAGCCTCTTCCCGTCGTTCCCGTAAGAGTGAGAAACCCGTATTTTTAGACGATTCATAAATAAGAGCCAACACCCCAATAGCACCGGCCCCTAGCAGAAAACCCAGGGTATCGAGGATGTGCTGTGAGCTCTCATCGATGTTTAAGGTATTCTCAGGCTGAACAACGCCGAAGAAAACGAGGACGCCGAACCCAATGGCAGTCCAGACCCCACCCTGGCGGTGGCTGGCGAGCATGGCACTTGTCAGTGGAAACACCAACAGTCCCGGTACGAGATAACTGGAGATCCCTCCAGACAGGTAACACCCCCAGGTGAAATACGTCAGGATCGAAAACAGCATCAGGCTGCAGGCCTTCTCTATCTGAGAAGTAAACCGGACAATCGCAAGACATCCAAAGGACATCGAAAGAAAATACAGGTGTTCGATCAAAAAGCCTTCAACACCGAGCGCAGACTGCATTGCGATAATGGATATCATGGCAACGATGGCGCAAAAGGCAGTGCCAACAAGAACCCGGCCTTTCAGTAGCCTGTTTGGTTCGGCAGGACGCGGCGAAGCAAGAAAAGCATCTAACAGGGCGAACATCAGAAGTCCCCACAGGTATCAGGTCTATTATGTATCTTGTCAGTCTAGACGAGGATACTGACCCTGCAGAAGCTTACTCTTCTTTGAGTAACGCCTTCACCGGTGCATACGTGCGCCGGTGTATCGGGCATGGGCCCAGCGCCTGCAGTGCTTCAAGGTGTGCCTTGGTCCCGTAGCCTTTGTGTTTGGCAAAACCATAACCCGGGTATTTTTCATCCATCTGAATCATTTCCCGGTCGCGCTGTACTTTGGCAAGTACGGAGGCAGCAGAGATGGCCGCTACAAGCGCATCCCCTTTGATAATCGCATCTGCTGGGATAGTCAGTTCAGGGAGGCGGTTACCATCAATCAGAGCATGGTCACATGGCAGCGTCAGCCCTGCGACGGCACGGGACATCGCGAGCATCCGCGCATTGAGAATATTAATGCTGTCAATTTCTTCAACAGTGGCGCTGGCGATACAGTAGTCGAGGGCACGTTCACGAATTTCGTCGAACAGGCGCTCACGCTTTTTTTCGGAGAGTTTTTTGGAGTCTGTCAGTTCAGGAATGGGCTGCTCAGGATCGAGAATGACCGCTGCCGCATAGACATCCCCACACAGAGGGCCTGCCCCCGCTTCGTCGACGCCACAATAGAGCAGCTGCTGATCAATCAGTGACTGCTCAATCACGGTTTCGACACTCACAAGCGATCATCCAACAGGTCGGCCACGGCCTGTGCGGCTTCGGAATCGGCGTTTCTTTTCAGCTGACGATGAATAAACTGAAAGGTCTCCTGAAGCTGATGCACGGTATCATTGTCTTCCAGTCGGGCAAGCAAGGCAGCCGACAGGTTTTCAACCGTCGCATCATGCTGAATCAGTTCAGGAACGACTTCTCTACCGGCTAACAGGTTGGGAAGAGACACGAATTCCTGCGTGATAAGACGGCTCAGAATCCAGTGTGTCAGAGGGGCTACGATATAGCTGACCACCATCGGCCGCTTCATCAACATGGCTTCAAGCGTGGCTGTGCCTGACGCGAGAAGTATGGCATCTGACGCTGCCATACAGGTCTGCGATTGCCCCAGGATAATCTTTACCGGAAGGACTTCCGGGTATTCCGTGACGATCTGCTCTATCTGATCACGACGATCAACACTGGCAGCGGGAATGATAAATTTAAGCTCAGGACGCACCTTCAGCATCGCGCTGGCGGTATCCAGAAACACCTGACACAAACGCGAGACTTCACCACTGCGGCTACCTGGCATCAGGCAGACGGTCGGGGCCGTTTTATCCAGCTCAAGAATATCCCGCGCCGGCTCTTTTGCCGTCTCAAATGGGATTTTATCGGCAAGGTGGTGACCAACGAAACGCACTGGCACCTTATGATTTTCATAGAATCGTGCTTCGAACGGAAACAGCGTCATCATCAGATCGACCGCTTTTTCAATTTTCAATACACGTTTCTGACGCCATGCCCAGACAGAAGGACTGACGTAATGGGCGGTCTTAATGCCCGCCTGACGCAGCTTCAGCTCCAGGCCGAGATTAAAATCAGGCGCATCAATACCGATAAAGACATCCGGGGGATTAGCAATCCAGCGGCGGATGAGGTCTTTGCGAACCTTGAGCAACTCAAACAGTCGCCCAAGCACCTCGACCAGCCCCATCACGGACAAACGCTCCATAGGCACGAAACTGGTCATGCCTTCGGCCTGCATCAGCGGCCCACCGATCCCCTCGAACTCCGCCTGCGGATATCTGGCTTTCAGTGAGCGGATCAGCCCCGCGCCTATCATGTCTCCGGACGTTTCGCCCGCTACCAGCGCTATCCGCATATTATCGGATGATGCCACGTGATGCTGCCTGGATACTTTCTACCAGTGCAGCGACACCGGCATCTTCCTGCGCAACCGGCTCAAGCTCGGCCATGGCTTCCGCAAGCGTCAGACCTTTGCGATAAATCGTTTTGTACGCTTTCTTGATCAGGGAAATGCTTTCCGCACTGAAGCCACGACGACGCAGACCTTCACTGTTGATGCCATGCGGTGTCACCGGGTACCCCTGAGCCATCACATAGGCGGGAATATCTTTCAGTACGACTGAACCAGCGCCACACATGGAATGCGCGCCAATCGTACAGAACTGGTGCACTTGTGTAGAACCGCCGAGAATCGCCCAGTCTCCCACTTTTACGTGGCCGGCGACGTTGGTGTCGTTCGCCAGAATACAGTTGTCACCAATGATCGCATCGTGAGCAACATGCACATTCACCATGAACAGGTTATTGCTGCCGACGATGGTCGTGCCCTGGTCCTGAACTGTGCCGCGATGAAACGTACAGGCTTCGCGGATCACATTGTTATCACCAATCACCAGCGTGGTTGGCTCGCCGTTGTATTTTTTGTCCTGGCACTCTTCGCCGATGCTGGAAAACTGGAAAATGCGGTTGTTTTTACCAATTTTGGTTGGTCCACGAATAATTACGTGAGGGCCAACAACCGTACCTTCGCCAATTTCTACATCCGGTCCGATAATTGAAAATGGACCGATCTCTACTCCGTCTGCAATCTTCGCAGCCGGATCAATAATTGCTCGTGAATCAATCATGGCAATTCAAGCCTCTTCTCTGCACAGATGATATCTGCGCAACATACAATCTCACCATCCACCTCAGCCTGGCTCTCAAATTTCCAGATCCCACGTCGACAGCTCACAAGCGTCGCACGGAGGTTCAGCTGATCTCCCGGCACCACAGGACGCTTGAAACGCACCCGCTCACTGCCGGCAAAATAAAAAATCACACTACGGTCGCGATCTTCACCTTTCACCATCATTCCGAGATAGCCCGCTGCCTGCGCAAGGGCTTCCAGCGTCATCACGCCGGGCATCACCGGGTGACCGGGAAAGTGTCCGTTGAAGAAATTTTCATTAATGGTCACGTTCTTCAGAGCGTGGATAGTTGCCCCACTCTCTGCCTCGGTATCCACCGCAACAATCCTGTCTAACATCAGAAACGGGTAGCGATGAGGCATCACATCCTGAATGTCAGCTATGGTTTTTATGGACATGACCTCAGTCCTTCGTACGTTTCTCTAGTTGTTGTATTCTGCGCGCCATGCTGTCCAGCTGACGGAAGCGGGTTGCCGCCTTACGCCATTCATTCAATGGCATCTGCGCAGTACCGGTGGCGTAGCCTCCCGGTGTATCAATTGATTTGCTGATCACGGATTTAGGGCCGACGAACACCCCGTCGCAAAGCTCAAGATGCCCTGCCACACCGGCATTACCTGCAAGCGTACAATGTTTACCAAGCACAGAACTGCCCGCCACACCTGCCTGCGCAGCCATGGCTGTTCCTTCGCCAAGCACAACGTTGTGCGCCACCTGAACCTGGTTATCCAGAATGACGTTATCGCCTATCACAGTGTCGCCAAGGGCTCCACGGTCGACGCAGCTGTTCGCACCAATCTCTACGTCGTTACCAATGCGCACACCACCGAGCTGGCAGATTTTTTCCCAGCGCCCCTGATCGGGTGCAAAACCAAAACCATCCGCACCAATCACGGTACCTGAGTGAACCCGTACACGGTCGCCCATCACCACATCGTGATAGACAGTGACGTTAGCATTCAGGTGACACTGACGCCCCAGTACTGAATGATCGCCAATCACGGTCCCGGCGCCAATCTCACAATCGTCGCCGAGAATCACCTGTTCACCGATCACCGCGTGAGCACCCACCCGACAACCTGCTCCCAGCGTCGCCGAATCCGCCACCACGGCAGTGGGATGAATTCCGGTATTCACTCTGGGGCGATTATCAAACAGCTGAGTGGCCCGGGCAAAAGCCAGATAAGGGTTCGCCGTAATAAGCGCAGCAGAAGCCACCTCATCTGCGTGTTCAGGGCGGACAATAACGGCACCGGCTGAGGTTTCGCTCAGCTGACTGCGATAACTTTCGTTGGCCAGAAATGCAACTTCACCGGCGGTGGCATCTTTCAGAGTTGCCAGGCCGGTGATAGTGGCGCTGCCATCCCCCCGGAGCTCAGCTCCGAGGTGACTGGCCAGGTCAGTAAGACTGATCTGCATGTGATGTCCTGATTACTTTTTCTTGTTCAGGCGCTCAATCAGGAGCTTAGTGATATCAGCTTTTGGAGAGGAGAAGATCGCGGCCTGAGCGTTCAGTACGACGTCGTACTTACCTTCGTCGATAATCTCTTTCAGAGTCTCTTCCATAGAAGGCAGCTGTTTGTTGAACAGCTCACGCTTCCAGCCTTCTTCCAGCTGCTGCAGTTTGCGGCCGTAGAACTGATATTCCTGAGTTTTCTGCTCCATATCGTTGGTGATTTTACGGCGCTCTTCTTCGCTCATAATGTCACCTTCTTTATCGAGACGGGTTTTCGCCGCCATCAGGGATTCCTGCAGGCTGTTCAGCTTGTCCAGTTCCGCCTGATTGGCTTTCTTGAATTCCTGTACTGCTGCTTTTGCAGCATCAGAAAGAAACAGCGCGCGCTCCATATCGACCACTGCTACTTTTGTATCTGCTGCCACTGCCACATTCATTGCCGCTGCAGCGACCAAAGCAATTAACCAACGCATTCCATTCTCCTCGTGTTGTATTTATCGTCAGAAGACCTGACCGAGAGTAAACTCAAAGCCTTCGGTCTTGTCACCATCTTTCTCGTTAAGCGGGAAAGAGTAGGTAAATGTCAGTGGCCCGATCGCGGTGATCCAGGTCAGGCCAAGGCCGGTACTCAGACGGATTTCATCCGGGTCGATTCCCTCATCACAGAAAGGATGAGTCGTCAGAGTCGGGATATCAATGTCTGATGGTACATAGCATTCGTTTGTAAAAGTATTACCCGCGTCGAGGAATACGACGCTGCGCACAGAACTGCGATCTTCAATAAATGGCGTCGGGAAAATAAGTTCCAGACTGCCTTCCATCAGCATGTTACCGCCCAGTGAGCGTTCAGACTCAAGGAAGTAAGGCCCTGTCACGACAGAACCTGAGCTGTCTGTTTTATAGACCGGCGAATATTCTGCTGTATTACTGATCGCCTGAGTACCGCCGTCTGCGTCTTCAATATACACAATGGAAGGCGCTGCATCGTCAACGACAGGACGACCAAAGATATCGGTTTCGTAGACGAAATCTCCATTGCTGTCGGATTCAGCAACATCCACGACAACGTATTCAGGCAGTCCCTTTGGCCCGAGGCTGTTGCTCTGGTAACCACGTACGGATCCCATACCGCCTGAGCGGAAATTCTTGAAGAACGGCAGGCGGTCAAGGTCTCCGTAGCCGTCGCCATAGCCAAGGTCTGTACGGATGCGGAACGTCCATTCGTTGCGGATCGGGAAGTAATAGTTCGCTGTGTAGGATAATTTGTAGTACGTCAGGTCACTGCCTGGAATTGCGATATCACCACTGACTTTCTGCTCCATACCCGCCGTCGGGAACAGCCCCCGGTTAAGGTCACTATAGCGCCAGTTCAGCCCCAGAGAATACTCGTCGAATACATCACCTTCATTCTCGATGAAATCGATGATTTCCGCAGGCACCGTGACCCCGGTAAACATCTCAGTGTTGGAATAGCCGATGGAGAACGACAGTCGCTGCTGACGTGAAATCGGATATCCGAAGGTCACGTTGCCGCCATACGTATTTGTCTGATAATCGCTCACTGTGCTCAGACTTTCGTAATCCGTTTCCCGATAAAAGAGGTTAAAGCCACGGCTCACGCCATCAATGGTGTAGTACGGATTAAGATACGAGAAATTGTAAGACTGCAGAGTATCTGTTTTCTGCACCCCAAGAGACATACGGTTACCGCTGCCCATGAAGTTATTCTGGCTGACGCTCGCGCCCAGAATCATCCCTGAGCCCGCAGCGTAACCGACGTTAAAGTTCAGACTGCCACTGAGCTGCTCTTCAACGTTGTATTTCACATCGATCATGTCGTCAGTCCCGGGAACTGGCGGTGTTTCGACATTGACGCTTTTGAAAAAGCCGAGCTGATTGAGGCGGTTCTTGCCGGATTCAATCTTATCGGTTGACGCCCAGCCGCCTTCCATCTGAATCATTTCGCGGCGCAGTACTTCGTCTTTGGTGCCGTCGTTGCCACTGAACTGAATGCTGCGCACATAAGTACGCTTGCCCGGTTCTACGTAAAAGGTCATGTCCACCAGACGGGCTTCGTCGTCAATTTTCGGAATGCCATTCACTTTTGCGAAGGTATATCCCTCATTGCCCAGGCGTTTGGTCATCAGGTCACTGCTGAGCGTCACTCGGCGACGGGAAAAGGTATCGCCTTCTTTCAGAAGGTAAAGGCGCGTCAGATCGTCCTCATCAACCACCAGGTCACCCGCCAGTTTCATATCGCGGATACTGTAAACTTCCCCTTCCGTGACATTCACTGTGATGTATACGCCTTTCTTATCCGGCGAAACAGAAACTTGGGTAGATTCAATGTTGAAGCGTATATAACCACGATCCAGGTAGTAGGAGCGCAGAGTCTCAAGATCGCCAGCGAGTTTTTCGCGGCTGTATTTGTTATCGCTGGAATACCAGGACCAGAAATTCGTTGCCTGCAGGCTGAGAGGCCCCAGCAGCTCTTCGTCGGTGAAGACTTCGTTGCCGACGATGTTGATATGGGCAATGGAAGCGATATTGCCTTCGTCGACATCAATTTTCAGTGACACCCGGTTGCGGGGCAGCGGTGTCACTTCCGTTTCGATGGACGCATCATAGCGGCCCTGAGCCACATACTGACGCTCAAGTTCAAGAGAGATGCGTTCCAGTGTCGCACGTTTGAGTACCAGCCCTTCCGCAAGACCACTTTGTTTCAGGCCATCCAGCAGTGCTTCTGTCTGAATCGCTTTGTTGCCATCAATTTCTATACTGGTAATGGTCGGCAGCTCGACCAGCTGAATAATTAGGACGCCACCATCGCGGTAAAGAGAAATGTCGTCAAACAGGCCTTCACGGAACAGTCGGCGTGTCGCTTCTGCCAGACGCTCATCGTCAACCTCATCGCCAGCCGTCACCGGAAAGGCTTCAAATACAGTACCCGCAGACACACGCTGCAGACCTTCAAGTCGGATATCTTCTACAACAAAGGAAGACGCCAGCACCGACGCCGGAAACATCCCCAAAAAAAGCAAAGCCAGCCAGAAGCGCATGTAACAGTAAATCCCGTGACAGCCGGTCAGAGCCGGCTGATATCGTTATAAAAAGCCACCACCATCAAGGTCAGCAGCATAACCATGCCCACCTTCACCGCGGCAATCTGAACCGATTCGGGCAGAGGTTTGCCCCGCACCAGTTCAGCCAGATAAAACAGTATGTGCCCACCGTCGAGCATAGGTACCGGAAGCAGGTTCAGTACCCCAAGAGAGACACTCAGCAAAGCCAGGAACCCAATAAATGCTTCCATTCCACCTGACGCTGAAGCGCCGGCTACTTTAGCAATCGTGATTGGGCCACTCAAGTTCTTTACCGACACATCACCTGTGATCATTTTCCACAGGGATTCCAGCGTGAAGACGATCAACTGTCCGGTTTTTTCCAGCCCCATGACCAACGCCGGGCCCACTCCGGGCTCGCTTACGCGCAACCAGCTCTCAGGAATATCAGGCGCTTCAGCCATAACGCCGATCTGACCGATCACTTCGCCACTGTCCAGGGTGATGGCTTTGGGCCGCGCTTCGAGGCCGATCATCTGTTCGTTGCGAAGAACATCGACAAAGACAGTCTGATCCGGCGCTGCCCGGATCTGGTCTACCCAATCTGCCCAGTCATTCACCGGAGCGCCATTAACGGCGACTATTTCATCGCCCGCCAACATGCCCGCTTTCTGAGCCGGAGAATCATCCATCACCTGACCAATCCGCAGAGGAAGATCGGGCAGACGCGGAGACACACCAATCCCCGAAACGGGTTCAGGGGTATCGGTATCTCCCAACCAGTCTCTGAGCGCCAGAGTCACATTACGGGTGCTGCCTGCTTCATCTCTGACGGCCAGCTCTACATTGGTCGTCTCACCGATGTAGCTCAGCAGATGCCAACTGACGTCCTGCCAGGACTGCGCCGTCTCGCCGCCGACAGAAAGAATCTCGTCTCCCGGATAGAGACCGGCAACGGCTGCCGGCGAATCTTCATCGACGCTACCAATCACAGGCACCAGCCCGGTGGTACCACCTAAAAAGAGCATCCAGTAAACGAACACGGCAAATATGAAATTCGCCAGAGGGCCTGCGGCCGCAATCGCAATGCGGGCCCAGGGAGACTTACTGTTGAATTCCTGATGACGAAGATGCTCTGGTACCGTGGCTTCACGGCTATCGAGCATTTTTACGTAGCCACCCAGAGGAATGGGCGCCACGGAATATTCAGTGCCCTGCTTATCCTTAAGGGAGAACAGTGGCTTACCGAAGCCCACAGAGAAACGCAGTACCTGAACTCCACAACGACGGGCAACCCAGAAGTGACCATACTCGTGAATAACCACCAGAATGCTGATAGCAACGATGAATGACAGCAGGGTCACTGACTTACCTCCGCGATTGTTTCCCGGGCCCGGCTTCGCGCCCAGGCATCCGCCGACAGGATGGTTTCAATATCATCCGCCGCGACGGGACGATGTTCTGACATAACCCGGGCAATCAGGGTAGGAATATCATTAAACGGGATTTGTTCCTGTAAAAAAGCGTCAACAGCCACTTCGTTCGCTGCGTTCAGCACGGCAGGCATGGTCCCGCCAGCAGCGAATGCCTGCTTGGCCAGCCCCAGACAGGGAAAGGTTTCTTCATCTGCGGCTTCAAAATTCAGGCGGGCTATTTCAAATAAATCGAGCGAGGCAACCCCGGCTTCAATACGCTCTGGCCAGGCCATACCGTACGCAATGGGAGTACGCATATCGGGCTGCCCTAACTGCGCCAGCACCGAGCCATCACAGTACTGCACCATGGAATGAATCACGCTCTCCGGGTGCACCACGACCTGAACATCATCGGCCTGACAGTTGAACAGAAAACAGGCTTCAATTAACTCCAGCCCTTTGTTCATCAGGGTGGCGGAGTCAACTGAGATTTTTGCCCCCATCGACCAGTTCGGATGAGCAACGGCCTGGGATGGTGTGACGTCCTTCAGTGCCTCTGAAGTACGCCCGCGGAATGGACCGCCAGACGCTGTCAGTAAGATCTTGCGGATACCTTTCTCAGAGAGATCTCCGGCGTAATCAGCCGGCATGGACTGAAATATCGCATTGTGTTCGCTGTCGATCGGCAGGAGCTCAGCGCCGCCACGACGGATCGCCTCCATGAAGAGTGGCCCCGCCATCACCAAACTTTCTTTATTCGCCAGCAGAACCCGCTTGCCGGCTTCCGCCGCTGCGAGTGTTGGCAACAACCCAGCCGCGCCGACAATCGCTGCCATGACCTGATCAACCTCAGCCGCAGAAGCAACATCAATGAGGGCATCAGCACCCGCGAGAACCTGAGTGGTGGCGTCGGAAGGCAGACCTGCACGCACGCTTTCTGCAGCCTCTGCGTCAGTCATCACAGCAAACCGGGGAGAAAATTCAGCAATCTGTGCCAGCATGTCCTCTGCCCGGCGAGCAGCGGTCAGAGCATAGACGCGATAACGGTCAGGGTGACGCCGGACAACATCCAGTGTGCTGCAACCAATCGAACCTGTGGAGCCAAGAATCGTGAGCCATTGGCTCATGCAACCAGCCCCCACTGCAGCACCATCATCATAAAGGCAAAGACGGGTACTGCCGCCGCCATGCTATCAATCCGGTCCATCACACCACCATGCCCGGGAAGCAGCGATGAACTGTCTTTGATACCGCGGTGGCGCTTCATCATACTTTCGACCAGATCACCCAATACAGAGATCACCATAGTCACGACTGTGATGGCAAAAATCTTGAGTGCCTGAGCAGTATTGAGCGCCTGCAGCTGGCTATCAACGTACCAACAGGCGAATGCCGCCAGTACGAGTGTGGTTGCCAGACCGCCCCAGAAGCCGGCCCAGGATTTGCCCGGACTGACGTTAGGTGCAAGTTTGGTATTGCCCCACTTACGACCAGCAAAGTAAGCGCCGGTATCTGCTCCCCAGACCACCAGCATGACGTAGATAATTAACAGTGAACTGTGGGGTTCTTCCTTGAGGTGCATAAAGCCAACCCACATAGGAATAAGTACACACAAACCGAGAAACGCCCGGATAACACGGGCATTCCACAGGTCGGTACCGCCGGGATAGCGTTTCACCAGGGCAAACGCAACAACCCACCACAGGGTCCCCGCGGCGAGGAACCAGATTTTATATTCCGGCCAGACGCGCAGAAACCGCGCACTGATGTAGAGACAGACAAACACAAATACGGCGTAGAGAACCCGGCTCCAGTTCTTTTTGTAGCCGGCAATATTGGCCCATTCCCATGCCCCCAGACTGGCAATGATCCCGATAAATACAGCGAAAGGTTTGAGCTCCAGGAAGAAGATCCCAAAAATCATCACCGGCGCGAGCACCAGTGCGGTCAGAACGCGCTGCTTTGTCACTTTATTCAGATCCCTTCAACTGGTCGTCAGTCCGTCCGAATCGCCGTGTTCTCGCGGCGAATGCGGCTAACGCCTTTTTATATTCTTCTTCTTTAAAATCCGGCCAGAGTGCATCACTGAAGTAAAACTCAGCGTATGCGGTCTGCCAGAGCATGAAATTACTGATGCGCTGCTCACCGCCTGTGCGGATCATCAGATCAGGCGCTGGAAACTCGTTCAGCCAGGTATAACGATGGAGAGTCTGCTCATCGATGTCGGCAGGTTCAAGACGTCCGGCCTTAACTTCTTCAGCCACTTTACGGGCTGCCTGAGCGATGTCCCACTGACCACCATAATTTGCGGCCACGACCAGTGTCATGCTGTCGTTGTCGCGGGTCAGTGCTTCGGCTTCAGCGATCAGCCCCTGAATCTGAGCAGAAAAACCAGACAGGTCTCCCATCACTACGAGGCGGATATTATTTTTGTGGAGTTTCTTCACTTCACGCTGCAGTGCCATGATAAACAGCTGCATTAACGCCCCGACCTCATCCTCCGGGCGACGCCAGTTCTCGCTGCTGAACGCGAACAGTGTGAGGACTTCTACGCCCTCACGGGCGGATGTCTCAACGACAGCACGGACGGCATCAACGCCAGCTTTGTGTCCCGCAACGCCGGGCATAAAACGCTTTTTAGCCCAACGATTGTTGCCATCCATAATGATGGCAACATGGCGCGGCACACTTCCCTGCGCCGCTGAGGTGTGGTCGATACTGGTGGACATGAATCAGACCTTCATCAGGTCTTTTTCTTTCTCTGCCAGCAGTGCATCCACCTGCGCGATATATTTATCGGTCAGCTTCTGCATCTGATCTTCCGCACCACGCGCTTCGTCTTCAGTGATCTCTTTATCCTTCAGCAGATCCTTGAAAGTGCTGTTCGCATCACGACGGATATTCCGCACAGAGACACGGCCTTTCTCTGCTTCAGAGCGCGCCTGCTTGATGTAATCCTTACGGGTTTCTTCAGTCAGAGCTGGCATCGGCAGACGAATGGTATCGCCGTTAGTTGCAGGGTTGAGACCCAGGTCAGACTTCAGAATTGCACGCTCAATCTGTGGAACCAGGTTCTTTTCCCATGGGTTGATCGCCAGTGCACGGCCATCTTCCACAATTACGTTCGCGACCTGGTTAATCGGGGTCGGAGTGCCGTAATAATCAACCATCACGTTATCCAGAATGGCTGGATTCGCACGACCGGTACGTACTTTCTTAAAGGCATCGATCAGAGCATTCACGCTCTTGGACATACGATCTTCAGCATCTTTATGGATTTCGTTGATCATGCTTTTAATCTCCACTCACAATCAGGGTGCCATCGCTGCCGCCTGTCATCAGACGACCCAGCACACCAGTTTCGTTCATATTGTATACGCGCAATGGCATCTTGTGATCCTGGGCCAGAACAATAGCCGTCAGATCCATCACGCCCAGTTGTTTTTCCAGGACTTCGGCGTACGTGAGAGTATCGTACTTCTGCGCCGTTGGGTCCTTTTTAGGGTCTGCAGTGTAAACGCCGTCGACGTTGGTCGCTTTCAGTACGAGATCAGCGTTAATTTCAATGCCACGCAGACAGGCAGCGGAATCGGTAGTAAAGAAGGGATTGCCGGTACCGGCAGAAAATATAACAACATCCCCCTGATTCAGCGCACGAATAGCACTGCGACGATCATAATGATCAACAACACCGCTCATCGGAATTGCGGACATCACGCGGGTTGGCATGTTGGCGCGCTCAAGTGCGTCACGCATCGCCAGCGCATTCATCACAGTCGCCAGCATCCCCATGTGGTCACCAGCAACACGATCAAGGCCCGCTTCGCTCAGCGCCTTACCACGGAACAGGTTGCCACCGCCAATGACGAGACCAACCTGCACACCTATACCCCGGAGCTGACCGATTTCAAGCGCCATACGGTCAAGGACCTTAGGGTCGATCCCGAAATCGAGCTCTCCCATAAGAGCCTCACCACTGAGTTTCAGCAGAATTCGCTTGTATTTCGGACTTTTTTGCTCGGCCATGACAAATGTCTCCAGAAAGATAGGAAAGCTTATACACCCACGGCATAAGCCAGATAAATACAAATATGCCGGGCAAGCCCGGCATATGAATGGGTATTCACATCGCGTGAACTACCCGCAGCTACGATCAGCCTTTCAGCTGAGCAGCAACTTCTGCAGCGAAGTCAGTCTTCTCAACTTCGATGCCTTCGCCTACTTCCATACGCAGGAAGCTGACAACTTCGGCACCGCCAGCTTTAACCAGCTGACCTACAGTCTGGTCAGGGTTCTTAACGAACGGCTGATCCAGCAGGCTGTTTTCTTTCAGGAACTTGTTGATACGACCAACCATCATTTTCTCAACAATTTCTTCTGGCTTGCCAGCCATGTCTGGCTGCGCCTTGATGATTTCTTTCTCTTTCTCGAGAACGTCAGCAGGCATATCTTCACCACGAACAACGCGTGGGTTAGAAGCAGTAACGTGCATAGCAACGTCTTTAGCCAGCTCTTCGTCACCCGCAGTCAGCGCAACAATACATGCGATCTTGCCGTTAGAGTGAACGTAAGCACCAACAACTGGCGCTTCAACTACTGCCGGACGACGAACAGTGATGTTTTCACCGATTTTCTGAACCAGAGCTTCACGAGCTTCTTCCAGTTCGCCAGCCATCAGAGCAGCGACGTCGGTTTCTTTTGTTTCAGCCAGTTTGGCAACGACTTTGTCAGCGAATGCTGCAAAGTTAGCATCGCCAGCAGCGAAGTCAGTTTCAGAGTTAACTTCAACGATTACCGCAGAACCGTTGTTAACAACAACACGCAGCTTACCTTCTGCAGCAGTACGGTCAGCTTTCTTAGCTGCTTTCAGACCGGAGTTCTTACGCAGGTCTTCGATTGCTTTATCGATATCACCTTCAGCAGCGGTCAGTGCTTTTTTGCACTCCATCATGCCAAGGCCGGTACGCTCACGCAGCTCTTTAACCAGGGCAGCAGATACGTTTGCCATGTTGAATTTCCTCTTGATTTAACTTGTCAGTAAACGTTTTAAAAAAAGGGGCCAGGCCCCTTTTTCGATTCCGGTCTGATTACTCAGCCGCAGGTGCTTCGTCGGCTACAGCGACGAACTCATCTGCAGAAGCACCGCCCTGCTTGCCTTCCAGGATCGCGTCTGCCATGGCAGTTGCGTAGATCTGGATTGCGCGGATCGCATCATCGTTACCTGGGATAACATGATCAACACCGTCAGGGTTAGAGTTAGTATCAACAATACCTACAACCGGGATACCCAGCTTGTTTGCTTCCTGAACAGCGATACGCTCGTGATCAACGTCGATTACGAACAGAGCATCAGGCAGACCGCCCATCTCTTTAATACCACCGATAGAACGCTCGAGCTTATCCATTTCACGGGTACGCATCAGAGCTTCTTTCTTGGTCAGCTGTTCGAAAGTGCCGTCCTGCTTCTGAGCTTCAAGGTCACGCAGACGCTTGATGGACTGACGGATAGTCTTGTAGTTGGTCAGCATACCGCCGAGCCAGCGGTGAGCAACGAAAGGCTGGCCAGAACGCTCTGCCTGCTCTTTCATGATCTTGCCCGCAGCACGCTTGGTGCCAACGAACAGAACCTTGTTGTTCTTGGAAGCCATACCTTCAACCAGCTTCAGAGCGCCGTTCAGTGCTGGAACAGTCTGCTCAAGGTTGATGATGTGGATTTTGTTACGTGCGCCAAAGATGTATTTGCCCATCTTTGGGTTCCAGTAACGAGTCTGGTGACCGAAGTGTACACCTGCTTTCAGCAGGTCACGCATGCTTACTTGTGCCATGATATTTTTACCTTATATAGGGGTTAGGCCTCCACGCACCCTCAGCACCGACCTGCGGTTAAGCAGGCACCCCGGCACTTCGTTACAGTGCGTGTGTGTTATTACGTTATACCGGTCTCTCCGGCATACGGCGTCGAGCGCGGGCGCTTTATACCACTTTTACTCCAGCCGCACCAGCCCCGGGATACTTAAGGAGGGTATGGATTGATGAAGGTAGCGGTTCAACATATAGCCATCTGGCAGTACAATAGCCAGATTGAATGACATAACGGAATCGCAGGTACCGATGAGCGTCACGATTAACACGGCGGAAGACATCGCCAAGATGAGGGTAGCCGGCCGTCTGGCGGCCGAGGTGCTGGAAATGATTGGCGAGTATGTAAAGCCGGGTGTATCCACGGGCGAGCTCGACCGGATCTGCCACGACTACATTGTCAATGTGCAGCACGCCATCCCAGCTCCGCTGAATTACCACGGCTTTCCTAAGTCGATCTGCACATCGATCAACCAGGTCATCTGCCACGGTATTCCCAGTGACGACAAGATCCTGAAGAAAGGCGACATCGTTAACATTGATATCACCGTCATCAAGGATGGTTATCACGGTGATACCAGCGCAATGTTCTGCGTCGGTGAGGTTCAGCCTGCTCTCGAACGCCTCATCCGGGTCACCCAGGAATGCCTCTATCTGGCCATTGATATGGTCAAACCCGGCGTTCGCCTCGGTGATATCGGCCATGCCATCCAGACACATGCCGAAGGCAATCATTACTCGGTTGTACGCGAGTATTGTGGACACGGTATCGGTAAGAACTTCCACGAAGACCCTCAGATCCTGCACTACGGTAAGCCCGGCACAGGCATGGAGCTGCAGGAAGGTATGATTTTTACTATCGAGCCAATGATCAACCTGGGCACCCGCCACAACAAGCTGATGAAAGATGGCTGGACAGTCGTCACGAAAGACCGCAAGGCCTCAGCACAATGGGAGCACACTATGGTCGTCACGGCTGATGGCGTTGACGTGCTGACCCGACGGAAAGAAGAAGAGCAATTCTGGAAGTGAGTAACGGGCAGGCTGCTCCAGCACTCCCGGAACTGGACGAAGACGTACTTTATCAGCAGCTCACCGAGCGGGGCCTGCCCCTGCCCGTGATCAAACCTGAGTTGACACGCATCCGCGAAGAAGCCAATGCGTACTTCAGAGAAACCCTCGATGCTGACACTCTGGTGCCGCTGCGTGCAACTCTGATGGACCGCGTTCTGCGTGCTTTATGGCGGTTCCGCAATCTGCCAGCGGAAGGGCTGGCACTGATTGCTGTCGGCGGCTATGGGCGCGGCGAACTCCACCCCTACTCTGATATCGATGTACTGATACTGGCCCGCAGCGAAGACGACATCAACAACAATGCCAGCGACCTGCAGGACTTCATCACCCTCCTCTGGGACCTGAAACTCGATGTTGGACACAGTGTCCGCACACTTGCCGAATGCGTCTCCGAGGCCAGCGGCGATCTGACCATCATCACGAACATGATGGAGAGCCGCACCCTGGCGGGAGACACATCGCTCCACCCTGATCTGAAAGACAGTGTCGCCGCAGACAGAATCTGGCCGGCTGCATCCTTCTTTGAGGCCAAGTGGACCGAACTGAATCAAAGACACGACAAACACAACAGCGCCGAGTACAACCTGGAGCCGAATGTTAAAAACTCTCCGGGCGCACTTCGCGATGTACAGACCATCAGCTGGGTGGCTATGCGTCACTTCGGTAAAGGCACTCTGTCCAACCTCCAGGACAGCGGATTCCTTACGTCGTTTGAATACCAGCGCCTGGCGAGCAGCGTCAGCTTTCTCTGGCAGGTCCGGTACGCACTGCACATGCTTGCGGGGCGCGAAGAAGACCGTCTGCTATTTGATCTGCAGAAGCAGGTCGCAGAGTTGCTCGGTTATCGCGACAACAGCCGCCAACTTGGCGTAGAGCGGTTTATGTCACAGTTCTACCGCCATCAGCTCTCGACCATACAGTTGTCTGAGATGCTACTGATGCATTTCAACGAAGATTACATGAAGTGCAACGATAACCAGTTTCAGGCGGTTAATGAGCACTTCGTGCTCTGTAATGGTTATCTGCAACTGAAAACCCCTGGCCTGTTCCGCGATGAACCTGTGTGGCTGCTGAAGGTCTTTGTTCTCCTTGCACAATTGCCTGATACCCGAGGGATGCACTCCAGTACCATCCGCGCACTGCGGGATAACCGCAATATGATCGATGACGACTATCGCCAGAACCCTGAGCATAACGCCACGTTTATGGCCCTGCTCCGCAACAAGTCACGGGTAGTCCGCGAGCTCTCACGGATGATGCGTCATGGCATTCTGGGTCGCTACATTCCGGAGTTTGGCCGTGTCATTGGCATGATGGAATACGACCTGCTGCACAAATATACGGTCGATGATCATAGCTTCCGTATGATCCGCCTGCTCAGACACTTCCGTTATGGCGATGTTCGGGAGCAGTTTCCTATCGCCTCTCGACTGATTCACAAAATTCAGAAAAAAGAAGTCCTGTATCTCGCCGCTCTGCTTCACGACACAGGCAAAAGCATGGAAGGCGATCACTGCCTTCACGGCGGGGAGATTGCCGAAGCGTTCTGCAGACAACATGCACTCAAACCCGCCGACACTCACATGGTCAGCTGGCTGGTCAGCAATCACCTGCTGATGTCCGACGCGCTGCAGAAGTATGATCTGAGTAACCCGGAAGACATACATCAGTTTGCACTCGAAGTGGGCGATCAGTACCACCTGGATATGCTCTTCCTGATCTCTGTTGCAGATACGCACTCGACGAATCCTGATCTCTGGACGCCATGGCGCGCAGAACAGATGCGAAGCCTTTACCGCAGTACACAGGCGGCGCTGCGTCGCGGCCTGGAAAATCCACTGCACAAAGACGAAGTCATTGAGGAAATTCAGCAGGAGGCCATTGCCCAGCTGAAAGACTACGGCCTGCCTGAATCCCGTGTCCGTGAAATATGGGGTGTCCCCGGAGATGACTACTTCCTGCGTGAAGGGGTAGACAACATCGTCTGGCACACCCGTGAGATAGATTCACACGGCAGCAGCGAAAAGCCGCTGGTATCCATCCGCCAGACCTCCGACCGGCAGTTTGAAGGGGCGACACAGATTTTCATTTTTATGAAAGATCAGCCGAATCTCTTCGCCGTCACAACCGCCACGCTGGATCAGCTCAATCTGAATATTCAGGATGCACGCATCATGACCTCAGAAGCTGAAAACAATGCGGTAGATACCTATATTGTTCTCGACGAGAACAATGAGGCAATCGTTGATCCGGAGCACATCCGCTCCATCAGAAATACGCTGTGCGAAGCACTGGCTGAGCCAGAAGACTACAGCACGATTATCCAGCGCCGCACCCCCCGGATGCTCAAGCAGTTTATGGTGCCAACCCAGGTGACGATCAGTAATGATCCGATCCGCAAGCGCACCGTGCTTGAAGTCGTGGCAGCTGACCGCCCCGGGCTTCTTGCCCGTATGGGTAAGATACTGGCAGAGCATAATGCTCAGCTACAGGGCGCCAAGATCCTGACCGAGGGCGAGCGGGTCTCGGATATCTTCTTTATCGTTGATCAGAACAACGAACCTTTCTCTGACCCTGACTTCTGCCAGGCGCTTACCGATGCTGTCGAAAAAGGCCTGGATCAGCAGGTCGAAGAGCAGACGGCCGTCTGAAGCAGAACAATGCGTTCTGACGGCCCTGCTCGGCAGTAACGGGTTTTTCCGGTTAAATTATTAAGACATGCCCTAGTAGTCATTCCCGGAGGCAACATGACGCAACGCACCCTCGAAAGCTTTATCCGCAGCCACCCGAGCTCTGACGGCGACGGCGTAAAAATCCGCCGGCTGGCGCTTTTCAATCAGCGCCAGGCCGATCCGTTCCTGATGCTCGACGAGCTGGTGTCCGACGATGAAAAAGACTACATGGGCGGCTTCCCACCTCACCCACACCGTGGCATGGAAACACTGACGTACCTGCGCAAAGGCGCCCTGATACATCGGGATCATCTCGGTAACCGTGGGGAAATCCGCAGCGGTGGCGCACAGTGGATGTCCGCCGGCAAAGGCATCATTCACAGCGAAATGCCTGAACGGGATCTCGGAGGGCTGCACGGCTTCCAGCTCTGGATCAATCTCCCGGCAGCCGAAAAGATGTGTGACCCGAAGTACCGTGATGTGACCGCGGAGGAAATCCCGGTAGTCACACTCAACGACGAAATCACGGCCACTGTGATTGCCGGCGAATGGAATTTTGAGGAAGGACAAGTAACGGGCCCACTGATGGACCTTTCAGCCTCTGCGGGCTACCTGGATCTGTTTATCCCCGCCGGCGCTTCCATTGCCCTGCCCGTAAACGACGGAGAGCGCGCAATCGCCTATGTCTATCAGGGGGCGCTGAGTACCGGTCAGACACTGCCGGACAAAACATTGCTTGTGTATTCAACGCAAGGAGATGAGGTCACTCTGAAGGCCGACAGCGACAGCCGTGTGCTCTTTCTCACCGGGCAGCCTATTCTCGAGCCAGTGGCGCATTACGGTCCCTTTGTAATGAACACCACAGAAGAAATTGAACAGGCCATCCGCGACTACAACAGTGGCCAGTTCGGGCGCTGATCTCAGGATTCAGCCGAGGGCTTCTTACGCTTCACTGGCGCAAAGCCCTCGTTATCCATCAGAGTACCTGTGGATTTAGGCCGGGATGGACGTGGGCCAAGTTTCTTCTTCGCAGACGGCGCTTTCTTAGCACCCACTTTTTTATTGTCTTTCGTCTTTTTCTTCTTAGGCCCCGCCGCCTTACCAGACGCCTTCACTTTCTTCGGCCCGGTATAGTTGCCCTTCAGCTCTTTGATCGTCCGGGGCTCCATCTCCTGTTGAATATAACGCTCGATGGCAGCTTTAAGGTTCCACTCGCGGGGAGAAATCAGGCTGATTGCCAGCCCCTGACGCCCTGCACGACCCGTACGTCCGATCCGGTGGATATATTCATCCCCCTTACGGGCCAGATCGTAGTTGATCACCAGATCCATGCCATCAACATCAAGACCACGGGCCGCCACATCAGTTGCAATCAGAACGTCACGGCGCCCCTCACGCAGACATTGCATGACATAATTCCGCTCATCCTGAGTCATGTCGCCATGCAGCATAGCGACACCGTTGCGATGCCGGCGAACAAACTCTGACAGACGCTCAACCTCAGTACGACGGTTAACGAAAATAATTGCCTTACCGAAGGTCTCATTAGCCAACAGCCAGGTCAGCAAACGGTCTTTATGGCTGTTGTCGTCGGCGAGAATACGTTGCTGAACAATAAACTCGTGCTGCTCCTGCACACTCTGGGTAGTGATCTTAGACGGTGAACGAAGCCAGGAGCGGGCAATACGTCCGACACCTTCATGTCTTAACGTGGCAGACAACATCATGGTCTGACGCTCGGAACGACACTTACCGACAATGATCTCCATGTCTTCGGAGAAGCCCATGTCCAGCATGCGATCCGCTTCATCAAGAATCAGAAACTCCAGATCTCCCAGCTCGACGGTATCCCGCTTGATATGATCGACCAGGCGCCCGGTCGTCGAGATCAGGATCTCAGGATTTTTACGCAGCATAGATGCCTGATACTTAAACTCCTCTCCGCCTGTCAGCACACCGACATTAAGAGACGTGAGATCCGTCAGCTTCTTCGCCTCTTTAAAGACCTGGCGAGCCAGCTCCCGGGTAGGAACGAGCACAAGCGCCCTAGTTGCAGAGTCCGGAGCTTCGACCGATAGTAACTGCTGCATAACAGGCAACAGGTACGCCAGTGTCTTGCCGCTACCGGTCTCTGCACAGACCTGAAGGTCTTTACCTGCGACCGCCAGAGGGATGACCTCAGCCTGAACTTCTGTTGCTTCAGAGATGTTCTGTTTTTCCAGTCCCAGCAACAGGCGCTGATGTAATTCTGTTTTCGCAAACACAGGCGGTCTTCTCGTCAGAGTAAAAGGAGCATTATACCAGACTCTTGAGAATATCCCGCGCATCTGCCCACACGGAACCATCAAAGGCAGGCTGTAACTAAACAGACTGAAGCCTTACACTGGCGCCATTATTTTCGTCAAAGGAACGCAAAGGACACTCCGATGAAACCATTGATTCTCGCCTCACTGATCGGTGCCACCGTCGCGGGCTGCGCAACCACGCCAACAGGTCGCTCACAGTTAATGATAGTGTCGCCTGATTCTGCCATTGTGGAATCTCAGAAAGCCTACGCCAGCACAGTCGGCGAACTGGATCAGAATAATCAACTGCTGACGGACCCCTCCTGGGTAAAACGTATTTCCGATATCACGGGTCGCCTCGTGACGGAGGCCATCAAGCTTCAGCCGGAAACTAAAAACTGGGAATGGAGCGTCGCCATTATTGATGATCCAAACACCCTGAACGCCTGGTGTATGGCCGGAGGACGCATGGCGATTTACAGCGGCATCGTTACTCAACTCAATCTGACAGACGATGAAATCGCACAGATCATGGGACACGAGATCTCTCACGCACTTGCCAATCACACCGCTGAGCGCATGTCGCGTGCCGTTGTGTTAAATGCTGGCCTGCTGGCGGCAGGCGCGGTGACGGATAACAACGGCATGGTTCTTACTGGCACGGCGATGGCCGCAAAACTCGCACTTGAACTGCCAAACAGCCGTACTGCAGAATCTGAAGCGGATGAGATCGGAATTAAGCTCGCGACGCTCGCAGGCTATAAGCCGGACGCTGCGGTTTCTCTGTGGAATAAAATGCAGAAAGCTGGAGGCGGTGGAGGCCCGGAATTCCTGAGCACTCACCCATCTCCGGGCAATCGGGCAAAAACTCTGGGCAAGCTGGGCGGCGACATGCTCGCACTGAATCCTCAGCTGAAGAAGTCAGCGGTATACCCCATTACGATTGTCACGGATGCCGCACAAGCTCAGTAACCGTGAGCTGACCAGTATGGATCACAGATCCATACTGGTTATTTTGAAATACTGAGCACGGAAACCGTTCACAATTGTCTCTCCAACCGTGTTCTGCCCTACCTGAATATTGCCTATGTAGATATTGCTCTTCGGTGCATTGGCGTAATAATCATCGTAGAACTGCTGCATGGCAACGCTGTCGGTTGTATCAATCCCCAGGGGCGTCGGATCGGGTGCTGTCAGCTCCAGTACAAAGTTGCCGTCTGACGTTGCACTGAACTTAACAGGTTGAATTTCACCGTACCCGATATTCAGATCGAGCAGCAGGTTGTCTATATTCAGAACCGACGTTGTGTTGTTGCAGACGCCATTACAGACATCGATATTTAACTCTTCAGCAAACAGGGCAAGGCGGAGATTCCCGCTCAGTTCTGACTGACCGTTTTCATCCGGTGACGACCACAGCCGCAAGTGCGTCCCATCCACGTACATACCGCGGATATCAATGTCGAGTACATCTTCCCGACCAGACGCGAAAGCAAACCGGAAGCGTGAACCAACATCCGCACCCGACCTGCGCTGAGCCGTGCGGGTCGCACAATCAGATGCGGCACCCATTACGCAGTCAGTGACATAGCTGACGGTATCCTGTGCGGGTGATTCGTAGTCTGACGTTGCAAACTCAAGTAATGCCAGGTCATCTCCGATTGCAGCATATTCACCAGAGTGCACAGCCTCTCCACCCGCCGACCAATCGGCCGTTCCGCGCTGTGAGCTGATCGTCCAGGGATTAAAATAATTACCGATATCGACCGGCGTTTCTACCGTACCGTTCTGGCTACCCTCACCCATGATGTAGAGCTCACTCCAGCCGATCTCAACCGGGTTACCACTGGCATCATTGATCTCAGAGACAGTCAGAACAGCGCTGTCGGAATTAAATACAAAGTCCTCTATGACAAGACCAAGCCCTTCACCGGTCGCGTCAGCCAGCTGAGAGTCATCCATGACCTGCAGGTCAGCCTTCGCGGAAGCCGCTAACAAACCAAAGCCCAACAAAGCGACATATTTCATCTCAGCACCCCTTCAGCTGGCCAACACAGGTAGCAACACGGGCGGTACCGTTGGTTGCTTCCTCAAGAGTGAGATAGAGCGGATATTTGGTTTCTGTTCCGGACTGATAGCGGGCGATATTCATATACGCCCCACGCTCAGTCAGGATACGGTCAGTGCCAGGAACCCCCGACAAATCTTCCCAGGGCACAGCCTCCGTCTGAACAGAGACAAATACTCCCGAAGCCGACCCCTCTTCAAAAGACGCATCGCGATCGCCAATGTATATCGACTGATAAATTCGGGTACGGAAACAGCCTGGTGTTCCCGTCACTTCACAGTCATCGGCAACGGTAAGCAGAGGAATCAGAGACGCAACAAGCCCGGATTCATCCGAGTCGAAATTACGTCCGTTCGGGACGCCGAACCAGGACGCACGCTTGAGGTAGGTAGTATTGAGATCTTCAGCACCGTTACCGGTAGAGGCATCCAGCAGGTCTACCTGAGTATAAATCTCGGTCCCCTGAGCCAGCGATAAAGCGATACAGTTGAATAATCCAGCGCCGGGACAGTTCTGGCTATAAACAAGACCCGCATCTCCACGAATCTCGCCTTCAATCTTCCCGGTAAGTGCAATCAGGTCGCCAGAGAGATCCCCCTGAGCGCGCTCGAACCCGAAACGCACACCGGCCACTCTGCGCTCACCGTTTTCTACTTTGTATGCCAGTTCAATATACGGATTCTGAGCCTTGAATGGAGCGTACTCAGCGTTGGCAGCGTCGTTATAGTTATCAACCCGGCCCAGTGCAAAGTTGTCGATCATGATATCCGCGTCGTACACCAGCGCTTCGCCGTTCTCATAGATAATATTGCGGTCATCGTCTGTGACAGGCACCGTACCGTCCTCATAGGCTGTACGCTCAAACTGCCCAACACGCAACTCATCAATATTGAACACCGTCTCCAGCTCCATACCGAGCGAAACCGTAGTGAACTCATACTCACCAGACCATTGACCGCTTCCTGAGCTGTATGAGTCATCCTGGATATTGATAAACGCCTGGCCGGTGACTTCTGACAGCCCACGATCAGTCAATGCTTCTAAAGCCCATATCGACGGAGATAACGAAACCGCGGTGACAAGTGCAACCGTCCGGAAGGTAGCGAGAATCATGCTTAATCCATACTTATTCTTAGACACATGTAAGATTAGACGAATATCATTTATCCAATCAGGTAGATTTGTGTCATAAATAGGTGAAAAAAAGACATCTTTTCAGGCCATCTTCAATATATTCAGCACCATATCAGGCCACATTAAAAATAAAGAATACTAAAGGCCTATGATTTGCTTAAGACAGGTGTCTCATAAGTAGCGCAGCACAACACATACAGATGTGACCAAATGAAAAACCCCTGACCACATTAGTGATCAGGGGCTTTGAATAGACCGGGGTCGCGCCCGACCTTGACGTGTTCGTCAAGCTCGCAATGAAAAAACCCCCGACTGCGTGAGCAATCGGGGGTTTTGAATAAGAGCTTGACGATGACCTACTCTCACATGGGGAAGCCCCACACTACCATCGGCGATGCTGCGT
>NZ_CATMFB010000023.1 GCF_950066645.1 uncultured Thalassolituus sp. | reverse complement strand
CCGGCAGTCGCGCCGACCAGCAGAGTACGCCGGGCCTTATTCACGCCGTCTTGACTCATTACCATCTTCTCCCATCAAAAAAAATCTTGTGTAGCCGCCTGGTCAGGACTAGGTAGTACGTTTTTTATACAGACCAAGCGTAGCATACAGAGCGGCGCTCATAGTAAAGAAAACAGGGTCAGGAAACAACCTGAAATACCCATAGAACATGGGGTTTTGGGCATAAAAAAAGCGCTTATTGATCTGTGCCAATAAGCGCTCTTTTCTGCTCTGCAGCGTTGTATTAACGCTTGGAGAACTGTGGCTTCTTACGTGCTTTACGCAGACCCACTTTCTTACGTTCAACTTCACGAGCGTCACGAGTAACGTAACCCGCAGCACGCAGTGAAGGACGCAGAGTTTCGTCGTACTGCATCAGGGCACGGGTAATACCGTGACGGATAGCACCGGCCTGGCCGTTGCCACCACCGCCCTGAACGTTAACGATAACGTCGAACTTCTCGAGGCTCTCGGTCAGCTCAAGTGGCTGACGAACAACCATGCGAGCAGTTTCACGACCGAAGTATACGTCCAGAGGACGCTTGTTTACTGTGATGCTGCCAGTACCTGGACGCAGGAAAACACGAGCTGTGGAAGTCTTACGACGACCGGTACCATAGTATTGAGTAACTGCCATCATCTTATCCCAGTTTCAGTTCCTGTGGCTGTTGAGCAGTATGAGGGTGCTCACCGCCAGCATAAACTTTCATTTTCTTGAACATAGCACGGCCAAGAGGATTCTTTGGCAGCATGCCTTTAACAGCAAGTTCGATTACCTGTTCTGGCTTGTAGTCAATCAGCTTTTCAAAAGAGATAGACTTCAGACCACCTGGGTAACCAGTGTGACGATGGTACATCTTATCGCCAGCTTTCTTGCCGGTTACTTTAACTTTGTCTGCGTTGATAACAACGATGTAATCACCGGTGTCTACATGCGGCGTAAACTCAGGCTTGTGCTTGCCTCTCAGGCGGCGAGCAACCTCAGTGGCCAGACGACCCAGCGTTTGATCAGCTGCATCAACAACAAACCACTCACGTTTTACGGTTTCTGGTTTTGCGCTGTAAGTTTTCATCAATTTCTCGCCTTAATTGGCTTGTTGATTCGAAAAGAGGGCGGCATTCTATAAGAGAGATCGGGGTAGTGCAAGAATAAATTCACATCGGAATTGTAAACTGCTCACCCCTGTGTGAGAGGCTCAGTATTGCTCAGGTTCGTGAAGGGTGACCAGGCCCCAGATCAGGCATAACAATGCCGTCATGGCGTCCAGAAGGACCGCAAGACCCATTGCCTGAGAGGTATCTGCCTGTTGATCATACCCGACCTGTTGACCAAGAAAGAAGAATCCGGCGCTGACAAGAAACCCGACAACGAAACAACTGACCAGATAATAGCCCTTGGCATCATCCAGCTTCAGTTTTTCTTTATTCAGCAGCGCCTGCATCCACCAACGTGCTACACCGCAGAACAATAATGCTGTCAGTGCCCCTGATACGAAATACCCTGTCATTGCTCTCTGTTCCTTAATAAAGGGAGATGATCCATGCAGGAAAGTTTAGTTCAGAGTGCAACGTACGCAAGGAAAGTCAGCTGAGTGACTTTCCCGTATCTGAGATGAGATTCAGAAGAAAGACACGACATAACCCAGAGTAAACATCTGAGCATCCGGCGCGTAGTGAGTAAGCAGAAACTCGACTCTTTCATTGTACTTTACTGTGTACTTGGCACCGACAGCGAAGCTTGCTCTGTAGTTGGTGCTTCCTTCGATGTTCAGTCCATCGCCACCGGAGACGTTGCGAAGCCGGTTCATTCCGAAACGGGTCACCAGCCCCCAAAGGCCTTTCCGTACTTCACGCGGATGGTATTCAACGTAGGTACCAAAGCTGCTGTATTGAAACGGCGCTCCATTCACCCGGGCCTGGCCAAGCTCAGTTGCAGTAGCAAGCACACCAAACTGTTCGTTCAGACGATACCCCAGGCTGATCTGTCCACCAATGCCCAGACGACGGTCAAGCTCGAGGTCGTCATTAACGATTTCCGGGGTCAACCAGCTGAACCCCACAGCACCACCAATGTTCAGAGCCGCATGACTGCTCTGCACAGCCCCCATCAGCATGCCTGCCATTAACAGCGAGCGGAAACTCCGCCCCCGCAAGCCCATCAGAAGTACCGCAAGTCCTGCCAGCAGAATACTGCCCATTGATCCACCGCCACTACCTGTACGCACATCGACTCCTTCATTAACTGAAACATCCCGGTCATCCGGCACACCGTCATTGTCATTATCTGGCGCCTGATCAAACGCCCCGTTCGACTGCAGACCATAACCGTCCAGATTATCAAAGGCGTCAAGAATACCATCGCCATCGGAATCAGTACCAGTCACCGCCGTTCCGGTCCAGACTGCATAGGTCGTTCCCGAGTCTGGCAGGTCAAGCAGACTGGATATGGAGGTATCCTGAGGATCCCGCTTACCGTTTTCATCCAGGTCACGGAAGCCTGCTTCGATAAGGTCAATGATACCGTCGTTGTCGGCATCCAGATCACGCCAATTGACCAGACCGTCACTGTCTTTATCCAGCCCCGGATACGCCACTACCAACTCAGCAAGGGTATCTAAGCGGTCGTCGACGCCATCCAGCGGCAACTCATCAATGACACCCTCAGCGAGTTCAAAGCCTCCTTCAGGGGTGGCGTCAAACCAGTCATCAATGCCATCGCCATCAGTATCCGCGCGCTCAAGTCCCAGATAACCGAACAGTTCCAGTCCATCCGTCATGCCGTCATGATCGGAGTCCAGGTCGCGCCAGTCAGCGACACCGTCGCGATCGGTATCGATGTCGTATTCATCGCGCTCATCCGGAACACCGTCGTCGTCTTCATCAAGCGTTCCTTCGACATGATTTGGCAGGCCATCATTATCGTAATCCTGCCCAGCCATGATCACTTCGATCAGTGCTTCAATTTCTTCTGTCGTGTCGATATCTGCGATATCACTCTGCTGCAGAACGGCGTAGTTCAGAATACTGACGATACGGGTCAGGGTCGCCTCAGAAACGAGCGTGACACCAATATTGATGTAATCCTGCGGCGTTGGCTCCTGAGCCGGCACACCACTGAAGAAGTCATCGATAAGTTCCTGAGAGTAGGCTCTTCTCGAGACCACCACACCAGTTGAGTAGGTCAACTGCTGATAGTCACCTGCATCATCGGTATAGGTGACTTTCAGGTTAACTGTCTGACCTACTTCGGCTGAGCCCAGGGTCAGTGTCGCGGAGCTTGATATGCTGTATCCATCAACTCTCCAACTGTAACTGATCTCACCACTGATGCCGTCCGGATCGTCCACGGCAGCGATCAGAGTCTGTCCTTCAACCTCCGTGCCATTTACCACCAGTCGCCCAGGCTCACTGACGACTAACGTCACGGTAAAGGCGACTTCGTACACCCCGTCTGTTGCTACCAGATTGACCACAACCGGCTCACCGACCTGAGGATTAACTGCCAGACGACCGTTGCCATCAACGTAAATCCAGTCCAGCGTCCAATCCGATGCCATGGCAAATGACAGATCGTACCCCCGAGAGTCTTTACCAGTGAGGCTGAACGTCACTTCGCCTCCTCCAGTACGGGCAATATAAGTTACGCCTGCGCTGGTGATACTGAAGTTAATATTCACAGCGTCAACAAGACTCTGAATTTCAGCAAGGTCAGCGGCAGACACCGCATTCAGTACGGCGCTCTGATAAGCCGCGATATTTTCTGGATACACATTCGCAAGCCCCGCAACAGACTGGAAGTCAGCGACCGTCAGAGCCTGTGCGGCAGTGCTATCTCCTACTGCCGACGAGATGGTGAAAATCTCCCGGTCCAGCAGTGTCACCAGAATATCGGCCTGCACCTGGTTGCCATAAATTCCATCGTCCACTTCAACAGTCACAACAAAGCTGGTGTCTGCCGTCACAGCATTTCCGTACTGATCTTCGTTCACCGCCTCACTGACGAGGTAAACAGCGCCCATTTCTTCGACTATCTGAAGGTTAGCGTCCGGCAAATCCTGACCCGCAACGATAGAGAAATACACATCATCTCCAGACTGATCTGTCCCCTCCAGCAGACTGCGGATAGCATCGCCTTCGACCAGTGTGATCTCAGTCGGGGCAACAAATTCAGGGGCGTAGTTAACGCTATTTACCAGAGACTGGATCTCGGCAGCAGTATCCAGGTCGTCAGCGGTTAACTGGGCAATAGCCGCCTGGTACTGAGCATTGAGCTCCTGAATCGCACCCGTCACTCCTTCCACCGCATTGAGGTTGGCCGCAGTGACCGTGTTATCCTCATCTCCCGCAGCGCTGCTGATACGATAAATTTCTTTATCAACGACAGTGATGCTCAGAACCACATCAGAAGCGTTCAGGTAGTCATCCGACATACGAACTGTCACTTGTGCAACGCCAACATCTGCATTCGCAGGCGTTCCACCCAGCACATACCCCTCACCCATGCGAACCCAGGCAGGTGCACTGACAATGGCAAAATGCACATCATCATCAGCGGAATCTGTGGCCTGCAGTGGGAAACTCAATGCTTGAGCTTCAACCACGGTAACAGCGGGATCTCCGGTATATTCAGGCTCCGAGTTCACGCTATTAACCAACTGCTGTATTTCTTCTGGGGTATCCAACTCTGCTTCTGTCAGACCCGCTATCAGTTGTTGATACTGCCCTTCCTTAGCTTCGATGGCGCCTGATACACCATCAACAGAGTTGAGGTCGGCGGCAGTCACCAGATAGCCAGGCTCAGTTTCTCCTGCCACCGCTCTGATGCGATAGATCTCGGCATCTATCACCTCAATAGCCAACTGCTGATCGAGGACATTCACCCCATCTGTAGCACTGACTTCCAGTGTCACGAATCCGATATCCTCAGCTTGAGGCACACCGCTCAATGTAGCCGTACCATCAAAGCTCAGCCAGGCGGGCAGGCCACTTACCAGCGTAAACGTCAGGTCATTTCCTTCGGCATCAGTGCCCTCAAACACAAAGCTGAACGATTCCTGCTCGATAGCAAAGGCACTGTCTGGAGAGGTAATCACAGGCTCCGTATTCACCCGATCAACCAACGACTGAATTTCAGCTGGGGTATCAAGTTCTTCGTAGGAAAGCCGCGCAATTGCTGCCTGATATTTGGTGTTGTTTTCAGGCACAGCACCCGAAACACCCTCAACAGCGTTAAGGTCTGCGGCGCCGATAGAGTTCGCTTCACCAGCGGCTGAAGCCACGGTATGAATCTCGGCATCCTGCACTGTGACTGTGATCAGCTGAGTTTCCGTATTCCCGTAGGCATCCCCGGCCTGTACCCGCACAGTAAACGAACCCACCTCAACGTCTGCTGGAGCACCCGAGAGCGAAGCCCGTGCTTCGCCTTCGGCATCCATCGTCTGAGTAAGAGTCACAAAGCCCGCGTTACTATTGTCTTCAACCAGACTGAGCGTCAGACGATCACCAGCATCATCAATAGCAATTACCGTAAATCCGAGATCATCGCCCTCAATCACACTGAAAGCAGCGACTGAAGTGAACTCCGGATCACTGTTGACACTGTTTACCAGAGCGCTGATTTCATCAAAGCTGTCGAGGTCGGCAGGTTGTAACGCAGAGATTGCGTCACGATACTGTGCCTGCCGCGCTGCGATCGCACTATCAATACCTTCAACAGCGTTCAGGTCATCCGCTGTAATGACATTTTCACCGCCGGCAGCCTCTGAAATTTTATTAATTTCCTTGTCCAGTACTCTGATACTGATGGTCTGAGAAACGATATTTCCAAAACCATCGCTGACCTCAACAATTAATGAGAATTGACCGACGTCGCTGTCTGAAGGCGAACCAATTAATGACTGAGGCGACCCTGCAATCAGGCGAACCCAGCCGGGGCGAGGCTGCTCAGGAATCGAGAAGGTAAGCGCATCCCCTGCTGCATCCGTGGCGGTCAGATCAAAAATCAGACTGCTGTCTTCAACAACACGAATCTGCGCAGATGAAGTAATCACAGGAACACTGTTTACACTGTGCACAACCGCCTGAATTTCAGCCGCAGTGTTCAGATCTTCAGCCGTCAGACGCGCAATAACTGCCTGGTACTTACTGTTATTTTCTTCGAGAGCACCAGAAACACCTTCCACTGCATTCAGCTGTGAGGCAGTAATCGTATTGCTCGCACCAGCAGCATCCATAACCGTCTTGAGTTGGGCATCCAGTGCAGTGACGGTGATGGTCTGCTCAACCGTATTTACACCATCGGTAACCTCAACGATAACGGCGAAGCTGACGTCGACGGTGATGGGCTCTCCCGCTGCGTCCGTAGTTACCGCATCGCTGATAAGACGCTGGTTTTCTACCCGGAAACTCGCAGGCAGGGACTGTCCGGCCTTCAGGCTGTATGTCAGGCTATCGCCGTTAGCATCCTGAGCCTCGAGCAACAAAGATACGGAATCGTTTTCTGTGATAGTAAGAGTGTCGGTTGAGACAAACTCAGGAACAGACTCAGCGGTGTTTACCCCTGCGACGAGGGCAATAATCTCCGCAGCAGAATCAAGCTCTTCCGGCGAGGCTTCACCAACGGCAGCCTGATATGCCAACTGATTACCAGCAATGGCGGAAGACTCCATTCCTTCGACCGCGTTCAGTTGAGTAACGGTCACGCCATTGGCAGGATCACCTGCAACACTGCTGATCGCGTAAATTTCAGCGTCGCGGACGGTAACCGTTATCACATCTTCCACCGTGTTCACACCGTCACTCACCTCGACGATCACATCGAAAGCAATATCACTGGTGATGGCAACACCGAACTCATCCGTAAGAACAGAGTCACTCTCAAGAAGGTCTCCGGACACACGGAAGTTCGCAGGTAGTACCTGATCATCTTTCAGGCGGTATGTGAGTTCGTCACCATTATCGTCAGTGGCTGTGAGCGTAAAGGAGGCGCTCTCGCCTTCAATCAGAGTGAAGGCATCGCCTGAGGTGAATTCAGGAATCGAGCGTGCACTGTTGACTGCCTCTACCATGGCGATAATTTCTTCGGAAGTATCGAGGTCCACGGAAGATCGGCTGGCGATAGCAGAACGGTATGCACTCTCATTGTCGGTAATCGCGCGGCCTTCCATTCCGGCAACAGCATTCAGCTGAGCGGCCGTGATCGTATTCGCAGCACCAGCCACTTCACGAATGACCTTAATCTCTTTATCACGAACAGTGACAGTAATCGTCTGAGCAACGACATTGGTTCCATCGGTAACTTCAACAACAACGTCAAAGCTGATGTCATCAGTCACTGGCTGGCCATCTGGAACCTCTGTGAGTAAACCACTACTGAGAGTATTTCCGCTGAGGGTAATACCGGCAGGCAACACCTGACCTTCCTGCAGACTGAAAACGAGTGAGTCGCCAGCAGAATCGGTAGCACTCAGTTGCAGACTGAAACTTTCACCTTCAACAATCACCAGAGAAGTCGCTGAGGTGAACTCAGGAATTGATTCGCCGCTGTTAACGGAATCAACCAGCCCTTGAATTTTTGCAGGCGTATCGAAGTCTTCCGGCGCAAGAGCAGCAATAGCGGCCTGATAGGCTGTCTCGTTTTCTTCAAGTGCTCCAGAGACACCTTCAACTGAGTTTAACTGCGTAGCCGTAAGTAAGTTTTCGGTTCCGGCGGCGTCGCTTACCGTTTTAAGCTCAAGATCCAGCACGGTAACAGTAATCGTCTGCTCGACCGTGCTTGCTCCGTCAGTAACTTCAACAACGACACTAATAACAATATCTGCAGTGATAGCATCGCCGGCTGCATCGGTGATCAGCGCATCTGAACTCAGTTGATCGCCGGATACCGCGATATTTGCTGGCAGAGTCTGGCCAGCTTTGAAGCTGTAAGTCAGCGTATCGCCATTAGAGTCAGTTGCCACCAGAGTGTGGCTGATGCTGTCGTTTTCAGTGATAGTAAACGCCGCATCCGAGGTGAAGACGGGGACAGATTCACCGCTGTTCACAGTATCGATCAGTGCCTGGATTTCAGCCGCAGTGTCGACTTCTTCCGACGTTTTACCGGCCAGAGCCGTTTGATACGCAGCTTCGTTATCAGCGATAGCGCCAGAAACACCTTCAACAGCATTCAGCTGCGCTACGGTAATGGTATTAGTCGTGCCCGCAGCATCCATGATCACCTTGAGTTCTGCATCCAGAACCGTAACAACGATGGTCTGCTCAACAGTGTTGGTGCCGTCAGTGACTTCAACGACAACATTAATAGAGATATCTGCGGTGACGGCATTCCCAGAAGCGTCAGTATTGACTGCATCTGAGCTCAGCTGGTCGCCAGATACTGAGATATTTGCTGGCAGAGTCTGGCCTGATTTGAGGCTGTAAGTCAGCGAATCGCCATTAGAGTCGGTCGCCACCAGAGTGTGGCTGATGCTGTCGCCTTCAGTAATGGTGAAAGCGGCGTCTGAGCTGAACACAGGGACAGACTCATCGCTGTTAACAGTGTCGATCAGAGCCTGGATTTCGGCAGCGGTATCCAGTTCAGTGGCGGACTTGCCAGCAATAGCCGACTGATACGCGGCTTCGTTATCAACAATTGCGCCAGAGACACCTTCAACGGCATTCAGCTGAACGGCGGTAACTGTGTTTGCTGCACCGGCAGCGTCCATGATCGCCTTCAGTTCTGCATCCAGAACCGTAACAACGATGGTCTGCTCGACAGTATTGGTGCCGTCAGTAACTTCGACGACAACATTAATAGAGGTATCTGCGGTAATGGCGTTGCCAGAAGCGTCAGTATTGACTGCATCTGAACCTAACTGGTCACCAGATACTGCGATATTCGCAGGCAAGGTCTGTCCAGACTTGAGGCTGTAAGTCAGCGAATCGCCATTAGAGTCAGTTGCTACCAGAGTGTGACTGATGCTGTCATTTTCAGTGATAGTAAACGCCGCATCCGAGGTGAACACAGGGACAGATTCACCGCTGTTAACAGTGTCGATCAGTGCCTGGATTTCGGCAGCGGTATCCAGTTCAGTGGCAGACTTGCCAGCAATAGCCGACTGATACGCGGCTTCGTTATCGGCGATAGCACCGCTCACACCTTCAACAGCATTCAGCTGAACGGCGGTAACTGTATTTGCTGCACCGGCAGCATCCATGATCGCCTTCAGTTCTGCGTCCAGAACCGTAACAACGATGGTCTGCTCGACAGTATTGGTGCCGTCAGTAACTTCGACGACAACATTAATAGAGGTATCTGCGGTAATGGCGTTGCCAGAAGCGTCAGTATTGACTGCATCTGAGCTCAGCTGGTCGCCAGATACCGCGATATTCGCAGGTAAAGTCTGACCAGCTTTGAGGCTGTAAGTCAGCGCATCGCCATTAGAGTCGCTCGCCACCAGAGTGTGGCTGATGCTGTCGCCTTCAGTAATGGTGAAAGCGGCATCAGAGCTGAACACAGGAACAGATTCATCGCTATTAACGGTGTTTATCAGAGCCTGGATTTCGGCTGGAGTATCTACCTCTGCTGACGTCTTACCCGCCAGAGCCGTTTGATACGCAGTTTCGTTATCAACAATTGCGCCGGAGACACCTTCAACAGCATTCAGCTGAACGGCAGTCACTGTATTTGCTGCACCGGCAGCATCCATGATGGCCTTCAGTTGTGCATCCAGAACTGTGATAACGATGGTCTGTTCGACAGTATTGGTGCCGTCAGTAACTTCAACGACAACATTAATAGAGGTATCTGCTGTAATGACGTTGCCAGAAGCGTCAGTATTGACTGCATCTGAACTCAGTTGATCGCCGGATACTGCGATATTCGCAGGTAAAGTCTGACCAGACTGGAGGCTGTAAATCAGCGCATCGCCATTAGAATCCGTCGCCACCAGAGTGTGGCTGATGCTGTCGTTTTCAGTGATAGTAAACGCCGCATCCGAGGTGAAGACGGGAACAGATTCATCGCTATTGACGGTATCAATAAGCACCTGGATTTCGGCTGGAGTATCTACTTCTTCCGAGGTTTTACCGGCCAGAGCCGTCTGATACGCGGTTTCGTTATCAACAATTGCGCCAGAAACACCTTCAACAGCATTCAGCTGAACGGCGGAGATACCGTTAGTCGCGCCGGCAGCATCCATGATCGCCTTGAGTTCGGCATCCCGAACCGTGATGACGATGGTCTGCTCGACGGTGTTTGTGCCATCAGAGACTTCAACGACAACATTAATAGAGGCATCTGCGGTAATGGCGTTGCCAGAAGCGTCAGTATTGACTGCATCTGAGCTCAGCTGGTCGCCAGATACTGCGATATTTGCTGGCAGAGTCTGACCTGATTTGAGGCTGTAAGTCAGCGTATCGCCATTAGAATCCGTCGCCACCAGAGTGTGGCTGATGCTGTCGTTTTCAGTGATAGTAAACGCCGCATCCGAGGTGAAGACGGGAACAGATTCATCGCTATTGACGGTATCAATAAGCACCTGGATTTCGGCTGGAGTATCTACTTCTTCCGAGGTTTTACCGGCCAGAGCCGTCTGATACGCGGTTTCGTTATCAACAATTGCGCCAGAAACACCTTCAACAGCATTCAGCTGAACGGCGGAGATACCGTTAGTCGCGCCGGCAGCATCCATGATCGCCTTGAGTTCGGCATCCCGAACCGTGATGACTATGGTCTGCTCAACAGTATTAGTGCCGTCAGTGACTTCAACGACAACATTAATAGAGGTATCTGCGGTAATGGCGTCGCCAGAAGTGTCTGTATTGACTGCATCTGAGCTCAGCTGGTCACCGGATACTGCGATATTCGCAGGTAAAGTCTGACCAGACTTGAGGCTATAAGTCAGCGAATCGCCATTAGAGTCGGTCGCCACCAGAGTGTGGCTGATGCTGTCGCCTTCAGTAATAGTGAAAGCGGCATCAGAGCTGAACACAGGCACAGATTCACCGCTGTTGACGGTGTTTATCAACGCCTGAATCTCGGCAGCGGTATCCAGGTCAGTGGCAGACTTGCCAGCGATAGCCGACTGATACGCGGCTTCGTTAGCAACAATTGCGCCGGAGACACTCTCAACAGCGTTCAGGTCTGAAGCAGAAACAGAATTTGCGCCACCAGCAGCATCAGTGACCACTTTGATCTCAGCATCCCGGACGGTGACCGTGATCGTCTGAGGCACCAGTGTTTCGCCATCAGTGACTTCAACACTGATGTCAAAGGTGAAATCTTCAGTAATATCAGCCGCAGCAGGGGTTATGGAGACGGCATCAGATGACAGATCGGCTCCGCTCAAAACCAGCCCTGCTGGATAGGCCTGTCCCGACGGCAGTGAGAAGCTCAGAGGGTCGCCGTCATCATCGCTGGCCGTCAGAGTAAGGCTTAAGGCCTCATCTTCAGTGATTTCTACGGCTGCCGGAGAGGTGAACACAGGGGCTGCTGCGTAGGAGGTTGAGGCAAGAGCCATCAGCAGGGAAGCAGATGCAGCCCCAGGACGGATCAACGATTTGGCCAGGATTTCCAGAATTCCGGTCGGGCCGGTCACCTTCTGCACCACTAACCTCCTTTTAATGAACGAGAGTTAACTCAAAGAATCCGTACTGTAATTCAGTGCAGTTACCTACTCAATAACAACTGTTACCAATGGTTACGTTTGGCAGCATAAAAGGCAAGATTTACGCGAAACTAACACGCCATCTGCCCCTATGCTGGCCATGACCCGGAGTGCAATGTGATCAATGCTCGCGGGTTGCCTTAAATTTCACGTCTGGCCAGCGCTCTTCGGTCAACGACAGATTCACGCGGGTCGGAGCTATATAGGTGAGGTAACCACCACCATCAATAGCCAGGTTTTCTGCACCTTTGCGCTTAAAGTCTTCAAGCATCTTGTTGTCATCGCAATACACCCAACGGGCTGTACTGACCGACACTGGCTCATAGATACATTCGACTTTGTACTCATCACGCAGACGCTGCTGAACTACGTCAAACTGCAGCACACCAACCGCACCGAGAATCAGGTCGTTGTTATTGAGCGGCATAAACAGCTGAGTCGCGCCCTCTTCTGACAGCTGCTGCAGACCTTTTTGCAGCTGCTTCATTTTCAGAGGATCTTTCAGGCGTACACGCTTGAACAGTTCGGGTGCGAAGTGTGGAATACCAGTGAACTGCATATCGTCACCAAAGGTGAAGGTATCACCAATCTGAATGGTGCCGTGGTTATGCAGACCGATGATATCGCCGGAGATCGCTTCTTCTACTGCAGAACGGTCGCCAGCAAGGAAGGTCACCGCGTCGGCGATCTTCACGTCTTTGCCAATACGCACGTGTTTCATCTTCATACCTTTCGAGTAAGTACCCGAACAGATACGCATAAAGGCGATACGGTCCCGATGTTTCGGGTCCATGTTTGCCTGGATCTTAAAGATGAAGCCGGTGAATTTGTCATTATCAGGAACAATGGCACCCTGATCTGTTTCACGCGGCAGCGGTGCAGGCGCCCATTCAACGAAGTAATTGAGCATTTCACGTACGCCGAAGTTCGCCAATGCCGTACCAAAGAATACCGGCGTCAGCTCGCCGCGCAGGTACTCATCCAGATTGAACTCGTGGCTTGCCGCCTGTACCAGTTCAATCTCTTCGGCCACTTCGTCGATCAGCTCCTGCCCCAGCAGCGCAACGGCTTCTGGTGAGTTGAGACCTTTGATCTGCACGTCATCAGGCACCACGCTTGCCTGCCCTGGCTTAAACACGTGAATTGTGTCGGTCATCAGGTCATAGATACCTTTGAACGCCTTACCCATGCCGATTGGCCAGGTGACTGGAGCACACTTGATCTTAAGAACGGTCTCAATCTCATCGAGGACTTCGATGTGCTCACGGACTTCACGGTCCATCTTGTTGATGAAGGTAAAGATCGGGGTATCACGCAGACGGCAGACATCCATCAGCTTGATGGTCCTGTCTTCTACACCTTTCGCACCATCAATAACCATCAGTACAGAGTCAACGGCCGTCAACGTACGGTAGGTATCTTCCGAGAAGTCTTCGTGTCCCGGGGTATCCAGCAGATTGACCATGCGGTCGCGGTAAGGGAACTGCATCACTGAGGTGGTGATCGAGATACCACGCTCCTGCTCCATCTGCATCCAGTCAGACGTGGCCATACGGCCGGTCTTCTTGCCTTTTACCGTACCGGCAAGCTGAATCGCATTCCCGAACAGCAGCAGCTTCTCGGTGATGGTGGTTTTACCGGCATCCGGGTGAGAAATGATGCCGAAGGTACGGCGCTTGCCGACTTCGGCGATAAATTCTGCGTTAGACATGTGACATCTGAGCTGGAATGAATAAAGGCCGCTATTCTCCCCGAAAGCGGCCTTGTGTTCAAAGGGTAACCCGACACATGATCAGCCAGCGCTATTGATAGAGTTGATACACCAAGGGTCCGAAGGCAACGATGACCAATGCCGTTGCCATGGTGACCAACGGCAACAGGATCTTCTCATTGCGGTACCAGAAGCTTTCACCCTCCACTTCAAGCTTCGACAGGCGGATTTCTTCTTCGCCAACCACCTGCCGAGTCAGAAGGTGATTCAAAGCAACCGGCGGACTCAGATACCCCAGCTCAAAGGCCACCAAGGTCACCATCCAGAAATGAATCGGGTCGATGCCTGCTTTATAGGCGATACCGGCAATCGTCACGCTCACTAACAACACGGCACCGTATGGGTCCATGATCATGCCGATCAACACCAGTATCGTGATCAGTACCAGCATGGCCATCCAGACGGAGCCAAACTCCGTTGGTAGCATCTGCATCAGTTCTGCGCGTTCTATCACCCCGCCAATGGTCATAGTAGTGCCCATCAATAAAAGCAGCGCGCCAATATGAACCGTGGATTCTGCCGTAGAGGATTTCAGCGTAGAGAAGACCGTCGGCTTTGATTCTTCACCGTTCTTCTCCGGCGCTCGGCCACTATTTTCCCCACCGACTCGCGCAGTCAGACGTTCATAGGCCAATATCACCACCAGCAACACAGGCAGAATAACAGGCGCAGAGAACTCATCCAGGTAAGCGTCTAACAAAAGCGCGTAGGCAAACAAGGTTCCTGCAATTAACAGAACGTAAGGAATCAAAGGCTTAAGTGCCGGTAGAAATGCCGCAAGGTTTATCCCGCTTGATGAGTTTCCTGCGGTCTCTTTCTTGCTGGTAATAAAGGCATAAAACGCAAACAAGGCTGTCGTCAGCATAAAGACTTTTACGCCCCAGCCGAACAACTGATCTGTGGTTACTTCATTATTTAATGCAGCAACGATGACCACCAGCAGGCACGGCCGCAATACCACACCCAGCGAGCCGGACATTGCTGTCGCCGCTAACGCCAGCTGTCGTCGAGCCCCTGCACGGCGTACTTCCAGATACACCAGGCTACCCACCGCAATCACGAAAATACCCGAGCCACCGGTATACGCCGTAGGAATTGCCGAAAGCGCCACAGCAACCACCGCAAGCATTTCAGGGCGCAGGTTTAATGGCCGCAGTGCATCAAATACTTTCTGCGCCATATCGGTACGCTTAAGCAGCATACCGATCAGAACGTACAGGGCGACGTTAAGCATAAGCGCCGCCATTTCCATCATCTGATTGATATAGATGCCAAGACCCGAGGTATGCCCTGCCAGCAAAAAATAGCCGCCAGAGATAATGGTCATAATGGCGTATAGGGGAACCGACAAGAGTGCGTTGGCAACATTGCCGCCCTGCTCTGCCTCCGCTGGTAATTTCAGCATCTGGTACAGACAAGTCAGCGCCGCCGAACCAAAGCCAATAATCCATACCCAGAGCAGCACTTTCTGTCCGGAATTCACTTTAATTCCAGACGATAATACATCTCCCTGAAAGCTGGTCATCGAGGTAAATAAAATCCCAAAGGCCAGCAATTGCGCAAAGGCCGACACCCGGAAATCCAGTTTCGTAATGGCCGGACGTAACGAAATATGGTGACGGCGCGTCAACGCAGTACCCGCACACAGGAGTACCAACACAGCAAACAGAACACCGGCGATTTTCATACGGATATCGCCCAGTTCAGCAATACCCTGCTCAATCGTGCGGAACACTCTGACCACAGGCGTAATCCGCTCGACCGCGTTTTCATAACGGCGATAGCGGAAGCGGCATTCTTCCTGAGCGGCAACTAATGACTGGCGTATGACCTCTGGCGGAAGCGGCTCTGAAGCGAGTAAGTCAAACTCATCGTCTGCCTGCTCTTCCTGTTCGCGCAGCTTTCTCTCCAAGGCCTGTTCAATATCCTGGTTCGGGTCGCACGGCGGAGCAACCGGGTCAGTACGAAGCAGGTAATAGCCTTCCCAGGTGCGTTCAGCAAATTCCAGCATCTGGCCATGCACATTGACGCTGGTATTGAGCACGACGGCTAAGGCCATGATCAGGAATGCCGGCATGGTGGAGAGAATTAAATATAAAAATTCAGACCGAGATTTCGCCTGACCAGCAGCGTGTCCTGTAGGCTCCATAAGAGTATCCGTCCTTTTCTATTACTTATTTTTATTCGTTTACTATCGGGTACTGACAGACAGAAAGATTAAAGCAATAGCGCTGACGGTTAAACGACTTTTACCAACCCGCCTTTTTCATACCCCAGTCGCCCGGTCTGAACTTTCTGGCGTTGAATGCCGGGCACCGGGCTCAGCATAAAGATATCGCCGTTACGGCCCGTCATGGTACGTGGCACACCGCAGCCTTTGGCAAGGCCAGCGTGAGCGCGCATGTGCTCTTCTTCGCCATGCACCGGAATCGCGATTTCTGGCTGCACCCATTTATACAGGGTTTCGAGCTCCTCCTGCGCCGGGTGCCCGGAAGCATGAATAGGAATATCGACGTCATCGGCAGTAATGACTTCAACGCCTCTCGCCTGCAGCTGTTTGATCAGGCCTTCTATCGCTTCTTCGTTACCCGGTATCGCGCGGGCACTGAAGATCACCCGATCGCCGGGATCAAGGTCAAAGTCAGGATGCGTGCCCGCAGCTAACCGACGCAGCGCCGTGCGTGGTTCCCCCTGACTGCCAGTCGCCACAGCAAGAACCTCATGACGCGGGAGGTAGCCCAGGTGACTGGTCTCTACTGTGCCTGCGTTATATGGCCAGACACCCGCACGTTTTGCGCAATTGTACATATTCACCATCGAGCGGCCGTACAAACCCATATAGCGACCAGTGTCATCGCCGATCTGAGAAAGCGTCACTAAACGAGCAATATTGCTGCCGAAACAGGTAACGATCACCCGACCTTTTGCACCTTCAATGTATTTGCGCAGGCCGTCGTACAGGGCACCTTCTGAAAACGAATGGCCGTTGACGGTGGCATTAGTGGAATCACACACCATGGCCAACACGCCTTCTTCAGCGAGCTGACGATACGTTTCTTCTTTATAGCCGTGGCCAACAACTGGATCCGGATCAAGCTTCCAGTCACCGGTATGGAATACGTTACCGACTGGAGTACGGATCATCAGCGCATTCGGATCAGGGATGGAATGCGTCAGCGCCAGCCACTGCACATCAAACGGGCCAATGTGCAGGCGTTCGCCGGTTTCAGGGATGATAATTTTCACCTGATGCAGCAGACCGTGCTCTGCGAGCTTCTTTTTGAGTACTTCAGCAGTAAAACGCGTGCAATAGATCGGGCAACGCAGCTTGTGCCACAGATACGGCACTGCACCGACGTGGTCTTCGTGGGCATGAGTAATAATCAGACCGGCGAGTTGGTCTTTGCGCGCTTCTATAAATGCCGGATCTGGCATCTGGGTTTCAGGTTCGCCGCTATAATGTCGGGTTCCGTCGGCAGATACACGCCCCGGCTTAGGAAAGGTCACACCGCAATCCACCATCAACCACTGGCCATCATGGCCGTAGAGGTTCATGTTCATACCAATCTCACCGGTGCCGCCTAAGGGCAGGAATACGAGATCAGAGCTTGAGGGAGTCATGTCAGAATCAGTCCTTTTTCGGAATATCACACCCTGTGGGACCGCAGGAGTCACAGCGTTCCTGCCCTGTCAGCCAACCGGACACTTTGTAGCGATTACGGGCAAACCAGAGGTAGGCCTTATCTGCGAACCAGCGGATCACTGGCCACCTCAGAGGCGCAATCCAGAACCCTTTGCCCACCAGAGACCATGCGCGATAGGTAACATCCAATCCTAACAGCAGTGATCCATCCGCAGTATTTGCGTGGAGAATCGTTCTCGCTGCCTGCGGGTCGATATGCGGGTAGAGCTCGGCAAACCCCTCTTGCTGAATATCAACCAGAGTGAGTCGTCCATCCCGGTCAGCCTGGCGCAGGTGTGCCATTTCGCGGACACACAAAGGACACTGGCCATCATAATAAAGGGTAAGTTCAGACATGCACGCAACCTCTCTGATTGATACAATGCCCCACTATTTTACGTATAAAGAGATGAGAGATCATGCCTCAGTATCGTTCCAAGACGTCTACCGCCGGCCGCAACATGGCCGGAGCCCGCGCCCTGTGGCGTGCGACGGGTATGAAAGACGATGATTTCCAGAAACCTATCATCGCCGTTGCGAACTCATTTACCCAGTTTGTACCGGGGCACGTGCACCTGAAAGACCTGGGTCAGCTGGTTGCTCGTGAGATTGAGAAGGCCGGTGGCGTAGCAAAAGAATTCAACACCATCGCCGTCGACGACGGTATCGCTATGGGTCACGACGGCATGCTCTACAGCCTGCCAAGCCGTGAAATCATTGCTGACTCGGTGGAATACATGGTTAACGCGCACTGTGCGGATGCCATCGTCTGTATCTCGAACTGCGACAAAATCACCCCCGGAATGCTGCTCGCGGCTCTGCGTCTGAACATCCCTGTGATCTTCGTATCCGGCGGCCCGATGGAAGCCGGTAAGACCAAGCTGTCAGAGCACAAGCTTGATCTGGTCGATGCCATGGTCATCGCCGCTGACGACTCGGCCTCTGACGAAAAAGTAGCCGAATACGAGCGCAGCGCCTGCCCGACCTGTGGTTCTTGTTCTGGTATGTTCACCGCGAACTCCATGAACTGTCTGACTGAAGCATTGGGTCTGGCTCTGCCGGGTAACGGCTCAGTACTGGCGACCCACGCCGACCGCGAACAACTGTTCCTGGAAGCAGGCCGTCGCATCGTTGAAAACGCCAAGCGTTACTATGAGCAGGACGATGAGTCTGTACTGCCGCGCTCCATCGCCAGCTTCAAAGCGTTTGAAAACGCAATGACGCTCGATATCGTGATGGGCGGTTCCACCAACACCATCCTGCACCTGCTGGCTGCCGCTCAGGAAGCCGAAGTCGACTTCGACCTGAAAGACATCGACCGTCTGTCACGCGTGGTTCCTCAGCTGTGTAAAGTGGCTCCGAACTCACCTAAGTACCACATGGAAGACGTGCACCGTGCAGGTGGCATCATGGGTATTCTCGGCGAAATCGACCGCGCGGGTCTGCTGCACAATGACCTGCCAACCGTTCACAGCGCGACCATGAAAGAAGCGCTGGATAAGTGGGACATCATGCGCAACCCAAGCGAAGAGGTGGTGCAATTCTATAAGGCCGGTCCTGCGGGCATCCCAACGCAAACCGCATTCAGCCAGAGTACGCGCTGGCCGACGCTGGACGGCGACCGTGAAAACGGTTGTATCCGTAGCATCGACAACGCCTACTCACTGGAAGGCGGTCTGGCGGTTCTGTACGGCAACATTGCCCTCGACGGCTGTGTGGTTAAAACCGCCGGCGTAGATGAGTCTATCCACGTATTCCAGGGCCGTGCGCGCATCTTCGAAAGCCAGGATGACGCAGTTAAGGGCATCCTGAACGATGAAATCGTTGCCGGTGATATCGTCATCATCCGTTACGAAGGCCCGAAAGGCGGCCCGGGCATGCAGGAAATGCTGTACCCAACGTCTTACCTTAAGTCGAAAGGCCTGGGCAAAGAATGCGCCCTGCTGACCGACGGCCGCTTCTCTGGCGGTACTTCTGGCCTGTCAATTGGTCACTGCTCCCCAGAGGCTGCCTCTGGCGGTGCCATTGGCCTGCTGAAAGACGGCGATATCATCAACATCGATATCCCGAACCGTTCGATCAATGTCGACCTGACCGCTGAAGAGCTGTCTCACCGTCGCCATGAGCAGGAAAAACTGGGCTGGAAACCCGCAGCGGAACGTCCACGTAAAGTGACCACCGCTCTGAAGGCCTACGCTAAGTTTGCCACCAGCGCAGATAAAGGCGCGGTGCGTGACAAGGCAATGCTGGACGATTAATCCAGCCTCATTGCCTGAAAATCCAGAAAAGGTCGGTTTAATACCGACCTTTTTTTTATTTAATTATTTATTCCCACTTTTATTTCCTTCCGGATTTTCCCGGCTATTTGGCTGAACAGGAACTTTTCTCTGATCCCCTCATCCGATATAACTGAACCGTCATATTGAGCTCTCAGTATGTGCGATACATAATTATTTTAAAGGGAACAACCGTGAAACGTACTCTACTTGTCAGCATTCTCGCTGCCAGTGGTATCGCCAATGCCGATACCCCTTATTACATCACCATTGGTGGTGCTCACACCGACCACGAAGTGACCAAAGATTACTTCGACGATTACATCAAACACAGTTACGATCTGGAGCTGTCTGGTGGCTACATGATCGACAAAAGCACCGCGGTGGAGCTGAGCATCGTTCAGCCTTCGCCAGATCAGAACGAAGGTCGTGCGGACGTAGAACAGGCACGCCTGAGCGGTTTGTTCTTTTTTGGTGAAAACACCATCAAACCATACCTGACTGCGGGTCTTGGCTACGGTAAAGCATCTCTGGATAACTTCGCGGAAGAAAATGCGCTTCTGAGTGTCGGTGCTGGCATACAGGCTGACATCACAGATCGTTTTTTCGCTCGTGCGGAGTACCGCTACGACGACATGGTTAATGAGGTCATTGAACACAATAACTATGTACTGGAAGCCGGGATGCGCTTTGGTTCAGGCACAGTGGCACAACATACCGGCTCAGTTCATAACGATATGACGGACGATGTCAAAGCGGCTCATGATGCAGCGGCTGCGGAACAGAAAAAAGCTCAGGCAATGACCGAAGAGCAGACCAGAAAGGCTGCAGAACAGGCTAAAGCCGAGGCTGCCGCAGCGAAAGCCCGGCTGGCAGCAACCGTTGACAGCGACAAAGACGGCGTCGTCGATATTAAAGATAAGTGTCCGGCAACCCCAGAAAATACCACTGTCGACAGTGATGGCTGCCCTGACTTTAAAGGCAAACTGCAAGGTGTGTACTTTGAAACCAGCTCAGCAAAACTCACTGAAAACAGTGAAACGATTCTGGATGAGGCTGCTGCCGAGCTGAAACGCTATCCTGATCTGGAAATCGAAGTGCAGGCATTTACCGATAGCCGTGGCAGTGACGCACTCAACCTGAAAATCAGTGAAGACCGGGCTAAATCAGTCCGTAACTACCTGATTAATAAAGGTGTCAGTGCAGAGAAACTAACGGCAAAAGGTTATGGCGAAGCCAACCCAATTGCAACGAATGACACAGCAGAAGGCCGTGCGAAGAATCGTCGCGTAGAGCTTAGCGTTAAGAAGTAATCTGATATCAGATTAAAATATCAAGCCGCACAACGTGCGGCTTTTTTTAATTCCCATAAAAGAATGACGTTGTTTTATGGACTTCATCCATATCACTACGCACAATAAATTCGATGTCAGTTTTTCGTGGCAAAGGTCGGTCTACACAGAGCTGATAACGTTTCAAAGAGCTACCGACCTCTCTCACAACAAAGCTGGAAGCCCCTTTTATTGCCACACCTTCGAGCCCTTCCACTCTCACGTGTACCTGAGTATCCCGCCCGGCAAAGGTATCGACTTCCAGGTCGTAACTATTGCAGACGGTATCATCGGGCATCACCTGATACAGGCTCTGGCGATCACGCGTCACCGCTACAGATAATTCAGGCCGCAATGAAATAAAGGCAATCAATGCGATGAGTGATAACGAAAAGACCACGACATAACCGCCTGATCGAAGATTCAGAAAAGGCGATGGCAGTCCCTTAAGAATATTGTGTGAGCGATAGCCAATCAGCCCGCGGGCACGACCCAGTTTATCCATCACGCTGTCGCAGGCGTCGATACAGGCACCGCAATCAATGCAGGCAGCCTGTAATCCTTCCCGGATATCAATGCCTGTGGGGCAGACCTGAACACAGAGTTTGCAGTTTATACAGTCGCCGTCTTTGTAATTACCAACGCCCGCCCCGCCTTCTCCGCGTTGCGCATCATATGAAACAGTCCGTGTATTATCGTCAAACATTGTGCTCTGAAAACGGGAATAGGGGCAGGCATGGAGGCATATTTTTTCACGCACCAGGCCAGCGTTCAGATACGTCAGCGACCCCATCAACAGCACCCAGCCCCAGACAGCCATATCTGGCGAAGTCCCAATAAGGCCTGTAAGAATTTCCCTGACGGGAACGAAATAGCCGGTAAACGTAATGGCAGTCCATAGTGCCAATAATCCCCATATAAGGTGCTTGCTGAACCTCCTTATCCACTGCGAAAGCGTCAGCCCCTCGCTGTCAGCCCTGCGTCGATTCCATGCGCTGCCCTCAGTAAATTCTTCGACGGCTAGAAACATCCAGGTCCAGATACTTTGAGGACAAGCCATCCCACACCAGACGCGCCCGATCAGGGCCGAGGCCGCAAACAGACCAATGGCGGCAATAATCAGAATACCCGCCATGACAGGCAGATCCTGCCAGCCCCATTGCGTTCCAAAGAAATACAGTCGCCCATCTTCAAATGAAAACAGGAGAACGGGCGCTCCATCCCACTGCAGCCAGACGAGACCAAAATACGCTGCCAGTAGTGGCCAGCTGATCACACGCCTGAGATTGCGGAAAACGCCAGAAAACAGCCTTACATAAATTTTTTCTCCGGACTTGGCCGGAGTCAGTTCTATTGCCGGGATACGTTCCATCCGAACACCCTCACTACATCACGGATGTCACTCAGATTACCCACCCCATCTGTACCAAATAAGATACAGATTATAAAATAATTAATGGTACAGTTAATAAACAGGAACCCGGACCATGGCACACCTATACCTCCAGCTGGAGCAACAGCTGAGCCGCCTGATCACCGCTGGCCGCCTGGTACAGGGGGACAAGCTTCCGTCCATCCGTAGCCTGTGTAATGAATATCAGATGGCCAAGGGCACTGTACTGCACGCGCTGGAACGCCTGGAGGCCCGTGGCCTGATTGAGGCACGCCCCCGTTCGGGGTACTACGTATGCCTCGCAGCGGAGCAGAAAATTCCTTCAGACTTTGTACCCGCCCCGCTTGAAGCCAGAGTTAGTGATGTTCTGCTGGAGATCATGCAGGCGGGGTCGGCTTTCGATCTGTGCCCGGGTGCCGGAGATGAATCAACTACTGGACTGGAGCTGCTGAACCGCTCAATGAACCGGGCGATGCGCCAGCAGAGGGGAAAAAGCCACCTTTACTACGACTCACCCTACGGCCTGGCCCCATTACGGGAACAACTCGGACAGCGCCTTCTGAAACGAGGCCTGACGGTATCGCAGGATGAGATCTGCATCACCTCCGGATGTCAGAATTCATTATTTCTCGCGTTGATGGCGACCTGCCAGCCTGGTGATACAGTCGCGGTAGAAAGCCCTGGGTTTTACGGTGTACTACAACTACTCGAACAACTGAAATTGCGTGTTATTGAGATCCCGTCGTCAAGCCAGAGTGGAATGATGATGGACGCTCTGCAGGCTGCTGCAGAAAAATGGGGCATAAGAGCCTGCGTAGTGTCTCCATGCTTCTCCACGCCGACCGGCGCACTGATGCCAGAACACTCCCGTGTTCGCTTACTGGAGATGGCCGAGGCTCATGATTTCGCTGTCATTGAAGACGACATATATGCCGATACGGCTCTCGGTGTTGTCCCTGATCCGTTAAAAAGCCTGGATACCACTGGACGGGTCATCCTCTGCAGCTCGTTTTCAAAAACGCTGTCAAAAGACCTGCGGGTCGGCTGGATCAGTGCGGGGCGCTGGCATAAGAATGTTGTACAACTCAAACTGGTCACTCAGCTCGCCAGCCCAACATCAGTCCAGAAAGGGGTGGCCGATTTTATTGTCAGTGGTGCCTATACCGCTCACCTGAAGCGCCAGCAGCACCGGCTGAAGCAACAGCGTGATCAGCTTCTGGCTGAAATAAGATCCTGGCAGGGAGTTCATACAACGTCGATTCCGGAAGGAGGTCTGAGTCTTTGGGTCGAACTCACGCCAGAGCGGAATACACTCACACTCTTTCACTCGCTGAAATCGCGGGGCGTGATGATCACTCCCGGCACCTTGTTTTCGAACGAAGATAAATTTAAAAACGCATTAAGAATCAGTTATTTCCATCCATGGAATAAACAACGTCTCAATGCCCTGAACACTATCGCGGCAATACTGAAGAGACCCTGAAGCGCTACTGATCAGCAGTTCACCTGCTCAGGCTTATTCAGAGGTATCTCAGATTTCATTGAGAATTTTTTGCCGCAGATCTGCGTACTCTTCCTCACTGATCAACGCCTTTTCCTTGAGGTCTTTCAACTTCAACAGACGCTGCTCAATCGTCTCACCAGGCTCAGCGTGAGTCTGCGGAGAAGGCGTCTGGGTACAACGATATAAGTCCGCGCTCATCTGCGTTTTTGTCACCACCTTCACGCCACCGACAAGGCTTGGTTTGCGCATATCCTGTTGCTCAAACAAAGTAACTATCAAGGTATCTGCATTTTCCTCTTCAGCCTGACGACTCAGCTCAGAGCGACAATGCTCTTCTGCATCACTCTTCTGTGTCCAACAGGTAGCCTCGGTTACTTTGCTACATCCGGCACTCACCTGATCGACAAATACAGGCTCTGCAACTGACATGGCGGAAATACCCAGAAACGGAATCAACAATAACGACTTCATAAAATTCCTTACATAAAAAACGGGAGCCAGGCTCCCGTTGTTTTCAGACTCAGGCGTCGATCAGTTTGCCCGGGTTCATAATATTGTTCGGGTCGAACACCTGCTTCACTGCACGCATATAGGCGATTTCTGCAGCAGAGCGGGTGTATTCCAGATATGGCTTTTTGGTCATACCTACGCCGTGCTCTGCTGATACAGAGCCCTGATATTTTTCTACGATCTCGAATACCCAGGTCGATACCTTGGCGCAACGCTCGAAGAATTCTTCTTTCGCCAGATCGTCCGGCTTCAGAATGTTCAGGTGCAGGTTGCCATCTCCGATGTGACCGAACCAGATGATCTCGAAATCCGGATATTCACGGGTGACGATTTCATCAATATCACGCAGGAACGGCGGTACTTTAGAAACCACAACAGAAATGTCGTTCTTGTACGGCGTCCATTCAGAGATGGTTTCTGAAATGTCTTCACGCAGGCGCCACAGGTTCGCCGCCTGAGTTTCGCTCTGGCTGATCACGCCATCAACGACCCAACCTTCTTCCATGCACTTTTCGAACTGCACCATGGCCTGATCCATATCGGCATCCGTCACGGCTTCAAACTCGATCAGCGCGTAGAAGTCGGTGCTGGTTTCGAACGGTGCTGGCACATCACCACGGGCCAATACTTTCTTCATCGCCTTGTCAGAGAAGAACTCAAATGCGGTCAGATCCATGGTCGACTGGAACTGGCTCAGCACTTTCATCACGTCATCCAGCTCCGGAATACCCAGTACCAGTACGGTCAGGTTCTTCGGCGTGCGGGTCAGACGCATGGTCGCTTCAGTCACGAAGCCCAGCGTACCTTCACCACCGATAAACAGGTGACGCATGTCATAACCTGTGTTGTTCTTCATCAGGTCTTTGTTCAGCTCAAGGATTTCGCCCTTGCCGGTGACAACCGTCAGACCGGCCACCCAGTCACGGGTCATACCCCAGCGGATTACTTTGATACCGCCAGCGTTGGTTGAGATATTACCGCCAATCTGACTGGAGCCCGCAGAAGCAAAGTCGACCGGGTAGAACAGATCATTATCTTCTGCGAAGGTCTGCAGCTGCTCGGTAATCACACCGGCGCCACACTTCACGGTACGGTCAGTCGCGTTGAACTCAGAGATCTGGTTCATGTAATCGAAAGCCACAACCACTTCGCCATTGGCAGCGACGGCGCCCGCACTCAGACCAGTACGTCCACCGGACGGTACCAGAGCAATCTGATGCTCGTTTGCCAGCTTAACGATGTCGGCCACCTGCTGGGTGGTTTTAGGGAAGACAATCGCCGTTGGCTTCGGCGGGTAGATCTTGGTCCAGTCCTTACCGAAGGTTTCCAGAGAGTCTGCATCAGTGCGCACTTTGTCTGCGCCAACAATGGCTGAAAGCTGCTCAACCAGAGCGTCTTGTGTCAACGTGGTCATGGAGTTACCCGAAGTTGAATGATCTTCACCTCAAATTGAGCAATCTTCGCTTTGATTTGCGACTATGAGGCTCACTTTAATGGTTGTGTATGCTAGCATACGCGCCTTATTTTTCGGAGCGGTTTTCGGCCGCCCACCCTGTCAACCTACCCGGTCTGGCAGGGGACCAGACGGTTTCTACTTACTGATATAGGTACCACCATGGCACATACGTCCCTGGATAAAAGCAAGATCAAGTTCCTCTTGTTGGAAGGCGTTCACCAGTCTGCACTGGATACGCTCAAGGCTGCTGGCTATACCAACATTGAGTACCTGAAGACTTCGCTGCCGGATGACGAGCTGAAAGCCGCCATCAAAGACGCTCACTTCGTGGGTATTCGTTCCCGTACTCAGCTGACCGAAGAAATCTTCGCAGCAGCAGAAAAACTGATCGCAGTGGGTTGCTTCTGTATCGGTACCAACCAGGTTGACCTGAAAGCGGCAACCAAACGTGGTATCGCAGTATTCAACGCACCGTACTCCAACACCCGTTCTGTAGCTGAACTGTCACTGGCTGAGATCATCATGCTGATGCGCGGTGTACCTGCGAAGAACGCCGAATGTCACCGTGGCGGCTGGAGCAAGTCTGCGACCAACTCCTACGAAATCCGTGGCAAAAAGCTGGGTATCGTAGGTTATGGTTCTATCGGTACGCAGCTGTCTGTGATGGCCGAGAGCATGGGTATGGAAGTCTACTTCTACGACGTCGTCACTAAGCTGCCAATCGGTAACGCTAAGCAGGTAGGTTCTCTGAATGAACTGCTGAACATCGCTGACGTTGTTTCTCTGCACGTTCCAGAAACGGCTGCGACCAAGTGGATGATGGGCCCAGAGCAGTTCGCGGAGATGAAACAGGGTTCTATCCTGCTGAACGCATCACGCGGTACTGTGGTTGATATCGACGCACTCGCCGATGCTGTTCGCAGCAAGAAACTGCTGGGCGCGGCTATCGACGTATTCCCGGTTGAACCACGTTCTAACGATGAAGAGTTTGTCACGCCACTGCGCGAATTCGACAACGTCATCCTGACCCCTCACGTAGGCGGCTCCACTATGGAAGCTCAGGAAAACATCGGTAAAGAAGTGGGCGAGAAGCTGGCTCAATACAGCGACAACGGCACCACGACGTCTTCTGTGAACTTCCCAGAGGTGGCTCTGCCATCCAACCCGAACGTTCACCGTATCCTGCACATCCACAAGAACGTACCTGGCGTGATGAATGCTATCAACAGCATCTTCGCCGACAACAACATCAACATTTCAGGTCAGTACCTGCAGACTGTTGAAGAAGTTGGTTATGTTGTGATTGATGTGGCTGCGGATGCGTCGGAGCTGGCTCTGGAGAAGATCAAAGAAGTGGAAGGTACCATCCGCGCCCGCGTCCTGTACTAATAGAAGCTATTGCGCTCGGCCAGGCGTTGTTGGAAGTGGCTTCGGAATGCTCATTTACCCCATGTAAACTGCGCGTCCTCAGCCACTTCCGCCTAGCCTGACCTTCGCTCATAACGCTTCCGCGACGCACGAAAACAAAAAGCACCTTTGGGTGCTTTTTTATTGGCTGGGGTTTATCACGAAGGGTTGTCGATACTGAGAAGGAAGGTATTTGTGCCATGGATGGCACAACTAAGCATACAGGGATGTACTCGCTGCGTCCTTCCGCTCAGTATCGACAAACCAACAGTTCAGACTTCGTATCCACAGGGGTTATCAACACCCAACCGTAAGTGATGACTTACCCCCGCCGGAATCTCGTCCGCATGGTGGGTCACATACAGAAGCGTAATGGTCTTCTGTTCTGACAAGCGACGGATAAACGCCAGTACCATTTCTCGGCTTGGGTCATCCAATCCCTGGCAAGGCTCATCCAGAATCAACAGCGGTGGTTGTTTGATCAGAGCGCGGGCAATCAGAACCAGACGCTGCTCCCCATACGACAGATGATGCAGGCTCTGATTGGCTTTATGGCGCAGGCCGATAATCTCCAGCCACTGCTCGGCCAGACGACGATCATCATCGCCTGCCGCCTGATACAGACCAATGCTGTCGTATAAACCAGAGATCACAGTGGTCAGTACGTTGGTGGTTGCCCGGTATTCCCACTGCAGCGACGACGACACCAGACCAATATGCTTTTTAATATCCCAGATGGTTTCACCGCTGCCACGCTTCATACCAAAAAGATACAGTTCGTTGCGATAGCACTGTGGGTTATCGCCTGTGATCATCTGCAGCAGACTGGTCTTACCGCAGCCATTAGGGCCTGTGATCGCCCAGTGCGCCCCCGGCTCAACCTGCCAGTTGAGACCAGAAAATAGTGTGCGCTCGCCATAGACGATTGAGCCATTCTCCAGACGTACCAGCGGGTCGTCAGCGTTCAACTCGTATTTCACCGGCGCTTCCGGGAATTCTGACAGCGGCTTATCAAAGTGCAGTAATGAATGGACTTCAGGCGAGGTAAGTACCGACTCACGCTCCCCCTGAACCAGTAGGCGGGCATCATGAACAAACGCCAGATGCGTCAGCCAGTCTGGCAGCTCATCCAAACGATTCGCTACCCACAGCAGACGCTGGCCACTTTCGTGAAGTTTAAACAATGCCTCTGCCAGCGCTTCACGGCTCTTGGTATCCAGCCCTTCAAGCGGCTCATCCAGAATCAGCAGGTCCGGTTTCTGCCGCACTGCATTCACCAGCATCACCTTGCGGCTCTCGCCCGTCGATAACGAACGGAAACCCTGCGACAGAATATGCTCCATCCCCAACAGCTGAATCCAGTCTGCGACCTCCGTAACCGGCGCCAACAACTCGCTGACCAGCGTACCAATATCTTTCTGATCCATCAGGTCAGATTCATCTTCACGACGCTCCTGCTCGATCAACGCCGCCTGCGCCTCAAGCGATACAAAGGCGACGCGCTCTGGCAGACCAGAGACCTCACCGTGACTCAAACGCACGTCACCGGCAAACAAGCGCGACAGCACCGTCTTACCGCTGCCATTCGTCCCGATAATGCCCCAGGTCTCACCCGCAGACACCGACCAGTCATCAACAACAAGATTTCGCCCGTCATGCAGACGCGCACGGAGTTCTTTAAATTCGGTTTTCATAAGAAAAATTAAGCAACGGAAGACGTGGAGTGTAACGATTCAAGAGAAAGCATCAGCCAGCGGTGCTTAAATCACAGCCAGTTTAGCGAAAGCGTCAGCGAGGAAGATGTGGCAAGGCAAAAGTTCGCGAGAAGGCGGAGCCTACTGGTTGTAAGTGAGCACTTTGAGCGAACTTTTAACACCGCCACAGCGACGCAGGTAGCTTTATTATCAGCCCGGAGGCCAGGACAGATCACGGCCGCCTATGACATGCATATGTAGATGGAACACCGACTGCCCCGCTCCAGCACCATTATTGATAACCAAACGGAATTTATCCCCAAGGCCTTCCTGCTCGGCAACTTTATTCGCTACCAGCATCATGTGCCCCAGAAGCGCTGCATCCGTTTCTTCGGCGTCACATAAACGCGGGATCGGCTTACGCGGGATAACCAGAATATGCATTGGTGCCGCTGGGAACATATCGCGGAACGCCAGACACTGATCATCTTCATAAACGATCTTAGCATCCGCTTCGCCGCGGGCGATTTTTCCGAAAATAGTATCTTCTGACATGCTGAAGTCTCATAAACAGGTTTGCACAGAGAGTAACCGAATGCCCGAATGATCACCACTGTCCGGTTCAACAGTACCGATGCATCCGCCATTCTTCCGAAACTGTCTGGAAGCTGTCACACGCAGAAGGCACAATACCCACCATTACTAGACGTTTTGTAAGGAAACTCGCCATATGAGCCTACATGAAAGAGCCGGCCAGAAAGCCCTCGCTTCTGATCTTGCCAATATCCCCCGCCTGGTCGCTGACTACTATGTCCGCAAGCCCTCCGACGACACATTGGTAAGCTTCGGAACATCTGGTCATCGTGGCAGCGCCGCAAACGGTTCTTTTAATGAAACGCATATTGCTGCGATCTGTCAGGCGTTAGTTGAGTATCGCCAGCAGAATAATATTACTGGCCCGCTCTATATCGGTATGGACACCCACGCCCTGTCTGAATGTGCATTTATCACTGCTGTCGAAGTGCTGGTCGCCAACGGCATCAGCGTACGTGTACAACAAGGTCGCGGTTACACACCAACGCCTGTAATTTCCCATGCGATTCTGACGTACAACGCTGGGAAAGCCTCCGAACTGGCAGACGGTGTGGTTATTACCCCGTCGCACAACCCACCTCAGGACGGTGGTTTTAAATATAATCCACCGAATGGCGGCCCTGCTGATACGGACGTGACCTCCCAGATTCAGGATCGCGCAAACGAGATAATTAACAGCGGCAGTAAAGACGTTGTACGTATCGATTTTGCTCAGGCCTGGGCATCGGATCTGGTCACAGAATACGACTACATCAAACCGTACGTTGATGATCTCGCCAGTGTGATCGATATGGAAGCCATCGCCAAAGCGGGCGTTAAGATTGGCGTCGATCCGTTAGGTGGTTCCGGTATCGCTTACTGGGATGTCATTGCCGAGACCTACGGTCTGGATATCACAGTGGTAAATGAAAGCGTTGATCCGACCTTCTCATTTATGACTCTCGATAAAGACGGCAAGATCCGTATGGACTGCTCCAGCCCATACGCTATGGCGGGCCTCATCGACTTAAAAGACGATTTCGATATCGCCCTCGGCAATGACCCAGATTATGACCGTCACGGCATCGTTACACCGTCCGTCGGCCTGATGAACCCAAACCACTATCTCGCGGTTGCGATTAACTACTTGTACACCCACCGCCCGCAGTGGTCACAGGATCTCGCCATTGGTAAAACACTGGTGTCTTCCAGTATGATCGACCGCGTCGCCGCCGATCTCGGTCGCACCCTCTCAGAAGTCCCTGTGGGCTTTAAATGGTTCGTGGATGGTCTGTATACCGGTAAGTTCGGTTTCGGCGGAGAAGAGAGCGCAGGCGCCTCCTTCCTGCGTAAAGACGGCACGGTATGGTCAACGGATAAAGACGGCATCATCCTCGCCTTGTTAGCTGCTGAGATTAAAGCCGTCACCGGCAAAGATCCGGGCGAACACTACATCGCCCTGACCGAAAAATTCTCAGCACCAGTCTACAAGCGCATTGATGCTGCAGCGACTGGCCCACAGAAATCCGTTCTGAAAAAACTGAGTGCCGATGACGTAACGGCTGAAAAACTGGCTGGTGAAGAGATCAAAGAAAAGCTGACCCATGCCTCAGGCAATGGTGCGGCGATTGGCGGTCTGAAAGTCACCACAGAAAACGGCTGGTTTGCTGCACGCCCATCAGGCACCGAAGAGATCTATAAGATCTACGCAGAAAGCTTTAAAGGTGACGAGCATCTCGCTCAGATCATTGAAGAAGCTCAGGCGATTGTCAGCGCGACGTTTAAGGCCGCTGGAGTCTGATACCTAATCTGCAGAGAGGGTCGGGTCATGAACCACAACCAGGTTCCGGCCACCCTCTTTCGCAGCGTACAGAGCTTCATCCGCATCCAGCAGTAATTGATGCAACTTGCTCTTATTGGAAGGTGAAAAAGGCGCTACGCCCGTGCTTACCGTCACCCTGATGTAATCATCATCGGGCAGAATAAATAACTGATCTGCCACATAAGATCTGAACTGATCTAACAGCCCATAGGCTTTATCAGTATCCAGACCTGGCAGAATAAGCGCAAACTCTTCGCCACCATATCGAGCCATATGAAACCTGAAGAAAGTCTGCTGTAGATATCCGGCCAACTGCTTCAGGACAGCATCCCCGGCATCGTGACCGTACTCATCATTAATCCCCTTAAAGCTGTCGATATCCATTAGTGCCACAGTAAAGGGCTTGCCCTCTGCCTGAAGCCTTTTAACCAGCGCATCCCCTTCTTCGATAAAGTAACGACGATTTCTGAGGCCTGTCAGATAATCCAGAGTGGCCTGCTCCTGAACGGCAACGAGTTGCTCAAGCGCCTCGATATTGTTCGTCACCCTACAGCTGAATTCTTCCTGCTGAAAAGGCTTCTGGAGGAAGTCGTTCGCGCCCTTTTTAATAAACTGCACGGAGATATCCGCGTCTTCCTGACTCGACAGGCCTATTATGGCCAGTGGCCGCTTATCGTAGCGATGTCTCACCTGCTGGAGAAAAGCAAAGCCATTCATCTCAGGCATATGATAATCAGTAATGATGAGCTTGATAGAGATGTCTGACTCTAACTTCTCAAGTCCCTCAGCCCCATTATGAGCCTCAACAACCTGAAAATTCTGGAGTCTGAGGTAAGACGTTACAGCCTGTCGCATCGTGGAAGAGTCATCCACCACAAGCGCTGTAATTGAGCGATTACGCTCAAGTCGGTTAAGCATTCGCGCTGCATACTGATAGGAGAAGCGATTTTCTTTAATAACGTAATCAACGACCCCGCTCTTGAGGAGCTCTTTACGCTGATTCAGATCGTCACTACCCGTAAGAACAACAACCGGTAAACGCTGATCAAGCAGGTAACTGACCATTTCACCATCAGGCGCATCAGGAAGGTTCAGATCAACCAGTGCGGCGACCACGCTGTCTTTGTGTTCGTTATACAGCTCAATTCCTTCGGCTTTGGTAGAAGCAAACACCACCGGCTCAATGCCCTGCTGTCGCAACGTGTGCTGCAAAATCTTCTGTACGATCGGACTGTCTTCGATAATAAGAAACACATACACCTCCTGAAGCTCTATTGAGTGTAGGCATAATCCAGAGTACTGCGCTGGGGAATACAGATATGACAGGAGAATTGTTCAGGGTTGGACAGGGATGTGACCAAATGAAAAAGCCCCAGTAACTTTCGCTACTGGGGCTTTGAATAGACCGGGGTCGCGATCGACCTTGACGTGTTCGGCAAGCTCGAAATGAAAAAACCCCTGACCACGTTAGTGATCAGGGGTTTTGAATAAGAGCTTGACGATGACCTACTCTCACATGGGGAAGCCCCACACTACCATCGGCGATGCTGCGTT
>NZ_CATMFB010000022.1 GCF_950066645.1 uncultured Thalassolituus sp. | reverse complement strand
CGGGTCAGAGCCGCAGTCAGAGTAGTTTTACCGTGGTCAACGTGACCGATAGTACCCACGTTTACGTGGGGTTTGGAACGTTCAAACGTTTCCTTAGCCATAGAACACCTCGTTCAGGATCTTTAAATTACAAATGATTAATAATCGCATCAGCTACGCTTGAAGGCGCTTCCGCATATTTTTCAAATTCCATGGAATAGGTCGCCCGCCCCTGACTCGCTGAACGCAGATCAGTGGCGTAACCGAACATCTCGGCCAGAGGTACAGAGGCATTCACCACTTTACCTGATGGCGTATCTTCCATTCCGGAAATCAAACCTCGGCGACGGTTCAGGTCACCGACCACGTCACCCATGTAATCTTCAGGTGTTACAACTTCAACCTTCATCATGGGTTCCAGCAGAACGGCATCGCCTTCTCTCGAAAGCTGCTTAGTTGCTTGTGACGCGGCAATTTTAAACGCCATCTCATTTGAGTCAACGTCATGGTATGAGCCATCGAACAGTGTTGCTCTCAGACCCAGCAGCGGGTAACCGGCAAGAACACCATTCTTCATCTGTTCTTCGATACCCTTTTCGACCGCCGGGATGAATTCACGAGGAATTGCACCACCAACGATCTCGTTTACAAATTCGAGGCCTTCTTCGTCTCGCGGCTCAAACCGGATCACTACGTGACCATACTGACCGCGCCCGCCCGACTGCTTAGCGAACTTGTTGTTGATTTCTACCGTACGGGTAATTTTCTCGCGGTACGCCACCTGGGGTTTACCCACGTTACATTCCACTTTGAATTCGCGCTTCATACGGTCGACGATGATGTCGAGATGTAGCTCACCCATACCAGAGATAATGGTCTGACCAGACTCTTCGTCGGTCTCGACACGGAATGACGGATCTTCCTGCGCCAGCTTACCGAGCGCCACACCCATCTTCTCCTGATCCGCCTGAGACTTAGGCTCAACCGCGACCGATATCACCGGCTCCGGGAACTCCATACGCTCAAGCGTAATGCGGTTTTTCTGATCCTGATCACACAGGGTATCCCCTGTCGTGACATCCTTCAGACCGATCAGCGCGGCGATATCACCTGCGCGAACCTCTTTAATTTCTTCACGTGAGTTTGCATGCATCTGCACCATACGACCAACGCGCTCACGCTTACCTTTTACCGCGTTATAAACCGCATCACCCGACTGCAACACGCCTGAGTAGACTCGCACAAAGGTCAGAGTTCCCACAAACGGGTCAGTTGCGATTTTAAATGCCAGAGCAGCAAAAGGCTCGGCATCGTCTGCATGACGTTCGGCGACGGTTTCGTCTTTGTCATCCAGAACGCCCTCAATAGCCTTCACCTCAGTGGGTGATGGCAGGAATTCGATCACTGCATCCAGAACCGCCTGCACACCTTTGTTCTTAAACGCAGAACCACAGGTTACAAGTACGATTTCGTTCGCCAGTGTACGCTGGCGCAGCGCTGCTTTAATGTCTTCTTCAGACAGCTCTTCGCCTTCCAGATACTTCTCGGTCAGTTCTTCCGAAGCTTCTGCAGCAGCTTCGACCAACTTCTCTCGCCATTCTTCGGCGGTATCAACCAGATCCGCAGGAATATCTTCGTAGGTAAAGGTCATGCCCTGATCGGCCTCATTCCACATGATGGCTTTCATCTTGATCAGGTCAACAACACCTTTGAAGTTGTCTTCGGCACCAATATTGATATGAATCGGCACCGCATTCGCGCCAAGTCGCTTGCCCAGCTGATCGACCACCATAAAGAAGTCGGCACCTGTGCGGTCCATCTTGTTGACGAAGACCATTCGCGGCACTTCGTATTTATTAGCCTGGCGCCATACTGTCTCGGTCTGAGGCTGAACGCCTGAGGAACCGCAAAGAACCACCACCGCACCGTCCAGTACACGCAAAGAACGCTCTACTTCGATAGTGAAGTCTACGTGTCCGGGCGTGTCGATAATGTTGATTCGATGCTGTTCAAACTGTTGAGCCATGCCCGCCCAGAAACAGGTCGTCGCAGCAGAGGTGATGGTGATACCACGTTCCTGCTCCTGCTCCATCCAGTCCATGGTTGCTGCGCCGTCGTGTACTTCACCGATCTTGTGGGATACCCCGGTGTAGAACAGAACACGCTCAGTGGTTGTGGTTTTACCCGCATCCACGTGAGCACAGATACCAATATTACGGTAACGCTCAATAGGCGTTGTGCGTGCCACAGTGCTTTCCTCGGCTCAATCAGGTGCGATACAGGCTTATAAAAGCAATACGTATCGACAGAATATAGAAGGGCGCGAATCGTAATATAAGTGAATACAAGCCGTCAATCGTCAGGCCGGGTCAGTCAGCCACCGTCAATAGCCAGGCAGCCAGAGGCTGAAACCGGTACTGCTCTGTATAGCGACGCACTTCTGCGACAAACGGTTGCAGGTTTTCATCCTCCTCGACGGAGGCCAGCGTCGCACGCAGTGCAAGTATGTCGTGACGGGACGCTTCATCATGAAGTTTCTGGAGTACATCCCGGGCTGGAAGCGTCAGTATCTGTGCGTCAGGCTCTGCTTCCTGAAGCTCGGTCTGACGCTGTTCTGTCACCATCAGGCGAAGTACAAACCAGAATTCACTTCCTTCACCCGGGCTACTTCTGACTTTAAGTTCGGAATTCATCAACCGGAGAATTTTCTGACTGATGGTCAGCCCCAGCCCGGAACCTTCAGCCTGAGTAATTCGGTTATCCAATTGATGAAAGGGTATGAAAATGTTTTTCAGTTCCCGTTCTTCGATCCCGATGCCGCTGTCCTTGACTCCGAACCGGATAGAAATATAGCCATCTTCGTTGTGTAGCACCGCTGCTGAAAATACGACGCTACCAGTTTCAGTGAATTTAACCGCATTACTGAGCAGGTTGAGCAGGACCTGGCGTAACCGCTTGTCATCAACCAGGACAGACGAAGGTAAGGCTGCCGGGAAATCACAGATAAACTTAACCTGGGCCGTAGCCACCCGGATCCGGCTCATTTCTGCCAGCGCAGTGAGAAGCTCAGGCAGGTTGGTTTCGTTCGGATGCAGGCTCAGACTCTCTTCATCCGCGCGCGCAAAATCCAGGATATCGTTAATCATATGCAGCAGGTGATCGGCGCTGCGGCTGATACTCTCGACCCCCTGCCCCCGGCTTTCCATCAGTTGCCTGTCTTCTCTGAAGATCTGGGTATAGCCAAGAATGGAATTCAGAGGGGTCCGCAGTTCATGCGTCACACTCGCCAGAAAACGGGTTTTTGCTCTGTCAGACGCTTCAATCACCTGTTTCGCCTGATTCAGCCGGTGGAACATGAATGACATCAGACCCCACACCAGAATCAGCAACAACAGTAGCACGCCTGACTGAACCATCAGCTGGCTACGCATATCACTGGCAAGGACACTGAAATAACGGTCACTGACGGAAAAACCCGCAACGCCGAGCAGATCACCATTGTTCGCGATCAGGGCTACAGGCATCTGAAAACACGACCCACAGCTGGGCGCCCCTTCATTGAAATCCAGACTCCCCGGGCTGGCTTCAATCAGGTCGTAATCCACTTCCAGCGATACCGCCAGAATCATTCGTTCGCCAATTGCCGGGTCTGTAACAATCAGCATTTCCTGAATCACATCAAACAACCGCTGTTGTCTCTGTTCCGGCGCGGTGTACTGAAGACTCTCCAGCAGCACCGCCGACTGCGCGCGGGCGAGAATCTCAGCCTGGGTTTCGGCGGTCTGATACAAACGGGGCTGTAGGGTGTGATGCCAGTATCGATCCAGCGAATAAGCCAGCGCAGCCATCAGGAGAATAAACACGAGGGCGATACCAGCCAGGCCGGAACCCAGCCTGACTCCGGACAGCCCCTGCAGCCACCTGTAGAGAAGCCCGTTATTCATATTGTTTCGCCACCGTCAGATAAAACGCCTTCAACTCAAGGCCAGACGCCTTAAGCGTCGTCATGTTAAGCGCAGGACGTACCGTTGATTCCACGGATAAGCCGCCAGCGACCCCATCCCGGACGTCGCCTTCAAAGGGAGAAAACACCATAACCCTATGTTCCCGCCCATAGCTGATTACCTGCTGAAGCTCCTCTCGATTGAGAGGCTGCGTAATAAACATTGCCGCCGGTGCTCGCGGCGCGTCACTCAGTGAACTGAGCGCCAGTGTGTTCAGCTGGACCGGAAGTTTTTTCACTTCCGGCAGCGCCTGCTCCAGCTCGGGAAGGTAGCGGGCGGCGGTGAGTTCGTCGCTCGCATACAGAAGAGCAACCTCCACCCGTCCCGCATCATTGAGCTTTTCGCTCAGAGCCAGGTCTGCGGACAGGAAGGTCCGGAAAAGCTTTAACCCGACGTGAATGCGACGCTCGCTGAAGGTATCGGCATTAAGGCTGACGGAGAGGCAGGCACAGAGCAACAACGGCAGCAGAAGCCACCAGCGTCTGTTATTGCTACGCCCGATGCCCACTCTCACAGGTCAGCCACTCAGAACCGGTATTCCAGCGCACCATGGACGCTGCGCCCACCATGGGACAGTCCATCCGGGTACTGCGCGGGTGCAGGCGCACTCTGGTAGTACCTGTCGGCGAGATTCCGCGCTGCCAGGGTCAACAGCAATCCATCAACATCCCAGAGTCGATCAACCTCCAACGCATATCCGAACAGCGTGTACGCAGCAAAAACATCTCTGTGACCCGGCGGCGACTCCCAACCCTCCTGGGCACCGGTATATGTCAGGGTCAGACTGTGGCTCACCCGGTCAGTGGCATTCCATGTCATCGCCGCGTTTGCCAGCAGCTCAACCGAGCCAAGCAACTTTTTGTCATCGTCCAGGCGATCAAAGGCGCGCGCATAGCTGAGATTCGCCTGCCAGTGCCAATGCCGCCCCAGAACCTGTTGCCACTCCAGTTCAAGCCCCCGGGTATCGATGTTGCCGCGATTACGCCAGACAGGCACCTCCCCCGGATTAAGATAAAACTCAATCAGATCGTCCACCTTGGTATAAAAAACCGTAGTGCGCAGAGTATGCCCCGGCGCCCGGTAGATATATGCTGCTTCGAACGAGCGCAGTTTTTCTTCCGTCAGGTCCTCACCACCAGCAAAACTCTGCTCCCCGGAATACCGTTCTTTCAGGGTCGGTGGACGAAAGGCCTCGGCGTACTGTGCTTTCACAATATGGTTATCGGCAACGCGCCATACCCCCGCCAGCCTTGGCGATAGCTTGGCTCCCCAGTCGTCATAGTCATCAAACCGCGCCCCCAGAGTGACCTGCAGGTCTTCCGTCGCCTGCCACTGATCCTGAATTGCGATGCTGGTCAGACTGCGCTCTGCCCCCTCAGTAACAAGACGACGATCTTCGGGTGCTTCCTGAGGCTCCCCTCCGGCGGGGGTCACATAGAAGAAGCTGTCATTGACGCGGCTCTGACTGATACTGATTTCAGAGTAAACCTGATGATTTTCTGTAGCATTCCAGTGACTGGTCAGACGTGCGCGCTGAGTCGTGTCGCTGTTGCCATCCTGACGAAACCCATCATTCTGAAGGGGTTGAGAAGCCCCCGGAGGGCGGACACCGGCAGGGATAGGGAGATAAGCAGCATCATCAAGCCTGGTCGCCTGATGGGAGACATCAAAAGCAAGCTCCAGATCCGGACTCAGGTACCATGCCTTCCCCAGACGGATACCACTTGCGGTCTCCTCTCTCAGTTCTGTTTCATAGGGCAAGGCGGCCAGATATCCGTATCCCGGCCCACGCTCTGTACTGGCGTAATACGTATCCAGCTCGTAGCCATTGCCGGCAAGGTGTAAAGACAGAATCTGACCAGCTTCGTGGTCATATACCTTGCCCGGCGAGTATCCATTGCCACGGCGTGCAAAGTTGTCTTCCTGTGTTTCCAGCCCGCTGTTGCCCTGATCCCACGCAGTCACTGCGACATTAAGCGAGATACCCGGGCGGACGTCTCCTGAGAAGTAGGCACCGCCCTGGCGTAACCCCGGATCTCCTGCTTTGACCGCGACGGCCTTATCCTGGCGTGTGATAACATTTACGACACCAGAAAAAGCAAACTCGCCATACAATGCCGCACCGGGTCCGCGGATAATTTCGACGCGCTCTATCTGCTCCAGGGGCAATCGCATCAGCCAGTCGGCAGAGGCATCAGTAGCGCGGTTAACGACCATACCGTCCAGCAGGAACTTGAGGTTACTTGAACTCAACGTCGCCCCCACACCACGAACAATCGTCCGGTAATCTCCAGCGTTGTTTTCGGGCAGGTAGAAGCCACTGACAAACGACAGCGCATCGGCCAGATTGCTGAAACCCTGTGCCGCCAGATCGCGTGCATAAAGCACCGTCATCATGCCGGGAACATAATCCGTGTTCATACGTGTCTGCGTTGCCAGTTCAGTTTCTTCTTCGAGCAATGCCATCAAAGCAGCCAGCTCTTCGTCGTCGGTTCCTTCCGCCCATGTAAACGGGGCACACGCTCCTGCACAGAGCACCCCTCCCAAAATCGTCTGACGGACAGCATGAAGGTACCGCTGCGACATATAACCAACCTCCGGATCATTCAATATTCAGGAGGCGAAGAGTAACTGCATTCGTCTCCCCTGACCATGCTACAGGGCCGCTACCGAGGCCCGGTTCCGTCCCGTTTTCTTTGCCTGATAAAGTGCGCGGTCCGCTGCCGTGACAAGGCTTCCGGCGTGACCATCTGCATCCGGTACGACAGAAGCAACCCCCGCGCTGATGGTGACCCTGTCTGCAACCGGAGATGCTTCGTGAGGTAAGGCATACCGATAGAGCGCGGTACACATTTCGGTTGCCAACCGCTCTGCGTGAACCTTTTCTGTACCTGGCAGAATCACAGCGAATTCTTCACCCCCATAACGGGCCAGACAATCCCCTGGCCGCCGGATAACCCCTTGCAGGACACCTGCAACCACCCGCAGACACTCATCTCCCCGGACGTGCCCGTAGTGATCGTTATAGGCTTTGAAGTGGTCAACATCGATCATGATCAGCGACATTTCATCCGCGTGACGGCGCGCCCTGAACCACTCGAGCTCAAGCATATGTTCGAATGTCCGTCGGTTACCGCAACCTGTCAGTTCATCCAGACACGCAAGATTCTGCAGTTCATCCAATCTTTTCTTATGGGCAAGGTGAGTCCTGATGCGGGCCTTCAGTACCGGAAGCGAAAACGGCTTCTGTACATAATCAATCGCCCCAAGTGCCAACCCCAGCTCAATGTCTGGCTCCTGGCCCCGGGCCGACAGAAACACAACCGGAACATCGGCAAGAGCTTTGTCTTTTTTAAGCTGGCGACAGACTTCATAGCCATCCATCCCCGGCATCATAATATCAAGCAATATCAGATCCGGACTGTCGTTCTGAGCAAGCGCCAGCCCCTCACGCCCCGACAGAGCCACGCGGATCTGCAGATCTTCATTACCAAGCCCATCAATCAGAAAGTCGAGATTTGCGGGAACGTCATCGATCACGAGTAGTGACGGCTGTTTTGCCCTTGCGCTGGAAAAGTTCATATAAGGCCTGCCCTCTGGATGTCTGCAACAGATGACTGCACATTACGGGCCACCCGAAAAACCTCATATAAAACATATAGATACAAACTCGATCGAATAGATTTACTTATAGATTAGCCATATTCGCTTATAGACGCTTATACTTATCGCTCCTTCTGAACCGGATGCCTCATGACTGCTTCACCACTGATCCTGATCGTCGACGATCAGCCACAGAACCTCGATGTGCTGGTCAGTTTCCTGAGCGACAGTGGCCTTCGCCTGGCAGTTGCAACCGATGGAGAGTCGGCGTTACGAATCGCTCGAGACTCCCTCCCCGACCTGATTTTGCTCGATATCATGATGCCCCGGCTCAGCGGGCATGAGGTGTGCGAGCGTCTGAAAGACTCGGCGACAACCCGCGATATCCCTGTCATATTTATGAGTGCCCTGTCCGACACCCGCGATAAATTACGCAGTTTTAATTCCGGTGCTGTCGATTACCTGATTAAACCTCTGCAACGGGAAGAAGTGCTGGCACGGATCAACACGCATCTGACTATCGCAAAACAGCGACAGGAGCTGCTGGAAAAAAATGCCGAGCTGCGCCAGCTTAACGACGCCCTGAGTGAACAGATCAACCAGCGGGAAAAAGCAGAAAATGCGCTCCAGCTGGCTGACCAGACTCTGACGGCACTGACCCGTAAAGAAGCTCAGCAATGGGGCATTGACGCCTTTATCGGTCAGAGCCAGGCGATCATGACCCTGCTCGAGGAAGTACGGAGCCTGCAACAGGCAGGACACACCAATGTTCTTGTACTCGGCGAGAGTGGCACAGGTAAAGAACTGGTGTCGCGAGCCATCCATTATGGCAGCCAGCGCAGTAGCAAGCCCTTTATCGCCGTGAACTGCTCAGCGATTCCCGCTGATCTGGCGGATGCCGAATTTTTCGGACACACGAAAGGCGCATACACAGGTGCGGTGAGTGATCGCCGCGGATTTTTTGAGCAAGCGGACGGCGGCACCCTGTTTCTCGATGAAATCGGCGATATGCCCCTCTCGCTTCAGGCGAAGTTACTGAGGGTGCTTGAAGATGGCGTCGTCACTCCTGTGGGGGGGCGTCAGCCACGCCAGGTCAATGTCCGGGTCGTCGCGGCCACCAATGTCGCAATGCAGGAGAGAATACAGGCAAAAGAGTTCCGCCAGGACCTCTATTTCCGGCTGGCCGGCTACACGGTCTTTCTGCCGCCTCTCCGTGAGCGCGCCTCAGATATCCCTTTGCTGGCGCGCCACTTTCTGGATCTGCTGAGCCGCCAGATGGGGCGGGAGCAACCTGTTATCTCGGACCCTGCTCTGGCGGCACTCGGCCGCTATCACTTTCCCGGCAACGTACGCGAACTGAAAAACATGGCGGAGTACGCGCTGATCGCCAGCCGTGGAAAAACGATCACAGAAGCGCACCTTCACTTTCTGGAGCCGGTGACTCCGCCAGAATCTACCGTGGTTCTCTCTGCTGCCGACGCCCGCTCACAAACGATCGTGCCCGCCCAGACTCAGGCCTCCAGCGATGAAGAGGCTCTGGTTGAGTACGCCCGAGAGCAAGGCCGGATTGATAATGCTCAGGCGCAGGCCCTGCTCAACGTTGATCACGGGCGCGCATCCTACCTGCTGAAAAAGCTTCACAAAGAAGGCGTCCTGGCAAAGCAGGGAGAACGGCGCTGGAGCTACTACACCATCCTATAAGCGTCCTCGCTTATAGAGCCCGTATCTATAAGCGAGATTACGCTCCCACTCCAATCAGAATCACATAACAGATTGATAAATAAAGACTTTTAATTCTGGCGCGGTTTTCGCTGAGGGAGTTCTGTCTTTTATCAATGGGTTGAACCATGCATTTCAGAACATCCCTTCTGCTCACCGGGCTGACGGCCTGCCTGGTAGCAAACAGCAGTATCGCCGCAGACGGACGCAGCGATTACGACCTGGACGACAATGGACTGATTGAAATTAACGACCTCGCCGACCTGAACGAGATCCGTAACCATCTCGATGGCTCAGGGCTCTATGGTTCAGGCGCAGGCTGTCCGGACAGTGGGTGTACCGGCTTCGAGCTGACCACAGACCTGGATTTCGATACCAATGGTGATGGTGTCATGGACGCCAGTGATGACTATTGGAACGACGGGGCCGGCTGGGAACCGATTGGTTCTTCAAGTGGCAGTTTTCAGGCGGACTTTCATGGCAACGGCCACCTTATCCGTAACCTCTACATTGACCGCCCGAACGATGACTACATCGGGCTGTTCGGCTCAATCCAGAACGCAAGCATTCAGTCTGTCGGTCTCACCGGTACTCTGACGTACATCCACGGTGACGACTTCACCGGAACATTGGCAGGCCGGACGAACAGCAACACGACAATGACAGCAGTATTCGCGTTGGGCGACGTCGAAGCAGACAACTACGCGGGCGGCCTCGTTGGTTACCTGCACAATACCACGGTCACCAACAGCTTCACTTCCAGCCGCGTCGACTCTACTGGCATATCAGTCGGTGGCTTTGCAGGCCTGGTCACCAACGGTTCGATCACAGCCTCCTACTCTACAGGCAGCGTCTCTGGCGCTGGCAACGTTGGTGGTTTCGCAGGAGACGCTGGCTCTAACGACATCACTGCCGTTCACTGGGCAACAGACAGCAGCGGCCAGAGTGAAAGCGATGATAGCTCTGCCGACAACAACTATCAGGGAGCCACACTCGCGCAACTGCAGTGCCCTGTGGCCGGTGACGACGAAGCATGCTCTGGCATCAAACTTTATGCTGGCTGGGGGGATATGCTCGATGGCGACGACGATCCCTACTGGAACTTCGGTACCAGTGAGGAACTCCCGGGCCTGACATTAAACGGGGTGGTATACCGCGACTCTGATAACGACAGGGTGCTGGATCATGAAGATGCCTTTCCGTATGAGTCTGCCGCGTCTGAAGACGCAGACAACGATGGCTACCCCGATCGCTGGACACTCGGCTGCGATAGCGAGTGTCGCGCTGCCAGCGGCCTTGTTCTGGATAACCTGCCGGATCACCGGGCAGCCTGGCAGGACGAAGACCTGGATGGTCTGCCAGAATCCTGGGCGGAGGATTGCGACAGTGATTGCCAGACTGCATCGGGCCTGACCCTGGACACGTTTCCGGATGACTATGACAACGACGGCCTGGATACCGCCACGGATACCGACGACAATGGCGACGGAATCGCCGATGTAGACGCCGATTCAGATGGCCTGATCGATATCACCAGTCTTTCACAACTGAACGCTATGCGCTTCAGTCTGGATGGTGCACAACAAATCTTAACGGACGGCGCCGATGGCGACGCCAGCGGCTGCCCCGCGACCGTTATCAACGGCGCTCTTCAGGCGCTCTGCTCCGGTTACGAACTGACCACCGATCTGGACTTCGATGAAAACACCAACGGCGACCTGTCTGATGACAGTTTCTGGAACGCCGGAACGGGCTGGGTCCCCATCGGGGATTCCACCAGCCCATTCACTGCAACCTTCAATGGTCGCGGCCACCAGATCCGGAACCTGTACACCGCTCAGGACAGCTACACAGGCCTGTTTGGCTTCACCAGCGACGCCGAACTTAAACACCTGGCACTCACTGGTCCGCTGACACGCAGCGCAGGTCTTTATTACATCGGAATCCTGGTCGGATATGCATCTGACACGCAGATCACTGGCATCTATACCGCGGGGGAGACTGCGGCGGACTACTACTATGCTGGCGGTATTGCCGGAGCTCTGATGGTGCATTCGTCCCTAAGCAACAGTTACTCAACAACCAGGGTGATTGCGTCCAGCGGCTCAGGCGGCATTACTGGCCGGATCGACAATGCCAGTATTCACACCTCGTTGAGTACGGGCTACAACAGCGGCGCCGTGCGCTCGGGTGGCCTTGCCGGCAATAATGACGACAGCACCTTCAGCAGGAGCTACTGGGCAACCGATACAACCCAACAGGACGACAGCACAGAAACTCCGACAGATGAGGAAGTCTTCGGAACCCTTCTCGTGACCCTGCAGTGCCCGACAACTGCAGATGACGTGAATTGCTCATCGACCACTCTTTTTTCAGGCTGGTCAGAAGAAATCCATACGACAACCGCTGGGGCAACCCTTCCCTACTGGGACTTCGGCACGACGGATCAACTGCCAGGCCTCATGCTTAACGGCGTCCTCTACCGGGACAGTGATGGCGACGGCTACCTCGATGAAAACGACGCCTTCGTTAATGCCTATGCTGCCGCACTGGATTCCGACGGTGATGGCTACCCCGATCAGTGGAACAGCAGCTGTGATACCGAATGCATCGAGGCATCTGGTCTGCAACTCGATGTATTTCCGGAAGACGACGAGGTCTGGCAGGACAGCGATCTCGATGGGCTTCCGGACACCTGGGCCGATGACTGCGACAGCGACTGTCAGGCGCTTTCTGGCTACACACTCGACAGCTTCCCGGACGATCACGACAACGACGGTCTGAGCACCGCTGAAGACACTGATGATAATGGTGATGGCATCATCGATGCGGATGCCGACTCAGACGGCCTGATTGATATCGAAACACTCGACGAACTGAACGCTATCCGCTTCCGGCTGAACGGGGTCTCACAGGTGCTCAGTGACGGTGGCAGTGAAGACAGCAGCGGCTGCCCGGCGACCATAATCGACGGTGTCATGACACTCCGATGCAGCGGTTATGAACTTCTGAACGATCTGGACTTCGATACCAACCAGGACGGTGACCTGTCAGACGAAAGCTACTACAACGCCGGCGCTGGCTGGCTACCACTGGGGAATGATACAGAATCCTTCACGGCAGAATTTAACGGTAACCATTTCGCGATTCACAACCTGTTTGTGAACGAAACGGAAGAAGAAGCCGGTCTCTTCGGCAAGACTGAGCTGGCGTATATCCACAATGTGACCCTCACGGGTGACCTGACCTCCGTCTTCGGCGACAACGAAACTGGTCTGCTGATCGGTGAAGATTTCGGTTCCCGTATTCACAGGGTATTTGTTTCTGGCAAGGTCTCGGGAGAATTCAGTTGTGGGGGGTTGCTGGGCTATGCCATAGGATCAGAGATCAGCGAAAGTGGCGCCTCCGTGACCATCAACTGTGATGGCACTGCGGGCGGCCTGGCTGCAGAACTCGACTACTCCAGTGTATCGGCGAGCTTCGCTACCGGATCGGTCACTGGTGACTACATGGTGGGAGGCCTTGTGGGGGTACTCTACCGGGCCAACATCAGCGCCAGCTACTCGTCCGCTGTGACTTACGGCGGCTATGCAACCGCGGGTCTGATTGGTTATTCAAGCGATTCAGTCATCTCCGGGAATTTCGCCACTGGCTACGTTGATTATCAGGATTCTGATTATGGCGGGCTGATCGGACAGGCAGATGATACCGAAATATCTGACAGCTACTGGGCGACTGACTCGACCGGCCAGACGGAAAGCGATGACAGCAACAGCGTTGACGGCTACGTTGGCGCCCTGCTCGAAGAACTCCAATGCCCGGAAAGCGCCAATAACAGCTCCTGCTCTATTGAACATACCCTGTTCAGCAACTGGGCGGACTTCATTGATGAAGATAATGACGCCTACTGGGATTTCGGCGACACCGACCAGCTTCCGGGGCTACGCATCAACCAGTCCATCTACCGCGACAGTGATGGCGATGGCTCATTAGATGGCAGCGACGCGTTCCCTCTGAATGCGGCCGCCTCTCTGGACAGCGACGACGACGGGTATCCGGACCAGTGGAACCCCTACTGCGATAGCGACTGTGTCAGTCTGTCGGGGCTCTCTTTTGATGCTCTCCCTGATCATCCGGCCGCCTGGCAGGACGACGACTTCGATGGTCTCCCTGACAGCTGGCACCCGGAATGCGATGTTGCATGCCAGGAAACCTCGGGACTGACCCTTGATCTGTTTCTGAATGACATGGACAACGATGGCCTGACCGACGCTGAAGACCCGGATGACAACGGCGACAGCATTGCTGACGCGGACGGCGACTCTGACGGACTGATCGATATCGCTACCCTGGAAGAACTATATGCAATCCGCCATGACCTGTCCGGTGTGGGACAGGTTCTGGACGAAAATGGCGTCAGTGACAGCAGTGGCTGCCCATTTATTCTCTCTGCAGGCACCTATGTGCAGTCCTGCAGTGGTTATGAGCTGGTTACCGATCTTGATTTTGATACCGATGGTGATGGAGACCTGTCGGATGAAGCTTTCTGGAATGACGGAGAAGGCTGGCAACCACTGGGCAGCCGCAGCAATGATGCACTGACGGCAGTGTTTGATGGCAAGTACTACGAAATCCGCAATCTCTACATCAATCGTCCGGATACCGATTACATCGGCCTGTTCGGGTTTGTTTATGGTGGCGAGATCCGCTCAGTCGGCATTACTGGCGACCTGGCATCCGTGACCGGCGACGACTATGCAGGCATGCTCGTCGGGGCGTCTTACTACAGTACGTTTTCTGAGCTGTGGAGCACCGGTAACGTTATTGCTGGTGACGACTATGCAGGCGGCCTGATTGGCCTACTGGAGTTCTCGACGCTCAATGCCGCCTATGCAACGGGCGATGTCAGCGGTGATGCAAACGTCGGCGGACTCATCGGCCGTATTTATGACACGCTGGTCAGCAATACCTTTGCAACAGGGACGGTGTCCGGCCGATACCAGGTTGGTGGTTTGATCGGACGATCGACCAGCACGCAGGATAGTTATTATATCGTCAGTAACAGCTACGCAACGGGCGACACCTCCGGTGGCGACGCCACGGCGGGGCTCATCGGCTACAACTACGCAACCACGCAGTACAGCTACTGGGCAACGGACAGTACAGGCTCGACCGATGGAAACAGTACCTCAGAATATGATGTGGGTTTCTTCGGTGTCAGTGAGGAAGAGCTTCGCTGTCCGACCTCTGCTGATGACATCCAGTGTATCGAAGGGACCTTGTATGCAGGCTGGGGAAGTGCCCTTGATGCCACAGGCGACAGCTATTGGGAGTTCGGAACATCATCAGCGTTGCCGGGCCTGAAGCTGGGTAATGTATTCCATGGCGACAGTGATGGCGACGGCACCTATGACCAATACGACGACTATCCATACGACTATGACAATGACGGCTACACCGATGCCGATGAAACGGCCGCGGGCAGTGACCCGTACGATGCAGATGATCTACCGGCGGATGATGACGGTGACGGCATCAGCAACGCCACCGACCCCTACCCGAACGACGTTGATAACGACGGTGTCGACGATTCTGAAGACAGTGATAACACCAATGACAACGGTGCTCCGGAAATCCTGAGCGTAGGCGCAGAATTGTCTGTCTCAGCCGATCTCAATGATGCAACCCAGGTTGCCCTTGACTACCTGAGCCTGCTTGCCGAGGTATCTGCCTTTGATGCTGTCGATGCTTCGGGCGCCCTGACCTATCAGTGCTACCTGAACGGTGAAGCGGTCGAGATCACTGAAACGGGTCAACTGCTGCTGCCCACCGGACGTCAGATTCTGGAGTGGACTGCCACCGACCTCAGTGGCAACCAAAGCGACGCCGTTGAACAAGCAGTTAACGTCTATCCGGAAGTGCGTTTCGCCACGACAGATATTCTGACGGCCGAAGGCGCAACAACCGAGGTCGTTATCGAACTGAGTGGTGAATCCCCTGTTTATCCAGTTGTAGTAGAACTGGCGGTCGACAGTGATAACTCCACACTGACAGATGCCGACCTGGACGGCATCTCGCTCGACGAGGCAGTCACAGTAACCATTGAGGCCGGTACGGAGCTGCCTCTCAATACCCGAGGCTATCTGCCACTGTCGATTCTTCATGATGATATTGAAGAAGGCGATGAAGTACTGATCGTTGAAATCATGTCGGTGGATATGGAAGACGACGACACGGAAGCCTGGTTTGTGTTGGCAGAGGGCGCCTCCCGACTCAACCTGACGGTCACTGGCGTCAATATTGCCCCCCAGATCGCTCTGAGCATGAGCCAGAACGGTGAAGTCACCGACACCCTGACCGTAGCCAGCGGCTCGGTCACACTGTCAGTCGACATCACGGATGCCAATGTTGATGACGAACACACTCTGAGCTGGGAGCTGAATGGCCTTTACAGCGCTTCATCGGATGCCACCCAATTCAGTTTCCCCTCCAGCGATCTGGTGGCAGGAAGCTATCTGGTGACGGTAACAGTAACCGACAACGGCCGCCCCTCTCTGAGCACGTCGGCATCACTGCAAGTAACCGTTGTCGCCGATGAATCCAGCGACGGCGCAGGAGGCGCAGGCAGCCATCACCTACTGTGGCTGATTCTGATGCTGGGACTGATCCCAACCCGTCGTCGCCGCTGACAACTTTCTCCCTCTTTGCCTGTCGCTTCCTCTTCGGACGACAGGCCTTTTTATTGATCACCTGTAAAAACGCCAATAAACAACAAGAGAGCACAATGATGAAGTATCTGATGTTAGTACCGGCTGCATTCAGCCTGTGTGCCTGTATGGGCGACTCTCAGTCCAGCAGCAGTGAGCAAGAAACCACAAATACCTCCGGGACCAGCGGAGAAAGCTATCGTCTGAGTCTGGACGTCAGCGGCCTGAGCTCTGGCGGGCTCATCGTTGAAAATCACCTCGGGGATACCCTGAACATCGACAGTAACGGCACCTACACCTTCGCGACAGAGGTGAGCGCAGGCACTGCGTACCTCGTCAGCATTGCGGAGCAGCCAGATAACACCAGCCTGAACTGCGGCATTCTGGACGGTACTGGCACCATGCCCGACAGCGCCGTCAGCAACATCCGTGTCCTCTGCACTCAGGGAAATTACAACCTGGTCGATACGATGCAGGAGTCCTGCTACGCCAGCAATGGCACCGAAACCAGCTGCGCGGGCACAGGTTATGATGCTGACTACACATCAAACACTGCCAGCTACACCCTCAGTCACGATGGCGCAGTGGTCTACGACAACGTCACCGGCCTGAGCTGGACTCAGACAAACGATATCAATGGTGACGGCCAGATCCGGGCCAACGACAAACTCTCCCAGCCGGATGCCGCCAGTTATTGCTCAGCGCTGACAACCCACGGACTCAACTGGCGCTTGCCCAGCGTGAAAGAAGCCTACTCATTAATCGACTTCCGCGGTGGTGATCCGAGCAATTACAGTGGCAGTGATACCTCGTCCCTCACGCCATTTATTGACGACGCCGTGTTCGACGTCGGTTTCGGAGATACCAGCAGCGGTGAACGTATCATTGACGGTCAGATGGCAACGTCAACGCTCTACGCCTCCCCTGAAGGCACCATTTCTGGTGCCGGAACTATGTTTGGCGTTAACTTTATCGACGGACGCATCAAGGGCTACCCTTATGACTACCCGGTCTCTGACCCCAAGACCTTCTATGTTTACTGTGTCAGTGGCAACGAGGCCTACGGAACAAACGACTTTCTCGATAACAGCAACGGCACCCTGCTCGATATGGCCACCGGCCTGACCTGGCAACAGGGAGATACAACAGGCCTCGATTTTGAAGACGCCGTCAGCTACTGCGAAGACCTGACACTGGCGAGTTTCAGCGACTGGCGCCTGCCGGATGCCAAAGAGCTCCAGAGTATCATTGATTACAGCCGCGCTCCTGACTACACCAGCAGCGCAGCTACCGATACCCTCTTCACCAACACATCAATGAGCAACGAAGCGGGCGAAACAGACTGGCACTTTTACTGGGCGTCCACGACACACGCAAAATCCAGTGGCGCTGGCGACGCCGGCGTCTATTTTGCGCTGGGGCGTGCACTGGGTTACTACGATCAGGGCTCAGGCCTGGAGATGGTGGATGTTCATGGGGCTGGGGCACAACGCAGCAATAACAAAGCCGGTCACGATGGCGATACATCTGTTGCTAATCTTGGCTATGGCAGTTTCAGATATAAGGGGCCGCAAGGAGATATTTCGAGGTTCGAAAACGCGGTTCGTTGTGTCAGAGACACCGGAGAATACTAGAGGGGAAAAACAAAGGCTGCATTGAATACAATGCAGCCTTTGGAACGATCAGAAGCGGTAGTGAGAGAACGCTTTGTTCGCTTCGGCCATACGGTGAACGTCTTCACGTTTCTTAACCGCAGCGCCTTTACCTTCACAGGCTTCCATCATTTCGTTCGCCAGACGCTGAGCCATGGATTTTTCACCACGACCACGAGCTGCGTCTACCAGCCAACGCATAGCAAGAGCGCTACGACGGGCAGGACGAACTTCTACAGGCACCTGGTAAGTCGCACCACCAACACGGCGGCTCTTAACTTCTACCATTGGCTGGATAGCTTCCAGCGCCTGCTCAAACATTTCCAGTGGATCGTTGCCGCTCTTAGAAGCAACAGTATCCAGTGCACCGTATACGATTTTTTCCGCAACGGATTTCTTACCACTCACCATTACATGGTTCATGAATTTTGCCAGAGTTACGTTTCCGAACTTAGGATCTGGCAGAACTTCGCGTTTCGCGGCGACGCGTCTTCTTGGCATGATAAGCCCTCTTAGGTCTTCAGGTCAGCCTGCGCACTTAACGTTATCGAAAAATGGCACAGCCTTACTCTTATCCAATGTCTTAAAGGTATTAACCCTTAGGACGCTTAGCACCGTACTTAGAACGGGCCTGTTTACGGTTCGCAACGCCGGAAGTATCCAGAGTACCGCGAACTGTGTGATAACGAACACCTGGCAAGTCCTTCACACGACCACCACGGATCAGAACAACACTGTGTTCCTGAAGGTTGTGACCTTCACCGCCGATGTAAGAAGTAACTTCGAAACCATTCGTCAGGCGTACACGGCATACTTTACGCAGTGCCGAGTTAGGCTTTTTCGGGGTAGTTGTGTACACACGAGTACAAACACCACGACGCTGAGGACATGCCTGCAGAGCAGGTACGTCGCTCTTGGCGACCTTACGCTTACGAGGCTTACGAACCAGCTGATTGATTGTAGCCATTAAGCAAACTCCAGTTATTACATTTCACGTGTGCGGACCTCCGCACACAATAAAAGGGGCCGGAAGGATACTCCCACCAGCCCCACAGGTCAATATAGAGACCCTCTCAAATTCAGGTCAGCCAGCAATTTCTTTGACAGCGTTCCGCAACGCCTGCTTTAAACGCCCAGAGAACTGTTGGCGACTGCGGAACAGAAACCACCTCGGCTCACTTCCTTCACCTTCTTTTAAAGGCGCCGAGTCGAGTATCAACAACATGGTCAGGATAGGCACAGTCAGCACAGGGATGATCGCGAGTCCGAGCAGGAAAGGATTCCGACCTGTATCCCGCCAGCGCTTGATACTCAGGAATACAAAGCTCGCGAGGATCACAATGGCAATGCTCAGGAAGGCAGTATTAGCCCATGCTGTGTTTTGGAATAATGTCATCGCATACAGAAGCGCCGGATAGACAACCACCAGCGTCAGAAAGTAATTACCCGCCGTTGTGCGCCCCAGCGGGCTGCAGAAATGCCGGAAAACAGCCACTGATGCCAGAGACCAACGCCGGCTTCGTCTGACGGCATCCCTGTCGTAGGACGCAAGCAGCTCTTCAGTCTGCATCAGTAATTCTCGGGAAGATGTACTGATATCCTGTAATGAAGTTATTTCCAGATCCTGCTTAAGTTCTGCGCAGATTAAGCGCACGACGTCAGGTTCCGGATAGCGGCCCAGAATTATGGCATTGAGCGCTTGCAGATAGCTGTGGTTCAGTGCCGCCCTGAACTCAATTCGTGCTGCCAGTGACAGCGATTCTGCATCACTGAACAGCCTTTGCCATGCAGCGACATCTGAACGCCAGCCTTTGCTTGCGAATAATGCCTGCATGCGATCAATAAAGGGGGCGGCGTTCCAGTCCTTTTCTGCCTCGGGGATTTCCCCCTCTCCCTGCAATATCTGAGGTTCTGGGGGCTCTTGTGCTTCTGAGTGAGGGACGATCGGTTCTTCCGTGTGCTCAGCCTGCTGTTGATTCAGTGGCTCGTGCACAGGAGTGACGATAGTAGTATGCGGTGGAAGGCCCGTTGAGGCTGGGGTACTTTCTACACCTGACTCTTCAATATGCTCGTTGGGAGGCATTTTGAAAGGAGCTTTCGAAGGCTGAAAATCCCGGGCCAGTTCGCAGGCCTGCTCATACGCCTCCCGGATACGCATAAACATATCCGGGTCGTCTTCCGGGCCATGCTCTTTCAAAAGTCCTCTGTACGCCTTTTTGATAGCTCGCTGATCACCGGTTGGCTCTATACCAAGGAGTTGCCAACAGCTCACGGGGCCATTCACAGGACGGTCTCAAACTTATTGAGAAATGCGTCGAACTCACGAGCAGCTTTTTCGGCGACACGGGCATCCTGAGTTGCAAGCGCCTGCTCGAACAACTGAATCTCATCACCAATCGTCTTTCTGACCTGCCCCAGGTGTTCGATAAACAAACGCTCTCCCCGGGCCATCAATGCCTTATTAGCGGCCTGTTCAGCCGGAGGAATCTTTAACTCACTCAGCCGCGCTAATGCCTCGATAATCTGGTCTTCATTCAGGCGATTCTCAGAGTTCTGAATGACGACCGTTTCAGTAACGCCGGTGGATAGTACCTTCGCGTTGACCTCGAGCAGCCCGTTAATATCGTAGGTAAAACGGACTTCAACCTGTTCCTCCCCTGCACGAGCTTTGGGTACCGACACTGACAATTCACCGAGCTTTATGTTCTGTTGCGCCAGTCGGTGTTCACCCTGATACACAGTAAAGTGAATCGTGTCCTGGTAATCGCGCAGGGTGACATAATGTGACGCTCTGCTGACGGGGATCGTGGTATTACGCTGAATGATAATGCTGTGAACATCATCAAGGTAACCGCCCTGCCCGTCCTCATTTGAGCAGCCGACTCCAAGCGAAAATGGCATCACATCCGTCAGAACGACATCACCGAGCGCCTTGTTCTTTTGTTTCAGTGCTGCCTGAATCGCTGCACCCATGGCAACCACATGGTCAGGGTTAATATGGCACGCCGGAAAGCGACGCAGAATGCGGGTCATTAACTGCTGCACCTGGGGCATACGCGTCGCACCGCCCACCATGAACACATGGCTGATATCCGAGTGCGTGAGGCTGGCGTCCCGTAAGGCACGTTCAACGGGTAGCGTCAGACGCTTGAGAAGACTTCCCCATACGCTGGCCAACTCAGCCTGAGTCACCTGTCCCGTGTATTCCCGCTCATTCACAGTGAAAACAAACTCTGCAGATTCCTTCTCGGACAGCACGGCTTTCACCCCGTCAACCTGACGATACATTCGCCCACGTTCCTGTAGCGAAAGTACCTGCCAGGAGAGGGCATTCTGCTGCAGGATGTGTTCAACCAGCGCCTGAGTAAAATCTTCACCCCCCAGCTCGCTGTCGCCAGCACTCGCCTGCACCTCAAGCAGGTCGTCGAATTTCTCCATAACGGAGACATCGAACGTGCCGCCACCAAGATCGACAACAATAAAGTTCATCTCATCGCTTTCTTCCCGCACACCATAGGCAATGGCCGCAGCGGTCGGCTCGTTAATCAGACGTTCAACTTTAAGGCCGGCAAGCTTTGCTGCCACCCGGGTGGCATTACGCTGGTTGTCATTGAAATACGCAGGAACAGAGATGATCGCCTCGGTGACGGGTTCTCCGAGAAAACGCTCGGCATCAGCTTTCAGTTGCCTTAACACCAGAGCAGAGAGCTCTTCAGGGGTGAATTCTTTTCCATTAAGAGTGACGGTCGAAGAGGTACCCATTAAGCGTTTAAAGCGAGCCGTTGTCGCTGATGGATGACTGACAAGTCGTTCCTTTGCTGTACGCCCAACCAATACCGTCTGATCATTGGTCACACTGACAACCGACGGCGTGAGAAACTCTCCTAATCCATTAGGTATCAGACTGACATCGTCACCGTGCCATACCGCAGCCAGGCTGTTGGTTGTTCCAAGATCTATCCCGATAAACGCCATATTCTTCCCTGATCATCCTAAGCATTGATTATGAGCACCAGTATAAACAGCCTGAATCGACGATACACCTGATACAAAACACCCCGGCGAAGCCAGGGTGTTGAAATTACCAATATATAAGTCCGAGAAAAAGACGCTATCAAACCGTCAGATCACTCTCTTGATACGGCACTGCCTGAAATTGGAATACCCGACGGGGCTCATCTGCAAAACGTTCATACGCCAGTGCAAAAAACAGATGTCTCCACCACGGCAATATCGTCCCTGATTCCAGCTCACCAAGCGCTCATGCTGGAAAGGCGCCCTGATCAACTCACCCATTATTTCAACACCATTCTCGGGCGTCAGAGACATACCCTCGTCCCAAAACATTATTGGTTATTCAGTCCAGAATTTCCGCTGCTCCTGAGCCCAGGGTTCTGTAGCACAAAGCTCGCAGTCTTCCCCAAAGAACAATGGCTTGGCACCCTGATCTCCGCAACCCCAGTAACGCATCCAGGCGATCATCGGGCCGCGCTCTTCGTAGGCTGAACCGCTACCATCGATAGGATACAGATGGTCTGCCTCATCATCATTCAGGGTCGCATAGAAGGTCTGGACCTGTGATGCTTCATAGTTGGGAGTGACATATTCTTCGGCATTAACAAAGCCATCACCGGTCGATGTAAACAGCAACAATGGTGCGTGCATATCGGTAAATGCAGTCTCGCCCCGTGGAGGCATGCCGTGAAGTGAGACCGTTGCCTTCACATCCGGGCGGTTTGCGGTATCAATCGCGGCACCACCACCCCAGGAGTAGCCAATAGTAAACTCGCGCTCAGTATCCAGCATACCCTGGAAAGCGCCTCCAACGCCGTTCTCAGATTCTATCCAGTCCAGGCCGTCATTCAGGCATGGGCGCTCGGCTTTAATATCGTTACACGCAACGACAACAAAACCATGGGACGCCACCATAGTAAGAAGATTTTCATACCACCCAGGTGTGGTGCTGATGCCGTTACCCCAGACTGCAATCGGGTGTTTAAATCCATTAGTGCCTAATGAATCACCCGGACGAAAAACCGTATAGTTCTGATCCGGGCCTTGTTTATTCACGCGAATCACATCACTGAAAGGGCCCATCTGATTGTAATCATCAACTGGGGGAAGTGTGGTGCAGTCCTGCCCCACCTGGGGGGCTGCCGGAGCTGTGACGGGCGGCTCATCGCCCCCGCCGCCAAAACACGCGGTCAGTCCAATGGAAAGTATCGCCGGAACCAGAGGGAGAAGTCTGTGAGTCATAACGCCACCATTTGTTGTAATTTTTGTCGACTTTCCAAAAAATCCTAACCTTTAGCAGGCAGGAGGGACCGTCAATTACGGACAATTAATGCAGGCGACACACGGATCGGATTTATATATTTACGAAAAAACGGGAGCCGAAGCTCACAGAGCCTGGCGTGTGCAATATCTTCGTGGTCGGGTGACCCTTGCCTTGATCCATAGGGAATCTGTACTTGGTATCAGGCTCCTAGCATTTTGGTCGCTTTATCATATGCAGATTTATTGATCCTAAAAATAATTCGTGGATCTTTGCCATCTTTTAATGAGAGAACATATGTTGAGCCGAGCATGGATATGCCTCCTGAATTAACCTGGAGGTCATTCAACGGAATTACGTAAGTACCCAAGCCAGAATAAAGGTGATGCGGACGTATCACCACCGTTTTTGAAGAGAGAAGTACACTGCAATAGTTCATCAAATACCAGCCGCTTCGGTCTCCCCTATGAACGCAAGCTCCTCTAACACCGGGAAGTTCAACGTAAGCTACCTTTGGCAACCCCCACCGACATCTGTATTCAGAATCTAATAGCCCAAGCCAAAAATCGGATTTTGCCTCTTCTTTAACTGAAAAAAAATATAAAGCTAAGAGGACTACCGAGCATAAAAGTAAAAGACCTAGAAACATCAACATAACATCTATTACCTACTAAGTTTCCACGTATACCCCAAGCCTATGGATGCTCCGAGCCTTGAGGTTCCATATCCACCCGTAACAAGAGGATATCCTGTACCGACTAGAACAGAAGCCTTCCATGACCGTCCACGTAAGCCTCAGCCCATGCAATTTCCGTTCAAATATTTTCCTCAGAACTCATAGCCTTAATTTCAGCAATTCTCTTTTTTGATTCTTCCTTTAGCATATTTCTAACATGTTCCAAAGCACAAACATTATTCGACCAGAAATCCTCCCAGTACTTGGGCCTCATTGGATGATAAACATACAACTCAAAAATTAAACTATTAAACTTGATCACATCACCATAAAAGAATGCGTTCACTGCACTTCCAAAAGTAGATTCTGCCGCATGCCTTAAACTTCGTTTAATCAAGCACAGATCAAACTCATCATCCAATAAATATAGATCATAAAAACCAAACCAGAATGAAGGTTCCACATACCTTAACTTATATACTGCGCGTTGCTCTTTCGATAACGATTCAAAATAAGCTTTAAACCCACTCAAATAGTCACTATACGGCCGATAACGCCAACCTCCAGACAAAAATACAAGCCTCGGATAAACGATCCAAGGCGGAAGGTTAAAACAACCCAGCTGGTTCTTCATTAGCAATCCAAAAGTTTGGAACTAAAAATGCAATTGACCATTCTCTTTCAGGATAGTCATTCCCTAAATATTTTTTTGTGACAGCGCTTCTCTAGTCAAGATCACTGCATAGTACAAAGGGATAAATGCCTGAAAAACCATAGCAAGGAAAAACTCTATAAATCCAATGTAACCAATGGATATGAGAAAGCAAATCATCGCGTACAGGCATGCAAAAACTAGTAATAACCGGTTTAGTTGCTGAGTACCGTTATACTTTCCCAACTGAATCATAGCGATAAGTACGAAGAGACAGCCCCCGACAAGCAGATAGACATAATCGAAATGAGTCACATCTACACGATCGTCCTGCCATACAAATGTCGTCATAAACACCACGACGTAAAAGGCATAGAAGAGGAATGAGCCAATTCCAATTCCGATTTTTTTCACAACATCCATCTAACTACTCCCCGATCATGCTTTCAAAAAAAACGGGAGCCGAAGCTCCCGTTTTTTATGGCTCCCCGCTTTCGCGGGGATGATACTAACGCATCACTTATCGCTGAACGCTTCGCTCAGTTTCGCTTCCATATCTTCAGCAGATACAGACAGCGTTTCTGGCATGGCTTTCATACGTTCGTTCTCGCGGTTCTGACGCTTACGCTTACGCTCAGCGTGGTAAGCCAGACCGGTACCCGCAGGAATCAGTCGACCCACAACCACGTTCTCTTTCAGGCCGCGCAGGGTATCCACTTTACCGGTAACCGCACCTTCGGTGAGTACACGGGTGGTCTCCTGGAACGATGCCGCAGAGATGAACGACTCTGTTGCCAGAGAAGCTTTGGTAATACCCAGCAGAACACGTTCGCCCTTCGCGACAACTTTGCTGCCAGCGTCGAGTTTTTCGTTCTCTGTCAGGAATGAGGTGTACTCAACCTGATCACCTGGGATGAAGTTACTGTCGCCGTTTTCGGTGATCAGTACCTTACGCAGCATCTGACGTACGATAACTTCGATGTGCTTATCATCGATGCCTACACCCTGCAGACGGTAAACTTCCTGAACCTCGTTGGTGATGTACATCGCCAGCTGGCCAACACCCTGCAGACGCAGGATATCGTGTGGGTTCAGAGGACCATCCGAGATTACCTCACCACGTTCAACGTTTTCACCTTCGAACACGTTGAGGTGACGCCACTTAGGAATCAGCTCTTCGTATGCATCAGAACCGTCGTTCGGCGTAATCACCAGACGCTTCTTACCTTTGGTCTCTTTACCGAAGCTCACGGTACCGGAGATTTCTGCAAGAATTGCAGGCTCTTTCGGCTTACGCGCTTCGAACAGGTCAGCAACCCGTGGCAGACCACCGGTAATGTCCTTGTTACCTGAAGTTTCCTGCGGAATACGTGCGATAACGTCACCGATGGTCACTTCTGCACCGTTCTCCTGAGAGACCAGAGCATTAGCAGGCAGCAGGTACTGTGCTGGTGCATTCGTGCCCGGCAGCAGTACATCATTACCCTTAGCATCAACCAGTTTCACCATCGGACGGATGTCCTTACCGGCGGCTGGACGATCTTTAGGATCAATAACTTCGATGCTGGACAGACCGGTCAGTTCGTCAGTCGTACGGTTGATGGTAATACCTTCTTCCATACCGACGAATTCGATCTTACCGGCCACTTCCGTCACGATTGGGTGCGTGTGTGGATCCCATGTAGCTACCTTCTGACCGGCTTCTACCTGTTCGCCATCCTTAACGCTGATAACCGCACCGTAAGGCAGCTTGTACAGCTCGCGCTCACGACCATGCTCGTCAGCCAGGGCAATCGCACCAGAACGGGACACTGCAACCAGGTTGCCGTTGTCACGGGTAACCGTCTTCATGTTATGCAGACGTACTTTACCGGCGTTCTTAACCTGAACGCTGTCGGCTGCAGAAGAACGGGATGCCGCACCACCAATGTGGAACGTACGCATCGTCAGCTGTGTACCTGGCTCACCGATGGACTGTGCAGCGATAACACCGACTGCTTCACCCACGTTCACCTGGTGACCGCGACCGAGGTCACGACCATAACAGCTTGAACAGATACCTACGCGGCTCTCACAGGTGATCGCAGAGCGTACGATCACTTCGTCGATACCTTCGGCTTCGATCTTAGTAACCCAGGCTTCGTCGATCAGGGTTCCGGCTGGAACGACCACGTCGCCTTCTGAACCAGGCTTGTACACATCGGTTGCAACCACACGACCAAGGATACGGTCGCCCAGTGCCACAACAACGTCACCGCCTTCGATCAGAGGTGTCATCACCAGACCTTCTTCGGTGCCACAATCCTGCTCGGTCACCACCAGATCCTGCGCTACGTCTACCAGACGACGGGTCAGGTAACCGGAGTTAGCCGTTTTCAGTGCGGTATCCGCCAGACCTTTACGAGCACCGTGGGTCGAGGTGAAGTACTGGAGTACGTTCAGACCTTCACGGAAGTTCGCCACAATCGGCGTCTCAATGATCGAGCCGTCCGGCTTCGCCATCAGACCACGCATACCAGCGAGCTGACGGATCTGAGCCGGGCTACCACGAGCACCGGAGTCGGCCATCATGTAAACCGAGTTGAAAGATTCCTGATCCACTTCGTTACCGTCGCGGTCGATCACTTTCTCTTTACCCAGGTTGTCCATCATCGCTTTCGCTACCAGTTCGTTAGCGCGCGACCAGATGTCGATAACCTTGTTGTATTTTTCACCGTGCGTCACGAGACCGGACGCAAACTGGCTTTCAATCTCTTTTACTTCAGCATCCGCGTTGTCGATGATCGCTGCCTTCTCATCCGGGATAACGAAGTCGTTAACACCGATGGAAGAACCGGAACGAGTCGCAAACTGGAAGCCGGTGTACATCACCTGGTCAGCGAAGATTACGGTGTCTTTCAGACCCACACGGCGGTAAGCAGTGTTGATCAGGTTAGAGATCGCTTTCTTCTTCATTGGCTGGTTGACCAGCTCAAATGGCAGACCCGCAGGTACGATGCGGAACAGCAGTGCACGGCCGATAGTGGTGTCCACTACCTTAGTGTTGGTTTCGCTGTTGCCTTCTGAGTCGATCACAGTTTCTGTGATACGGACTTTTACGCGAGCCTGGAGGTGTGCGTTACCGCTGTAGTAAGCACGGCTTACTTCATCCAGGTCAGCAAGGAACATGCCTTCGCCTTTGGCGTTGATACGATCACGGGTCATCCAGTACAGACCCAGTACCACGTCCTGAGAAGGAACGATGATCGGCTCACCGTTCGCAGGAGACAGTACGTTGTTGGTCGCCATCATCAGCGCACGAGCTTCCAGCTGAGCTTCCAGAGTCAGCGGTACGTGTACCGCCATCTGGTCACCGTCGAAGTCAGCGTTGTATGCCGCACACACCAGTGGGTGCAGTTGAATCGCTTTACCTTCAATCAGCTGTGGTTCGAACGCCTGAATACCAAGACGGTGCAGGGTTGGTGCACGGTTCAGCATCACTGGGTGTTCACGAATCACTTCAGCCAGGATGTCCCAGACTTCTGGGGTTTCGCGCTCAACCATTTTCTTCGCAGCTTTAATGGTTGTCGCCAGACCGCGGTGTTCCAGCTTGGAGAAGATGAACGGCTTGAACAGCTCCAGAGCCATCTTCTTAGGCAGACCACACTCGTGCAGACGCAGCTGTGGGCCTACGGTAATTACCGAACGGCCAGAGTAGTCAACACGCTTACCGAGCAGGTTCTGACGGAAACGACCCTGCTTACCTTTGATCATGTCAGCCAGAGACTTCAGCGGACGTTTGTTAGAGCCGGTGATAGCACGGCCACGACGACCGTTATCCAGCAGCGCATCCACAGCTTCCTGCAGCATACGCTTTTCGTTGCGAACGATGATGTCTGGTGCAGACAGCTCAAGCAGGCGCTTCAGACGGTTGTTACGGTTGATCACACGACGGTACAGATCGTTAAGATCGGAAGTCGCGAAACGGCCACCGTCCAGTGGTACCAGCGGACGAAGATCCGGTGGCAGAACTGGCAGCACAGACATGATCATCCACTGAGGATCGTTGCCTGAGTTGTGGAAGGCCTCAAGAATCTTCAGACGCTTGGACAGCTTCTTGATCTTGGTTTCAGAAGTGGTGCCCGGAATTTCTTCGCGCAGACGGTTAACTTCTTCTTCCAGTTCAATCTGGCCGAGCAGAGCCTGAATGGCTTCAGCACCCATCTTAGCTTCGAACTCGTCACCGAATTCTTCAATCGCTTCGTAGTACTGTTCATCGGACAGCAGCTGACCCACTTCCAGAGTGGTCATGCCAGGTTCGGTCACTACGAAGGACTCGTAGTACAGAATACGTTCGATATCACGCAGCGTCATATCCAGCATCAGACCGATACGGGACGGCAGTGATTTCAGGAACCAGATATGTGCCACTGGAGAAGCCAGTTCGATGTGGCCCATACGCTCACGACGAACTTTAGCCTGAGTCACCTCTACGCCACACTTCTCACAGATCACACCACGGTGCTTGAGACGCTTGTACTTACCGCACAGACATTCGTAGTCCTTGATAGGACCAAAGATGCGCGCACAGAACAGACCGTCACGCTCAGGCTTGAACGTACGGTAGTTGATGGTCTCTGGCTTTTTAACTTCACCAAAAGACCATGAACGGATCATTGCTGGAGAGGCGAGGCCGATGCGGATAGCATCGAACTCATCAGCGTTGTTCTGGTTACGCAGAAAATTGACTAAGTCTTTCATAGTACTCTAGCTCCGCTCCGCTTATTCGTTTTCCAGTTCGATGTCGATACCCAGTGAGCGGATCTCTTTAACGAGTACGTTAAAGGATTCCGGCATACCGGCTTCCATGCGGTGGTCACCATCAACGATGTTTTTATACATCTTGGTACGACCCGCCACGTCATCCGACTTAACAGTGAGCATTTCCTGCAGGGTGTATGCTGCACCGTAAGCTTCCAGTGCCCACACTTCCATCTCACCGAAGCGCTGACCACCGAACTGAGCTTTACCGCCCAGAGGCTGCTGAGTAACGAGGCTGTAAGAACCGGTCGAACGAGCGTGCATCTTGTCGTCTACCAGGTGGTTCAGTTTCAGCATGTACATGTAACCTACGGTCACAGGACGATCGAAGGCATCACCAGTACGGCCATCGAACAGAGTCATCTGACCGGAGTCAGGCAGGTCTGCCAGGCGCAGCATGCGCTTGATTTCGCTCTCTTTCGCACCGTCGAACGCAGGAGTAGCCATTGGCACACCACCACGCAGGTTGTTCGCCAGTTCGAGAACCTCAGCATCAGAGAAGCTGTCGAGGTCTTCGATACGACCGTCACCACCGTTGTAGATTTCACCCAGCAGAGAACGCAGCTTAGCGATTTCCTGCTGTTCTTTGATCATGCGGTCGATCTTTTCACCCAGACCTTTAGCCGCGAGGCCAAGGTGAGTTTCCATGATCTGACCCACGTTCATACGTGACGGTACACCCAGTGGGTTAAGTACGATATCAACCGGCGTGCCGTTTTCATCGTAAGGCATATCTTCGACAGGCTTGATCGCAGAGATAACACCTTTGTTACCGTGACGACCTGCCATCTTGTCACCAGGCTGGATCTTACGTTTGATTGCCAGATACACCTTAACAATCTTCAGTACGCCCGGAGCCAGATCGTCGCCGGTCTGGAGCTTACGTTTCTTGTCTTCGAATTTCTCATCGAGAGCTTTAGCGCGCTCTGCCAGATACTGCTCAGCCTTCTCCAGAGTTTCAGCCAGTTCTTCGTCCTGTGGCAGGATTTTGAACCACTGATCTTCAGTCAGGCCGGCCATGTGATCTGCAGTCAGGGTATCGCCCTTCTTCAGGCCAGGCGCCGCGTTCACTTTCTGACCGTCCAGAGCACGGGTCAGACGTTCGAACGTCGCACCTTTTACAATACGCATTTCTTCGTTCAGGTCTTTACGTACCTGATCGAGCTGCATTTTCTCGATGTCTTTCGCACGCTGGTCTTTTTCAACACCGTCACGGGTGAAGACCTGAACGTCAATAACGGTACCGGTGGTGCCCGTCTTAACGCGCAGCGAAGTATCTTTAACATCAGACGCCTTCTCACCGAAGATCGCACGCAACAGTTTTTCTTCTGGTGTCAGCTGGGTTTCGCCTTTCGGAGTTACCTTACCAACCAGAATGTCGCCCGGCTTCACTTCAGCACCGATAAAGACGATACCGGATTCATCCAGTTTACCCAGTGCGGCTTCACCCACGTTTGGAATATCTGAAGTGATTTCTTCAGCACCCAGTTTGGTGTCACGCGCCACACAGGTCAGTTCCTGAATGTGGATAGTCGTCAGGCGGTCTTCCTGAGCAACACGCTCAGACAGGAGGATGGAGTCCTCGAAGTTGTAACCATTCCACGGCATGAAGGCGAGGCGGAAGTTCTGACCCAGAGCCAGCTCACCCAGGTCCACAGAAGGACCATCTGCCATCACGTCACCGCGGGTAACCGTATCGCCTGCTTTCACCAGTGGACGCTGGTTAATACAGGTGTTCTGGTTAGAACGGGTGTACTTAGTCAGGTTGTAGATATCCACACCTGCTTCACCCGCCTGAGTTTCTTCGTCGTATACCTTCACAACGATACGTGACGCATCAACGGAGTCGATCACACCACCGCGTTTTGCTACCACACACACACCGGAGTCAGCAGCAACGGAACGCTCCATACCGGTACCTACCAGAGGCTTCTCGGATTTCAGAGTCGGAACCGCCTGACGCTGCATGTTCGATCCCATCAATGCACGGTTAGCATCGTCGTGCTCGAGGAATGGGATCAGAGATGCTGCGATAGACACAACCTGCTGAGGAGATACGTCCATCAGGGTTACGTTGTCAGGAGACATCACGGTAAATTCGTTTTTGTGACGTACAGAAATCAGGTCACCCTGCAGACGACCACTTTCGTCAGTCGGTACAGATGCCTGTGCAATAACGTAATCGGATTCTTCAATCGCAGATACGTAAATGATTTCTTCAGTCACAACGCCGTCGTTTACTTTGCGGTACGGGGTTTCGAGGAAACCGTACTCGTTGGTACGCGCATAAGTAGACAGAGAGTTAATCAGACCAATGTTTGGACCTTCAGGCGTCTCAATAGGACATACACGTCCATAGTGAGTTGCGTGAACGTCACGCACTTCAAAGCCTGCACGTTCACGGGTCAGACCGCCAGGGCCGAGAGCCGAGATACGACGCTTGTGCGTTACTTCAGACAGCGGGTTGTTCTGGTCCATAAACTGAGACAGCTGAGAAGAGCCAAAGAACTCTTTTACTGCCGCAGCCACTGGCTTAGCGTTGATCAGATCCTGAGGCATCAGGCCTTCAGATTCAGCCATAGACAGACGCTCACGTACGGCACGCTCAACACGAACGAGACCGACACGGAACTGGTTTTCTGCCATTTCACCCACAGAACGAATACGACGGTTACCCAGGTGGTCGATGTCATCGACAACGCCCAGACCGTTACGGATATTGATCAGGGTCTTCATGACCTCGATGATATCTTCTTTATCCAGAGTGCCAGCGCCGGTGATTTCTTCACGACCGATACGACGGTTGAACTTCATACGACCGACAGCAGACAGGTCATAACGCTCGTCAGTGAAGAACAGATTCTCGAACAGAGCTTCTGCACTTTCTTTGGTTGGCGGCTCGCCAGGGCGCATCATACGGTAGATTTCGACCAGAGCTTCCAGAGGATTGCTGGTAGGGTCTGCACGCAGGGTGTCAGACATAAATGAACCGCAGTCGAGTTCGTTGGTGTAAATCGTCTCGAACTCGGCAACATCTGCAGCGATCATTTTAGCCAGAATTTCTGCGCTGATTTCATCGTTGGCAGTCGCGATTACTTCGCCAGTCTTAGGATCAACGATGTCTTTCGCCAGAGACTTACCGAAGAGGTATTCATTCGGAACAGTCAACTCAGATACACCGGATTTCTCCAGCTGACGGATATGACGGGCAGTAATACGGCGTGTCGCTTCAACGATCACGTTGCCATCGTTATCCATGATGTCGAACGCAGCGGTTTCACCACGCAGACGGGATGGAATCAGTTTCAGCAGCGCACCATCATCGGTCAGACGGTATTCGTCATTCTCGAAGAAGGTCGCCAGAATTTCTTCAGTGTTGTAACCCAGTGCACGCAGCAGGATAGACGCAGGCAGCTTACGACGACGGTCGATACGTACAAAGACCAGATCTTTAGGGTCGAATTCGAAGTCCAGCCATGAACCACGGTAAGGGATAACGCGCGCGTTATACAGCAGCTTACCGGAAGAGTGTGTTTTACCCTTGTCATGATCGAAGAACACACCAGGAGAGCGATGCAGCTGAGACACGATCACACGCTCGGTACCGTTGACAATAAAGGTACCGTTGTCGGTCATCAGGGGCATTTCGCCCATGTAGACTTCCTGCTCTTTGATGTCCTTAATGGCTTTAGTCGCTGATTCTTTATCATAAATAATCAGACGTACTTTAACGCGCAGCGGTGCAGCATAAGTCACACCACGGAGCATACATTCTTTTTCATCGAACGTCGGTGTACCCAGACGGTAGCTAACGTATTCCAGAGCTGCATTCCCTGAATAGCTAACGATTGGGAAAACAGATTTGAATGCAGCGTGAAGGCCAACGTCGTGACGCGACTCAGCGGTCAGACCTTCCTGCAGAAACTTGCGATAAGAGTCAATCTGGATTGCCAGCAGATAGGGCACGTCCATGACGCTCGGTAATTTACCGAAATCCTTACGGATACGTTTTTTCTCAGTATATGAGTAAGCCATCAGTTATCCCCGGACTGTTTCCTCGATTGGGCAGAAGTACCCGTGGCTCGAAGAGTTGCCTTGCTTGATAGACCCGGCGAAATGCCGGTTTTGCTCACGAATTCCATAACGTGAAAAAGGCTGACGGGAATAAACCCGTCAGCCGTTCATCATACCGCTAAGCGTATGATGCTAATCGCATTGCGTAAGCGTCGCGATTACTTAACTTCAACAACTGCGCCAGCGGCTTCCAGAGTCTCTTTAGCAGCATCAGCGTCTTCTTTAGAAACGCCTTCTTTGATCGGAGATGGAGCGCCATCAACCAGACCTTTAGCTTCTTTCAGACCCAGACCAGTCAGTTCACGTACTGCTTTGATTACGTTAACTTTCTTGTCGCCAGCTGCAGACAGAATTACGTCGAATTCAGTCTTAGCTTCTGCGCCGCCAGCGTCGCCGCCAGCTGCTGGACCAGCAACTACAGCTGCAGCTGCAGATACGCCGAATTTTTCTTCCATCGCTTCAACCAGCTCAACAACGTCCATTACAGACATTTCAGCGATCGCGTTGATGATATCTTCTTTAGTCAGTGACATGAGAAATTTCCTGAATTTTCATGGGCCACAACAGCCCGTTAAACCGTTTAGAAAACCACCTGAATATAATCAGGCAGCCTGCTCTTCTTTTTGTGCTTTGATAGCAGCGATAGTACGTACCAGCTTGCCAGCAGAAGCCTCTTTCATGACGCTCATCAGCTTCGCGATTGCTTCGTCGTACGTTGGCAGTGTTGCCAGCATATCAACGGAAACCACGTTGCCATCGAAAGCACCGCCTTTCAGTTCGAACTTGTCGTTCTCTTTAGCGAACTTCTTGAAGATACGGGCAGCCGCACCTGGATGTTCTTTAGAGAATGCGATCAGAGTCGGACCTACCAGAGTGTCGGTCAGACACTCGTACGGGGTACCTTCTACAGCACGGCGTGCCAGAGTGTTACGGACGACTTTCATCCATACACCGGCTTCACGTGCCTCTTTGCGCAGAGCGGTCATGGCGCCTACAGTTACACCGCGGGAATCCGCGATTACTGCAGACAGAGCACCTTCAGCTGCTTCCTGGACTTCAGCGACAATCGCTTTTTTATCTTCGAGTCCTAAGGCCACGATTAACTCCTAAAAGTTGAGTTGAGCTCGTAAGAGCCATTCTCGGTGTGACAATTCAGAATACTGAACGGGGCCACACACTATCTACGCAGGAAAAATTAAGTGGTGATCTGAAAACAGAGCACCACTCCTGCGGTCTTTGACAGCTGTTGCTGCGATCCGGGGATCACAGCAACAACCCCAAAGATTGTTGCGTTGATCAGACGTCCAGAGCGGAGTGATCAACAACCAGACCAGGGCCCATAGTGGTGCTCAGCGTTACTTTCTTCATGTAAACGCCTTTAGCAGAGCTTGGTTTGGCTTTTTTCAGGTCAGCCAGCAGAGCGGTGAGGTTTTCTTTCAGTGCGTCAGCAGAGAAATCAATCTTACCGATCGAGGTGTGGATGATACCGTTCTTGTCGTTACGGTAACGAACCTGGCCACCTTTAGCATTCTTAACAGCGGTCGCAACGTCTGGAGTCACAGTACCCACTTTAGGGTTTGGCATCAGGCCACGTGGACCCAGAACCTGACCCAGCTGACCTACAACGCGCATTGCATCAGGAGAAGCAATAACAACGTCGAAGTTCAGGTCGCCGCCTTTGATTTTTTCTGCCAGATCTTCCATACCCACTTCATCAGCGCCCGCTTCTTTTGCAGCGTCAGCGTTAGCACCCTGAGTGAACACAGCGACGCGCATAGTTTTACCGGTGCCGTTTGGCAGTACAGTAGAGCTACGTACGTTCTGGTCAGATTTACGAGCGTCGATGCCGAGATTAACGGCAACATCAACAGACTCTTTAAACTTAACTACCGGCAGAGAAGACAGCACTGCGACTGCTTCTTCTACAGAGTAAACTTTGCCCGCTTCTACTTTTTCAGCGATCAGCTTCTGGCGCTTAGTCAGCTTAGCCATTACTCAACTCCTTCCACGTTCAGACCCATTGCGCGGGCAGAACCAGCGATAGTACGTACAGCTGCATCCATATCGGCTGCAGTCAGATCCGGTGCTTTAGCAGTGGCAATTTCTTCCAGCTGTGCACGGGTAACTGTACCCACTTTCTGGGTGTTAGGGCGTGGAGAACCACTGGTGATACCAGCTGCTTTCTTCAGCAGGAAAGACGCAGGTGGCGTCTTCATTTCGAAGGTGAAAGAACGGTCGCTGTAAGCAGTAATCACAACTGGCACAGGAGCGCCTGGCTCCAGGTGCTGAGTCTGTGCGTTGAACGCTTTACAGAATTCCATGATGTTCAGACCCTTCTGACCCAGCGCAGGACCAACTGGGGGACTTGGGTTAGCTTTACCAGCGCCGACCTGCAGCTTGATATAGCCTTCTACTTTCTTAGCCATAATTTACTCCAATGGGTAGTTATCGCCCTTTCAGGCTCCCCGACTGCAGAGCAGCCATTCAAATTCGTTCTCAACCAGCCTTTTCGACCTGAGTAAACTCAAGTTCAACAGGGGTAGAACGACCAAAAATTGTTACAGCCACCTGCAGACGTGACTTCTCATAATCGACGGATTCAACCACGCCGTTAAAGTCTGCAAACGGACCGTCAGTGACGCGCACGACTTCGCCAGGCTCATAAATAGTTTTATGAGTAGGCTTATCAGCACCATCCTGAACACGTTGCAGAATGGCATCCGCTTCTTTCTGGCTGATCGGTGCAGGCTTATCTGCTGTACCACCAATAAAGCCCATAACACGCGGAGTCTGATTCACCAGATGCCAGGACGCATCATTCATATCCATCTGCACAAGCACATAACCTGGATAGAACTTACGCTCGCTCTTGCGCTTCTTGCCGTCACGAACTTCGACAACCTCTTCGGTTGGCACCAGGACTTCACCAAAGTCATCCTGCATACCGTGAAGTTCAATACGCTCTTTCAGCGCAGACTGAACGCGCTTTTCGTAGCCGGAATAGGCGTGAACCACATACCAACGCATAGCCATGAATCTTTCCTCAACCTATGACCAGCTCAACCAGATAGCTGAGCAGACTGTCCAGACCCCACAGACCGAGACCCACGAGAATTACCACTGCCACTACGATCATAGTGGTCTGACGTGTTTCTACCGGAGTCGGCCAGACCACCTTACGGCGCTCTTTATTTGCTTCCTTCAACAACACCATAAAGGCCTGGCCTTTGGTTGTTGTCAGGGCGACACCTACGGCTGCCAGCATCAAAGCGACAACTGCCAGCACCCGGTACAGAGTACCCAGTTCCGGAAACACATAATTGCCGGAAATCGCCGCTCCAAGGAGGGCAATTGCCAGCATCCATTTCACAATGTCAAACACTGAGCCACTTGCTTTGCTATCGGTACTCATACCATTCCCTAAAGCCAAAAATGGCAGCCGAAGCTGCCATCTGAAAATTTTGGCAGGCCAGGAGGGACTCGAACCCCCAACACCCGGTTTTGGAGACCGGTGCTCTACCAATTGAACTACTGGCCTAAGACTCACTCAATCAGGGCGGCGTACGTTACAGCAACCCTGCCAATTAATCAACCCTATCAGATTGATTAACCAGAAATTTCCGCTACCGAACGGCAGCGGACTGCAAAGTGTCACCCACCCACCTGCAAGACGCCGGGAAGAATAAGCATGTACGGAGAAAAATTCAAACAAAACATGCACCTACCAGCAACAAAGAAGCTTGCAGGCACAAAAAAGCCCGCATAAAGCGGGCTTCTTTCAGGTTCTGCATCTGTTCTTTCGGAAGCGATTGAGCGTTACCGAAGAAGGGATGCAGGTAGCTCAATATTGCTACGGGCGTCCTGCCCTTCACCCCTCCGAGGCCAGCCTCCGGCTGTCATAATCTGATCCAGTCAGATTATTCAACAATCTTAGCTACAACGCCGGCGCCTACTGTACGGCCACCTTCACGGATAGCGAAACGCAGACCTTCGTCCATCGCGATTGGAGCGATCAGAGTTACAGTCAGAGTTACGTTATCACCTGGCATTACCATTTCTACGCCGTCTGGCAGCTCAACTGCACCAGTGACATCAGTAGTACGGAAGTAGAACTGTGGACGGTAACCTTTGAAGAATGGAGTGTGACGACCACCTTCATCTTTACCCAG
>NZ_CATMFB010000021.1 GCF_950066645.1 uncultured Thalassolituus sp. | reverse complement strand
AATGGCGCGCTCGGGAGGATTCGAACCTCCGACCGCCTGGTTCGTAGCCAGGTACTCTATCCAGCTGAGCTACGAGCGCGCATCGTGGGGCGCGTATTATATGGACATTTAACTGTGAGTCAATGCTCTTAATACGCTCTCTGTTAACACAGAGGGGAACGTGGCGGAGAGAGAGGGATTCGAACCCTCGATAGGGGTAAACCTATACACCCTTAGCAGGGGTGCGCCTTCAGCCACTCGGCCATCTCTCCATGTCACGGCGCGCATGATACCACGTTCAGCGGATTTTCAAAGGAAAAATTTAAGAAAATTAAGATCTTAGTAGTTTCCGTTCGGCTCGCCACCGTCCTTTTCACGCTGTATACGCTGGTAGATCTCTTCACGGTGGACGGCGACTTCTTTGGGGGCATTTACACCGATTCGTACCTGATTTCCTTTAACGCCCAGTACTGTGACAGTGACTTCGTCACCGACCATCAGTGTTTCGCCAACGCGGCGGGTCAAAATAAGCATAGGAGTTCTCCTGACGTTCCTGTTTCTCTATAGGGTGCTGTTTGGCTGTAAGCCTTTTATGTCCCACTATCCCAGTATTGACCAGTTCAGCCAAAATTAAAGTTGAGGTGGGTTCTTAGTGAGAACTTTTTGTTATTAGCGGGCATTCATTCATTGGCAACCCGCTAAAAACAAGGGGGAGCAGTATTACTGCTCTTCTGTGACTTCAGCGTCAAGACCGAATGCGGTATGCAGGGCCCGGACGGCAAGTTCCAGATACTTCTCTTCAATCACAACGGAGATTTTGATCTCTGACGTCGTAATTGCGAGGATGTTGACGCTTTCGTTCGCCAGGGTCTCGAACATTTTGCTGGCAACACCCGCATGTGAACGCATCCCAACTCCTACCATAGACACCTTACAGATGTCGTCGGTTCCGCTGACGCTCTTCGCGTTGAGTTCGGTAGCCAGTTCACTGAGAATCTTGAGGGCCTTCTTGTAGTCGTTACGATGTACAGTGAAGGTAAAATCGGTAGAACCGTCATCCGAAACGTTCTGGATGATCATATCTACTTCAATGTTAGCCGCACTGACAGGTACCAGAATACGGGAAGCAACACCCGGCACATCAGGCACACCTTTGACGGTAACTTTGGCTTCATCGCGGTTAAATGCGATACCAGAAATAACTGGATTTTCCACGGAGCTGGTCTCCTCGGTAGTGATCAGAGTGCCGTTGCCTTCCTTAAAGGAGGAAAGTACGCGCAGTGGGACTTTGTACTTGCCAGCAAACTCTACAGAACGGATCTGCAGAACTTTGGAGCCGAGGCTGGCCATCTCCAGCATTTCTTCGAAGGTGACTTTATCCATACGACGCGCTGCAGGGACAACCCGCGGGTCAGTGGTATAGACGCCATCCACATCGGTATAAATCTGACATTCATCCGCTTTCAGCGCCGCTGCCAGAGCCACGCCCGTCGTATCAGAACCGCCACGGCCCAGCGTAGTGATGTTGTTGTCACCATCAATCCCCTGGAAGCCTGCAACAATACAGATGCCACCCGCGTCGAGTACTTCGCGCATTTTGCTGGTTTCGATATCTTCGATACGCGCTTTCATAAAGGCGTTGTCTGTTTTGATACCGACCTGCCAACCAGTGAAGGAACGGGCGTGAATACCGCGCTTGTCCAGCGCCATAGCCAGCAGTGCAATCGTCACCTGCTCACCCGTAGACACGAGAACGTCCATCTCACGCGGGGAAGGCGAATCGGAAATGCCTTTGGCCAGCGAGATCAGGCGATTGGTTTCACCGCTCATTGCCGACACAGCGACCACCAGCTGATGACCCTGCTCATGAAAAGTCTTCAGCTTATCAGCGACGGCTTCAATGCGTTCAATGGTGCCGACGGAGGTGCCGCCGTATTTCTGTACGTATAACGCCATGGTGTAACTACTGCGAGAGTGTCTGAAAAAGGTCGCTAATTAAACAACAAATGAGAATCCGATAAAAGCTCTCTGAGCCACAGACTGAGCGGCTCTGGCAGATATTCATGCATTAATTCAGGCCAGCGTAACTGTCTGTTCCCTCAGAATGAAAAAACCCGCCAGCTGGCGGGTTTTTCGGGTCAGAGTGAGGCTTCAGCCCACTTCTCAAACGCGGCGAGCGCGTCGGGAATCCCTTCTGGCTTCTGGCCACCGGCCTGAGCCATCTCAGGCTTACCGCCGCCACGACCATCAACGTACGAAGCACACTCTTTAACGGCATCGCCCGCTTTTGCCTTGCCGATCAGGTCTTTGGTGACACCTGCCAGCAGAGTGACTTTGCCGTCATTATCAGAAGCCAGCATGATGACCGCAGACCCCAGCTTATTCTTCAGCTGATCCATGGTGTTACGCAGCGCAGGTACATCAGCACCGTCCAGCTTCGCCGCCAGAACTTTCACACCATTGATGTCTTTTGCCTGTCCTGCCAGATCAGAACCCGCACTTGAGGCCAGCTTTGACTTCAGTGCTTCCAGTTCTTTCTCCAGCTGACGGCTGCGGGCAATCATCTGCTCAACTTTCTCGCCGACGTTGTCTGTCGATCCTTTCAGCGCACGGGCAATTCCACCCAGTGTCGCTTCCTCATGAGCAATAAAATCGAGAGCAGCCTGACCAACGACCGCTTCGATACGACGGATGCCCGCGGCAATACCGCTTTCAGAGCTGATCTTCAGCAGACCGATATCACCGGTACGCTTGGCGTGAGTACCACCGCAAAGCTCAACAGAGAAGTTATCAACACCCATCGACAGTACACGCACTTCGTCATCGTACTTTTCACCGAACAGCGCCATCGCACCAGAGGCTTTTGCATCTTCAATGTTCATCAGACGGGTCGATACTTCGGTATTGGCACGGATCTGGGCGTTCACCATGTTTTCGATCTGAGCGATCTCTTCGGCTTTTACACCTTCAAGGTGAGAGAAGTCGAAACGCAGTTTGTCGTAGGTCACCAACGAGCCCTTCTGCGCCACGTGTTCACCCAGAACGGTACGCAGTGCTGCGTGCAGCAGGTGCGTTGCTGAGTGATGAATCGCAGTAGACGCACGTTTTTCAGCATCAACCGTCGCGGTCAGCTGGTCGCCAACCTTCACAGAACCTTCAACCAGTACACCGCGGTGCAGGTGGTTCTTGCCTTCTTTGGTGGTGTCTTTCACCTGGAAGACCACGCCAGCCGCCTTCAGGAAACCGGTATCACCGGCCTGGCCACCACTTTCTGCATAGAAAGCGGTTTCATCGAGTACCAGAATCGCTTCATCGCCAGCGTTGATACTGTCTGCCGCTTCGCCATTCACAAACAGAGCTTTCACCTTGCCAGTGTTTTCAAGGTTGTCATAACCGAGGAAGGCGGTGTCACCAGCGATTTCCAGCCCCTTGCCGTAGTCAGCGGCAAAGTTACCGGCAGCACGGGCCGTCTCACGCTGCTTTTCCATGGCAACGTTAAAGCCGTCTTCGTCGACCTTGAGATCACGTTCACGGGCCACGTCAGCCGTCAGATCTAGCGGGAAGCCGTAGGTGTCATAAAGTTTGAACGCAGTTTCGCCCGGAATCGTATCGCCTTGCAGATCTGCGATGGCGTCGTTAAGAATGGCCATGCCTTTGTCGAGTGTCTTAGCAAACTGCTCTTCTTCTAAGCGCAGTACTTTCTGAACATGCTCAGACAGGTTCACCAGTTCTGGGTAGGCTTCGCCCATCTGCTCACACAGGGCAGGAACAAGCTTATTAAAGAAGCCAGCCGGAGCACCCAGCATGTGACCATGACGGACCGCTCGACGAATAATACGGCGCAGTACATAACCACGACCTTCGTTCGATGGCAGTACGCCATCGACAATCAAAAAGCTGGTTGAACGGATGTGGTCCGCAATAACACGCAGAGATTTATTCTCGGTATCTTTACAGCCTGTCAGTTCGCCCGCCGCTTTCAGCAGCGCCTGGAAAATATCAATTTCGTAATTGCTGTGAACGCCCTGCATGATGGCAGAGATACGCTCAAGGCCCATGCCGGTATCAACGGAAGGCTTAGGCAGCGGAATCATGTCACCGTTTTCTTTGCGCTCAAACTGCATGAAAACGTTGTTCCAGATTTCAATAAAGCGGTCGCCGTCTTCTTCCGGTGATCCCGGTGGTCCACCCCAGATATGCTCGCCGTGATCGAAGAAGATTTCAGAACACGGTCCGCAGGGGCCCGTATCTCCCATCGCCCAGAAGTTATCCGACGCGTAGCGCGCGCCCTTGTTGTCGCCGATACGAACGATTTTGTCCGCTGGCACACCCACCTGTTTATTCCAGATATCGAAAGCTTCGTCATCTTCGGCGTAGACCGTCACCATCAGTTTCTCGACCGGGAGATTGAGCCACTCCTCAGACGTCAGGAACTCCCAAGCGAACTTGATGGCATCTTCTTTGAAGTAATCGCCGAAGCTGAAGTTACCCAGCATCTCAAAAAACGTGTGATGGCGCGCCGTATAACCTACGTTCTCGAGGTCATTATGCTTACCACCCGCCCGCACACAGCGCTGCGATGACACCGCCCGGGTGTAACTGCGCTGATCTTTACCGAGGAAACAGTCCTTAAACTGAACCATACCTGCGTTAGTAAACAGCAGGGTCGGGTCATTGCCCGGAACAAGTGGACTGGATGCGACGACTTCGTGACCTTTAGAGGCGAAGAAATCGAGAAACGCCTGACGGATTTCTGAGCTTTTCATACGGCTGCTTAATTCCAAACGGGATTCAGAGACAATAAGGTCGGCAGTATAGCGGTTTGTGTGCTCAAGTCACAGACGGAGAACAGTTGACGGGCACGATCGATATGACTAGTATAACCATATAGTTATTTAAGGATACCCGGAGGTATCACATGAATATCGATCGTCTCGTCTTTGCTATCGCGGGCTGCTTTATTCTGATCAGTCTGGGGCTGTCACAGCTGCACTCCGTCCACTGGCTTTGGTTTACCGCTTTTGTCGGAGCAAATATGCTTCAGGCTGCCTTCACCGGTTTCTGCCCTCTGGCGAAAATACTGAAAGCAGCAGGTATACGCCCCGGTGGCGCTTTCTGAAAATACGTATCGGGCATTCAAAAAAAAGAAAAGCACTTAAGCGGCCAGCATGTTTATACTGCTCTTTTTTGAAATAAGGACATGCCATGCTTCGCTGGCTGCTGAGTTGTTCACTCTTATTCTCCCTGCCTGCTGCAGCTACAGATTGGGAAGACTACCCCGACGACCTGCCTGCTTTTAATTATGAAGGCAGTGCGCTGAAAGAGCACTGGGCCGATCTGACTGCCATTACCCAGGTAGACTACCCCGACGCTAACTGGCTCAGATCTATGATGGAGCAGTATCCCAGACTGGCCATCGCCGTTCTGGAAGCCGCCTCAGGTGACGATGTTCACCCAGCCGTTGCCGCGGCAATTCACAAGACAGACTACGAACCTCTGGCTGCCCAGCTTCAGCAGGTGTGGCGTCTGCATTTTGCCGGTAGATTTAAAGAAGCCTACGAACTCGGTATGACACTGGGGCCTTTCGGGCAGATTCCTGCCGTCTACTCCCGTCTTATTCATGCGACGTTGCTGGTAAAAGATAAAGACGAAAAGCTGGAAGAATTTAACAGTGCCGCCGAGCAGTCTAATGTCGGACTGACATTAGCAGCCGGCTATGATTTTGCACTGTTCGGCCTCGTTTATGCCCGCGTCAGAACGCTTGAACTGATGTCGACCGGCGAAGCCCGCTCCTCTGGATACATCCCCTATTCTCAGGAAACACTGAAAGAACTCCGTGAACGGAATCCGGAACAGGCTATTTATCCTGCGACTCAGGGCGGACTTGAAGCCGGCATCGTCGAGCGCGTAGGCTCCTTCCTGGGCAGCATCACCTACGGTGCAACAGAGAGCAGCAGCAAAGAGGCCTTTGAAAAAGCAATGGCGCTGGAGCACCGGGTCCCCGCGATCTACTACGAGTATGCTGTGGCACTGAGTCGGCTGGATGCGGACGACTACCGTAAAAAAATACGCGAGCTCACCTCACAGTGCGCAACGCTGACAGTACACACGGCTGAAGAAGCGCTTAACCAGCTTCATTGCCGCCAGCTGTCGGAGAAAACAGACAAAAGGAAATAACCATGGATCTGACAGGCCTGATACTGCTGGCTATGCTTCCGGCAATGGCGCTCACCATGCTCAATCTGGGCATCGGGCCTTTCGGACACCCCAAGTTTATCCGCCACCATGTCAGTTATCGCAAACGCCCTGCCATCATGCGCCATATTATTCAGTTGGTATGCGGCCTGATTCTGGTAGCTGGCGCGTTGCAACTGCTGGGACTCGCTGATCTCACCCCGTCCTCCCACAACCAATAACCACAGAGGACCTATGAATACGAATTACATCTACAACGGACCCATTGGTCTGGAAACCCGGTGTGCCGGCCCCGACGACGGTGAAGTCGTTGTGCTGCTGCATGGTTTTCCCGAATGCTGGAATACCTGGAAAGCACAGATCCCAGCTCTGGCTGAAGCAGGGTACCGGGTATTCGCTCCCAATATGCGGGGCTATGGTCAGTCATCAAAACCCTCTGACGTTGCAGACTATCATGTGGATGAACTGATTAAGGATGTTGATGCCATCCGACGGTACGCCGGCGTTGAGAAAATTCATCTGGTCGGCCATGACTGGGGAGCAATGGTCGCCTGGTGGTTTGCCCTGAATAAACCGGAACAGCTCGCCAGCCTGACTATCCTGAATGTCCCACACCCGACTGTCTTTCTGAATACGCTAAAACGTAAGCCGCTGCAGATTCTGAAGAGCTGGTATGTGTTCTATTTTCAGCTGCCTTATTTACCTGAGCTTACGGTTCCCTTCGGTAATTATTTTATCTTCCGCAATGTACTCAAGCGGACCTCTAATCAGGGCAGCTATACTACAGAAGATATTCAGACATTAGTCGATCACTGGAAAATTCCAGGCACAATGCGTGCTCAGATTAACTATTATCGCTCTGCAATGCGCAGCCAGCCTGTTCCTCCTCACGGCAACACAGTGCATACACCAACCCGGATTCTCTGGGGTGAAAATGATCTCGCACTGACTGTCGATATGGCGCACAACAGTGTTTCTATGCTGACTGAAGGTGAGCTGATCACCTACCCGGACGCCACGCACTGGCTGGCGCACGACAAGCCAGAAGAGGTCAGTCTGCGTATTCTGGAACACATCAGAAACCATCCTGCCAGCAAACACTGACCTGTTTGCACAGACCGTAAAAGTCGGGGGTGATTATTCGCCAGAAACCTCCCGACTTTTATGGTTTTTATCCGTATAATGCCGCCAGATTTTTACCTTAATGGGAGTTCATCATGCAGAAGATCGTCATTGTTGGCGGTGGCGCAGGTGGGTTAGAACTGGCCACGCAACTCGGACGAAAGCTTGGCCGTCGCAAGAAAGCGGAAATTATTCTGATCGACGCCAACCCCACACACTTGTGGAAGCCCCTGCTTCACGAAGTTGCCACCGGCGCACTGGATTCCGGAATTGACGAACTGAATTACCGGGCCCACGGAAAACAACACGGATTTTCGTTTCAGATCGGGCGGATGAGTGGGCTTGACCGCGACAATAAGGCCGTCGTTCTCGAACCTATGTTGGACGATCAGAAAGAAATCGTTCTTCCCGAACGCACAGTGAATTATGACACTCTGGTTCTGGCAATTGGCAGTGTCACCAATGACTTCGGCACCAAAGGCGCCGCAGAGCACTGCATATTCCTCGACAGCCGGAGACAGGCAGAGCGCTTCCATCGGGTGCTACTGAATGAATTTCTGCGCTGCAGCAACCGCGAAAATCCAGAACCATTACGCATTGCTATCGTAGGGGCCGGGGCAACCGGAGTCGAACTTTCAGCCGAGCTGTACAACACAGCAGAAGTGATGGCCTCGTACGGCCTGCGTAATGTTTCCCCGGATCAGCTGAAAGTCAGCCTGATTGAAGCAGGAGAGCGTATCCTGCCAGCGCTGCCCCCAAGACTGTCCTCGGCTGCCACGAAAGAGCTCGAAGCGCTTGGCGTCGACGTCGAAACCAGCACCATGATTACAGAGGTCACTGATCAGGGTTTCATGACCAAAGAAGGCAACCTTATCCCTGCCGTCCTCCGGGTCTGGGCCGCCGGAGTAAAAGCTCCTGAATTTATGGCCACCCTCGGTCTGGAAACCAACAGAGCCAACCAGCTCGTTGTGAACGCTTCCTTGCAGACCAGTGATGACAATATTTTCGCGCTGGGCGATTGCTGCAGCGTTCTGCACACGGATGGAAAGCCTGTTCCCCCCAGAGCTCAGGCGGCGCATCAACAGGCCAGTCACCTGATCAAAGCCCTGTACGCGCACCATCAGGGTAAGCCAATGCCCGAGTTCGTCTATCGCGACAAAGGATCTCTGGTATCTCTGAGCCGCTACTCGACCGTGGGTAGTCTGATGGGAAATCTGACGCGCGGTTCACTGATGATTGAAGGGCGCCTGGCGCGGCTGGTTTACGTGTCACTTTACCGACTGCACCAGGTGGCATTGCACGGCTACTGGCGTACCCTGCTCCTCTCCCTGGTGGGGCACATCAATAAAGTTATTCGTCCGCGCCTGAAATTGCACTGAGGGTTGTGAAATACGTCTGGCGGTATTCGCCAGGCGTTGAGCCTGTCCAGCGCCGGAACGCTTTATAGAAGGCGCTGGGCTCGGTATAGCCCACCATGTATGCCACTTCATACAGAGGCATGTCTCCCTCACAGATAAGCTTCATGGCCAGCCCCTGGCGTGCCTCATCCAGAAGGTTCTGGTAGGTCGTCCCCAGTGCCCTTAACCGCCGCTGCAGATTGCGGACACTGATCCCCAACTGATCGGCCACCCCTTCCTGCGATACGTTACGTCGCATCAGGCACATCTGCAGAATGTCTTTCAGTTCGTTGTAGAGCGCCACATGTTCACGGAAACGCTCATCCTGGCGAACCAGCTCGCGCAGTACACCACGAAACAGCACCGGTTGCGGATCACATCCTGCCCTGGTCCATGCATCGCGACTGATTTCGACCATAAATCCGCTGGCCGCTTGAACCTGAATGCCGACGTGGGACGACAGAGACTGTTCGTTGCGCACCAGATCTTCAGGTGCACGGATAATAAGATCAGATCCGGTATATCCGCGCCCCAGAACGTCCCGACAGACACATGCCAGAATAGTAACAGCGGCGCATAACTGAAGCGGCGATACCTTACGTTCGGGATGGCGTTCCACCGTCACAAGCACAGCACCATCAGCAGAATCCTGAAGGCCGTACTTGAGACTACCAGTCGTCAGATAAACGAAAGGCAGTAAGGCCTCGATGCCTTTGCGCAGGTTACCGGCGTAGCGAAGCATCCGCTGCAATGGCATATCGCGGCGCGCAATGTACATACCGATATCAAATGGATAATGCGGGTCGTCAAGAACCCTGGCCGCATAGTCGTATGCGTCAGCAACGCGGTCAGTATCAACCCAGCGTGGTAGCGGTGATTGGGGATCGATTCCCAGCACCGGCCAGACCTGATCCATATTGATTCCACGATCTGCCCAATAGTTGAGCAGGTGCTGTACCAATACAATATCGACCTGAGCAGTCGGAGCCATATCCCTCCCCAATGAAAATTCCGTCGTCAAACTAAGACAGTTAACAATTGTTCTTTGTCTTACACGCGATAATCGGGAGGTGGCTGCAGTTAGTCAATAGACTGAGGCGACACTGTAACATTAGGCACTAAAATAGGCCGATAAAATGTAGGGTCAGCGATTGCTTGTCCCGAATTGTTCCATCACAGATCGGATGACATCCGAGGGAAAGCCCCGATAAGCGAGAAAACGATAAAGCTTTTCAAAACGGCGAGGGTCATCCGCCTTCAGGGCCGACCATTTCTTTTGGGCCACCTCGGTTGCGAGGCCTTGCCAGTCCTGGCTCTGCTGCTCCATCAGGTCGCGGGTCAGATCATCATCCAGACCTTTCATCCGCAATTCCTGACGCAGGCGTACCGGTCCCAGACCACGGGAAGTCCGGCTGCGTAAATACATGACGCCAAAGCGCTCATCTGATTGCCAGGAGTTATCTGAAAGCTCGTTCAGAACATTGTCCAGATCGTCCGCAGAAGCGGCTTTAGGGGAAAGTTTACGCCACAGTTCCTGGCGCGAATAATCACGGCGGCTGAGCAGATCAACCGCCGCGTGTTTCAGAGCAGAGCGATCAAGTGGCTCAGGCTTCGACTTCTTCATCGGCTTCGTTTGCGACTTCACCGGTACGGGGAACATTCAGCAGCTGAGCACGGATCTCAGTTTCGATCTCATTTGCCATTTCAGGGTGCTCTGACAGGTAGTTAGCTGCATTCGCTTTACCCTGACCAATCTTGTCGCCTTTATAGCTGTACCAGGCACCAGACTTCTCAACCAGTCCGCATTTCACACCCAGGTCGATTACTTCGCCCATGTGATAAATACCAGCGCCATACATGATCTGGAATTCAGCCTGTTTGAACGGTGGAGACACCTTGTTCTTAACCACCTTCACCCGGGTCTCGTTACCGATCACCTCATCACCCTGCTTCACAGAACCTGTGCGACGGATATCAAGACGCACAGACGAGTAGAACTTCAGTGCGTTACCACCGGTTGTCGTTTCCGGGCTACCGAACATCACGCCAATCTTCATACGAATCTGGTTAATGAAGATCACCAGACAGTTCGCGTGTTTAACGTTACCGGTAATCTTACGCAGAGCCTGTGACATCAGACGCGCCTGCAAACCCACGTGGCTGTCGCCCATTTCGCCTTCAATTTCGGCTTTCGGAGTCAGTGCCGCAACCGAGTCGACAACAATCACATCCACGGCACCTGAACGGACCAGACTGTCACAGATCTCCAGCGCCTGTTCACCTGTATCCGGCTGAGACACCAGCAGACCATCCAGATCAACACCCAGTTTCTCGGCGTACAGCGGATCAAGTGCATGCTCGGCATCAATGATCGCAACGGTCTTACCCATTTTCTGGGCCTGAGCCATCACAGACAGACACATGGTGGTTTTACCGGAGCTTTCAGGGCCGTAGATTTCAACAATACGGCCCATTGGCAGACCGCCTATACCCAGTGCAATATCCAGAGACAGAGAACCGGTAGACACGGCCGGAATAGCTTCACGGGGCTGTTCACCCATTTTCATGATGGCGCCTTTACCGAACTGTCGTTCGATCTGGCCAAGAGCGGCTTCAAGGGCTTTCTGTTTGTTCGCGTCCATTGTCTGATCCTTTGCTGGTCACATGGGCCTGTAAATTTAACCAGTATTTAACCACGATTTTTTTTAATGTCAACGCACTACTGGTTATTTATCCAGATATTCATACAGGTTTTTCAGCGCTGTCCCGATTGTCATGTGGCGAACATTACTACGGTCACCATCAAAGCAATAACATTGCGCCTCTGTGCCCTCTGCACTGCCCCAGGCGATCCACACAGTACCGACCGGTTTCCCCGGCACAGCACCACCAGGCCCGGCAATACCGCTGACAGCCACGGCAAGGTCACCATACCGCAGCGCCCCGGCCACCATCGCCCTGACGGTTTCTTCACTGACGGCACCATGATGGTCCAGCACGTCCTGCGGAACAGCAAGATCACGGACCTTTGCCTTATTGGAGTAGGTCACAAACCCACACTCAAACCACTCACTGCTACCCGGCAGGTCTGTACAGGCCGCTGCAATACCACCGCCTGTGCAGGATTCTGCGGTGACCAAGCGCCATCCACGAGCACGCAGCTGTTCAGCGAGAGCATGACACAGAGCATCAGAATTGTGCGACATTTCGGAATCCTCAGCCTTTCCCGTACAATCCGCCGCAGAGTAACAAAAGCCCAAAGGACACGCACGACATGAGTCAGGCATCTGCCCACACCCCGATGATGCAGCAGTACTTCAAAATCAAATCGGAGTTTCCCGAAACCATGCTGTTCTACCGCATGGGCGATTTTTATGAACTGTTTTATGACGATGCCAAGCGCGCAGCTCAGCTGCTCGACATTACACTCACCGCCCGCGGGCAAAGCGGTGGTCAGCCGATCCCGATGGCAGGCGTGCCGTTCCATGCTGCTGAAAACTATATCGCCAAGCTCGTACGTCATGGTGTATCCGTCGCCATCGCCGAGCAGGTCGGAGACCCGGCAACCACCAAAGGGCCGGTGGAGCGCAAAGTTGTACGTATTCTTACGCCGGGCACACTGACAGACGAAGCACTTCTGGATGAACATCAGGATAACCTTCTGGTGTCTCTCTGCAGCCAGCAACAACGCCACGGCATTGCTTTCCTGGAGATTTCATCCGGACGTTTCAGCGTGCTCGAAGTGGACGGCGAAGATGCACTGCTGGCAGAGATCGAACGTCTGCGCCCGGCCGAATTACTGCTTCCGGAAGACGTTACCTACCCTGCCGCCATTGCTGAACGAGCCGGCGTCACCCGCCAGGCGCCCTGGCATTACGAAGCGGACACTGCACTGCGCCTGCTGACCACTCAGTTGAAAACACGCGATCTGCGTGGCTTTGGGTGCGAAGGTATGAAGGTGGCTATCCGCGCGGCCGGGGCACTGTTGCATTACGCACAGGAAACACAGCGTAACAGCCTGCCTCATATCCGTTCTCTGACGGTCGAGCAGCCCGACGATGCCATCATTATTGATCCTGCCAGTCGCCGTAATCTGGAAATCGACATCAATCAGAAAGGCGATACTCAATACACGCTGGCCTGGGTTCTGGATAAAACCGCAACCGCAATGGGCAGCCGTTTGCTGCGCCGCTGGCTTAACCGGCCGCTGCGCGACCACAGCATTCTGGGGCAACGTCAGGGCTTTATCGCTCAATGCCTGCAGCAGTACGGACATGAAGACATCCATGCCGATCTGAAACAGGTGGGAGACATCGAACGTATTCTGTCCCGGGTGGCACTGGGCTCTGCCCGACCGCGTGATCTCGCCCGGCTGCGCGATGCCCTGAGCGTGATACCGGCCATTCGTTCAAAACTACAGGATCTTGATTCACCGCTCGCCGCGGGTATTGCAGAACGCGCACCAGAATTTCCGCAGTGGGTAAGCCGGCTCCAGGCCGCGATTATTGAGAATCCTCCGGTCGTGATCCGCGATGGCGGCGTGCTTGCTGAAGGCTACGATGGCGAGCTGGATGAACTGCGGTCGCTCAGTGAGAACGCCGGCGATTATCTGGTCAAACTGGAAGAACGCGAACGCGAACGCACAGGCATCAGCACTCTCAAGGTTGGATACAACCGGGTGCATGGTTACTACATAGAAATAAGTAAAGCGCAGTCTGATGCGGCGCCCGTCGAGTACGTCCGCCGGCAGACGCTGAAAAATGCTGAGCGCTTCATCACGCCAGAGCTGAAAGAATTCGAAGACAAAGCCCTGAGCGCCAAAGCCCGCGCCCTCAGTCGCGAGAAAATGCTTTATGAGCAACTACTGACTGACCTCGCAGAGGATCTGATTCCGCTGCAGGTCGCCGCTGCGGCTCTGTCTGAACTGGATGTTCTGACCTGTCTGGCGGAGCGTGCCGAAACACTGCGCTTCAGCGCGCCTGAGTTAACCAGTGACAGCGTGCTCGATATCCGCCAGGGACGTCACCCGGTGGTTGAATCACTGATCACAGATCCTTTCGTGGCGAATGACACCCAGTTAGACAACGACCGTCGCATGCAGATCATCACAGGTCCGAACATGGGCGGTAAATCGACCTACATGCGTCAGGTTGCCCTGATCACCCTGCTCGCACATATTGGCAGTTATGTTCCGGCGGACATCTGTCGACTGGGACCCGTCGACCGTATTTTCACCCGCATGGGGTCTGCCGACGACGTGGCTGGTGGCCGCTCTACCTTTATGGTGGAAATGACCGAAACAGCGAATATCCTGCACAATGCCACGCGAGACAGCCTGGTGCTGATGGACGAGGTCGGACGCGGCACCAGCACGTTTGATGGTCTGTCTCTCGCCTGGGCTGCGGCGGCGCATCTGGCAGAACGTACAGGCGCCTTTACTCTGTTTGCCACACACTATTTCGAAATGACTGCTCTGCCGGAGCAGTACAACAACGCGGTAAATGTGCACCTGAAAGCCACCGAGCACGACGAACGCATTATCTTCCTGCACAGTGTCGAAGAAGGCCCTGCAAACCAGAGTTATGGCCTGCAGGTCGCGCAACTGGCGGGCGTTCCCCCCTCGGTTATCGCTCAGGCAAAAGCTCAGCTGGCACAGCTGGAACAGCACAGCAACCCGGCTCCGCGGCCGGTGAAAACCACCTCGGCTCCCGCCCCTCAACAGAATGATCTGTTTGCCGACACCAGCAGTGCGGTGGAAGAGGCATTGGCTGACATCAGCCCGGACGATATCACTCCGCGCCAGGCACTCGATCTTCTCTACACGCTGAAATCTTTGATGTAAGCCCGGGCTTATTCGGTAAAACCGAACAGTTTGTCCAGTATTTTGCGGCTGCAAACCGGGTCTGCAGGCTGGCTTTACCTTGCCTGACCTGCAGTCGCTACCTAGAATAGCGCCACCGTGATTAAGATCCGGCGGCAATAGCATCGCACGGACATACCCAGGAGAGAGACGATGACCTTCGTAGTCACCGATAACTGTGTTAAGTGTAAGTACACCGACTGTGTGGAAGTCTGCCCGGTAGACTGTTTCTACGAAGGCCCGAACTTCCTTGTGATTCATCCGGATGAATGTATCGACTGTGCCCTCTGTGAACCAGAGTGCCCGGCTCAGGCCATTTTCTCAGAAGATGAAGTACCGGCGGGTCAGGAACAGTACATTGAACTGAATGCTGAACTGGCGGAAACCTGGCCGAACATTACAGAGCGCAAAGATCCGCTGCCAGATGCCGAAGAGTGGGACGGTGTCCCTGATAAAATCGAGCATCTCGAACGCTGATTTCATAAAAAAACCCGCTTCACAGCGGGTTTTTTTATGTCGTCAGAGCAACCACTGGTCGAACATTTCGATCATGACCTGCTCGCCCGCTTCTACGCGCCCGCGCTCCTGCTCAAGTACGATAAAACAATTCGCGCGACTGACCGAACTCAGGATGCCTGATCCCTGCTGACCCGCAGACTCAACCACCAGCTCTCCTTCAGCACTGAGTGAGGCAACACCTCGCTGGAAGTCTGTGCGTCCCGGACGTTTGCGCAGCAGCGACGCGGCCTTCGCGGGAATGCGCAGAGGTAAGCGGACAGACTCTCCGGCCAGGGTACGCAATACAGGTAACCCTATCTGGTGCAGGGTCACCAAAGACGACACAGGATTTCCCGGCAGTCCAAGAAACAGGCTCTCCTCCACCTGACCAAATGCCAGTGGCTTGCCTGGCTTCATCGCCAGTTTCCACAAGGAGAGATCACCCAGCGATTCCACCGCCAGCCTCGTGTAGTCAGCATCGCCCACAGAAACACCACCACAGGTGATGATGATATCGGCCCAACTGGCCGCCCTGCTTAACTCAGCTTTGATCGTTTCCAGATCGTCAGCAACCCGGGGGCTGTTGCGCACCTCAGCGCCCAGCTTCTGAAGAACGGGCAGTAACACAAACGAATTACTTTCGTAGATTTCGCCATCTGCCAGAGGACGTCCCGGTTCAACCAGCTCGTCACCCGTCGTTAATAAAGCAACTCTGATGGGGCGATGTACCTGAATGTCTGATACGCCGATACTGGCGAGCAAACCGCAATCTGACGGGGTCAGGCGGCGTCCTGCAGTCAGTACGACAGACTTGAGGGCAATGTCCTCCCCTGCGCGGCGGATATTATCGCCATCTTTCAGTGTACCGAAGGTCACCACGTCACCCTCAACCTGAGCATTTTCCTGCATTACGACCGTCGTTGCGCCCGCCGGAAGCGGTGCCCCGGTCATGATCCGAACGGCCTGACCGGGCTGCACCACACCAGCAAATGGATGCCCGGCGAGCGCAGTACCCACCAACTGGTAGCGGTCAGTATCAGCAGGACATACTGCATAGCCGTCCATCGCCGAGTTATCCTGCGGCGGGACCTGCACAGGGCTGATTACATCGTTCGCCAGAATCCGCCCGCAGGCATCCCTCAGAGTAATGGATTCTTTCTGAGTCACTGGCTGAACACTGCTGAGAATGTGTTCCAGAGCCTCGGTTACCGGGGTCAACCCGGGCGCATCGCAGTGAGTCATTCTGCAGCCTCTCTGGCGGACACCTGTGTTGTCACCTGTAGCCAGTCTTCAAGGCGGAGGCTGAGTTGGTCACCAGCCTGCAATGGGCCGACACCCGCTGGAGTGCCTGTCATCACGACATCGCCAGGATTCAGCGTAAAATGTCGGGACATATGCGCGATCAGAGGCAATACCGGATTCAGCATGTCGCGGCTGTTGCCTTCCTGCTGAAGAACGCCGTTCCGTTCCAGGCGGAAACTCAGGTTTGTCCAGTCGCTGACCCGCTCTGCGCTGACAAACCCGGACAACGGACAGGCGCCATCGAAGGCCTTCGCTAATTCCCAGGGCAGCCCTTTTTCTTTCAGGCCTGACTGAACATCACGCAACGTCAGATCAAGGCCGAGACCTATGGCCGAAATTCCAGCAGCAACCTCGTTCTCATCCGCATCACGCAGACGCTCACCAATGAGGATCGCGATCTCCAGTTCATGATGTACCGCTCCCTGACTGACGGGCACGGTAAATTCATTGGCCAGAGCACAGGCTGCATCAGCAGGCTTGATAAACAGAACGGGCTGTTCAGGAACAGGATTATTCAATTCCGCAGCGTGAGCTGCGTAGTTACGTCCGACGCAGACGATTTTCCCGACCGGGCGGTCGGCTGGGGTGCCTTCAACAGAGGGGATGTACATATCGGGATAACCACCGGAAAAGGCCTGACTATATCAGACCCTGCTATCCCTCTGAATCGGTCTGTCAGTCTGAGGAAGAAATCAGCTCTGACAGTTCGCGGTTGATCTGCGACGGAACCTCCAGACTGGTCTCAAGAATGCCGCGCAACACCTGCTGGCTTTCAAGATCCATGGAGTCACAGGCGCAACCGACCACATCGTCATCGACATGAACCAGTGAGCAGTTCATCATCAGAACCTCTCCTGCTTCAGTCGTCAGTGTTATTTTCAGAGCCTGCTCAAGGTGCCAGTTAACGCGCTCAGGGAGCACAAGCAGGATACCGCGCATGCTGATATCAAGGCAGAAGGTCTCCAGTACGTTGGTACCGTCATCGACCTGCACGCGTTGAAACAGATGAACCCGTTTGGCTTGCCGTTGTTCCATAGCTATTTCCCGTATTCGATACAAAAGGTTTAGCTGGTTCTCAGCAGAGCGCAAGTCCGCCAGTGCGAATCAATGTTATTTTCATTGATTGACTGGCGGATTTCGGGGATATCAGGCGAGACGCTTGTACTTCATCCGCTTTGGCTGAGCATCACTGCCGAGGCGCTTCTTGCGGTCTTCTTCATATTCCGTGTAGTTGCCACTGAAGAAGGTCACTTTAGAATCACCCTCGTACGCCAGAATGTGAGTCGCAATCCGGTCGAGGAACCAGCGGTCGTGCGACACCACCATCACAGTACCCGGGAAAGCATCAATCGCTTCTTCCAGAGCCCGGAGAGTCTCGACGTCCAGATCGTTGGACGGTTCGTCCAGCAGCAACACATTCGCCCCCTGCTTGAGGGTGTAAGCCAACTGCAGACGACCACGCTCACCACCAGAGAGGTCACCTACACGCTTCTGCTGATCACCACCTTTGAAGTTGAAACGACCGATGTACGCGCGGCTTGGATATTCTTTGCCATTAATATTCAGCATGTCCAGCCCGTCAGAGACAGCTTCCCAGACCGTTTTCGTGTCATCCAGCTCATCACGCAGCTGTTCAACAAACGCCAGTTTCACGGTCTCGCCGGTCACCACCTCACCGCTATCCGGCTGCTCAGTGCCAGCAATCATCCGGAACAGGGTCGATTTACCCGCACCATTTCCGCCGACGATGCCGACAATTGCGCCCGCAGGCACAGTGAAACTCAGGTCATCAATCAGTACCCGATCACCGAACGACTTGGTCACGTTATGGAACTCAATGACCTTATCGCCCAGACGTGGGCCCGGTGGAATATAGATTTCATTGGTTTCATTACGCGTCTGGAATTCACGCGAGTTCATCTCTTCAAAGCGGGCAAGACGTGCCTTGCTCTTGGCCTGACGGCCTTTCGCGCCCTGACGGACCCACTCCAGCTCGTGCTTGATGGCTTTCGAGTGAGCCTCTTCCTGTTTCTTCTCCTGCTCTAAGCGCTTCTCTTTTGCTTCGAGCCAGGTCGTGTAGTTGCCCTGATATGGAATGCCGTGACCACGGTCCAGTTCCAGAATCCACTCAGCACAGTTGTCGAGGAAGTAACGGTCGTGGGTAATCGCCACCACGGTACCCGGATAGTCTTCCAGGAATTTCTCCAGCCAACCCACAGATTCTGCATCCAGATGGTTAGTCGGCTCATCGAGCAGCAGCATGTCAGGCTTAGACATCAACAGACGACACAGAGCAACACGACGACGCTCACCACCGGAGAGCTTAGTCACATCCGCATCCCAGGGTGGCAGACGCAGCGCATCCGCTGCAATTTCCATCTGGCGGTCAATATCGTGCCCGCCCGTGGCTTCGATAATGGCCTCAAGACGCCCCTGCTTCTTAGCCAGCGCGTCGAAATCGGCATCGGGTTCGGCATAAGCCGCATACACCTGATCCAGCTCTGCCTTCGCGTTCATCAGCTCGCTCAGACCATCTTCAACGTTGCCACGAACGTCTTTCGCCGGGTCCAGCTCTGGTTCCTGTGGCAGGTAGCCAATATTCAGATCAGGCTGAGGGCGGGCCTCACCAATAATGTCGGTATCGAGCCCTGCCATGATTTTCAGCAGAGTCGACTTACCTGAGCCATTGAGGCCCAGAACCCCGATTTTCGCTCCCGGGAAGAACGACAGGGAAATATCCCGGAGAATCTGACGCTTAGGCGGGACAATTTTGCCCAACCGGTTCATGGTAAATACGTACTGTGCCATCGCTGTACCCTCTGTTCTGATTGCGCGCAACGCTACTGAAAACCCGGCCTAAAGGCAACCGGGCGACGATCCGTACAGGTGAAAATGAGCCGTTTTATTGTGTGTCCGGCAGGGAGTGTCTAAAGTTAGGTCTGTCATTTAACCCGAATCATCATTATCAGGATCCGTATGCTCCCTCAACAAGGAGTTACAGCCGATAGCGGAAGTCGACCGTTATCCCCCGGCAAAGCCAATCTGGCACTCTTCGTTCTCAGCTTTCTGTTTCTGGCGGTTGTGCTTGGTTTCAACAGCTGGCAGGCCTGGCAGGATAACCGGGTGGTGTACAACAACGAGGTCCACCGCACCCTCGAGACCTATTCGATGCAGGCTGGCCTTATCGTTCGCGCTGGGCTGCACGCCAATCAGATGTTCACCCGCAGCTACGGTGACCTGCTGGTGCGCTATGCCGAAACACCGCGTCAGGTCGATGAAGAAAGGCTCTGGGAGCACGTCAGCACCGCAATTTTTAACGCCACGGGTTTCTTCGTATACACCAGCGATGGCGACTTTATACGGTCATTTGGCCCACAGCTGAGCGACCGCGAACTGACCGACATCAGCGACAATCTGGTGTCATCGGGCCTGGACCGGTCGGTATTCTCACTTCGTTATGGCCATCAGGGTGGCTATTACGTTGGCACCCGCTTCTCGACGCCAACAGGGCATTACATTCTGGTCACCCGTCGCGCCTACAGTCACCTTTCAGACATCATCTACCGGGGTAATTTCCCTGGCTTCGAAATGATCCTGATTGACCGCCGCGACGACCGGGTCTTTATCCGGGAGCAGTATTACGCCGACAGCGGCAAACAACCTCAGCTGCAAACTGATGAAAAACAGGCCGTGATTTACCGCGCCAGCATAAATGACTCCTTCTGGGACGTCGTTGCTGTTCCGCTGAAAAACTACCACCGCGATCAGTTAATCAGTGCCGTTCAGAGCCCGGCCATATTCCTTCTGGTCTTCGGACTGATGTTGCTCGCCCTCTACCGCTTCCTGCGTCATCAGGATGTTGCGGTCGAAAAACTTAATCAGGAACGCATCGACACCCAACGGCGTGCCGACCGGGTCCTGAGATCGATTGATGAAGCGCTGATTTCAACAGACGCAATGGGGCTGGTCACCTATGTGAATCCGAAGGCACTGACTCTGCTCGGCCGCCGTGATCCGGAAAGCGTTCTGGGCGAGTCGCTCTGCAAACTCTGGCCAGATCATCAGGCACTCTGGAACCGGGGCATGGATACCCGCTCGCTGGAAAACCCGGCGCCCGCCGAACGTCTGCTGCGCCTGAGCACTGCGGCTGAAGACCGGATTCTCGAACAGAATGTGCATGTGCTCTATGACAACCACCGGGTGAACGGCCATGTATGGCTGCTGCGCGATATTTCCGCCACCCTGAAAGCCAACGCTGCTCTGGACGAGAGCCGCTCCCGCTACAAAGCACTGTTCGAAGAAGCAGGCATCGCTCACTGCATGCTGGATCTCTCGTCCTTTGATGGCAGCATGGAATCCCTGCGCCTGATCAGCGTCAACGACGCCACACTGCACCTGGCCGACTTCGCCTCGACAGAAGCCATGCTGGCGCACTACGGAAAACACAGCAAAGCATTACAGCCCTTCCTGGATGCACTCCAGACCGCCTGTGAACTGCAACTCAACAGCAACGAATGTGAAATCCGCCTGCCCAACCGCAGCGGCGAAATGCGCGATATCTGGATGAATATCAGTTTCCGCTCAGGCTCGAGTCGTCAGGTGCTGATGACCATGCTTGATGTCACTGAACGTAAGCATGCGACACAACAGATCGTAGAGCGCGAAGCCTTCTGGAATCACGTTATGAACGCGATGCCGGATGTGATCTATGTGCTTGACCTCGACGAGAACATGCACCAGAAATCCATCTTCTTTAACCGTCATATCTGTACCTTGCTTGGTTATGAAGACTCGCCCGAAAATGTGGGTAAACCCTGGCTCGACTACGTCATTGATCAGGACCTCGGAAAGTGCCGCCGCGGTCTGGAAAACATCCGCAACGCCAAGGCGGGCAGCACGATTGAGGCTTCCGCCCGCTTCCGCCACGTCGATGGCAGCATCCGGATTCTGCGTTTCCGTGATACCCCGTTCGTCTTTGACGAAAAAGGCAAAGTAAAACGCTACATAGGAACCGCCCGGGATGTCACCGAAGACATCGAGAAGCAGGAACAGATCGTTGAGAGTGAACGCCGTTACCGTCTGCTCGCCGAGAATATCAGCGACATCATCTGGGCGACCGATGCCGAGCTGAACTTCAACTTCGTCAGTACCTCTGTTGCCCGCATTCTTGGTTATCAGCCCGACGAGCTGATCCGTGAAGGCATCGCGGTTGTGTTTGGTCAGACCGAGCTGCGCAAACTCTTCCGCAGCATGCAGACGCACATTCAGCTGGCTTTACGCAGCCCGGAAAGCGCACGCCGGCGCAGCTCAGTGATCCGCCAGGATATGATGGCACGCTCGCGTGCTGGCGCCGACGTCCTGCTGGAACTGCAGGCCTCCCTGCTGTGGAATGACCACGGCGAACTCCAGGGCATGCTGGGGATCTGTCGCGACGTGACCGAATCACGTGGGATCGAAAAAGAACTGCAGCTGGCTGCTGAGGTATTCGAAAGCAGCAACGAAGCCATTCTGATCACCGATCAGCAACTGCATATCGCAAATACCAACCGGGCCTTTACTCACATCACAGGCTACGAACATAACGATGTTATTGGCAAAACGCCGGACATCCTGATCTCATCAGAACAGCTGGAAAACGATTTCTTCGAATACGTCGGCGAAACCCTGGTGCTGGATGGCTACTGGCAGGGCGAAATTTCTTACCGCCGTAAAAACGGCGATCTGCGCACCGGGTGGGCTGGCGTCAGCGCCATCCGTGATCAGAATCAGGAAGTTCAGAGTCTGATCATCATTATGTCGGACATCACTGAGCGTAAAGCCACTGAAGAACGCATCCACAAACTCGCTTACTACGACCCGCTGACCAATCTGCCCAACCGCAGCCAGATGCACGAAACACTGGAACGCATGCTGGAACGCGCCCGCGATCATGGTCGCTGGGTCGCCCTGTTATTTATTGACCTCGACCGTTTTAAGCCCATCAACGACTCCATGGGACACCCGGCAGGCGATGACGTGCTGCAACAGGTGGCAGGCCGCCTGCGTAACTGTGTTAAACAGCGCGATCTGGTCTGCCGCATGGGCGGAGACGAATTTACCATTGCGATCGCTGATCAGCTCAGCCACAAAGCGGCGGAAGACACTTCGGTCATTATCGCAGAACGGATTCTCGAAGCGCTGCACCAGCCCTTCAGCCTGAACCAGCGTGAAGTCTTTATCAGTGCGTCCATCGGTATCGCGATTTTCCCGAACGATGGCGGCAGTGTTACCGAGCTGCTGAAAAATGCCGACATGGCGATGTACCACGCGAAGGATATGGGCCGCGACAACCTGCAGTTCTTTACCTCGTCAATGAACCGCAAGGCGGTGCAACTGCTGGAGCTGGAAAACGACCTGCGCCATGCCCTGGCTCGCGATGAAATGGAACTCTTTTTCCAGCCTCAGTATCAGGCGTCTTCGGGCGGAATGGTCGGAGCAGAAGCACTGCTGCGCTGGAATCACCCCACCCGCGGCATGCTGTCACCGGGCCTGTTTGTTCCCATCATTGAAGATACCGGTCTGATCGTGCCGATCGGCCAATGGGTGCTGGAAGAAGCCTGCCGTAAATTTATGGAATGGCGGGAACAGGGCATCGCCCTGCAACGTATCGCAGTGAACGTATCGGCCCGGCAGTTCCGCAACGATGACTTCCTGAGTGTGGTGAAAGACATCATTTTCCGCACCGGCATCCGCCCGGAGCAGTTAGAGCTCGAGTTAACTGAAAGCATCCTGATGGAAGACGTTGAAAGTGCCATGGAGGTCCTGCAGGGGCTCCGCACGATGGGCGTACGGACAGCCATCGACGATTTCGGTACGGGCTACTCCTCACTGAATTATCTGAAGCAGTTCCCGGTCGACACACTGAAAATCGACCGCAGTTTCATTCAGAACCTGCCTGAAAATGCCGACGATGCTCAGATCTCGCGCACCATTATTGCCATGGGGCACAACCTGGGCATGGGCATCATCGCAGAAGGCGTCGAAACGGCCGATCAGCTTGCCTTCCTGCAGGCCGCCAGTTGTGAAGAAGTTCAGGGCTTCTATTTCAGCCGCCCGGTGGCGGAAAGCGATTTCATCGGACTAATCAAATCTGTCATATGAAATTGAGTCCTTCTCAAGTGCCAGACGCTGTACTTTAAGGTAGAATGCTCGCCTTTCTGATTTTACAAGTCCTTGAGAGGAACGCCTGATGTTTAGCCGTGACATGAACATAGCGGATTTTGACCCGGAACTCTGGTCTGCGATGAAAGCTGAAGATGCCCGTCAGGAGCATCATATTGAGCTGATCGCCTCTGAAAACTACACCAGCCCACGTGTCATGGAAGCTCAGGGCTCTCAGCTGACCAACAAGTACGCCGAAGGCTACCCTGGCAAGCGTTACTACGGTGGTTGCGAACACGTTGACGTGATCGAGCAACTGGCGATCGACCGCGCTAAAGAACTGTTTGGCGCCGGTTACGCAAACGTACAGTCACACTCAGGCTCACAGGCAAATGCCGCGGTTTACTTCGCACTTTGTCAGCCTGGCGACACCATTCTGGGCATGAGCCTGGCACACGGTGGTCACCTGACTCACGGTGCCGCAGTATCTTTCTCTGGCCGCGTTTACAACGCTGTTCAGTACGGTCTGAACCCAGAAACCGGCGAAATCGACTACGAAGAAGTTGAGCGCCTGGCACGTGAACACAAGCCTAAGATGATCGTTGCAGGTTTCTCTGCGTACTCCCGTGTTGTTGACTGGCAGCGTTTCCGCACCATCGCAGACGAAGTTGGCGCATACCTGTTTGTTGATATGGCACACGTAGCTGGCCTGATCGCTGCTGGTGTATACCCATCACCTATCGGCATCGCTGACGTTGTCACCACCACCACCCACAAAACTCTGCGTGGCCCACGTGGCGGTCTGATTCTGGCGAAAGAAGATGAAGAGCTGAACAAGAAGCTGAACTTCGCTGTTTTCCCTGAATCTCAGGGCGGCCCACTGATGCACGTGATCGCGGCAAAAGCCGTGTGCTTCAAAGAAGCCATGTCTGACGAATACAAAGCGTATCAGGCTCAGGTGGTTAAAAACGCACAGGCAATGGCTGAAACCTTCATCAGCCGTGGCATCAACGTCGTTTCCGGCGGTACCGACGATCACCTGTTCCTGGTAGACCTGATCGGTAAAGAGTACACAGGTAAAGATGCTGACGCTGCCCTGGGCCGCGCTAACATCACAGTGAACAAAAACTCGGTACCAAACGACCCACGTTCTCCGTTCGTGACCTCTGGTCTGCGTATCGGTAGCCCTGCGATCACCAGCCGTGGTTTCAAAGAAGCTCAGGCAACTGAACTGGCAGGCTGGATCTGTGACGTTCTGGACGGTCTGGAAAGCGGCAACTCTGACGCAGTAGAAGCAGAAGTGAAAGCCAAAGTCGTTGCTCTGTGTGAACAGTTCCCTGTTTACAAGTAATCGGCAACGTCCCTGAAGAAACCCGGCCATGGCCGGGTTTTTTTATACCCGCCTGACAAAGCGTGACACTTGTCATTGCCCTGTCACACACCTGCAATAGACTTCTCCGACCACGTTTAAAGGGGAAGTACCATGAATAAACATTGGAAACCCGTATCCTACCCGCAGCTTGTCAGCCTGCTCGTCCATGAACGTCAACAACTGGATGACAGCCAGACAGCACTCTGGGACGTTATCCGCCTGCCCTCGCCCGAGCTCTGGCAGCAACATCCCTGGGGAGATGAAGGTTGTGGCTTCTGGGTGGTTGCTGTCTGCGGCCGCCACTGCATTTACTACAACGACATCAATCAGGGCTTCGGTTTCAGTGTGTTCCCACGCTGGGCCATGATTCAGGATTTCAACGAGCATGGGCAGCCACTCAAAAAGGTGCTCAAGCAGTTGAATGAAGCCGCAATGGAGCCTGAAAGCCTCTGTTCCTGACGATATCGCAGTCATCGTTATGATCCCTGCTGGCAGAATAAAACCTTATAATCGGCAGGGCTTTTCATGATCCGCGTCATCTTTTGCAGGAATTTCACCGCTCAGACTGCGGCCTTGTCCGCCACTCACCCGCCGGCCTGCCGTTAATCACCCTCTGCCCGCAATCACGAATGTCCGTTCGTCCCCTTACTCCGGTGTCCGGGGCGCCGTTTAATGGTGTCATCAATATTCACCACCCACGATGACAGGATAATCGACATGACTGAAACAGTGACTCCGAATGCAAATGTGCGCATGACCGCCGGTGAGCGTGCAGGTATTCCGCCACGCCGGATGGATTTTCAGTTTGCTGACGACACCAAGCGCTACTGGTATGCCGACAATGCCTTCCTGACGACGTTCTGGACTACTCTCTCTGCACTCTTCCCTGCAGGGGAAACTTTCTTTATCGACTCAGTAAAGAACTACCGCGACCGCGTAACTGATCAGCACCTGAAAGATCAGATTTCGGGGTTTATTGGCCAGGAAGCAATGCACACCAAAGAGCACCAGGCGTTTAACGATATGGCCGAGAAGCACGGCCTGCCTTCAGCCCGTATCGACAAAGAACTCTGGAGCCTGCTCGGGCTGGCGAAAAAGCTCTTCCCGAAGAAGTTGCAACTGGCCATCACCGTGGCGCTCGAACACTACACCGCCATTCTTGCAGAGCAGCTGCTGCGCGACAAAGAGCACCAGAGCAACATCCAGGACCGTGAAGCCCTGAAACTGTGGATGTGGCACGCGCTGGAAGAAAACGAACACAAAACCGTCGCCTACGATGTGTACGAACTGATTGGTGGGGGCTACTTCACCCGCGTATTTGCCATGATAGTAGCCACCATTGGTTTCGTCCTCTTCGTGGGTCAGGGGCACCTGCGGATGCTCTGGGCGAACGGTACTCTGTTCAGTCTCAAAGACAACGCCAAAGGCCTGTGGAAGCTGATCGGCTGGAAGGGGCTGTTTCCGCAGCTATTCTTTAAGTACATGGACTTCTATCGTCCGGGATTCCACCCGAATGACCACGATACCGTGCAACTGCTTGAGGACTGGCGTCAGCGCATGCTGGAAGACGGCGGCCTGTTGTCTGAGCAGACCTACAGCAAAGCGCGTCAGGCATAAGCGCCTCAGAATGGCCGGAAATCCTCCGGCCATACACTGAGTTGAGCGAAAATGACTGATTGTTGCACAATCCGGAAATTCTGAAGCATCGGAGAATCCCTTAACTTGATAGTGTCCCCGGGTCACAGCGGCCCGACACTAACAATAAGTAAGGCAGGGTTTTCTATGACAACCGCTACTCAGAAAGCACCCCGGATCACCGCAGGCGAGCGCGCAGGTATTCCGCCGCGCCGCATGGATTTCGAATTTGCTGATGAAACAACACGCTACTGGTATGGCGACAACGCCTTTCTGACCACCTTCTGGGCGACGATGTCTGCGCTGTTCCCGGAAGGCGAAACCTTCTTTGTCGATTCGGTAAAAAACTACCGTCACAAGATTCAGGATCAGCACCTCAAAGATCAGGTGTCAGGCTTTATCGGTCAGGAAGCCATGCACAGCAAAGAACACGAAACCTTTAACGCCATGGCAGAGAAACATGGTCTGCCGGCCAACACGCTCGATAAAGAGCTGGGGGTACTGTTCAGGCTGTTCCGGAAATACATGCCGAAGAAAATGCAGCTGGCGCTGACGGTTGCTCTGGAGCACTACACCGCCATTCTTGCGGAGCAGTTACTGCGCGAGAAATTTCATCGGGAGATGTTCCGCGACGACGAAGCATACAAGCTGTGGATGTGGCACGCGCTGGAAGAAAGTGAGCATAAAACCGTTGCCTACGATGTCTACAACACCATTGGCGGAGGGTATCTGACCCGCGTCGGGTCAATGGCTTTCGGCACTATCGTATTCGGACTGGTCGTACTCACCGGACATATGAGACTGATGTACGCTGACGGAAGCCTGTTCAAATGGAAGGAAAACTGGAAAGGGCTGAAGTTCCTGTGGGGCTGGAGAGGTTTGTTCCCCCGCCTTGGTCGTCAGTACTTTGATTTCTACCGGCCCGGGTTTCACCCCACCGACCACGATACCGTGCAACTACTGGAAGACTGGCGGGAAATCATGCTGAAAGAAGGCGGCATACTGGCCGGACAGATCAAAAATCCGTCTGCCAACCGCTGAAACCCCTGACATCAGAAGGCAGCGACACGCTGCCTTCTGTCATTTTCGTGTCATTTTTTTCTGCTTATGGCACTTATTCAGACCCTGCTCTGGCGTTGAAACACCCCTCTGGCAAAACAAAACCCCAGCCTGAATCGACGAATTTGAGCGAAAATCACCGATTTTCACGATATCAGACAGGTGTAAGACTGTCCTACAAGCGGATTTCCGCCATTCACACCCTTTTTATGTCGGAAACTCACCTCTGACAGCTGAAAAAATTGGCAGACAGCTACCTTCAACTGGCAAACGCAGATACGTTTAATAGACTCAAACATAACAACAGAACAAACCGGCAGGTAACTCGTATGACTACTACAGCAACCGCCAACAACGGCAAAGTACGCATGACCGCAGGTGAACGCGCAGGCATTCCACCTCGTCGCATGGATTTCGAATTTGCTGAAGACACCAAACGTTACTGGTACGCAGATAACTCGTTCCTGACAACGTTCTGGACCACGCTGTCTTCTCTGTTCCCGGAAGGTGAGACCTTCTTCGTTGATTCCGTGAAGAACTACCGTCACGAAATCAAAGACCAGCTTCTGAAAGACCAGGTATCCGGCTTCATCGGTCAGGAAGCGATGCACTCTAAAGAGCACGCGGCATTCAACGACCTGGCTGAAAAGCACGGTCTGCCTGCAAACACTCTGGATAAAGAGCTGGGCTGGCTGTTCAAAATCGGCCGTAAGGTTCTGCCGAAGAAGCTGCAGCTGGGTATCACTGTTGCTCTGGAGCACTACACTGCCATCCTGGCCGAGCAGCTGCTGCGTGATGAGCGCCACCAGGAAAACATTCAGGACCCAGAAGCCCTGAAGCTGTGGATGTGGCACGCTCTCGAAGAAAACGAGCACAAAATCGTGGCGTATGATGTATACGAAACGATCGGTGGTGGTTACTTCACCCGCGTATTCTCAATGATTCTGTCGACGATCTTCTTCTTTGCGATCGTTGGTCAGGGCCATATCCGCCTGATGTGGGCTGACGGCAGCCTGTTCAAGCTGAAAGATAACCTGAAAGGTTTCTGGTTCCTGTGGGGCTGGAAAGGCCTGTTCCCTCAGCTGTTCTTTAAGTATATGGACTACTTCCGTCCGGGCTTCCACCCGAACGACCACGACACAGTTCAGCTGCTGGACGACTGGCGCGAAAAAATGCTCACCGAAGGTGGCATGCTGGCTGACCAGATCAAGAATCCATCCCGCGCACACGTTAACGCTGCGTAAGGGACAACAGTTCGCACTGCTTGGGTCGCTTCGGCGGCCCTTTTTTGTTGCCTGAGAAAGGCATCCTGAGTACCATTGCGCCAGCCCGATGGCCCATATTCCAAAATGGAACGCTCTTTAATATGCATTGCCCTTTCTGCGCACATCCCGACACAAAAGTCATAGATTCGCGTCTGGTTGCCGATGGTGAACAGATCCGTCGCCGCAGAGAATGCATTCAGTGTGGTGAACGTTTCACCACCTTTGAGACCGCCGAACTGGTGATGCCCCGCGTCATCAAGCAGGACGGCACCCGTGAACCCTTCAATGAAGATAAACTCCGTTCTGGTATTCAGCGCGCGCTGGAAAAACGTCCGGTCAGCGTCGAGGCCATTGAAGCGGCGATTACCCACATCAAGCAGAAGTTACGTGCCACCGGCGAACGCGAAGTTCAGAGCCGCAACGTTGGCGAATGGGTGATGACTGAGCTGCGCCAGCTCGATCAGGTCGCATACGTCCGTTTTGCTTCTGTGTACCGCAGTTTTAAAGACCTGGACGAATTCCGCGCAGAAATCGAAAAAATCTCCACCCCTGCAGAGGACGCATCATGACAGATGAAGTCTGGATGGCCCGCGCCCTGCAGCTGGCAGAAAAAGGCCTTTGCACCACCAGCCCCAATCCCAGAGTCGGCTGTGTCATTGTGCGCGACGGAGAAATCGTCGGCGAAGGCTGGCATCAGCAGGCCGGCGGCCCCCACGCGGAAGTACACGCACTGCGTATGGCGGGAGACAAAGCCCGGGGCGCGACCGCATACGTCACCCTCGAGCCCTGCAGCCATCACGGACGCACCCCACCCTGCGCCGGAGCCCTGATCGCGGCGGGTGTAAAACGTGTCGTCGGTGCCGTTGAAGACGCTAACCCCCAGGTGGCAGGCCAGGGCTTTGCGTTACTCAGAGATGCAGGTATTGACGTTACCAGTGGCTGCCTGCGCGATCAGGCATGGGCACTCAATGAAGGGTTTATGCTGCGGATGTCACGCGGTCGTCCACTGGTGCGCCTTAAACTGGCAATGAGTATCGATGGCCGTACGGCCATGGCATCCGGTGAAAGCCAGTGGATTACCGGCCCGGAAGCACGCCGCGATGTGCAGCGGATGAGAGCGCGCAGCTGCGCCGTGATTACCGGAGCAAACAGCGTCATGCTGGACGACCCGTCAATGAATGTCCGTTTCCGCGAAGCTGGTCTCGACATTCCCGAGACTCTCCAGCGCCAGCCACTGCGGGTATTGATTGATGGCCGTGAACGGATTGGTAGCGACGCCCGTCTGTTTCATGTGTCCGGAGACATTCTGATTGCGGGCCGCCAACCCCGGATCAAACCCATAGAGCGGGCAGAGAATATGGGGCAGACGCACTACTGGCACGCTTCCCAGTCGGGTGATCAGGTGGACCTCGAGGGGCTGTTACGACACCTGGGGAACCGTGGCTGCAACGAAGTACTGGTCGAAACCGGTGCCAATCTTGCGGGCGCCTTTATCGCAGCCGGACTGGTTGATGAACTGGTAATCTTCTGTGCTCCGACACTCCTCGGTAGTGAAGCCCGGCCCCTGCTATCATTGGGACTGAGCCAGATGAATCAACAACTGCGCTGGCACTGGCAGGACGTACGTATGACAGGCAATGATCTGCGTATGACCCTGAGGCCCGTCAAGGCAGAAGCAGGCAAAGGACGTTAAGGTGTTTACCGGCATTATCGAAGCAACAGGCACCATTGCCAGTGTGTCCACAAAACAAGGCGATCTGCGTCTCCGGGTGAATACCGGTGCGCTCGACCTCAGTGATGTGAAACTGGGTGACAGTATCGCCACCAACGGCGTCTGCCTGACCGTGGTCGCATGCCATGCCGATGGTTTTGAAGCCGATGTTTCCCGTGAATCACTGGCACACACGCGTATCGGCAACTGGGCGGCAGGCACCCGTGTGAATCTTGAAAAAGCCATGCTGCCAACCACCCGTATGGGAGGTCATATTGTCAGCGGCCATGTCGATGGCGTAGGTGTCATTGCTATGCGACAGAACGATGCGCGCTCAGTGCGTTTCAGTGTCAGCGTACCTGCTGAACTGCGCCGCTACATCGCCGCTAAAGGGTCAGTCACTGTGGATGGCGTCAGCCTAACCACTAATGCTCTGACCGCAGACGGATTTGAGCTGAACATAGTGCCACATACCGCCGCGCAGACGACGCTGCAGTCGCTGCAACCCGGCGACCATGTTCACCTTGAGGTCGACGTTATTGCGCGTTACCTCGAACAGTTACTGGGACGTGCAACAGGCGCTCAGGAAACCCGGATTACGCCGGAGTTTCTGGCCGGGCACGGATTCTGGAAATAACCGGATTAGATTTATGTCTCTGAACAGTATTGAAGAAATTATTGCCGATATCCGCGCCGGAAAAATGGTCATCCTGATGGATGACGAAGACCGGGAAAACGAAGGCGATATTATTGTTGCTGCAGAAAAAGTAACGCCAGAAATAATCAATTTTATGGCGACCGAAGCACGCGGTCTGATCTGTCTGACACTGACCGGCGAACGCTGTGATTACCTGGGCCTGCCAGCCATGGTCACGGGCAACGGCGCTAAATTTTCAACGCCATTTACGGTGTCTATCGAAGCAGCAGAAGGTGTAACCACCGGGATTTCCGCCGCAGACCGCGCAGCCACCATCCGCGCAGCCGTTAACCCGATGGGTAAACCCGAAGACATCGTACAGCCAGGGCATATCTTCCCGCTGCGGGCACGCCCGGGTGGCGTTCTGAGCCGTGCAGGCCACACCGAAGCCGGTTGTGATCTGGCGCGTCTGGCTGGGCTGATTCCTTCGTCGGCGATTGTCGAAGTCATGAATGCTGACGGCACCATGGCGCGCCGCCCGGACCTTGAAGTGTTCGCGAAAAAACATGGCATTAAAATCGGCACCATCGCAGACCTGATTCATTATCGGATTGCCAACGAAAAAACCATTGAGCTGGTCTCGACCGATGATGTCCATACCGAGTTTGGTGAATTCAAGCTGAACACTTTCCGCGACACGATTCTTGGCGAAACGCACCTGGCTCTGACCATGGGTGACTTCGAAAAAGATGAACCGACCATGGTCCGTGTGCAGACCCAGAATATGATCCGCGACGTACTCGGCCTGCGCCAGTGCGACTCGCCGAGCTGGTCTTCGACTGAGGCGCTGAAGCGTATTGCAGAAGAAGGCAAAGGGGCTCTGGTATTACTTTCATCAGACCATTTTCAGCCGACCGATGAAGCGCTCGATCAGTTTTTTGGCCGCGCCCGTGAACCGCGCAGCCCGAACAAAGACAGCTCCGGTGCTTTCCTGACGATTGGTACTGGCTCTCAGATTCTGCGTGAACTGAATATTGGCAAAATGCGCCTGCTCAGCTCCGAAATGAAATACAGCGGTATCTCCGGCTTTGACCTGGAAATCACCGAATATCTGCCATTTTCTGAATAATTTCTGTGACAGGATATGTTTATGAAAAACATCCGTGTAATTGAGGGCAACCTCACTCCTAACGATGGCCGCTATGCCATCGTTGTCGGCCGCTGGAATGCGTTCGTTGTTGAAAGCCTGCTGGAAGGCGCCGTGGATTCACTGATGCGCCATGGCGTCAGTGAAGAGCAGATCACCATCATCCGTGCGCCGGGCGCCGTGGAAATTCCACTGGCAGTCAAAAAAGCAGCGGCCTCCGGCAACTACGATGCCGTCATCGCACTGGGCGCTGTGATCCGTGGTGGCACACCTCACTTCGAGTTTGTGGCAGGTGAATGCTCCAAAGGCCTGGCAAACGTTATGATGCAGTATGATATTCCGGTCGCCTTTGGCGTCCTGACTGTCGACACCATCGAACAGGCGATCGAACGTTCAGGTACCAAGGCAGGTAACAAAGGCGAGGAAGCCGCTATGTCTGCGTTTGAAATGGTGTCGCTGCTGAAAGCGATGGAGGCATAAGTCGATGTCCCGAGCTTCCGGACAACAGAAGGCCAGCCCTGCTGCTCGTCGTAAAGCACGACGTTATGCTGTTCAGGCGCTGTATCAGTGGCAGATCGCGGGGTCTTCACTGACTCAGATCGAGGCCGAGTTCCGCACCGACAACGACATGAGCGCGGTCGATCTGGAATATTTCCACGACATTCTGCATGGCGTACCGCGTGAGAAAGCGGACCTTGATCAGAAGGTTCAACCGTTTCTGGATCGCAATATCGACGAGCTGACGCCCGTCGAACTGGCGATTCTCCGCCTTGGCGCCTTCGAAATGAGCCACCGCCTCGACGTTCCCTACAAAGTAGTCATCAACGAAGCCGTTGAACTGGCGAAAACCTTCGGCGCTACCGACGGCCACAAATACGTCAACGGTGTGCTGGATAAGCTCGCGCAGCGTGAGCGTATGGTTGAGATCAAAGGCGGCAGAGCCTGACTTATGTCGCGGCCATCAGAGTTTGATCTGATCCGCGACTGCTTCGCCAGTGGTTATCCGCTGGCGGACGATCTGATTACAGGCGTCGGTGATGACTGCTCTGTCATTCGCCCGCCTTTCCCCTATGACCTGGCACAAAGTATTGATACTCAGGTCGCCGATGTTCATTTTCCTGCGTCCGCACCGGCTCACCTGATTGCCTCCCGGGCACTGCGTTGCGCGGCCAGTGACCTCGCTGCTATGGGTGCCCGGCCACAGGGGTTTCACCTCGCACTGACACTGCCGGACAACGACCCCAGCTGGCTTGGAGACTTCGCTGACGGCTTACGCCGGACGGCAGCACAGCTGGGCCTGCCCCTGCTTGGCGGCGATACGACGCGCGGAACCCAGCTGGTGATCACCGTAGCCGTTCAGGGCTATCTGCCACAAGGACAGCGCCTTGAGCGCTCTGGCGCGCAGGCTGGCGACGACATCTGGCTGAGCGGGCCGGTCGGGGCTGCAGCTCTTATCCTGCCCACGGTGCTGGCCGCTCCCGCGACGGACAACCAGGCCACGGCACCCTACTACCACCCGTCAGTTCACCTTGGCTTCGGACAGAAATTACTTTCTCTGGCGTCTGCAGCCATGGATATCTCAGACGGGTTACTGCAGGACGCCGGCCACATCGCCCGCGCATCGGACACAGGTCTCAGTTTTGATGCCTGCTCGATACCAACGGCCGTTTCACGGGAACATCCCCGCTGGAGTGACTGTCTCACTGGCGGCGATGATTACCAGATTCTGTTTACCGCATCTCCGGAAAACGCCTCCGCTATTGAGGCGGCGGCAATGGCTGAATCGCTGTCTCAGTGCCGCAGAGTCGGGCGGGTGACAGCAGAATCCGGTAAGGTGTCTGTCTGGGATGGAGCACAGCTCCTGAATTTCCAAACTCAAGGTTACGAGCATTTCTGATATGAACCAAACTGAAATAGAAGCCGCGGCTTTCCGTCGTCTGCTGGAACATCTGGACAGTCGCAAAGACGTGCAGAATATTGAGTTAATGAACCTCGCGGGCTTCTGCCGCAATTGCCTGGCGAAGTGGTACGCAGCGGCGGCCAGCGATCAGGGCGAGTCCATCAGTTATGACCAGGCCCGTGAAGTCGTGTACGGCATGCCCTACGACGAATGGAAGGAGCGCTACCAGAAAGAAGCCACGCCCGAACAGCTCGCCCAGTTCAATAAAACATCCTGACTGCCGGAGGCCCCGATGTTACGGAAAGCACTGATCACTCTCGTATGTTGTGTTGGTTTTGTACTCCCAGTCAGCGCAGAACCCGCGTATATCGATGTATCGGGGTACGGAGAATTCAAAGCCTGGCCAGACTATCTGGTGCTCGGCATTGATATTTCAGATACTCAGAAAGAGCTGCCGGCGGCCAAAGACAGTGTCGACAGCGCCTTCGCTACCCTCACCCGTATCGCCCGCCGTCTCGATATCGAATCTGAAGATATCGAATCCATCATGATCAACAACTACCCTCAGTACAGTTACCCCAAAGAAGGGGAACGCAGACTGACCGGGCACAGAGTCATACGCCCGGTGACCCTGAACCTGAGGGAACTGAATCGTTATGGCGAACTGCTGGAAGCGCTGTTCGATGATGAGCGTTTCCGTATCAGCAGCACCACACTGCGCTTTAACGAACCCGAAGAGCATAAGAGCAAAGCCCGTCGTATCGCCCTGCTGCAGGCCCGCGCCAAAGCGGAAGAAATGGCGGCGACACTGGGTCAGAAAGTGACGGGTGTACTGGCCATACATGAACAGGGCGGCCACATTCCGCAAGCGGAAGTCATGGTGCACTCAGCGATGATGATGCGCAGCAAAGCCGCCGATTCAGGCAGTGAAATGCAGATCCAGAAACAAAGCATCGAACAGCAGGTTCAGGTGCGTTTCAGCATTGAAGAAGACAGTAAATGAGCAAACATCCAGGCATCCGCCCCGGGCGCTACCGCCACTACAAGGGCAACGACTATGAAGTGTTCGGACTGGTCCGGCACAGTGAAACCGACGAGTGGCTGGTACATTACCGCACGCTTTACGGCGATATGAGTCATTGGGTGCGGCCGCTCACAATGTTCGAAGAAACCGTAGATACGCAGGATGGCGAAGTGCCCCGCTTCCGTTTTATCGGAGCAACCGATCAGTGACACCCGCCATCAACGCAGCCCGGAAGGCCAGGATCACTTTTGACGTTCTGGAATATCAGCACGATGCCGCCAGCGAAAGCTATGGAGAAGAAGCGGCAAGTAAGCTCGGCCTGAACACCAGCGAAGTTTTCAAAACGCTGCTGGTCTCGCTGACTGGCCATAAAAGCAATCTGGCCGTCGCCGTGCTGCCGGTCAGTCATTCGCTCAGCCTTAAGGCCATCGCGAAAGCATTGGGCGCCAAAAAGGCTGACATGGCAGACCCGGCGCTCGCTGAAAAAACCACCGGCTACGTGCTTGGCGGTATCAGTCCTCTGGGCCAGAAAAAGTCTCTGCCGACGGTCGTCGACAACAGTGCAGAAGCACTCGACCGCATTCATGTCAGCGCCGGCCGGCGAGGCCTGGAAATTGCGCTGAAGCCCGACGATCTGGTGACATTAACCAGAGGTATTTTTGCAGGAATTACGGCACAATAAGCACTGTGTTACTTTCTGCTGTGTTAAGTGTTCGCATGAAGCTGCTGTTTCTGATCTCTGCCGTCGTCGTTCTGAGCGCCTGCTCCCCTCTGCCGTATGTGCCTGCGGATTTTCCGGCCGAAGCGGGCGAGAGCCGTACCGACGGTTATATTGATAAAGAGATTTCGAAGGGTGTCCACGTCATCGAGGTCCGTCAGGAGAGCCTGCTGGCGCTGACCTTCAGTCGCCAGAAAACGCTGAAGCACCTCACGTCGTTCTGGCATAAACGTGCCAATGAAGTCTGCCCCGGCGGCTATCAGGGGTCACCCGAAACCATTCTGCCGCGCGAAGCCCGCACTGATGAGTTTTACTGCACGCTTAAGGTGTGCCAGAAATACCCTCTGATATCAGGGGTCGCCTACTGCAACAAGGTCTACCAGCTCTGACCCAGATCAGAAAAATAAGGCGCTGAATTCAGCGCCTTATCTCCCGCCTGATCAGTTCAGATCAAAGCGATCGGCGTTCATCACTTTATTCCATGCAGCAACGAAGTCTCCGACAAACTTCCCGCGACTGTCGTCAGAGGCATAGAACTCGGCCACGGCCCGCAGCTCGGAGTTAGAGCCAAACACCAGATCGACCGGCGTGGCTGTCCATTTAACGGCACCGGTCGTGCGATCCCGGCCTTCATAAATACCGGCAGTGTCAGACTTCTGCCATTGCGTCGACATATCCACCAGATTCACAAAGAAATCCGTCGTCAGCTGCCCCGGACGATCGGTAAACACGCCGTGCTGGCTACCATCGTAATTCGCACCAAGTACACGCATGCCTCCAATCAGTGCCGTCATTTCCGGCACCGTCAGATCCAGCAGCGCGGCTTTCTCAACCAGGCCTTCCGCCGGTGGACGTGGGAAGCTGTCGCTCAGGTAATTACGGAAACCATCCGCTTTCGGCTCCAGAAGGGCGAACGACGTTTTATCCGTCATAGCCTGAGTGGCGTCGGTACGGCCAGCGCTGAATGGTACTTCAACCCTGAAGCCCGCATCGGCTGCCGCTTTTTCAATCGCGGCATTACCCGCCAGTACAATTACATCCGCCAGAGAAACCTGTTTCCGGGATGACTTGTTGAACGACGTCTGAATATCTTCCAGCTTGCTCAGAACCTTTTTCAGTTCTGCTGGCTGGTTAACTTCCCAACCGTTTTGCGGAGCCAGACGGATACGGGCACCGTTCGCACCACCGCGCATATCGGTTTCGCGGAACGTCGACGCGGAGGCCCAGGCCGTGGTTACTAACTGCGACACGCTCAGACCAGAAGACAGAATTTCTTTCTTCAGTTTTTTTGCGTCTTTTTCGGAAATCAGCTTACCTTCAACCGCTGGAACAGGGTCCTGCCAGATGAAGTTCTGGCTTGGTTTCCAGTCACCCAGGTAGCGCGAAGATGGGCCCATATCGCGATGAGTCAGTTTGAACCAGGCGCGGGCGTATGCGTCTTCAAACTCTGCTGGGTTGTTCAGCCAGTTTTCTGTGATTTTGCGGTACTCAGGATCGACCTTCAGTGCCAGGTCGGTAGTCAGCATCATAGGGGCGTGGCGCTTGGACGGATCGTGTGCATCCGGAACCATTCCGGCACCTGCACCGTCTTTTGGTGTCCACTGCTTAGCACCCGCAGGGCTTCTGGTCAGTTCCCATTCAAAGGCGTAAAGGTTCTGCAGAAAATTATGAGTCCACTGAGCAGGACTCACCGTCCATGCCCCTTCCAGGCCAGACGTCGTGGTGTCTGCACCATGACCTTTGCCACATTTGTTCGTCCAGCCCAGTCCCTGTTCTTCCAGGCCTGCCGCTTCAGGATCGACACCCATGCATTTGTTAACCTTACGGGCACCGTGCGCCTTACCGAACGTATGTCCTCCGGCGACCAGAGCCGCCGTTTCTTCATCGTTCATCCCCATACGGCCGAACGCTTCACGAATATCGTTGGCTGCCAGTTGCGGGTCAGGGTTGCCATGCGGCCCTTCTGGATTGACATAAATCAGACCCATTTCGGTCGCACCGAATGGCCCTTTCAGCTTGCCGTCGCTGCCACGACGATTATCCGTCAACCACTGTCCTTCCGGACCCCAGTTGACTTCTTCCGGCTCCCATTCATCGGCACGGCCAAAAGCAAAACCGATGGTTTTGAAACCCATGTCTTCCATCGCCACGGTACCGGCCAGCACCAGCAGATCAGACCAGGACAGAGCATTTCCGTATTTCTGTTTAATCGGCTGTAAAAGTCGGCGGGCTTTATCGAGGTTGGCATTATCCGGCCAGGCATTCAGAGGGGCAAAGCGTTGCATACCGCCATCCGCACCACCGCGTCCGTCGATTGAGCGGTAGGTACCGGCTGCGTGCCAGGACATGCGGATAAAAAATGGACCGTAGTGTCCATAATCCGCCGGCCACCAGGGCTGTGACGTTCTCATGGTTTCCGCCAGGTCCTTCTTCAGAGCGTCGAGATCCAGAGATTTAAAGGCGTCTGAATAGCGATAATTCTGCCCCATAGGGTCGGCCGACGCCGAGGAATCCCGCAGAGGTTCCAGGCTCAGGCGATTGGGCCACCAGTAATCGTTATCCCGCACTTCAGCTGCGCCCGCGATGGGAGCCAGGCCTGCCGCACAGAGAGCAACCAGCGAAACCGCTTTGCTCCACGTTGTCATTTTTTTCATGTTTGTGTCTCAGAGTAATGTTGTCATCCCCTCGTCACCGAGAGGTCGTTGCGGGCCCGACGACAAACTATATCCAGACCATAAAAAACGACTAATTTAGAATTTTTACAGATGCTATTGATTCTTTTTATTTGTCACAAACAGACAGGAGAGCTATTACGCGTGCGGAAATAAGCAGAGCGCCACAGAAAGCCAGAGCGCCTGCCCTGCCATGTCCGGAAAAATCACTGACAAACACCCGACTTACCATTAACGGCCAAACAGACGTCAGCACAGACCAGTTTTCTGACCGCGAGCGCAAAGCACGTGAACATGGCGTCGGCATCTGCTTTATTGGCTGACCTCTGAACAATAAAAACAAAAGGTAAAAATCATGAAGACTATGACGGTATTAAGGGTCGCCCCGGTCGCTTTCGCTGCACTGCTGCAGGGCTGTTTTGGTGGTGGAGAACCCGGTGACGGTGAATACAGCCAGGATCTCTCGAATCCGGGCACCCACGAAATCTGCTCGTATGAAGAAAATCTCGACCATGATGGCTACGCCTCTGCACGCATGTCGTATCCGTGTGACCTGAGCGAGGTCAGCTA
>NZ_CATMFB010000020.1 GCF_950066645.1 uncultured Thalassolituus sp. | reverse complement strand
ACTGAAACCGCAGGATCTGATTCTGACCAATAAACGACCATCTGGCTGTTTAATGAAGTAATCGTTGCCGACCCTCAGTGATCCGGTAAAAGGAAACATCTCTTAATCCTCATAGGGGGCGAATTTGCGCAAACAATAATCGTTATCAATAAAATAAGCAAATACGAATTATTGTCATTTTGTATCAAGTGTGACCTTGGCCTGTTTGGGACATTTGCACTAAGAAGGCTTTATCTGGAGAGCTCTGGAGGCCAGGCTCATCACAGTGGCCGGATTTTCCCGGAAAGGAGGGGGAGATTCTTTTATAACCCGTGGTTCACACTAATAAAGATAAGAAAGGAACCAAGATGAAAAAAGGACTCAATGAATACGGGCTGACCCGTATCGCAGCGCTTATCCCGACGCTGTTTCTGGGAGCGCTGAGTAACCCGGCATCCGGGTATTCTCCCGAAGGTTTTGTTCCTGAGGCACCTCTGGAGCGCGTCGCGCGTGACTGGAGCCGACAGGAGGTAGAGCAGGCCGTTATCTCTGAGCTGGTGAAGATTCCTTCAACAACCCCGGCCGTGAATGTAGGGGTGAGTGACAACTGCCTCACGATTCAGTTTGTCCGGCACCGGCTCAGAAATGGCCCGGCAGAAGCAGCGGATGCAGACGCTGCGCTCCTGATGATGCCTGGTGTGATCGAGGGGGCGAACGGATTTCACTACATTGCCCGGAACATGATCTACAAGGCCGCAGAGCAACGCGGGTTGAGTCTGGAAGTCTGGGCGGTTGACCGTCGCTCTAACTGTCTTGAGGACCTGACGGGCATGAACGCGGCAGAAGCTCAGGGTTCAACTCAGGACGCAGAAGACGCCATGATCGGGTACTACTACGAAGGCCTTGAGATTGACGGGCGTACCTTCGAAGGTTTTCGCACCTCCAGAGATCTTGATGAAGTCGCAAACTATGGTCTGGCCATGGCCACCGATGACATGTTCAGTGTCATTGAATATATGATTCCTGATCAGCCCACCCGAAAACAGAAGGTCTTTATTGGTGGCCACTCACTGGGCGGTATGCACACCTCCAGCTTTCTGGCCTGGGACCGCGACGGCGATCCGGCAACGCTGGATGACGCGGGTTATAACAACACGGCGGGTGCGTTTGGATTTGATACCTCCCTTCGCCCGGTGTACGACGATCCGGCGATTGCCGAAGAGGCTTCAGGGTTCGATCTCAACGCTTTGCTGGGCATTGAGCAGGAGGAAGACGAAGCCGATCAACAGGAAAGCTACGAATCGACTCTGGCGATGCTGCATAACAATTACATTCCGCGCACGCTGGCCGTGGAAGGCGCATTTAATGCAGAGATTCTGGCCCTCCCCGAAGCGATGGCGGTATTGGCGGGCATCGATCCTGAAGCCGAAAGCACGGCATTGCAACGTATGCCCCGTTCGCTCACGTTACGCACCCTGCTGGCATTGGTGCACAGTCGCGACATCAATGATTTCTTTTTCCGTCCCAGTATTGATGACTTCCGCTATACCAATGAAGCGCTGGTCGGTCTGATTTTTGACGATAACTCGACCGTTCTGCCGTTTATCAGCACGTCTCTCGGTTTCTTTAATGGTGGAGGTATGGAAGAGCGCAAAGGTATTGCGGATCTGGTCGGTAGTATTCTTCCGGTGCTTGGAACCGGAGGTGGCGACGTGGTGCCAGTGCCATATATTGCCACCGACGCGGGTCGCAACCGTTGGAACTATGGCAAAGGCCCCCTCTACGGCTGGAGTAATTTCGATGAAGTCGCAAGTAACGCAGATATCCTGTACCAGGACACGACTGGAGAGGTGACGTTCACCAGCCGTCGCTCAGAAACCTCTGATATGGACGATTTCGTTGAGGCTCTGTATGCCGGCGAAACCAATCTTACCGAGTGGTACTTTCCGTCGCGTCTGTTACTGGATATGTCCATGGCTGCGCCCTATGATTTTGCCACAGAATACGGCATCAATCTGATTCATCGGGCAGGGGCTGAAGACATCGCAAAAATAGAGTTTGTGGCAGAGGAAGGTATCGGTGTAGAGCCACTAGGTGGGCAGATCACTGACGACCCGGTATTGCTTGAAGGAATGAACCACCTCGACCCCATGTTTGCGGTGGCTAATGCCAGTGCTACCCACCCTAATCCGGTGATTGACCGCCTGCTGGACTTCGTCGAAGAAAACCTGCGCTAAGTGCTGTTCAGGCCTCCGGAAGTCCGCTTTCCGGGGGCCTGTTCCGAGCATGAATAAAACGCGTAAAAACTTATTCTCCACCCAGGAAAACAGGCCTATACTCCGCTTAATTTCCATTCACTGAACGGACCCCGGAAATGAGTGATATGTTAGCGATTGGCCTGCTGATTATGGCCAGCGCCCTGTTTGCAATGTCAGAGATCGGCATCGCGGCCTCGCGCAAAATCAAGCTGCGGGTGATGGCCAGTGAAGGTGACCGTAAGGCTCAGGACGTACTCGATCTGCAGCAGGATCCCGGGGCGTTTTTTGCCATGATTCAGATCGCCCTGAACGCCATTTCAATTCTTGGCGGCATCATTGGCGAGCAGGCTCTTACTCCATACATCCGTGAGCTGATCAGCCTGGTGTACCAGGGGAGCATGCTTGATCAGATCAGTTTTGCGCTTTCGTTCTTCTCGATTACGGCACTCTTTATTCTGTTTGCAGACCTGCTGCCAAAGCGAATCGCGGTGATCCTGCCGGAATCGACGGCAATACGCATGGTGACGCCAATGCGCTGGGTGACCTTTATGGTCATGCCGCTGGTGTTTTTCTTTAACGGCGTAACGAATCTGGTGCTCCGGTTGCTGAAACTGCCCACCGAGCGGGAAGAGCAGGTCACTACCGAAGATATTGTTGCCATGATGGACGCCGGCGCGGAAGACGGCAGTCTGCAGAAGCAGGAATATGATCTGATCGGGAACGTGTTTGATCTGGATAACGCCATGATCAGTGGCGTCATGACCCCACGGGATCAGATTGTCTACTTCGATATCGAGGAAGACGCGGCGATGATTTCAGAAAAGGTCGTTGATCATCCTCACAACGACTTTCTGGTATGCGATGGCACGCTCGAAAAAATCCGCGGCTCTGTTGAATCGAAAACCATTCTGCGTCTCGTTCTGCGTGGTGAAATGACGGGCATCCAGTCGCTCGACTATAACCCGGACGTCCTCTACCTGCCCGAGACCCTGACACTCTCTGAAGGGCTTAATGCATTCAGAACAGCCACGCAGCCATTTGCGGTCGTGGTTAACGAATACGCCACCGTTGTCGGACTGGTCACTGTGAAAGATCTGCTCAGTGGCTTCATCGGCCAGCTGATTACCCATAAGGACGATCAGCAGATCATACTGCGGGATGATCAATCCTGGTTGATGGACGGGATGACACCCATCGGAGAAGTCATGAAAGCGCTGGATATCGACGAGTTTCCTGAGCGCAATCAGTATGAAACTCTGGCGGGCTTCATGATTTTCCAGCTCAAACGTCTCCCCCGTAAGACGGATTTCTGCCTCCACAGCGGTTATAAATTTGAAGTGCTTGACCTGGAAGGCGTGCGCGTAGAGCAGTTGCTGGTTACCCGTATGCAGTGATCTGTTATGGTGGGAGCTGATGCAGGCAGACAGCCCGAAAACGCTGTTACAATGCCTGCACTGATCCGGTAACCATACCCGCAAGGACAGCATGTTCCGCTTATATCACTCCAATGACCTTGAAGTACTGAAAGAACTCCTGCTGAACGAGATCCGCCAGAATCCACCTGGTGTATTTGAGTCTGAGCAGATTCTTGTGCAGTCACAGGGCATGGCGCACTGGCTGAAACTGCAGCTGGCTGACGGACTGGGTGTGGCGGCGCAGGTTGAATTCCCGCTGCCCTCGGCGTATGTCTGGAAAGTATTCAACACCCTCAAGCCCGAGCTTCCGGAACGTTCGCATTTTGAAAAGCAGGCCATGGCCTGGAAACTGATGCGCCTGCTGCCTTCGCTTCAGCATGAGCCCGATTGCGAAGCCATTGCCCGTTACCTCCAGAATGACTCTCACGGCCTGCGCTGCTACGAGCTGGCACACAAAATCGCCGACGTATTCGATCAGTATCTGGTCTATCGTCCAGACTGGTTGCTTAGCTGGGAGCAAGGTGAAAATGACGTCCCGGACACGGATGTGTCAGTTCACCCATGGCAGCCCAGAGTCTGGCGGGCGCTGGTTGATGACAGCCGGTCACTGGGCAACAGTCTGGAGCACCGGGCGCGGCTGACCACGTCGCTGAGTGATATTGTCGGGCAGCATGGCGAGCGCCTCAGAGCGATGCCGAAGCGTCTGTTCGTGTTCGGTATTGCGGCATTACCCGGAGGCTACTGGGATGTGCTGAATGCCATCTCCGGGCATATCGATGTTCATTTCTTTCTGTTGAATCCGTGTCGTAATTTCTGGGGTGATATCGTCAGTGACCGCCAGAAAGCCTGGATTCTGCGTACTAACCCGGACGCTGCGGCGTATCTGGAGCGGGGCAACCCGCTGCTGGCCAGCTGGGGGCGTCTGGGAAAAGATTTCCTGACCCTGGTTCATGAGACCTCGAGCGAAGGTGAGCTGCAGGATATTGAAGCCTACAGTGATATTGATCGCACCAGCCTGTTAAAAATACTGCAGGCCGATCTGCTGGAATTGCACGACGGTCAGACGCTCGCATATCAGCCAGAGGCATTAACCCACAGCCGCTTTAAAACTCCGGTGGCGCCTGCCGACGGCAGCCTCCGAATCGTGTCCGGGCACAGCCCGTTGCGAGAAGTACAGCACCTGCATGACCAGCTACTTTACTGGTTTAACGCAGACCCCGATCTGAAACCGCGCGACATTGTGGTGATGGTGCCAGACATCGACCAGTACGCACCGTACATTGATGCGGTATTTGCCAGCGCTCCGGAAGATCAGCGTATTCCCTGGGCCATCGCTGATCAGTCGCAGGTACAGGAAAACCCGCTGCTCGACAGCATTATTGCTCTGATGGGACTGTTTGATAGTCGTCTGCAGTTAACGGATGTGCTGGACTGGCTGGATGTTGCCGCAGTGCGCCGCCGGTTTGGTATCGAAGAGAGCGATCTCGATGTTATTCGTGAATGGCTGGAGAAAGCCGGGATCCGGTGGGGCATTGATGATCGACATCGCCAGCAACTGGGCTTTCCGGCATTCAGCCAGAACAGCTGGAGTAAGGGGCTACGTCAGTTATTACTCGGTCTGATGCAGCCTTCTGATCCTCTGGTGCACTGGGGTGATGACTGGCCGGTGTTCTCAGTCGAAGGCGGTGGCGCCGGATTGCTTGGGCAGTTGATCCGGTTTATTGAACGCCTTGAACATTGGCGGGAGTTCCAGTCCGCTGCTCATAGTGTCAGTGAATGGATGTCAGCCATTCCGGCACTAATCGATGATTTTTATGAGCCCGATCTCGACGAAGGTGTGCAGATTCAGCGCGTCAGGGATGCAATACAGCGTTGGGCGGAAGAGCTTTCCGATGCCGCGTATGACCGGGAACTGTCGCCGCATATTGTGCGCAGTTGGTTCAGTGAACATCTGGGGCAGCAGGGTGGCTGGCAGCGTTTTCTCGCCGGCCCGGTGAATTTCTGTACCCTGATGCCGATGCGTTCAATCCCGTTTAAAGCGGTTTGCCTGCTGGGCATGAACGATCAGGATTATCCTCGTCAGGTCACGCCTGTTGGCTTCGATTTAATGGTGCAGGGGCGTGCTCGTCGTGGCGACCGCTCCCGTCGTGAAGACGACCGCTATCTTGTGCTGGAAGCCCTGTGTTCCGCGCAGCAGAAATTCTATATCAGTTACCGGGGGCGCGATGCGCGTGAAAACCACGAACTGCAGCCCTCGGTACTGGTGAACGAGTTACTGGATTACATCGGCGACGCCTGCTGTCTGGCTGGCGATGAAAATTTGCCGGCGAAAGAAAGCCGGGCGCGCATCCGTCAGTGGCTGATCGAAGAGCTGCCGCTGCAACCGTTTAACCGGAAAAGCTTTGACCCGGAAACGCAGCATGCCGTGCGTGGATTCCACAAATTATGGGCGGACGTTGCCAATGCAGACCACAGTGATCAGGTGATTACGCCGTTTTATCAGTCGCCGGTATCTTTGCCTGAAGCGTTAAATACCCAGCAGGTGCTCTGGTCAGATATCAAAGAATCCCTGCTGAAACCGGCGGATTTCTTTCTTCGTCGCCGGCTACGTCTGTCACCTGATCTGTATATGAATCAGGCCAGAAACGAAGAAACATTTGCCCCTGATGCACTTGAAGGCAGCCAGATTAAACAGCGCTGGATGCAGGACCGGCTGTCACAGGCTGCGGGCAAACCGGCTGAATTTACGCAGCGGGAGAAGGCCCTTGGACATCTGCCGGTGAACGCACTGGGTGAAATTTACGCCAGTCGCATTGAGACTGAGCTGGAGCCTCTGGCAGAGGCGGTAAGCCGTTATATTTCAGGAGAGCCGCGCAGCGGAACACTCACGCTGCAATTAGATAATGACGGAATGCAGACGGAAATCAGCGGTGAATACAGCCAGTGCTGGAATCAGCAACTCGTGTTCTGGCGGGCCGGAGATCTGCGGGGCGAGCATCTGCTTAATGCCTGGCTGGACCTTGTGTTTACCGTGGCGGCCGATGCTACGTGTGCAGACACAGCTGTGATGATTGGCGGCAAAAAAAATCTCGAAGAAGTCATGTTTACGGCACCCACCAAAGATCAGGCGATCAGTTATATCCAGCGTTGTTATAAGCACTACCTCAGCAGTTGGCAGGCACCACAGACGGCACTTCCCGGGCTGCTCTGGGCAGTAATAAACAGCAGCGAAGAGAAGCGACTGGAGACCGTGAGTAAACAGGCTGACAATGAATTTTCAGAACTTAACCGTACGGCTGCACAACGCTGTTATCCGGAGCTTGCCGGACAGTTAACTGGCGGTGATCTGGATACCTGGCAGGAGCAGCACTCCTGGATCTGGTCGTTACCGCTGCAGTGTCTGCGCGAAGAGGAGCATGCATGAATAAGCTTGATATTCATACGTTCCCTCTTTATGGCCAGTCGTTGATTGAAGCCAGTGCCGGAACAGGAAAAACCTATACGATTAATCAGCTGTATCGCCGTCTGACGCTCGGCCATGGGATTGATGTCCGTCTGGGTTGCACCGATATTCTTGTTGTGACTTTTACCAAAGCGGCAACCGAAGAACTACGCGGACGTATCCGCGGCGGTCTGCGCGATGCATTTGAGAATCTGCTGGCTGGCGAAGCCGAAAGCAATACCATGCCCGATGCGGATGTGCAGCGATGGGTGACCAGCCTGCAAAGCGAAAAAGGTATCAGCCGCGACGAGTTGAAAACCTGGCTGCAGTTGAATCTGGCTCAGATGGATGAAGCGGCCATTTTTACCATCCATAAGTTCTGTGCGCAGATGCTTAAGCGTTATGCGTTCGACAGTGGTGTGGCCTTCAACCTTGCCCTTGAGGTGGAAGGTGAAGAATACCTGCGCCGCGCCTGTGAAGATGTCTGGCGACAGATCTGTTATCCGCAGAGTCGCGATGTTCTTGAGTTTATGACGTCGCGCTTTTCTGGTCCGGATCATCTTTTTAGCTATTTCCGCAGCTGGATGAGCAAACCGTCTATCCGCATAAAGCCTGATCTGGATACAGCATTTGATGATCTGTGGACACAGTTTCATCAGGCCTTTGAGGATGCGAAAAATCTCTGGTTTTTCCTCGGTTCTGACAACATCGTAAAAACCATTACCTCAGCGGATATAGATAAGCGCAGCTATACCTCAAAAAACCTCCCTAACTGGATGAATCAGGCGGGCGATTATTTCGCTGCTGGCAGTGCGCTGCCGTTGCCAGCAAACCTTTATCGTTTTGGTTCGCAGATGTTGGCCGAGAAAACGAAATCCGGTGAGCCACCCAGGCATAAGTTGTTTGAAAAAATTGATGAATTGACTGAACTGAATCAGTCGATGACATTGTCGCTGGAGCTGATGTGGTTTAAGACCATTTACGGGCGATATATCGAACTGCTGGAACAGGCAGCGGTGATGACCAGTGACGATCTGTTACGTCTGCTCGATGCAGCGCTGAATTCCGATCGTGGCGAAGAGCTTGCTGCTCAGATCCGTCGACTGTATCCGGTCGCAATGATTGATGAATTTCAGGATACAGACCCTGTTCAGTACCGGATTTTCAGCCGGATATATCCGGCTGAACAGGAAGGTGAGTCCCGTCATGGCCTGATTATGATTGGTGACCCTAAACAGGCGATTTATGCGTTCCGGGGCGCGGATATTTTTACCTACATGCAAGCCAGTAAAGCTATTCCTCCTTCGCGTCGCTTTACACTGGATACCAATTACCGCAGTGATAGCCGTCTGATTCAGGCCACCAACAACCTTTGGCAGAGTCATAAAGCCCCCTTTGTATTTGATGATTCTATTCAGTTCTATCCGGTTAACGCCGGTGGGCAGCATGATAAAAAGGCGCCAGTCTGGCAGGCAGGAATTCCTGATGAGGCACTGCAGCTGTGGATCTCGGACGAAGAAGATAACAAAGCAAATTCAATGCAGCGTGTAGCAGAAGAGTGTGCAGTCCAGATCGCTTCACTTCTGGCAGGGGCTGCGGTTTATCCTGCTGCTTCCAGAAAATCCCGCTCAGCCAGAACGGGTAAACTCGTCGAAGCGGGCGATGTTGCGGTGCTGGTGTATTCGCGGGTTCAGGCAAAAATCATTCGCCAGGCGCTGACGGCACAAGGCATCGGCAGTGTGTTCCTGACCCGCGACAGTGTGCTTGATTCCACGGAAGCCTGGGATCTGCTGGCGATGCTTGAAGCGATCGCGCACCCGGGCAATGAAGCCGCAGTCCGGCGTGCGATTGCTACGCCGACCTGGGGTGCAACTGCCAATGACCTGGTGCGCATGCAGGAAGAAGAAAGCCTGTGGGAAGGTCAGTTAGCTGCTATGCATGCCTACCATCAGATCTGGCAACGGCGTGGTGTTATGGCCATGCTGATGCAATGGCTGGAAGACAATGAGCGCGCTGTGCGGTTACGTAAGCTCGACGAAGGGGAGCGGGTGCTGACGAATATTCTGCATCTGGGCGAAATGTTGCAGGCGCAGAGTCGCAAAGTACGTGGTCATCAGGCGCTGATCCGCTGGTTCAGTGAGCGGGTAGACCCAGCCTCGGGCCGGGGAGAAGAAGCGCAACTTCGTCTCGAGACAGACGACCGCCTCGTCAATATTGTCACCATTCATAAATCGAAGGGGCTCGAATATCCATTTGTTTTTCTGCCATACCTGTGGGCCGACAGCGCCAGGCCCCGACAGCAGAGTACCGAGACGATTTATTACAACGGCCGCGAAGTCGTACGTGATTTAGCCCCCGACGATAACGCCAGAGCGCGGCAACGCGACGATGTGTTAGCCGAACAGATGCGGTTGCTGTATGTCGCACTGACCCGGGCAAAATTCGGCTGTTATGTCTGGCTGGCAAACGCGGTGTCCGGCAAGAACAAAAAACCGGTCTGGCCGGAGTCGGCGCTGGGGTATCTGCTGGCAGGGCGCGAGCTGTCTGATATTCAGATTACTGGAATGTACGCCGGGCCATTACCTGCCTGGAGTGTCGCCGGACAAGCGGAACTGGATGTGCCGCCACCACCTGTTGCCCCTGCCGTAAATCAGGCCCGCTGGCGTGATCACTGGCGCGTCGGCAGTTACAGCCAGCTGGCGGCTCACTCTGCGCATCAGGCAGAGGCTGCTGCCGCTGACCTTGGGCATTATTTCGACTGGGAAGCCGGGCTGAATTCCGTCGTTGCGGATACGCCAGAAGTGTTACCACTGGCGCTGCGTTTTCCTAAGGGAGCCAACCCGGGAACCTGCCTGCACGCTATTTTTGAGCACTGGGATTTTCAGTGTCAGGATTCACTGGCCGATATCTGCAATACCCAGTTAAGTCTGTACGGTATTCAGGATCAGAACCCAGCAGAGGTTGCCGACTGGATAACGGGTGTGGTCGCACAGCCACTGGCGTTGTACGACACCAGTGTCGCGTTGAAAGATATTCAGGCGGGGGCGCGTCTGGACGAAATGGAGTTTTATTTACCGGTCGGGCAATTATCGGCCGGCGATATTAATACCCTGATGGGAGGAGAAGCGCGTTTCAGTTTTGAGCCACTCACCGGCTACCTGAAAGGATTTATCGACCTGATTTTTGAATGGCAGGGGCGCTTTTATGTTGCTGACTATAAATCCAACCACCTGGGGAATGAATGGCAGAATTATGTCCCTGAAGCGCTGCGCGAGTCGATGCGAGAGCACAGATACGACCTGCAGTCCTGGATATATATGCTGGCGCTGGATCAGCTTCTGAGTAAGCGCCTGCCGGATTATCAACCGCAGAAACACCTCGGAGGCAGTGTGTATCTTTATCTTCGAGGGATGGGCAGCCATTTTACCGATGGAGGAGAGCACCCTGACCCGGATGCCGGCGTCTGCTTCACCCCGGCCAGCCCTGAGCTGCTGAAACGATGGAGAGATCTGATTCTTCCGGGCAAAGGAGTCAGCGCATGATGCCAGTGACTGCGTTGCTTAAATCCTGGTTGGACGACGATAGAATCCGCGCTATTGATTACCAGATGGCGCTGCAGGTAAGGCAGTGGGAAAGCGATGCCGCAGGGCCGGAAGCTGCACCCGGGTTGCTTGATGCATTGATGTTGGCCGCCTGCGCGACGAGTTATGTGCTGGGGCGTGGGCAGGTGTGTCTGGATCTGAACAGCTGGCCTGCGGCGCTTGCGCTGACAGACCGGTCTCCACCGGAGGCAGCACAATTACACCAGTGTCACAGCGTCAGCGATGGTCGCCAGCCGGAGGCATCGGCCTTGTTTATTGTGCAGGGCAATCGTGTTTATCTGCATCGTTATTTTAATTACGAGCAGCAGGTACTTGAGCAGGTCCGCAGCCGTATTACGCCCGAAGGGCTGGCAGTCAATGCGGGCTTATCCGACACCCTGAAGCAGTTATTTCCTGCGCAGAGCGCCGACATCGACTGGCAGGCCGTGGCCGCAGCGACCGCGTGTCTGCAGCCGCTGTGCGTGATCACCGGCGGGCCGGGTACCGGTAAGACGACCACGGTTACCCGTTTGTTGAGCGCTTTATTGAGTGAGAAGCCCGGGTTGCGGATTGCGCTGGCTGCCCCGACCGGAAAGGCCGCGGCGCGGATGACCGAATCTATCCGTCAGGCGCGGGAGCGGGGCGGGCTGGAAAACGCTGACGGCATTCCATCGGTCAGTTTCACCCTGCATCGTCTGCTTGGCTGGAGCCCTCGGGGTTTTCGCTATCACGCCGGGCGCTGCCTGCCCTTTGATTGTGTAGTGGTCGATGAGGCGTCCATGATTGATCTGCCGATGATGGCTCATCTGCTCAGTGCTCTGGCGCCAGAAGCCCGGCTGATCATGCTGGGTGACCGGGATCAGCTGGCCTCGGTAGAAGCCGGGAGTGTGCTCGCGGATCTCTGTGATGCCGGGGCAGAACACGGTGTTACACCGGCCTTTGCCGCACGACTGAGCGAACTCACCGGCTATGACCTCAGTCAGGTGACGGAACCGGCGTGCTCGCCGATGCAGAATGCAATGATGCAGTTGCGAAAATCTCACCGTTTCGATGAAAACAGCGGTATCGGCGCGCTTGCCCGGGCCGTGAATCAGGGGAACACCGTGGCAACACAGGCGGTATTTGCGGGGCCAGAATTCAGTGATGTTGTGCGTCTCGACCCTGACTCAGAAGAGTGGCAGGCGCGTGTGCTTGACGGCTACCGACAGTATTGTGACCTGATCAGGAAAGACGTCGCCCCCGAGTGGATACTGGATGCTTTTGATCAGTTCCAGGTGCTGGTGGCGTTGCGGAACGGCCCCTTTGGTGTTGAGGAAACTAATCGTCGGATTGAGCGTCTTCTTAACAGGGCAGGTCTGCTGTCAGACACCAGTCAGCACTGGTATCCCGGTCGAGCGGTAATGATCACCCGGAACGATTACGACATCGGGCTTTATAACGGTGATATCGGTATCATGCTCCGCCACGAAGGGCAGGACAGAGTGGTGTTCCGCAATACGGAAGGCGGTTTGCGTTTTCTGTCTCCGGGGCGTCTGCCCAGTCATGAAACCGCATTTGCAATGACAGTGCACAAGAGTCAGGGCTCTGAATTTTCAGAGGTGCTTCTGTTATTGCCGGCAAAATGGCAGCAGGTGATTACCCGCGAGCTGGTATACACCGCGCTGACCCGCGCAAAGAAACAATTTTATTGTCAGGCCGGTGAGGCCTGCTGGAACATGGCTCTGAACAGCCGGACGGAGCGCGCAAGCGGATTACGCGATGCGCTCTGGGGCGATCAGATCTGAGAGACTTTATGGCACCCCGCAAATCTGCAGTAACTACCCGAAAAAACACGTCAGCTCCTCGTCATTCAGGGCTGCGTTGGTTGTCTTATCTGGCGGCTGGCCTCCTGGGCATTTATATCCTGATGTTTCTTCTGCTGCCGTTCTTTTCGCTACGTTATGCCGAGCAGTGGTATTCAGAGCAGGGCGAAGGCTACGCGCTGTTGATTAACGGCTGGACCCTGTCTCCGTTCACGGGTGAAATTCAGCTTCGGGACGTAGAAGCTTCGTATCCCTCCGCTGAAGGGCGCGCCAGCGTCGGCGCAGACTTTGTTGGCGTTAACGTCAACCTTTCTGCGTTGTTCGATAAAACCATTCACGTTCAGTCGGTGGGCATCCGTGGTTTGCGGTTCCGCGGAGTTCAGTCTGATGATGGCCTGACGCTTGCCGGTGTTTCGTTACCCGAAAATGAGGCGCCTGAACCTGCACAGCAAACGCCCGACAGCGAGGCGGGCACAGCACTGCCAGCAGGCTGGAGTCTGCGCGTGGATGATATTGATCTGGAAGACAACCTCGTTCACTGGCAGCAGCAGGGCTTGTCGTTATCGGTGGAGTTAACCGAGTTTGGCACCGGGCTGTTTGACAGCGCCTCCGATAAAGCGACGCCGCTGTCTCTGGATGTGACGCTGCGTGAGTTAAGTGTTGATGCGGGGGATGACCGCATCATCCTTAATCAGCCCGTGACCCTGACCCTGACAGGCGAAGCTGCAACTCTGCTGACACATCCGGCGGTTTCGGGTGATATCTCTCTGTCAGAACTCAGGATTAAAGTACCGGGCACAGATGAAGTTCAGCTCGGAGCCCTGACGTTACAACAGGCCCGCTTTGCGATGGCAGACGATGGCATGACTGCAGGGTTTGCGTCTCTGGCCCTGCAGAATATCCGCGCCCAGTTACCCGCAGAAGAGCAGGCTCAGCTTGATCAGCTGTTGCTGACCTCGCTGCGTTGGCAGTCGGCAACCGACAGCGTGAGTATCGGAGATATCGGTTTACAGGGGTTCTCGGGCGCCCTGGCCGGATTCCCATCGCTTGGTCTGGCTGAGTTTAATGCCAGAGATATCCGCGTTTCAGACCTGTCTGTCCGGCCCGAGGCCGACATCGGTACGGCCGATCTGAAGGAGTTGCGTGCTGTTCATCCTCAGGCCGGACGACTGACGCTGAGTGCGTTTGCCGTGAGTGGCATCCAGGCAAATGAGGGTGAGCAGAACGTTGCGGCACTGACTCTCGATCGACTGGAAGTGTTGCCGGTGGAGGGAGAAGTCCCGCTCGCGTCGCTGGCTCATTACGAAGTGACAGATATTCATGCAACGCCGCAGAGCTTCAGCTCTGGCCTGCACAGGTTGTATGGGCTGGTAGCAAATGTGACCCGTCAGCAGGATGGCAACATAAAAGGTGTGCCTGTGGTCGCTGCTGAAGATGGTGTTTCAGCGTCGGCGGTGACAGGTGACGAAGTCGCGGACGGTCAGGATGTCACCGCGCCTGAAGAGAGCGCCCCGGCGTTTCTGGTTGAAATTGCCGGTGTCGAGCTGATGGAAGGTGAGGTCAACAGCGTCGTGCACTGGACTGACGAAACAACCTCTCCTGTGGTGCGCACGGATGCCCGCATTCTCGAACTGAACACCGGCCCCGTCAGTACCGCCGAACTGGACAAGGGCGTTGAGATGAACATGGTGATGGCACTGGATGCTTATAACCGCATCCGCGTGAGTGGCACCATGGGCCAGAAGGGAGACTACCCGGAAGGCAGTATGACCCTGACCGTAGAACAGCTGAACCTGGTGGATTTCAATCCCTACGTTGAACAGGCGATGGGCTATCGTGTGCGTAAAGGTATGCTGGGCGTCGATTCCGATATCAGCATTACCGACGGACAGCTTGGCGGCAAACTGGTGATCCGCCTGCAGAACAGCAAGTTTGAACCTGCAGACGAAGCCACGATCAACCGGCTTAGCAAGCAGATCAGTATGCCGGTAGAGACCGCACTCTCGGTACTGAAGGATGATAACAACAACATCCGTATCGAAGTGCCTCTGTCGGGTGACATCAGCGATCCGGATGTCGGTATCAACGATGTCATTGATCAGCTCAGCCGCAAAGCGTTGAAAACAGCGACACTGTATTACCTGCGCCAGTCGCTGGTACCTTATGGCCAGTTCATCAGCATCGCATCGTTCGCCAGCGACCAGTTGTTTGCTATCCGCCTCAATGACCTGAACTTTGATCCTCAGGTCACCGGGCTGACGGATAAACATAAGGAATATCTGGACACCGTCGCCAGAATGATGAGCAGCAAGACCGAACTTGAATTGCAGGTCTGCCCGGTTGCCGGCCCACAGGAAACCGAAGCCTGGGGCGACCAATGGAGCACGGAAGTGTATAAGCGTGCCGCCGAGGTGAAAGCGTATCTGGCCGGGGTGAAAGACCGCGACGATCGCACGCTTTCGGGCCGGATTACTCTCTGCTCACCGAAAAAAGGCGACAAGCCGCAGGTGATACTGGGCGTCTGAGCGGGCACCTGCTGCCCGGGAGAGAAAGGGCATCTATGCTGCTGATTCCTATAAGGTTTCTGTAACAAAGTGCTTGCACCCATGCAGGCCCATGAGTAATATACGCAGCACTTCAGGACTATAGCTCAGTTGGTTAGAGCGCTACCTTGACATGGTAGAGGTCCCCAGTTCGAATCTGGGTAGTCCTACCAAACATTAAAAAGCCGCTGCAGAGATGCAGCGGCTTTTTTATTGCCTCAGTGCCCGGTCTGTCCGAGAAACTCAGTCGCCCACGCGGGTAACGTCTCGGTAAGCTGCCGCGCTTCCCCGTCCTTAAATACCAGAACCCGCCGGAAGGGATCATCCAGTTCACTGTTATCCAGAACGTGCACTTCATTACACAGGGGCAGGGCTTTAATAACGTTCTGCACGGTGCGCGGAATGCGGGTATAAATCTTTTCGCGTGGGACTGAGTGGCCGCCGTCACTGACGCGCTGCGACACCCTGGCTTCATTCAGTTCGGGCAGCTCCAGGTGAACAAACATCAGAATCACGTAATACCCCAGTGCCCGGGCCTCAGCGATAAAGTCGATTTTTTCGGGGTGTGAGAAGACGGTTTCGAAGCAGAAACTCTGTCCTTCCCGCAGTCGCTCATTGCGCAATATCGCAGCGATCATTGAAGCTTTGCGACTGTTACTCTCGGGGTCTTCGGGAAATACCTCCCGCGCGATAATGTCGGCATTGATAAAGGGCATTCCTTTTGGTCTGAGCATCTGTTCATAAAAAGTGCTCTTACCACTTCCATTGCCGCCGGTCAGCATCCATAACTGTTTCATGTGATTGCTTTAAACTCGCCCCCGCTGAATTTGCCGGTGATGATGGTGCCATCGGGCTGAACCTGTTCCAGGTGTCCCGGATGAGTGCGTGATGCCTGATAGCGGATTTTGCCTGCGGCGATACTCTGGCTGAGAGAGCCTGTTGCCCGGCGGGTGTCGAGTTCATCGAACAGACTGTCACTGTTGATTTCTGCAGGCTGGACTTCTTCAAAGCGGATGGTCAGCAGACCTGCCTGAAGTTCCAGCAGCTCTTTGGGGGAAAGACGTGGTGCAATCAGGCGCCCGATATGGGCCCAGAACTCCACCTGTTCAGCCGCGCTGCGCTTCAGAACATCGCCGGCCAGGCGTGCAGACTCCATCAATTGGGCGTCCAGACGTACGGGAGAGTGTGCTTTGGGCATAGAAACCTCACATTCTGACTACAATCTGATCAGATTGTAGCAGATTGCTACATGGCGGCAAGTCCGGATGATGACCCATCCGCAGACAATAGGCTTGGCCTGATAAGTGCCCCGGTGGTATGTTGTTTCTGTCCGCTTAGAATAACAACAAGGACGATGGCGATGTTTATTGAAAGATTCAGCCTGCCTACGCGAGTCGCACTGCTGGGAACGCTGGGAATGAGCGCCTGGTTAATCGCATTCAGCCGCATCATCATGCAGGCCGGTGATGACTGGCACACAGATGATTACCTGATCACAGGCTTAGGCCTGCTTAACGGTTTTCTGATGCTGGTGAACACAGCCGGTCAGCTGCGCACTATGCTGCGCGACAACATGAAATGGTTTACCAACAACGCCGATATTCTCAGTTGGGTAAGTCTGTTGGGGTCGTATGGTGCTGTCCTGTGGATACAGAGAATTTGGCAGCCTGGTACGCTCGATCTCTTCCTGTTGTCCTTCATGCTCGTAATTCATTCTATTCACACCATCCGTTTTTCATTGCCGGTCAGTATTGTGGTGCTACTTACGCCAGCGGTGTTGTATGGCATTCAGGCCGGGGGCGAAACGGGCTTCTATCTCGCTGTTTTTATCGCAAACCAGAAACTGGTGCTCTGGGGCCTTGGTATGGGTGTCCTCCGTGAACTGCTTGAAGCAGACAAGCTGAAACTTGCGAATGCGCGCTTAGAGTTGGCTCAGGCGCGTCTGGCCGACGCCAGCAGGCAGGAAGAGCGGCGCAAAATCCGTCAGGATCTGCACGATAAAATGGGGCACGAGCTTGCCGCCATGAATATGAATCTGCAGATCCTTGAGCACAGAATTCCGGAACTCAAAACTCATAAAGAGCGTGCGACACTGGAGCAGACCAAAGAAGCCTGCCAGCGCCTGTTCGCCACGCTCGGGGATGTGGTTGGCGAATTACGTCGCCAGACCAACCGACATTTTTATGATCAGCTGATGCAGATGCTGGATCGGGTTCCCGGGTTAGACGTGAGTCTGAACTGCAATTGTGAGCTGAATATTACTGATGACGTTGTAGGAGACAATCTGCTCTGCTGCATACAGGAAGGAATCACCAATATTCTGAAGCACAGTAATGCCCGTCACGCCTGGGTTGATATTTTTTACGACGACAATCAATTACATGTCACCATCCGCGACGATGGCACAGTACCTGTGATGCGAAGAGCTGGAAGCGGTCTCACCGGCATGGATGGAAGGATGCGTATGTTAGGGGGTTCTGCTGAAACCGGAGCCGCTGAAAACGGAGGGTTTCTGGTCTCTCTGAATCTGCCAAGGGAGGCGTTAATATGAAGCGGGTGTTGCTGGTCGATGATCAGAATATTGTTCTGCAAGGTGTGGCGGCCTTATTAAGCGTGTCTCCGGAGCTTGAGGTGGTTGCTGCACTGGACAGCGGTGAAGCCTGTATCGACTGGTTGAATTCCGGTGAGCGTGCAGACGTCATTCTTCTTGATATGCATATGCCGGGGATCAAAGGTCTGGATACTCTCAAGCAGATACGCAACATTGCGGATATACCCGTACTGTTTCTGACCACCTTTGATGACGCTTATCTGCGACAGCAAAGCGCCGAGCACGGAGCGCGGGGCCTGCTGCATAAAAATGTCGGGCTCGAAGAGCTGGTTGCATCCGTACTGAAAGTCGCCAATGGCGGTTCACTGCTTGCAGAAAAAGGCAAAGATACGCTCGGGGCGATAACACCGCGCGAAGATGAAATTGCGAAAGCACTCGTTGAAGGAAAAACCAATAAAGAAATTGCTTCGGCGCAGAATCTTTCACCGGGTACCGTCAGAAATTATATTTCTAATCTGTTCAGTAAGCTTGGGGTCAGGAATCGCTCTGAAGCGGTCGTGAAACTGAAAAAGCTGGGTCTGTTCTGAATTATACGCCCAGCAGGTGCGCGGATAGTTGTAGTTCCTGCGTGCGTTCTTCTAATGCGCGCATAATATCCATACGTTCAAATCGTGACAGCGAATCCGCCGCTGCGGGCACCAGAGCATTCAGGTGCAGACAGGGTGTCAGCTGATCAAAATCTCGTAAATCTCCGCGTTTAATAATGGGTAAAAAAGGCCCACGCAATTGTGTGCGGATGATATTAAATGCTTTTTCAAGCGGCAGTGTGACTGAGCGGTGGTTGCGCAGACGCAGGTTAACGCCAATACCGTCGGGGGTCGGATGAAGCAGTATGCCCGTCGCTTTGATCGACTCTTCAGGGATATGGGAGTAGGTCGTCGTAAAATCAGCCTGATCCGGCAGAATGACCACCGCTGTTTTGGTGAAGTAAGTATCGTAGTCACTGTAAATCTGACGCAGGGCAGGGCTGTATACCGGCAGAAACTGGGCGAGGTTTAACAGAAACCGCTTGCCGGTTTCTTTTGCCCGCATTTCCTCAATAGACCAGTGTAAATCGGCAACGATAGCCAATTTACGTTCGCGCATCCCTGTCACTGGAAAGCCTCGTGTCAACGAAGTGTCTGATTCTACTGAACTGAGTGTCAAAGAAAAGACATTTGTCGACTCAGGTCATCCAATCGTTGAGCTGCCAGTGACCGCGGTGCCTGTCACATTGCAGACAGATATCAGTCATATAAGTGCAAATAACTCTCATTAGTCTGAGGCGCATGATTTTGTGACCTCAGGAAATGACTGTATGAACCGCATGAAACTGTTAACGATCGCGATTCTGGCTGCGGGTATCACCGCGTGTGGTGGGGAAGATGGAAAAGACGGTGCCACAGGGGCCCAGGGTCCACAAGGTGCGCGGAGAGACTGGCCAGCAGGCTCCCGCTCAGGAAGAGACAGGGTCACCGATGACATTGTCTGTTCTGCATATGAACGACCATCACTCACACATTGCAGCAGAAGGCCTGGGGTATGACGTCTCAGCGCTTAATCTGACGACTCAGAATGAAGCAGGCGCAGCGATCACTGAAGTGGAAGTCAGCTACGGCGGCTTCCCCATGATGGTCAGCCTGTTTAATTCTCTCAGCGCACAATCGGATAACGTTCTGAAACTTCACTCAGGTGATGCAGTGACTGGTACTGTCTACTACTCCCTGTTTAAAGGACGGGCAGACGCCGATGTGATGAACCAGATCTGCTTTGATGCTTTTGCGCTGGGCAACCACGAATTTGACGACGGTGACAGTGGCCTTGCTAACTTCCTCGACTCGCTGAACTCTACGGCGTGTGAAACACCAGCCCTGGCTGCCAACGTCGTTCCGGGTTCAGGTTCTGCCATTGCTGAAGGCTATATCCAGCCTTACACCATTGTTGAGCGCGCTGGCGAGAAAATCGGCATCATAGGTATCGATATCGCGGGTAAAACCAAAAACTCATCCAGCCCTGATGACGACACTCAGTTCCTGGACGAAACCACGACTGCGCAGCAATACATTGATGAGCTGGAAGGGTTGGGCGTAAATAAAATCGTACTGATGACCCACTATCAGTACGCAAATGACCTGACGCTGGCCGCCGCATTGGATGGTGTCGATGTGATCGTAGGTGGCGATTCCCACACGCTGTTGGGTGATGAAACCTTCACCAATCTCGGTTTTAATCCGGTTGCAGATTATCCGACCGTAGTAACAGATGCGGCTGGCAGCACCGTCTGTGTGGTTCAGGCCTGGGAATACGCACACCTGATGGGCAAACTTGATGTCACTTTCGATGCCAGTGGTGAAGTGACGGCCTGTGATGGTCATCCTTATATGCCTGTCAGCACCGAATTTGTGTATGAATACGCCGAGGGTGATGAGCGCATTCTTAAAGGGGCAGACGTGACCCGCGTGACGACGGCCCTGACCAGCGAAGACGAGATTGTTGCTGTTCAGCCAGACGCGACGACGACTGCCATTATCGCTGTGTACGACGAAGATGTGGATGTGCTGAAGCAGACTGTCATTGGTTCTAACGCGACTGACCTCTGCCTTTCGCGGATTCCTGGTGACAGCCGTTCGAGTATCTGCCCGAGTGCCGCCACTTATGAGCGCGGTTCGGATATCTCTAACGTCGTTGCCAAAGCCTTCCTGAAAGTCAGCCCGACGGCGGATATTGCGATTCAGAATGGCGGTGGCGTCCGTGTCGATCTGCCTGCAGGTGACGTGACGATTGCCGATGCTTTCACCTTACTGCCGTTCTCTAACACACTGGTTATCCTGGACATGACAGGGCAGCAGATCATCGACGTACTGGAAGATGCACTGGCGGCGCATTTTGATGACGGTGGTTCCAGCGGTTCCTACCCTTATGCAGCGGGTCTGCGTTATAACGTCGACATCAGCCAGGCCAAAGGCAGCCGTATCTCACAGGTTGAGGTCAACAGTCAGGTGGCAGGAAGCTGGGCGGCAATCAACACGGGCTCCGTGTACCGCGTGGTGACCAATAACTACATCGCGGCAGGGAAAGACGGTTACACCACCTTCAGCGTTCCTTTTAACGCGGGTGACTATGAGGACACTTTTACCGAATATGCGCAGGGCTTTATCGACTACGTGGAAGGCCTGACAGAAGAAGGGCAGATGGTCGACAAACTGCCGGACTCTGAATATTCGACGCAGGTGTTTATCGACGCTACCGGCTGTAATCACAGTACTGGTGCTGGCTGCGATATGTAACTGTCAGCAAAAACGACAGTAGAGAACACGGGAGCTGAGGCTCCCGTTTTTCGTTTTGGGCCTGCTGGCGTGGCTATTTGCAACTTTTGGCCGATGCGACACCCATCTATCTGAGCTACTATCGCTCCTGACCCAGATTCAGTTAACCCGGAGTGTGGCAGGGAGGTGGTATGAAGATCTTACTGGTCGATGATCATCAGATGTTTCTTGATGGACTGAGCGCCATTCTCTCTGGTTCTGCGCTTGAAGCGGATGTTGAGGTCGTATCGAACGGACGTGATGCGCTTACCCGTCTGTCAGAAGGGACGTTTGATATTGCATTGATTGATCTGCGCCTGCCTGTGATCGACGGTTTTGCGTTATTAAGCGAACTGGCGGCCATTAACAGCCTGACACCGGTGATTGTTGTTTCGGCCTCCCGCGATCCGGATGATATCCGCCGCTGCATGGCGCTGGGTGCCATGAGTTTTATTCCTAAATCCTCTTCCGGCCAACGGATTATTCAGACCATCATCGACGTCATGGATGGAAAGACCGTGTTTGACAGTGGTGCGCCTGTCAAAGATGTCCCGGATTTTCTCGCCGAGAGCAAAGAATGGGCGGCTCTGCACAATATTACGCCGCGCCAGCTTGAGGTGCTTCGCCTCGTCCGTAAAGGGCTGTCAAACCAGGCGATTGCAGAAGAACTGTTTCTCAGTGTCGCCACGGTTAAATCTCATCTCAGTGCCATTTTTCATGCGCTGGGTGCGCAGAGTCGCTCGGAATCCAGTAAAAAAGCACACCAGCTCGGACTGGATTGAGGATGCCGCAGACACTGACTCAACTGGTCACCGCAGAAAAAATCCGGATCGTCTGTCGGAATTCCAACACCATTCTGCTGGGCAATCTTCTTGGCAGTGTCCCTCTGGCGATTGTTCTCTGGAGCGTAGATCGTCAGAACATACAGATATGGCTGATGTCGCTGTATCTTATTCTTCTTGTGCGTTTTCTCTACAACCGTATTCCGGATCTCAACCGGTTTACCTTTCCTGAGCTTCTCCGTTTTGACCGCGGCCAGACGTTACTGATTTTCCTGACGGGATGTATCTGGGGCGCGGGGGGATATTCTTTTTTTGATGTCGAGAATATTCAGACCGTACTCCTGATTCTGCTTACCTTTGTCAGCATGATTGCTGGCAGTCTGGTGTCCTTGTCGTCACGGCCTGTTGCTTACGTCTGTTTTTCGACGCCAGTCATGGGGCCGATGATCTACTTTATGTTTATTCAGGATGAGTGGCTGTATAACTGGTTAAGTTTCGGAGCGGTGGTTTATCTGCTTGCGACGTTCGGGTTCAGCCGAACCATACATAAAGTGATCGAGAATTCGGTGCGTCTCAGGTACGAGAATCTGGATCTGATCGAAGACCTGCGTCAGGAGACTGAGCGCGCAAACCGCGCGAATCAGGATAAATCGCGTTTTCTTGCGTCGGCGAGTCATGACCTGCGCCAGCCGTTGCAGGCCGTGAATCTGTTCACCGAAGTTCTGAGCGGTAAAGTACGTGATCCGGATCAGCGTGACGATCTGGCAAATATTCAGCAGGGCCTCGGATCATTGAACGAGTTACTGGATGCATTGTTCGATGTGTCTCGTCTTGATTCTGAGTTAGTCACAGCCCGTCACGTCAGCTTCCCTCTGGATGACCTGCTGGGAAAATTGCAGCAGCAGTTTACGATTGAGGCGCGGCTCCGTGGATTGGATTTTCACTGTGGCCGATCAGGTGCCATCATCGATTCTGACCCCATGCTGCTTGAGCGTGTTATCACCAATCTGTTGGTCAATGCTTTCCGCTATACCCCCTCGGGAAGTGTGCGTGTGACCTTTACTGATCAGCAGGAACAACTGCTGCTTCATATCGAGGACACAGGGATAGGCATCCCCGAAGAGGCGCTGGAAGAAATATTTAACGAGTTTTATCAGGTCCATAATCAGGAGCGCGATCAGCGCCAGGGATTAGGGCTGGGCCTCGCCATTGTGCGCAGGGTTGTTGCACTGCTGGGGCACAAAATAGAAGTCACATCGCAACCAGAAAAAGGCTCAGTATTCACGCTTACCCTGAATAAGGGGAATGCTCAGTCTGTGCCCGAAGTGTCCGAGCTCGAGATCCCCGAGCTGGCATCTCCTCTGGATGGGTTGCATGTCATGATCGTCGACAATGAGGAGTCGATTGTTGATGCAATGAGTTTTCTTCTGACGTCGTGGGGGGCTCAAACCTCTGCTCATGTCTCGACCCGCGAGGCGCTCGATCAACTTCAGAACCATGAGTTTTCCGCCGATTTTATCATCGCTGATTATCGAATGCCCGGGGACTACGATGGCTGTGAATTTGTTGAGGCCGCCCGGAGTCTGATCGGGCCTGTGCCGGCATTAATCGTGACGGGGGATACGAGTGAAGACGTGGTGCGCGACTTCCGCAAACGTCAGTTCGATTATCTGCACAAGCCCATTAAGCCAGTGCAGTTAAGGATGATCATTCAACGAATTCTGGCCCGGCGAAGCTGAGGTCTTTTGTGCTTCTGTTTTCTGGAAGGGACTGACTGGCAGAAGAGGGCTGTCTGGCAGAAGAGGGCTGTCTGGCAGGAATAGCGGCATCTTATTCGCCGATTCCAACCTTTTGGATGATGGTTTTTGCGCATCGCCCGCCTATACCATGACCCGGACTTTCAGTGCCGGAGTGCCCTCATGCAAAACCACGGATATTTCAGTTTTCTCATCGCGACCGGGCTAGCGCTCGGTTCTGCATTTTACTCCGCAGAAGCCTCAGTCGAGCTGGGGATCACCATCGACTCCTCTGGCAACAACCTCCCTGAAGGCGAAGTCATCATCACTGACTCTGCGCAGCCGCAACTGGTGGAGATTAATGAGTCTCCGATTAATCGCAGGGTCGTACAGAATATCCGCACCATTGAAAAGGCACACAGCAATTACGACCTTGATGTCTCGGCTGGCAATGAAATCTGGGTGATTAAGTCAGATGGTTCTGACAAGGCGATATTCCGCTCCAATAACCCAGGGTGCTTTACCTGCCTGCGTCAGGCACCAGGGGCTGGAACGAAAGTAGCGGCCGGCCGAAAATCTGAAGCCTGGCACATCAATACCCGAGGAGAAATCTGGGCAGGTAATGAAACTGGCTGGCGGCAGTTTCCGGGAGCAGCATCAGATATAGCCGCGGGCCCGGATGGCGAAGTCTGGCATCTGAGTCAGGCTAAGACGGCAGGAAATAACCACGATATCTATCGTCTTGCCGGCAATAATTGGGAAAAAACCAAAGGCAACGGTACCGCAATCGCACTCGCGCAGGGCGTGGCTTATGTTGTTAATGCCAGTGGTCTGCTCTGGCGCTCGGCGAGTAAAGGCCGCACCTGGGATAAGCTGCCGCTCACTGGAGTAAAGGGCATTTCAACATCTCCGGGTGGCGTGCTCTACGCATTGCAGGGCGCATCGACTAACCTCGGGTTCGTCGTACGTATGTCGACAGATCAGGGGCAGACCTGGGAATACCTCTATCAGGCAGTCAACAATAACTCGGGGCAGTTGACGTATTTACGCGCCTGGAACGTGACGGCATCAGAACACGATATCTGGTTTGTTCAGGGCGATAAATTTTACGGTGCAGAAATGAAAGAGCCAGTTGTTCAGCGCACTGCGCTTATGGTTCAGGACGGGCGCGCCGGTATTTATCCGTTTGATTTTCAGAGTGGCAGCATGAAGGTTCTTAACTGCCTGCCCTCCAGCACGGTATTCAGAATCTATAACGGCGACGATGTGATCCGTATCAGCCCTCTGGCCAGAAAAACAGTGGCTACCGGCGCAACCACAGGGGATGTTTCCTGTGCGCAGGATCAGTGCTGGGTTTCCGGCAGTGGGATGGAATATATCTACCGTCTTCCGAAAGGCCGGTACGTTGCCATGATGACCACCGACGAGAGCACAGGGCAGCGCGTAAGCCGCTACTTCGGCACCAATGACAGTGCCATGCGGGCCGGTTGTCCGGTGTATGAATACTGACAGGGAATGCAGACGATGAATAAGGGAAATGGATTAAAAACTCTTGTGCTCGCGATCTCGCTCAGCGTCAGCGGCTGTGCGTATCTCCCGGCAGGTGGCTCAGATCACGGAGATATCGCACTGAACGTCGATGCTGATCAGGTTCGCAGTAAAGATGTCAGCAAGGCCATTGAGGCGATGAACAAAGGTCGGCTGGAGAAAGCGGGCGACTATTTCAGTAAAGCCCTGATGTCTCGCTTTAACAGCTCGTCGCTGCAGACCCTGAACGCGATTACCTACCATCTGCGCGCGCTGAACGGAGAGTCCGCACTCTTTGAACTTGCTGAGCAGGGGTATCTCACAGCTATCCGTGCCGATCGCAGCAACTGGGAAGCTCGGTTTTATCTCGGTCTTCTTTATTCCGACATGCAACGTTTTGATGAAGCTAAAGCACAGCTCGGTGCCTATGTTCTGCATGACGACACTGACGTTGAGGGGCTGTATTACCTGGCGTATTCGTCATATTACAGTGGTGATGTTGAAACGGCCCATGCGGCGGCAGAGCGTCTCTGGGATATTACCGCGACGCTTGAAAACAGTCCGGTGGCAACAGAAACCGTATTACGTATGCTGACCATCGTTAAGGCCGCCGCGGGCAAAGATCAGGAAGCCGCAAATTATTTCAGCGATTATCTGCAGAGAGCGGGGGAGTCCCGTGACAGCAGCAGCCTGCGCCGCCGCATCGAAGACTGGCAGAATACCTACGAAAAAACGGAGTTTATTCTCGAGGATGACAGCGCCAGCAGCATGGCGTATGAAAACGAATTTGTCGACAACCAGATGGTCGCAGTCGATGTTGTGATTATCCGTACCGAAGAAGATGTCTCGACGGCGCGCGGCGTGAATTTATTGAGCCAGCTGCAGTTTCAGTTCGGGAACCCCTTTGACGGTACGCCGGCTTACTCGCGCAGTAACGTGCGTGTGAATGATCGACTCGACCCACTGGATGAGCGTCCTGCGGTGGATACGTCATCGGGCGATGTGTTTGATCCTCGCCTCAATACCAATCAGCAGACCATCACCAGTTTTATCTCAATACCGGCCGTTACCTATAACCTGAATATTCTGAATTCAAAAAATGGCACCAACGAAATCCTTGCGCGGCCGACGCTGGTTGCAAGGGCGGGGCAGACGTCTGAATTCTTTTCCGGTGTAGAAGTTTCTGCCGCCGCTGTGTCGGGCGGTGCGGGAGATTCCATTTCGATTGAAAAAGAGATCGGTGTGAAACTGTCAGTCACTCCGGAATTTGCGCCAGACGGGTCGGTAATTCTTCAGGTGGAAGCTGAACGAACCTTCCTGACTACGCCTAGTTCCTCGGTTCTGTTTGAGTTCCGTCTCGACACAACCAAGACCACAGTCAATGCCAATGTGGCGCTGAAGTATGGGCAGACTCTGATTCTTGGCGGACTCAACGAACGTGAAACAGAAGAGGATGTTGATGGTGTGCCTATCCTCCGCGATATTCCTATCATCAACCTGTTCTTCTCGCGCCGTACTCAGCGTGATTATAAAAAATCTGTCATGGTACTTCTGACCCCACGCCCGGCGTCATACATGTATTCGCCGCCTGAACACAGCGGTGTTGTCAGAAACGCCCGTGATGATGCCATCCGAGGGCAATTGCAGGACCGCTACGACGACTGGTTTCAGCCATTACCAAACATTCGTCATGTGATGAATGTGTTAGAAAAAAGTGAGGTTTACCGCAATTTTCAGAGTGGCGACCTGCGCGGTAATGCCTGGGTGAACAGTCGGAACAACAGCGACCGGATTCTGCGGGTTCTGGAGCGGGACCCGGTCTGAAGCGGCGGTATCTATGAACCTGCGTCTGTTTCTTTCACTCGTGTTGCTGTCGGTTTGCTGCCGTGCCCTGGCGGACGAACCCCTCGTTCACATCAGCCATCTGAACTGGCAACAGATACGTGGTGATGCCGTAGATATTCACGCCACTGCCGATAATGTGATCTACGCATTGGGGAAAAATCAGCGTATCTATCGTTGGCGGGCAGGGCGCGGCTGGCTGGTGCTGCCCGGGTCTTTCCAGCAGTTGACGATTGATCGCGCGAACAAGCCATGGGCCATTGATACCGAGGGAACACTGCGGCGGTTCAATGGCTTATGGTGGGATGTATATCCTTCAGAACTGACGCCCTTGCTGGTGGCTGCTTCTGTGAGTGACGATGATGTTTTTGTACTTGCTGATAACGGGAAGCTACTTCGCTGGGTTGCAGAAGATAAAGAGTTTGTCGTAACAGATCTGGAGGTTTCAGACCCATTCACCGTCACCGATTTTGTTGTTGACCGGGAGGGTACGCTTTGGGTTCTGCATAGCAATCAGACCCTCAAATCCGGCACCGGAAAAGGCACCATGGTCGCACGGAATACGGCTGCAATTACAAGCACGGCCGCTGGTGAGCTGCTCGCGGTGTCGACCCACGGTCACCTGACGTTACCCGGGCGAAACGCTCAGCCTGCAGATATCCCTTACCCGGTACGCGCGTTTTCTCTAGCCGCCGACGACACGCCCTGGTTTGTCACCGGGAAAGGTGAGATCTACACCACCTCAACACTGGTCAGTACTGCACCGGACGTTAAGGCGGAAGTTCAGCCCGCGCCTGATTCACCACAGGACGCCGATGGACAGGCTGCCCGGGCCGCAGACCTGCTTGTTGCGGACAACACCGGACCTCAGTTTCCTGAACTGAAATTTATTCAGATTCGTGGGACAGCCCAGAATGAACTTGAGATCAGTCACGATGGCAGTGTTTATGCCGTATCGCCCGACCTGAATCTTCAGCGGTGGCGAAATCAGCAGAAAAACTTCACCGATTTTCCGGGCACCGCACGTCACCTGACGGTCGATAAAAGCGGTGCTCTCTGGGTTGTAAATCCGACGGGGCAGGTGTTCCGGCTCGAAGAAAAGCGCTGGCAGAAGATCGACAGCGTCATGGCGAAGAATCTGATTGCTGCTCAGACCGGTGAAGTATTTCTGTTGTCGGCGGCGGATTCGGTATATCGCTATAACAGCATTCATAAACGATTTCAGAAAGTAACTGGCTGGCAGGCGACAGATATTGTCACCGATGCCGACGGCGCAGTCTGGCTGCTCACGCCACGGGGGCAATTGCGTAAGTGCGCCGAGGATAATTGCAGTATTCAGAGTGCCCCGTTGGCAAAAGCCATTGAAACCGGCCCGGAGGGCTCGTTCTTTCTTATTACTCAGCGCGATCAGCTGTATCGTCGCAACCAGAATAACGAGTGGCAGTTTATCCGGCGCGATGTTTCGGACGTCAGTGTCGGGCCAGCGGGATATCCATGGATCATCGACATAAAAGACCGGGTCTGGTACAGCGCCTTGTTCGGGCGGGATGAAACCGAAGACCGGCAATATGCGTTACAGATTCAGGGCAGCACACTGGAAACAGATCAGATTGCTGGTATCACCGTAAACCGGCGTATGCGCTTCAGTCAGGTATCACTTCCGGCGATGAATGGCAGCGATATCTCGTTAGTTCCCTCTGCAGCCGGTGTGATATCCATGGCTGGATATGCGACCGCAGGAGCGGACGATATCACCTGGGTGAATACGTATTGTATTAACAATCAGGGCGACTCGTACTGTGGCTTTCCTGAGACCTGTAGCAGCACGTTAACGCCGGGCTGTGAGCCCTGCAATTCCGCTCAGAATCAGGGAAGTTCTGTCTGTACCGAAGTCAGTGGCTCTGGGAATTATCAGGGGCTGAGTTCAGGAGACTGGATTAATGGTTTCTGCCTCGCACAACCTCAGGACCCGGGGTGCAGCTTTATGGGGCAGCCCGGATCGGCAGATCAGGTCAATTGCAGCAACCCTATGAATCAGACCCATACCGTCTGTGTTCAGTTTGGAAACGACCTCAGTGGAAGTGAGCAACACATCGTTTCTGACGTTCAACGTTACGACACCGCTTCGAAGCGTTTCCGCGACGTCCGGATTCCCGGCGCAACGACAGCCTATACCTACGATGAAGAAGGGCGGCTTGTTGTCGTTAAAGATGATGCAAGCCTCTGGCGAGAAACATCCGCCAGCTCTGGTCGCTACCGGAAAATAACCGCTCCCGCGGACGGGACACAGGCAAAAAATATCACTTCCGGTGGCGACACCGTCTATCTGTTAAATACCGGGGGAGCCCTGGCAGTGTCGTCCTCTGGCGAAAAATTTGTCATTGAGAAAGACACGCCACTGCTTGCTGAAATTCAGGCTGATAGCTCAGGTCGTTTGTGGGCACTGAATACTAATCGGATCTTAGTCCGAGATAACGATAACTACAGTCTGGCGTCAGGCCCTGTTGCTGATGGCCTGAGCAATCTTGTAACGACGGTTGAGGGCGAGGTCTATGTGGTCATCAATAAACGTATTGCCCGGCTTAACCGCACCAGCAGAATACCGGAAACCGTTCAGGGCAGTTATCCCGACGTACAGAGTCTCGCTGCGGATCACCAGGGAAAACTTTGGCTGTTAAGTGACGATGGTCGGCTGTTTAAACAGATCTGATCGGGTCGCCAGAATAAAGAGAGGACGCAATGAAATATTCATCAAAAGGCTCGCTAGCCACTGTTATTTTTTCCTGTCTGACACTGGCAGGGTGTTATCTGGATAAAGGCGATGAGCAGAGTTTCCCGGAATATATGCTCACCGGAACTCTGATCGATAGCCCGGTATCTTCGATGCCGTATCAGATTGGCAGTGACCCGCAGAAGTACACCAATTTTCAGGGCCAGTTCTCTTACGAAGAAGGCGATCTGATCCGCTTTTATATCGGTAATTACGCCCTGCCAGCCGTGGCTGCTCAACCAGTGATCACGCCACTGAACCTGATGGGCCGCGACGATATCAACGACCGCAGGGTGATTAATCTCGCGTTTCTTTTACAGGCACTCGACAGCGACCAGAACCCCGAAAACGGCATAGAAATTACAGATACCCTGTACGGAGCCTCATTCGACTTTGATTTTGATCAGGAGTTTTTCGACTTTATCGCATCCCCAAGTGTGGACGAACTCATCTGGAGTTATCTTGGCGGCAGCGTGCCGGAATACACCAGCGTGGTTGATCACCTGAACCGTAATCTCGGACTTCGCGGGACCTGGCAAAGTGACTCTGCCACCCTCAGTTTTCTTACAGATAATGCCTTTCTGTATATCGACGACCATGGATATGAGTACGGCCAGTACAGCCATGACTCTGCCGCCGCGAGCGTGACACTATCCGTCACGCTGGATTACAACGGCGATGCCGGTGTCGGCCCGCAGAACGAAATCAGTATCGAACAGCTCAACACCACGACGCTCATGATTTCAGACAGCGTGATACCTGCTGACTATCGTCGCACCACGCAAAACCTGCAGGGCCTTCAGGACACCTGGCTATATATCGATGCGGACAACAATGACCGCTACATACTCCTCTTGCTTGAGGATGGTCGCTACCAGCTGACCCGCGCCAGCGAAGAAGATGGCGGCGGCGTTGATCAGGGCAGCTGGACCATGCAGAGCGGCAAGCTCGCACTTACCAGTACTGGTGGCGACACTGACGTGTTGGGCACATTCGCGACAGACGAAACATCGCGCAGCTATGCCGCCTTAGTGTCGGACGACGAGCTTACCCTCAGCGTTGACGTTCCCATCGTCTTTGTCCGGCAGTAGGGGATGACTTTCATCCCCATACCTTCATTGGTCATGCTTATATCTTCTTCTGTCATCCCCGCGAACGCGGGGACCCAGCGCTCCACCAATGCCGCCGTGGCTTCCGTTAAGTATCATCCCAATAGGAATATGTAGTCGTCATCCCAATAACAAAAATGTAATCGTCATCCCCGCGAACGCGGGGACCCAGCGCTCCACCAATGCCGCCGTGGCTTCCGTTAAGTATCATCCCAATAATAAAAATGTAATCGTCATCCCAATAATAAAAATGTAATCGTCATCCCCGCGAACGCGGGGAACCACTCCACTAACGCTTCTCCGACGATGTCGCCATACGACACATGCAACCTACCTGATACGTCGATATACTCAAACACTATCAGAGCGCAGGGAGCCCAAATGGACGACACCAGACACCTGTCATATCAACACCGGCTCATACTCCGGTTCATAGAGCTGCGCGCTCGGTGGGAAGGACAAATTAACGCTACCCACCTGATACACGAATTCGGCATCGGGCGAGATCTCGCCAGCAACCTGATCAGAAAATACCACCACGTCAGCCCCAGCAACCTCACCTACAACGCCAGCACCAAAGGTTATGAGCCATCGCGACAATTTACCCTCCAATATTCCAACGGTAGCCTTGAACAATACCTGATGGGGTTTCAGGGCATGGACATGCCGGAAAACTCCACATGCCTGCAGTCGTCGGACATGTTTCCCATGCGGCAGTTTGGACGACACCCTGAGCCAGAGATTGTCCGGCACGTACTCAGTGCCATTCGTCAGCAGCGCAGACTCGATATATCGTACCTGTCGGTAATTAGCACCGACTACGAAGACCGCATCATCAGCCCACACAACCTTGTTCACAACGGCATGCGCTGGCATGCCCGTGCCTGGTGCGAAAAGAATCAGGAGTATCGCGACTACGTACTCTCCCGCATTAAAGAGGTCTACAACGACGAAGGCGCAGCGGACAAAACAGCCCAGCAAGACCACAAATGGAATACCTTCGTCGACGTAACCATCGAACCTGACATACGCCTCAAGGACAACAAAAAAGCGGCGCTCGCATTCGACTTCTGCATGACCCAAGACCAACAAGGGCGCTATACCCGAAGTTACTCCGTACGGGCAGCCAACGTGATTTATGTGATGCGCCATCTGGGGTTGGATCGTTTACGCGATAAAAGCGAAGCTCAGCAAGTTATGTTAACGCCGGAGTCGGCTGAGGCAGTTGAACCTTACTGGCGTTGACCTGCTGGAAATTCCGGCATGTGGGTTTGTATAGTGATTGAACACGCCATGAATTAATCAAAAAATGACAGAAATTGAGAAAAGGAACTTACGATGACTGACTCTAAAATCATCTCTCCAATCGCGATTGACCTCGGTGGTCTTTATACCGGTCTGTATATGGCGCAATATCCGTATGGAGAGAGCCTCGCTCAGCATCATGGCAAGCTGACAACGCTGGTTATGCCAGAAGAGGGCGGCAAAATGACCTGGTCGCAAGCGGCGCGGACTGCTACCCGGCACCGCATACGTTCAAACAAACGTAGAAAGCTGGCGAAACGTTTACTGAAAGTGATCTTTACTCAAGGGCTGTCTTACAAGCTGAATGATGCAGAACTTGAGGCCTTGAATGGCTTGCTGAATCGTAGGGGGTACAACAGAGTAGAAACGGATATTGATCGCCAACCTCTTGAGACTGTTCCTCCTTCCTGGATTGCCAATGAGTTCCCAGAATTTTTCGATAGTAGCAGTCCTATATCTGAGCAATTAGAAGAACTACTGGAAGACATTCCCAAACTTCGTGATTTGGCGGCTGATGAGAAGTTTAATCTTAATAATCGCGAAGCAAAGAAGCAGTTATTTACAGACGCAGAAGACGAACAAGCAGATATTCTGAAAGCCTACGGTATTCTTCGGGAATCAGTAACAGAGTTGCTTAACAGTATCGACTTCGGGCACCAGCATCGTCGAAAATACCTTGAAGCCGTAGGTAAAGAGATTTTGAAGGATTCCCGATTAGCAGAGCTGCGGGCTAAGCTCGGGGCTTCCGCCCTCAAGAATCTTATTGGCAACATCAGCAACCTGCAGTTGCGAGCGCTAAGATGGTACTTTAACGATACCGCGATGAAGAGTGCCGATTACTATGATGGCGAACGCTTCAAGTCGGTATATGTTCGTTGGCTGCAGAACTGGCATGTGGACGAAGAAACGCGAGTTAATCGCAACAATGCATTAAAAGTGATTCATCCTTCAGAAGATATTCTCACGGCGTTGATGACGATTGATGCAGAACTGACGATTCCACCCTATGAAAATCAGAATAACCGTCGACCTCCAAAAGATCAGACCTTATGGCTTAACCCCCAGTCACTGAATGAGCAATATGGCTCACAGTGGCGTGTATGGGTTAATAATCTCCGTAAACGTAATCCGGAGCTGGCAGAGGGAATCGCGCCTGTTCTTGAGTTCACTGACCGCCGTTCACGTTTGAAAACCAATAAGCAGCGCCTGACTGATACGTCTTTATATGCAGACAGCTATTTTCTTCAGCGTCTTCTTGATCGCAGCAGGATCCATGATACCTACGCACTCCGTGCGATATCAAAGAACTTCAAGTCAGAAAAACTTGAAAAATTCCGCTGGAACCTGAAGCAGGATCTGGGAGATCAACATACAGAAAAGTTTCTGGACTTCACTCAGAAGTATTACCAGGAAGTGGAACGCGCAAAAAGTGGCATCTGGGAGCAGGAATCGGCATCACTGCTTGAAAAAGCGGATATTAACCCTCCCTCAAAGCGAAAGATTCTGAATCGATTAGTAGGGAATATTCTTGGCGTTGAAATGAGCGCTGAAGAACTGACCACCTTTCTGTCAGACGTATGGACGAAGAAAGTTCATGGCCCATCAACGGTAAAGAGTATCTGCAAAGCTGCCGAAGACCTGAGAAAACAGAATGGCAACCTCTTCAATATGTATATCCAGTCTGTACGGTATCGAGCGTCGGTCGAAGCAGGTGCAGAGAAGAAATTTAAAGGTCTGGATAAAGAAATTTGGCAGCTTCTGGTTAAAGTAGAGAAAGCAGCAGATGTGATTTCTGGTTCAATTTCTGCGACCGAAACGCAGAAACAAAGATTCAGTAATACCTTTTCACTTGCTCAGTTGTACACCCTGATAGAGACAGACCGGAACGGATTCTCAAAGGTCAGTGCTGCTGCACACATGGAGCTTGCATGGCGTATGACAATGATACCGGTGGACGATAAGGAAGCCGCACGTTGTTCGCGCTTGCCAGCAGACAGTTCTCGGCCATTCGACGGAGTGTTAAGACGCTTGCTCGAACGTCAGGCTTATGAAATAGCGACGCTGAAATCGGGGCAGATAAAAGAGTCCGGTGTCAGAGACTCTGAAATAAGCATTCCAGTGGTGGTAGAAGAAAACCGCTTTACTTTCAGTATTGGCCTTGCAGATGTAAAAAAAGATGGATCGAAGCGAAAAAAGCTGCTATCGCTGGGTGAGAAGCAACTGGAAAAATGGCAAGAAAAGAATGAACGCATCAGACAGGGCGGGAGTGGCCTGTGCCCTTATAAGGGAACAATTCTGGATAAAGATGCTGAGCTAGATCACATAATTCCACGCTCGTACAGTCGTGATGCATCAGGGACAATCTTCAATAGCGAAGCCAATCTTATTTACGCCAGCCGCCGTGGCAATCAGGAAAAGAAAGACCAACGTTACGGCATTTCTGACTTGGCACCCAATTACCTCAAGGCCGTCTATGGGACGTCAGATTCGGCAGAGATAACCCGGATTATCGAAGCGTCTGTGGCGTCTATTAAGAAGGACTTCCTCTTCTCAGAGCTAGAAGGTGATCAGCAAAGGGATGTCCGCCATGCCTTATTCCTGGAACGTGATTCAAAGGCATTTGAGAAGGTATTCAGACGCCTGGCAACTCAACAGAGCGCGCGAGTGAATGGCACACAGGCATGGCTGGCCAGAAAACTGATCAGCGTATTGAAAAGCCAGTTGAAATCCTGGCTGTCTGAAACGGGTAATACGATCGTCTTTAACCTGTGTAAAGCAGATGCTCAGCAAACATCGTTCGTTCGCACCGGGCTTGCAGTGACAAAGCCTGAGACAACCAAAGGAGAGCGCCAGGGTGTAGGATCTCACGCCATCGATGCCTATTGTGCATTCTCAGTTGCAGCCGCTGAAGGCATGCACGAAACGCTCGCTCAAGGCGCGGGACTCATGGAGGATACCGAGTGGCTTGCAACGGCGTTACCTGTTGACGTTGATGTGAATTGGGTTAAACGCCTACCTCTATATCGCAAGTCAGAACTAAGTACTCGGCCAATATTTAAAGAAGGAATTTATGCAGAGTCATTTCTGACGACCTGGATTTCAGAGAAAGGAATTGAATCCGGCTTCTCATTGGGAAGCAATTCGGTGCAATGGCAAGGTAAGGATACTCGTGGGCTACTTGAATTACTGGCACCATTCGCCACTAAAAATTTAAATGTCGATACCGCCCTGGCAAGCCCTCGCCCTGTACAGCTAGATATTAGTAAAGAAAAAGCGTTCAAGCACTTCGAAATGGTGGCCAAAGCGCCGCATTCAGAGGTCGATCTGCATCAGGCGGATATTCTTGATGCTCTCAGGTATTGCACCGCGAAAAAGGATATCAGTTCGCGTCTGATTGATGTACAGAAGAAAACACTGAAAAAACCAGAGGAAGTGCTAAAGGCTAAAGATATTTACGTGAAGGTTGATGTTGACGTTAAAGGCCTGGGTAAGTTAAAGGGCAAGGTCACTCATCCGGCGATTGAGCAATGGAAAAGACTATTCCTTATCCCGGACATAGAGACACGCATTGGGGAAAAAGCGGTAGGCATTAACTGGCAACAAATTGGTGAAAAATACTTTGGTGAAGGATCGTCCCGCCCACACAGTAAAACGCGAAGGGTATATTCGTTACCTATCGTCGATAGCCCTGACGGCGGCTATCGAATTAAAAGAATAGCGCCTGATGGTTCAACGATCTGGCAACTGACGAGTATCAAAGATACGGGATCTAGCGGGTTTACGGTAAATGACAAGGGTGTAAATTGGAAGCAACCAGTGGCTATCCCTGCGCTGCGTGATTCTTCGGTCGTTGGGGTTGGTGAACGTTACCAGCCTGTTCCTGAGCAGCAAGTATACTTCGATGATTGGAAATGCGTAGACATAACGGATGAGCGTGTGTTGTCAGTCTCAGTGGCTCCTGGTACTAAAGATCGGCGCTATGTCTCAGTCAGTCAGACTCTATCTGATTTTAAGGCATGGTTAACCGAGAGTGGTATAAAACTACATTCGCCTTTCGAAATTCCCTCAAGAGTCAAAGTGGATGCTGCTAAATTCCAGTCGGCACATGGCATTGACGTACTAGGAAAACCGAAATCGAATTTGTTTATTTCGAAGGTCGGGGATGTCGTTAACTATTGGTACATCAGAGAAAGTAGTCCTGTTGTGATTAATCAGTATTACGACAAGGCACTCCTGGCAGAGCGCGAAGCAGTTAACGAGACCGAGCCATGCGACATCTGACGATTGCTGATTATGGTCAGTTTGTCGGTGTAACTGGAGAGCGGATGGTTGTCAGGGATGATGCCAGCATAATTCTCGAAACGCCGTTATCTCGCCTGTGAAGTGTTGCTATCGCTCGTGACGGCGTCAGCTTTTCCAGTAACCTGGTGACTGCTTGCGCAGCCAGGGGAATAAGACTTTTCTTCCTTGACTGGAAAGGTCTGGCAGTGGCCGCAGTGACAGGCAGGCATCAACATGCGATTGCCAATGTCCGGCGCCGGCAGTATCAGCGCCAGGCCATGTTGTCACGTCGCCGCAACCTGTCTCGTTTTGGTATCGCGGAGGATGCCAGGGTTCTAAGCGACGTTTATGTTTGCTCTCAAAAACTTGGTTGTCACGGTATTGCTGACATGATGCCTGAAACGGCGACATCGTTATATCTGATTGAGTTTAAAATATCCGAGCCTAAACCCGTAAAAGGACATATCTTCCAAGTGGCTGCTTATGCGATCGCGGCGGAACAGCAATTCAATAAACCGATAGCGGGTGTATTTATTTTGTATGGAGATAAAGGGAAAACGTTTGAAGTACAACTGTCAGCGTCGCTTCGCCGGCAAGTTGAATCCACGGTAACAAGGGTTAGCTCATTACTGAATGGTGCCTCAATGCCAGACTTTCCGGCGTCAGCAGAACAGTGTGGTCAGTGTGAATATCTGAACTTTTGCGCAGGGGGACGATTAGAGTGGCTCAGAAAAAGAAAAACCCCGGATGCCGAAGCAGGTGCCGGAGTCAGTCATGATTTTAGATGATTTCAGCTCGCCCGTGGGCGACTTCAATCAGGCCTATTGGGATAGGTCAGACCAGTATCCCCGATTTTTCGCAAAAAGCAACCCTTTTGAGGCAAATGCACCCTTTGCGAACAATCCGGCATTGCTCCCCAATGCAAAATTCTTAAAATTCAAAGAGTTAGGCGAGGGGTTGCAAAGCCTATCCCAATAAACCTGCAACTGAAACGACGTCCAGACGATGATCGAGAAAATTCTCGACCGTTGCAAAGCCTATCCCAATAAACCTGCAACTGAAACGTGCCATCCAATTCTGATTCAGCGGCCTGCACGGGTTGCAAAGCCTATCCCAATAAACCTGCAACTGAAACTTACTGATGTTATTTTCTTCCGTAAGCACAGTGCCGGTTGCAAAGCCTATCCCAATAAACCTGCACCTGAAACCCTGCTGACTCTGCGTTGCCGCCTGCTGCTGCATGGGTTGCAAAGCCTATCCCAATAAACCTGCAACTGAAACTGCGTCGAAGCGGCGTTACGCGCTCCTTTTGCGTCTGTTGCAAAGCCTATCCCAATAAACTTGCAACTGAAACACAAGGGAATGTCTGACTATGCCGGCTTTCTGGTGTTGCAAAGCCTATCCCAATAAACCTGCAACTGAAACTGGATGCGGGATTATATGGGGCTGCCTGATCGTAGTTGCAAAGCCTATCCCAATAAACCTGCAACTGAAACGGTTTGATAGACCACTTCTGAGGTTATTCTTATGGGGTTGCAAAGCCTATCCCAATAAACCTGCAACTGAAACCCTCCCTGTGGCATGCATGACCATGATCACGCGCGGTTGCAAAGCCTATCCCAATAAACCTGCAACTGAAACAACATTTCTGCTGAGCCTTTCATTCACCCGCCCTAGTTGCAAAGCCTATCCCAATAAACCTGCAACTGAAACCTGTCTCGTTGGTATGTGTTTATATTACGACCTGGTTGCAAAGCCTATCCCAATAAACCCGCAACTGAAACCTATGTGCGCCCGGTAATCACTGTGGGCACGGCTGTTGCAAAGCCTATCCCAATAAACCTGCAACTGAAACATTAAAAGCCACCATCGCCGCCGCCAAACTCAAGTTGCAAAGCCTATCCCAATAAACCTGCAACTGAAACACGATCAACGTCTGGAGTTTCTTCCGCGCGTGGTTGGGTTGCAAAGCCTATCCCAATAAACCTGCAACTGAAACTTACAGCCTCGACGAGCTGCTGATCCTGACCGAGTTGCAAAGCCTATCCCAATAAACCTGCAACTGAAACGGTAGCGCATAAGCGCATCGTGCACCTCGACGTTGTTGCAAAGCCTATCCCAATAAACCTGCAACTGAAACGTACCGTCGTGACGGTCGATGCGGTCAATACCGATGTTGCAAAGCCTATCCCAATAAACCTGCAACTGAAATACCGAAGCCACCCTGATTTATTTATAATAAACCGGTTGTGTAGTCTATCGAAAAAAACCGCTACTGAAAACGAATTCCTGAGGAATACGTTGATATGTTGTGTAGCATATATCAATTGTATTAATTTCTGTAGGTCGTTTCGAAGTGACTGTTTTATCTTACTATCTTTCAATGGTGAGGCAATAATATATGGCCGTGTCGCTATGATAAGGGTTCTTATATCGACGTGATTGTAATACTATTCTATATGTTTGAGTGTATATGGTTTCTTCGTTTTCAAGGGATAGAGACAATGAGTGCTATAAAGGAAGTATTGCGAGATACGATGGACGACGCTAAATCGAAGAGTCATGAGGACAATAGTTATAGGGTCTTCAAGAAGGTGGAGTCAAAGTTCGCAAGGATGAACAGTTCCCGTCTTGCCTCGAAACTTGAAGAGTACCGGAGGGGTGGGTTTCAGATGACCACTGCGGAGCTATTCAGGGAGCGACATTCGTCGGAGAGGCTAGGGAAGTTTCTGAGGGTAACTGGTTTTTCCCGGCCCGGTCCCAGGTGGGAGGCTCACCACATCGTATCGGCAACGCATCGAGAGGCTGTGGCAGTGCGATTGTTGATTTCGGAAGATGACTTTTCGATCAGAATTGATGATCCTGATAACGGTACCTGGATGCCTAAAACCAAGTTGGATGCGCGGCCAACTATTTACCCTGATGCAATTGGTCACAACAGAATACATAGGCAGCGATATTACCGCTGGCTTGAACATGCTATAGGTGCATTGATGGATGATGCTCAAGTCAGGGCTTTTCTGAATACTGTCCGTACTCAACTATTGCACGGCAATATTAAAGATGAGATTAAGCTTCAGCAAGAGATTGATGAGGCTGAATACTATGATTGGTTGAAAAAGAATATTTAATAATGATCTATAAACTAGAAGCTGACTTTGAGAATTTCTATTCTTTTGATTTTGATATAGATGATTTGCTTGGAAAGATGCCAGGGTATAGTCAGAGGTTTCGCGCTAAGCCACGATTGTCAGAGTGGGTTGAACCTGTGGGGCAGTTTTATAGGGGGGAAGGGTTTACCGGTGACTTAGAAAAAATCCCGGATATTTCAATTTGGGCTCTGGGGAATCTTGTGATCAATGAACTGGCTTATGAGTTGCTTTTCGAAAATATACGTGATGCTGGTGAGTTTTTACCTGTGATGGTTGGTGGTGATAAATATTACATGTTTAATACTTTGCAGGTACTAAACAGTGATTCGGTAGATAGCAGCAGCGCAGTGAGCGTTATAGATTCTGGTGTTCACCTGGGCGTGTCCGGAGTGAAGGTCTGTAAAGACCTTTTAAGTGACGTTGACATTTTTAAAATGAAGGAAGAGAAATTAATTCATAGTTTTGCTACTGATGGATTCAAGCGTTTGTGCGAGGATGGAGGGCTGACGGGTCTTAATTTTTTAAATGTAAACGGAGTTTTTAATGAAAGTGTCTGATGTATCGGTAGCAATGATTGAGCAGGTTTTACGAGATGGTGTGTTCTCTGAATATCGTTCACTGGCCAGTACCGAGGATGAAGAGGTCAGGGTGTATTCGTCGGAGTATTCGCCTGTAGAAAAATCAAGAACTCCTCTTATATACAGGGTTGGTGCGAAATCTGTAGTGAATGGCGAGGTGCTTAAGAAAGTCTCGCCCGAATCTATCGTTGCGGCACTTGGGATCTTCCGAGCGGAGCTTGAAGATGCAACCGAGTGTCTCTTTCAGGTGAACAACTACTCGACAGAGAGTGACGCTGATACTGGTTTGTTCCGACTATGGTTCGAGATTCATCTGTGTAATCTGAGCGTAGAAGTACAGAACCGGAGCTGGTGATTGTTGATATACAGGACGCTGGATTACCGCGTTCGCGGCAATGACAAGGTGTGCGCTGGATTACCGCGTTCGCGGCAATGACAAGGTGTGTGCTGGATTACCGCGTTCGCGGCATTGACAAGGTGTGCGCTGGATTACCGCGTTCGCGGCAATGGCGAGGTGTGCGCCGGATTACCGCGTTCGCGGTAATGACAAGGTGGGCGTTTGATTACCGCGTTCGCGGCGATGACAAGAAGGTGTGTGCTGGATTACCGCGTTCGCGGCAATGACATGTCTGCGCGGCAATGAGATGTCGGCGTGGAGATGACACCCCCATTCGCCGTAACGGTACTCCTCAGGTATCATGCCGGCTTTGTTTGTGTGTGTCTGAGGTGCGTCTCTTGTCTGATTCTTCTGCTGTCCGTCTTACGGAGTACAGTCACGGTGCGGGTTGTGGCTGTAAGATCTCGCCTAAGGTGTTGGATACTATTCTGGCATCTCAGCTGAGTCTGCCGGATAGCCCGAATCTTCTCGTTGGCAACAGTTCAAAAGATGATGCTGCCGCCTACGACATTGGCAACGGTCAGGCGGTGCTGAGCACCACTGATTTCTTTATGCCCATCGCGGATGATCCCTTCGATTTTGGCCGTATCGCGGCGACGAACGCTATCTCAGACATTTATGCCATGGGTGGTAAGCCATTAATGGCGATTGCCATTCTGGGCTGGCCGGTAAACCTTCTGCCACCAGAGGTCGCTCAGAAGGTGGTTGATGGTGGTCGTCAGGCCTGTGCCGATGCGGGTATTCCGCTGGCGGGTGGTCACAGTATCGATTCGCCTGAACCGATTTTTGGCCTGGCCGTCACCGGCATCGTTGATATCGACAAGCTTAAGCAGAACAACCGCGCGACGGCTGGCTGTAAGCTGTACCTGTCTAAGCCATTAGGTGTCGGTGTGCTGACTACGGCGCAGAAGAAGAAACTTCTGAAGCCTGAGCACGAGTTTCTGGCGCGCGATACGATGTGCATCCTGAATAAAGTCGGGGAGAAGATCTCCGCGTTGCCGGGGGTAGAGGCTCTGACTGACGTCACAGGCTTTGGCCTTGGGGGGCACTTGCTTGAGATCTGCGAGGGCAGTGGCGTGAATGCTGTGGTCAACTACAACGCACTGCCTGTCATGGCTCCAGTCAAAGACTATATCGCGCAGGGTTCGATGCCAGGCGGGACTGATCGTAACTTCGATAGTTATGGCGAGAAGCTCTCTGTGTTAACGGATGAACAGCGCGCGATCGTCTGCGACCCTCAGACCAGTGGCGGTCTGCTGATTGCCGTACGCCCGGAGCAAGCTGCCGAGGTCGAGGCCATTCTTGCGGCTGAAGGTCTGCAGAACACTTGCATTGGTGAACTGGTGGAAGCGTCTGATGGTCTGGTGCGGGTCGAGGTTCGTGCATGAGCCGTGCAGATACCGCTGATTTCAAAGCCCTGTTTCTGAAAGATACGCCCATGATGGATACGCGAGCGCCTCTTGAGTTTAAGAAGGGTGCGTTTCCACATACGGTGAGCCTGCCGTTAATGACGGATCAGGAACGGGCGAAGGTCGGTACCTGTTATAAAAAGAAGGGTCAGGACGAAGCGATTAAGCTCGGTCATCAGCTGGTTTCTGGCGAGACCAAGCAGGAACGTCTGGAAAAGTGGCTGGCCTTCGCCAAAGCGAATCCAGACGGCTATCTCTATTGTTTTCGTGGGGGGCTGCGCAGTCAGATCACCCAGCAATGGCTGAAAGACGCCGGGTGTGACTATCCGCGCATCACCGGTGGCTACAAAGCCATGCGTCGTTTCCTCATTGATACCCTGGATCGCGTCGCGGTTGAGCAGCCATTGATTGTTGTGGCGGGTGAAACCGGTTGCGCCAAAACCGAGTTGATTAAACAGGTCAACGGGCATGTCGATCTGGAAGGCATTGCGAATCATCGTGGAAGCACGTTTGGCAAGCGCGCCACGGCGCAGCCCCCGCAGATCGGTTTTGAAAACGCGGTGGCAGTTGATTTTCTGCGCCACGAAGACACGCATCCTGATCGCCCGGTTGTGCTTGAAGACGAGAGTCTGCTGATTGGTCGCTGTGCTTTGCCGGAACGGCTGCGCGCTGAAATGGCGAAATCACCTCTGGCTGTGGTTGAAGCGACGATGGAGCAACGTGTCGAGCACAGCTTCAATAATTATATTCTGGATAAACTCGCTGAATGGCAAAGCGAAGTCGGCGAAGAAGAAGGTTTTGCTGCCTTCGCTGATGACCTGCGCACCAGTATGGGTAAAGTTGAGCGCCGTCTTGGCGGCGTTCGCCATAAGGCCATGACTGAGACGTTAGAAGCGGCCCTGGCTCAGCACGAAAGGGGCGACCCAGGCCTGCATCGTGACTGGATTCAGCCCATGCTGGAAGAGTATTACGATCCTATGTACCGCTGGCAGTTGAGTAAAAAGGCTGGCCGTATTCTAATTCGCGGCACATTCGATGAAGTCCGTGACTTCCTGAACTCCGATTCGGTAAAACGATAACTTTTTTAAACCTTTGACTAACCCCTAAATAACACAGGAAAACTCGATGAAAATCCGACAATGGATGCTGGGTGGTCTGATGACCTTACTGGCAACAAGTGCACTGGCAGAAACTTTTACCTTCACTGCGATCCCTGATGAAGATGAAAGCCGCCTGAATGAGCGCTTTGGTAAGGTTGCAGACTATCTGGCAGCGGAGTTGGGTGTCGACGTTAAATACATTCCTGTGAAGTCGTACCCTGCGGCGATCACGGCATTCCGTAATGATCAGGTTCAGCTGGCGTGGTTTGGTGGTCTGTCAGGTGTGCAGGCGCGTGAATTAGTGCCGGGTTCTACCGCGATTGCTCAGGGTTACGAAGACCAGTTCTTTAAAACTTACATTATTGCGAACGTATCGACCGGCCTGGAAGCGTCTGAAGAATTCCCGCAGGGCATTAAAGGTAAGACCTTTACTTTTGGTTCCAAAGGTTCGACCTCTGGCCGTCTGATGCCGGAATTTCATATCCGTGAAAACATGGGCGCGCCAGAAGACGTATTCGCGCGTGTTGGTTTTTCGGGCGATCACAGCCGTACTGTCACTCAGGTTGAAAGCGGTGCCTTTGAAGTGGGCGCGGTGAACTACAGCGTTTACGATAACCGCGTCGCAGAGGGCTCGACTGACCCTGAGAAAGTAAAAGTCATCTGGACCACGCCGACGTACCCGGATTATCAGTGGACGATCCGTGGCGATGTTGATGCCCGTTATGGCGAAGGTTTTACTCAGAAAGTCACCGACGCTCTGCTGAATATGAAAGACAAAGACCTGCTGGCGAGCTTCCCGCGTGAAAGCTTTGTACCAGCCAGCAACGACGATTACGCGCCTATTAAGGCAACCGGTGAAGCCATCGGCCTGCTGGGCGAGTAATTTTCGTGTTTGAACTTTCTCACGCATCGCTGGATCACGGCAAACAGCGGGTATTGCACGATATCAGTGTCAATATCGCAGCCGGTGAGAAAGTTGCTCTTATCGGCCCGTCAGGGGCCGGTAAATCGTCACTGCTCTCGCTTTTGTGGGAGCAGAGTCCAGCAGACATTGCGCTTTGCCCGCAGGACAGTGCTCTGGTCGATATTCTGTCGGTGTATCAGAACATCTACATGGGCGCACTCAGTCGCCATGGCAATATTTATAACCTGCTGAATTTAATCCGGCCGTGGGCGGATCGTCGTCGTGAAGTGTCGATGATTGCAGAAGCCTTAGGTATCGGAGAGAAGCTGAAAACCTCGCCGGATAAACTTTCGGGTGGTCAGCGTCAGCGTGTGGCATTGGGCAGGGCGCTCTACAGAAAACAGCCGGTATTTTTCGGTGATGAACCTGTGTCATCGCTTGACCCGGCGCAGGGTGATGAACTGTTGAGTTTAGTTCTGGGAGAACATGACACAGCCGTCGTGGCGATTCACAGCCCGGAACTGGCGCTTAAGCATTTCACCCGGCTTATTGCGTTACAGCACGGGCGGATTGTCGGCGACTGGCCTGCGGATACGGTCACTCTGGATCAGGTTTCTTCGATCTACTCCGGTGGGCCGTCTGTTCAAGCGGTCGATAATGCGCGCTGAACTGGCCAGTGAAGTTTCAACAGCTTCTCGCTTAGCCCGTTTAAGCGGCGGCTTTATCGTTGTCGCTATTATTTCGCTGTTTATTGCAGATATTCATTTCTACCGGCCAGACCCCTGGCAGGAGCTGGGCCGTATTGGTCTGGGATTAATTACTCCGTATTGGCCGGACATTCCCGAGCTTGCGTTAGCCCTTGGTCACACAGTCGCCTTTGCTTTGTTGGCTGTGGCGGGCTCAGCTGTTTTAGGGTTATTTCTGGCGATGTGGTTTCATTGGCGCATCGTGCGGGTCTTTGCGGCATCCATCCGTTCTGTGCACGAAGTCTTCTGGGGGCTGCTGTTTATGCAGGTCTGGGGCTTAAGTGCGACGACCGGGTTACTGGCGATCCTGATCCCTTTTACTGGAATTTTTACCAAAGTTTTTGCGGATATTCTGCATCAGCAATCACCACAAACCGTACAGACGTTTGGTAATGCACCGCGTATCAGCCGTTATGTGTATGGGTTGATTCCCAAGGCCTGGCCAGAACTTATTTCGTACGTGCGTTATCGCTTTGAGTGCGCCTTGCGCTCCAGCGCAATCCTCGGCTTTATCGGCTTGCCCACGCTAGGTTTTCATCTGGAAACCGCGTTCAAACAGGGTCAGTACAGCGAAGCCGCGGCTGTGCTCTGGGTGTTTCTGTTGCTGATTGGCAGTGTGCGCTTGTGGCTGCGACCTAAGTTGATTCCGTTATTTATTGCCGCTGCGATCTGGGTGTTACCAGAAATGCCACCGGTAAATGCCAGCTTTTTCTGGCAATTTATCACTGAGGATTTATGGCCAAAGGCTCTGCAGCGGGGTGATTTAATCGCCACAGGGCAGTGGTACGGCAATGTTTTTATGTCAGACGTCTGGCCCGCGTTGTGGCAGACATTGGCCGTGACGCAGGCAGCGCTGGTATTGAGCGGGCTGCTGGCGCTTATGTATTACCCGTTTGCGAGTCGCTGGCTGGTGGGCGGCTTCCGACCGATGGGGCGCTTTAAGCTGCTGGTACTGCGGTCGGTGCCTGAGCTGATGCTGGCCTATGTATTTATGTTGATTTTCGGTCCGTCGGCCTTGCCGGCGATTCTGGCGCTGGGTATTCACAATGGCGGTCTGATTGCCTTCCTGTTGGCCAACAACAGCGAAGATGCCGCTAGGGTTCAGCGTCCGGATTCACCAACAGGTGCGATGCGATTCTTCTATCAGGATCTTCCGCAACGTTATCCAGCATTTCTGGCGCTGCTGTTTTACCGCTGGGAAGTGATCATGCGCGAAAGCGCCATGATGGGCGTGCTCGGTATCGCAACGCTGGGCTTCTATGTCGATTCGGCGTTTGAAGAAATCCGCTTTGATAAAGCCTTCTTTCTGATTGTGATGGCGGCGGTGCTGAATATCATCATCGACAGCCTCTCCCGTCGGCTACGCAGAAGGTCGGGGCTGCGCACACCGCTTATGTAAGGTAGGCTGACCCTATGGCTCTTATATTTCTGTTTGCGTCTGCCCTGTGCTGGACGCTGTTTGATCTGGCCCGGAAAACACTGGCATCCTCTGAAAGCCCGCTGGCTCTGACTCTGGCATTCAATGTGGGAGCCATTCCTCTTTATGCGACTGCGTGGTTCTTCAGCTCAGAGGGGGTTGCTCCTGCGGATTACTGGGTACCTTCCTTTATCGCTGCTGTGCTTGCAGCGATTGCTGCGCTTGGATTTATTACCGCACTGAAACTTGGTGATATTGCCAGGGTCATACCGGTGCTTGCATTAACGCCCGTTATTTCTACGCTGGCTGCAGGGGTCATACTTAACGAGTCGATGACACTTCTGCAATGGCTGGCGATGCTGGTCACGATTGTCGCCATCATAGGAGCGCAGGGCGGGCTGCATCACGTCAGAGGAAAACCATTTATTCTGATGCTGCTGGTGTGTTTTGGCTGGGGGCTGGGTATCGTGTTTGATAAGCAGGCGTTAGCTCACAGTGGCCCTTTTTTTCATGGCCTGGTGCAGACTTTGGCCGGTTCGGTGATTCTCATGCTGTTTGCTGTCACGACTGGCCTGCAGGCGAGATTGACGGGGCGTGTGATCCGGGTGATTCCTGCGTTGTTGATTTTTGTAGGCGCGGTTGTCTTTCAGTGGCAGGCTTTGGCAGACCTGGATGCCGGCGTGATCGAAACCGTCAAACGCAGTATCGGTATTATTGGCGCTCTGTTGGCAGGGGCTCTGATATTTAATGAGCAGGTAAGTCGTGCTCAGATTCTTTGGTGTCTTGTGATTCTGACGGGTATCCCCGTTATTCTTCAACCGGAGTTGTCATTATGAATAAAAAGGTACTGGTCGCCGTTGCCGATGGTACGGAAGAACTCGAAGCCGTCACGATTATTGATATTCTCCGACGCGCTCGCCTGGACGTCATCGTTGCGTCTGTCATGTCCGCCCGCGAAGTGATCTGCTCCCGCGGAGTGCGGATCACAGCCGACCGCCTGATCGACGAGTGTGTGAATGAACGTTGGGACGCTGTGATCTGTCCGGGTGGTATGCCCGGCGCTGCGCATCTTTCCGATACCATCACTCTGGTTGAAATACTGCAGAGTCAGAACGACGCTGAACGTTGTATCGGTGCAATCTGTGCGGCACCACAGGTCGTTCTGTCGGCCCACGGTTTACTCAATGGACGCAAGGCGACAGCATATCCGGGTTTTCGTGAAAAGCTGGACGCAGACGGAGCCGTAATCTGTGATGACGCGTTGGTAAAGGACGGGCACTTTATCACCAGTCAGGGACCCGGGACTGCGATGATCTTTGCCCTGGCTTTAGTGAATGAGCTTGCCGGAGAGGAAGTAGCTCATGACGTCGCGGATGGTTTATTGGTGTAAAAAATCCAGCGCCATTGCGCTGGATTTTTTAATTGTGTGATTGAATTTCAGAGCCCCATGCAGTTTGCATAGTATGTCGTTGTGGCCGGCCAGTCAGAGAACACACCTATCACACCGACGTCCTGTGCAAGAACGTGCAGGAGGTTCATAACGTCACCTTCGTTGTCGATTACGTCAGGCATACCGGTCTCACCATTAAGGCCGGTGTAGTACCAGTCGTTACGCTGGCTGATAAGACCCGAGCGCTCGAGTGACCAGGCAATCAGTTTCAGGCCAGCTTCTTTGGCATTTATGGCGTACTGTGAAGGTACGATATTCCCTTCTGCATCGGCTTCAACCAGCATCCATAGTGGTGGGGCCAGGACGCGTACACCTTCTGCGCGCCATTGCTGCATTGTTGCCAGCGATACGTTCACGTCATACACGCCATCCAGATACACGGCCTGACGTCCGAAGCGGGTGTTTTCTACCCAGTAAATTACGTCTTCGTAATTAAACGATTGCGGCCATACGCGACGAGGATGGATGCCTGCTTCACGGTACTCATCAATCATCTGCTGCGCGTACATCGCCTGCGTGTAATCCCCCTCATAAGGCATGTCGACTGACGGAGATTTCAGCTCAGGCGTGAAATCAACACCGAGGTCGTTGAGCAGTTGAATACTTTCGGCATGAGTGAGAAGCGTCCCTTTGGTGGAGTAGAGATCGGTGCGCCAGTCAGGTGTCGCATTCATGTATTCTTCAATGCTGGTAGCACTGGTATCTGCAGCGTCCATTTTGCCCTGCAAAGACTTAAATTCTGCCAGTGAAATATCACTGGTACAGCAACGGATATCACGCGCATTGACGAGCTTCCCTTCGCTGTCAAACTCAGGAGCTACCGAGCACTTTTCTGCCAGTGGTGTCGCCAGGATGTTAGTCGTGGTGTGCAGATCACACTGGGAATGACGGCAAACGAGTTCGCGATCTTTGGTAAAGGTCACGTCACATTCAACGATACCGGCGCCCATTCTGGCTGCCGCTTCGTAAGACTCTTTTGTGTGCTCTGGAAACTGCATGGCCGCGCCGCGGTGACCTATAGAAAACTTGCTCTTGAAAAACGGGCCGCTTTCACACGATTCCAGTGTTTCTTTAAGAGGGCCTTCGTCCATGTCTGCAACGAGGAAAAATGGTCGGGGGCCAAGCTGTGTTTCGGTGAGCTTTCCAAACAGTTTTGAAAAGCCCTGGCCGTGTTTATGATGGTCAGGGCTGGCCTGGGTAGCGCAGCCTGCGATCAGCATCAGTGAAGCGAACGCATAAGTTATCAGGGATTTCACGAGTAACCTCCATAGCAGTTGGGTTGGCATAGGGAGGTTCAGGCTAAATAGTCTGAGTTGCAGTTTCGCAACTTTTGCGTGACGGTCTCGTGTCATGTTGCCTTTTCAGTGTTGTGGCGTTGCTCGCCATATTTTTCTGTTACCCAGTCCGGATGTTTCCAGAGAATTCTCGGGTCGCGATAGGTTTTCAGATCTCTGAACATATTCTGCCAGTCGTAAACCTGAGCATGCCATGGGTTGTTAGGGTTGGTCGGCATACGTTTTACCCCATAAATAATTTCGCCAGCGGTTTCTTCTGCCTGAAAGGTGCCAAACAGTTTGTCCCAGATGATCAGGATTCCGCCGAAGTTTTTGTCGATCTGGGCGGTGTTGCTGCCGTGATGCACGCGGTGATGAGACGGCGTGTTGAATATTTTCTCTGCCCAGCCGAGAGTCCGCACCTGTTCTGTATGAAGAAAAAACTGATAAACAAGGTTCGCTTCAATGGCGATGAGTGTCCAGGTTTTATCGAAACCGATCAGTGCCGCAGGAATCCACCAGAGTATCCAGGTGCCAGAAAAAGCATAAGTGAAGTTCTGGCGTAATGCGGTCGAGAGGTTCATGTGTTCAGAGCTGTGATGGGTGACGTGCGCATTCCAGAACCAGCGTATTTTGTGCATCAGAAAATGCGCGGCATACATGCACAGATCAATAAACAGCACCAGCGCGATGATGCTGACCACACTAACGTCAGGGTTCCACTGGAAGCCGTATTGATACACCCAGTCGTAAAACACCTGAATGAAGAGCGCGATGGCGATCCCGTCGACAATTTTGTACGAGGCTCCCGTAACAATATTGGTGATGGTTTCAGGGAACCGGTAGACGTTCAGTCTGCCGCGACTTCGGGCCCAGAGATTCTCGACGACCATAGCACCGATGAATACGCCTGAAAAAAGAGCAATAAAAGCGATTGCCCGCAAGATATCTTCCATAGTGGTCATCCTCTATCCGGTTAGTGACACCCTGACAGACTAGCCCGTGCGGTATCTGATATATTGATGTTTTAAGACAATGTTTTGATATTTTCAGACAACATGATGATTCCGGAACGTGATGATCGTCTGGCGGCCCTCTCCGTCAGTGGAGATCTCATCTCTCTCTTGCTTGATTTTCTGAGTGAGCAGGGCGCTGATGGTTCGCTGCTGGCACAGCGGTTGAGGCTTGTAGGGCAGGCCCGGCGCCTGACGTTTGCCGAGTGGTGGCGCTGGCTGGATGAACTTCAGATGCACTTTGCCGGTCAGCCGGTCGCGGTCGAGCTGGCCAGAAGAGTGGCGCCAGAACATCTCGGGGTCATCGGCTATCTGGCACTGTCTTCCGGGACAGTGCTTGAGGCCTTTCAGCATTTCGAGCGATATCAGCGCCTTCTGTATGAGGGCCCTGGCGCGCGGATTGAGATCCGTGACGGCCTCGCCGGCATCATCTGGGATAGTCAGTATGGTGGTTCAAGCCGATATTCCGATGAGGTCATTCATGGCGGACTGGTGACGTTTCTGCGCCGCATGACCCGGCGATCAGATCTGATGCTCAGGCGTACAGATATCATCTGGCAGGATCTTCCTGATCGGCAAGCCTATCTGAACCACGTCGGAGGTGAGTTAAAGAGCGGGGCCACCAACAACGCGCTCTGGTTTGAAGCTTCCTATCTGATGTTGCCTCTGTCTCCTGATGAGAGCGCTGCGCAACGATTACAGCAAGCGGCGGATCAGGCACTGCACAGCCTCCCTGATGAGAGCGGTGTCCTGGCCACGGTCAGGCGAATCCTGGTGGAGGCGCTGCCGCGGGGCGGTGGCAGTCAGCAGGAAGTGGCAAAGGCGCTGGCGATGTCAGAGCGTACTCTGTTGCGCCGTCTGAGTAGCTGTGGGGTTTCTTTCCGGTCACTGCAGACCGCCGTCCGGATGGAGTTAGCGCAGTCCTATCTGCGCGAGCGCCATCTGACCCTGAGTGAGGTCGCCTTGCTGTTGGGGTATTCCGAGCAGGCCGCTTTTAACCGGGCCTTCAAAGCCTCCATGGGAGTACCACCGGGAGAATGGCAGAGACGCCATGGACATTGAGCTCTTATGGCGGTTTACATGCCTATTTACGGCCTGTAGAGTACGTGCTCTTTTTTATTCACGTGGCCTGTCGTGGGGGCCACCACTGACAAGGATCTGCTATGCCTGTTATTACCCTTCCTGATGGCTCCAAACGCGAGTTCGATCAACCCGTAACCCTGATGCAAGTGGCTGAAGATATCGGCCCGGGCCTTGCCAAAGCGACTGTGTGTGGTCGTATCAATGGTGAGCTGGTTGATGCCTGTGAACTGATCACTGAAGACGCTGAAATCTCTCTGATCACTGGTCGCGATGAAGAAGGCCTGGAAGTTATCCGACACTCGTTTGCTCACCTTGTGGGCCACGCGGTGAAACAGCTGTACCCAACAGCGAAGATGGCCATTGGTCCTGTCATTGAAAACGGCTTCTATTACGACATCGATTACGATCGCCCATTTACACCAGAAGACGTCGAAGCCATTGAGAAGCGCGTTAAAGAGCTGATCAAGAAAGATTACGAAGTTATCAAGAAGATGACTCCGATTCAGGAAGCACGCGAAGTATTTGTGGGGCGTGGTGAAGACTACAAAGTTGAGCTGATCGACGACCTGATCGAGAAGGGTGAGACAGCGGTAGGTCTGTACCACCACGAAGAATACACGGATATGTGTCGTGGCCCGCACGTACCAAACACCCGTGTCATGCGTATCTTCAAGCTGCAGCGTGTGTCCGGTGCCTACTGGCGCGGTGACTCACAGAACGCTCAGCTGCAGCGTATCTACGGTACTGCGTGGAACGACAAGAAAGAAATGAAGGCGTATCTGCAGCGCCTGGAAGAAGCTGAAAAGCGTGACCACCGTAAACTGGCTAAGCAGCTGGATCTGTTCCACTTGCAGGAAGAAGCGCCGGGCATGGTGTTCTGGCATCCAAACGGCTGGACTATTTATCAGGTACTCGAGCAGTACATGCGTAAAGTTCAGAACGATGCCGGCTACAGCGAGATCAAGACACCGCAGGTGGTAGACCGCACTCTGTGGGAGAAGTCAGGTCACTGGGAACACTACTCAGACGCCATGTTCACCACCGAATCTGAGAAGCGCAGCTACGCGGTTAAGCCGATGAACTGCCCATGTCATATTCAGGTGTTTAATCAGGGGCTGAAGTCCTACCGTGACCTGCCGCTGCGTCTGGCAGAGTTTGGTTGCTGTCACCGTAACGAGCCATCCGGTGCGCTGCACGGCATTATGCGTGTACGTGGGTTTACCCAGGATGACGCGCACATCTTCTGCGCCAAGAATCAGATCCGTCAGGAAGCCTCTGACTTCATCAAGCTGACTTTGGATGTCTACAAAGACTTCGGCTTTGATGCGGTAGAAATGAAGCTGTCTACCCGTCCGGAGGGGCGTATTGGTGAAGAGTCTCTGTGGGATGAAGCAGAAGCGGCACTTGAAGATGCTCTGAACGATGCGGGTCTCGACTGGGAACTGCAGCCGGGTGAAGGCGCGTTCTACGGTCCTAAGATCGAGTTCTCTCTGCGTGACTGCATTGGCCGTGTATGGCAGTGCGGTACGATTCAGCTCGACTTCATGCTGCCAGAGCGCCTGGGCGCCCAGTTCGTTGACGAAGACGGCGAGCGTAAAACGCCTGTGATGCTGCACCGTGCTATCCTTGGTTCCTTCGAGCGCTTCGTCGGGATTCTGATCGAGCACTATGCTGGTGCAATGCCGCCATGGTTGGCTCCTCAGCAGGTGTCAGTGCTCAATATTACCGATTCTCAGGGCGAATATTGCGAAGAACTGGCGAAAAACCTGAAATCTGAAGGATTCCGGGCCGCTGCGGACTTGAGAAACGAGAAGATCGGCTTTAAAATCCGCGAGCATACTTTACAGAAGGTCCCATACCTGCTTGTGGTAGGGGATAAAGAGAAAGAAACAAACACCGTTGCTGTGCGTACACGGAAAGGTGAAGACCTTGGTACCATGAGCCTGGAAGCATTCAAGCAGCTTCTGAATGAAGGCATTTCGCAGCGCGGTCGGTTTGGAATGGAGAACTGATCATCAGACGCGATAATAAACGAGGCGGCCGCGACAACAGAGCCGCCATCAACGACCAGATTCGTGCAAACGAGGTTCGTTTGATAGGCGCAGATGGCGAGCAAGTAGGCGTCGTCTCACTGGCAGAAGCACTTGAAGCCGCAGGAGAAGCTGAGCTGGATCTGGTACAGATCTCAGACGGCGATCCGATCGTCTGCAAGATCATGGATTTCGGTAAGAAGCTTTACGAAGAGAAGAAGCAGAAGGCCGAAGCCAAGAAGCGACAGCACCAGGTCCAGATTAAGGAAGTTAAATTCCGTCCGGGCACTGAAGAAGGGGATTACCAGATCAAACTGCGTAACCTGCGTCGCTTCCTGGAGGGTGGAGATAAAGCCAAGATCACACTGCGTTTCCGCGGTCGTGAAATGGCCCACCAGAATATTGGTATGGACCTGATGAACCGCCTCGAAGCGGACCTGACTGATCTCGGCACTGTTGAACAGCGTCCGAAGATGGAAGGCCGCCAGATGGTGATGGTGATCGGGCCCGGCAAAAAGAAGTAGTCTGGTTCTCAAATGAAACAGAGGCCCCGATGTATGTCGGGGTCTCTGCGTTCTGCCAGACGCTGCAGTAGCCAGAATGGCTGCTGTTAATACGGCAGGAATTGTACAGGGTCTTAGTTTCTGTACGTTCCATCACTTTCGGAGTATCAAAATGCCAAAAATCAAAACTAAGAGTGGCGCAGCTAAGCGCTTCAAAAAGACTGCGAACGGCTTCAAACACCGTAATGCTTTCCGCAGCCACATCCTGACCAAGAAGAGCACAAAGCGTAAGCGCCACCTGCGTGGTATGTCTCAGCTGCACGCTGCAGACAAGAAGCTCGTTCTGCGTATGCTTCCTAACCTTTGATTGGATTGTTTCAGGAGATAAATTATGGCTCGTGTAAAACGTGGTGTGATCGCTCGTCGTCGTCACAAAAAAATTCTGAAGCAGGCTAAAGGTTATTACGGTGCTCGTAGCCGTGTATTCCGTGTAGCTAAGCAGGCAGTTATTAAAGCTGGTCAGTATGCTTACCGTGACCGTCGTCAGCGTAAGCGTCAGTTCCGTCAGCTGTGGATCGCGCGTATCAACGCTGGTGCTCGCATCAACGGCCTGTCTTACAGCAAGTTCATCAACGGCCTGAAAAAAGCCGCTGTTGAAATTGACCGTAAGGTACTGGCTGATCTGGCAGTGAACGAAAAAGCAGCATTTGCGGCTCTGGTTGAAAAAGCCAAGTCCAGCCTGTGATTTCACTGCACCTCTCACTGAGGGGTGACCAGAACCGATAATCAGCTCCGGCTGATTATCAGGGAATAGGGGAGTGGCTTTCTTCGGAAGACCTCCCCTATTTTTTTGCTGAAACCGAATGAATTTACGGATCACAACGATGGAAAACCTAGAGGCCCTGACGCAACAGGCGCTGGCCGCAGTGGCCGCCGCGGGCGATGTCGCTGCACTGGATCAGGTACGCGTACAGTACCTGGGGAAAAAGGGCGAAATTTCCGCCCTGATGAAGAACCTTGGTAATGTCGCACCGGAAGACCGCCCGAAAGTCGGCGCGGTAATTAACGAAGCCCGTGACCAGGTTCAGACGGCTCTGAATGCGCGTAAAACCGCGCTGGAGACCGACGCTCTGAACGCCAAGCTGGCGTCAGAAACCATCGATGTGACCCTGCCGGGGCGCGCCGTACAGGAAGGCAGTCTGCACCCTGTTACCCGTACCCTGGAACGTATTGAGTCTTTCTTTGCGAACGCTGGTTATCAGGTCGCAGAAGGGCCGGAAATCGAAGACGATTTCCACAACTTTGAGGCGTTGAATATTCCGTCTCATCACCCGGCGCGTGCGATGCACGACACCTTTTATTTTGATGCATCGACGCTGCTGCGTACCCACACGTCACCAGTGCAGGTGCGTACGATGGAAGCTCAGCAACCGCCGATCCGCATTATCTGCCCGGGCCGTGTGTACCGTTGCGATTACGATCAGACTCATTCACCCATGTTTCATCAGGTTGAAGGCCTGCTGGTCGACAAGGGCATCAGCTTTGCGGATCTGAAAGGCACTATTCAGGAGTTTCTGAGCGTGTTCTTTGAGCGTGACCTGGTCGTCCGCCTGCGCCCGTCTTACTTTCCGTTTACCGAGCCGTCTGCTGAGATCGATATTGAGTGGGTGATTGAAACGCCGGAAGGCACCAAGCGCCGCTGGCTTGAGGTCGGTGGTTGCGGCATGGTCCACCCGGAAGTGTTCAAACACGTGAACATTGATCCGGACGAATACACCGGCTTCGCGTTTGGCATGGGTGTGGAGCGTCTGGCGATGCTGCGTTATGGGGTGAACGACCTGCGTCTGTTCTTCGAAAATGACCTGCGTTTCCTGCAGCAGTTCAAGTAAATCTCAGCGCTAAGGTAAACAGATTATGAAATTCAGCGAACAGTGGTTACGCCAATGGGTACAGCCTGAGATTACTACTCAGGAACTGGTCGATCAGCTTACGCTGGCAGGCCTTGAAGTCGACGGCGCAGAGCCCGTCGCAGGTGAATTTTCCGGCGTTGTTGTGGGTCAGGTCGTAAGCCGTGAACAGCACCCGGATGCCGACAAGCTCAGCCTTTGTCAGGTGACTGATGGTACTGAGAGTTTTCAGATTGTATGTGGCGCTGCCAATGTACGTGAAGGCCTGAAAATTCCGTTTGCCAAAATCGGTGCCGAGCTTCCGGGCGGCTTTAAAATCAAGAAAGCGAAGCTGCGTGGCGTGGAGTCTTTCGGGATGCTGTGTGCCGAGGCAGAACTTGGTATGGCTGACAGCTCTGACGGGCTGATGGAACTGCCGGATTCTGCGCCAGTCGGTACGGATTTCCGTGAATATCTCAACCTTGACGATACTGTGGTAGAGGTCGATCTGACGCCAAACCGTGCAGATTGCCTAAGCATTGCCGGCCTGGCTCGCGAAGTGGGTGTGCTATCTAAGGTGGCTGTTTCTGGTCCGGATATTCAGGCCGTGGCGCCTGTGATTTCAGACGCTCCTTCCATCGAAGTGGCAGCGCCACAGGCATGTCCTCGTTACCTCGGCCGTGTTGTCCGCGGAGTGAAGGTGAATGCCGAGACTCCTTTGTGGATGGTTGAAAAGCTGCGTCGCAGTGGTATCCGTAGTATCGACCCCGTCGTCGATATCACCAACTACGTCCTGCTTGAGCTTGGTCAGCCAATGCATGCCTTCGACCTCAAATGCGTGCAGGGTGGTATCCGTGTCCGTATGGCGGAGCAGGGCGAGAAGCTGACATTGCTCGATGGTCAGGAAATCGAACTCAACGCAGACACGCTGCTGATTGCTGACCACGAAAAGCCACTTGCGCTTGCAGGTGTCATGGGCGGCGAATTCTCAGGCGTCAGCGGTGACACGCAGGACCTGCTCCTTGAAGCAGCGTTCTTCAATCCGATCGCCATCGCCGGCCGTGCCCGTAATTATGGTCTGCACACCGATTCGTCTCACCGTTTTGAACGCGGCGTTGATTACAACCTGGCGCGCACCGCGATGGAACGTGCCACTCAGCTGGTGATTGATATCTGTGGTGGCCAGCCTGGCCCGGTCAGCGAAGTGACCAGCGAGCAGGACCTGCCGCAGGCTGCGACGATCACCCTTCGTAAGAGTCGCATTGAACAGATTCTGAGCCTGACGCTTCCGGATGCCGAGGTAGAAGACATTCTGGTTCGTCTGGGTATGCAGGTTGAAACGGTAGAGGGAGGCTGGAAAGCCATTGCTCCTGGTTACCGGTTCGACATGGCGATTGAAGCTGATCTGATCGAAGAACTCGCACGGATTTACGGTTATAACCGTCTGCCTGTGCGTACACCAGCAGCCGCAACGCCGCTCGCTAAGGCTCCGGAATCACGCCTGCCTTTGCGCGATCTGCGTCGCCAGCTGATTGCCCGAGGGTATCAGGAAGCTATCACTTATAGCTTTGTTGAGCCTTCAGTACAGAAAGCACTGGACCCTGAGCGTGAGGCTCTGGCGCTGCTGAACCCGATTTCAGCGGATATGTCGGTCATGCGCACGACCCTGTGGGCAGGGCTGGTAACGGCAGCCGACTACAACCTCAAGCGTCAGCAACCGCGCGTACGTCTGTTCGAGACGGGATTACGTTTCATTCCATCCGACGATGGTCTGCAGCAGATTCCGACTCTGGCAATGCTGATCTGTGGTAACCGTCTGCCGCAGTCATGGACTGAAAACGAATCCGCAGCCGACTTCTTTGACCTGAAAGGGGATGTAGAAGCACTGTTTGCCCGTGGTGGTCAGGCGTCGGCATACCGCTTTGAAGTGGCTCAGCATCCTGCTCTGCATCCTGGTCAGAGTGCCCGTATTCTGAAAAATGGTCAGCCAATCGGTTGGATTGGTGCCCTTCATCCGAGCACTCAGAAAGCCCTGGGCATCAAGCAAACGCTTCTGGTCGCTGAGATGGATCTGGACGCCGTTCGTGATATCGCGGTTCCGACGTTCGGCGAACTGTCGAAATTCCCGGAAATGCGTCGTGATCTGGCACTGGTTGTTGATCAGTCGGTCCAGGTAGATCAGGTGTTCGATGCCATCCGCTCTGCGGCGGGCGAGTACCTCAAAAAGCTCAACCTTTTTGACGTATATGTGGGCAAAGGCATTGATCCGGATAGAAAAAGTCTCGCTTTGGGCTTGACGTGGCAACATCCTTCACGCACTCTGACTGATGAAGAAGTGAACGATTCCGTGAATGCGGTACTCGCTCAACTCTCTGAAAGTACAGGAGCAACGTTAAGGGGTTAACATGACCGCCCTGACCAAAGCAGAATTGGCAGAAAAACTGTTCGAAGATCTTGGT
>NZ_CATMFB010000019.1 GCF_950066645.1 uncultured Thalassolituus sp. | reverse complement strand
CTTCTTGCAGTTCCCGCTCATATCTGGCAGCGGCGTTCAATTCTTCTTCGTTGCGTGCTTGCTCAGCCTCCCGGCGTTCCCGCTCCAGGGTCAGGTCGGTGCGCTTCAACGCCGTCTCAAGCTGGCCCTCCATGCGCAGCCGCTCCAGGCCCATCTCTCCCTCGAGCTGCTGCCTACTCAGATCCGACTGTCCCGCCAGCTCAGTGCGTGCCCGACCATGACCTTGTGCACCAGATGATGTCGAGCGCCCTGGGCACATACGCCCCCTACATCAAGGAGCTCGAGCTGGTCTGAATCTGCCCGTCGTCTACAGGCGAGGCTCCGCGAAAGTCAGAGCACGACCGGGGTTGTCCACCAGGATGCCGTGGAGCGCCTCGTCGCTGATGCCGCGGGCGCGCATCCTGGGCACGAGATGGGCCAGGATGTAGCCGTAGCCGTGGCCCCCGTACCTCATCAGCCTGTGCTTGTAGGCGATGTCGTGGGCGACCAGGACCCGGTCCCCAAATCCCTCTGAGATGACCCAGGCGATCTGGTCCATGCGGGTGGCGTCGTTGGCGGTATCTCCACAGGTCAGGACATCATTGCCCACATCGCGCTTAAGCCGACCTCTAGCATGGCGATTCCTGGTCGGTCGGTGGATGTCGATGGCAATCCGATTGAGGTGATTACGAAAGGGCGTCACGACCCGTGTGTTGGCATCCGCGCCACGCCTATTGCTGAGGCCATGATGGCGATCGTTCTGGTCGATCACCTGCTGCGTCATCGTGGTCAGAATGCCGATGTCCATTGTACTACCCCTGTGATTCCGGGCCAGGCGCCGGAATAACAGTGCCAGGCAGGTCAGCGTATGGCCTGCCACTCCTTCTCTTATGAGTGTGCCTGCTTCCCGCTTTTCCTTCTTTTATGCGCTGTATTTTGCGCTGCTGGGTTGTATCTCCCCTTTCTGGGGACTTTATCTTCAGAGTCTTGAGTTTTCGGCTGCGGACATAGGCACCCTGATGGCCATGTTCGGTGTTGTCCGTATTCTTGCCCCAAATCTCTGGGCGGCCCAGGCGGGACGTTTTCGCGGCCCGGTACAGATGATACGGATAGCCGGAGCCCTGACGGTTCTTTTTTTCTGTCTTATTTTTGTCGCCAGGGATTTTGTTACCGTTGCAATTGTGATGATCGCCTATGGATTCTTCTGGGCCGCCATGCTGCCGCAGTACGAAGTGTTGTGTATGCAGAGTCTTCAGAACCAACTGGATCTGTACAGCCGTGTCCGGCTCTGGGGGTCGCTGGGCTTTATCATGAGTGTAATCGTGGTCGGAATGCTGTTAGACGTGGCCACGGTATCGGTTCTGCCGGTCGTGATGCTGGTGCTTATGCTTCTGATTACGGCGAATGCCTGGGGGATAAAAGAGAGCCCCCGCGTCGAGGACGGGCATGAAGATGGCGTGCCTTTTCTCCGGCTGCTGGCTTCCCGTGCGGTCATCGGGTTTATCCTGGTGAACATACTTCTGCAGATCTCATTTGGCCCCTATTACACCTTCTTCAGCATATTTCTTGAGGAGAATGGTTTCAGTCCGGCGCTCACCGGTGTCATCTGGTCGGCGGGGGTGATTGCGGAAGTTCTGCTGTTCTGGCAATTCGGACGGATTATGCACCTGCTTAGCTGGCGCAACTGGATTGTTCTCAGTATGGCGCTGACAGCATTGCGTTGGTCGCTGACCGGAGTAGCGACAGCAAGCGTTACCGGGCTGCTGATTCTGCAGGCGCTGCATGCCTTCAGCTTTGCTGTAATGCATGCGGTATCGATGCGTTATGTACAGACACTTTTCCCCAAAGCCATGCACGGACGGGGTCAGGCGCTGTACAGCAGTGTCGGCTTTGGCCTTGGGGGCGCTATCGGCGCGTGGGGCAGTGGCTTGCTCTGGATGTCACTGGGTGGCACGCTGGTGTTTACACTTGCGGGCATTGCGGCATTGTTGGCGGTCCCCGTTGCTCTCTTTACACTGAACGGGCGTCAGACGACTGAGCGAGACGTCGGCAGATAACGCAGAAAAGGAAAAATTATGCAGATCAATGTCACCTTTGACCTGACGCCTGAAGAATTCAGACGCCTGTTAGGTTTGCCTGATGTTCAGGCATTTCAGACAGAGCTCTTTGATCAGATGATGGAAAAAATGAAGGCCGGAGAAGATGGATACGATCCACTTAGTCTTTATCAGCCACTCTTCAATAATGGCCTGAACGCAATGACGGAATTTCAGAAGATGGTTATGGCGATGATGACCGCCGGACAGAAGCAGTCCTGACGCCAGCCCCCGTACTTATTGGGACAAACAGGGCCATAAGCTGTCAGCAATGTTAGCTTTGCTCAAAGTGATGGACGAATGGCAGATGACTTCAGCGTGCGAACTGCTACTTTATTTACACGACTGTCACGCAGGTGAAATGGAACATCCCCAATCTTGGGATGTCCCAGAAGTTCTTCCCAACCATTGAAGGAGCAAGACCATGCAAGAGAACATTCTTAATGCATTCGCAGAACAGGCCAAGACCATGTATGCACCAATGTCGAAGTTCAATAGTCTCTTCGTTGAGAACATGGAAAAACTGACGGAGTTTCAGATCAACGCGGTGAAGAGCTACGCGGAGATGGGCCTGACTCAGATGAAGTCTGCCGCTGAAGTCAAAGATGTAGACTCCATGCGCACTTACGCATCCTCTCAGGCTGAAATGGCCACAGGTCTCAACAAGAAAGTTATGGAAGACGTGAAAGCACTGTCTGACATGACGATGGATTTTAAAACTCAGCTGGAAGGCATCATGGAAGAGATGCGCAGTACAGCAGCGGCTACCGCAGCGACGACTGCGACGAAAGCAGCGTCAAAGGCGAAGGCAGCGGCCTGATTTGCCGGCAGGAATGAGGCCACTTCGGTGGCCTTTTTTAATGGTGCAGATAAAGTTCATGGAGAGTGGCGACGTATGAGTGAAGCGTCAGATAAATTTTCGACAGCAGTAAGCGATTATTTTGATATGGCCGTTCAGGCCGCTGAACACACAGGAAAAATCTGGGAAAACTTTCTTACACAGCCCACCTCGGCTGAAGACCCCGCAGCCTGTGTTCTGACTGACTTTTCTGAGGCGTTAAAAGAACTGGGTGAAGCTATGATGGCTCAGCCGGGTAAGATCATGGAAGACCAGATTGAGCTTCTCAAGAAACAACAGGAGCTTTATCAGAACACCGTTCTGCGTTTTATGGGAAAGGCGGATCTTGAGCCGGTTATCTGTCCCGACCGTTCTGACAAGCGCTTCAAAAGCGCAGAGTGGAGTGAGAATCCGGTTTTCGATTATCTGAAGCAACTCTATCTGCTACAGGGCAGCACGCTGTTAAAGATGGTCGATGATACCGAAGGCCTCAGTGATAACTCCCGGCGCAAAGTAGAGTATCTGCTTCGTCAGTTTGTAAACGCACTCTCTCCTTCAAATTTTGCTGGCCTCAATCCAGATGTGATTAACAAAACACTGGAAACGGGCGGGCTTAACCTCGCCCACGGTATTGAGCAGCTGACCGAGGATCTTGAGACCAGTGTTCAGGGTTCTCTGAATGTGGCGATGACGGATACCTCGGCTTTTCAGGTTGGCCGGAATCTGGCAACCACGCCCGGAAAGGTGATCTATCAGAATGATCTGATGCAGTTGATCCAGTATGAGCCAAGTACACCGACAGTGTTCCGCCGGCCGCTGCTGGTTATTCCACCTTTTATCAATAAGTTTTACATCATGGATCTGCGTGAAAATAACTCCATGATTAAATGGCTGGTCGACCAGGGGCACACCGTGTTCGTGGTGTCCTGGGTCAATCCTGGTGCCTCTCTGCGAAATAAGGGCTTTGAAGATTACATGCTCGAGGGGCCGCTGGAGGCTTTGAAAGCTATTGAGGCGATTACGGGCGAAAAAGAAGTCAACGCCATTGGCTATTGTCTGGGCGGGACGCTGTTGTCTGCAACGCTGGCATATATGAAGAAAAAGCGTGATAACCGCATCAAGGCTGCCACGTTCCTTGCGACACTAATCGATTTCTCTCAGCCCGGTGAGATCGGGGTATTCATTAATGAAACCACGATCGCTGCACTGGAAAAGCAAATGGATATCCTTGGGTATTACGACGGGCGTCAGATGGCCTTCAGTTTTAATACTCTGCGTGAAAATGATCTGTTCTGGTCGTTCTTTGTGAATAATTACCTGAAGGGTGAGCGCCCGGCGGCATTCGACCTCCTGTACTGGAATACCGACAGCACGAACCTGCCGGCGCGGATGCATTCGTATTATCTGCGCAATATGTATCTGAAAAATCTCTTAAAGGAAAAGAACGCACTCGAGCTTAACGGTGTGAAAATTGATCTCTCGGCCATCAAAGTCCCCGCGTATTTTCTGTCTGCATCGCAGGATCATATTGCGCTCTGGCAGGCGACCTATAAGGGCGCTCAGATCCTCGGTGGTAAGAACCGTTTTGTTCTGGGCGGGTCAGGCCACATTGCGGGTGTGATCAACCCACCATCGGCCGACAAGTACAATTACTGGACGAACGATTCGCTGCCTGAGAGTAGTGAAGAATGGTTCCGGGATGCCGAGAGTCATCGTGGGTCCTGGTGGCCGGACTGGGAAGCATGGATTGCGGAGCAGGGCGGTACCGAGCAGGTGGCGCCGCGTATTCCCGGAGAGGGCCCTCTGGCTGCGCTGGAAGAGGCTCCCGGAAGCTATGTGAAGCAGCGGATCACAGAAGTCGTACGGGCCTGAGCAACGCTGTAAGCAGAACGCCAGCTGATCTTTACCGGTGAGCTGGCGTTTCCGTTTTACGAGGTTTCCGTTATTATCGACCGGTAGTCAGAGATCAGGAAATTTGCGTGTCACAGTTTGATCAGGAATCGATCGTGTATGGCGTTATCCGCCATGTTCCAAGTACTCAGGATCTTGCAGCCCGTCGGGAGCGCCGCTCCAACTGGGCAGCTATCCGGACGCTTCCCCTCGGGATTGATGACGACTGGTCTCTGCTTAAGCGCGAGATGTTTTCTATGGCCGGAGACGATATATTTTCCGGTGCCTATCAGACTCAGGTGATCCATTTTGCTGCCTCATATCGGGCGGTTGAATATGAATGGGAAGCCTGGTTAAGACAATTTGAGTCGCTTCTGAAAAGCATGTACTGGGTGTCTGCAACGGTACATCTCGAAACTGAACTGTCCGGACGGCATACCTTCAACTGGCAGGCTGAACAGGGACATGAACCTTCCGATACTGAATTAAGAATGTCCTGTGAATGGGAGCGGGAGGCATCTTTTGCCATGTGAAGATGCACCGCAGGAAGGTGTGCTGCGGGTTCCTGCAGAGATGCTGTCAGCCGACGCGCTGGATGGAATTATCGAAGAGTTTGTAAGCCGTGAGGGGACAGACTACGGTGACTATGACTTCTCTTTTGATGATAAGAAAAACCAGGTTCGGGAGCAGATAAGGCGCGGGCAGGTCGTTATTCTGTTTGACCCTGTTGGTGAGACCTGCCAGCTTGCATTGGCAGATCAGCTACCGCCTGGTATCTGACTGCCCGGTATCAACTTACTACTTCTCACCCTTCAGCTTATTCCGGATTAAATCCCTCAGCAGAAACCTGTTTGGCGATAACGCATCTGATACCGTCTGGCTGGTACAGGGGGCATCTCCGGATATCTGCATGGCAATCATCTGTGCACACAGCGACGCTGAAGCAAGTCCCCTGGAGCCATGGCCTATGTTCAGCCAGACTCCCTGCATCCAGGGTATTGACTGTCGGGGAATCTGCTTAGCGTTTTTAGTCATAGGCCTGAAGCGTTCAACAAATTCCTGCTTACGAACCAGTGGTCCTGCCATCGGCAGGTAATCGGGTGTTGTGCAGCGGAATCCGACACGTCCCCCGATAACCTGTGCGTGTTCTGCTGCATCACACCAGTCAGAACCAAAATCTTTCAGGTGGCTGAGATTGGTCTGATGGTCGCCATCTCTCAGTTCGGTTTCGTCGTCATTGAGGTTGTAGGTCGCACCCAGGCACATCCGCCCGTCTATGGGAGGAGCCAGATAGCTGCGGGCGCACAGCACGCGATCGACGGATGGCAAGCCCTCCGTCGCAAGGTAACTGAGTTGGCCGCGAATCTTTTTCGTTGGGATATAACTGTCGGCACCGGTCAGTCGGCCAGCGTCATTCGCGGTCGCAACGACGATGCCATCAGCCTGCAGCTTGCCATCTGAGGTCACCACGGTGAGCTGACCTCCGTCAGTGTTGATGGCTCTGATGTCTGTCCTGGAGAACTGGATGGCCGGGTGGTCTGCCATGGCCCGACAGAAGTCAGCGGGTGATACCCAACCCGCAGCAGGGTAGAGCAGAGCCTTATCTGAATCGTGCTCTGTAACTACGACCAGTTCTGCAGGAGGGCGATGTCGTTCAACAAAACGTTGTTGCCTCTGGCTTTCTTTGTCACTGGTGGAGAGTTGCAGCACACCACAGTCGTCCCAGTGCTTGCCTTTACTGCTCCCTAACAGGCGTTCGACTTCACGCAGAGCCAGAAGATAGGCCTGGCGATAGAAGTCGGAGTGTGTCGCCTGGTCATCTGCCGCTAGCTTGATATAAAGCCCTCCCTGAGGATTGCCGGATGCTCCATTGGCGATGCCTTCGGGGTCACACAGGGTTACCCGGAACCCACGCTCTGCCAGAGCCCTCGCCGTCGAGCATCCTGCCAGTCCGGCGCCGGCGATGATGATATGGCTTCCGCGGGGTAAGGGTTCCGGAAGCGTTTGCCAGGGTAAACACTGTTGCAGCTTGCTTTTCTCCGGTCCGATTGTCGCTGCGTATGTGCCGGCCAGCATTTCCCGTTTCCGGCCAAATCCCGCTACTTTCGCGACCCTGAATCCGGCGCCTTTCAGGCCCCGTCTTACCAGGCCTGCCGCAGTGAAGGTAGCGACGGTCGGGATATGCTCCGGTTGGGGGTTCAGACTGATACGCCGGATCTCACTGAATAATTTCTCTGACCACATGGCGGGATTTTTTGCGGGCGCAAAACCATCCAGAAACCAGGCGTCGACGGGGCCATTCAGCTCTGGCAGTGCATCATGAACGTCGGCAAAGATGAGGGTCAGTGTTACTCGCTCTTCCGGCCAGCTGAGTACGTGAAAACCCGGTGTTGCGGGTGGATACGCCGACAGTAGTTTTGCACTGAGATCCGTCAGCTCCGGCCAGAGAGCAAGTGCGCGGTTCAGTTGTTCATGTGTCAGAGGGAATTTTTCTATGCTGGTAAAATGTAGCCAGCGTTCCGGGGATGCTGATGCCCGGAACGCCTGCCAGGTAGCGAGAAAATTCAGTCCGGTGCCAAACCCCGTTTCGATGATCCGGAAGGGCCCCTCACCAGTAGCCCATCTTTCCGGTAAGCCATTTTGCCGCAAGAAGACGTAGCGGGTTTCTTCCAGACCGTTGTCTACGGAGAAGTATGGATCGTCGAAAGCACTGGCCACAGGGAGGCCATCAGCGTTCCAGGTTAACTCGGGGGCGTGGATAATGCGGTCTGACACGATTGCGTTCCAGCGATATTCAAGGAGACCTAGTTTAATAAACCAGAGCATCGTATGCAGCCGCTGCGTATACTTTCTGCTTTGACTGCTAATAAGCGTGGTTTTCCGGCCTGATGATTTCTGAGATCGCTTCGGTACTGTTTCCTGTTGTCGTATGCGCTGTGCTGGGCGCGTTGTGGGCGCATTCCCGTACTCACTATGACAGTGACTTTATTTCCCGTCTGGTACTGAACATCGGGGCACCCTGTCTTATGCTCTCGGTGCTGGGACAGGTCGAAATTGATCCTCAGGTATTCGCTCAGACGGCGCTGGCGTGCGTTGCAGTGACTTGTCTTATGGTCATTCCTGGCGTTGTATTGCCACGATTGCTGGGCGATGACGTGCGTAGCTACCTGCCGTCTTTTTTATTTCCTAATGTCGGCAATATGGGGTTGCCCGTCTGTCTGCTGGCGTTTGGTGAGCAGGGCCTGGCATTAGCACTGGCCTTTTTTATGATGCTCTCCGTGGCACACTTTCCGGTGGGGATACTGCTGGCCGGGGGACGTGAAGCGGGTGGCATCGCGGGCATTGCGCGTATGCCGATTATGTATGCCATTGCCTTGTCTGTATTCCTGATCGCGACTGGGCTACGTCTTCCTGAGTCTGTTGAGGAGACCATCCTGCTGATCGGTGGAATGACAATTCCCCTGATGCTGATTACATTAGGCGTATCGTTGTACAACCTGAAAGTGACAGGCTGGGGCAAGGCTGTGGTCTATAGTCTGGTGCGGATCCTGGGAGGGCTTGCGGCGGGCTTACTGGTGACGGAAATGATGAACATGGACGGCGTTTCCAGAGCCGTGGTATTGATTCAGAGTTCTATGCCAGTGGCAGTTTTCAATTATCTCTTTGCGGTCCGGTATAAGCGCGAGCCCGACGCTGTGGCCGGGCTCGTAGTGACATCGACGTTTATGTCGTTTGTCAGTATGCCGGTATTGCTGTACTGGTTGATCTGAATTAAGGAATCAGGCGGCCATTTTCCTGTGCCGCTTTATCAATGACACGGACATCGTAGATAAGAACAGGTGTACGCGGAACGTCACGGGCGCCCGTAGGAACCTGTGATATCTGATCCACAACTTCCATCCCCGCGACGACCCGACCGAACACAGCGTAGCCGAAATCGCGAGCGCCATGATTGAGGAAGTTGTTGTCTTTTACGTTGATGAAGAACTGACTGGTGGCGCTGTTTACATTCGATGTTCTTGCCATAGCAATCGTGCCACGACCATTACGAAGACCATTTTTGGCTTCGTTTTCGATGGGCGCACGCGTCGCCTTCTGGCGCATGTCTGCACCGAATCCACCGCCCTGAATCATGAAGTCTTTGATCACGCGGTGGAATACAGTGCCGTTGTAATGCCCGTCATTTACGTAGGCGAGAAAGTTTTCGACCGACACAGGTGCTTTACTTTTGTTCAGCTCCAGTTCGATATAGCCAGCGCTTGTATTGAGAGCAACCGCAACGGTTTCGTCCATTGGCTTGGCCGCCATTGTCGTCAGGCTCGTCAGCATCAGCAGGACGGCAGTGAAAAAGCGCATGAGAAATCTCCTTGAGGGTAATCCTTTAAATTGTGTCAGGCCCAGCCACTGTTACTGCGACGACTTCTGACGTTTGGCAGGATGATACCAGCCAGAATGCCAACGACAACCAGTCCGCCACCATAGAGCAGGAAGGTCATACCTGAGTCGTTTCGCAGCTCTTCGTTTTCTGCTGATAATGTTTCTGCCTGAAGTGCCAGCTGCTGGTTCGTCGCAGAAAGTTTGCGGACTTTTTCATCGAGAGCGACGGCATTCTCGGAGATATTCCGGATGCGTTCGAGTTCACGTTCGAGCTCGGTGTTTGAGCGGTTGGTATTGGCGCGTTCGCTTTTGACAGCTTCGAGTTCTTTCTGCAGCTCCGCTTTCTGTTCGTTTGCTGCGGACAGTTCCGCACGAAGATTTTCCAGGTCGCGGTTGGCAAAAATCAGTTTTTCCCGGGCAATGGGTTCGTCAACCAGGTATTGAGTCCGGACCCAGCCCTCGGTGCCTTTGCTGGTCTTAACCAGTGTAAAGTCACCACTTTCCTCTACGTACACAAGATGCTCGCCGCTTTGCAGCACCTTCAGAATGCGATGTTCATTGGAAGGGCCGGAGCGTAGCTGGATAAACAGTTTGTCACTGACATAGCGTTTTTCAACCGCATGAACTCCAACCGACAGCAGCATGAAAGTCGTTAGTAAAGTGATGAATTTTTTCACAGGTATCTCCGGTCTTGTTGTTGTGTTCAGGGGAGTACTTTTTTATACGGTTTTACGACGACACGAGCGTATACGCCCGCAGCCACATAAGGGTCTGCGTCGGCCCATGCCTGAGCGCTCGCCAGTGAGTCAAATTCTGCGACAACCAGACTGCCAGTAAAGCCTGCCTCACCCGGGTCTTCATTATCAATGGCTGGATGAGGCCCTGCGATCAGAAGGCGACCCTCATTTTTAAGCGCTTCCAGACGCTCAATATGCGCTGGGCGGGCCTCCTTGCGGAGCGGCAGACTGTTTTCAATGTCTTCACTGATGATGGCGTACCACATTATTTGCTTTCCTCATCTTCTTTGATGTAGCGGGAGAGATAGATGCCCTGGGCGATAATAAAAACAAAGGTCAGACCCAGCATCCCGAAGAGTTTGAAGTCCACCCAGAGATCTTCACTGAAGTTATAGGCAACGAACAGATTCAGAATGCCGCTGAGCACGAAGAACAGTACCCAGGCAACGGAAAGGTTGCGCCAGATTACGTCCGGAAGGCTGAGGTTGCCCCGCATCATTTTTTCGAGCAGATGATTGCCGGTGAACATACGGTAGCCAATAAAGCCGGCAGCAAATGCCCAGTTGACTATCGTTGGCTTCCACTGGATAAATTCTTTGTTGTTGAAGGCGATGGTCAGTCCACCCAGGAGTACGACGATGGCCAGAGTGACAAGGTGCATCTTTTCGACTGTGCCCCAGATCAGGCGCGTTGCTACAATCTGCAGGACAGTACAGGGAATCAGTACCGCCGTTGCCAGGATCAGTGGGTTCGTTTCTCTGAGGGTGCCTGTCTGCTCCGCTGAGAGGTAGGGCTCCAGTGAATTGATCAGGTCAGGAGCCATCTTGTAAACAATAAAAAAGATGGCAATGGGCAGGTAATCGAGCAGTAACTTCATTCGCTATCAGGCTTCTGTGCATTTACAATGAAGGGCATTATGTCGTAAGCCACACAGAGCGTCCAATGTGAACTCCATTGTTGATCTTCACTGTCACACCACTGCATCCGACGGGGCGCTGTCACCAGCCGAGCTGGTGGCCAGAGCTGCGGGGCGGGGTGTTGAGGTTCTGGCCATTACAGACCACGATACTGTCGCTGGGTTCCGTGAAGCCTCTGCAGCCGCGCAGCAACATGGTATCCGGCTTATTCCAGGCATCGAGCTTTCCTGTGTCTGGGGAGGCGTCACCGTGCATATTGTCGGGCTCAATTTTAACCCCGAATCAGAAGCGATGAAGTCGGCAGAGGCTTATCAGCTGAAGGTACGTGACGAACGCTCGGAGTTGATCGCGCAGAGGGTGGGCAAGCGTCTGAAGCAGACCTTCGATATGAATAAAGTGCGGGAGTATGCCGGTGGCGAGGGAATCGGGCGTCCACATTTTGCGCGCTATATGGTTGATCAGGGCTGGGTCCCCTCGATGGCAGTGGCCTTTAATAAGTACCTGGGGGCTGGTAAGCCCGGAGACGTTAAGAGTGGCTGGCCCGAGCTTGAGCAGGTGGTTCGCTGGATTACTGAGGCTGGCGGTACGGCGGTCATGGCACATGCGCATCTCTACAGAATGACCCGCACTAAGCTGAAAGCCTGTCTGGCTGATTTTATCGATGCCGGTGGCAGCGCGATCGAGGTGGCGTATGGCCAGATGGACAACAATCAGCGGGGTCAGATGGCAGCGCTGGCAAAAGAAATGAATCTCATGGGATCGTGTGGCAGTGATTTCCACGGCCCTAACCGTTTCGGTCTGGATCTTGGTGTGATGCCTGCCTTTCCAGCAGATGTGACTCCGGTCTGGTCTGAATGGGCCTGACAGTATTTAAGGACGTAAAGTGAGCCAGTTTTTTCAGATACATCCGGATAATCCGCAACAGCGCCTGGTGAAGCAGGCAGCGGACATTCTGCGTAACGGTGGTGTGGCGGTTATCCCGACAGACTGCGCTTACGCACTCGCGTGCCGCATCGGTGACAAAGGGGCTACCGAGACGATTTCGCGTATGCGGCAACTCGGACCAAAGCACAACTTCACGTTACTGTGTCGCGATTTCTCCGAGTTGTCGGTGTATGCCAAGGTAGATAACTCGATGTTCCGGCTGTTGAAAGCCCATACCCCGGGAGCGTTTACCTTTATTCTGCCGGGAACGCGCGACGTTCCACGCCTGCTGATGAACCCGAAAAAGCGGACCATCGGTATCCGCGTGCCGGATAACCGCATCGCAATGGCTTTGCTGGAAGAGATGGGCGAGCCTCTGATGACCTCCTCCCTGATTCTGCCGGGCGAAGAGTTACCTTTGTCAGACCCTTATGAAATCCGTGAGCGTCTTGAGCATCAGCTCGATGTGGTTATCGATGGCGGATTCTGTGGGTTCGAAGCTACGACCGTTATCGATATGACGGAAGAAGCTCCCGAGTTATTGCGTCAGGGCATAGGTGACGCAAGCGCCTTTCTCTGAACCTGTCCTTAGCCTGTGACTCACCGGCTAAAACCGCTATCATGGCGCCCTTTACGATTCATCGGATGTAACGGGTTCTGACCATGAGCAAACAGCGCGTTCTGACCGGTATTACCACTACCGGCACCCCCCACCTTGGCAACTATGTCGGCGCAATCCGCCCGGCAATTGAGGCCAGCCGCGATACGAATAACGAGTCTTTTTACTTCCTCGCGGATTTCCACGCACTGATCAAATGTCAGGATCCGGCAGCTGTACACCAATCGACCAAGGAAATTGCCGCGACCTGGCTGGCGTTGGGCCTGGATACCGATAATGCTGTTTTTTATCGTCAGTCAGACGTTCCGGAAATACCGCAACTTACCTGGTTCCTGAACTGTATCTGCGCCAAAGGCCTGATGAACCGGGCGCATGCCTACAAAGCTGCCGTGGATGCCAATCTCGAAGAAGGTGAGGATGCAGACAAGGCGGTCACTATGGGTCTGTTCAGTTACCCGGTATTGATGGCGGCAGACATCCTGATGTTTGGTGCGCATAAAGTGCCGGTCGGTAAAGATCAGATTCAGCACGTCGAGATGGCTCGTGCTATGGCTCAGCGTTTTAACCATATCTATTGTAAAAATGAGCCGCTGCTGACGCTTCCGGATTATCAGGTTGATGACGATGCTGCCGTACTGCAGGGGCTGGATGGTCGTAAAATGAGCAAGAGCTACGGCAACACGATTCCGCTGTTCCTGCCAGAGAAAAAGCTGCAGAAGCACATCAATAAGATTAAAACCAACCTGCTGGAGCCGGGTGAGCCAAAAGATCCGGATACTTCCGCGGTTTTCCAGATCTGGAAAGCTTTCGCAACCCAGGAGCAGACCGCCGAGATGCGCCAGGCGTTTGCAGAAGGTATCGGTTGGGGAGATGCGAAGAAGAAACTGTTTGCATTGATCAACGAAGAAGTTGCCGAAGCCCGTGAACGTTATGAAGATCTGCTGGCCCGTCCGGCGGATATTGAAGCTGAGCTGCAGAAGGGCGCAGAAAAAGCGCGTTCTTTCAGTCGTCCGATGCTTGAAAAAGTACGTGCGGCGGTTGGTATCTCAGGTCTGGCCTGAAAACAGGAAATTGCCCGGCTGCTGGAGTACACTGGGCCGGGTATAAGAGAAAGAGGAAGCGCAATTGAGTACAGTTGATCCGCAGAGGCGGGTGGTCTCCGGAATGCGACCGACCGGCCCGGTTCATCTCGGCCACTATCATGGTGTGCTGAAAAACTGGGTAAAGCTGCAACACGAGTACGAGTGCTTCTTCTTTATTGCTGACTGGCATGCCCTGACGACTGGGTATACCTCAACAGAGCAGATTAACTCTGCCACCTGGGATACGGTGATTGACTGGTTGGCTGCCGGAGTGAACCCCGGTGCGGCCAATCTGTTTATCCAGAGTCGCGTGCCTGAGCAGGCAGAGCTTCATCTTCTTCTTTCGATGATTACACCTCTTACCTGGCTTGAGCGAGCGCCTGCCTACAAAGAGTTTATTGAACACAACCGGGAGAATGATCGCAGCACATTTGGTGTACTTGGGTACCCTCTGCTGCAGAGTGCAGATGTGCTGGCCTATCGGGCAGGTCTGGTTCCGGTGGGCGCCGATCAGGCACCACACGTTGAGTTGGCCCGTGAGATCGCCCGGCGATTTAACCATCTCTATGGGGGGGAGGTTGATTTCACTGCGAACTCAGAAGCCGCGATCCGTAAGCTCGGTAAGAAAACGGGCAAGCTTTATACTGAGTTGCGGGTGGCTTATACCACCAAAGGCGATGTGGATGCGCTGGCTACTGCGCAGGCACTGATCCGTGAACAGAACTCCCTGACACTCAGTGATAAGGAGCGTCTGCTGGGATATCTGCAGGGTGACAGCGTCGCCATCCTGCCAGAGCCGAAGGCCGTTCTGGCCGACAACGCCGCAAAAATGCCCGGACTGGATGGTCGTAAGATGTCGAACAGTCATGGCAATATCATCCCCTTACGAGCCGAGCCTGACGACGTTGCAAAAGCTGTCCGTAATATGCCGACAGACCCTGCGCGTATCCGTCTCAGTGATCCGGGAGATCCGGATAAGTGTCCGGTATGGCGTTTTCATCAGTTGTACAGTGACGAGCATGGCCAGGCGGAAGTGTCAGACCGCTGTCGCGCAGCTGCATGGGGATGTCTGGAGTGCAAGCAATGTGTGATCGATGCCATCGTTGCGGAGCAGGCTCCGGTGCGGGAGCGGGCAAAACAGTTTGAAGAGAATACGGATCTGATTCACAGCATCATTGCAGAAGGGACAGAGAAGGCCCGGGATGCCGCCCGTGCAACGCTCGAAGAAGTCCGCGATGCGATGGGGCTGGCGTTCCGTTGAGGAGCATCCGATGACAGAGAGCGAGCAGACACCCGTCAGCACCGCCCGCCAGCGGGAAATGCCGTTTGCATTGGTGCAGGGGCAGCCAATGACTCAGCTGCCTCTGGATCTCTATATTCCACCTGATGCGCTTGAGATTATTCTGGAGCAGTTTGAAGGACCGCTTGATCTTCTGTTGTATCTGATCCGTAAGCAGAACCTCGATATTCTGGAGGTGAATGTCTCTGAGATCGTGGATCAGTATATGCAGTACATAGATCTGATGCAGTCGCTGCAGTTGGAGCTCGCTGCTGAGTACATGGTCATGGCGGCGATGCTGGCTGAAATAAAAAGCAGAATGTTACTGCCCCGTCAGAAAGGCGACGGCGAAGAGGGTGAGGAAGAAGATCCCCGTGCTGAACTTATCCGGCGCCTGCAGGAATATGAACGTTTCCGGACCGCAGCTGAGAATCTCGACGAGCTGCCGAGGCTGGAAAGGGATATTCATGTTGCTGATATTGATGCACCGGATCGTATTCAGGAAAGAGTACATCCTGAAGTTGATATACGTGAACTGATGCTGGCGATGGCCGTTGTTATGCGCCGTGCTGAGCGCTTTGAACACCATGAGATTCAGCGCGAGCAGCTGTCAACCCGGGAGCGCATGAGCCAGGTGCTGGAGTCGTTGAAAGGCGGGCATTTCGTTCCATTCCGCGCGCTTTTTACGCCAGAAGAAGGACGGCTTGGCGTGGTCGTAACTTTTCTGGCAATTCTTGAGCTGATAAAAGAATCCCTGGTTGATATTGTTCAGCATGAAACTCTTGGCGCGATACACGTAAAACTGCGGGGTGGGGATGTCATTACCGGCACTGAAGAACATTCTTGAAGCGGCGCTGATGGCGGCAGGCACACCGCTGTCGCTGGACCGGATGCTGACGCTTTTTGAAGAGCATGAAGCCCCTGCCCGTAATGATCTGCGTGACGCTCTTGATGAACTCAAGCGTGATCTCCTTACTCGTGGCATAGAATTAAGTGAAGTAGCCTCCGGCTACCGGCTTCAGGTCAGGCGAGAGGTCGCTCCATACGTCGCCAGGCTATGGGAGGAGCGTCCGCAACGTTATTCCAGAGCCTTGCTTGAGACACTTGCTCTTATTGCTTACCGGCAGCCTGTGACACGGGGAGATATCGAAGATGTCCGTGGGGTTGTGGTGAGTTCAGGCATTATGAAAACTCTCGTGGAACGTGAGTGGGTCAGAGTTGTGGGATACCGTGATGTGCCTGGTCGTCCGGCAATGTATGCCACAACCCGGGAGTTTCTCGATTATTTTGGCCTGACCTCCCTTGAGGACCTGCCGTCGCTGATGGAGATTCGTGAGCTTGATGATGCGAACCGCCGGCTGGAACTGGGGGATGATGCAGACGCACGTAAGCCGACACCGGAGCGTTACGATTTCACCAGTGACGAAGATCGTGAAGAAAGAGGTGCTGAGGTACTCTCTGATACGGCAGACGATCTTGATCAGGCTGAAGCATTGTTACGGCAGGTAGAGGACAATGTCTTCGAGCCTGCCGGAGAAAAAGGTGAGGGCCGCAAGGTTCGCGATCTTGGTGATATACTCGCGCGCCTTGAAGAACAACAGGGTCAGCTGGCGGAGCCGGCTGACGAACTTAAGGCGGTAGCGGCAGATGACGGCGCGCACCGCATGCAGGATACAGAATCAGATCATGAATGAACGTGTTCAGAAGTTGCTGGCGGTTGCTGGCGTAGCCTCCCGTCGCGAAGTAGAGCGCTGGATCAGCGAAGGCCGGGTTTCAGTGAATGGTGAAACCTGTAAGCTGGGTGATCGTGCCAGTCGTTTTGACGATGTGCGTGTCGATGGCCGCCGTATCAACCTGGAAGAAGCTGGCCGGACCTGCCGCGTTATTGCCTACAACAAGCCCGTGGGGGAAGTGTGTACCCGCAATGATCCGGAAGGTCGCCCTACGGTATTCGACCACCTGCCGAAGACCAGAAACGAGCGGTGGGTTAATGTTGGTCGCCTCGATATCAACACCAGCGGGTTACTGCTGTTTACGACAGACGGTGAGCTGGCCAACAAGCTGATGCATCCTTCAAGCAATGTCGACCGCGAATACGCCGTTCGTGTCCGCGGTGATGTTGATGAGGAAATGATTGCACGTCTGAAAGAAGGGGTGTTACTCGAAGACGGGCTGGCGCGCTTTACCGATGTCCGTTATTTCGATGGTGAAGGGCAGAATAAGTGGTATCACGTAGTGGTGATGGAAGGACGTAATCGTGAGGTACGTCGCCTGTGGGAAAGCCAGGGGGTTGCGGTCAGTCGCCTCAAACGTGTCCGCTATGGTTGTATCTTTATGCCTGCCAATGTCCCTGTGGGCACCTGGGTTGAAATGGGTCAGAAAGAAATTAATGACCTGTGTGATATGGTGGAGCTGCGCCGCAAGCGAACTAAACGCTTGGTGGGCAAAGAAAAGGACCAGGCGCAAAGAGCGGCTAAGAAGCAGAAAATCCGCCAGTTTGCCGGCCGTCGTCGCCGTCCCGGTTCGGAGCGGGCGGATAACGAATAAGCATCAGGGGAGTGCTTACTCCCCGTCTTCTTCGCGCTCTGTGAATTCCATATCAAGGTCACTGATGACTCTGTTACGGCCACTGTCTTTCGCAACGTAGAGAGCTTCGTCGGCCCGTTGTACTAACTCTTCCATTGTATCTGTCATATTCAGGGTGGCACAGCCGATGCTGGCGGTTACCTGAAGGCTTCCCTTTTCACTGGTAAACATCAGCTGACCGATGCCCATGCGGATACGCTCTGCAATGCGCAGCGCGCCTGCCTGGTCTGCACTGCTGAGCATGATAAGAAATTCTTCACCCCCGTAGCGGAAACACATATCCGTCTGGCGAATGCAGCCGGTCATGGCGATCACGGCCTCTTTGAGAACTTTATCTCCCATGCTGTGGCCGAACTCGTCATTCACCTGCTTGAAGTGGTCAAGGTCCAGCATAAGCACAGACAGTGACTGGTCGTGGCGTTTCGCGAGTTCGACTTCCCGCCCCAGAGTTTTATCCAGTGCAACGCGGTTTCCTGCTCCGGTCAGGGGGTCGCGGAAGGCGGCAGCCATCGCTTCGTGATATCTCAGGGCATTTCGCAGCGGATACACCAGTGTGCTCAGCAGGCCCTCGATGTTGGCAAGTTCGTGTTCGCGGAAGCGGGTGGAGCGATGAAAGGTCAGATCGCCCATGTAATCCTGCTGAGTCTGCATACGGTAGTTGGCGGTGTGCAGACTGTTGCGACCGGTTGCGAGAGATATTCCGGAGGGGTCATGCGTCAGCGTGAGGCCATCTACGAGCACGGCCTGCTGAATTTCTTCCAGAAATATTTCGAGGAGTTGGCTGAGTTCCAGGGTGGTCTGAAGCTTCCCTGATAAACGCAACAGTACTTCCGGGCGAATGTCGGGACGTGGTGCCAGATCCCCGAAAGGGGTAATGACTTTATCGTCCCGCAGTTCTGCTCTGCCGTTGGTGTGTAACGGACTGACCATGAGCTACCTCATCAGTTGGTTTATGCATCTGATCAGGAAATAAGCGATAACCGTGCCAGTATACGAAATGTTGTTTAATTTCAGTAAAAACAATAGGTTAGCGTATGATAGCTGGGGTGGGGCGATCTTTTGCCGGCGGTTTGACGTTTGCCGCCGGCAAAGGCCTGCCAAATAACTGACTAAAATTCAGAAGGTTTTCTTCTGGTTTTCCGTCATTTCTTTGGCTGGGCATCGATACTCTGGCAATGCGTTCCGATAGATTCCGGACTCATCAGATGAAGATAAAGAGGCATGATGTCCTTTGCTTCCGTGACGGTTGTCGGGTTTTCAGCGGGGTAGGCGGCTGCGCGCATCTGGGTGCGTGTTGCGCCTGGATTGATGCAGTTAACACGGATTTTGCTGGTGTTTTCGAGTTCTTCCGCCATTACCTGCATCAGGCCTTCTGTCGCGAATTTAGAGACAGCGTAGGCTCCCCAGTAGGCCCGGCCCTGGCGTCCGACACTGCTGGTGGTGAAGATCACAGAGGCGTCGGCGGGGGCGTTCCGCAGGAGTGGTAACAGGTGTTTCATTAACGCAAATTGGCCATTCACGTTGATCTGCATAACTTTCTGCCACGTTTCCCAGTGGTAGTTATCGAGCATTGTTCTCTGCCCAAGCACCGAGGCATTGAGTAGTACGCCATCGAGGTGATCGAAATGCTGTTCAATCAGAGCGGCCAGCTCGATAAACTTCGCTTCGTCTTTTTCTTCGAGATCGAAGGGCAGTACCGCTGGTTGCGGCAGGTGTTCTGCTTCGATCATGTCGTACGTATCGTTGAGCGCTTCTTCAGTACGCCCCAGCAGGAGCACAGTGGCGCCTGCTCTGGCGTAGGTGAGGGCGGCTTCACGGCCGATACCATAGCCGCCACCTGTCACTAAAATGACGCGATTTTCGAGGGGTTTGGCGTTCTGGTCAGTCATTTCTTGAATTTTCTCGTTAAACCGTTAAGGAATCAGCGGCAAGAACGGCAATGCCGGTCAGTCTTTGCCGGTAAGCATCGCCATCAGGCTCTGCGCAGAGTCTATATAATGATCCGCCTCCCATGAGGCTGGATCATCCTGTTCTTCAATGTACCCGAAACAGGCTGCGATACTGAGCATCCCTGCTGCTTTCGCGGCCTGTATGTCGCGAATGTGGTCACCGACATACCAGCACTGACTCGCAGCTACTTTCATCTGCTCTGCGCACAGCAGCAGGCTGTCGGGTGCTGGCTTATTATTGATGACATCTTCCGGGCAGACCACGAAGTCACATGGCAATGGCATACGATCAAGCAGCAGCTCAGTGTACTTGCGTGGTTTATTGGTCACGATTCCCCAGGGAATGCGCTGTTCTGCGAGAAATGCCAGTACTTCCGAAAAGCCATCGAACAGCTCCGCGTGCGCACCGACTGCAGTTTCGTAGCGGTCGAGGACTTTCTGGCGGTATGCCTGAATGTCCGGGTGATCGCGGGAGATATCATAGGTAATCGTCGCCAGTGCAACACCGCCATTACTCACTTGCTCGCGAATAGCATCGTCGCTAAGCGGTGACTTGCCAATGTCTGCACGGAGGCTGTTGACGACCTGGTAGAAGTCGGCAGCCGTGTCTACCAGGGTGCCATCAAGGTCAAAAAGTACCGCAGCAGGGCTCATCAGATGTCTTCTTTTACCGTGGCGACGAGATAATTCACATCAACGTCATTGTCTTTCAGGCTGTAGTCCTTGGTCAGCGGGTTGTAGACCATGCCGGTCATATCGATGACTTTCAGGTCTGCAGCGCGGCACCAGCGGGTCAGTTCGCTCGGCTTGATGAACTTGTCGTAATCGTGGGTGCCGGCCGGCAGCATGCGCAGCAGGTATTCCGCACCGATAATGGCCATGGCATAGGCTTTCGGGTTGCGGTTGATGGTCGAGAAGAAGACCATGCCGCCCGGTTTCACCAACTTGTAGCAAGCGCGGATGATCGACGCCGGATCAGGCACGTGTTCAAGCATCTCAAGGCAGGTCACGACGTCAAACGCCCCTGGCATTTCTTCGGCGAGCTCTTCCACGGGAATCTGGCGATAAGTAACGCTGACACCGCTTTCAAGGGCGTGCAGGCGAGCAACATTCAGTGGGGCTTCGCCCATGTCGATGCCGGTGACTTCGGCACCGCGTTGCGCCATGGCTTCACTCAGAATACCGCCGCCGCAACCGACATCGAGGACTTTCTTGCCCGCCAGTGTCGCGTGAGCGTCGATGTAGTTGGTGCGCAATGGGTTGATATCATGGAGTGGTTTGAATTCACTCTCCATATCCCACCAACGGGAGGCGAGGGCTTCAAATTTCGCGATTTCTGCGCGGTCGACGTTGGCTTTTACTGTCTCGGTCATAATTGTTGTCTCGTCGTGCGTCTTATTTGCTGATCTTCTGTTGCCATTGTACAGCGCGGGCAATCAGTTGATCTTCATTTAAGGTACTGAGCTGGCCTGCTTTAAGCAGGGCTTTGCCGGCAACCCAGGTGTATTCGGTCATGCGGCTGCTGTCGGTGTATACCAGCTGCGAAGCGGCATCATAGAGTGGCAGCTGCGGCAGGTTGTTCATTCGTACCGCCTGCAGGTCGGCTGCTTTGCCAATTTCAATAGAACCGGTGAACTCGTCAATTCGCAGTGCTTTGGCACCGCCAATGGTCGCTGCTTTCAGTGCGGTCATCGCAGGCAGTGCTGCTGCGTCACCTGCGACGGCTTTGGCCAGCATGGCGGCGGTTTTAAGTTCGCCCTGAATATTGAGGTCGTTATTACTGGCCGCGCCGTCAGTCCCGATGGCAACAGTCACACCAGCATCCATGAGTTTCTGTACCGGGCAGAACCCACTTGCCAGTTTTAGGTTGGATTCCGGGCAATGCACCACGGATGCGCCGGTCTGCTGCAGGATGCCGATGTCTGTATCGTCGATCTGGGTCATATGGACGCAGCTGACGCCTTCATTTAAGAAGCCAAGTTCAGCCAGGCGTTCCGTCGGGCGTTGACCGCGTTGCTCGATACTCTGAGCGACTTCAAAAGCGGTTTCGTGCAGATGGATCTGTACCGGCATGCCAGTCTGATTGGCGATGGTGGCGATTTCTTTCAATGGCTCATCTGACACTGTGTAAGGCGCATGAGGGCCGATGCCGATATGTGCGAGTGCCTGATGGCGGTATTTCGCGTGCACATCCATGGTTTTACGGATGTACTCGTCAGCGTTCTGGGCGAAGTTGGTCGGGAAATCCAGTACGGGTGTGAAGCTCACTGTGCGCATACCTGCATCCAGTGAGGCTTGTATACTGTCGCCCGAATAGAAATACATGTCGGCGAAGGTAGTGGTGCCGCAGCGCAGCATTTCAGCAATCGCCAGTTGTGTGCCGTCGTAGACAAACCCGGAAGATACCCACTGACCCTCGGCCGGCCAGATGTGCTGTTCAAGCCAGGTCATTAACGGAAGGTCATCAGCCATGCCGCGGAACAATGACATCGCAGCGTGCCCATGGGCGTTGATGTATCCGGGTAATACTGCGTGTTCTGTTAAGTGAAGGGTTTCGCCAGCTTCTTCTGTACATTCAGAGGTCGGGCACAGGCCGCTGACTTTGCCATCAGTAACGAGCACTGTGTGGTTTTCCAGAACACCCGTGCCCTCGCTCATAGGGAGTACCCAGCGGGCATCAATGCGCAGATCTGCGGCCATGTTTGTATTCCTGAATTTCAGTGTGTGCGCAGTATACCTAATCGTTGAGTGATTGAGCGAATAAACACTCTGGGGCTGTGTGTTATTTGATCAGTAGGGAACGCCCGTTCAGATGCTAAAACGTCTTGTGCGGCCATTCAGGAGCTCTCATTAGGTATCTGCCTGTTTTGTGGTATGATTCTGCGCTTCTCCGGGCGCTCTAAGGGCGTCTGTTCAAAATAAGGATTACCGCCTCAGGCGGAAAACAGTGCGGGCCAGAGTTTTATGGGTGAATTAGCTAAAGAAGTTCTTCCGGTAAACATTGAAGACGAGCTTCAGCAGTCGTACCTCGATTATGCCATGAGTGTTATCGTTGGGCGGGCACTTCCGGACGTCCGGGACGGCCTTAAGCCGGTCCATCGTCGAGTGCTCCATGCGATGAATGTTCTTGGTAACGACTGGAACAAACCTTACAAAAAGTCTGCCCGTGTTGTTGGTGACGTGATCGGTAAATATCACCCACATGGTGACTCTGCGGTCTACGACACCATCGTTCGTATGGCTCAGGACTTCTCCATGCGTTATACGCTGGTGGATGGTCAGGGTAACTTCGGTTCGGTAGACGGTGACTCTGCTGCAGCGATGCGTTACACGGAAATCCGGATGGAGAAAATCAGCCATGACATGCTGGCTGATATCGACAAAGAAACCGTCGACTGGGTACCTAACTATGATGGTACTGAGCAGATTCCCGAAGTATTGCCGACCCGTGTGCCAAACCTGCTGGTGAATGGCTCATCCGGTATCGCGGTAGGTATGGCGACCAATATTCCGCCACACAACCTGACCGAAGTACTGAATGGCTGTCTGGCTCTTATCGACGATCCGAATCTGACCGTTGACGATCTGATGGAATACATTCCGGGTCCGGATTTCCCAACAGGCGCCTTTATTAATGGTCGTGACGGTATCGTTGAGGCTTATCGCACGGGTCGTGGCCGTATTTACCTGCGTGCCCGTCACCACTTCGAAGAAGACGATAAGAACGGTAAGGTCTCTATCGTATTCACCGAAATTCCGTACATGGTGAACAAAGCCCGCCTGATCGAAAAGATCGCGGAGCTGGTAAAAGATAAGAAGATCGAAGGTATTACAGAGCTGCGCGACGAGTCGGATAAAGACGGTATGCGTATCGTGGTTGAACTGCGTCGCGGTGAAATGCCAGAAGTGGTCCTGAATAACCTGTTTGCACAGACCCAGCTGCAGGGTGTGTTCGGTATTAACACTGTTGCACTGGTAGACGGTCAGCCTAAGACGCTGAATCTGAAACAGCTGCTGGACGCCTTTGTTAAGCACCGTCGCGAAGTGGTTACACGCCGTACTATCTACGACCTGCGTAAAGCCCGCGAACGTGGCCATATTCTTGAGGGGCTGGCACTGGCGCTGGCAAACATTGACCCGGTGATTGAGCTGATCAAAAAGTCTCCGACTGCAGCTGAGGCTAAAGAGCGTCTGATTGCTGAGGCCTGGGCTCCCGGAGATGTTCTGGATATGCTCGAGCGTGCTGGAGAAGATGCCTGTCGCCCAGATGATCTGCCAGAGGAGTTTGGCTTCCGTGATGGTAAGTATCACCTGTCACCAGTTCAGGCTCAGGCGATTCTGGATCTGCGTCTGCAGAAGCTGACCGGTCTTGAACACGAAAAACTGATTGATGAGTATCAGCAGAAACTGGCTGAAATCGCCGAGTACCTGGAAATTCTGGGTAGCCCTGAGCGCCTGATGCAGGTGATCCGTGAAGAGCTGGAAGCCATCCGCGCCGAATACGGCGATGATCGTCGCACCGAAATCATTGCACAGAAACGCGATCTGACGATGGCGGATCTGATTCCGGAAGAGACCCTGGTACTGACTTTGTCTCATACCGGCTATGCCAAGACTCAGCCGATGGATGCGTACCAGGCGCAGAAGCGCGGTGGTAAAGGCAAGTCAGCCACACAGGTGAAAGACGAAGACTTTATTGAACATCTGTTGGTGGTGAACAGCCACGACACGGTGCTCTGTTTTACCGACGCCGGCAAAGTTTACTGGCTGACTGTTTATGATATCCCGCAGGCGAGCCGTAATGCGAAAGGTCGCCCGATTGTGAACGTTCTGAATCTGTCAGAAGAAGGCGAGCGTATTACCGCCATTCTGCCGGTCGATGAATACCGCGAAGATCTTTATGTCTTCATGGCAACTGCTCGCGGTACCGTTAAGAAGACGACCCTGGATCAGTTCAGCCGTCCCCGTTCAACTGGCCTGATTGCCTGTGAGCTGGATGAAAATGATTGGCTGGTCGGTGTGGCTATCACCGATGGCTCTCAGGATATTCTGATGCTGAGCGATGCGGGTAAAGCGGTACGCTTCAAAGAGTCTGATGTGCGTGCCATGGGCCGTACTGCTCGTGGTGTGCGCGGTATCAAGCTGGCGGATGATCAGCGTGTGATCTCGCTGATTGTACCGGAAGAAAACGGCACGATTCTGACTGCCTCTCAGCGCGGTTTCGGTAAGCGCACCAAGGTAGAAGAATTCCCAACGAAAGGTCGTGGCACTCAGGGTGTTATCGCTATGGTCACCAGTGACCGTAACGGTGCTCTTGTCGGCGCGGTACAGGTATTCGATGGCGATGAAGTGATGCTGGTCAGTGACCGTGGCACACTGGTGCGGACCCGTGTCGATGAAGTCTCCGTGTTGGGGCGTAACACTCAGGGCGTGACGCTGATTAAAGTGGCAGAAAAAGAGAAACTCGTTGGTGTTGAGCGCATTTGTGACGCTGACGAAGATGATGATGTGATCGAAGGGGATGTGTCTGGCGATGAGTGATCAGCAGACGAATGCGCGCAGAGATGAGATTGATTTGTTTGATCTCGTCGATGATATTCGCGACAAATGGTATTGGGTGGTTGGCGTCAGTATTTTAGGTGCCTTACTTGCGATTGTGTATGCGGTCACTACGACGCCCTTATATCGCACAGAAGTGGTCATCAAGGATGCCCCGGGATCTGATTTGGTGGCCTTTAATCAACCTGCGCTCAGAACGACCCTGGTTCTGGAGGCCCGTAAAGATAGCCTGAAGGACGGGGGGAGCACATCTGATTTTGCATTGAGCGCAGAGCCCGTGTTTGAGTTGACTTCAGAAACTGCTTTTCTTGGAGCACGTGCGGTAATCCGCTCTGCTTCCACGCGAAAAGCCTTCTACCAGAAATTGGTCCGCGGTGAAGACGAGGTGCTTAAGGCATTGATCTTTAATGAGCTACTCACTGAAGAACAAAATCTGGCACTTTTTCTTGAGCGATTCAGCTTCTCTGATCCGGGTGCAAAAGAAAAGTTGGATGTGTTTATGACTGTATCATTTGAGCTAAGCGATGCTCAGCTCGCGACAGACGTATTAAATGATTACGTTGCCTTTGCTCTGAGCAAGTACGATTTGCAGATTCAGTCTGAACTTGACCGGAAACTAAACGCTCAACTCCAGCTTAATGAATCATGGGCAGACTCATTAAGGGCTGCTTACGATGCGGAAAAAGAGAGAAGGATCGTTGAGTTAAGTGAAGCCGCCGAGATTGCCGCGGTAATAGGTCAGAAACAGCCATTTTACAATTCTAATGATGTGGTCGTAAGCAGCGAGCCCCCACTCTACATGATGGGTGAACAGGCTCTCCGGGCAGAAGTTTCTCAGTTAAGATCTCGCAGCCAGCTGAAGTCTGAAGACCTTTTTATTAATGGGCTGCCGGAGATATTACAGAACACGGCGGTATTGAAGTCAGTCAGTGTTGACTGGAAAAGTGTGAATTATGCTTTGGTTGACCAGCCTGCTTTACTACCCCGAAAGCCTGTCAAACCTAGAAAAATTTTGATTGTTGTTCTGGGCGGAATTGGTGGCTTTATGATGGGGCTGATCGCAGCTCTTATTGCGGCAGGTTCGGCGAGACATGTTGTTCGTCCCCGATATATAAAAATTCAGTAGTTCTAACGTTTTTACAGAGTGAAGAAATGAGTCGGATCTATAATTTCTGTGCGGGCCCTGCGGCCCTTCCTACTCCAGTGCTCGAACGTGCTGGCAAAGAGCTGGCGGATTGGCACGGAAAGGGAATGTCGATCATGGAGATGAGCCACCGTAGCAAGGAATACGTTGGCGTCGCTGAAAAAGCCGAACAGGATCTGCGTGACCTGATGGCGATCCCTGACAACTACAAAGTGTTATTTATGCAGGGAGGCGCCAGCAGTCAGTTCACTATGATTCCAATGAATCTGCTGCGTGGTGGTTCTAAAGCCGATTACATCAATACAGGGCAGTGGTCGAGCAAAGCCATTAAAGAGGCAAAGCGTTACTGCGAAGTGAATGTTGCTGCGTCGACAGAAGGCAATAACTTCACGTCTGCGCCAGCTCAGTCTGAACTGAGTCTGAGTGCTGATGCTGCGTATGTTCATTACACACCAAATGAAACCATTGGTGGTGTTGAATTCGATTACATCCCGGACGTGGGTGATAAGCCGCTTGTTGCCGACTATTCATCGTCGATTCTGTCTGAACCAGTCGATGTATCTAAGTTCGGTCTGATTTATGCCGGCGCTCAGAAAAATATCGGTCCTGCGGGGCTGTGTGTGGTGATTGTGCGTGAAGATCTGCTGGGTAATACCATTTCAGGTACGCCGACCATGTTTGATTACAAGGTCGCTGCAGACAATGGCTCTATGTACAACACACCGCCGACGTACAGTTGGTACCTGGCTGGTCTGGTGTTCGAGTGGCTGAAAGAGCAGGGCGGTGTTGAGGCGATGGCCGAGCTGAACCGTCGCAAAGCCGAAAAACTGTACGGCTTTATTGATACCAACGATTTTTATGCGAATCCGGTAGCTAAAAATAACCGCTCCCGCATGAACGTGCCATTTACGCTGGCGGATGCTGCTCTGGATAAAACTTTCCTGGCAGAAAGCGAGCAAGCAGGTCTGATGAATCTGGCAGGCCATCGCAGTGTCGGTGGTATGCGCGCCAGTATTTATAACGCAGTACCGGAAGAAGGTGTGGATGCGCTGATTGCATTCATGGCGGACTTCGCTGAACGTCACGGTTAACAGGTTTTATCATGAGTGAAGCACAGGAACTGGATCAGCTGCGTCAGCAGATTGATTCGCTGGATAAGCAGATTCAGGAACTGATCAATCAGCGCGCACAGTGTGCTCAGAACGTTGCTGACGTAAAGCAGAAGTATGCTGCACCGGGTGAAAAGGTCGTTTTCTATCGCCCTGAGCGCGAAGCACAGGTGTTGCGCCGGGTGATGGAGCGTAACGAAGGACCGCTGCCTGATGAGTCTATGGCGCGACTGTTTCGTGAAATTATGTCGCAGTGCCTTGCGTTAGAAGAGCCGCTTCAGGTCGCCTATTTAGGTCCTGAAGGTACATTCACACAGCAGGCTGCAGTAAAGCATTTTGGCCACGCAGTGAATTGTCAGGGCAAGGTGTCTATCGGGGATGTCTTCCGCGAAGTGGCCAGTGGTGCTGCTAACTACGGTGTCGTACCTGTTGAGAACTCGACCGAAGGTGTCGTGACCCATACCCTCGATAGCTTCTACGATTCTAACCTTCATATCTGTGGTGAAGTCACTCTGCGCATACACCATCATTTGCTGATTAAGAGCGAAGGTCAGGAAATCGATCGTATCTATTCACATGCTCAGTCTCTGGGGCAGTGTCGTCGTTGGTTGGATCAGAATTTCCCTGCGAATGTTGAGCGTATTGCCGTTAACTCGAATGCGGAAGCTGCACGGCGTGCTGCCGCAGAAGAGGGCGCGGCGGCCATTGCTGGTGAAGCTGCAGCAGAACTCTACGACCTCTCTGTGCGTAATGCGAATATCGAAGATCGTCCGGACAACACTACGCGTTTCCTGATTATTGGTCGTCAGGAAACCGGTCCGAGTGGCGAAGATAAGACGTCCATCATGGTGTCGAATCGTAATAAACCAGGGTCCTTATATCAGGTGCTGGCGCCTTTTCATGAGGCTGGCGTTAACCTGACGCGAATTGAAACCCGCCCGGATCCATCTGGCACCTGGAATTATATTTTCTTTATAGATTTTGAAGGTCACTGCGAAGATGACGTAACTGCGGCTGTTCTGAAAAAGCTGCGTGAAATAGCGGTCGATTACAAACTGTTGGGTTCTTACCCGCGCGCCGTGCTCTGATAGAGGTTAATGATAGTGGCTGTAAATTTTTCTGAACTGGCAGTAGAAGGTGTTCGTTCACTGCGTCCTTATCAGCCAGGTAAGCCAATTGATGAACTGGCACGTGAGCTGGGTCTGAACGAGTCAGACATTGTTAAGCTTGCCAGTAACGAAAATCCTATGGGCCCAAGCCCTAAGGCGTTAGAAGCGATCAAAGCGGAATTAGCTGATCTCACGCGTTATCCAGATGGTGCCGGCTTCGTGGTGAAGAAAACGTTGAGCGAAAAGCTCTCGATTTGCCCGGAACAGATCACGCTCGGCAATGGCTCCAGCGATATTCTCGATTTTATCGTTCGTGTGTTTGTTAACGACGGCGACAACGTCGTATTTTCGCAGCATGCCTTTGCGATCTATGGCCTCGTTGCGAAAATGGTCGGCGCGGAAAGCATTGTCACACCGGCGAAAGATTTCGGTCACGATCTTGATGCAATGGCTGCGGATATCAATGACCGCACTCGTATCGTGTTTGTGACGAACCCGAATAATCCCACCGGCACCTGGAATACCCGCGATGAGCTGCTTAACTTCCTCAATAAGGTACCGGAGCATGTCATCGTACTTCTGGATGAAGCGTATTTTGAATACGTACACGAAGCGGACTATCCAGACGGCATCAGTCTGTTGAATGATTACCCTAACCTTGTCGTTACCCGTACTTTCTCCAAAGCCTACGGTCTTGCGTCATTGCGTGTGGGCTATGGTGTATCGAGCCCTGAACTGGCTGATCTGATGAATCGTGTCCGCCCGCCGTTCAATGTTGATTCGTTTGCGCTTGCGGCGGCTAATGCGACACTCCTCGATGAGGAGTATGTCAAAGAAAGCATCGCACTCAATGATGCGGGTATGGCCTACCTGACCAGCGCATTCAATGATATGGGGCTTTCTTACATTCCGTCCGTGGGTAACTTCATCAGCTTTAAAGTGCCTGCTGGCGTAAATGCGATGGATGTTTATAACGGCCTGCTGCGTGAAGGCGTCATTGTGCGCCCGGTAGCGAACTACGAAATGCCTGAGTATCTGCGTGTATCCATTGGTACAGAAGCAGAAAATCAAACCTTTATCAGTGCGCTGAAAACGGTTCTGTCTTGAGTAAACGAATTCAGATTCCACGTATTGCCGTTATTGGTCTGGGACTGATTGGTTGTTCCTGGATTAAGGCATTGCGTGTGCGCGGCTGTGTTGACGAGGTGCGCGGTTATGACCGCAATCTTGATTCAATGCAGCTGGCCTTGTCAGAAGGCTTGATCGACAGCTACAGCGAAGATATTGGCGCAGTGGTTCAGAATGCTGATCTGGTGATTGTGTCTGTGCCGATTATGGCGATGAGACCCGTTCTGGAAAGCATCCGAGCTCATATCGCTGAGCATACCGTGATTACAGACGTTGGCTCGGTGAAGGGCTCTGTCGCTACCGATGTGGCTGCGGTGTTCGGTAAGGGCTTCCCGCGTTTTGTTCTGGGACACCCGATTGCTGGATCTGAGCGTAGTGGTGTGATGGCGGCGGACGAGAATCTGTATGTTCGCCATAAGGTAATTATTACCCCTGAACCACATACCTCAAAAGAGGCCCTGGCTCTCGTTCGCGATGCATGGACGGCAGTGGGTGCTGATCTTGAGCACATGAGCGTGTCGCATCACGATGAAGTGCTCGCAGCGACGAGTCATTTGCCACATCTGTTGGCGTACTCGCTGGTCGATACCTTGGCCAACAGTCATGAAAACAAAGAAATTTTTAACTATGCTGCCGGTGGCTTCCGCGATTTTACGCGTATTGCCGCCAGTAGTCCGGTCATGTGGCGTGATATTTTCGGAGCCAACAAAGACCAGATTCTGAAGACGCTGGATCTGTTCAGTCACGACCTGGCTTTTCTGCGTGCTGCGATAGAGCAGGGCGACAGCACCTTTGTAATGGGTGTGCTGACCCGGGCGAAATCCGCGCGTGATCATTTTTCTAAGATACTTGCCCGTCGGGCCTATGTTGAACCTATGAAAACAGCTTCTATTTCTTACATTGCGAACCCTGGCAAGGCGCTGTCTGGCAGCTTCCGTGTGCCGGGTGACAAATCAATCTCGCACCGCTCAATCATGCTGGGCTCTCTGGCAAATGGTACTACGGAAGTCACTGGCTTCCTTGAGGGTGAAGATAGCCTTGCAACCCTGCAGGCATTCCGTGATATGGGGGTCGTGATTGAAGGGCCGCATCGCGGACGCGTCACCATTCATGGTGTCGGTCTGCATGGTCTGCAGGCGCCACCAAATGCGCTGTATTTGGGTAACTCAGGTACTTCGATGCGTTTGCTGGCTGGTCTGATGGCAGGTCAGGCATTCGACGTAGAAATGACCGGCGATGAGTCATTGTCCAAGCGTCCTATGGGTCGCGTAGCTGATCCGCTGGCCTTAATGGGCGCGATTGTCGATACCGCAGAAGCAGGTCGCCCACCGATTAAGGTGAAAGGCGGCAGCCCACTCAAAGGCATTCATTACGACCTGCCAATGGCGAGTGCTCAGGTGAAAAGCTGCGTGCTGCTGGCGGGTCTGTATGCTGAAGGCGAAACCTCTGTGACTGAGCCTGCGCCAACGCGTGATCATACCGAGCGTATGTTGCGTGGTTTTGGTTATGACGTGACTGTAGAGGGTAATAAGGTCACTCTGCGTTCCGGTGGCGAGCTGACGGCAACTGAAATCGACGTGCCTTCTGATATTTCTTCGGCAGCGTTCTTTATGGTTGGCGCCAGCATTATGCCGGGCTCTGACATTACCCTCGAGCACGTCGGCATCAACCCGACCCGTATTGGCGTGATCAATATTCTTCGTGCGATGGGTGGCAATATCGATGTGCTGAATGAGCGCGAAGTGGGCGGTGAGCCAGTGGCTGATATCCGTATCCGTTCCGCCCAGCTGAAAGGCATTCATATTCCTGAAGATCAGGTGCCGCTGGCGATTGATGAATTCCCGGCGATCTTTATTGCAGCGGCCTGCGCTGAAGGTGAGACTATCCTCACGGGTGCAGAAGAACTGCGTGTTAAAGAAAGCGACCGTATTCAGGCCATGGTCGATGGCATGGTGACTCTGGGTGTTAATGCCGTGGGTACAGAAGACGGTGCTGTGATTCACGGCTTTGGCGCTGAAGGTAGCTTTGGTGGCGGTGAGATCGACAGTCAGCATGATCACCGTATTGCGATGAGTTTTGCGATGGCGTCGCTGCGAGCAAGTGCTCCTGTTGTTATCCGTGATTGCGCCAACGTGGCCACGTCGTTCCCGGGCTTCGTCGAGCTCGCTTCGGACTGCGGCGTAAACCTGCAGGTGGAATCCGGCGATGAGTAATAACAACGCTTCTGTCGTTATCACCGTTGACGGACCTTCAGGGGCAGGCAAAGGAACAGTGTGCGCTATTCTTGCTGAAACGCTGGGCTGGCACTTGCTGGACAGCGGTGCGCTGTACCGTATCACCGGTCTTGCTGCTGACCGTAAAGGCCTGACTCTTGATGATGAAGCTGCTGTTGCTGATGTGGCGGCTGGTCTGGATGTGCGTTTTGAGCCTACCTCTCAAGGTGTTCGTGTCATTCTTGAAGGTGACGATGTAACCACGACGATCCGTACAGAAGAAGTTGGTAGTCTGGCCTCTCAGGTCGCAGCGCTGCCGAAAGTGCGCGAAGCCCTGCTGCAGCGTCAGCGCGATTTCCGTCAGGCCCCGGGCCTGGTTGCGGATGGCCGCGATATGGGGACGGTTGTCTTTACTGATGCTGAAATCAAAATTTTCCTGACTGCCTCTGCCGAAGAACGCGGTCAGCGTCGCTATAAACAGTTGACTGAAAAGGGCATAAATGCTAGTTTGCCCGCCCTTATCGAAGACATCCGGGTTCGTGATGAACGTGACAGCAACCGTGCTGTTGCTCCATTGCGCCCAGCGACTGACGCGACAGTGATCGACAGCACCTCAATGACGATTGAGGACGTCCGCGAAGAAATCCTGACGCTGGTCCGCCAAGCAGGACTGATCTGAGATTAAAACCTCTGTATATGCCAGCTTCCCGATGGAAGTCGTGCAGAGCGTTTTATTATTAACTAACCCCAGGTGACTGGCAGTCTGGGCAGCGCGAACTCCGTATAGGAGCGTGCTTTATGAGACAGGTGCATACCATGAGCGAAAGCTTTGCTGAATTATTTGAAGAATCCCTTAAAGAACTGGACATGAAACCAGGCTCAATTGTTGTTGGTACCGTAGTGGATATCGATAGCGATTGGGTAACTGTTAACTCCGGTCTGAAATCAGAAGCCGTTATCCCACGCAGCCAGTTCCTGAACGAAAAAGGCGAACTGGAAGTTGCTGTTGGTGACGAAACTTACGTTTCTCTGGAAGCTGTAGAAGATGGCTTCGGTGAAACCAAACTGTCTCGTGAAAAAGCTAAGCGCGCTGAAAGCTGGAAAGAGCTGGAAAAAGCCTTTGAAGCTGATGAAATGGTTATCGGTGTTATCAACGGCAAGGTTAAAGGTGGCTTCACTGTTGACCTGAAAAACATCCGTGCGTTCCTGCCAGGCTCCCTGGTTGACGTTCGTCCAGTACGCGACACTGCGCACCTGGAAGGCAAAGAGCTGGAGTTTAAGGTAATCAAGCTCGACGCTAAGCGTAACAACGTTGTTGTTTCCCGTCGTGCCGTTCTGGAAGCTGCTAACAGCCAGGAACGTGAAGAGCTGCTGGCTAACCTGCAGGAAGGTCAGTCTGTTAAGGGTATCGTTAAGAACCTGACCGACTACGGTGCATTCGTAGATCTGGGCGGTGTTGACGGCCTGCTGCACATCACTGATATGGCTTGGAAGCGTATCAAGCACCCAAGCGAAATCGTTGCTGTTGGTGACGAGATTGACGTTAAAGTCCTGAAGTTCGACCGCGAGCGTAACCGCGTTTCTCTGGGTCTGAAGCAGCTGGGCGATGATCCATGGGTGAACATCAACGAACGTTACCCAGAAAACGCACGCGTCAAAGCACGTGTTACTAACCTGACTGATTACGGCTGCTTCGCAGAGCTGGAAGAGGGTGTTGAAGGTCTGGTACACGTTTCTGAAATGGATTGGACTAACAAGAACATCCACCCAAGCAAAGTCGTACAGGTTGGCGACGAAGTGGAAGTTATGGTTCTGGACATTGATGAAGAGCGTCGTCGTATTTCACTGGGTATCAAGCAGTGCACCATGAACCCATGGGAAGAGTTCGGTACTAAGTTCAACAAGGGCGATAAGATCTCCGGTAAGATTAAGTCAATCACTGACTTCGGTATCTTTATTGGTCTGGACGGCGGTATCGACGGTCTGGTTCACCTGTCTGACATCTCCTGGAACGACACTGGTGAAGAAGCCGTTCGCAACTACAAGAAAGGCGACGAGCTGGAAACCGTTATCCTGTCTATCGATCCAGAGCGCGAGCGTATCTCTCTGGGTGTGAAGCAGCTGGAAAGCGATCCTTTCTCTGAGTATGTTGCAGAGAACGACAAAGGCACTCTGGTTAACGGTAAAGTGATCGCAGTTGATGCGAAAGCGGCTACTGTTGAAATCGCTGCGGGTGTTGAAGCAACTCTGAAAGCGTCTGAGATCAGCCGCGATAAGGTTGAAGATGCACGTAACGTACTCAACGAAGGCGATAGTGTTGAAGCCGTTATCACTTCTGTTGATCGCAAGAACCGCGTAATCAGCCTGTCCGTTAAGGCGAAAGACGCTGTTGCAGACAAAGAAGCTCTGAAAGAGCAGCGTGCTAAGGCTGAAGCTGAGATGACTGGTCCTACCACCATTGGTGACCTGATCAAAGAGCAGCTCAACCAGAAAGACTGATCTTAGCCCTGATATCAGTGCTTTGATTAAGAAAACCCGCTCCGGCGGGTTTTTTTGTGCCTGAAGAGCGGCTTTTTGGCGAAGATTGTTCATAAAATGCACTTGTCTTCTTGCAAAAGTGACAAGCTAACTGCATGATTTAGTTGGTTTTATTGCTGAGCTACGTTCTCATGGAGGGAAAGTCATGACGAAATCTGAACTGATCGAGAAGATAGTCAGTCGTCAGCCACAGCTGTCAGCTAAAGATGTCGAGCTTGCCGTAAAGACGTTGCTGGATCATATGTCGCAGACATTGTCATCGGGTGATCGTATTGAGATACGTGGATTTGGCAGTTTTTCACTTCATTATCGTGCTCCACGAACGGGGCGTAACCCAAAAACGGGAGAAACGGTGGAGCTGAAAGGTAAGTTTGTCCCTCACTTTAAGCCCGGAAAAGAATTGCGGGATCAGGTGAATGATGGCCTCGATGAGGGTGGGACGACTCATTGAACCACCCCTCTGTTCAGGTGGTCTGTATCTATAATCTGAAAGTCATTTCCAGGCAGATATGCCAGGGATAACAGATGCCTGATTCTGCGCTTATATACATTCTTCTGTTAGCCGGCGTCGCACTTGGCTGGACCCTGGGCTATCGATACGCCACCCAATCAAAGCTACCGGAATACCCCGACTGGATTCCGAGTGTCGACTATCTGCTTGCTGAAAGTAACGACCTTTCCCTGGAAAAACTTCTCAACATTGAACAGATCGACGATGGTTCGATGGATCTTTTTCTGAAGCTGGGCAGGAGCCTGAGAGACAAGGGCGAGCTGGACCGGGCGACCCACCTGCATCAACGACTGTTTGCCCGGCCAGACCTTGAACGCAGTGCAATGCATTCCATTCAACTTGAACTGGCGCTTGATTACTCGTATGCCGGACTTCTGGATCGTGCTGAAAGTATTCTCCGGGAGTTGCTCGAAGGAAAAGGCCACGTTGCTGATGAGGCTGCTGTTCATCTGGTTGAATTGCTTGAGGAAGAGGGGGAGTGGGGCGCGATTCTGGAGCTGTATCAAGCCAGGAAGCTGCCGGGACATCAGTCACTGAATCAGAGGGTGTCACACGCGGCATGTGAGCTTGCTGAGAGAAGTCTAAAACGGGCCGATTACCTGGAATCTCAGAAGCTGTGTAAACAGGCACTCAAAATTGATACCCGTTGCGCCAGAGCGTTTGTTGTTCTGGGTGATCTCGCATTTGGCCAAGGGGAGTTCAGAGAAGCTGTACGCTGTTATCTGCGTGCGGCTGAAGTGGACAGGCAGGCTGTGGTCCGTATTCTGGATAATCTGGTTAAGTCGTTCCAGAATATCGGTGATATTCCGGGTCTTCGTGAGCACCTGAGGAAGCAGTGGGAAGAAAGCCACTATATGCCGGCTCTGATCGCATGCGTCGAAGCGATGGCCAGTCAGAATAAAGGCGGAGAGGCGGTTACTTCTCTGTTAGTTGAGCTTCAGAAAATTCCTTCCAATCAAGGGTTTCTCGCTCTGGCTGAGCTCGTCGTTGAGCATCGCCAGCAGCTCGATAAGTCGCAGTTAATGACGGTCTATGATATTCTCCGCCGCATCGTTGCAGCCGAGCCCAAGTTCGTCTGTTCAAATTGTGGATTTAAAGCTAAGGAGCCGCATTGGCGCTGCCCCAGCTGTAAAGACTGGGCATCGGTAAGGGCGTACGTTCCGCAGCCGCCGTTATCGAAGCCTGATTTATGACCACTACATCTCCCATTGTTGTTGCTCTTGATTTCCCCTCAATGGACCAGGCGCTTGCCATGGCTGACCAGCTCGATCCTGACCTCTGCCGCGTTAAGGTAGGAAAAGAGCTCTACACGGCAACGGGTCCGGCGATTCTTGAAGAATTGCACAAGCGTAATTACGAAGTATTCCTCGATCTTAAATTTCACGATATTCCAAATACCTGTGCAAAAGCCGTTGGTGTTGCCGCAGACCTTGGTGTCTGGATGGTGAATGTCCACGCATCCGGTGGGCAGCGAATGATGGAAGCTGCGCGAAATGAGCTTGAAAAGAAGTCGCATAAGCCTTTGTTGATCGGCGTTACCGTGCTGACTTCTATGGAGCAGTGCGACCTTGCTGGTATTGGCCTTGATATCGAACCAATGGTTCAGGTTGAGCGATTAGCAAAGCTGGCTCAGTCTTCGGGTATGGATGGGGTTGTGTGTTCTGCCCGAGAGGTTTCTTTAATCCGTGACGTTTGTGGTCCTGGGTTTCTGACCGTTACCCCGGGAATCAGACCGGAGGGGGCGGATATTGGTGATCAGAAGCGTGTAATGACTCCTAGGGAGGCCGTGGAAGCTGGTGTAGATTATATGGTAATTGGGAGGCCGGTAACGAGCTCTTTATATCCCGCTGAAGCCTGTGAGTCGATATACAAAACCGTATGTTAACTATTTCGGGTGAATTCAGAGTCTGACACTGCTTGACCGCGACGGTGTCCGAATGTCAGTAGTTTTGGTGGATACAAGTGATAAATCGTAAAATAAAGCAAGCCAATACGGCCGTAGCAACTTCTTCGAGATTTAATTATGGGGATATTTTATATAGCTTGTTAGCTGATAAGGTATTTCCTGGTATATCTCATGTAAATCTTACGGGGTTGATACCTGATAAAGTACAGGGTGATATATACGGCTTTGACAAGGTCTGTTCTGCCAAGAATATTTATCTCGGTGGTGAACTGTTTCCCAAAGCACTTTCAGCTCAGTATAAAAGCGAAAGTATATATGGTTTTTACAAGTACAGAATTGCTGAGCGCTTAAAACTACCTATACCTAGAGGGTTGTTCGTCAAATCTGACAGATCAATTTCACTGTCAGTGGGAATGCAAAATATTGATATGGCGGATAAGGCCACTATCAGAGAATTGGATAGACTTGAGTTTCTGGGTGTGAGAGATGATACAACTTTCTCAAAGTTAAAGGATCATGGCTTGAATCCAGTTATAGTTCCTGACTTTGCATTAATTACCCCTGATGTATATACCTTCTCAGATGGTAAAAAAGATATAGCGATATTTCATTTTAATGAAAGTTATCTGGAAAACTATTTTGATAGAGCCGAAGCAATTGTTAACTGGTATACAGCAGAGCATAAATTAGTTCCAGTCGTTCAGAATATGGCTCGATGCCTCAATCATGATTCCAACGAATTGTCGCAAAGGTTAGCTGAGCGTGTGGGGGGAGAATTTTACGAGGCGGATTCTGTTGAGGGCATTACTAAGCGGCTCTCAAGTTGCAAGTTGTATGTGGGCAATTCCTTTCATGGTGGGATCGTAGCCTCAGTCTATGGTGCGGAAATCGTTTGGGTTTCAGCACACGGGAACAAGCTGAAGAACCTGGCAGGGTTCTACAATGTGCCATATATCTCGGAAAATCCTGATCGACTGCCTCTGCCAGGTAAGGTGGCGGAAAGCTTTATAGTTGAAGCACATAATGGTGTAGAGCATGCTAAGAAATTCCTTTCTTCCTAAGGGTGTTCTTACAAAAATACATTACTGGGTGCCTGTTCCACTCGGCTTGCTACTTTCGTTATTGTTAATAAAAGACCGGGGCCAGGAATTCTATGCTTTATATGCCCTTTCGTCTTTTTATATAAATGCGTTTACTGCTTTCTTTTCTTCGAAGGCATTTCTATATGCTTCTGTTAACAGCCAACTATCCAAAGATCTACTTTATCGGACTGTTGTAAGTGAGTCTTTGCTAAGGGGGGTAGGGCTGGTTGTCGCTTTTGCGATTGCTTATGGTGTTTCTGAGACATACTCTGAGTTGCTGATATTCTTAATATTTCACTCTGTGGTATCGCTAATAAAATTGACCGATCCTATCTTCGAGATAATGACCGTAAAAGACAGTGACTTGGAGTATTACTCAAAAGTTCAGACTATATCAAGGTTGTTATACTATGGAGCAATGATAGTTGGCATTTATAGTGCCGATGGGTTTCTTTTTCTCTACCTCGGCGCTGGGGCATGCACTTTTGAGGCCATTGTTAAAGCCTTCTACGTACTGGGGTCAGTTTCGAAGCTTCCATTGCGGGGTGAGGTGAAGGTGGGTGCTAAAGAGTCGTCATTCGTCTACATTATTCAGAACTTTTGTGGCGTGTTTAATAAGCAGTTCGATACGTTTATTATAATGTTCTTTGTTAGCGATATTGCAATGTTCTCTATCTACCTGTTTGTTAAGCAGGTTCACAGTATGGTCATGATTGCTACACAGCCTGTTATGCATTTCTTCTTCTCAGGGGTAAATTACAGAAGATTATTATACGGATTATTTGTCCTCTATTCTCTTATGTTAGTCTTCTCCGAAGTATTTGTGACTTTGATACTAGGAGCTGACTACCTTGAGTTGTTTCGGTATTTCTACATCGTTTGGGCGCTATCATTTGCTTCAGCAATAGCTCCTTTGTATCTTGCTAGATCGGGGCGGTTTGCTATTCAGATGTATATTTCTATAGTTTGCAGCTGTCTCTTGATGTGCTATCTCTACTTTTTCGAAGCATACATTGAAGTTGAAGTGATTGAGTTGATATTTGTCAGAATAGCGATCGTTTTGTTGGCGACTATTCTTCAATTTTCTTTCGTATTAAGGGTCAGGATGCAGCATGCTGGTTAGGTTTTGGGCTCACACAAATGATATTGAGGTTGCGAGTTTTAGAGTTAGGTGTTTCCATATTGTCAGTGAGCTAAGAAGCTTAGGTCTTAATATTGGATTCTACAAGGACGGCGAGCAACCGGATGTGCTGGTTCTTCTTAAGCGTTATGATGAAACAACGCTTTCAAAGGTAAGGGATTTAAAAGCATCTGGTACCTATGTAGTCCTTGACCTGTGCGATAATCACTTTTATATGGATTTTGAGAGTGAGGCTCTGAAAAATCGAGCTGATAGATTGCGTAGAATGTGTGGAGAGGTAGATCATATTACTACCGCTAGTAGCTATATGAAGGATTACATTAAACAAAATATCTTTGAAGAAATCCCTATCGATGTTGTCGATGACTATGTTGAAGTTAACACGGATGGTATGCCTAAAGAGCGATTATTTACACGCCTTCGGGCCAGATTGAGGTACAAAAAGTACCTTCGTCAGCTGATTAGCTATAGTGAGAAATATTCAAGAGTAGTATGGTTTGGGAGTCACGGAAGCCCGGGTGTTCATGGCGGAATGTCGGATTTGATGAGGGTCATATCCGCAATGAATATTGAACACAGAGAAAATAAGATTGTACTTACAATAATAAGCAATAGTGAAGAGCAATATAATATTATTCGGAGTAAGTGTGATTTTCCTGTGTTGTATCTTGAATGGAGCAATTCGACTGCATACAGTGCGATTGAGGAGCAGGATATTAGTTTGATACCTATTACGCTCACACCCTTTACTATGGCGAAATCAGCGAATCGAGCGATTACTAGTATAACCTACGGTTTGCCCGTAGTGGCGGATGAGTTACCGAGCTATGTGGGATTAGACCAATCTGTAGTTATTGGGGATCTTTCCAGTGATTTTCAGTCTCTGTATCATAGGGCTAAAGGTAAACTCCCTGAGTTTCGGCCGGAGAAGCGAAATATTAACACACTGAATAGTTGGCTAGATCTGTTTTATCAAGTACGCGGGGACGCATGATGCAGCATATCGGTGAGTTTTTTTCAGAGCTTGATCTGGAAAATTCAAGATTTTTAGTAATAGGTAAAGGTCCGTCGGTAGCTCGCCTCAAAGATACCAGTAGATTTGATTATACTGTTTCCTTAAATCACGCATTACGGGATTATTCTGTCGATTTTTCACATATTATTGACCTGGATGTCGTGGACTCTCTGGATCAGATTATTCTGGATAATGCAAAGTATCTGATAATGCCGCTATATCCGCATGTGAATAGTGCTCCATCGAAGAAATCATTATTAGATTTTATCGAGGACTATCCCGTGCTACGAGCACTAAACGATCAGAATAGGTTGCTTTGGTATAATTTAGGAACTAAGAAGAAGTCGGGCAATTCATTGCCAGTTGTACCCGGTGGGTATTTCAGCGGTGATGTGATCGTGTCTCTGCTGTCATCTAATGGAGCCAGGAACTTCACGATGGCTGGTGTCGATGGGGGGAAGACCTATGCAGATGGATTCAGTGATCTGAATCAAAGTACCCTGCTTTCGAATGGAAGATCATCTTTTGATATTCAGTTTGATAACATAAGACGTTTTATAATGGAGCGAAACTTGAATTACAACCATATCGAAGATGAGTACCCAGTAAAAGTTTATGTCGCAACCACTGAAGCTCAGATGCTTGCAACTAAGGTGCTTGAATACTCTATCCGAAAGCATTCAAGTGTACCTGTGGAAGTAGTCGCGATCCATGAGCTGGGCATTGAATACAAGGAACCCAAGGACGTCGAGAACCGGCAGCGGACCCCCTTCAGTTTTCAGCGCTTCCTGATTCCCTCTATATGTAATTACCAAGGCCGTGCAATCTATCTGGACTCGGATATGCAGGTGTTTACTGATATTAAGGAGCTCTGGTCACTGCCGATGGGCGGGGATACGCTTCTCGCTGCGAAGTCGCGTAAGGGGGAAGGCAGGAAGCCTCATTTTAGTGTGATGCTCATAGATTGTGAGCGTAATGCTTGGGATATTAATAAGATTATTGATTGCCTGGACAATAACAACTTCAGTTATAGCGATCTGATGGATGGCATGGTCGTTTCAGAGAAACCCTCTGCCGGGATCTCTTGTACGTGGAACTCTCTGGAGTATTTTAAAGAAGGCGAGACCAAGCTAATTCACTATACTGATATGAAAACTCAGCCATGGGTGTCAACTAAAAACCCATTTGAGGAGGTATGGGTCAGAGAGCTAATTTCTGCAGTTAATGACGGATCTATATCTATTGATTACATACGCTCTCATATATCAAACGGGTGGGTGAGACCTTCTCTTGAGGATCAGGTTACATTGGGAATTGAAAGCTCAAAGGGTCTCAGTTCTGACATTCTGGCAAAGGACAGAGATTTCTCTCCACCATACAATGAGTTGATATGTGGCTATTCTGATGTTTCTTCGAATATTCTGAAAAGGTTATGGGTGAAGGTTATTAAGACTGCCCGATATTTGAAGCGCTAATAGTATGTCGACGTTAATTACACCAAGTTTTCCAGTGGCTGTGTTGTTGGCCACTTACAATGGCGAGAAGCATCTGCCAGAACTTCTTGACTCCCTGGTTTCTCAAAGTTATACAGAATTCGTAGTCGTAGCTCATGATGATGGTTCCCGCGATGGTACCCTTGCTGTACTGCAGGAGTATGAAAACCGCTTTCCAGATAATTTTTTGATTTTAAAAGATGATATTTGCTGTGGCGGAGCTAAAGATAACTTCTCTCACCTTATTCGCAGTGTGGATTTTGACTACGCATTTTTTTGTGATCAGGATGATGTTTGGGATGAGAATAAGCTTCAGGAGCATATGCAGTTACTGGGTCAACAAAGCAGCGAAATACCTTGTGTAGTGTATAGCGATCTTAGGGTCGTTGATGAGAACCTCAATATTATTTCTGAGTCGATGTGGGAGTTTCAGAATACAGGTCCTCACCTGACTATGGATATAAAGAAGCTTGCTTGCCGAAATTCTATAACAGGCTGTGCAATGGCCTTTAATAGGGCAGCAGCATCGTTGTACAGAGCTTCAGATACATCTGATATTTTGATGCATGACTGGTGGATGGCCCTTCTTGTGAGCAAGAGGAGTGGTAAACTGATTCCAATCGAAAAGCCACTTTTGTTGTATCGTCAACATGGTTGTAATGAGGTCGGCGCGCAGAAATTTTCTCTGAGAGTTATTTCTGGCAAGATTTTCGATATTAAGAATCTGTTAGAGAGTCAGCTGGTCGTATATAGAATGTCCAGGAAATTAGGGATATATAGAGATTTTCTGGACTTCATCGTTTGGAAAGTCAGGTCTATTTTATGAATGATTCAGATTATCCTTATGGGCGCTTGAGATACACTGTTGTTGGATTTCTGAAACTTAGTATATTTCTGTTTCTTGCATTTTCTATTCTGGACCCTGTTGGGAATATATTTAAACTTAAGATTTTCTTCTTTGTTGTTTCTGTTGGTGTTTTTCTTTTGCTCGCTCTCGTTGGTAATAGGGTACCACTGCGAAGAGACTTGGTTATACTTGTAATTAGTGTCGCTTTTGTTGTTCCTCTGTTGTCTTATGTGGTCGTTTTATTGAGTGGTTCCCAGGAAATAGATCATGCCATACGACTGCAGTATCTAATTGCTTTTGTCCCTCTGTTGTTATTGCTACCTGTATCGGCATTTGGAATAAAGACCCATAGTCTTTCTGTTCTTCCGCTGACCCTTCTTGTGGTTACTATTTTTGTTACTTTTATACTATCGAGTTTGAACGTCTCATTGGGTTTTAAACTTGGGGTATTTCTAGATCAGGGGATTAGTGCCGCTAAGATTGGGGGGCGTGATTTCAATGGTCTGGTTGTTTATATGGTGTATTACAAAACATCTGTATTGCTTGTTTTTCTTATGGCATTTTTCGCCACCAAAAGGAGTTTCAGTGCACTTCTGATTTGCGCTTTTATATCCGTTGTATTAATAATTTCTGCTACTCGAGCTAATGCGCTGATGGGAATGTGGTTGTTTGCAACCTATGTGTATTTCTATCTCAGCGATCGCACTAAAGTGATTTCTTATGTATATGTTATTATAGTCGCACTTTTTGCTTTAGCATTATTTATCCTCAGCTATCAGTACTTTTTCTCATCCGAAGAGGTCTCTAACCAGATAAAAATTGGACACGTTCTTGGCTATGCTGACCACTTCTCTCAAGCCGGCGCTTCACTGATATTTGGTTCTGGAGCTGGAACAGGATTTTATACGCCTGGATACGATAAGCTTATATATTCGTCGGAGTTATCTTATTTCGAGATTTATCGCATTTATGGCTTTCTGTCTCTTCCGCTCCTGGCATTACTTGCTTATCCACTGTTTAAGTTCAGACTCCTGGGCAGAGAGTACACTGTAGCCTGGATTGCTTACTTACTGGTAGCAGGAACTAATCCACTCCTTGTTAGCAGCACGGGGATGATTGCCATTATTGTGATTTACGGAAAGTTGATTCAGAGTATGAAAGAGGATGGGCATTAGGTGACAGATCATTGTCGTGTTGCGGTCCTGATGGCTGTATACAATGGTACCAAGTATATGGATGAACAGATCTCCAGCATACTTGGTCAGTCTGGAGTTAGTGTCACTGTATACGTGAGTGTAGACCTTTCAGATGATGAGTCTTATGCCAGGGTACTCGAGTGGTCATCCCGCGACGCGAGAGTTGTGCCACTCAGTTATGGAGAGAGGTTCGGTGGGGCGGGCCCAAATTTTTTCAGATTGTTTAGGGACGTTAACTTCAATAACTATGATGCTGTTTCATTATCAGATCAGGACGATTGTTGGTTTCCCGATAAGTTAGAGCGCTCACTGTCCTGCCTAAAGGAGTTCTCCTGTGATGTGTACTCATCAAATGTTACAGCATTCTGGCCAGATGGAAGGCGTTTGTTAGTTGATAAGGCTCAGCAGCAGAAGAAGTTCGACCATTTCTTCGAAGCCGCTGGACCGGGATGTACATATGTATTTAGCAGGTCCTCTGCTATTGCTTTAAAGACGTTTATTATTGAAGTTTCAGATAGGCTGAGTAGTGTTTCTCTTCATGACTGGTTGGCTTATGCATTTTGCCGATCACGTGGGTATCGTTGGTATATTGATCCTTGCCCATCCATGTTGTACAGGCAGCATTCTGATAATCAGGTAGGTACGAACACTGGATTGCAAGCTATCGTTAAGCGATTAAATATGGTCAGGGCACACTGGTATCGCAAGCAGGTATCTCAGATAGTGGAACTCGTTTCCCCTGAGCTTAGTAGTAGGATTGATAGCTACTTCTTTCGTCTTCTTAACTTTTACCGTATGAGAAGGAGATCACGGGATGCATTTATCCTACTCCTCCTTTTTATCTTTGGTGTGTATTGATGTCTGATAGCTTAAGAGTGGTTGTAACTGGAGCTAGTGGTTTTGTAGGAGCCAGGTTGCTCTCCACGCTATGCAATTCCGGGAAATTTAATGTTACGTCGATTTTGCGGAGTAGATCATCGTCACATGAGAAAATGTTGGATGAGTTTACGGTAGAAAGTATTGGTCCTCAGACATCTTACGGTAGGTTGTTCGATGGTGTTGATTCAGTAGTACACCTCGCAGCAAGAGTTCATGTGATGAATGAATACTCCGAAGATCCATTGCGTGATTTTCGTGAAGTTAATGTGTTTGGTACCGTTAATCTTGCTAGGCAAGCCGCCTCAGCAGGGGTGAGGCGATTCATCTTTATCAGCTCTGTAAAGGTGTCTGGCGAACGCACAGAGCAAGGCCGTCCTTTTGTGGAAGCGATGCGCGCCAATCCAGAGGACGCCTATGGTCAGTCAAAGTTTGAAGCCGAAGAAGCTTTAAAAGAGATTGCCAAGGAAACCGGGATGGAAGTCGTGATTATCCGTCCACCTCTCGTCTACGGTCCCGGTGTCAAGGCAAATTTCAGGAGTCTTATTAGCCTTTGCAATACTGGATTTCCGCTTCCCTTTGGTTCGATTCACAATCGAAGAAGCCTTATATACGTCGACAATCTTGTAGATTTTATTTTGTATTGTATTAGTCACCCCGCGGCAGCAAATGAAACCTTCCTTGTTTCAGATCGGGAGGATGTATCTATTGCCGCTCTGATATCTCGAATCCGGAAGTTACAAGGCAGAAGGTCTTTCTTGCTTCCTGTGCCGACTAGTTTATTCACTTTTGCAGGTAGGCTTACTGGTAAGACTGAAGTTGTTAGTCGTCTGGTTTCGGATTTATCTGTCGATAGCACTAAAGCAAGCCAGCTTCTTGACTGGACGCCGCCATACTCCCTTGATAGAGGGCTGCAGAATACCGTTGCGCATTATTTACACGAGGAGACATAAGATGTTGCGTTGTTTAGATATAGTTTTTTCAGTCATAGGTCTGGTCGTCGGATTTCCGGTATTGGTTGTGATTTATTTAGTTGGAATGTTCGATACTGGCGCGCCACTGTTTCGCCAGGAGAGAGTAGGTCGTAATCTCAGGCCTTTTGTGTTGGTTAAGTTCAGAACTATGACATTAGATACGGCCTCTGTTGCTAGTCATTTAGCTTCAACCGCTTCAATTACACGTGTAGGTGGTTTTCTGCGTAAGACAAAGCTTGATGAATTACCACAGCTATGGAATGTTCTTAGAGGGGATATGAGCTTGGTTGGTCCAAGACCTAATCTTTTCAATCAGGAAGAGCTGATAAAAGTCAGAAATGAATTGGGTGTTTATAAAGTAAGACCCGGGATTACAGGCCTGGCACAGGTAAGCGACATTGATATGTCCACACCAGATTTACTGGCAAGAACTGATGCAAAGATGATAGCTGAAATGTCTCTTAAAAATTACTTTGTATTTATCTTTCGTACAGTTTCAGGTGCTGGATCAGGTGATCGAGTCGTGAATAAATAGCTACTGAGCGTTTAACACCCAGTCAGGGCAGTCGCCTTGTTTATTGTATCCTGCAGGTGAATCCAACAGTAATTTAACCACATCTTCTACTTTAAAATCATGACATGCTTTGTCGAGGTGATTGAGCAGGTTATGAGTTTCTGGCCAGCTCAACATTATTTCGTTGGCAGTCATGATCCGGGGATGGTCTGTTCCTTCTACATTATCTCCAATCAGAAGTTCTTCATAGAGCTTCTCACCAGGGCGGAGACCGGTGTAGAGGATTTCAATATCTCCTGAAGGGTTCTGGATTGAACGTTCTGTGAGGCCGGAAAGCTTGATCATTTTCTTCGCGAGAGAAGTGATTTTTACGGGCTCTCCCATGTCCAGCACGAATACATCACCACCTTTACCCATCGCACCGGCCTGTATAACTAGCTGCGACGCCTCAGGGATCGTCATAAAGTATCTGATGATGTCGGGGTGAGTCACCGTAATTGGGCCCCCCTCTTTGATTTGCCGGCGGAATAAAGGGACCACTGAACCAGATGAGCCCAAGACATTTCCGAAACGTACCATGCAGAACAATGTATCGTCTTGCCGGCTAGCCAGGGCCTGCAATACGAGCTCCGCAAGCCGCTTGGATGCACCCATAACATTGGTAGGGCGTACAGCTTTGTCGGTAGAAATCAAAACAAATCGTTCGACCCCGGCACTAATAGCGGCTTCTGCGCAGTACCAGGTTCCAAATACATTATTCCTTACGCCTTCGACGACATTATGTTCAACCATTGGAACATGCTTATACGCTGCGGCGTGGTAGACTGTTTGTACTGAAAAGGTACTGAAAATGGTCTGGAGTCGATGCTGTTTCTGAACTGAGCCTAGTATTGATACGATCGGAATATCTGTTTTCTGGTATTCATTCAGCTGATTCAGCTCTTGTTCAATCGCATACAGGCTGTATTCATTTAGCTCAATGAGAATTAACTTAGATGGTCGCGAAGCGATGACCTGTCGGCATAGTTCCGAGCCAATTGATCCTCCAGCACCAGTAATGGCGACGACTTTTCCTTTAATGTTATCCTCTAAAAGGTCTTTATCAGGGGCTACAGACTCCCGACCTAACAGATCTTCAATTTCTACTTCTCTGACTTCTTCAACTCTTGCCTTGCCGCTAATGATGTCAGTCATAGAAGGGGCTGTCAGAACTTCTAATTGCTTTTCGGCCAGTTGTTCGATCAAGTGCTTTCTTTGGGAGGAGTCAGTTCTGCCAAGCGCCAGGAGTACTTTACGTGCACCAGTGTTTTCACAAATTTCTGAGATTGCCCCGGCTGGTAAAACCTTCAGCCCATGGATTGTAGTGTTCTGTTTTGATGGTGAGTCATCAATAAACGCGGACGGTCTGAAGATGTTACTGTTGTGCAGAGCCTGTGCAAGGGCGATTCCCTGGCGGCCTGCGCCATAAATAATGACTGGTTCTGCGGCTACTTTGCCCAACTGCGACACTATGCTACGAATGAATAATCTTGGAATTCCCAGAAGTGCGAAGGCTGTAAATAAATAGATGATAATGCTTGATCGCGGAATGGCGGCGGTAAAAAGAAATGAGGTGGTTCCCAGAGTGGCAGCTGATACTGCTATGCCAGCCCCAAGTGTAGAAAACGCCTTACTGGTCATAAAGCGCACTACCGCACGGTAAAGTCCTATTTTAATAAAAATAGCGATAGTAACGAGTGTTGTTATTCCTAAGACAGGGTAGAGACTTGATTCGATCGGTGGAGACCACGTTCCATATCGTAATGCCATTGCGAGATAGATGGCTACAGGGATTGCGATTACGTCGTAACCGACTGACAAGAGGCGCTTCACCGGACGTGATGCATCAAGAAGAACTTTTATCATCCCGGATTCCTCCAGATTAAACCACTATGAAATGATACCGCTCGGGGCTGTTCAGAACTCGTCCTGAGAAATGAGATGAAGCATAAAAGAAGTGGCTCCCCGAGCTGGACTTGAACCAGCGACCAACGGATTAACAGTCCGCTGCTCTACCGACTGAGCTATCGGGGAACATCTAAGCAAGTGGTTGCTATTATGCCATCAGAAATTTTCAGGTCAACGATTTCTGCTGAAAATCTTTGATTTTTATAAGGTTTTTTTCTTTCGAAGGAGTAGTCAGTCCTTCGAAATCCGTGAAAAAACCGCACCCTTCTGGTCTCGGTACTTTGCATTTTCCCGTTTGTTGTAAGGGCGTTTTGCCGGGTTGCTCAACGTTTCAAATGACATAGCACAGATCACCATGCCCGGGCGCAGGGCCAACGGAAGTTTGCCGTTATTAAAGAACTCGAGCACGATCTGTCCCTGCCAGCCGGGATCGATTCTTCCGGCCGTAACGTGAACCATAAGGCCGAGGCGAGCAAGGGAGCTACGTCCGTCGAGCCAGCCAACGAGATCATCCGGAATCGTCACAGACTCCATCGTTGCGCCAAGGATCAGTTCACCTGGGTGAATATAGAGAGCCTTACCTTCTTCGATCTCGATCTCTTTACTCATGATACGGTCAATATCACGCTCGAGCTGCTCGCGATCCCCGGACAGGTCCAGGTGGGTGACTGAATTATTGCTGAATACACGAAATCTGTGATCAAGGCGGAGGTCGACGCTGATACCTGCGATGGCGTCATCTGCGGGGGCGGGCTCTATGATAATTTTGCCGTCCGCTATTTTCTGTTCAATATCCCCATCGCTGAGTCGCATGTTGTTACCTCGTCTGCGCGCCTGTTGGCGGTGTTTGTCGCGTCAAAGTGTACCGGAGCATCCGTCAGTATGACAGGCTGGTAGCTTCAATCCGGTACTTCAGATCGCCGTCTTTTTTATCACTGAGCCGGATCAGAGGGTAGCCAGGCTGTACCGCAAACCAGGCGTGCAGTTCACGGTCTTTATTCTTGCGGACCTGTTCAATTTTGATGGTGTCGAACTCTCCGGCTGGGACACGGATTTTTTCGCGTTTTATTATGCGGAACCGTTTATCTTTTGTACGCCGGGTTTCGAATACAGGAATAACAAAATCCGTTTCGCCCCGTGACAGATAGAGACTGCCCTGAAGCATATAGGTCAGGTTGTCCTGAATACCTTTTTCCCACTCCCCCTGAATGGTGTTGCCGGACTCAAGGTCTTTAACGATTCCTGGCCCCTCAACGAAGAGCAGAGTGCGGTCGTCATCAGCCACCATACCGGATGCCCGGTAGCGGTATTCAGAAGGAATAATAGTACCGTCCCTATAGGTGAATTCGGAGTATTCCTGCAGTGAGGCAACGCTCGCTTCAGCATTGAAATTCAGTGCCCAGCGATCGGTATCAACCTGGCTCAGGCGTCGGGTGGCATCAATATCGAAACTGAACCAGCCGAGCCTGTACTCGCTGTGGTATTCGATACTGTATGGCGTCAGTCCGGGCACTGGCTCTGCCCGGAGCGAGAAGGGAAGTGTCAGTAATAACAGTGTCAGTAAAAGCTTCGGCATCCGTATCTCCGGCAGTCTGACCCGTCAGACAACTTTTCAGCTTTCAAGTTGCACGCCGGTCACCGGCAGAGGCTGACCATCCATCAGTGCTGTGTTGCCGACCATGGTCAGTCGACCTTCAACAAACCATTTTACAGCGATTGGATATATGATGTGTTCCTGCAACTGTACGCGCTTCTGCAGACTGGTCGCGTCATCACCATCCAGCACCGGGACAACGGCCTGTATTACATTAGGGCCATCATCGAGAATTTCGGTGACGAAATGAACAGTAACACCGTGCTTCTGATCTCCTGCATCAAGTGCTCGCTGATGCGTGTGCAATCCCTGATAGGCTGGCAGGAGAGAAGGGTGAATGTTCAGCATACGGCCTTCGTAGCGGCGGACAAAATCAGGCGTCAGGATACGCATAAAGCCTGCCAGCACGATCAGGTCAGGCGAGTAATCATCAATGGCGCGCATCAGGTTGAGATCAAACTCTTCACGCGAGGTGAAGTTGCGATGATCGATCACCTGGGTTTCCAGATCGCGGTCACGGGCTTTCTGGATTCCAGCAGCTTCAGGAACATTACAGATCACGGCAGAAACTTCAGCATCCATGGAGCCCCGGCTGATCTCATCGGCAATGGCGGTCATATTCGAGCCACTGCCAGAGATCAGAATGACAATCCGGGTTTTTTCTGGCGGTTCAGACGGAAGTGACGCCTGCTGGTCAATCATGCACGGCTTCCCGTGAACTCAACCTGAGCTTCGTCGCCGTTGCGCGGTTGTACTTCACCGATAATCCAGGACTGCTCACCTTCCGCATTCAGGAGTGCAACGGCAGCATCTGTTTTATCTTCCGGCAGCGCGATAATCATGCCCACACCGCAGTTGAAGGTGCGGAACATTTCGTGTGTAGCGACGTTGCCCTGCTGCTGAAGCCAGCCAAATACTTCTGGCCATTGCCAGCTGTTAGTATCGATGACGGCTTTACAGTCTTCCGGGAGAACACGTGGGATGTTTTCCTGGAAGCCACCACCCGTGATGTGTGACAGAGCATGTACTTCAGATGCATTGATCAGCTTCAGCACAGGTTTGACGTAAATGCGCGTTGGGGCCATCAGGGCATCAGCAACCGGCTGTCCGTCGAGATCGGCCGTCAGATCAGCGCCGGATACCTCGATGATCTTACGGATCAGGGAGTAGCCGTTAGAGTGCGGGCCTGACGATGCCAGCGCGATCAGCTTATCGCCGGCTTTGACCTTAGAACCGTCAATCAGATCTTCTTTCTCTGCAATGCCAACGCAGAATCCGGCGAGATCGTAGTCTTCGCCTTCGTACATTCCTGGCATTTCAGCAGTTTCACCACCCACCAGAGAGGCTCCAGCCTGCTCACAGCCAACTCCAATACCGTCGACAACTGCCGCGGCAACATCTACGTTGAGCTTGCCAGTAGCGTAGTAATCAAGGAAGAAGAGAGGTTCGGCACCCGCGACAACCAGGTCGTTAACACACATGGCCACCAGATCGATACCAATGGTGTCATGCTTGTTCAGGTCCATTGCCAGGCGCAGTTTCGTGCCAACACCGTCGGTACCGGAAACCAGAACTGGCTGACGGTATCCCTGTGGCAGTTCGAACAGAGCACCAAAACCACCCAGGCCTGCCATCACTTCAGGCCTGCGCGTGCGTTTAGCTACGCCTTTGATTCGTTCTACGAGTGCATTACCAGCGTCGATATCAACGCCCGCGTCTTTATAGCTCAGGGATTTTTGTTCGCTCATGCCGCTTGTCACAGGGTTGGCCAATGAAAGGCGCGTATTCTAACGATTTGTTCGCCTTCCTGCATCATACAAATGTGACGGTTTCGAAAACCTTTCAATCGTAATGGTTCGCGGTTTTTCAGCTGTTAACACTTTCAGGCGTGCGTGGCACAATACGCGCCCGCATGTGCGTTAAGGATTCTCTGAGTGCGAGTTACGTTTTTTATCCTGGCTATGATCTGGGGTGTGGCGGTCCAGGCCGTCACTGTGAGCGACCTGTATCGCGTTTCTGTCCCGGTTCAGGACCAGACATCGCAGAGTCGTGCTGACGCAGTCACCGCGGCATTCCACAAGGTGTTAGTGAAAGTCTCCGGAACTCGCGAAACTCTGGACAATGCGCCGTTGGCCGATCACGAGAAGCGCGCAGAAAGTTACATCAGCAGCCTGCGTTACGAGCGTCAGCAGGACAGCGGTGAGCTTAGGCTTGAGGTCAGCTTTATGCCCGCACCTCTCCAGAAGTTATTAGGGCAGTCTGGCGCTCCCGTCTGGGGTGCCTCACGCCCGCTGACGGCGCTCTGGCTGGTTGAAGACAGCGGTCAGGGACGCACCCCTGTGTCGCTGGCTAATGAACTGTGGGGCACAGCCGTCAGCTCGGCAATGAACGAGCGCGGCGTCCCTGTCTTGTTTCCTGCCTGGGATCTCGATGACGAAATGGCTCTCCCTCTGGTGAGACTCTGGGGGCTGTTTGAGGAAGATATCAGCCGGGCTGCGGTCCGTTACAGTGCTGATGGATACCTGGCTGGGCGGATACTCTCCATCGGTGATGGGCTCAGCTTTGCCGGTTATAGCCAGTACGGTGAGGAATATATCCCACTGCAGTTTTCGGCCACCAGTATCGAGGAGCTTGTCTCAATGTTGGCCGACCACCTCGCTGAGACTCTGTCAGACCGATATGCTGTGGTTGCTCTGCCGTCGGAGCTCGCGGCCGGCGGTCACGTGATCCGGGTGGCCGGGGTAGATGGCTTCACCGACTACCGCAGATTGTTGGATTACCTGAGCGAGCATGTCGCAATACGAGGAGTCAGAGTGCTGTCATTGCAGGGGAGTGAAATTACCCTGAGCATAGATACCCTGAACAGCTGGGCGCAGGCATGGGATGTCCTGGCGCTGGATCGTAAACTTCAGGAAACAGAGGAGGCCGACAGCTATGTCTGGCTCCCATGATCTCAATCCCTCGGCGCAGCTTACACTGCCCGTCGTAATCCGTGACGATGCCCGCTTCGCTAATTACTTTGCCGGACCAAACCAGCAGATTGTTGAAGCTCTGCAGGCTCAGTGGACGACCCGCGGAGAGCCTATTATTTATCTCTGGGGAGCAGAAGGTACAGGAACCAGTCATCTGCTCCAGGCGGCGTGCCATTATGCCGATGGTTTAGGGCATCAGAGTATCTATCTCCCCCTTGATGAGCTGATCTCATACAGTCCGGCGGTTCTGGAAGGGATGGATCAGTTACCTTTGGTCGCGCTCGATAATTTACAGGCAGTGGCAGGTAACAAGGATTGGGAGGAGGCCCTGTTTCACCTCTACAACCGCATCCGGGACAACCAGAGTCACCTTCTTATGGCTGCAGATCAATCGCCGGTGCATCTGGAGGTCACACTGCCGGATCTTGCTTCCCGCCTCAGTTGGGGCATGGTTTATCAGCTCGAGCCCCTAGAAGACGAAGAGAAAGTGCAGGCACTACTCCTGCGTGCGCGGCATCGCGGCCTGAACCTTACGGATGATGTCTCACGTTTTGTACTGACCCGTGGGCCAAGAGATATGGCAGGCTTGTTTGAAGTACTGGAGCAGTTAGATCAGGCCTCGTTGCGGGCCCAGAGGAAGCTCACCATCCCCTTCGTGAAAGCTGAAATGGGATGGTAAGCAGAAGGCTCAGAGATCAGTTTCTCTGAGCGGTCAGTCCTGGCGATGCAAGCTTCATATAATCCAGAAGGATAAAGCCCGCCTCTTCAAGCATAGCGTCAGCCTCTTCCTTGTCCTGCTTTGCGGCTTCGGCAGTCGCTTCATCGTCTTTTTTATCGACCTCTTCGGCAGTCTGTTCGAGGGTATCCAGCAGCGGCAGGCCCTTGGCTTTACGGCGTTTATTCTCCAGGCCCAGGCGTTTCTCGTCGTTAGCTTCCCGCTCTTTGCGGCGAACAGCTTCATTCAGTGAAACTTCAGTCTTATCACGCATCTCTGATACCAGGTCTTTCTGCTCGCGCATAAAGATAAAGTCTGGATTGTCCTGGATCCGGTTCTCGTGGCGTTCACGCAGATTCGGCAGCAGGCCAGTAACCGGGTTCATTCTGAGCTCTTTGGCCGGACGGATAGTGTCCCATGGCAGCGCCTGTGAGAGGGCACTTTCACCGATTTTGTCTTTGTCGAACAGCGACGGGAAGAGAATATCCGGGATGACGCCCTGATGTTGTGTACTTTCGCCGGAGACGCGATAGAACTTGGCCTGAGTGATTTTCAGCTGTCCTTCCGTCAGAGGCCGTAGCGATTGCACTGTGCCCTTCCCAAAGGTCTGACCACCAAGTATCAGGCCGCGGCCGTAGTCCTGAATCGCACCTGCGAAGATCTCAGAAGCCGACGCACTGAGACGGTTTACCAGAACCGTGAGAGGGCCGTCATAGAGGACTTCCGGATCCTGATCCTGCAGTACCTCGACATTACCGCGGGCACCGCGCACCTGCACCACTGGTCCGGTAGGTATAAACAGTCCGGTAAGTGAAATAGCCTCTTCGAGCGAGCCGCCACCATTGCTGCGCAGGTCAATGATCAGGCCGTCGATGTTGTCTTCTTTCAGTTCTTCGATCAGGCGGCGGACGTCCCGCGTTGTGCTGCGGTAATCCGGAAGATTTTCCATGCGTCCCTGAAAATCGATGTAAAACGTAGGGATGTCGATGACGCCCAGGCGTCGTGTGCTGTCGCCATCTTTCAGCTCAATCACTTCTTTCTGGGCTGACTGTTCCTCGAGTTTCACTTCATCACGCACGATAGAGATGATCTTACTGTCGCTGGTTGCGCCAGAAGAAGGGATGATCTCGAGGCGGACCGTCGAGCTTTTTGGCCCTCGAATCAGATCAACAACTTCGTCGAGACGCCAGCCGATGACGTCGACCATCTCTTCTTTGCCCTGAGCAACGCCAATGATTTTGTCCTCAGGCTCAAGATTAGCGGCTTTCGCTGCAGGGCCGCCGGGTACCAGGCGAACAACTTTTGTATGCTCGTCTTCGGTCTGCAGCACTGCGCCAATCCCCTGAAGGGACAGGCTCATATTGATATTGAAATTCTCTGAATTGCGCGGCGAAAAATACTGAGTATGCGGGTCAAATGTCTGTGTGACCGCATTCATAAAGGTCTGATAGGCGTCGACGGGTTTGCTCTGATGTACCCGGTTGAGCTGATTCTGGTAGCGTTTGGTCAGAAGTTCGATGATTGCCTTGTCGTCTTTACCCGCAAGACGCAGGTTCAGAATGGAGTTTTTCAGACGCTTACGCCAGAGATCGTCGAGTTCGGCAGAGGTGGTCGCCCAGGGCGCCTCTTCGCGGTCGAGTTCAAGCGTTTCGGTATCATCGTAGCGGTAGTCTTTGGCGTTGCTCTTCAGTTCAGAGAGCAGGAACGACAGGCGCTCACTGACGCGCTGTTGAAAGCGGTTGTAGATGACAAACGCGGGCTCCATGTTGCCGCGGCTCAGTGCTTCATCCAGTGAGGTACGGTAACGTTCGAAGCCTTTCACATCACTGGCAAGGAGGTAACTCCGGGTGCTGTCTATGTCGTCCAGAAGCGTATCCAGTACCTGCTCCGACAAGCGATCGTCGAGACGTTTGCGCTCGTAGTGACCGCGCAGCAGGTTGCTCATGATCTGCTGGGTTGTAATCGATTCTTCCCTGGTCGGTTCGAGCGGGGTAAAGGGGGTGCCGGGTTCAATCTCAGGGATGCTGGCGGACGCTCCGAAGGAAATCAGAGCGCACAATCCCAGGATAAGTGAGCGCGGACGGCTCATGCCGGATGTAATCATAGCTTTACCAGATCCTGTGTTCTTTCTGTTTGTATTGCAGTACCGCGGTGGCTATCATGCCGCCGCCGATCAGATCAGTCGCCACAGGCCGGGCCTCTGACAGTCTTTCTGCAGGCGTTACTTGTTTCTATAGTAGAGCCTATTCGAGCGACTGACACCAACTTAATTCCCACCAGACTGTGAAGAATCGTCGTTTTTTACCAGTTTTTGTTGCATCAGGAGTAGTCCGTGGCACGTGTTCAGCTCGATTTACCAGACGTTTTCAGTTTCACCACCCACCTCACTGTGCGTGTCTCTGATATCAACTATGGTAACCATCTCGGCAACGACCGGATGATTTCTCTCCTGCACGAAGCTCGTCTGCGCTACCTGCATTCTCACGAGTTCAGTGAATTCAATATCGGTGGTGTCGGCCTGATGGTGACGGATATCGTCGTCAGCTTTGTCGCTGAATCGTTTGTCGGTGACAAGCTGACGTTCAGAGTGGGCGTGACAGATTTCAACAAATACGGCTGTGACTTTATCTATATGGTGGTGAACGAGAGCCAGGACAAGGTCGTTGCCAAAGCAAAAACAGGAATTGTGTTCTTTGACTACGATGAACGCCGTATTTCCCGCGTTCCTCCTGTGTTTTACGAACGCTGTGCTCCAGATACAACGCCAGTGACAGAATGATCAGGCGTTGCTGAAATACTCCGTAATAAAATCGAGAAATGCCCGGCTCTTGTTGGCCAGATAACGATTCTGCGGGAAAACGACTTTGATGGTGCGCACCGGGATTTCCATCTCTGCAAACAAGCGTACCAGCTCACCGTTCTTCAGGTGTTTCTCTGCAATATAGGTAGGTAGGGCGGTAATGCCCATGCCTGCCAGGCACGCTTCGTATATCAGATCGATATCATTTACCGTCAGCTTGCGCTCAATATTGGCGAGGCTGAAGTTATTCTCTTTCTCAAACTGACGCAGCCAGTTCAGGCGTGCATATTCCGCGTTGGCGACCACCAGGATGCGATGTTTTAGCATATCCTCAAGACAGGCCGGTGTTCCCCATTTCTGAAGATACGCAGGCGACGCACAGATGACGATCCGTTGCTCCGCGACGGGTTTGGCTATCAGGCGGGAATCTTCAAGCGAACCTATACGCAGGGCAAAATCATACCCTTCTTTAACAATGTCGAGTGGGCGGTCTGAAATGTGCAGATCGAAACTGACATCCGGGTATTTGTCAGAGAAGTCATTGAATACCCGCGCCAGTTCACGCCGACCAAAATTAGACATGGCAGTAATACGGAGCCTGCCCTTAGGGGTGTCGTCAAAGTCGGTGACCAGCTTTTCAGCTTCGGTGATTGAATCCAGGATATTTTCGCTGTGCTGATAGAACATCTGCCCGGCTTCTGTCGGACTCACTGAGCGGGTTGTTCGGTTAAGTAGCCGTACCCCGAGGCGCTCTTCCAGTGCGCTGATCTGTTTGCTGACGGCCGAAGGCGTTACGCCGAGTGATTCCGCCGCCGTTGAAAAGTTACGGGCGCGGACAACGGCAACAAAGGTCTGCAATGGATCAATACGGGACATAGTATTAACCTCTCCGACAAAAAGATGCTATCTGAAAGAGAATAATTAACTATTGGGCAATAATAAACCGGTTTTACTCGGACTGTGCTTTTGTTTTCTGAGGTTGCCACAAGTTGATCAGGCCGGCAGAAACGATAAGCGCGGCACCAGCCCAGGTTGTCCAGGCTGGGATTTCAGCCCATATGATCCAGCCCATCAGAGCACCGTAGAGTACCGCACTGTAGGCATACACCCCGACCTTCCCGGTGGGGGCTATCCGGTATGCTTTGGTCAGCGCCAGCTGGCCCAGCGTTGCGACCAGCCCAAGAAGAAGGATCCAGCCCCACAGTTCGTATTCAACCGGTTGCCACGTCAAAGCGGCGCCCGGCAGACTGACTACTGCCGCGATCACGCCAAAGTAGAAGACAATTGTCTGGCTGCTTTCGGTTGCCGACATGCGGCGGATGGTGACTTTTGCAAGCGCTGCCAGGAAAGCCCCCAGCAGTGCGATCAGAGCTATAAAGGTAAAGGCGCTGTCGTCAGGCCTGAGAATGCAGGCTACGCCTGCAAATCCTACAAATACTGCCAGAATGCTATATTTTCCAGCGCGTTCACCCAGCCAGAGAAGACCGATCAGCGGCATGAAAAATGGGCTGGAAAGCTTTACCAGAAAGGCCTCAGTCAGGGGCATATGCCCGAGTGCCCAGAAATAACAGTACATAGCACTGACGCCTACTAATCCTCGCATCAGGTGCCAGTGCCAGACAGAGGTTTTCAGCAGTTTGCTGCCCTGGGTAAGTATCACCGGCATCAGGATGAGCAGTCCCGCAGCATTGCGGAAGAAGACGATCTGTTCTGTTGAGAGGGTGTCGGAGAGGTATTTAATGAGTCCTCCCATAATGGCCAGCAGAGCTTCACCGAGCAGAAGGTAAAAAGCGCCGAGTCTGAGGTCAGACTGCATGAAAAGACTCCGGAAAACCTTGAGGACTGAAAAACCGGCTCCATATACCGGAACAGGGCGGCATTATACGCGCAGTTTCATGCGCTGCATCAAATCGGGCGTTATTGAGATATTTTAAAGTTAATGCTTGGGTAGTTGAAAATTACTAAATTGGCCGCATCTCTGTTGTAAGCAGATATTCCCGGAAAGGGCAGGAGAACGTTTTATGCGTATGGATCGATTGACCACCAGTCTCCAGAACGCTCTGGCAGAAAGTCAGAGCATTGCACTGGGTCAGGATCATAATCAGATTGATACAGTGCACGTACTGATCGCCTTGTTCGAACAGACAGACAGCTCAGCGAAAGACGTGCTGCGCCGTGCTGGCGTCAATGTCGTCGAACTTGAGAAAGCGCTCAGGGCCATCATGTCAGATCAACCTCGCGTCAGTAGCCCGGACGGCAATATTCAGCTCGCTCCTGAACTGGGGCGGATACTCAACCTCGCGGACAAAGAAGCCCAGAAAGGGGGTGATCAGTTTGTCTCCAGCGAGGTGTTTCTGCTCGCCGCACTTGACGACAAGGGAGCAACAGGGCGGGCTCTGAAGGCTGCTGGTATCGACCGGCAGAAGTTGGAACAGGCAATTAAAGACATGCGTGGTGGTGAGAAAGTGACAGACGCAAATGCAGAAGACAGCAGACAGGCACTCAGCAAGTACTGTGTCGATCTGACCGAGCGGGCAGAGGCGGGAAAGCTGGACCCTGTGATTGGTCGCGACGAAGAGATCCGTCGCACGATTCAGGTTCTGCAGCGCCGCACCAAAAACAACCCGGTACTGATCGGTCCTCCTGGTGTGGGTAAAACCGCCGTGGTTGAAGGTCTGGCTCAGCGCATTATCAATGGTGAAGTGCCAGAGAACCTGAAAAACAAACGCATTCTGTCTCTGGATATGGGCGCTTTGTTGGCAGGGGCAAAATATCGCGGTGAATTTGAAGAGCGACTCAAGGCCGTTCTGAAGGACGTTTCGAAAGAAGAAGGTCGTATCATTCTCTTTATTGATGAACTGCACACTATGGTGGGCGCAGGTAAGAGTGATGGTGCGATGGATGCTGGCAATATGCTCAAGCCAGCACTGGCGCGTGGTGAGCTGCACTGCGTAGGTGCAACTACGCTGGACGAGTATCGGGAATTCATTGAGAAAGATGCGGCGCTGGAGCGTCGTTTCCAGAAAGTGACAGTGGATGAGCCAAGTGTTGAAGACTCCATTGCCATTCTGCGTGGTCTGAAAGAACGGTACGAAGTCCACCACGGCGTACAGATTACCGACAGCGCCATTATCGCTGCAGCGAAGTTGTCGCAGCGCTATATCGCCGATCGTCGCCTGCCTGATAAAGCGATTGATCTTGTTGATGAGGCCGCCTCGGTAATCCGTATGGAAATAGACTCCAAGCCTCAGGAGATGGACCGTCTGGAGCGCCGCCTGATTCAGTTAAAGATCGAGCGCGAAGCGTTGCGCAAAGAAAAAGACGAAGCGGCGCGCAAACGCCTTAATGATCTGAATGAAGAGATTAACAAGGCGGGCGCTTCCTACGTTGAACTTGAAGAAGTCTGGAAGAAAGAGAAGGCTTTGCTGGAAGGTGCGAGTAAAGCGAAAGAACTGCTTGAACAGGCCCGCATGGAGCTGGAAGCTGCGCGTCGTGCGGGTGACCTGCAGAAAATGTCGGAACTCCAGTACGGCCGTATTCCTGAACTGGAAAAGCAACTCGCGTCTGCGGCAGAAGCAGAAAACACAGGCACGCAGGAGTTCACCCTGCTGCGAAACAAGGTGACCGAAGATGAGATTGCCGAAGTTGTCTCCAAATGGACCGGCGTTCCTGTCACGAAAATGCTGGAAGGTGAACGTGAGAAGCTCCTGCGTATGGAAGACGTTCTGCATGAATCTGTGGTTGGTCAGGATCAGGCGATCGCGGCAGTCGCCAACGCGGTGCGCCGTTCACGCGCCGGGCTGTCGGACCCGAATCGTCCGAATGGTTCATTCCTTTTCCTGGGACCAACCGGCGTCGGCAAAACCGAATTATGCAAAGCATTAGCAGGTTTTCTGTTTGATAGCCGCGATGCCATGGTGCGTATCGATATGTCGGAATATATGGAGAAACACTCTGTTGCCCGTCTGATAGGGGCGCCTCCGGGGTATGTCGGTTACGAAGAGGGTGGGTATCTCACTGAGGCCGTTCGTCGCAAGCCATACTCCGTCATCCTGCTTGATGAGGTTGAGAAAGCGCATCCTGACGTCTTCAATCTTCTCCTGCAGGTTCTCGATGACGGACAGCTGACTGATGGCCAGGGGCGCCGGGTGGATTTCAAGAACACCGTACTGGTGATGACTTCTAACCTTGGCTCTGACCTGATTCAGACCCTGGCACCGGAGGGTAATTACGAGGTGATGCGTGATGCTGTGATGGACGTCGTGGGTAACCACTTCCGTCCTGAGTTCATCAACCGGATTGATGAGGCAGTCGTTTTCCATCCGCTGGAAAAAGATCAGATCCGAGGGATTGCCGATATTCAGTTACACATGTTGCATGAACGCCTGAAAGAACGGGATCTCGCACTGGAACTGACGGACGCTGCGACTACTAAGCTGGTGGACGTCGGATATGACCCAGTGTACGGCGCGCGGCCGCTGAAACGGGCGATACAGCGCTGGATTGAAAACCCACTGGCTCAGGATATTCTCTCGGGGCGCTTTATGCCGGGAGAAACCATAGTGGCTGATGTGCAGGACGACAGTTTCACCTTCAGCAGTCGCTGAAGCATCCCCTGACAGGCCCGCCCCGGGCCTGTATACTCGGCCGGTATCCGCACTGATACCGGCCTTTTTTATGGAAAGTAAAATGCAAGTCATCCGAGCCACTGTTGTTCTCTGCTGCAGCCTGATGCTGGCGGCCTGTGCAGGTCAGGCAAAGCCTGTCGAACTGTATTCCAAAAACAGCCTTAACTGTGGCGTGATGGCTGGGGTGACCCTGCTGGACCGCGAACTCACCATTAATGCAGGCGAGCGTCCGACTCCCGGGTATGGTGTTGAAGTCAAAGAGCAGACCCGCGATCGCAAAGGGGTGAATATTGCTTACGAAATCAGCAAGCCGGCAGCGGGCAGTATGCTTCCTCAGATGATGACAAGCCCGTGCCGCAGAATCACTTTGCCTGAAGACTGGAAACGTCTCACCGTGACGGACCTTGAAACCGGGCAGAAGTGGGTATTCGAGCAACCCTGACATGGCCATTATTCTGGGCATAGATCCCGGTTCACGTATTACAGGTTTTGGCCTGATTAATACGGTAGGTGCGCGTTGTGAATACATTACCAGTGGCTGTATCCGCACGGGGAAAGGGGAGCTTCCAGAACGTCTGAAGGTCATCCATGAGAGCATCATCACGCTGATCGAAGAGTATATCCCGCAGGAATTTGCCATCGAACAGGTATTTATGGGGCGCAATGCCGACTCTGCTCTGAAGTTGGGGCAGGCAAGGGGAGTCGCCATTCTCGCGGCGACACTGCAGAACCTGCCAGTACATGAGTACGCACCACGAACAATCAAACAGGCGGTCGTCGGCACCGGCGCTGCAGACAAAGAGCAGGTCCAGCATATGGTGCAGCGCCTGCTCAAACTTCCTGGGCTTCCTCAGGCCGACGCCGCCGACGCCCTGGCAATTGCGCTCTGCCATGCCCACACCAACGCCAGTCTGATCAGTCGCGCAGGCCTGAAGACCTTTCGTCGGGGGCGGGCTTCCTGACATTGAGTCCGCGCTGACTTTACTGATAGTCTATGCCCGTTTTTATCTGAATTGTGTGTCTAGCTGAATGATTGGTCGTCTCCAGGGATTTATTCTCGAAAAACAGGCTCCTGAGCTACTTATTGATGTGCAGGGGGTTGGTTACGAAGTCCAGGCACCGCTCTCTACGTTTGCAGTGTTGGGCACTATTGGCGCCCCTGTCACACTGTATACCCATCTCGCGATTCGCGAAGATGCGCACCAGCTTTACGGTTTCAGCGATAAAGAACAGCGGACTTTATTCCGGACTCTGATCAAGGTCAGTGGTGTCGGGCCGAAGCTGGCGCTGGCGATTCTTTCCGGTATGGACGTGAACGCGTTCGCTTCCTGTGTTCACAGTGAAGATGTTAAGTCTCTGACCCGGTTGCCAGGGGTGGGTAAGAAAACCGCAGAGCGTCTGATTGTTGAAATGAAAGATCGCCTGAAAGAGTGGCAGGCGCCAGCACCTCTGTGGGCTGCTGCAGATGCAGCTGACAAGCAAACCCAGGATCAGCTGATACAGGAAGCGGAAAGTGCCCTGATCGCGCTGGGTTACAAACCGCAGGATGCCTCCAAAATGCTGATCAGCGTGGCTGACCAGTGTACGACCGCAGAAGATATGATCCGACAGGCCTTACGCAATACCATGGGTGGCAAATGATCGAGACAGATCGCTTTATCTCCGCAGCCCCCCAGATTGGCGAAGAAAAGCAGGACCGCGCAATTCGACCCAAAATGCTGGCCGATTACGTGGGGCAATCGCATGTGCGGGAGCAGATGGAGATTTTTATTGGCGCTGCCCGCGGACGCGGTGAAGCACTGGATCATACTCTGGTGTTTGGCCCTCCGGGCCTGGGTAAGACAACCCTGGCCAATATCATCGCCGAAGAAATGGGCGCACAGATCAAATCAACGTCAGGTCCGGTGTTGGAAAAGGCGGGAGATCTCGCCGCCATGTTGACGAGCCTGGAAGAAGGCGATGTTCTGTTTATTGATGAAATCCATCGTCTTAATCCTGCAGTTGAAGAAGTTCTCTATCCGGCGATGGAGGATTACCAGCTGGATATAATGGTGGGTGAAGGCCCGGCCGCACGCTCGATCAAAATAGACCTCCCTGCGTTTACTCTCGTAGGAGCCACGACCAGAGCTGGCCTGCTTACGTCTCCGTTGCGTGACCGTTTTGGTATCGTTCAGCGACTTGAGTTCTATAACGTTGCCGATCTCAGTCATATTGTCAGCCGTTCGGGCCGGCTCATGGGACTTGAGGTTGATGACGAAGGCGCGACAGAAATTGCGCGCAGGGCGCGAGGCACTCCGCGTATTGCGAATCGCCTTTTGCGCAGGGTCAGAGACTATGCAGAAGTAAAAGGAGAAGGCCGGGTGACTAAAGACATCGCGGACCTGGCTCTGAATATGCTCAATGTTGATGCACATGGTTTCGATCACATGGATCGTCGTCTGCTGCTCACGCTTCTGGAAAAGTATGACGGTGGCCCTGCAGGCGTCGACAGCCTGGCAGCCTCTATCGGAGAAGAAAGAGATACGATTGAGGATGTGCTGGAGCCGTATCTGATGCAGCAGGGGTACATCACCCGCACCCCGAGAGGCCGGGTAGCGACCCGCATGGCTTACCTTCACTTCGGTATTGATTTGCCTGCCAGACTCGGAAAGGATGATGAATCTGTTTGAATGGCCCGTGCGTATTTATATTGAAGATACTGACGCTGGCGGTATCGTTTACTACGCAAATTATCTGAAGTTTTTTGAGCGTGCCCGCAGTGAATGGCTTCGGGCCGCTGGATTTAACCAGCACCGTCTTATGGAGCAGGGGCTCAGGTTTGTCGTCCGTGATCTGTCGGTGAAGTATCGCCGCCCAGCGCTGCTTGATGAAGAAATCATTGTCACTGTCAGCCTGGATGAGATATCGAAAGCCGGAATGACATTGAACCAGACGGCCCTGCGCCGGTCTGATGGAACAGAAGAAATTCTGGCAGAAGCTACCGTGCGTGCTGCCTGTATTAATGAAGCAGGGCGTCCAGTGGCGATTCCTGCAGACGTCGCCGAACAGTTAACCCCGAAATAACCCGAGTATTGCCGGAGCAATCGTGAACGAATCCATGTCTATCCTCAATCTGATCCTTAACGCCAGTTTCGTCGTGCAGCTGGTCATGCTGATGCTGATTGCAGCCTCTGTTGTCAGCTGGATCATCATCGTCCAGCGTGGTCGTTTACTGTCAGCGACTCACAAAGAACTGCGTGCCTTTGAGGAGCGTTTCTGGTCGGGTATTGATTTTAATGAGCTGTATCGGGAGTGTAAGGCACAGCCTTACACCAGTGCTGCAGAGAATGTATTTATGGCAGGGCTGAAAGAATTCAGCCGTATGCGGCAGCAGAACACCAGTGACCCGGATGCGGTTATGACCGGTGTTCAGCGTGCACTGCGCGTTGCGATTACCCGCGAAAGTGAAGAGTTGGATAATCATCTGCCACTGCTCGCGACCATTGGTTCAACCAGCCCGTATATCGGTCTGTTTGGTACGGTGTGGGGCATCATGCATTCTTTCCATGGTCTTGCGAGTGTTAAGCAGGCGACGATCGCCACGGTAGCGCCGGGTATTTCAGAGGCTCTGGTTGCCACCGCCATGGGACTGCTGGCCGCAATTCCTGCGGTTATTTTCTACAACCGCTACGTGGCGACGACCGATAAAATCAGCACGGGCCTGACCACCTTTGCTGATGAATTCAGTTCGCTGCTGTACCGCCAGGCGCACAAAATGCACCAGTCTGTGAAGGCAGGTGCGGAGTCTCACTGATGGAACCGATTCAACAGCAGGGCCCAAAACGCCGGCCAATGGCTGAGATAAACGTCGTGCCTTATATCGACGTTATGCTGGTGTTACTGATTATTTTTATGGTGACTGCCCCTATGCTGGTGCAGACCGTGCCAGTTAACCTTCCCGATGTAGATTCCACGCCGACAGATATTGATCCGGACGACTCCACACTGATTATTTCTGTAACCAGCGACGGGGCATATTTTATTGAGCGCGATGAGGAAGATCCGCAGTCGATGAGTCTTGCTGACGTGACGTCTTACGCATCGAAGCTGATGACCGCACAACCGCAGACCCGGGTCATGATCCGGGGCGATCAGGGAGTGCCTTATGGGCGGGTGGTGCAACTGATGGGGAATCTCCAGGGCGTTGGCATCAGCAATGTTGGTCTGGTGACAGAAGCACCTGATCCGGAGGCACGTCGCTGATATGAGCTGGCGTCATCCCGGTAGTTACAAGCTTCCGGTTCTTGTAGCAATTCTGGTGCATATTGTCGCGATCGCGCTTCTCATCGGTGAGTGGCGCCGCGACGCGCAGGTCATGCCAGAACCTGTACCGCCGCACATGGTTGCGAATGTGGTTCAGACAGAGAACAAGGCAGTAAAGGATCGAGAACTGAAGAAGAAACTTCAGGAACAGGAACGACTTCGTCAGGAAAAACAGGCGCGCGAGCAGGCCGCCCGTGAAAAAGCGGCTGCGCAGAAAGCCGCCAGAGAAAAGGCGGCAAAAGAGAAAGCTGCAGCGGATAAAGCGGCCAGAGAGAAGGCCGCAAAAGAGAAAGCGCTGAAAGAAAAGGCCGCAGCGGAAAAAGCAGCCAAAGATAAGGCGATCAAAGAAAAAGCGGCGGCTGAAAAAGCAGCGAAAGAGAAAGCGGCTGCTGAAAAGGCCGCGCGGGAAAAGGCAGAAGCCCAGGCTGCAGCAAAAGCCGCTGCCGAGCAGGCACTGATGGAGCAGTTGGCCATGGAGCAGGCAGAAGCGGAAATCCGGCGCCAGGAAGAGCAGGCTCGTCAGGCTGCGGCGGCCGAAAAAGCAGCTCAGATGACAGCGGAGTATCAGGATCTTATCCGTGCTCAGATCGAATCTCAGTGGAGTTATCCACCCAACGTCACCCGTAATCTGGAAGTAGAAGTACGCCTGGTTATGGTGCCAACGGGTGAGGTGATCTCCGCCAATGTAGTAAAAAGTAGTGGTCATGCCGCATTGGATCGCTCCGTAGAGCAAGCCATCATGAAAGCCTCGCCATTACCTGTTCCAGAAGATATTCGGGTGTTCGAAAAGAATTTCCGCACCCTGACAATGAAATTCCGTCCGGAGAATGCATCGTGGTAAACAGAATTATTCTGTCGCTATTGGTATTACTGTCGCTCAATGCACAGGCTGAACTGGTGATTGAAGTCACTCAGGGGCGCCAGAGTGCGATTCCGATCAGTGTTGTTCCTTTTGAATGGACCGGAGCCACCAATCTCCCTGAAAACATCAGCGCCATCATTAACAATGATCTGGGCTCATCCGGCTATTTCCGGACACTGGATACTCAACTGATGTTAAGCAAACCGGTGCGCCCGGAAGAAGTGGTGTATACAGACTGGCGCCGTATGAAGCAGGATTTCATCGTCGTCGGACGGATCAGCGCCGATGAAGCCGGGTATGCGATTGAGTTTCATGTGATAGACGTTCACCAGCAGATCGAGCTACTTCATCACCGGGTGAAAGGGCGGGCAACTCAGTTACGCGATCTCGCGCATTATATCAGTGACTTTATCTTCAAACGTCTGACGGGTATCGACGGTGTTTTTTCCACCAAGATGGTTTACGTGACCACGAACAAAGAGAGAACCCGCTTCAACCTGAACTTCGCTGACGCGGACGGCGCGCGTGAACAGCTTATCTTTAAGTCCTCACATCCGATTCTTTCTCCCGCCTGGTCTCCGGATGGTAAGAAGGTCGCCTACGTTTCGTTTGAGAACGGTCAGAGTGAAATCTTCTTTCAGGAACTGAGCACTGGTCGTCGTGAGAAAGTCATATCATTTGATGGTTCCAACAGTGCACCTTCTTTTTCACCGGACGGAACCAGACTGGCATTTGTACACTCTAATGCCGGCAACCCCGATATTTATGTCATGAATCTGAACACCCGTAAGGTGGAACGCCTTACAACCCACTATGGGATTGATACAGAACCCCAGTGGATGGCGGACGGACGACATATTCTGTTCACATCAAGCCGTGCGGGCGGTCCGCAGATTTACAAACTTGACAGTGAAACAGGGTCAGTGAAGCGCGTAACCTTCGAAGGAAGTTACAATGCCCGTGCAAGGATGACTGCTGATGGCCGTAAGATGGTGTACGTACATGGCAATGGCGACAGTTTTCATATCGCTTCTCAGGAAATGAGCAGCGGGCGTGTGAGGATATTGACCCGAGACACGAATTTGGACGAATCGCCTAGTGTTGCGCCTAACGGAAGTATGGTAATTTATGCGGCAACTGAAAATGACAGAAGTATTCTGGCGGCTGTATCCGTTGACGGAGAGGTAAAATTCCGGCTTCCATCCAGATATGGGGATGTCCGTGAGCCAGCCTGGTCTCCGATATTGAATTAAACAAAGAACTACCTATTAACCTCAATTTGGGAATATTGATTATGCAAAAGACAGCTCTGTACAAAGCACTTGGTCTCGCTTTCAGCGCCATGCTGGTAACCGCATGTGCAAGCAACAGCGACCTCGACGAGGGTGCAGGCGCTGCCATGACTGCAACTGAGCAGCAGGCAAACGAAGCTGGCGACAGCGCAACTGCAGGTGTTGAGTCTGCATCTCTGCAGGGCGAGTCTCTGGCGTCAGATGCCAACACCGCTGCTCAGAAAGCATTGCTGGACATCACCACTTTCTACTTCGCGTTTGATCAGTCTACGATCAAGAGCGAAAGCAAAGCAGCTCTGACTGCTCACGCTTCTTACCTGGCAGCTAACAAAGGCGCCCGTGTTGTTCTGGAAGGTCACGCAGATGAGCGTGGTACTCCTGAGTACAACCTGGCACTGGGTGAGCGTCGTGCGATCGCAGTACGTCGTTTCCTGATGGCTAACGGTGCTGCTGATGGTCAGATCAAAGTAGTTTCTTACGGTGAAGAGCGTCCTGCTGCAACTGGTCACACTGATGACAGCTGGGCGAAAAACCGTCGCGTAGAAATCAAATACCAGAGCCGTTAATGAAACGGCAGGTCCTCACTCTGACGCTGGCAGCGATGGCTGCCAGTGCCAGCGCTGATGACGGCTGGGTCTCAGTAGGTGCTACCCGTGTGGTAGCACCTGCCTCTCCTCAGGTTACACAACCTTCCTCGCCGGCACTTCCTTCTCAATCTGTTGTTGCTCAACTGCCCGTCGATAATTCCGGGTCGGGTAATCTTGTCAGCGAGCTGCTGATGCAGGTCGAGCAGATGCAGAATGAAATCGCGACTCTGCGTGGTCGACTGGAAGAGCAGGGCGCCCGACTTGAGCGTATGGAACGCGAGCAACAGGATCGTTATCTTGATCTTGATGGTCGTGTATCGTCGCTGATGTCGGCAAGCTATGCAGATACTGGTGCAAATAAAGCGCCTGTGACCGAGGCATCCACCCCTGATGTGGGTAAGCCTTCACCTGCAGATGCCTACAAGTCCGCGATGGAGCTGGTTCGCGCCAAAAAATTCACCGAAGCCGGTGCGGCGTTTGACAGCTTCGCAGAGACTTACCCCGAGGCGCCGTTGCTCGTGAATGCTCTTTACTGGTCGGGTGAAGTTAACCTGGTTGAAGGGCACCTGGATGTGGCAGAGGCTCGTTTCCGTCGGGTTATGACGGATTTTGCCAGTCATACCAAAGCTGCTGATGCTACCTACAAACTGGGCGTTACCCTGCATAAGGCCGGGAAGAACGCAGAGGCACGGCAAGTGCTCCAGTCTGTCATTGACGAGTACAGCGGCTCTGCTGATGGGACTGTGGCGCTCGCCACATCGTATCTCAAAAAAGTTCCGGTGGAATAACCCCCGCCGGATCCTTCTCTTTCCTGTCTTCTGACTTCCCTTGTAGCATGACTTTCATGGCAGCCAGTTGCGCTAACCCTATGAATCTTAAACTTTTTTGAAAAAAAGGGTTGTCACGAAAAAAAATATCAGTAATATACGCGGCTCCTTCGGGTCGTTAGCTCAGTTGGTAGAGCAGTTGGCTTTTAACCAATTGGTCGCTGGTTCGAGTCCAGCACGACCCACCAC
>NZ_CATMFB010000018.1 GCF_950066645.1 uncultured Thalassolituus sp. | reverse complement strand
ATATTTGTCATCTCCACGAACGTGGAGATCCAGCGCCCTGTAATAACTTCAGTATGGATCCCCGCATGCGCGAGGATGACAGATACTATGTCATCTCCACGAACGTGGAGATCCAGCGCCCTGTAATAACTTCAGCATGGATCCCCGCGTGCGCGAGGATGACAGATACGATGTCATCTCCACTGCATATTTGTCATCACCACTCCATATCTGTCATCTCCACGAACGTGGAGATCCAGCGTCCTGTAATTACTTCAGCATGAGCACTCGTGAACGTGAGGACGATAGCAGGGCGCCGTAAAAACTTGGCCCACTCCTTGCAATTTCCTCATCAGAGGTAATTTTCATGATTCAATCACAGTCTAACGCGGCGAACGTTTTTACAGACATCAACGGTCTGCAGGACATCCGTGCCCTGGGAAAAAACGACCAGGAAGCAGCCCTCAAAGAAGTGGCCAAGCAGTTTGAATCTATGTTTATGAGCATGATGCTGAAATCCATGCGTGATGCCTCGGATGTTTTCTCTGAAGACTCCCTGTTTAACTCTCCCGAATCCGATTTTTACCGCAACATGTATGACGATCAGCTCTCAGTTTCACTGACCTCAGGGCAGGGAACGGGCCTGGCGGACGTGATTCACCGTCAGCTGATGTCTCAGTATGGGCTGGACGATAAATCGACAGGGGTAGTTGATCAGTCGAAGATTTTTGATCGTCGTTACAGCGGGCTTTCTACCGCGATGCAGCGGGTCGAAGAAGAGCTTCAGAAACTACCCGAAAACCTCCAGGCAGAGCCCGGAACTACGTCCGGTGAGACGGCACAGGGTGAAGGCACTAAGGGGCAAGAGTTTGCCTCTCCTTCCGAGTTTGTTGCCGCTCTGTATCCTCTTGCCGAAGAAATAGGTGCTGAGATCGGTGTTGATCCTAAGGCTATCGTTGCCCAGGCCGCTCTCGAAACAGGCTGGGGCCAGCACACAATCCAGGATGCCAGCGGCCGGCCAGCACATAATCTGTTCGGCATTAAAGCTGACAGTCGCTGGACGGGCGGTGTTGTCACGGTAGCAACTCACGAATACCGCGAAGGTGTCCGCGTGAATGAAACGGCTGCCTTCCGTGCCTACGACTCACTCCAGGACGGCTTGCGTGACTACGCAGATTTTCTCTCCGGGGCCGGGCGTTATCAGGAAGCGATCAATGAAAAAACTCAGGGCGATAGCTACGGCCATGCGCTGCAGCAGGCTGGCTATGCTACTGATCCGGAATACGGCAACAAGATTGAACGCATTTATCACAGCCCGATTTTAAATAATGCCATTAACAGCACTGAGCTGACGGAGCAGAACGATGGGTAATATCCTCGATATCGGTATTTCTGGTCTTCGTGCTCAACAGGCAGCATTAACCATTACGGGTAATAACATTACCAATGCGGGAACCGAGGGTTACTCGCGTCAGGAAGTCAGCTTTACTGAGAATAATCCTCAGTTCAGTGATGGCGTCTGGATCGGATCTGGTGTCAGCGTTGATTCTGTGCGTCGCGTTTACGATGAGTTTCTGACGGAGCAGCTTCGCAGAGACACGTCGACGTTTAATAATTTTAATGCACTGGCCGTCAATGCCGAGCAGATCAACAGCTTGCTGGCTGACAGCGGTACAGGGGTTCAGCCTGGCCTGGAAAATATGTTCGGTGCCTTGCAGGCCGCCGTTGATGATCCCTCATCCCTCCCGGCCCGGGAAGTCCTGATCAGTGAAGCAAATGGCCTGGTCGACAGATTCAGCGCCATCAGCGATCGTCTTTTCGAACAGAATGACATCATCAATGGCCAGATGGAGGTCATCGCCGGGCAGATAAGCACGATTGCCGAAGCTATTGCCGAACTTAACGAGCAGATTCAGTTTGCCAGCGCCAGTGCTCAGGGCATTGAACCCAGTGAGCTTCTCGACCAGCGTGACCGCCTTCTGAAAGAACTGTCTGAGTTTGTCTCCGTTAATATTGTCAGTCAGGACGACAACGTATTTAACGTATTTATCGGTAATGGCCAGGCACTGGTGATCGGTAACGAATTTAACGAAGTATTCACAGACATAGGGGCACAGGACCCCTCCCGGGTAGACATCTATTTCCGTAAGGGAAATGTCGTCCAGAACGTCACCAAAGAAATTTCTGGTGGCCAGTTAGGTGGGATTCTCGATTTCCGCGACGAAGTACTGGACCCGACACTGAATCAGTTAGGACGACTGGGCCTGATCATCTCACAGACCATGAACGAGCAGCATAAGCTGGGCGTTGATTACGATGGTCTGAAAGGCGAAGACTTCTTTACCGACATTAACGAGCCTCTGAAAATGTACCAGCGGGTGCTGGGCGACCGCAGAAACGCCGACCCGGATGACCGGGTGATCGCGGTAGAAATTAAAGACGCGACCGAGCTGACCATCAGTGACTATGAAATCACTTTCCCTGGGCCAGATGACTACACCTACCGCGTTCGTCGCCTGAGTGACGGTGAACTGCTCGAAACACGTGCTCTGACCGGTGCGTTTCCCGATTCGATTGAAGTCGATGGTATGGAAATCCGGTTTGAGGCAGGTAGCTTTCAGCAAGGCGATAAATTTGTCATTAATCCGACCCGACGTGAATCACAGAACCTTGATCTGAATATTACCCGTGCAGAGCAGGTGGCCCTGGCTTCGCCGATCAGTACCGACACCGCCATCGGAAATCGTGGTAATGCCACGATTGATCAGGGTGAGGTTTACGATCTGACAACCAGCTATTTTTCGGAAGAGGGGGAGATGACCCCTCCGCTGCTGATCCGTTTCACGTCTCCGACAACCTACGATGTGCTGGATAACACCGATCCGGGGAATCCGATACCGCTGTTTCCTCCTCTGATGAACCAGACCTACGTGCCCGGGATTTCTAACAGTATCCTGCCAGAAGACGAAGGTAAGACAGCCTTTACCAGTTATGGTGGCGTTCTCCCTCTTTCTGCGACTTACCAGAAAAAAGGCACCACCGTTGAGCCCGTTAACGGCTTCTTTCCGGAGCGTATAGAAATCGGCTTCACCAATCCTGAAAACGGGCTCTCGGTGAATCAGAAAACACTGGTAACGCCACTTAACGCATCGGCCCGGGAAATTGCAGAAGCGCTGAGTAAGCGTGACGGCATCGAAGCATCAGCGCGCACCACGATTCAGTTATCTGATTTTGAAACCGATGCCAATCCGTTTCTCGATACCGAAATAACGCTGAATGGTGTGGCCCTCACGGATGTGCTGGGACCTAACCAGAATAAATACGAAAGCTCGTACCCTGAAGAAGTCCCCGATCCGATTACACCGAACTTTCTGGCCGACCGGATCAACGCCAATTACGAACTTCAGGACATGGGAATCGTTGCACGAAGCGACGGTGGACGCCTGACCATCATTGATCTCAATGGTGACGATATCGAACTGGAACTGAGTGGCGATCACGGCGACAGCTTCTCAGTGAGTAACGGTGAAGACATTGCCGTGCGTGAAACGGGCGAAGCTACTCTGGTCGAACTGAATGAGTTTGAGGGCTACAACTTTGACGAAGGTGGCCCATATACCTATGCCTTTGATGTCCCAGGGCAGGGGACCATCAATTTTGAAATGAAAGGCAGCTTCGCTACCGGCGATGATCTGCTGCAGGGCTTCCGTGATGCTATCGAGAACAGTGGCTACGTGCACTCCGGAAACATCGACGTAGATATTAACGAAAAAGGCGAAGTCACCTTCCAGCCACGGCTCACGATTTCAGGGGCGGGTACAGCGGGCACAAATAAAATTGCGATTGGTGGTCAGGTGAAAGTGATTGCTGACGAGCACTACTCCATCAGTATCTCGCCGCCCGGTAACAACCTGTTTGATGTCGAACCCGTGGGCGAGCCGGTCGCGTTTGGTTTCCACGTCAATATCTCTGGCGTTGCCGAATACGGTGACGAGTTTACCGTCGATTTTAATACCGACGGCACGTCGGATAGCCGTAATGGCGTAGAAATGGCCGCGTTACAGAGCGAGAAAACGGTAAACGGTCAGAGCAGTTACTCTGATTCTTATGCCCGTATGGTCGAGGTTGTCGGCTCAGTAACCAGTCGCGCGCAGATTAATCGTGACAGTTCAGAAGTATTGTTGCGCAACTCGCAAAGCGCAGTCGACAGCACATCCGGCGTTAACCTCGATGAAGAAGCCGCCGCACTCATCAAATACGAACTGGCGTATAACGCCAGCGCTCAGGTCATTCAGGTGGCCCGGGACATCTTTGACACCCTGATCGGAACCTTCCGATAGGAGATTAACCTATGCGTATCGCAACTCTGCAGTCGTTTAACCTGGGCCTCAATGCGATTCTTGATAATCAGGCGGCTGTGAATACGACACAACAACAGGTGTCCAGTGGGCGCCGGGTGCTGACACCGGCCGACGACCCCATTGCATCGACCAAGATTCTGCAGCTGCAGCAGGACCTGGCACAGCGTGAGCAGTATGAGCGCAACATGACCGCTGCAGAAAACAGGCTGAATCTCGAAGAAGCGACGCTCTCATCAATAACTGATGCTCTGACCCGGATCCAGGAGCTTACCGTCAATGCCGGTTCCGGCACCCTGACCATCACCGACCGCCAGGCCATTTCAGCCGAAATCAGCCAGCTCGAAAACCAGCTCGGATCCCTGTTTAACACCAAAGACCCCAACGGCGAATACATCTTCGCCGGGTTTAAGGGGGCTTCAGCGCCGTTTCAAAGGCAGGACAATGGCCGCTATGAATACCAGGGCGATGAAGGGCAGCGCTATCTCGCACTTGGAGATACAACACGGGTAGCGACGGGCGACAACGGTAAGAAGTTGTTTGTTGATGTGAGAGCCGCCAAAAATACCTTTACCACCGCGGTAAATCCCCTCAATGAGGGCAGTACCCAGGTAAACGCGGGCTTTGTTGTCGATGAGGAAGCCTACGCAGAGTTCTATCCTGACGACCTGATCATCACCTTTAACTCAGAAGCCGCTGTCACCCCTGCGGGACCAAACTACACCATCCGTCGTGCTTCTGATGGGCGAGTCGTTGATGGGATGGCGCAGCGGGAATACAAAAACGGGGGCGAAATTGTTGTGGCAGGCATTTCGCTGAAGATCAGTGGAGATCCTGAACCCGGCGACGAAGTACTCGCAAAATCCTCGCCCAAGCAGAGCATTACTGACACGGTCTACCGGTTAAGGCAGGGGCTGGACTCACTGGAGGATAATCCCGAAGATGCACTTACACTTGATATCCTGATCGAAGACACGCTCACTAATCTGGCGAATGCGCAGACGTCGGTGTCTGAAGTGCGGAGTCAATTAGGTGCTCGCCTCAACGTTGTTGAGAATCAGCGAAGTCTGAGTGCCGATGTGAAACTGGTCAGTCAGGAAGTGTTGTCAGAGCTTTCAGATGTCGATTTTGCAGAAGCCGTCAGTCGACTCAGTCTGCAAACCTTCCTGCTGGAGGCGGCTCAACAGAGCTATACGACAATCAGTCGTCTGTCTCTGTTTAACCAGTTATAAAAAAGGCTCCTGTGGGAGCCGCAATGCCGGCACTCCTCGTGCGCCGACAAACCAACACAATAAATGTGCACGGAAATCTATGTATCAATTCAGGCCATTGATAGTCCGGATAGTATGGCGTGTTCGGTCGTATTGTCAACGGATTTCGTACATTTTCGATCTAATAAATTAATATGATCGTTTTTTGTTCAGTTGGCGCTCAGAAGCCCATAAAATCTGGATCTTTACAAGCCATCAGGAAAATAAATGGCTCGTAGAGTGATATTTTAAAATTAATATATCGTTCAATAAACGATCAGGTTTTATATAGAATATAATGGCGGTAAATGTCTTATTTGGCGTTAAATGATGCATGTTGAGATTTCTTTACGAAACGATATTTATGCACCAAAAAAGGTCTCCATATACTCCCCTGACGGAACGTCTCAATTCAGTCGTTACATACACGGTATAAACCAGCATCTGGCTTGCTTATTATCTCGTCGGCTGAAAGAGTTGACGCTTATATCAATTCAAAGATAAGACATAATGAGCCATGTGTGGATTCAGTGGCAAAACTGGATGTAGATCACAAAACGCTACATCCCCCGTTCTATGCCGTCTCAGGCCTACATTCGGTTACGTGATTATGGTATTTTTGCGGCCAGAGTTACGGACACTCACAGAAAACAATAACAATGATTTCAGATCTGTGATGCGGCCCGGATTATGGCCTCAATAACCTTGGTAATATCCCCAGACTGCGCGAAATCGCAGAAACGAAACGTAACAGGATAAAGCCAGGGTCAAGCGACACAGACTGACGGCTAGCTCTACCATTAGGACAACTTGGTAGTCACAGCACACGCTTTATAGCGGGAGAAATACATGAATCGGGTTATCAGCGTAATTCTGGTTGTCGCAGCTTCCCTTTTCCTTAGCGCTTGTAAAGACAGCTACACAGACGAGCTTAAAGTCGAATCTAACGGCATTGAGCTGGCTGATGGCACCCTGATTAATCTCGCCGGTCAAGACGCCTATAACGAGCAGTGCGCCAGCTGCCATGCTCTCGATGGTAACGGCACCTCCGCGGGTAGCTCTCTGGTTGGCTGTGCCACCTGTGGCGATATCGCCGAGCTTACTTCCGTGATCGAACGTACCATGCCAATCGGCAACGTCGGCAAGTGCAGTGGCACCTGCGCGTCAGACACCGCCGAATACATCTTTTACGCTTTCAACGTTCAGAACATCGAAGAAACCGAAATCACCCTCCAGCAGATCACGACCGAGCCGGCAGAAGTTACACTCCGTCGCGCTAGCCTGCAGCTATCTGGCGCACTGCCTTCAAACACCGCCAGTATCGCCGTTGCTACCTCTGAAGAAGAAGCGCTCAGTGCGGCTATCGATGGAATCCTGAGCACAGATGCGTTCTACGACGTTCTTGCGGAGATGTTTAATAAGAAGTTTCTGACCAATAAATATCTTGCGGAAGTCAAGCGGGGAGCGGCGATCTATGGATTAGCGCTCGATGACTACCCCAACCGTGAAAATTTCAGGAACTACAACAATTCCACCATGAGGAATTGTTATTACGACACCGTAAATGACTCACTGGCTAAAGAGCCGCTTGAGCTCGTTAAATACCTGGCAAGAAATAATCTTCCGATCACCGAGCTCGTAACGGCTGACTACACGATGGTTAACTGGTACAGCCAGCAGATTTATGAAGCTGAGCTTCTCGAAGGAGGAGAATTCGAGGTTCTTGATGAGGCAGTGTGCGCCGGTGGCGAAGAAGCGGTTTACTATGATCCTAATGACTTCCGGCCCGCAAGAATAACTAAAGATTTGGCCTATGAAAGTGGTGGTATTCAACACGCAGGTGTTTTGACGACTCCATGGTTTCTGATTCGATATCCAACAACTCCAACTAACGTAAATCGGCACCGTGCGAGAATTGTATTTGATTACTTCCTGGACACAGACATTATGGCGATCAATGGTGGGAATCGAAGCGACTCTGCAGGCATTGGCGTTGGAGAGGTTCCTACCATGACAGATTCTGAATGTACGGTCTGTCACAATATTATGGATCCAGTTGCGTCATTGTTTCAAAACTGGACCGAGGTCGGTCGCTATATCAAAGCGAATCGAAATTTCAGAAATGTATGGGATGCTGAAACTATCTTGCCTCCCGGTTTTTCGGGAGAAAACTTCCCCGATTTTGATCCGGAGCAACTACCTCCCTCTGGAATGCTTCAGTGGCTTGGGAGCAAGCTTGTGGATGATCCCAGGTATGCGCGTGCAATGGTTCGGATTATTTACGAAGGCATTTTTGGCCAAGCGCTGCTCCCAAGCCCCAATGATAGCTCTACCCAAGAAGAAAAAGATGCATTCAACGTTCAGAGAGCATGGGTTAATGAGCTGGCATCGACTTTGGTTAGTAGCAACTGGAGTATTAAGTCAGTTGTAAAATCGATCATGATGTCGTCTCAGTACCGGGCTGAAGAAGTGAATCTGGAAAACGAGGTGTTGAAACGCGCAATTGGAGCGTCGCAGTTGCTGTCACCAGAGCAGTTACAGAGAAAATTGAAGTCAGTGGTTGGTTTTAAATGGGGAGATTTAAACTCTGTAGATAACCGTGTTATGTATGGTGGAATAAACTCGGATGATGTGACTGAAGAGCTTAAGACCCCTAGCGGAATCGTAGCGGCAATGCAACAGCGTCTGGCAGTTGAGATGGCGTGTACTGCGACTTCCTATGACTTCGCTCTGCCTTCAGGTGACCGGAAACTATTCCCTGGCCTGGAGTATTCCCAGCTTCCGTTTGATGATAGCGGGATTGAACTCACGGAAAATGTGTCAGCGATAAAAGACGCGATAGTTCGTTTATATTGGATTTTCTTTGGAGAAAGACTTGCCAGGGATAGTGATGAAATTAATGTCGCCTATTCGCTCTATCTGGATATTCTAAATGGGTATCAGTCATCTGACCCAGGTGCGGGCCTAAAGTGTCGAGCAACCAGATATCTCGATAGTAATGGTGCTATCACGTCAGATACTCTGGCATATCCGTTAGTGGCGGACGAGACGTATAACATTCATGCGTGGACTGCGATGATGGTCTACCTTTTATCAGACTCGCGATTCTATTATGAATGAGGTTAACGTATGAAGCGCCGTGACTTTATCCGATCAATCGCAGCCAGTGGCCTGGCATTAAACCTCCCCCTATTGAGCGGGCAGTCACATGCTGATGCCGTTGGTGGCCGTTACATGGTAATGGTTAATGCCGGTGGCGGCTGGGACCCTACTTCTATTTGTGATGTAAAGGGAACGAACGGTGCATATGGTCATAGGCAGGGCGTCTTAAATCAAGGTAATACAAATAATGTTAACCCTGATCCCTCTAAAAAGGTTGGTGACATTCAGTGGAGTTCAATTCCTGATACGGTTTCATCCGATGAGACGGTACTCACATTAGTTGAGTCTCAGTATGATCGTTTTTTTACTACGTATGGTGAAAGAATGACGGTGATCAACGGAATTGATACGGCAACCAACAATCACCATACAGGTTCTAGATATATATGGTCTGGAAATTCTGATGTAAGCCATCCTGCACTCGCCGCATTGTTTGCGGCCACCGTCAGCCCATCCTCTGTAAATTTGCCAATGGCCTTCTTGAGCAATGGTGGATTCGATTACACTGGTTATGTAGTAGCAAGAGCGAGAGCGAAAAGTGTAGGTTTTTTTTCTGAGATTTCGAGTCCAAATCGAATCAGCAATACAGAAAACTATCTGCCTGATGGTGCTGAAGATATCTATGCCAAGATATTTCGTGCACAGCAAGAGCGATTACAGAGGCAAATTTCCTCGGAGCCACTACAACGAAAGCGTGAACAACTTAGCCAGCTTTTTGGAGTTAGGAGCGCTTCCGCAGACTTGGAGGAGTTGTTATCTCCTCTCTCTGAACTGCAGAGTAATGTTTCGTTCGAAGATCACTGGACTGCTGGGCAGGGAGATGGGTTAAAGCAACAAGCCCAACTAGTGGCTGCCGCATTTAAGGCTGATCTGGCCGCAGGGGCTACGTTGCATGTCCACGGCTTTGATACCCATGGCGAACATGATTCAACAGCATATTCATTGGCAGGGCAGCTTTTTGAGGGTGTTCACTATCTAATGGTTGCGCTTGATTACCTGGGAATTCGTGAGAAAACAACGGTGGTGATAGGTTCGGACTTTGGGCGGACACCGTACTACAATGCGGGTGCAGGCAAAGATCATTGGCCTCTCACTAGCATGCTGGTTATTCACGGTGATGATTATGTAACTGGGGGGCGCACCTTTGGTGCCACCACTTCGGACTTTAATGGACTGGAGATTGATCCGCAAACTGGCAAGGCTAGTGATTCTGGACTAATACTGAACCCTGGACACGTAAATGCTGAGTTGCGGAAGTTGTTGGGAATATCTGAACATTCACTGGCAAAACAATTCTCAGTGCCTGAATCAAATTTCAATATATTTGTATGAGTATTCGATATGAAATTATTTGCTAAAGCTTTTACCGGCGCTGCACTTGTAGCGTTGTTTTCTGTTTCACCGGTAGTCAGCGCGGCAGAACTCTACAAACCGGCCCCAGATGTCTATCTGGATACGCTCGATGGTGAAGGTAGTGGCTCACTGTACGAACATATGGGCAAGGTGGTCTATCTGGATTTCTGGGCGAGTTGGTGTGGCCCATGTCGGCAGTCTTTGCCGCTTCTGAATAAGCTCTACAACAAAAAGAAAGATGAAGGCTTTGAGGTGATTGCGGTTAATCTCGATGAGGATCGTGATGCAGGCCTGGAATTTTTAGACAGCTTTCCTGTCGACTATACGGTCCTTTATGATCCGGCTTCAGAAACGCCAGAGCTATATAACGTCATGGGTATGCCAACGTCCGTTCTTATCGATCGTGAAGGTGTCGTGCGATACATCCACAAGGGCTTCAAGCCGTCAGATATGAAAAAAATCAAGAAAGAAGTCGATAAACTGCTCAAAGAGCCGGTGAAATGATTCGTATATTGACCTCTCTGTTAGTACTCGGCCTGCTTGCCGGGTGCGCAAATGTGAAGCCCTGGGAGCGTGGCGAGTTAGCTGATGATGTGATGAAGTGGGATCTTGATCCTCTGAAGTCATCACTCGATACGCATATCTATTTCAGTAAAGAAGGCTCCAGTGGTGGTGGAAAAGCCGCCGGAGGTGGTTGTGGCTGCAACTGACCAGGGGCCATCCTCCCGAATGAAGGCCGTCGGAGCGCTCGCACTGGCGGCTATCCCCCTCTCTCAGAATGCCCACTCAGCTGTCCAGCCTGACTATGGTGAGGTGGCTGTCCGGGTGTCCCAATATCAGGAAGATGACTCTCCGGCAGAGCGAACTCTGTATCCGGTGACTGAAAGGTTCTCAATTGATGTCAATCAACTGCGGATTGCTGCCCCGGTAGGGCGTCGCTGGTATCTCGAAACAGAACTCGTTTATGAAACTCTCAGTGGTGCCTCACCGATGCAGACCTACAAAAACGAGGATGGGCAGAGTGTGCTGGTAACCTCAGGGGCGACTATTGACGAAGAGCGTACCCAGGGGAGTTTCTCCGCGACACACTATTTCAGTGAAGGCACGCTGGGCTTGATGCTGGCCTCTTCCAGTGAAAATGACTATGAATCTCTGGCGTTTGGGATGAATGGGACACTGGAATTGAGTAATAAGTCGACGACGCTGCAGGGAAGCTGGTCGATGTCTAATGACACGATTAATCCCTCCGACCCCGAAATTTCGGTAGTGCGCCAGGAAGCAACAGACGCTAAGAAGCGGAGCCTGTCGATTTATGAAGGCGTAACGCAGGTGATCAATCGGCGTATTGTTGTACAGGGCGGTGTTGGTTATACCCGGCACAGCGGCTACCTTTCAGACCCATACAAGTTTGAAGACCGGCGACCGAGCACCCGTGATCAGGTAACCGCCAATATCAGTTATCGCCAGTATCTTTACGCCGGCCGTGCCGCTGCTTTGCATCTTGATTACGTCTGGTACACCGATAACTGGGGAATCAGGTCTCAAAGCCTGACGACAAAATGGGTCCAGAGTTGGCAACTATGGTCGATGACCACTTTTCAGTTAGCACCCATGTGGCGTTATTACCGTCAGACCGAAGCCAGTTTCTACAGGTTGGAGCAGGATCCGCCAGACAATGAGTTCAGCTCGTCGGATGCCCGGTTGTCATCTTATGGCGCGACGTCTCTTGGCGTCGAAGCTGAATTGAAGATTGATATGATCAGCCTGACTGCGAGTTATGAGAACTACATGTCGTCAACCGATCTGGGCATCCTGCAGAAGTCTAACGACGAGGCCCCAGGGTTAGTCAGCTTTCAGGTGTGGGGTGCAGGGATTACCTGGCGCTTCTGATAAAGGCCTGGCGTTGGCCAATTAAAAAAGGGAGCTGACGCTCCCCGGAATACTGCTCTGCGTTAAAGCTGAAATCAGCCCGGCCTCTGCTGTACTTCCGGGGCCGTCGTTACCGATCAGGCGTGGTTATCGTTGTACCACTCAAGAAACAGAGCGAAGAGTTCGCTCAGTGTCAGACCGGTGTCGGTTGTGATCTTGCCAGGATCGCAGAAATCCTTATCGCCGCCATGATGACCGCCACCGTGGTGACCACCGCCATGACCGCCTCCAGCATTTGCTGCCAGTGGCATCGCCATTGCTGCGACCATTGCAACGATTGCGAGCTTACGAGTTTTCATATCGCCTCCTTGTGAACCCTATGAAAGTTGGATTCAGGCGAAGTTTACCAGAATCTGGTGGCCTGCCAAGACTGATCTGATGATTAATTAGTCAGTTATGGACGGTAGTCTACATTTAGGACATTCAGTCTAAGCGGTGGATAATGAAGTCTGCGCCCATGTATACGCCGGGCTCAATATACACCCGGTTGCCGAGTTCCAGTTTGCCATCAGAGACGGAATGCCCATGGAAGATGGTATCAACACCTTTGACTGTGTGTTTCGCTTCAGAGCGGAAGTTTTCCCGGGACCAGATGCACCGCTGCAGATCATCATCGCTGAACTGATCAAAGTCTGCCCAGTCACGGGCAGGGTAATCTGCGTGAACAATGCCGTATTTACGGCCACTGGACGAAGTGACTTCAATACCTACTGGCATACACTCAATTTTTGTAAACCAATGATCCCAACGGTCTCGTGGTGCGCTGGCAATCCAGTCTCCACCGTTCTGAATCCACACCAGGCGATCTTTACTGTTCTGGTGTTTCAGTCCTGAAAGCATCAGAAATTCATGATTACCTATCACAGAGAAGAACCAGGGTTCGTCCAGCAGGTCGAGCGCCTGTGCAGACTCCGGGCCGCGGTCAATCAGATCACCCACACAGATAAGCCTGTCCTGCGACTGGTCAAAATTCAGTGATTTCAGCTGCTCTCTGAGTTTCGAGACATGACCATGGATGTCGCCAACGACAAAATCCCGGCCCAGTTCGTTAACTGGCAGAGTGAGCTTGGTGATATTGAACTTCATTAAGTAGAGCTACCTTCGGGGGGATCAGACGTTTCTCCGGTCCCTGTGAATTTTACGGGGTGTCCAGCGGGATATCGCCGACAGTGCCAGAACCAGCATAAACATCATGGCGTTGGCAGGGATCTGTAAGTTGAAGTCCACTGTTGAGTGGATCATCAGCGCAATAATAGCCATCATGCTGCCAAAGCCAATACCTTTGGCAAAGTGGCTGTGACGCTTCCTCATCGCATTTACAACGTTCGCCAGAGCATACCCTACGATCCAACAAAGCACCAGAAAGGCCGGAAGGCCGTATTCTGACAGAAACTGCAGGATATCGTTGTGGGCATTGTTGTATATCCGCGAAGTAACCACCGCTTCGCTCTTCATAGAGGGATAAACATGGGTGAAAGTTCCGGAGCCGGTGCCGGTCAGGGGGTACTCCAGCCACATGTCAAAGGTGTCTCTTGCCACCTCATCGCGACTCTCAGTGTCCTGGCTGGTGTCTTTCAGTCGCTCTATCAGTTCATCTGCGCCGAAGAAGGTGCCGACGATGGCCATATCAATAATCAGCATACTGCTTAACAGTACGACCGTTGCGCGGGTCTTATAACGCATAAAGAAAAGCGCCATTGCCCCTGTCGTAATCATACTGGCAAAGAATGCCGTGTTACCCATACGTGAGCGCGTCATCACCAGAGCAATCACGATGATGGCGAGCAAAAGGCGCAGTAGTACTTTTTCGCCGGTGAGCATCTCAACAAACTGGAGAATGCGTTGGCGGATATTGCCGGTGTAGTGAGTAGGGTTCGCCAGAATGAAGCCGATGCCCAGTGCGACAGCTATTTCCAGATAACCTGCCATATGATTCCGGTTTACAAAGGTGCCTGTGGCATTGCCGAGAAAAGCCACTTTGGGCTGAAAGAAACCCCACTCCACGTCTGAAAGTACCATAAATGTGCCGTAAACGGCCTGTACGGTCGCTGCTGCGATGATGGTCCAGATGATCTGCTTTACGCGTTCGCGTGTATTGATCAGCAAGAGCGATAACGCAAAGAAGGCGGTGTAACTGACGCCCTGATAGAATGAAAGCCAGGAGTCATAAGGGCTGAGGCTGGTAAATATGGCCTGTACAAGGTTCCAGACCTGCAGGGCGATAAGCGCTAGCAGAAGAGGGCGTGACTGATTAAAGGCAATAGGTAACCGAAGGGAGGGGAGTCGGTCTTCCTGCTGCTCTTTGAGTAGTGACTGGTAATGCCTTGCCAGTAGCCAGAACACACAAGCGGACGCCGCCAACCAGGCCCATTCGGTGTTCAGGCCGAATGGGATAGGTAGAATAAACACCAGACGACGGAAATTCTTCCACTCGCGCATTGCACTTCCTTGATTGAGAGTTGGCGCGATTCTAACGACAAATGATGCTCAAAACGAGCCAGACTTACAGAAGGCCGGTGCTTGTCAGGTTTGTCGGCGAGTCTGGACTGATCCTACCGTCGCCTTCTGTCGCGGGAGGAGGGGGGATGACTTCAGGAGGCTGTTCAATTGCATTTGGGACAGTTTCGACCAAGGAGGAATTGCCACTTTGACCGGCGGAGCTGGGTATATTTGCTCGAGCTATCTGCTCTCCGGCAGCTGTAGCCCCGACAACTTCCGCAAGAGCTTCCGTAATTACGGCTTCGGGAACGCCCAGAAGTGAGGCCTCGAGGGCTATTTGTGACAAATCTGATTGTCGTTTAGTACCTGCGATAAAACACTCGATGAGGGCATGTTTTGCACTGGAACCGATGGAGAGTGCTGATTCCACGACCTCCTTTACCGATAATCCGGAAGCAAAGGCGGCTTCGAGCGTTTCAGACAGCGGTAGCGGGGCTAGTTTGGCATATGTTTCCCTTATTGCCTGGGCAGGAGGTAGGCCTGAGGATAGCCCCTGGACGACAGGGTTTGAGCTGTAAGCCTGTGACTGAAAAGCCGGGAGGCAGGTAAATAGCAGGAACCAGACATACTTGTAACGCATTCGATGCCTTCGAAATCAGTGTTTGATCATATATTAGACAGTTAGCAGTCGACTCACCATATGCAGACACGATTCTTAACATAATAGACACGTCGTATCTCGGCTGGGGACGGGCTTTCCGTTAACTTGACAAAAGTAGCATTCATTAGATCGTGCGCGCTGATATCCAAAAACCCCGGGAAAAAGTTGTTCGTTTTGTGTATGTTAGCGCCTTGTCAGTGGATTACGGCCTTCGGTTTGGACCGTTTTCTGTATAAGGATATGCATGGTGAAGTTCTCCAAAAATCTTAGGTTACCCGTTACAACGGCTACATTCTTTGGCCTGGCAGCGCTAACTGGTCTTGTGTGGTTGGCGATTTGGGCGCTTTTCGGGATGTTTGACGATGCGTTCGTGCTGTTTCGATTTACAAATTACTTCGGTTCTTACGTTCCATTGTTAGCCGTAATCGGTGTTTTCCTGTCTTTTAGTCTCCTCAGATCAACTGCATGGCGTATTCTGAGCCTGATTATTACACTGCCTTCAGTTTTGCTACCCTTGGTGCTCCCTTCAATGGTCTCTAACAGCACCCTTGATGTCCGAGTTTCAGAAGGTCAGCCCATGTTGGAGCTGGATGTCGTGACTTATAGCCGTACAGGGCACAACAAGGAGTTCGAGCGTATAGCAGAACTGGTTGACTGCCAGAAATATGGGCTAATTCTCCTTCAGGAGTTCGGGGATATCGAGAAGTTTGAAGCTCTTTACTCTGATCAACTTGCGGGTTGCTTTGTTTCTTTTCCTCAAAGCAAGTACAGCTTTAAGTCGGTAGGGATAGTATCTGCATACGAGATTACTAATGCGAGGGTTACTGATGCTGGTGTTCGTGCCTCTATTCAGGTCGGAGGTCAGAATGTTGAATTGCTCACGAGTCGCTTCAGTCGCAGTATTACTCAATCTGGATTCCGTGAGCAGCAACGCCAGATTGACTTAGCCATCGAAGAATTAGCCGGTGCTCCGATTGCAATCCTTGCGGGAGATTTCAACAGCACACAGTACAACGAATCCCTATATCGACTACGCCGTCACTTTGTGCTTGCCGATCCAGGAGGAATGCTCAACTCGTCTGCAACGTTTCCGGCGGAGAAGCGATGGTATGCATTTCTGGGGGCCTTGGTGGGGATAGATCATATCTTTTACCGAGGCATGAATCTGCTAAGCAGTGATGTTGTGGATGACAGCTACGGATCGGATCACTTCCCTGTGCATGCCAGATTTTCCCTACCCTTAATGGAGAATCCCGATGAGTAATCCGGAACTCAGTATTATTCTGGTTTCTTACAACACTAAAGAGCATACGCTCAAAGCACTAAGCTCAGTGTACGAACAGACCGAAGACACCAATTTCGAAGTGATTCTGGTCGACAATGATTCAAAGGATGGCTCTCTGGAGGCCGTTCAGGAAGCTTTTCCTCAGGTTCAGTCGTACGCTAGTGGCGGTAACCTGGGTTTTGCGGGCGGCGTACATTTCGGTGTTGATCGCTCGAAAGGCGATCTGATACTTCTGCTGAATCCCGATACTCTGGTGCTCGACGGCGCTATTGATAAGCTCGTGCAATTCTCACGCGAGCGACCTGATGCAGGTATCTGGGGCGGGGTGACGCTCAACAATGATCTCTCATTGAATACTCAGCATGCCTGGGCGCGTCATGATCTCGGTACGCTGTTATCGAGTGCGCTAGGGCTTAGCAAAATTTTCAGCAAAAGCTGCCTGTTTAATAAAGCAAATTACGGCTGCTGGAACCGCGATACGGTGAAGGAAGTTGACATCCTTTCTGGCTGTTTCTTCCTCACCACCCGCGCACTTTGGAATAAACTCGGTGGGTTGGATACCAGTTTCTTTATGTATGCAGAAGAAGCGGATTACTGCCTCAAAGCAAAGAAGTTGGGCTATCAGCCTACGGTGACACCCGATGCACGCCTGATTCATCATGGCGGTATCAGTCACGCTAACCTTGCTGCAAAAGAAATCAAGTTGTTGCGGGGGAAAGTCGAGCTGATAAAACGCCATGATAAAGGCCTGTTGAAGTCGCTGTATATTTCACTTATCTGGCTCTATTCATTTAACAAGGTTATCGAAAGTACATTGTTAAAGCGTGGTTCTGTCGAAGCGGCTGAGTGGAAAAAGGTTTTTGATGAACGTTCAGTGTGGATAAAAGGGTATTAGTGCTATTCATGCTATTTCACTTGTCTTTTCAGCAGGTTAGTTATGTATAAAGGAAGTCTTGCTTATTTGATCTTGTTTGTACTGTGTCTTGTTCCAAATGAGGCATATTTCGAGATATCTGGAATTCGACTTGAGTCTTACAGAATTTTTTTGTTGTCATATGCAGTCATAAATTTTCAAAAATTTCTTAATATTAGATATGAACCTTTTGAAAAATGGATATTTATCTTTTGTCTGTGGAGTTTGGTGTCATTCGTTGTCGTTCATGGGGTTGCGGGAGTGCAGTCGGGTTTGATGCGTTTTTTGGAAGTTGGGGTCGTCTACTTGATAGGACGGGAGCTCTGTCTGTTCGGGGGGCGGATATCTTTTAAGTGGGCATTAACACTAGTAGCATTAGCATTTTTATGTATGGCCCCTTTCGCGTTAAAAGAAAGTATCGATGGCATCAGGCTCACGCATGTCTGGGCCGCCGAGCTCGCGGGAACATATGCGGAGTCTTTCTTGGGTGAAAGTTATTTTCGGCATGGTGTTCATCGTTCTAGCGTCGTCTTTTCTCATCCAATCCTTTTCTCTATTACTGCGATGAGTGTTGCTGTGCTCACGTGGTACTTTTACACCGGATTTTGGAGATATTTTCTAACGCTTGGGTATGTGGTAGCGGGATATACTGCAATGACGTCTGCGGGTTTTGCGATGATTGGCATACAGGTTGCTCTAATATATCTGGAAAAATTGACTGGCCGGTGGCCTGATATACACAGGTATGCATTGCGCTTTTCGATACTAGCCTTAATGATTATTCAAGTTGTAGTTCCTGGAGGAGCTATTAGATTTCTGATGAATTTTGTTGCTCTCAACCCTGATACAGCGCAAGCTCGTTATATGCAATGGCAATTTGCTTGGGATGACGTGATGGGTAGTAAAGTATTTGGGATCGGGTTTGGTGAATGGAGCCGGCCCTGGTGGATGTCAGGTAGCATAGACAGCTATTGGCTAACAATGGCGCTCCAAAATGGGCTCGTTGGATTGTTTTTAGTGGCGGTGTTCTGGATTACTATGACTAACTTTGTGTTTACTGTTTATAAAACCACAAAAGATAAATATGTCTACTTAATATTCTGCGCTCTCTGCGCTTTGATCTTTGCGGGAGTTACAGTCGCATTTTTTGATAGAGCTCAGCCGCTTATATATTTATTCATAGGTTTGATGTCCGGATACGCAATACGACAAAAAGTATTGTCTCGCAATATTGTTCCTTCCCCAGTTGAAGATTTACATGAGGCTACTGGTAACCGTTATGCTACTTAAAGACCCACTAGTGACAGTTGTGATGAGTACATACAATGATGCCAATTACATATCGGATGCTGTAGATGGGATATTGCGACAGTCATACAGAAATATAGAACTTCGTATACTTGTAGACGGCTCGACGGATGAGACTCTAGAAGTTCTTAAAAAGTATACCGATCCAAGAGTTTACGTTAAATATCGGGAAAATAGAGGTAAAGCCGCGTCGATGAATGAATTGATAAGTGACGCGCAAGGCGAATATATTCTAATTAATGACTCTGACGATGTTAGTGCAATAGATAGGGTCTCGAGACTCATTGCAGAATTCAAGAAGTATCCAGAAATTGTATTGGTTCAGTCTGGATATTCTTTGATTATCAACGGTAAAGTGGTTTGTCCTAAGGCAAGAGAACTGAATTCTGAGAAGTGCGCAGAGGAAATTCGAAACTATCGTTTGCCAGAACTCGACCCCACTACAATGGTTAGAGCTGACGTTGCAAAGCTCTATCTATTTAATGAGAAACTTAGAATTGGACAAGGTATAGATTTCATATACCGGATAGCTGAAAAACATCCGATGAGGGTCGTAGGTGAGGCTCTCTACTACTACAGATATAACCCGAAATCGATAACTAAAGTAAATCGGCAGAAAAAGATCGAGTACTTAACAGAGGTAATGAATCTAGCGAGAAAGCGCCGCGGAGAAGAGCCAGTGACTTACGATACAATACTTGCGCAGCAGGGGACTGGCAGGAAAGCTGCAGATAATAACTTGTCAGGTCATTTTACTGAAAGTGTATATACACTGATTGAATCTGGTAGGCGGTGGCAGGCAATAGTGGTTGCATGTTATTCATTACGCTTCCTTGGTGACGGTTTACGTTTTGGTAAGCCACTGCTCTATGCCGTTACTCCTTTGTGGCTCGGGCGTATGGGTAGAGCTTGCTTTGGACAAAACAGGCGGTAGTATGAAAAGTAGTTTACCGATCTGGGCCCATAATGATCGGACGAATGCCAATACTGCGGTGAAAAGTGCTGGGATAGCGATAGGCTCTGGGCTGGCGCGTCTTATGGCTAGTTTCTTTGGGGCGTTATTACTGGCAAGGTTTCTTAGCCCGGAAGACTTTGGCCTTGTAGCGATTGCGACGCCTATTATTCTTCTCGTTGGTGCTTTCGCTGACGGAGGCGTATCAACATATACACTGCAATCGAAGCAGGTGACGCAACGTAATTTAACACTTAGCTTCTGGCTCGCCTTGATAACGGGGTTGAGTGTTGCATGTGTTGTGATTTTTGCTTCGCCTTTGGCTGCCTGGGTGTTTAAAGATGATAGGCTGATACTCATACTTTCCGTACTGGCGCTCTCTATTCTTTTCTCATCAATTGGGAGTCAGCACAACGCATTAACTAAGAAGTTTCACCGCCAGGATATATACGGTATAGCTGAAATTATTGCCGCTGTCTCCAGCCTTCTTGGGTCTGTATATATTGCATACCTGGGCGGAGAGTATTGGGCGCTAGTGGCAATTCCTGTTATAAGGCAATTGGTTCATACCACCGTTGTAGTTGTTGCAACCGGTTGGGTGCCGGGAGTTCCTTTTGTCGATACAACTATGGCTAAGACCATTATGGGTTTTTCAGCTTATATAATTGTTTTTCAGATAGTCAATGTGTTAAACAAGAGTATCGATAAATGGATGCTCGGCTATCATCAGAATCCAGAAGTTCTTGGTTACTACGCGATGGCAGTATCGATTATGATGCTTCCTTCCATGCAGCTCTTGTCCCCCATTGGTGGGGCGATAATTCCTCACTTCAGTAAGGTTTACCATCACGAAAACGACCGTTTTGGATCGGTAGTGCGAACTGTAATGGTGCTACTAGTATCTCTGATATGCCCGGCCATGCTTTGGGCGAGTGCATACTCGGAACTCTTGCTGGGGAGTGTCCTGGGCGAAAAATGGTTGATGTCCGCTCCTGTGTTCAGTGTGCTCGCGTTAGCGAGTATCGCAATGACTATTCTATCGGTGGTGGGGTGGACCTACACCTCGATAGGGAACTCGAAGATCCTGTCTACTCTTGCACTAGTCTCTGTGTTTGTTTTGACAGTTAGCTCTGCATACGGTGCTATGTCTGGTGCTGTAGTTTTAGCCTGGGTGGTACTCATAAACTTCCTAATAATGATTTTTCTATACTTTACTTTTATTATTCTCGATAAGAATGTTGAGATACCTGTGTTCAGGATAGTTCTTGACCTCGCCATGGTAGTATCGTGGTGCTTCGTGGTTGTTTACACTGTTTCGTATGCAAATTCCTATTATTCGATAAACAGCTACGCAGATCTGGTGCTGAGTTTTTTGTTATCGATTATGTTTAGTTTGGCTCCTATTCTTCTTTGCTTCTCCGAAATACGCCGTCAGTTCTCAGTGTTTTTACAGAAGAGGTAATTTAATGAAGCGTATAGCTGTTGCCTTTTATGGCATTCCAAGGTCTGCGAACATCTGTTTTCCGCAGTTAGCATCCAAAATTCTGAAGCCGATTTCTGAGTCATTTGAGTTGAAGTGCTTTTATCACTTTTATCATAAGACTGAGGTGATTAATCCTCGCTCAGGAGAGAAGGGGGATTTTCCTTCTGCTTGGTACGATTACTTTGCTGATTTTCAGGGGAGTATTGAGAAGCCCGATTTCTGTCTGGATGAGTGGAATTTTGAGAAGATAAAAGCTTTTGGTGATTCCTGGGGTGATAATTTTCAGTCGCTTAATAATCTCATACATCAGCTCAACTCCCTTCATAAGGTTACTGAGCTCGTAACGAGTTCTGGCTTTGCGTACGATGCGGTGTTGTTCCTGAGGCCTGACCTATTCTATCATCAGGGGTTTCCTGTCAGTTTGTTGACAAAAGCCACGACATGCGGAGATGCAGTTGCTTGGGTGCCGGCGTGGCAGTGGTTTGGTGGCTTGAATGACCGATTTTCAATATGCAGTAAACGTGCGGTTACTGCCTATGGTAAACGAATAGAAAGCGTATTTGACTATGCGCAGTCCCATCATTCACTTCATGCCGAGAGCCTGCTGAAGTTCAGATTAGAATGCGAAAAAGTCCAGGTTAGGCCAATTTTTATTAATGCCAGTAGGGTAAGGATCAATGGCGAAATGAGGGATGAAAATTTCAGTTACCGAACTTGTATGGACTACGATAGAACTTCAATTCGTTGTCTATCTGAATTGGCTTTTTTTCAAGTGCGTTCTTTTCTAAATATCTACTAGTATATGATCTTTCAATTTAGATTTTTCTTAAATGTCAATGCTCTTTTCTCTACAATTTTCCAAGAGAGCATGGCAAACCCTAAGGTGAATATGAAGCTTAGTAGTATATGTGTGGAAACATTCCTCGTTATATCGAAGTGTGTAATTGTCTGCTGTATTGGGAAAGCATAGATATAGAGTCCATAGGAATAATCCTCAATGTTGTTGAATCTTCGTATTACTCCGGCGGGTTTGTAGGATATCCATACTATCATGTACGAGAGTGTGAGAGAGAAAATAACGTTGCTCGTCTCATTGATTGCAATGCAGATAAGTGCGAGAGTCAGAGATGCGGTGAAGTATAAGTAGTTGATAGGTATGGATTTTCTTATTGAATATATAAGTGCCCCTGAAAAGAATAGCTCACTTAGGACAAGGAATTTATGAATGAAAAGACTATTGAATTCCACTAGGTGGCGAAAGGCACTTATTAATACTAAGAATAGTAAAATTGAATACTCAGGGTTTTCTTTTAGTTTTCTGGATACATAATTTCCGCTGATTATGATGATTGGGAGTGTTATGTACATATATAATTCGAAGGGAAGTGACCATAAAGACCCGTTCACTGCAGTTCCGAGGGGATTCTCACTGAATACACCGGGCAGTTCGTAGTTTGCTCGAAATATCAGTATTGAATTCTTGAGTGTGTATACCAGGGTTTGGGTAGATAAAAAGTAGTCTGTCATTGAAAGGTTTGTGACGATAGGGCCTAGTACAAACACAGTAATAAGAATCATAATAAATAGGCCGGGATAGATTCTTAGGAACCGCGATAAGGCGTAGTCTCTGAGTGAAGGTCTTCTATCCAAGCTTGAATATATAAGGAAGCCGCTGGTGACAAAAAAGATATCTACAGCAAACGAGCCCAGGCTGCGGTCTAGCAAGTGGTGTAATGGCTCTAGTTCAGGTGACCCAAAGTGTATCGCGTAACTGTGGCTCACTAAAACAGCGAAGGCCGCAATGAATCGTATTAAATTGAAGTTGTTTTCTCTTCCTGCTGTGTAGCTAGATAACATCATGGTCAGTCCCGGACACCTATCTATTGGCACTTTTCGCAAGTAATACGTTACTTTAAGTAAGTGAAGCATGGCGTGCATGCCTGTCCGAGTGATATTATCATGTTTTACGAATTAAAGGACTTTTTTATGGCCGGTAAAGGTAAGGTTTGGTGGTTCATTAATGTTCAGCTCAGAAATTTTATTTTAGATATACGAATAAATTTCTATCGTAAGTTTTATGGGATGGATATAGGTCGCGGTGTCAAGATATCTTTGAATGCTAAGCTGGATAAAACGAATCCGCGTGGCGTTCACATTGGGGATGACACTTATATTGCATTTGATGCAGCTATTTTGGCTCATGATATGTCGCGACTCGTGCACAAGGACGTCTATATCGGTCAGCGATGTTTTATTGGTGCTCGTTCAATCATACTCCCAGGGGTTTCAATTGGAGATGAAGTCGTCGTTGCTGCAGGATCTGTTGTAAGTCGGGACGTTCCTTCCAACTGTTTGGTTGCAGGCAATCCTGCCAGAGTGATAAAAAGTGTTTCAACGGGCAAGCTAGGAATAATAAGTAAGTTACGAAATCATTAGAATCTATTGAGGGGTTCTTCTATGAGTGCCATTCGTGATTATTACAAAGGAATATGCAAGTGATTGTTCGCCATAACAATGTCGTATAGAGTGGGTTGTTTTAGATGTTGTGCTTTCGACAAAGCTTGCTTTTCTAAAATTAAGTAGTGCTTGGGAAAAGCACCATCTTTAATTTTTTGTATTTTAGTGGACTTACTATTTAATTATTTTTATCGCTGGGTACAGCAGCGGGGTTTAATTCCCGGATTGCATGGATGCGATCTGTTAGTACGCGAACAAAATTATCATAATTATATGTTTTCTTCACTGCTTCGTATGCTTTCTCTGTCATGCGTGTAGTAGAGCCTTGGTTGCTGATGAGGGAGTCAATAGCGCATACGATAGTTTCTGGTTTTGAGTCTTCTAATATTAACGATATTTCACCGAATAGATCTTCTCTTCCCTGGCCTTTAACCATAATTACAGGTAAGGAATTTTCCATAGCTTCGAAGTATACTATACCAGTACTTTCCCACTGTGATGGCATGCAAAAAATATTACTGGATCGTATAATCTGATCAAGTTTTTCTCTTCCAGACTTCGTTCCTTTGTCGATAAAGCCATGAACATTGGCTGAGTTGTTATTGATAGCTGGCTCGCAACCGACGATATCTAGCGTAGCTTTAGGGTATTTTTTTAACAGTAACTCGAAAGCCGATATAAGTTCTGGGCCACCTTTGCGCTCCCAGTCTTTTCCGATAAATAGTAGTCGAGGCTCAGAAAGCACAGGTTTACGGTAGGCTTTATTCGAGGTGGTGTTAATGCATGGGGGAAATACTAGCAATTTTTCTTCTGGTAGCCCGATTTTTCTGAGGTTATCAGCCGTCCATTGTGTATTAGTCCATATCAAGTCACACTGGTCAATGAATTCACTCTCCCCGGAAAGTGCATCTTCTATAATGCTTTTGGGTAAATCATAGAAGCCATATGATTTAGCGTAGACTTCGTCACTCATCGCCAGGCAGATTGGAATTTCTATGTGCGCAACTTTCAGGCAGTTTCTCGATGGCAGCCCTCCGCAACCAATCTGAAAGAATACGTCGAACTCTTGGTTGGCTAATTTCTTGTCTATTCTTGTTGATAGCTTTTTAGTTGTTGCTTGGCGAAATCGCCAGAGTGCATTTCGATATGGTTTTTTCTTTGTGAATGATTTTTTTATATCGAAAAAACCTGAGAAATAATCCAGCTTCTTGATATCGTACCCATTTATTCGCTGCTTTATCAAGGAAGCTTTATCCATTGCTTTGAATAGCTGATATGGAACGCCAGAATACGTCGATGCTGACGTTGGATCACCTATTGTCGACACAACAAATTTAAGGTTCTTTGCATTCTTGTTCATGAGCTTGATACCAAAGTACTTATTAACCTATGCGGTTTAGTTTATAGCTTCCAGTCAATACATTTTGCCACCATTTTGCATTGGTGAGGTACCATTGTACTGTCTTTCTCAGCCCACTCTCAAACGTCTCCTCGGGTTTCCACCCGAGTTCTTTATCAATTTTTGAAGCATCAATTGCGTAGCGTACATCGTGCCCAGGGCGGTCTTTAACGAAGGTGATAAGGTCCTCGTACTTTTCTACGCCTTCAGGTTTTTGAGGGGCGAGTTCTTCAAGCAGAGAGCAAACAGTCTTCACTACGTGTATGTTGCTCTGTTCGTTGTGGCCACCGATATTGTATGTTTCACCGATCTCGCCCTCGGTAACTACCTTATAAAGAGCGCGAGCGTGGTCTTCTACAAACAACCAGTCACGAATCTGCATGCCGTCGCCGTATACTGGTAGCGCTTTGCCGTGCAAAGCGTTAAGAATCATATGAGGGATCAGCTTCTCGGGGAAGTGATAGGGGCCGTAGTTGTTAGAGCAGTTCGTAACAATGACAGGAAGTCCATAGGTGCGGCCCCAGGCCCGCACCAGGTGGTCTGAGCTGGCTTTGCTGGCAGAGTAGGGAGAGCTTGGGGCGTAAGGCGTAGTCTCTGTGAACAGATCATCCGTACCTTCAAGGTCACCATACACTTCATCGGTAGAAATATGGTGAAAACGGAAGTTTGCTTTCTGCTCTTGCGGTAGTGCGCTCCAATACCCGCGAGCGGCATCCAGCATGTTAAATGTGCCTATGACGTTTGTCTGGATAAAGGCACCAGGGCCTTCAATAGAGCGGTCGACATGGCTTTCTGCGGCGAGGTGCATAACCGCGTCGGGTTTATGTTGTTCAAATACGCGCATAACTTCGTCTTTGTTGCAGATATCGACTTTCTCAAAAACGTAGCGCGAACATTCTGTAGCACCTGGGAGTGACTCGAGATTGCCCGCGTAGGTCAGGCAGTCCACATTGACGACTTCATCGTTTGTATTCTCGATTATATGTCTTACAACGGCACTTCCGATAAAACCTGCACCGCCGGTGACTAAAATTTTCATTAATTTTCTATCCTGTATCTTTAAACTTAATTCTTTACTGTTTTTGGGGGGAGCTCTGTAATCAGATCAATACTTCCCAAGCCCTGTCTTATATTCTGTGATTTGCCCGTCATAGCTGCACTTCGGTAGAGTTCTTTTCTATCTTCTCTAACCCAATCCATTGGTAGTATCAACCGGTAAACAAAGCTGAAAAACTCAGGCTTGGTCTTTTCTTCAATGTCTTTAATGGTCAGCTCGTTGGCTACATATGGGGCGTAGCGATCCAGTGCAGACGCGATTGATCCAGAGTTTTCAGTGAATTCTTTTTCCCATATTGGCGGATATCCGGCTTTCTCAGTGTTGATTGCCGTAATCACAAGAGCCCACAGGCTGAAGTTTCCGTAGAAGAATCCTTTGTGTTGCGAGGCTCGCACAGACTCATCATATATCTCACCGGTAGACTTTACAGCAAACGGGATCAGCTTGATCAGTGATGAAGGGTTTTCGTAAGGTCCTGATACGCCGTCGTCGTAGGCTGTACCGTAATAAACATAGTCAAGTAGGGCTTTGTCGTTCAGCGCCAGCCCTGCCGTTGCTAAGCCTGCGAGGCACCAGGATAAGTGATTGTCAGATCGATAACGCTCGTAAGCAGCAGAAAGGGGGTGTGTATCCGCGAATTTGGTCCAGACATGAAATCCAGAGTTAACGGCCGGCACCAGTTCGTTCGCTATCCATGACCTTACTGTTTGTATATCAGTATGTCGAACTGCTGCATATCCCGAATTCGCCAGCATGCTGTACGCTTCGCTAAAATTTATAAGTCCATATGTTTGCCAGATACTGTCTAGCATCATATTCCATGAGCGGTTACAGAACCCCTCTTCCATTCCAGGGAAGGAGCTACTGCTGTGATCGACTCCCCAGTGGTAAGTGTTGAGTAGTGTAGAGTCTTTCGCCCATGCCAGGATGATGTCCAGTGATGCGGAAAAAGCTTCATAAGAGCCGGTTATAACGTAAAGTTGAGCGAAGTTTCGGGCTTTCTGGGAGTCTTCTTCCAGCCGGGTTACCAGGTCTTTTAATGACTTGTTCCGTCGGGGGCGGTCAGTGCACCAGTCGAAGCTGAACGTCTCACCCTCAAGGTTAAATGGGTCGGCCGCACTGCTTGACTTCAGATAGCCCTTCAGATCGTTCAGAGCTTTGTTGAAAGAAGGGGCCGTTCTTGCTTCTTTTGTCGTCAGTGGGCTTGCGAGACTGGTGGTGATGTGTATGTTTGTGCTGGGCATGGAGCAGGAAATCAGGCAAAGAGCAGTGACTACTGTCATTACGTTTTTCAGGACGCTGAATTGCACTCGATATGAAGACATTGATCTATTCTGACCCTTCCATGTTGGTGTGATTCTACCGGTAAACAATACCGAGACCAACCTTCTTTGGGAAATGTCACTATTGTGCGAGTGTCGCAGTTAGTCAGAGAGCGAACGGTGCTCTTTCGTATGCCTCGTGATACCATGCGCAGCATTACCCGATAGGACGATCAGGCCGTCGCCTGATCAGATGCAATGGAGAAGTGTAGATGGCGACTGCCATTGTTCCCGCCCACAATGAATCGTCAGTGATCCGCCGTTGTCTGGATAGTCTGATTAGTCAGGAAGGTCTCGACACCATCATCGTTGCCTGTAATGGCTGTAGTGACGATACCGTCGACATCGTTCGACGTGAATACCCCACCGTTGTTTGTCTTGATATCGCAAAACCATCCAAGGTTAATGCCCTGAACGAAGCTGAGAAGCATATAACCTCCTGGCCTGTGTTTTACATTGATGCCGATATCGCTATCTCCGATGGTGCGGTTAAGCAGATCTGCGAAGGTATGAAAGAACAGAACCTGTTACTGGCTGCACCAGAACCACAGATTGATACCAGCCAGTCACCATGGTTAGTGCGTCGTTTCTATGATGCCTGGTTACGATTGCCGTACATCCGTGAAGGCGTGATTGCGACCTGCACTTTTGTGATCAGTGAGGAAGGGCGTAAGCGCTTTGGCGAGTTCCCTGACGTAATTGCTGATGACGGTTATGTCCGCTCACACTTTTACGATCACGAGCTGGGCAATGTGCCGGGCGCGACTGTCTATGTCGCAGCGCCTCGTACGGTGCAGTCCCTTATTAAGATCAAAACCCGCGCTCGCCTGGGTAACATCGAGTTAAAGGCGCGTAAGTTGGGCTATGACAAGCCTGCACCGGATTATGGGTCCATTCTCCCTTCGTTGTTGTTTAGCCGGCATTGGCTGTCAGCCGTTGTGTATATGGGTTTCGTGACTGTTTTCCGTCTGCGTGCGCGAAAGCAGTTTCAGAACCTGGATAATTACGAGTGGGAAGTCGATCACTCCTCCCGCTAATGTACTGAAATGACTGAAATTAAGGATTCCCGATGAATCAATACAAAGGAATAATTCTGGCAGGTGGCTCTGGCACTCGTCTGCACCCGATCACCATGGGTGTCTCTAAGCAACTGCTGCCAATTTACGATAAGCCAATGATCTACTACCCATTGTCAGTGCTTATGCTGTCGGGTATCCGTGACGTATTGATCATTTCTACCCCTGAAGATATGCCTTCGTTTCAGAGGTTGCTGGGCGATGGCAGTCAGTTTGGTATCGCGATCTCTTATGCTGTTCAACCGTCCCCCGATGGTCTGGCGCAGGCTTTCCTGATCGGCGAGGAGTTTCTGGGTAACAGCCCGGCCTCTCTGGTACTTGGGGATAATATCTTCTACGGCCAGCATTTCAGCAACAAGCTGAAAGCGGCCGTTGCCCGCGCTGAGGGTGGGACTGTTTTCGGATATCACGTCAGTGATCCGGAGCGCTTTGGCGTCGTTGAATTTGACAGCGAGGGTAAGGCGCTTTCTATCGAAGAGAAGCCAGCGAAGCCGAAGTCAAACTACGCGGTTACGGGCTTGTATTTCTATGACAATCAGATTGTCGATATCGCCAAAGCGGTTAAACCGTCTCCTCGTGGAGAGCTCGAAATCACCGACGTCAATAACGCATATCTCGAAATGGGTAAGCTGAATGTCGAGGTGCTCGGGCGGGGGTTTGCGTGGCTGGATACTGGCACGCACGATTCATTGATCGATGCCGGGACGTTCGTTCAGACCATTGAGCACCGTCAGGGACTGAAGGTTGCCTGTCTTGAAGAGATCGCCTTTGATCAGGGCTGGATCACCGTTGATGAGCTGGTTCAACGTGGAGAAGGTCTGAAGAAAACAGGCTACGGCCAGTACCTGCTTAAGCTTGCGGCGGAGGGCTGATTGTGGAAGTCATCAAAACCTCTCTGGAAGGTGTTGTCATCATCGAGCCAAAAGTTTTCGGTGATGAGCGCGGGTTTTTCCTTGAGACCTTTCAGGCCGACAGATACAGAGAACAGGCCGGAATAGATCTGCCGTTTGTACAGGATAATCACTCTCGTTCAGCCAAAGGTGTTCTTCGTGGATTGCACTTCCAGAAAACTAAGCCCCAAGGCAAGCTGGTTCGGGTTGTTCGTGGGGAAGTATTCGATGTAGCGGTGGATATTCGTCAAGGTTCTCCGACCTTTGGCCAGTGGGAAGGCGTCATTCTGAGCGAAGAAAACAAACGCCAGTTCTGGGTACCACCAGGATTTGCTCATGGCTTTGTAGTTCTGTCTGATGTTGCTGATTTTGAGTACAAGTGTACTGACTATTACGACCCCTCTGATGAGGGCAGTCTTGCCTGGGATGATCCTGAAGTTGCGGTCCAGTGGCCACTGGACAAACTGGATGGGGCGCCACAGCTGTCGGCAAAAGACAGCGAGGCGGGGTCTCTGGCTTCTCTGAGGGTGGCAGAATGAAGTGGCTGATCACTGGTGGAAACGGTCAGCTTGGTCGCTGTCTTCAGGATCGCCTTCAGCTTCGGCCTGGTGATGAATTCAGAGCAGTGGATGCCGATATCCTGGATATCACTGACGAGGCAGCCGTCGCCGCTGAACTCGCCTCATATCAACCAGACGTTCTGATCAATGCAGCGGCTTATACAGCGGTTGATAAGGCCGAGTCAGATGAGGCTGTTGCTGCTCGTGTCAATGCAGATGCGTCAGGTATTCTGGCCGCCGCATGTGAAAAGGCAGGGATCTGGCTTGCGCATGTTTCTACAGATTATGTGTTTGATGGTTCTGCAAGTATTGCCTATCGCGAAGAAGATCCGGTGTCTCCGTGTTCTGTGTATGGCGCAACTAAGCTTGACGGTGAGAAGCTGGTGACTGCTGGCACCAGCCGCCACCTTATTGTCCGGACAGCCTGGGTGTTCAGTGAATACGGCAATAACTTTGTTAAAACTATGCTGCGCCTCGGCCGTGAGCGCGACAAGCTGTCGGTCGTTGCTGACCAGTTTGGCTGTCCGACTTATGCGGGCGATATTGCAGACTGCCTGATCCGCCTGGTGTCGATGGCTCGTGATGGTAAAGCCGAAGCCGGTATTTATCATTTTGCAGGTGACCTGGCAGTGAACTGGTGGAGCTTCACTCGTGAAATTCATGCCATGGCGGTGTCAAAGGGCTTGATGTCTGAAGCACCAGTACTCGAGGCGATCCCGGGCTCTGCGTATCCGACACCGGCAAAACGCCCTGCGTTTTCTGTACTCGACTGTTCTAAGTTAAACGCGTTGGGAATTGCGCCCTCAGATTGGCGGTCAGGCCTGAATCACGTCTTAAATACTGTCTCTGAGTGAGGAAGTCATGGATCGAAAGCGGAAGATAATGGCGGTCGCCTCCGAAGGTGGCCACTGGATTCAGTTAATGCGCCTGCGACCGGCGTTTGAGGGGGCATCGGTAGTATATGTGTCCACTAATCCGGGGCTGGCGTCTGCATTCAACCTGGATGATTTCCGCTGTCTTCCGGACGCCAACCTGGATAAAAAACTCAAGTTGATGTGGGTGTTACTGAAAGCGTTTTTCCTGGTACTGAAAGAACGTCCGACGCACATTATTACTACCGGGGCAGCACCTGGGTTTGCGGTGCTTCTGTGTGGGAAGCTGCTCGGAGTAAAAACCATCTGGATAGACAGTATCGCTAATGCAGATGAGTTATCAGGAGCCGGTAGCAAAGCTGGCAAGGTGGCTGATCATTGGTTGACCCAGTGGGAGCACCTGACAGAAAAGTATCCAGGCCTCGAGTATAGGGGGCGGGTGATATGAAGAAGCGACTATCCTTAAGAGAGCTAAGCGTCATAAGAATACTAAATAATGAGAATTTAAGGCTGCACTAATGGAGTTGATATTAATCTTATGTACAGTGGTCGCATGTTTTTTCGTTGCAAAAATATTTTCTCTATTTGATGGCTTTAGTTATGTGGGTGATAGAAAGTCAAGGTTTGAGACTCTAGATGGTTTGCGCGGTTACCTAGCTTTGGCTGTGTTTTTACATCATTTTGTTATTACATATAAGTGGAAAACGATTGGTGAGTTTTTCAGTGCTGACGAAATTTACTTTCAAAATATGGGTAAGGTAGGTGTTGCCATATTTTTTATGATTACGGGGTTTCTGTTTTTTTCGAAAATAATCTCTGATAAGGGTAGGACTAACTGGCTAGGTTTATATGAGTCACGTTTTTTTCGAATAATGCCGTTGTATATTTCAACAGTTGTTATGATAGTTTTCTTTGCTTTTTGGGCAACGGATTTTAAGCTTCTAGTAGATTTTTCTACGATACTATTGCAGGTTTTTAAGTGGGTGTTTTTTTGGGGTGGGGAAGTTAATACGTATGAGGATACTAAGTTAATTATTTCAGGTGTTCATTGGACGTTGAAGTATGAATGGATTTTTTATCTTTCTCTTCCGCTCGTTTCAGCCCTTTTTGTAAGACTTGGTTTTTTCTCTATACTATTATTCCTGGTGCTGTCTATATACTTATACTACTATCCTTCTTATGCGATTGGTTTGTCGACAAAATATATCTATTTTTTTGCTTTCGGGTCTCTTGTTGCATGGGTTGTTGATGAATTGAAGGGAAGCTATTCCGAGTTCTTCTCTAATGGTTACTGGTCGTCCCTATCAATTGTCTTAATTTTATGTGCGGTGTTTTATCCGGATACTTTTGATTTTTTACATTTTATATTGATATCTTTATTTTTTGTTCTAATTGTTTTTGGTGTCGATATCTTTGGTTTGCTGAAACTGAGGGGGTCTATAATTTTAGGGGAAGTTAGTTATAGTATTTATCTGCTGCATGGAATGGTTCTGTATGTGCTGTTTAGTGTGTTTTTCAACGATGTTGTGACTGAGCTGTCTAGGTCCGAATATTATATGTACATGCCCTTGGTTGGCATTGTTGTTGTTTTGCTATCTATTTTTACTTTTTGGTTTATAGAGAAACCAGCGATACTCTACGGTAAAAGATATTTGCTATCAAATTTCATCTCCAGTTTTAGTGTGTTTAGGTTTAATGGAAAATAGATTTTTGATTCCCCCCCCCCTTCACCGTTTTATTTGGGTTGCCGTCATTGAGTTTAGAGTGGGTGTTAGTATTAGGGTTCGATGTTATAAGTAAACGCTGATCCTGATTAATCAGATTTACGCTGTCAATCAATGAATCGCTACTGGCTGATTGCATTTAGATATCGCTATGTGATTAGGATTCGGCCCCTGTAGTTTGAGATGCTTGTCTAGACCATTACCGCTGGCAACTTCGGCGCCTGTTAAAAAACTTCCTTGGTGAGCAGTAAGAGTGCAGTGGGTCTTGTGCTGGGAGGGCGCATGCGGAAACTGTTTTGGAGTAACAAAATGGGAATGGTTAACCTGAAGAAACTACCGAGCTCAGGGTTGAGTAGAATTGGATATAATTAATTATATCGAACGGTTCCATAATTCAAGAATGAGACGTAGACTTGTAACACAGAGTACGGAGGTTTAGTGCTTTATTAAGCTTTGCGGTTAGACGGGAAAAAACAGTCAGTTAGTACTATTTGATTATCGTGAGCAAAAAGCAACTATCCCGGGAATCACTTAAAAATCAGAACCCCTTTTAATGTGATAGTTAAAGAGTGACCTTCAAGTACGGGAATGAAAACTGTATGTCTTGCGGTTACTAACTTGCCGCTCCATAGTACTTCCGATGCCCTCGAGGCCTCTCTGGAGTACAGCTAATTACTTGGTTGAGGCTTAAAAATTCGGAGTTAGTTATATGATCTACGTCACAGTAGGGACTCAGTTGCCTTTTCCTCGTCTCATCAAGGCGATAAACGATTGTGCCGCAGAGAAGGGCTATGATGTGTTTGCTCAGATTGGTCCCGATGACGGCGACTATCCGGCGATCCGGACAGAGGCTTTTGTCTCGCCTGCAGAGGCTGACACGTTAATTCAGAAGGCTGATCTGGTGATCGCACATGCGGGCATGGGGACCATCATTACCGCCTCGCAGTATGGTAAGCCTCTGATTGTGATGCCTCGGCAGTTTCGCTTCGGCGAACATAGAAACGATCACCAGGTGGCGACGGCTAAGCGCTTCTGCGATTTTCCCAATATCGAGGTCGTCGAGTCTGATGAAGCCTTGAATGTGGCAATTGGTCGCTTTCTGGATAGTGCTTCCGACACCTCTTACCAACAGGCATCGCAGTTCGCTCCGAAAGAATTTACTGACGCTCTGAAAGAACTACTTTCAGACTGACTCTATGCTTGTTCCTGTTATTCTGGCTGGTGGCAGCGGCACCCGCCTTTGGCCTGTATCCCGGGAGCTTCACCCCAAACAGTTCCTGCGTTTTGGCTCTGATATAAGCTTTTTTCAGCAGTCCATTCTGAGGGCTGGATCTCTTTCTGAAGAAAAGCCCATTGTTATGGCATCCGAGGATCATCGTTTTCTTGTTGCTGAGCAACTTCGCGAGCTGGGTGTCGAGGCGCATATCATTCTGGAGCCATGTGGACGGAATACTGCACCTTCTATTGCGGTGGCGTCTGCCTACCTGTCTGAGAGCTTGAATGCTCCGAATGCCGTCATGGTTGTGATGGCATCGGATCACGTTATGGAGGATGTTAACCCCCTGCAGGTGGCCGTTAATGCATTGGCCTCAGAAGTAGTTGGTGAATCAATCGGGGTGTTGGGTGTGCAGCCTGATCATCCTGCGACGGGTTATGGGTACATTCAGTGCGGCGAAGCGTTTGAGTCTCGCCATTGTGAGTTGTGGAGTGTTGAACGGTTTATCGAGAAACCTCCTGTTGAGCTGGCCAGCGAGTTGATCAAAGATCCCGGCTATGCCTGGAATAGCGGTATGTTTGTCGCCACCGGCGATACTTTTTTGCAGTTGTTCTCCAGGTATTGCCCAGACATCCTGCAGGCGTGCGTGGGCGCATTGGAAGGGGCCTCCCGGGATCTCGATTTTCTCCGACTTGATCAGTCTGGCTTCACACAATGTCGTTCAGATTCCTTCGACTATGCCGTGATGGAACCTCTCTCTGCCGCCGCGGATGGCGTTGGAATTCTGATGGCCAGAATTGACAACGGCTGGAGCGATGCGGGTAGTTGGAGTGCACTGGCGGCAACGCAGCCACCTACAGGCGATAGTAATGTCTTGCTGGGTCACGGTGAGGTGGTGTGCGAGCAGACGCGAGACTCCGTGATTCATTCCTCGGGGAGATTAATCGCCACGCTTGGTGTAAATAACCTTCTTATTGCTGATACAGGTGATGCGCTCCTTGTGGCGGAGCGGTCCTGCGAGCAGGAGATAAAAACGGTGGTTCAGAGGTTACGTCAGCATAATGTTGGCGTAACACGTGAGCATGTGCGGGTTCATCGCCCCTGGGGGTTCTATGAAACCCTGGATGATGCTGTCGGGTTTAAGGTGAAACGCTTGTGTGTGCACCCCGGCGAGCGTTTGTCTCTGCAGAAGCATGAGCACCGGGCAGAGCACTGGATCGTAGTCTCTGGAGTTGCGACCACTCAGATCGGCGGCGACACCCATGAGTTTGGGGCCAATGAGTCAGTGTTTGTACCTTGTGGAGTTCCACACGCGCTGATCAATCAGGGCGCTGAAGACCTGGTAGTGATTGAAGTCCAGACCGGGAGTCGCCTGAGTGAAGATGATATTGTCCGTCTGGATGATCCTTATCATCGTTCCTGATCAGGAACGCGATGTTGCTGATAAGACAGAGCGGCTATTCTGTCTCGCGGGTAACTCCTTCGAGTGGTAACATCCACTTGTTTTTCACATTGTTCAGGGAACAACACTGATATGAAAATTGCGATTGCCGGTACAGGGTATGTAGGCTTGTCTAACGCTATGCTGCTCGCGCAGAACCACGAAGTTATTGCGGTAGATATCGTCCCAGAGAAAGTGGCTTTGCTGAATGACAAGCAGTCTCCGATCGTGGATGCTGAAATCGAAGACTTCCTCGCTAACCGTGAGATTAATTTCAGGGCGACACTGGACAAAGCAGAAGCATACGCAGGGGCGAAGTTTGTCATTATCGCCACACCGACTGACTATGACCCTGTTACCAACTACTTCAACACCCGCTCTGTCGAAAGTGTCGTGAAGGATGTCGTAGCGATTAATCCCGATGCGGTCATGATCATCAAATCTACGATTCCGGTTGGCTACACTGCACGGTTAAAAGAAGAGCTGGGCACCGACAATGTTATCTTTTCGCCAGAATTTCTGCGTGAAGGGAAAGCGCTCTATGACAATCTTTATCCTTCCCGGATTATTGTCGGAGAGCAGTCTGAACGGGCACAGGAATTCGCGAATCTCTTGCTTGAAGGCGCAGTGAAAGAGGACGTTCCGGTACTGTTTACGGATTCAACTGAAGCTGAAGCTGTTAAGCTGTTTTCGAATACCTACCTGGCAATGCGGGTGGCTTACTTTAACGAGCTGGACTCATACGCTGAAACACACGGACTGAACAGTCGTCAGATTATTGAAGGCGTTGGTCTCGACCCCCGAATTGGTAATCACTACAACAACCCGTCGTTCGGTTACGGAGGGTATTGTTTGCCAAAAGATACCAAACAGTTGCTCGCCAACTTCGAGGACGTGCCCAGTAATATCATCCGGGCGATTGTTGATGCCAACAGTACGCGCAAAGACTTTGTTGCTGATTCTGTGATCCGCAAGAACCCGAAGGTAGTAGGTATTTACCGTCTGGTGATGAAGTCAGGTTCTGACAATTTCCGGGCGTCTGCTATTCAGGGCATTATGAAGCGAATCAAGGCCAAGGGTATTGAGGTTGTGGTTTACGAACCCGTGCTGGAAGAAGACAACTTCTTTAATTCCCGCGTTATTAATGACCTTGAGGCTTTCAAAGCCGAGGCTGACGTCATTGTGGCCAACCGCTTGTCGGATGATATCCGCGACGTGGCTGACAAGGTGTATACCCGGGACCTGTTTGGCTCTGATTGATTCGGCCCCGTCATCAGATTGTAGAGGCTGCTTTAAATATCCTGTCATCCTCGCGAGGGCGGGGATCCAGCGTAAGAATGCATATGGATTCCCACTTTCGTGGGAATGACAGAGGCTGCTTGAAATACCCTGTCATCCCTGCGAACGCGGGGATCCAGCGTAAGAATGCTTATAGATTCCCACTTTCGTGGGAATGACAGAGGCTGCTTGCGATGCCCTGTCATCCTCGCGAACGCGGGGATCCAGCGTAAGAATGCATATGTATTCCCACTTTCGTGGGAATGACAGAGGTTTCTTGAAATGACAGAGGCTATTTGAAACGGCTGAGGCTGCTTGAAATATCCTGTCATCCCCGCGAAGGCGGGGATCCAGAGTAACAAGAAAACCAGGGAAGGTTTTTATGTACCAGATATCGCACCACGGTGCCGTCACCGGCGTGACCGGCTCCTGTCACCGCCTGACACTCGAGTCAGGCGGCTCCATCCTTGTCGATTGTGGCATGTTTCAGGGGGCAGAGTCGTCTCCGACCGAGCCGGGACAGTCTCCCATCGATTTTGATATTGAAGATGTCGAAGCACTGGTCGTGACGCACTGCCATATTGATCACGTTGGTCGCATTCCTTATCTGCTCGCTGCCGGGTTCAAAGGGCCAATCTTTGCGACCGAAGCAACTGCACAGTTGTTGCCGCTGGTTCTGGAAGACGCTCTTAAAGTAGGGGTGACCCGCGATGAGGCCCTGATCAAAACCTTTCTGAAGCTACTCTCTCAACGTCTGCGCCCCGTCCCTTACAAACAGTGGTTTCAACTGAGTGATCTTGCAGGAGTGAAAGCGAAGTTTCATCCTGCGGGCCACATTCTTGGCTCTGCTTATGTCGAGTTTGCCGTGGGCGCTTCACTGAGGCAGTCAAAAAGGGTGATCTTCTCGGGAGATTTAGGTGCGCCTTACTCGCCATTGCTCCCTGCACCAAAGTCGCCGTACCAATGTGATGATCTGGTGATTGAAAGTACCTATGGAGACAGGCTTCACGAGGGGAGAAAACACAGGCGCAAGGCGCTGCAGCTCGCAATTGAGAGAAGTCTGAAAAACGGCGGTACCATTCTGATTCCTGCGTTCTCAATAGGGCGGACCCAGGAGCTACTGTATGAGATTGAAGACATTATCCATCGGATGAAGAATCGTAGAGTGAATCGGGGGCAGGCGCTACGGTGGGAGGCGCTGGACATCATTGTTGATTCACCTCTCGCTGCGCAGTTCACAAGCCACTATCGCTCTCTTAAGCGATTGTGGGATGCGGAAGCGAGGCGAAAGACACGAAGTGGCCGGCATCCGCTGTCATTCGAGCAACTCACAACCATCGAAAGTCATCGCGAGCACTTGCAAAGTGTTCGATATCTTGCGGACTCCGGTCACCCGGCGATTGTAATCGCCGCGAGTGGCATGTGTGCGGGTGGCCGAGTTATGAACTACCTGAAGGCTTTGCTTCCCGATAGCCGCACGGACGTCGTGTTCGTCGGCTATCAGGCCGCGGGAACGCCAGGCCGGGACATTCAGAAGTATGGTCCTTCTGGCGGGTATGTCTTGATTGATCGGCAGAAGATCGATATCAGGGCGAACATACATACCTTGTCGGGCTATAGTGCTCACGCGGATCAGGGAGATCTGGTGCGCTTTGTCACGAGAATGAAACGGCCACCGGACATTATCCGCATTGTCCACGGCGACTCTACTGCTAAGCTTGCCTTGAAGCACAAATTCCAGGATAAGTTCCCTGATACACGTGTCTATGTACCAGATTGAGCCATAATTCTGCTTTCGGCTTTAGACATTCTGAGAACACTCTTGCGTTTTCAATGATGACAATCTGGTTCTTTGGTATGAAATCAGGAGTGACTTACCGGCTTTCCTGTCATATCCGGCATGGACATATTGCGCACACCCGACGATAATCACCACATCGACAGCACAACGCTGTGAAAGGAGATTTGCATGACGAAACAGGGAGTTATCCGGTCAAACGAAGGTACCTTCGGACTGGTCTATCGCGTCATTGATATGGCTGTCATTCTTCTCGCTCTGATGGCATCGCTGTCAGCGTTCGGGATTCAGCCAGACCCTCGTTATCTGATTGCGGGCCTCTCCGGTTCTGTACTATTTCTTTTGTTTGCAGAGTCTCTTGAGGTCTACCGCTCCTGGCGGGCGACATCCTCTATCAGGATGCTCTCCACCTCGACATTCGCATGGGTGATCGTTTCGGCCTGCCTCACAGTCATGGCTTTCTTTGCCAAAGTGTCTGAAGACTACTCCCGCCTGGTGATGGGGGTATGGATGTTGGGTACCTTATTTGCTCTCACTGGCTGGCGCTTCATATTCCGTCAGTTTCTGAGAGAAGTGCGGGTTCGCGGCTATAACACCCGGCGGGTTGCCATCGTTGGTATCAACGATGCTGCTATTGCCATGAAAAAGCAGATCGCGATGAACCCGGAACTGGGATACCAGTTCAAGGGCTTTTACGATGATCGTTGTCATGAACGCCTGAAGTCTGAGTTTCCTGATGCCACCCTTGAAGGAACGATTGATCAACTGATTGAACTGACGCAGGCAGGCAAAGTTCAGGTGATTTTCATTGCGTTACCTTTGAAAGCACAGAAGCGGATTGCGCAGATCCTTGAAAAATGCGGTGACACTACTGCGTCGGTACATCTTATCCCTGACTTCTTTACCTTCAACCTGCTGCATGCTCGTCTCAGTGAAGTGGGAAGCATGCAGACACTCAGTGTTTATGATTCGCCGATCTTTGGTATCAATGACGTACTGAAACGCATGTTCGACATCGTTTTTTCATTAAGTGTACTGTCGGTGATCGCTCTGCCGATGGCAGTGATTGCAGCTCTGGTGAAGATCACATCTCCCGGACCAGTGATTTTCAAGCAGGTCCGCTATGGGCTGGATGGTCGCCGTATCGAAGTCTGGAAATTCCGCAGCATGACCACCATGGACAACGGGGATAAAGTGGTACAGGCAACGAAGGGCGATGCCCGTATCACTCCATTGGGTGCCTTTATCCGTAAAACGTCACTCGATGAGCTGCCGCAGTTTATTAACGTCCTGCAGGGAAGTATGTCAGTGGTGGGTCCGCGCCCCCATGCTGTTGCTCACAACGAGGAATATCGGAAGCTGATTCCATACTACATGCTGCGCCACAAGGTGAAGCCTGGCATCACTGGGTGGGCACAGATCAATGGCTACCGCGGTGAAACTGATACACTCGACAAAATGGAAGGGCGGGTTGAGTATGATCTGGATTATATTCGCAACTGGTCGCTCTGGATGGACATCAAGATTGTCTTTTTGACCTTCTTCAAGGGATTCACGGGTAGTCACGTACATTGAGTGGAGAATCAATGTTGTCATCTGATAGACACCCGAAAGTATGGGTGTTTGCCTTCATGTTCTATGGCACTCTCTTGTCAGGGATGAGCTTGTGTAAGTCACTGGGCGTCTATGAGCCAGAGTTGAAAGATCTTGCGCGGTTGATGGGGGGCGATAAATGGATGCATTTCTTCTTTTCCGCTGGGCTGAGCGTTTTGACGCTTAAGGCCAGTCAATCCTGTTTCGTTAACTGCAATGAGGTCCTCAGAATATCCGTTATTGTAGTCCTTCTTCTTGTCATTCTCAGTGTAGAGGAGTTCCTGCAGCTATTCTCAGATAATCGAGCCGTCGACATTCGTGATGTTTTCTATGGTATGTCGGGTGTATTGTCAGGCACTGGCCTCTATACTTTGACCAACATTGGGAATATAAGAGTGCGGTTTCTAAGTGGTACAGATTTTGATTAAGACCAGTTCGGTATTTGGTATGTTGCGTCACTTTTTATTGTTCTTCCCTCTGGTTGTCGTTAATCATGTTGGAGCTTTGGAGCAGGCTGGTATCGCAGTCGGTAGCGGTTTCGTAGTGTTTCCCGCGGTTACTTATGGGATCAAGGATGACAGCAACGCATACAGTCAGCCGGATTCCACAAAGGAATCTGCCACGGTGACTAGTATAAGTCCTGAAGTCGTTATGACCCTTGATACGGGGCAGGGTGAGTACGAACTGATGTATGTGTTGGAACAAGGGGCCTACAGTACAAACGCGAACGATAATTACACTGACCAGACTTTAACTGCAGGGGGAGTAGTATCCTTGAGTCGGAGGTCGACGGCGACAGTAGAAGGTTCCTACGTGCTGGGACATGATGCGAGGGGGGCTGGTGTAGATGAAGGTGTGGTCGCTGTTGAGGATGTATTTTATCCAGATAAACATCGGACGGCTTCTATTGGTGGGAGTATTGAGTTGGGGGCTGAGAATTCGCTTCTTGGCTTTTCAACCTTTGGGCGGTTTACAGATAAGAATTACATAAATAATTTTGACAGAGGTACCGCGGACAGGGAGTATTTCTCTTGGCTTGCAGGGGTTGGCACATCGATATATCTGAGCCCGGATGCTGACATTGTTGTTGAGGGGCGTGCGACAAGAGTTGACTACATCAGTAGCTCTGGCGATGCGCAGTCTAAGGAAGCGAGTGGGCACTCACTTCTCGGCGGGTTTTCCTGGAGTTTTTCCGGAAAGAGTACAGGGCGGGCGGTTGTGGGTGCAACCCAGAGGGTGCCTGACGACACTAATCAGAGCGCTCAGACATCCCTTAGTTGGGAGGTTGAAGCAGAATGGAGCCCCAAGGCACATTCAACTTTTGCTTTGACCACTTCGCGGGCTTTTGCTGAAACGTCCGGGCCCGGATCATTCTCAAATGCATCATCAACCGTCATATCATGGGATCATGCCTACTCAATATTCTTCGCGAGCTCTATTCAGGCAATCTATTCAAGGCAGCTGTTTTATCTTAACGATAAGGTCGTCCGTACCGATAACTCATATACTTTGAGTCCCTCGCTAATATACTCACCTTCGCGAGCTATGGATATTTCTGTTGGGGTGAGTTATCTCACAAAGCAATCAACGAACGATGATTTGGAGTTTGATCGCATGATTTATTCTCTGGATCTGGCTTTGGGGATCTGATCAGAGTGTATAAAGCTTAACCATAAGAACTTAACTGGTGATGGATAATCTACGATGAAAGCGATTTTTTTGTTATTGATAACGTTATTTAGTGTTGGGGTGTCGGGCAATGAGGCGGACAACTATAAACTGGGTGCGGGTGACTTCATATCTATCTCAGTGTACGGTGAGCCAGACTTGAGCATCGACGTCCGGATAGGATCATCTGGCTCGATCTCTTATCCTTTCCTTGGGGATCTCACAGTTAGTGGGCTTACCGTCAAACAATTTGAAGAGAAAATTGTAGCAGGCCTGAAAGGTCCGTATCTGATTGATCCTAGTGTGACTGTTGGGATGATCGAATATCGACCTTTTTATGTTAATGGAGAAGTTAAACGCCCTGGTAGTTATTCATTTCAACCCGGCTTGACGGTCGATCGGGCGATTTCCATTGCGGGCGGTTATACCGATCGGGCATCCAGAAATAAGATATTTGTTGAACGCAGCCAGCCTAGTGAAGGGAAAACAACACGGATAAGTGTGAAGCTGCAGGATAACATCATGCCCGGTGATGTTGTCACCGTTGAACAGAGTTTCTTTTAAAGGGAAGGGTAGTCATAAATCATGTATCCACAAAATCAGAACGGACTTGGACTTGATAGCGGTGCTCCTCAAGGTCTGGATCTAACGAGGTATGTCCATCTAATTCGTAGGTATATGTGGCCAATTTTGGGGTTTTCCATATTGGTTACGACACTTGCCTTTTTCGCTGCAATGGCAATCACGCCAAAGTATCAGGCGGTTGCGACACTCCTGATTGAGGAGCAGGAGAGTAATGTAATTCCTATTCAGGAAGTTTACGGTATTCCAATGGGCTCGAGAAACTATCTCTCTACGCAGTTTGAAGTTTTGAAATCAAGAGAGCTCGCGAGGCGTGTTGTTCAGAATCTCAATCTGATCGATGAACCAGAGTTTAACCCACTTCATCCAAAGAACCTTGAATCGTTTTCCTTGAAACGTGTTATCAGAGAGGCGTTCTCGGGTCCCGTAGAGTTTGACGAAAATGATGTGATGGATGCGACAGTAGGCACATTCTGGTCTTCTGTGGCGATCCGCCCAGTGATGGGCACGCAGCTTGTGCACATTGTGGTGACATCTGAATCTCCAAGCCTGGCTCGTAGAGCAGCGAACCGAATGGCTGAAGGCTATATCGAGAGTCAGCTTGAAGCGAAAATTGGTTTGACACAGCAAGCAGCCGGTTGGCTAACAGAGAGGTTATCGGAGTTAAAAGATAATCTTGATGACTCTGAAGCTCGCTTACAGGCTTTTCGAGAATCGAATAATCTCGTAGATGTTTCGGGTGTTGGAACTATGGTATCGAGGGAGATAGACAATACTACCTCACTACTTGGGCAAGCCAGAGCGAAGCGAGTTGATCTTGAGAGTACTTACAGACAGATAAAGGCGCTTCCAAGTTACTCTTACGATAACCTGTCGACAATCCCGAGTATTTTGAACAACCACGTCGTAGCATCTCTTAAAGGTCAAGAGACGCAAGCTGAGTTGTCTGTATCAGAGCTGGGAAAACGCTATGGACCAATGCACCCTAAAATGATTGCTGCGCAGTCAGATCTTGATGCTGTGCGACAGTCAATGCTCACTCAGATGCGGCGCGTAACGCAGACGATTGAGTCAGAATACCTCGCAGCTCGTTCTAAAGAGCAGGCTTTAGAGCAATCACTCGCCTCAGCAAAAGATAGTGCCCGGGATATTAACCGAGTTGAATTTACCCTCAGAGAACTTGAGCGAGAGGTAAACACGAATCGTACGCTTTACGACACGTTTTACGAGCGAATGAGTGAAACTAAAGCAACTGGTGATATGCAGAGCGCTAATGCTCGTGTCGTTGACCCTGCGGTGTTACCGGTCGCACCATCTTGGCCAAACAGAAAAATGATTATCTTGTTTGCCTTTGCTGCAAGCCTTGGACTGGGTGTTGGCGTAGTGGTCTTGCGCGATTATCTGGACGCTACTGTGAAAAATACTGATGATGTGGATAGAAAACTTAAAGCCCCTATGCTTGGAATACTTCCTCTCGTAAGAGTTGCAACTAAGCAATCTGAGGAGGAGGCAGAAAAAGCCGCTGCAACCGCATTTACGGATGAAACCCAGACAGGTTTTGCGGAGTCTGTGCGGACGCTGCGTACCAGTATTACTCTGACTGGTCTGGAAAATCCTGCTCAGGTCATTCTTGTCACTTCCTCTGTGCCGGGCGAGGGTAAGACCACAACGGCCTGTAACATCGCGGAAGCGTTTGGTCAGATGGAGAAAGTGTTGTTGATTGACGCTGATATGCGTCGTCCGACCATGGCCAAAAAGCTGGGTCTTGAGCCTGGTAAGCCGGGTCTTTCTAACGCAGTAGCCTACCCGGATACGATTCAGGATTCGATTCAGACTGTTGAAGGTCTGAATATTGATGTTATGTCCGCTGGGCCGATTCCTCCGAATCCACTCGAGTTGCTGGCTTCTAAGAAGTTCCGTGAGATTCTGGAAAGCCTTCGCGGTCAGTACCAGCGTATTATCATCGACTCGGCGCCGGTTCATGCCGTGAGTGATGCTTTGTACCTGTCGACGGTAACGGACGGTGTGGTTTATATCGTCAAAGCGGACGACACCCGTGACAAGCTTGCCGCCGGTGGTATTGAGCGTCTGCGTGGCAGTAACGCCCGTATCCTTGGCGTGGTACTGAATCAGGTAGACGTAGAGCGTGAAGCGAAGTACGGCGGCTCGTATGCTGGCTACTACGATAACTACGGATACAGCACGCAAAGTTAAGGAAGGCTTTGATGTCTGACAGGGATTTACTGGCTGCGCGCAACTGGATTAAACGCCGCAGCTGGTGGTTACCGATGGGGCTGGCAATCGCTGGCCTCTACCTCAGTTTCTCTTTTCTTTTTGTTGGTATTGGCAGGGCGTTGCCGGCCGACAGCCCCGACAATATTGTCCTGGATACGATTCTTGCGCTTGCCCCCTTCAATCTGAAGGCGAGGGAGGCGAAAGCCTCATGGTTGCGTGAGTATGCGATGACCCTTGAGCCAGAAGAGCGCATTGCACCTATGACGGAAGTGATTGCGTTGCTGGAGCCGGCGACGAAATGGCGTCCGAGGTGGCCGTATTACCATCTGGCTTTGTTGGATGCGGAATATATTATTGGTAGTCCGGCTGAGGTGATTCAGGCTCGTTATGATGCTCTGCTATCGATAGCCCCTAATGAGCGTGGTCTGGACAGCTATATGATAGAAGTTGCTCTTCGCTCATGGCCTAAGCTCCGGGCTGACCAGAAGCAGCGTATCGCTGCGAATCTTAAGCGCTCGAAGTCCTACATTCTCACTCCTCTGCTCGACGTCGTGGAGCAGGAAGTGCCACGCCACCCTGAGTTGTGCGGTGAGCTGCCCTGGCCTATTGTTCAGCCATACTGCAGTACGCAGGGCTGAACATCTTTCTCCTGGTTTGATTTCTGCCACCCGATCCTGGCGTTTTTGACGTCAGGATTACGGCATACATATTGCTACTTACCTGTTAAACAACTAAAAGCGTCAGGAGATCGACGATGTTTGATGGTAAGAGCATTCTGGTGACGGGCGGTACCGGCTCGTTTGGCCATGCCTTTGTGCCTATGACGCTGGAAAAGTACAACCCTCGACGAGTGATCATTTTCTCCCGTGATGAGATGAAGCAGTGGGAGATGGCGAAGTTATTTGAGGGGGATCCTCGTGTACGCTTCTTCATTGGCGATGTCAGAGATAAAGACCGCCTTTACCGCGCCCTCGACGGTGTGGACTACGTTGTTCACGCGGCTGCAACCAAAATCGTTCCGATTGCAGAATACAATCCCTTTGAGTGTGTGAAGACCAATATCAACGGTGCCATGAATGTGATTGATGCCTGCATTGATCACGGTGTGAAAGGGTGTGTGGCGCTGTCTACTGACAAGGCGAGTTCGCCGGTCAACCTGTATGGTGCGACAAAACTTGCCTCTGATAAGCTATTTGTTGCCGGTAATTCGTATTCCGGAGATCACGGCACCCGCTTTTCTGTTGTCCGTTATGGCAATGTGATGGGATCACGGGGGTCGGTGATTCCATTTTTTATGTCCATCAAGGATAAGGGCACCTTACCGATCACAGATGCGCGGATGACGCGCTTTATGATTTCTCTGGAAGATGCGGTTAAGCTGGTCTGGCACGCTTTCGAAGACATGGAAGGAGGCGAGATTTACGTGAAAAAAATTCCTTCGATGAAGGTGACTGATCTTGCCCGTGTTATCGCCCCTGACGCCGAGCAGGAAGTGGTTGGCATTCGCCCGGGCGAGAAGCTTCATGAGCAGATGATCGGTAGTGAGGATGCCATTCATACGTTTGAGTACGATGAGCATTTTAAAATTCTCCCTGCGATTCACGGTTGGGATCGTTGCCCATCACGCATCAAAGATGGCCGGCCTGTGTCTGATGGCTTTGTGTATGCCAGTGATAACAACACAGAGTGGATGACCGATGAAGAACTCCAGGACTGGATTGCAGAAAATCAGGAAAAGATAGGTCGTATCTGAAATGATTCCGTATGGGCGTCAGGATATAACAGAAGAGGATATTCTCAGTGTCACCGAGGTGCTGAGATCGGATTTTCTCACCCAGGGGCCCGCCGTAGAACGATTTGAAACCAGTGTTGCCGACGCTGTGAGTGCGCCATTTGCGGTTGCGGTAAACAGCGCTACCTCGGCGCTTCATATTGCTTGCCTTGCTCTGGATGTTGGCCCTGGGGATATTGTCTGGACGTCCCCGGTCACTTTTGTTGCTTCAGCCAATTGCGCCCGCTATTGCGGCGCGGACGTCGATTTTGTAGACATTGATGAGTCTACATATAACCTGTCTGTCTCAGCACTGCGCACGAAACTTGAGGTTGCTCAGGCAGAGAACCGTTTACCCAAGGTTGTTATTCCTGTGCATCTTGCTGGTCAGTCATGCGATATGAAAGCGATCGCTGGGTTAGCTAAGGAGTTTGGCTTTCGGGTGATTGAAGATGCTTCACATGGCATTGGCGGCAGCTATAAAGATAGCCCGGTAGGCAATTGTCAGTATTCGGATATTACTGTATTCAGTTTTCATCCGGTGAAAATCGTGACTACTGGTGAAGGTGGCGTTGCCACGACGAAAGATGCCGCTCTGGCTGAGCGAATGCAGAGGCTACGCTCTCACGGCATTACCCGCGATACTGCATTAATGACCAAAGCGTCGGATGGCCCCTGGTATTATCAGCAACTGGAACTCGGGTTTAACTATCGGATGACGGATATTCAGGCGGCGCTTGGTATCAGTCAGATGAATCGGTTAAGGAGTTTTGTTGATCGCCGGCGACAGCTCGCCATGCAGTATTCTGAAAAGCTTTCTGAGCTGCCTCTGATACTTCCCCATCAGATATCAGAAAGCGACTCTTCCTGGCATCTGTATATTGTCCGTGTGAAACCTGAGGGAAAAATAGCGCGTGATCAGTTATTTGATGCGCTCAGAGAGCGCGGAATTGGGGTGAATCTGCACTATATTCCGGTACATCTGCAGCCGTATTATCAGGCGCTTGGGTTTCAGTCGGGTGATTATCCGGTAGCCGAATCGTATTATCAGGACGCACTCAGTATTCCTCTGTTTCACGGCATGTCCGATGCGGAACAGGACATCGTCGTTGCCAGTCTCAGGGAGTTATTGATATGAGTAGAGTTGCTGTCATTCCCGCGCGGGGCGGAAGTAAACGGATTCCCCGTAAGAATATTAAGATGTTTTACGGCAAACCTATGATCGCGTGGTCTATCGAAGCGGCCATAAACTCGGGCATGTTCGATCGTGTTATTGTTTCTACCGATGACGAAGAGATTGCCAGTGTGGCGAGATCGTATGGCGCGGAAACCCCTTTCATGCGGCCTGCAGATTTATCGGATGACCACACCCCCACCATTCCAGTCATTGCCCATGCGATCCAGACACTTACCGATCAGGGAGATCAGCCCCAGGAGGTGTGTTGTATTTACGCGACCGCTCCTTTTATCAGTATTGATGATCTGAAAGGTGCTCACAAACTGTTGGCTGCATCGGGCAGTCGTTACAGTTTCACTGTGACTGAATTTCCGGCGCCGATTTTCCGCTCTTTTCAGCTGCATGACGATGCTTCGGTTGAGATGTTCTGGCCAGAGAATTTTAATAAGCGTTCACAGGATCTGCCTCGTGCATTCCATGATGCAGGGCAGTTTTACTGGGGTGTCAGTGAGGCCTGGCTGAATGGTGACGTGATATTTTCATCGGCATCCCGGGCATATGAGATACCACGCTGGCGGGTTCAGGATATTGATACGGTCGATGACTGGGCGCGAGCTGAGCTGATGGCCCCAGAAATTATTGGTACTTCATCTGCTTATGAGTCGTGAGCAGATGAGGGTAGCCTTCAGATGTGATGCATCTCCCAGTCTGGGGACAGGCCATGTGATGCGATGTCTGACATTGGCAGAGAGCCTGAAAGCGGGGGGACATAAATGCGCTTTCTTTATGACAGAAGCTTCTGAAGTACTGCTTGGACTTCTGAGTAAAAAAGACATTGGTTATCGGCTATCTGGCACCGCCCGATCTGAACAGTATGCAACGGAAGGTGAGTGGAGCGTCTGCGAGCAAGAGGCTGATGCTCGTCACTTTCTGTCGGAAATGATGAATTTTCAGGCTGACTGGGTCGTGTCAGACCACTATGGTCTGGGTGCGCATTGGCAGAAACAGATTAAGGCAGCGGGCTTTCCTCTGATGATGTTGGAAGACTGGCCCCATCGTAAAATTCACGCCGATTTATTGTTAGACCCACGCCCGGGAGCCGCGTCAGAAGATTATAAAGAGATTACGGCCTGCGCAAGAATGCTGGCGGGTGCAGATTATACGCTCGTGCGTCCGGAGTTTTTTAACGTAGAAGATATTCCGGTGAACGAAAAATCTGATGTTCTCGTGAATCTGGGCGGCGCCGACCGGGATGGACTGACTGCCGAGCTGTTACGGCAGATGACCGGAATTCCGCAAGCCGAGGGCTTGAATATCACGGTTCTGGTTAATCGCAATTCACACTCCTGGGATGAAATTAAGGGAGCTGGCGGGAGCTGGCCATTTAATGTGCAACTCATTGCGTATTGTGAAGACATGTCCACCTTGTATGGCCGTCATAAACTCTGCATTGGTGCCGCCGGTGGTTCGCTGTGGGAGCGGGTCGCTGCTGGCCTGCCAACGGGGTTAGTTATTGTCGCAGACAATCAGGTGCCCCAGGCGCAGGAAGCCGCAGCCAGGGGTTGTGTGTGTATCGTGGGTGATTTTCGTCAGGCAGTCGCAGAAATAGATCGCGGGCTTATCTCAGAAATGATAGTGGATGCCGACGTGAGAAAGCAGATGCGGAGCCGTGGACGTCACCTTCTTGATGGGGCGGGGCCTGAACGTGTTGTTCGTGCTCTTTCGTCTACTGTTGCGTACGGTTTTGTTCTCCGGTCGGTGGATGCTGGTGATTGCGCGCGTCTGTATCAATGGCAGAAACAACCGGGAGCCAGGCGATTTTTCCGTCACCCTCAGGTGCCTCGCTGGAGCGAGCACCGGCGTTGGTTTGAGCGCCATCTGAAGCAAACCTCCTCGCGGATTTACATTGTGGAGTGGGATGGCTATCCGGCAGGGTATGTTCGACTTGATTTCGCTGGAAACAGAGGCCGCCGCAAAACCGCTGAGGTATCGGTGCTGATTGATCGTCGTTACCGGGGAAATAATCTCGCACGGCGTGCGCTGCGGGCCTGTTGCTTAAGGCACCCGGATATTTCTGTGGTCGCCGATATAGATACAGGCAATATCGCCTCTCGTCGTGCTTTCAGAAACGCCGGTTTTCAACGTGTGGGGCAGCGTTGCTATGTGTTCAGATAGAGCAGTGCAAACTTATATTATTGCCAGTAACAAGCGTTGGCATTTTGACAGTTTCTGTCAGCTACGGGATAGCTGCCCTGGTCACTGGATGTGGGTAGAAAACACAGCCGGGTTGGAGCAGGCGCTTGAATCTGCTGATGTGCGGTTTATTTTCTTTCTGCATTGGAGTGAACGGGTGCCTCAGTCGATATGGAGCAACTACGAATGTGTCTGCTTCCATATGACCGATCTCCCGTTTGGCCGGGGAGGAAGCCCGTTACAGAACCTGATTCTTCGCGGGCATACAGAAACAAAATTGTCGGCCTTCCGAATGGTGGAAGCAATGGATGCCGGCCCGGTATATATGAAACGCGTACTCCCGCTTGAAGGGCGTGCACAGGATATTTATCTGCGTGCCGGTCAACTGAGTTTTGAAATGATTCGGCTTATTACTGAGTCGGAGCCAGTGCCCGTAGAGCAGCAGGGACCCCCGCTGCTGTTTAAGCGCAGAACACCAGAGCAGAGCCAGATACCAGAGGGGCTGAACGAGCAACAACGATACGATTTTATCCGTATGCTTGATGCCGACGGCTATCCACATGCATACATAGAGCAGAGTGGTATGCGGGTGGAATTCCGGGATGCGGAAATGGTGGATGGCAGGGTCGTTGCACGAGCGACCTTTCTGCCCATTGAGTCGTCAGATAATGCAGAGGAGTCTGTATGACTTTTTCGATCAATAACAGAAAAATCGGACCAGAATATCCGCCTTATATTATTGCTGAGCTGTCAGCCAATCATAACGGCGATCTGTCGAAGGCGCTGCAGACGATTGATGCGGCGGCGGATGCCGGTGCCAGCGCGATTAAAATTCAGACCTATACCGCTGACACTATGACGATTGATTGTGACAAACCGGATTTCTGCATAGAGGGCGGTTTGTGGGATGGCTACCGTCTTTATGACCTGTATAAATGGGCAGAGACGCCCTATGACTGGCATCAGGCCATCTTTGAACATGCTGCACGGCGTGGTATCACAATCTTTTCAACGCCTTTTGATGAGACGGCTGTCGAGCTCTTAGAGTCACTGAATGCGCCTGCTTACAAGGTGGCATCGTTTGAATTGACTGATCTGCCTTTGATCCGTTGTATTGCAGCGACGGGGAAGCCAATGATTATGTCCACCGGGATGGCCACGCTGAGCGAGGTTGCTGAAGCGGTTGAGGCTGCAAGAGCAGCGGGCTGCCGTGATCTGGTGCTACTGCATTGTATCAGTAGTTACCCAGCGCCTATGAATCAGGCGAATCTGCGTCAGATGGCGTGTCTGCAGCAGGAATTCGGCGTTACCGTTGGCTTGTCAGATCATACTCTGGGTACGGTGGCTTCGGTTGCGGCAGTGTCGCTGGGAGCCTGCGTCATTGAAAAGCATTTTACCCTGAGTCGTGCAGATAAAGGGCCTGACAGTGAGTTTTCTATCGAGCCCGCAGAGCTGCAGCAGTTGGTGACTGACTCCGGATCCGCCTGGGAGGCACTTGGGGTTGCGGAATATAAACGTCAGCCTGCGGAAGAGGCGAACAAGCGCTTCCGTCGTTCGATTTATTTTGTGAAGGACTTACCTGCGGGCCACCAGATTACTCCTGATGATGTTCGCCGGATTCGTCCCGGTTTTGGGTTGCCTCCTAAGTACTTTGACGATGTGGTGGGGCGGACGCTGACAACCGCCGTCGACTTTGGAACGCCGGTCAGCTGGGACGTACTGACTGGCCCTGCTGCGGATGAACAGGTAGGTTGAATATGCCAAATTCTGAACAGGACATTGTGCTGGCAATCTTTGCACATCCGGATGATGAAGCTCTGGGTTGCGGAGGCGCTCTGGCCCGGCATTCTGCCCGAGGCGATCGTGTTTATGCCATTTTTATGGCAGACGGAGAAGGCGCAAGAGCCAGTGCAGACGACGAGTCTTTTGCTGCACGCAATCAGGCCACCGACCATGCGGCGGATAAGCTGGGTATTGAGCAGATTACACGTCTGAACTGGCCGGACAACCGCCTTGATGCGGTTCCGCTTCTGGATCTGGTTCAGAGCATTGAGCCCCTGATTGACGAAATTCAGCCAACGGTTGTATACACGCATTTTTATGGCGATCTGAATGTAGATCATCAGCTTACCGCTAAGACAGTGATGACGGCGTGCCGGGCTCTGCCGGGTAGTCGTATCCGCAAGATACTTGCCGCTGAAGTGCTCTCAAGTACTGAGTGGGGTATCGGCGACGCATTTCAGCCAAATTACTGGATTGATATTTCAGATTATATCGAAGCCAAAGAAAGCGCTTTACGTTCGTATGATGCGGAAATGCGGGAATATCCACATCCCCGCTCTTATCAGAACTGCCGACAGTTGGCCGGAGTCCGTGGGGCTGCGGTGGGTGTCGACTATGCCGAAGCATTTATGCTGATGCGTCAGGTAGATAAATGATGACACTGAGTGCACTCATTATCGGTTGTGGCCGGATCTCCGGGGGCTTTGATTCTGACCGGAAATCCGAAGTGCTTTCCGGCGCGGGCTGGCCGCTTTCTCATGCGGGAGCGCTGGCGCGGTGTGAGGGCGTGAGTGTTTCAGCGTGTGTCGACCCTGATGACCGAGCGCGTGCTCTCTTTCAGGAAGAATGGGGGATCACCAGCGGGTATCGCGCGTTGCAGGATGTCAGCGTTCCTGAGGCGGGTTTCGACATTATCACTATTGCAGCTCCGACGGCTTTTCACTCGCAGATGGTCGACCAGGCACTTGCTCTCAGACCGAAAGCAATCTTCTTAGAAAAGCCGGTGAGTCAAAGCCCCGCAGAAACTGAGGCCGTTGTGCATGCCTGCCGTGAAGCAGGTGTGTTGTTATTGGTAAATTACAGCAGACGTTGGGACGATAAACTTCAGGAGTTGCTCAGGGATATCCGTGATGGTGTGCATGGCAAATTACGCAGCGTTGTCGTCGTGTATAACAAGGGCATACTGAATAACGGCTCCCATATGCTGGATCTCCTGTTGACGCTCTGTGGTGATCTGACGCCTTTATGGGCCGCCTTTTCTTCCCCGGCGCAGGTGACTGATGAGTGTGATCCGGACGTGGATGCTGTTTTACGGTCTGGTGACGGTGTTTTGTGCCATCTGGTCAGTACTCAGGCCGCGGATTTTTCTCAGTTTGAATTGCAGATCCTGACCGAACATGGCGAGTTTCGTATTCTGGATAGCGGCTTTCGCTGGAGTATCCGCTCGGCGGATGAAAGTCCGGACTTTCCCGGTTATCGCCGCCTTGCCCGTGAGCATCATGAGGATGGCGGGTACCCTCCTGTTATGCAGAATGCATTTAACGAACTGACAGAACTCACTCGTGCAGGTATCCGGGTGCATTCGTCTGCGGATGCGGCAGTCCGAACAGAGTCTTTGTGTGATCAGATTAAAAGGTTGGCTTATGAAAACTGCTGACGAGTTACGGCAAGTCCCTTTGGCGGAAGCTGGTGGAACTCCGGTAATTGATCGTGTTTTTCCTCGGTATAACAGTCTCGGAACGGAAGAAGCCGAGGCTGTTCAGAAAGTCATGGAAACCGGTGTACTGTCCCAGTTTCTTGGGTGCTGGCATGAAGATTTTTACGGTGGTAGTAAGGTTCGGGAGTTTGAAACTCAGTGTCAGGAATACTTCGGCGTTAAGCATGCTATCACTGTGAATTCCTGGACCTCCGGTCTGATTGCAGCCGTAGGGGCATTGGACATTGAACCCGGGGATGAAATTATCGTGAGCCCGTGGACCATGTGCGCGAGTGCGACAGCCATACTGCAGTGGAATGCGATCCCGGTATTTGCAGATATTGATCCGCATACCTTCAATCTGGATCCTGAATCTGTACGGGCAAATATCACCGAAAAAACGCGAGCCATAATGGCGGTCGATATTTTCGGACAGTCAGCGGACATGGATGCGCTACGTCAGATTGCGGATGAATTTAATCTGCGGATTATTTCAGATACCGCTCAGGCGCCAGCGGCTCTGTATAAGGGTAAGTTCGCCGGTACGCTCGGAGACATTGGTGGTTACAGCCTCAATTACCATAAGCATGTCCATACGGGTGAGGGTGGGGTGGTTGTCACCAATGATGATGCACTCGCTGAGCGTGTACGCCTGATACGCAATCATGCTGAGGCAGTGCTGAATGATCGCGAAGAAATGCCTCTGAATAATATGCTGGGATATAACTTCCGCCTCGGTGAAATTGAGTGCGCTATTGGCATTGAGCAGCTTAAAAAGCTTCCTGCGCTGGTGGCGTCACGACAACACCTGGCCGAACGTCTTGCAGAGGGGATCCGTGACTTGCCAGGCCTGCAGGTTCCTGTGGTGGGTGAAGGCAATACCCATGTGTACTACGTATTTCCGCTGCTCGTTGATCCACTGATTACCGGGTGCTCCAAAGAAGAGCTGGCTGCTGCGTTAAAGGCAGAAGGTGTTGAACTGGCGACCCGTTATCAGAATTTGCACCTGTTGCCTATGTACCAGAAAAAAATGGCATATGGCTCTACGGGCTTCCCCTGGAGTGCAGAATTCAGTCGTCAATCGGTCAGCTACGACAAGGGGATATGTCCGGTCGCAGAGGTCATGAATGATTCAACATACCTCGGATTCGGGATGTGTGTGTATGATCTTAATGAAGCTGATATTGACTTGATTATTCAGGCATTTCGTAAGGTCTGGGCACACAAGGTTGCAGCGGTATGATGAAAGATCAGTTTATTGCGGCGCTACCTGTTTCTGCAGAGGATGTTACGGTCCGTTTGTTCAGAGCGGAAGATATTTCTGAGGCGTATATAGGGTGGCTGAATCATCCCGGGACGATGCGCTTCAGTAATCAGCGCTTTATTCAGCACGATGACGAAAGCTGTCAGGCTTTTTACCATTCTGTAAAAGCGTCCCCTTCGGTGTTTCTCGCTATTGAACACAAAGCTTTCGGTCACGTCGGCACTATGACAGTTCACTTCAATGACCGGCATGGTACCGCTGATATGGGGATTCTTGTCGGTGCCCCCGACGTTAAGGGGTCAGGTGTCGGACGTCGTGCCTGGCAGCTTGCGCTTGATCTGGCGTTATCTCTTCCTGAAATGCGTAAGGTGACAGCGGGCACTCTTAGCTGTAACAGGGCAATGCTTGGCGTGGCGGAGGCGACCGGAATGGTCCCGGACGGTATTCGTATTGCGCAGGAGTTAGTCGATGGGGAAGCCTATGACATGCACTACTTTGCCGCCTTCCGCTGATACAGACTCCCGCCCATCAGATATTCCAGCTGGGCGTTTTGCGGTTGTTGCCCACGACGCCGGCGCAGCAAATCAGATCTTTTCCTGGTTAAGTTCCGGGGATCTCGATCCAGATCAGGCTATTTTTGCACTTGCTGGCCCCGCACTGACTCTTGCGCATCAGTTTGGTTTTGACGGCACAAACTACTCAGTTGAACACGCGGTATCTGAATCAGGCTGGGTGCTGACCGGAACAGGCTGGCAAACCGACCACGAGAAATCCGCCATGTCTGCTGCTCGTCGCTGTGGTAAAAAATGCGTAGCCGTGCTGGACCATTGGGTGAATTATCGTCCTCGCTTTCACTTCTGTGATGAGGGTTCGGTGGAGATCGACGAGCTATGGGTTGTTGATTCAGAGGCTGCCAGGATCGCCGAAGAAGAAATTCCCGGAGCGGAAATCCGCAGAATGCCAGGCAGATATCTTGAGCGCCAGATAGCAGAAGTAAAGTCAGCGCCACATCGCGGACGTATTCTGTTTCTTATGGAACCCGTGCGGGATGCCTGGGGGATGGTCGGTGTTGGCGAGGCAGGCGAATTTGCCGCGTTCCGATTTTTTCTTCAATGTCTTGAAGATTCTTCAGCGGCGGTAGGGGATATCACTATCCGTCCTCACCCGTCAGATCCGGAGAATAAGTACACCTTATTAACTGACCATCAAATTTATAAGATTACCGTTGATAGCACCCGCTCTTTATCGTCAGCACTGTCTGAGGCTGATTGCGTTGTAGGGTTGAACAGCTATGCGATGGTGGTCGCGCTGGCAGCGGGAAGAAAGGTGTATTGTGCATTGCCGCCACAGGCACCTGCATGTGTTCTGCCACATGCAGGTATCATGGACCTCAGGTCTGTATCATTCTGCGTATAGATGTTCGTTCGAGACGATATCGTTGCGAATCCAGGGGTCGTCAGAATCTGGGTATGTCTTAGACGTAATGCTGTCAAAGTGTGCTGGCAGATCTTTCAGGAAGCTTCCGAAGTTTTCTTTCCACGCGTTTATAAAGTGATCACGGCTTATTTGATTCTCAATCGACAGTGAATGAGCGCACGCGACGTTCAGGTAATGCCAGATTGAGCCACGGATAAAGTACGCGGTCAGCCCGTATTTCGGAAAAATCTGTTGTATCAGATTCATGTTAATGGTGTGGCAGACCCGGAAGACATCCTCGGGCTCGGTCGACTTTAACGAATTCAGACAGATGGTCAGTGAGCGGCTGATTTCTGTCAGGAACGTTGCCAGTTCTTTTATTTTTTCGCGCATCTGCTTTTGCGTATAGGCAGTCCCTTTCAGTGATTTCAGAAACTCGGTGGATGTAATCTCGTCACGCTTACTGAAAAAACTGTCGACGTCTTCTGGTGTCAGATAGTTGGTATTAGCGATCTTTGCGCCCTCTGAGCAGGCATAACTTTTCGTACCCTGATGAATGGTCCTGTGTTTGATCAACTGCTCTATGCTCATCCGTGATGTGTTGTACATCGGGAATGTGTACATCAGATCTCCATGCACGGACTCAGTCTCAACCAGCTTTTCGAGGTTGCGTTTAACGCCCTCTTTGATCGAGTCACTCATCTTGTCGCTGAAGTAGATACTGTTCTTCGAGTGATGCTGATTCTTTTCGGGGAACCCGAAGTCCATCCCGTACAGAAATACGCTGTCGAGCTTCAGGTGTGTTGCGATAGCGACACCTGTGTTGGTACAGGTTGGAGTGGCGCGATGAACGATCTCTTCGGGTTTACCGAACATATTGCCCAGCGCGGTTGAATCTTTCAGGAAATAATATCCATGCCGGAACAGGCCAAATACCTGAGGCGGGAGTTGTAGTGCGCCGACGAGCAGGGTGTTCTCGAAAAATTCTTCAGCCTCAATCTTCGACAGATGATCGTAAGTCAGCATGTGTGACTCAATCTCAACATGAATATCGGGCATTAATCCGGCAGCAATGATGCTGTGCACCGCGGTCCCACAGGAGATCAGCAGCATTTTGCTTCTGTGACGCTTAATTTCTTCCACCCGCATATCGAATGATGGCCCGCCACCCACGATGACCGCTGGAAGGCTGGTATCAATCTGGTCATAAGACATCGGAGGAACACCGGCGCCTATGTTATGCAGTGCGTTGTTCAGCTGATTAATTTCATCATCGTAGTATCCCCACTGGTTCAGGAAGAAGTGCATATCGCCCTGAATACGTTTGATGATAGGGCTGTAAGGCTCGCTACTGATGTGGTTATAGAAGAGCGCACACAGTGGAAAGCTTGGTCCGTAGTTGATCAGCAGATTCCACAATGCTGGAGATGATACCTCGGGAGGAGCAACACCGCCGCTGGCTACCAGGATGTCTATTTTATTGCCCTTACGCTCGAACTCTTTAAACAGGTTTTCCCAGTCTGTGACGTACAGGCTGGCAAAGAAATACTCTGGGTCGGGTTCGAAGATAATGACATTGAGTATTCGGTGTTCCTGAATCATCTTCTCGATGTGGATGCCAAGCCCGCAACCGAAAAACGCAATCATCGGATAGAAATCGGGAATGGAGTAATACTGTGTCAGATCCGCGTCCTCCGGGATCTGATCTGTCAGGGCGTGCATACGTTTGGAGAAGAAGCGGTGGAACCCTATTGCTCCCGGCCTGGGGGGCAGAATAGTAGCAATTGACTCACCCGGCCCGAAATTGCGTTTGTAGGCGGCGACCTCTTTTTCAGCAAATGCGTGTGCATCTCCCTTGTACAGACTTTGCCTGTTCAGCCACAGGTCGACCTTTCCACTCTCGCCATCGATGTTAAGCGTCAGGCGGCTGAAGTTTTCCTGGAGTGCTGTCTGATAAAGCGCCGGGTGCTTATTTTTAAAAAACGCCAGATTTTTGTCTTTCAGCGCCATTGCTCCGGCGGCTCGCGGGTGTGTCATGCCATTTCTCCTTATTGAACAGAGAAAGTAGCAGAGATCATGCCATCTGAGTCCGGTACGAAGGCCCTGGCGAACCGGCAGAAAACAATTTGTAACAAACTTTTCTGAGGCCAGAAGTATCGGGCGTCAAAATTAAATTTCTATGTATTTCAGTGAGTTAGATGGGCTAACGATAAAGCGTCAAAGTAGTGTCGCAGGTGGGTGCTGTTTCGGTGGAAAAAACTTCTAAAGAACTCTGGAAAGGGGCCGTTAAAGGCTATGACAAAGTCAGGCGGAGCCGAAAAGCGTCCAAGGCGATGCCGGTTCCAATAGAAGTAGGTACAGGAGAAACACCATGCCTCAAATTATTAATACGAACATTGCCTCGCTGAATGCTCAGCGTAACCTGGACAAATCCCAGTCCTCGAACCAGCAGGCTCTGCAACGCCTGTCTTCTGGTCTCCGTATCAACAGCGCGAAAGACGACGCTGCGGGTCTGGCGATTTCTACCCGTTTCACTTCTCAGATTAAAGGTCTGAACGTTGCCGTACGTAACGCCGGTGACGGTATCGCTCTGGCGCAGACCGCTGAAGGTGCACTGGGTTCTATTAACGAATCACTGCAGCGTATCCGTGAGCTGGCAGTTCAGTCTGCTAACGCCACGAACTCTGATGTCGACCGTGAAGCTCTCCAGGCGGAGGTTGATCAGCTGGTGTCTGAGATCTCACGTACTGCAGATGAAACCGACTTCAACGGTCGTAAGCTGCTCGATGGTTCTTTCTCGGCAACGTTCCAGGTGGGTGCGAACGCTGGTCAGACAGTAGATATCTCCATCGGTGAACTGACCGCTGACAAGCTGGGTTCTTCTTCTCAATCTGGTCTTTCAGCGCGTGGTACTGACAACGCTCTGGAGAATGGTGACCTGGTTATCAACGGTACAGCAATCGCTGCATCCCGTGCAGAAGACGACACCTCTTCAGTATCTAACAACGCTGCATCTGCGATTTCTAAAGCAGCAGCGATCAACCGTTACAGCGACGAAACTGGCGTAACCGCGCAGGTAAATGAGAACGTTGCTGGCGGTAGCGAAATGAGCGGTACTGCAGGTTCAGGTACCTTCACCCTGAACGGCGTTGATATCTCTTTCTCAACCACCACTGATACCGCACAGTCCCGTGCTGCGATCACTCAGGCGATCAATGCGGTTTCTGAACAGACAGGCGTACGCGCAGTCGATACCGAAAACGGTTCTACCGGCGTTAACCTGGTTGCTGAAGACGGCCGTAACATCACCCTGACGTTTGACACTACTGAGCTGACTGGTCTTGACCAGGACACCTTCGCTGCGGCGACTGGCCTGGCAGGTGGTGCGACTCTGCAGTCAGGTACGACTTACAGCAACACCTACGAAGGTGGTTACACTCTGATTGCAGATGGCGATCAGAAAACCATCGAGATTTCTGGCGGTAACGGTACTGGCCGTGGTGATCTGGCCAACGCCGGTCTCACTGCTGGCACCTACGATCGTGCAAAAGCGGTGTCTGTATCTTCTAAAGTGTCTGATGATACGAAAGCGTCAACGGTTGGTGGCGGCTCGCTGTCGAATACACTGGAGCGTGCAGATTCAGGTGGTACTTTTATCTCGCAAGCGGGTGGTTCTGTGACTACCACTGTGACAACCACTGCAACTGCAGCACAGATTACCGATAGTGGTGCATCACTGACGATTGTTCAGGGTACTACTGCGGTTACCTACTCCAACGCGGGTGACCAGGACATTGCTGCCTACGCCGATGCTGCTGAAACAGCCGCAACAACCGCGGGTATCGATGTTAATTTCTATGAGCAGGGCACTATGACCCTGTCTGGTCTGGATGCCGGTGACTCGTTCGATATCGGTGGTGTGACCATCAACGTCTCTGGTTCTACTGCGATTCTCCGCGCTGAAAACGTTGTCGACCAGCTGAATGCCGGTAACTTCACGGCAGACCTGGGGGCAACTGGCTTCCTGAATGCAGAGTTGGATGGCACCGGTGGTGATGTAACCTTTACCTTCCGCAATGAGACCAACACTCAGCTGACTGCAGATCGTACGACTGCGGGTGCTGTGACTATCGACGGTACCACTATTTCTACCGGTGCGAATGCGACCATCCTGACGGGTGAACTGGGCTTCGCTTCAACCTCCGCTACAGGTGAAGCGGTTAATGTCACTCTGACTGACGCAGGCACGGAACTTCTGGCAGCTCCTGGCTCTGTAACAGCGAGCTCCTCTGCGGGTGATGTTCTGACGACAACTGCAGAAACCAACCTTTCTGTGAGTGTTGGCGGTGTTGATGTATCACCTTCTGCACCTCTGCAGGCAGGCTCTACGGTTGCTGAGCTGGCAAGCGCCATCGACGGTGTGAGTGGTGTCAGCGCTTACGAAGAAATTAACCTGACAATTACAGACTCCAATCTTGAGTCTGGTGAACAGCTGCGCTTCTCTGCAGGCGGCACGGATATCGACGTGACGGTCACCCCAGACAGTGCAGGTAACTTCACCCTGCAGGGCCTGGCTGATGACATCAACGGTACTGATTTCTCGACAGCCAATATGGACGTGTCTGCGACTTACGATGCAGATAGCGGCGAAGTCTCTCTGACCATCCGTAACTACAGTGCAAACACTGTAAGCTTGGAAACTGAGAACGCCAGTGGTCAGACCATCACTGTCTCTGAAGGCGGTACTACCGAGATCGGTGAAAACGCTCTGAACCTGTCGGGTGAACTCAAGTTCTACTCTGACGATGGCAAAGACGTGAATGTGACTCTGTCTGATCCTACAACCGGTGGCGAACTGTTCGCTGGTAAGAGTGCTTCTGAAGACTACACAGGTGTGAATGGTCTGGAAGACGGTGACCTGCTGATTAACGGCGTAACCATCGGTGGTGCTGATGTGAACGCAGATACGGCTTCAGCCACTGTGTCTTCCGATGGCTCTAAGATCCTGTCTTCTGAGAAATCGCAGTCTGCTATCGCGATTGCTGCGGCAATCAACAAAGTGGCTGATGAAACTGGTGTGTCTGCCTCTGTTAACGCAACTGAGGTTGTCGGTGGCGACGGTACTAACGTTGACCTGACTCAGTTTGAAGAGGGTGATCAGGCTGGTATCTACATCAACGGTGTAGAGGTTGGTACAGTCACTCTGCAGAGCGACGGTGGCGGCAACCTGGATGCTGACCGTGCACGCGCTGATGCTCTGAATCTGATCAATCAGAACTCAGGTAAGACTGGTGTCGTTGCGGAAGATAACGGTGTGTCTCTGACGCTGACTGCAGCAGATGGTCGTAACGTCTCTATCGCAATCGACGACAAGTCTGGCTCCAGCGCTTCTATCGGTGCTGTCCTGGGTCTGGATGCGGAAGTCGAAGGTATCGGTGAAGCAACCTTCGGTGAAGGTTCTGTTGCTGGTGGCGGTACGTCAGCGGAAGCTGCGGCTTACGAGACTACTTACGGTTCAATCTCACTGTCTTCTGCGAAAGAGTTCACTCTGGAAGGTGGTGCGAACGGTAACTCTGAACTGGATGCTATCGGTCTGGCGACAGGTACCTACGGTGGCGGTGAAGATGGTCAGTTCCTGGCTGATATCGACATCTCAACCTTCGAAGGTGCACAGGCTGCTATCACTGCGATCGATAACGCGATCGGTCAGGTGGCGAGCCAGCGAGCTGACCTTGGTGCGATTCAGAACCGTCTGGAATCTACAGTGAGCAACCTGCAGGTGACCTCTGAGAACCTGAATGCTGCGAACTCACGGATTCAGGATGCGGACTTCGCGGCTGAAACGGCAGAGCTGTCACGTACTCAGGTACTGCAGCAGGCAGGTATCTCGGTACTGGCCCAGGCCAACGCTGCAGGTCAGCAGGTACTGTCTCTGCTGGGATAAGATAAAGGGTAAGGTGGGCCTTAACGGCCCACCATTGCTGACTCAGATACCATAGAGGTGAATTATGAACGAGCTGAGAACTAACGTGATGGAGAAAGCCACAGCGGCGCCTTCGTCTGTCAGCGTCACCCGGGGTCAGTCTGCCCAGGTCAATGTCAGTACTTTCAGCGGCAAGGAATTGCCGCAGTTGACCGAAACCCAGGCAGAAGTTAATCCGGAAAAAGTCCGCGAAGCGGTATCCAGAATCAACGAATATGTTCAGCAGACCGAGCGTACTCTTGATTTTCAACTGGATGAAGCCAGCGGAAAGACGGTGATCAGTGTGTACGACAAGGCATCCGCGGAACTTATCCGTCAGATTCCTAGTGAACTGGCACTGGAGCTGGCGCAGAAATTGAATGATGAAGAGCCATCTTTGTTGTTCAGTGCGCAAGTGTAACGGTTAAGTAAACTAACCTTTAAAGAAACCCGCATTGGCCGATAAAGGCTATGTGGGTTTTTTTATGGCTGTAGGTTACAGCAAGAGGTTGTTATGGCGTCGATTGAGTCACTCGGACTGGGTTCGGGGGTTCTGACTACAGATCTGGTCGATAAGATCATCACCGCTGAGAAAGAGGTGAGTGAGCTACGTCTGGATAACCGCCAGGAACTGATTGAAGCCAAAATCACCGCTTATGGTGAAATCAAATCTCTGATGTCGACGATGCAGTCGGCAGTCAACACGCTGGCCAGCCCGAGCGCCGCAGGAGCAACGAAGGCCACCTCTTCGAACGAAGACATTCTGACAGTCACGACATCGTCTACAGCCGATCCGGGCAGCTACAACGTTGAAGTGCTGAATACAGCGAAATCGCACTCACTGGCGACAGGGACCTTCGCGAGCTTTGACGAGATCATTGGAACAGGCAAGCTCACCTTCAGCTTCGGGACTAACACGTACGACGGGTCCGGAAATATTTCAGGGCAGGATGTTAATACCGAACGTCAGACCAAAACGATTACTATCGACGACTCCAACCGTACCCTCAGCGGCATCCGCGATGCGATCAATACCGCCGATATGGGTGTGACTGCAACCATTATTAATGATGGCAGCGGCTACCGTCTTCTGATGACCTCCAGTGATACCGGTGCTAAGAATGCCATGCGGATCGAGGCGACAGATGATAGCGGCAACCTGTTGACGACAGGTCTTTCTGCACTGGCTTACAACGAATCCCAGAACGGTACCGGCAACCTTGAGCAGACCAGTAAAGGTGAAGATGCACAGCTGCAGGTCAATGGTCTCACGATTACCCGTACCTCCAATGCAGTGGCAGAGGTGATTAAGGGGGTCACGATTAATCTTCAGAGTGCGGACGTTGGTACTCAGGTGACTGTGAATGTCAGTGCAGACACCGACACCCTGGTTGAGAACATTCAGAAGTTTGTTGATTCCTACAATGAACTCAAGCAGTTCGTCGATGATCTGTCCGGTTACGATGCAGATCAGCAGCAGGCGGGGTTACTGCTGGGTGATTCAACCATGCGCACAATTCAGGGACAGATCCGTTCACTGATTTCTCAGCCTATTGCGGGGCTGAGCGGAAAATTCCGTTCTTTGACTGAGCTGGGCGTCAACACTGACCGTAACAACGATTTCCTGTTGGAGTTTGATTCGTCTGTTTTTACCTCGGCTGTCGCGCAGGAACGTTCGTCTATCGTCGGTATTCTGGCTAAGTCAGGTGTGACGACTGATAGCCAGATTACCTATGTGAATGATTCCATTAATACGAAGGCGGGCACCTACGACATTGAAATTACCCAGATGGCCACACAGGCGAAATATACGTCCGCCTCGCTGGCCCTGTTAGATTTCGCCTCGCCGGTACAGATTGATGCCAGTAACGACAGTTTTACCATCAATGTGAATGGCAAGGACGCTACCGTGAGTCTGACTCACGGTGATTACGCGACGGGCGACGCGCTGGCTAAAGAGCTGGCGCTGCAGATCAACAGTGATGATACGTTGGTTCAGTTCGGCCACTCGGTATCCGTTGATTACAGTTCAGCCGACCGTAACTTCAGTATTACTTCCAATAAATATGGGGCGGAATCTCAGGTTTATATCAAGTCTGTTGCCGGCAATACGGCCAACACGCTTGGTTTCAGTCCTCTTGGGGCAGGCACGTACGAAGGCGTGTCACTGACGACACTGAACGCGGATGCGTTCAGTGGCAAGGGGGCAAAAACGGACGTAGGCAGTCGCCCTGTGGATGCAGAAACAGGCATCAATTTTCAGGCAAACAATGCGACATTTGAGCTGGACGTTGACGGTGCGGGCCCTGTACTGGTCACTGTTTCCCAGAATGCCCAGGGCCAGGACCTGAACGGCGATGGTACCTTTGGCGACAGGCTCGATACCCTGCAGGCCATCCAGAGCGCGATTGACGCGACCTCGCTCTCTGGTTCTGTCATTGCCAGTTTCAACGATAATGGTTATCTGCAGTTTGAGACCTCCGCCGTCGGCGCAGCCCGCTCTATCGAGATTGCTTCAACCGGAGCTTCTGTGACGGATACCCTGCTGGGGCTGGATGCGACTCAGGGCGCGAAGACGAACGGCAAAGATCCGGGGCTGACATTCCCGTCGGCGGTTAATTTTAAAGTTCAGGTCGATGGTGTAGAGACCGACGGGTTTGTTTCCGTCTCTGCGGGCACGTATCTGACTGGCGCCGATCTGGCGACGGAAATTCAGACGCAGCTGGCTGCGACACTGAGCACAGATCCTAATTTCACCGGTGTGGTCCGGGGTGCTGAAACCAGTGCGGGCAGCCGGGATATCAGCACAAATATCGATTTTACGACCACCAATGGTGGCTTCACGCTGAATGTCTCGGGCAACGAGCAGGAAATTATCGTCAATTCCGATTCGGGCGATAACATCGTCGATATTCAGGCCGCTCTGGATACCGCATATGGTGCTGGTGTTGTTACGGCAAGTCTGGATGGCACTGGCCTGAAGCTCTCGTCAGTTGCCACCGGGCACAACGAATTTATTGAAGTCGTACAGGATGGACGTGGTGCTTACACCAGCAGTTTTGCTGATATCACGACGGGGTATGATTTTTCTGCCGCTTCCCAGAATGCAACCTTCACGCTTACCGTCGACGGTATCAATATTAATGTTGATGTGAACGGCGATGGTACTACCGGCAGTAATGATGAGCAGTCAAACCTGACTGTGATTCAGCGCGCGCTGGATACCGCGCTGGTCGACAGTGGTGAATACTCAGCGGGCGATGTTAAAGCGGCAGTGGATGGAAGCGGCCAGCTTTACTTTGAGACCGTAGCGAAAAACGGTGTTAAAACCGCGGCCACTTATGGTTCATCCGCGTCCGTTCAGGTCAGTAATCTTGGCGGTACCGCAGCTTCTGCTCTGGGCCTGTCGGCTGAAACCGTCACTAACGGATACGATGGCTTTGGGATGTCATCAGCGCGTACCTTTGGTTATGACCTGGATCCGCTGGTGGCATACGAGTACGACGCAGAGAAGAACCTGGGATCTTTCAGTGTGCAGATTGGTGGCGAAGGCACGTCGATCGGATTCACCGAGCTGGATGCCGATGCTATTGCCTTCCTGGGGCTTCAGGATGTGAGTAATTACTCACAGGAAATCCCAACGGGTAAAGACGTTGCGGGTAAGATCAACGGCGTTGAAGCCACGGGTTCCGGCCAGTTCCTGCGAGCAGTGGATGGTAATGTCAAAGCAACCCCTGGCTACTATATCGGAGCCGAATCGGCAGGCTTTGACAGCCCGGTCGTTCTGGATGCGAGCAACAGCACTTTCAGAATTGCCGTCGATGGCATTGAAGCAGAGGTTGCGCTGAACTTTCCTGCAACCTACATCAGCGGCAGTGCTCTTGCGAGTGCACTCCAGGTAGCGATCAACAATACGGCAGAGCTTAAAGCGGAAGGCAAAACGGTGAAGGTTGAATACACCTCAGACACCAGCTCTTTTGCCTATAACAAGTTCGGTATTATTTCGAACACGACCGGCGCAGAGTCCTCTGTGCAGATTAAAGATGTGTCGGCGGGTGCCGCGACGCTGTTTGGTTTTGTCACCGGCGCCGGTGACGGTGAGACCGGTAAAGACCAGAGTGGTGAGATTGACGACGCTTCTGGTCTACGACTGAAAGTCACAGGCGGCACGATTGGTAACCGTGGAAGCGTCACCTATATTTCGGGCTTTGGTGACCAGCTGAAATCCCTGCTGGACAACTACCTCAGTAACTCGGGGGGCACCATCGCCAACAAGTTGTCCGCGCTGGATGACGACCTGGATACCGTCGGCGAAGACCGGGACAAGCTTGAGGCCCGTATCTCTGCCCAGGAAGCCCGCCTGAAATCTCAGTTTCTGTATAACGACGCGCTTATCCAGACGCTCAACACGACGCTGGACTATGTGAAAGCGCAGTTTGAAGCCCTGAATGGCACGAATAAAGACTGATCACCGCGTGTGACTCCTCCTCTCTGGGTTGTCACGGATGAAACCCCTGCGTCTTTACTGTAAAATGCCGCGTCATTTTCATCCGTAAGACAGCGACAGGGGTACCCACCTTGGAAATCAATCCAATCGTCGAACAGATTAAAGACCTTCAGGCGCGCACCGACGTGCTTAGGGGGTATCTTTGACTACGCCAACAAAGTTGAGCGTCTCGAAGAAGTAGAGCACGAACTTGCACAGGGCGATGTCTGGGATAACCCGGATCGCGCTCAGGAACTGGGCCGCGAACGTTCAGCGCTTGAGATTGTGGTCAAGACCATCAACAACCTTGACGGCGGTCTGGGAGATGCCCGTGACCTGCTGGATATGGCCGTTGAAGAAAACGACGAAGACGCCGTAGAAGACGTGAAAAGCGAACTGAACAACCTTCAGAGTGAGCTTGAAGTCCTTGAGTTCCGTCGCATGTTCTCTGGCGAAATGGATGAAAACAACTGCTACGTTGAAATTCAGGCGGGCTCCGGTGGTACCGAAGCACAGGACTGGGCCAACATGCTTCTGCGTATGTATCTGCGCTGGATCGAAGCCCATGGATTCAAAGGCGAGCTGATGGAAGTCTCCGAAGGTGAAGTCGCCGGCATCAAAGGTGCCACGATTCACGTTCAGGGCGAATATGCCTATGGCTGGCTGCGGACTGAAACCGGCGTACACCGTCTGGTGCGTAAGAGCCCGTTCGACTCCGGCAACCGTCGTCACACCTCGTTCTCGTCTGTGTTCGTATCTCCTGAAGTCGATGACAATATCGAAATCGAGATCAACCCGGCTGACCTGCGTATCGACGTCTACCGCGCCTCAGGTGCTGGTGGTCAGCACGTAAACCGGACCGAATCTGCGGTACGTATTACCCACTTGCCGACGAACACCGTGACTCAGTGCCAGAACGACCGTTCCCAGCACAAGAACAAAGACCAGGCGATGAAGCAGATGAAGGCCAAGCTCTATGAGCTGGAACTGCAGAAGCGTAATGCCGAGTCTCAGGCGCTGGAAGACAGCAAAGCCGATATCGGCTGGGGCAGCCAGATCCGCTCTTACGTGCTTGACGATGCGCGTATTAAAGACCTTCGTACCGGCGTTGAAACGCGTAATACGCAGGCCGTTCTCGATGGGGATTTGGATCAATTCATCGAAGCGAGCCTGAAAAAAGGCCTCTGAGGCCGTTTCTGCTCGGTAGAGCTGTGTTGGTGGCCGGTTTCGGGATGCTCATGTACTACTTGTACACTCCGCTCCCTCAACCGACCACCGCCTTGCTCTGCCTTCGCAGAATTCGCCCTCAGCGCACAAAGTGGTGGGCGAGGCTCACCGGACTACACAGAATTTAATTTTCCCAGACACGAATGGGTGCAGAATGACCGACCAGAACCAAACCGCTCAGGAAGAAAACAAACTCATCGCTGAGCGTCGTGCAAAACTCGACAAACTCCGTGAAGGCAGTAAATCCAATGGCCACCCGAATGATTTCCGCCGCGAAAATCTGGCCGGTGACCTGAAAAAGCAGCACGGTGAGAAGAGCAAAGAGACTCTGGTCGAAGAAGGCAATCGCGTTGCCGTAGCGGGTCGCGTGATGCGTCGTGGTGGTCCGTTTATCGGCCTTCAGGATGCGACCGGTTCGCTGCAGGTATATATGGCTAAGCCACTGCAGAAAGAAAGCGAAGCCTGGCAGGCGCTGGATGTCGGTGACATCGTCTGTGCGACGGGTGTTCTGCACCTTTCAGGCAAAGGCGAACTGTACGTTGATGTTGCGGAACTGAGCGATTTCCAGATTCTGACAAAGTCTCTGCGTCCGCTGCCAGACAAATTCCACGGTCTGGCCGATCAGGAGCTGAAATACCGTCAGCGTTACGTAGATCTGATCATCAACGAAGAAACGCGCAAAACCTTTCTGCTGCGTTCAAAAATTATCGAAGGCATCCGTTTCTACCTGTCGCAGCGCGGCTTTATGGAAGTAGAAACGCCCATGCTTCAGACCATCCCGGGTGGTGCAAGTGCGAAGCCGTTTGAGACTCACCACAACGCGCTGGATATCGATATGTTCCTGCGTATTGCGCCTGAGCTGTATCTGAAGCGTCTGGTGGTCGGTGGCTTCGAACGTGTGTTCGAGATTAACCGTAACTTCCGTAACGAAGGTCTGAGTACGCGTCACAACCCTGAATTCACTATGATTGAGTTCTATCAGGCGTATGCTGATTACCGTGACATGATGGATCTCACAGAAGGCATGCTGCGTTTTATCGCTGAGACCGTCATCGGTAACACGACGATTAAATACGGCGAGTCGGAATACGATTTTGCTCAGCCATTCCAGCGTATCACTATGGTTGATGCGATTAAGCAGTACAACCCGGATATGGATCTGGCGGTACTGAACGACGCAGAAAATAATATTGAAACGCTGAAAAAATACGCCCAACAGGTAGGCATTCACCTTGGCCCGAAAGAAGCCGGTTGGGGGCCAGGTAAGCTGATTTGTGAAATCTTTGAAGCGACTGCCGAAGAGAAACTGGATCAGCCAACCTTTATTACCGAATATCCATGGGAAGTATCACCACTGGCGCGTCGTAACGATGACAACCCATTCGTGACCGACCGTTTCGAATTCTTCGTCGGTGGCCGTGAACTGGCAAACGGCTTCTCGGAACTTAACGACGCTGAAGATCAGGCGGCACGTTTCCGTAAACAGGTTGAAGAGAAAGACGCCGGTGATGACGAAGCGATGCACTACGATGCAGACTACGTTCGTGCGCTGGAATACGGCCTGCCACCGACAGCGGGTGAGGGGATTGGTATCGACCGTCTGGTGATGTTGTTTACCGATTCGCATACCATCAAAGATGTGATTCTTTTCCCGCATATGAAACCATTGGCGTAAGTAGCTACCTGCATCGCCAGAACTGTGTTGCAGCTAGCTCCGGAATGCTCACGTACTAAAGTACGCTCCGCTACCGAAGCTAGCTGCGCCTTGTTCTGCCTTCTTCGGTGACGCTCCCAGGTAGGTTTTCAGGCGACGCTCGCTGACGCCTCAGGGCGTAAGTAGTTACCTGTATCGCGCTACTTATCTGTCATCCCCGCGAAGGCGGGGATCCAGGCGCTGAACAACATTTTCAAGGACAGCTCATGACCAAACCCGGTGAACTCCATCCCTCCTGGCAGGCCATGATTGGTTCTGAATTCGACCAACCTTACATGCAGAATTTAAAAGAATTTCTGCAGGCCGAAAAATCCGCCGGTAAAACGATATACCCTCCAGGCCCTCTGATTTTTAATGCCTTTAATCATACGCCTTTCGATCAGGTGCGGGTGGTGATTATCGGGCAGGACCCTTACCACGGTCCGGGTCAGGCAATGGGGTTGAGTTTCTCTGTGCCTCAGAGTGTGAAAGTGCCTCCGTCGCTGGTGAATATTTTTAAAGAAATTCAGCAGGATCTCGGATTAACCATGAGCGGTTCGGGTGATTTAACACCGTGGGCTGATCAGGGTGTGCTGTTGTTAAATGCGACGTTAACGGTTGAGCAGGCGAAGGCCGGATCTCATCAGAAGAAAGGGTGGGAACAATTTACCGACGCTGCCATTGCCGCACTGAATGTCCAGAGAGAAGGCCTGGTGTTTGTTCTGTGGGGTAGCTACGCGCAGAAAAAAGGTGCGGTCATTGACCGCACAAAGCATCTGGTTCTGGAATCTGTGCACCCGTCGCCACTGTCGGCACATCGAGGGTTTTTTGGTAACCGCCAGTTTTCTACGATTAATGATTATTTAATCAGCCGCGGAGAGGCGCCAGTTAACTGGCAGATTTAACTCACTGCGGTTTCCGCACATAAAACTGATACATGCCGGAGAACAACGCAGGGTGCAGTTGCTCCAGCGTGTGCCAGTCATTCAGTGTGAGGTTTTCCGGCGCGAGTTTCAGTTCGTTTCTGGCGAGTGTACGCGCACCCGCCGGAGGGACGATACCCACCCAATCGAGTCCACAATGCTCGATCATGCGCCGGATTTCCTGAAGATCAAACACATGTTCCTGTGCGTGAAACAGGAGATCGCGGCAGGCACTGAGATTATAGAAATCCGGTGACTGAAATATTCCGGCCCAGTCGTCGCTGTTCTGTTGTAGCAGAGCTTCACGTACCCGACGGATGTCACTTTCGGATTCTGGTATGTCACCGGCAAGTTCTTTACGTAGCTCGGTAACCAATGTTCGAGCCTGACGACTATAGAGTGCAATCTTCATCAGCCCTCCGTTGCGCAGGCGTGCTACAAGGGCTTTCAGGCCAGCTTCCGGGCTCTTCATGTGGTGAAGCACACCAGAGCACTCAATGACGTCAAAATCCTGTCCCAGTCGTTCTGAAACGAGAATGTCACCCTGAACGAAGTCTACGTTAAGACGATATTCTTCCGCTTTCATCTGTGCGTACGCCAGCGAGGCTGAGCTGAGATCCATCGCGGTGACATTCAGTTTGTGGAAGTAGCGTGCAAGGCGCAGAGCATGGCGGCCTGTTCCGCATCCGGCGACAAGCACGTTGATCCCATGACTGCCCGACGCCAGGTCGTTCAGTTGAGACGGGAAAAGTGCCTGCAGCGACGCATAATAGTCTGCCGGTTGGTTGTATCCCAGGCTGTTCCAGCTCGGGTACGGATGAGTTTCATACTGAGCACGCACCCGGGCTGATGTGGAGCTGGCGCTGAGTCCAAGATCCGGAATTTCGCGGGCAAGCTGAAGCAGAACCTGCGGTTGTCGGATCGCTCGGTTCATCAGTGCGGTCAGATGCTCTGGCCATGCCCATTCTGCACCGGCAATCCGGCTGAACAGTGGGGTGGTGCTTAGCGGCTGGTACATCATGATCAGCAGCAACAGACCGGTGACGTCATCGCTATGCAGGTTATCAATGGTCAGAATTCTTCCGGCCAGCGCCGTCAGCTGTTCTGTCAGGCTCTGCTCGTGCGGGCTGATATACCAGACCGCATCATTCAGCTCGCACTGATGCGCGATCGCCACGACCAGAGGAAGAAAATGACTGCTGATGGCCAGCTGACGGCTGCTCGACAGCAGAATACTCTGCCGCAGTGTCATCAACAGGCGCTCGAACAGAGGATCGGCGAAACAGAAGTGGCTGAGCGCTTTGATCAGTAACGGGTCGGCCGCGAGTGTTTCAATCTCAAGAGGACAACCAGCTTCTGACAGTCTGAGTTTGTGCTTCAACAATGAGGTGGTCAGGCCCCGCAGCTGACTGTAGTCGACATCTTCAAATTCAAACCAGCGCAGCAGTTCCTCTTCCAGTTCCTGAGAATAGAAATCGGCGGTGATATAGCTGGTGGCCTCAAATAACTTGTTTCGGACCTGAGGGTCGTCGGCCCGGGTTTTGATCAGCTCGCGGTATTGCTGAAAGGCTTCAACATAATCGCCTTTCAGCAATCGTACGTGTGCCAGAAATACAGCCGCCTTAGTATTTACGCGTGAGATACGGCAGGCGTGTTCGAAACAGCTTTCTGCTTCGTCGAGGTCGTTGGCTGCCAGAGCGATGTGGCCCGCGCTGTAGAGCAGTGACGTGCTGTCTGCTTTAAGAGCAAGACCAGAATTTACCCAGTCTCTGGCTTCGTCCAGCAGGCCGCGATGCAGAGCGATCCGGGCAAGCAGGTTGATGCCGGGAAGGTAGCTGTTATTGAGTTGCCACGCTTGCAGCGCCAGCTCAGCAGCAGACGCCAGCATACGCACGTCGTCGGAGCGCGTGGCGTCGGTGTAGCAGCGGCTGGCCGCTTCAAGCAGTGCTTTGTGATCAGCACTGTGCGCGTGTTGCGTTTGCAGGTGTGACAGTGGGTTAGCCATGGCCGGCCCCTCAACAGAATGCATGTGGGGTCGTATCAGCAGTTATTGTGCCATTTTTTAACTGTATGATTTTTATAGGAAAATACTTGGGCGGCAACCCAGGCGGCGGCCTGTCTCCTCCTGTTGCCGGGCAAATTCTTGCCGCCTGAAACAAAAATTTACTAAAGAATTCCGGTTCTGAGCCGTCAAAGAGAGTAGTGTCGGAGATTCTTTCCGGCGTAAGCGATTCAGTCAGGAGACCGACTATGTATCAATCCGGAGCGTCGCAATATCAGAAAGTGAACGTGACTTCTGAAGTGCTGGATGCAGATCCACATCGTTTGATTCAGCTGCTGATGGAAGCAGCCCTGACCCGAATGGCTCAGGCGAAAGGCGCTATTCAGCGCAAAGATATGGAAGAAAAAGCCCGTCTTCTCGGACGAGTGAACGAAATTATTCAGACTCTTCAGTCCAGCCTTGATCATAATCAGGGAGGGGATCTGGCGGGTAATCTGGATCGCCTATACGACTATATGATCCGGCGCATCATCGAAGCGAGCAGCCATAACGATACCGACATGATCGATGAGGTGATGGGGTTAATGCTCGAAATTAAAACCGGATGGGATGGTATCCGTCAGGAGTACCTGCAAAGTATTCATGGTCAGCGCCCGGACTCCGCCGGAAGCGATGGTCAACGCCTGACAGGCTCTGTATCTGCCTGATTATTATCAAGTTTCTGTGCTGTTCCTTTTCTCTTGCCCCTCCCTGTGAGGGGCTTTTTTATTGGTTTTTAACGACATAAATCGATATTTCATGTGCCAGTTTCCGGGCGATTATTCTAATTCGGCCCGATTGAAAAGATTTAACGTCAGAAGTTTGACTTTGTCGGAATTTACTACTTAACTGAAATACGGGAAGTCAATTCAATGACGGACGGGTGAAAAAGGCCCCGTCGTACAGAAAGGAAAGGCAAACGCCATGTGGAGAGAGATTAAAATACTGCTGATCGATGACAACGAGCAGCGCCGCCATGATCTCAAGGTAATTCTCGACTTCCTCGGGGAAGAAGTTATTGTCGCCGGAGCGGGCGACTGGCGTAAAAAGGCTGATGCCAGCGTCGAAGACAGTACTGAAGTCAGTGCGGTCATTCTGGGTGACAGCGAAGGTCAACCGATTGATAGCCTGCTCGAAGGACTTTTTGAGTGGGACAAAGGGCTGCCGGTTCTCTACGCCGGAAGCGACAACCTGCCAGAGCAGCTGACTGAGAATCTGCGTCGCGGTGTTCTTGCATCTCTGGCCATGCCGCCGAGCTACAACAAGCTTCTGGACAGCCTCCACCGTTGTCAGATTTATCGCGAGCAGTACACGCACAACCGTAGCCGCGGTGAGCGCCGTGAAGTGCAGCTGTTCCGCAGCCTGGTGGGAACCAGTCGCCAGATTCAACATGTCCGCGAACTGATCATGCAGGTGGCAGACAAAGACGTCAGCGTCATGATCCAGGGGGAAAGCGGCACCGGCAAAGAAGTGGTTGCCCGTAATCTTCATTATCATTCCCATCGCCGTAACAAACCCTTTGTTCCCGTAAACTGTGGCGCTATTCCTGCTGAACTGCTTGAGAGTGAGTTGTTCGGTCACGAGAAGGGCGCTTTTACGGGGGCAATCAACAGCCGCCCAGGTCGCTTTGAGCTTGCGGAAGGAGGGACTCTGTTCCTGGATGAAATCGGTGATATGCCGTTGAACATGCAGGTTAAGATTCTGCGTGTTCTGCAGGAGCACACGTTCGAGCGGGTTGGGTCGAATAAAACGCTGAATGCGAACGTTCGTGTGATCGCCGCGACTCACAAAAACCTCGAAAAAATGATCGAAGAGGGCACGTTCCGCGAAGATCTTTACTATCGCCTTAATGTCTTCCCCATCGATATGCCGTCCCTGCGCGAGCGGGTAGAAGATCTGCCATTACTCCTCAATGAGTTGATTTCCCGCCTCGAGAACGAAAAGCGTGGTTCTATCCGGTTTAATTCAGCGGCCATTATGTCGCTCTGCCGTCACGAATGGCATGGCAACGTCCGCGAGCTGGCAAACCTGGTTGAGCGACTTGCCATTCTTCACCCTTACGGAGTGATTGGCGTCAACGAACTGCCTAAGAAATTCCGTCATGTTGACGAGGGCGATGAACAGTACACACCACCGGTGGTTGCGGATGTGACTCAGAGTGACGGCCTGGCCGGAGTGGATAGCCCTGCACTGCTTCCTGTGAACGGTCTGGATCTGCGTGAGTACCTTCAGGATCTCGAGTGCTCTCTGATTCAGCAGGCTCTGGACGACGCTAACGGTGTCGTCGCCCGCGCCGCTGAAAAACTGAATATCCGGCGGACGACGCTGGTCGAAAAAATGCGCAAGTACAACCTTGCCCGTAAAGAAAAGGACATGGCGTAAGCCTGTCCTTTTTTCCTCCTTTTCTATCCTCGCATAACGTCTTTTTCCTCTCTGGCACGCTAATTGCCAAATACCTATAAATGACATTTTTCCGCCACTTTTATGGCGAAATGGTGAGGTATTTATGGCGATTGCTGCTTTGAGTCCGGAGTTACCGGGCCAGTCTCTGGACCCGGTCGAGCTTAAACGCGCGTTCTCTCTGTTCAATGAGATGTCCCAGCAGCTGACCGATTCTTACGCGTTTCTCGAAAATAAGGTTGAGCAGCTGAGCGGTGAGCTGGCGACGGTGTCCGCCCAGCGGATGCACGAGCTGGCGGAGAAAGAACGTCTTGCTGACCGGCTGGAAAGTCTGCTGCAGATGCTTCCTGCTGGCGTGCTTCTTATTGATGAATTCGGGGTGGTCGTACAAAGCAATCCGGCGGCCGATGATCTTCTTCTTAAGGCATCGGGGGCGCAGAGCCTGACAGGCAGCCGCTGGCGCGATCTGATTCGCGTGTGTTTTAAACCGCGCCGCGATGATGGCCATGAAATTTCGCTCGTTGATGGTCGCCGGGTGAGCCTGCGTACGGCCGCCATGATGAATGAGCGCGGCCAGTTGATTCTGTTGACTGACATGACCGAAACCCGGGCGCTGCAGTCCCAGCTGGCGCAGCATGAAAGGCTGTCGGCGATGGGGAAAATGGTTGCCTCACTGGCTCATCAGATCCGTACACCTCTGGCTGCCGCGACATTGTATGCCGGCCATCTGGCATCACCTGATCTCGCTGAAAATCACCGCGTCCGGTTTGCCGGAAAACTACAGGAGCGTCTCCATCATCTCGAGAGCCAGGTGCGGGACATGCTCATTTTCGCCCGTGGCGAAGCGCCGTTGAATGACGATGTTTCAGTGTCTGATCTGCTCAAAGGTATTGCTGCAGCGATGGAAGTTCCCCTGGCACAGTATCGGGCCGACTGCGAGTTTGAAAATCACCTGCAGGACGCGTCACTGATGTGTAATCGAGACGCCCTGATCAGTGCAGTGATGAATCTGGTGAACAACGCGCTGGAGTCCGGTGAGCATCCGATTGAAATCCGGATCATTGCTGAGGCGCTGAGCGAAGGCCGCATGGTGCTGCGCATCATGGATAACGGCCCTGGCCTGAAAAAAGAACAGAAAGCTCAGATGATGGAGCCTTTTTACACAACAAAATCGAACGGTACCGGCCTGGGCCTGGCCGTCGTTCAGGCGGTGGTGCGTGCGCATCACGGTGAATTTACCCTGGCTGACAGCCCACTCGGTGGTGTGTCAGCAGAACTGATTCTGCCGCTCGCGCGCGGCTGATTTCCGGAGGAAAGTATGATGCGTTTACTGGTAGTGGAAGACGATCCGAAACTGCGCGAAGCCGTGGTAGATACACTGATGCTGAAGGGCTATGACGTGCTTGAGGCGCCGAACGGTATTGAAGCGATGGCGCTGGTGCGTAGCCACAATATTGATGTTGTTCTGTCCGATATTAATATGCCGGGCATGGATGGTCTGGAGCTGCTCGATCAGATCAAGACCGAACACCCCTGGCTGCCAGTGCTGTTGATGACGGCCTATGGAGATGTTGGTCAGGCGGTACAGGCCATGCAGCGCGGTGCGAACGATTATCTGATGAAGCCTTTCGAACTGCGTGAACTCGACGAGTTACTGAAACCCTACACTCATACGGGTGCAGAGAGTGATAGCGACGGCGATCAGCCCGTGTGTGAGGCTCAGGTTTCGCAGCAACTTTTTCAGATGGCTCAGCGTGTCGCTCAGACAGACTCTACCGTACTGATCAGTGGTGAAAGTGGTACGGGTAAAGAAGTGCTCGCGCGGTATATTCATCAGAATTCCCAGCGTAAAAAAGGGCCTTTTATCGCGCTCAACTGTGCTGCGATTCCGGAGAATATGCTGGAAGCCATGCTCTTTGGTTACGAGAAAGGTGCATTCACCGGGGCCTACAACGCGATGCCCGGTAAGTTCGAACAGGCAGAAGGGGGCACGATTCTGCTCGATGAAATCACTGAAATGGATCTTGGTCTGCAGGCAAAACTGCTTCGTGTTCTGCAGGAGCGTCAGGTTGAACGTCTGGGCGGAAAAAAAGTGCTCGATCTCGATGTACGAATTATCGCCACAACTAACCGCGAGCTGGCAGATTATGTGGCGGAGGGGAAATTCCGGGAAGACCTCTATTACCGCCTGACGGTATTCCCATTGCAGTGGTTACCTCTGCGGGATCGCCGTGATGACATCTTACCTCTTGCGCGTCGCCTGCTGACGCACCACGCAGCAAAAATGAAACGCCCGGCGCCCGCAATTATGTCGGATGCCGAGCAGAAGCTGCTGGCACACAGCTGGCCGGGTAACGTACGCGAACTGGACAACACAGTGCAGCGCGCTCTGATCCTGCAGACTGGCCCGCAACTGAATGCTAATGATTTTCTGCTGACTCCAGTGCCGAAAAACCGCCAGTCCGATACTTCGAATCCCGTCATAAATATGTCGCCTGTACTGGATGAAGGCGAGTTGGGCTCGGATCTCCGTACCCGTGAGGTTGAATTGATTGTTAAAGCGCTGCGGGAAGAACCCAGCAGAAAAGAAGCTGCTGAGCGCCTTGGCATCAGCCCCCGCACTCTCCGCTACAAAGTGGCACGCCTGAGGGATGAAGGCGTGGATGTTGAGTCTATGGTTTTAGCCGTTTCCTGAGGAAATCTGGCAAGCCCTTTGCAACGTCAAATAAAAGCTCTGAATTTCAATAAAATAGCGTCAAAAAAACGATAAAGAAATTCGGCACACAGGTGAGTAAGAGGGTAGTGGTATGGTTGATCGAGTCGATGTGAGTTCCGTTCTTATGCAGATGCGCCAGGTGAAAACCCAGCTGCGCAGCCAGCATGAGCAGGCAACCCAGAATGTTCGTCCCGCTCAGGAAATGGACGCTACTGCGCGAATCTCTCAGGAAGCCCAGCGTATCAGCAGCATGGCAACGTCTGAAGTCTCAGGAGACAACACAGTTCCTGATTTTCAGACGATGTTTAAAAATGCCATTGATAACGTGAATGAAAACCAGAAGGTCGCTGCCGATTTGGCGACCCGCTTTGAGCAGGGAGATGCTTCTATCGACCTGCCCGAAGTCATGATTGCCCTGCAGAAATCCAGTGTCTCTTTTCAGGCGATGACACAGGTGCGCAATAAGCTCGTTGAAGCTTATAAAGATATTATGAACATGCCGGTGTGATGGACTGAACTATGGAAAACGTACCTGCACAGGCAGCAGCTGGCGCTGGTGCTGACGACTCGCAGAGCAGCGCTTCCACTGCCATGGCTCCACCTCAGGAGTCGGCCGCAGAGAATATCGCTGGTCATCCTCTTCTGGCTGGCTTTAACAGTCTTCCCGTTACCCGTCAGGTCATGGCGATCGGTGGAGTTGCTCTGGTCATTGCCATCGGCATTGCCATCATGATCTGGTCGCAGGAGCCGACCTACAAGCCTCTTATTCACCGTATGCAGGATCACAACGCTCAGGATATTGTGGAAATTCTGCAGCGCGAAAGTATCCCTTTTGAAATTGATCCCGTAACTCAGGTTCTGATGGTCGAGGCGGGTGATCTCCATGAAGCCCGGATGAAGCTCGCGGCCGCCAGTCTGATTGACGATAAAACAGTCGGTCTGGAAGTACTGGAACAGGACAGCGCTCTGGGCACCAGTCAGTTTATTGAGAATGCCCGTTACCGCCGCGGCCTTGAAGGCGAACTGGCGCGCACAATTGCCAGCGTGAAGTCGGTACGGAACGCACGGGTACACCTGGCGATTCCGAAGCAGTCTGTGTTTGTACGTGATCAGCGTAAGCCGCGTGCGTCAGTTTTTGTTGAATTGTATCCGGGCAGCAATCTGTCAAAAGATCAGGTGGAGGCCATCGTTAACCTGGTAGCGTCCAGCGTCAGCGATATGGACCGGACAGATGTATCAGTAGTCGATCAGTTCGGTAATCTGCTGTCTAAAATTGAAGAGAGTACAGATGAAATGCTGGCGACCCGTCAGCTTGAATATACGGATAAGGTTGAAGCGTCGATCGCCAATGCGGTCAACAACATCCTTAAACCGGTGCTGGGTAGTGAGAACTATAAAGCAGAAGTCTCCGCCGATATCGACTTCACCGTGCGTGAAGAAAGCGAAGAGCTGTTTAACCCCGATCTGATTGCACTTCGCAGTGAGCAACTGATTAATGAGTCCAGCTCGGGCGCAGGTGACGGTGGTATTCCTGGGGCACTGTCAAATCAGCCACCACCGGAAGCAACGGCTCCCGAACAAGCAATCGGTACTGGGGCGGGTGCAGGCGCAGGTGGTGCTGGGGCAGCAGGTAAAAGTCGCTCGGAAGCCACACGCAATTACGAAGTCGACCGGACCTTGAGCTACCGCTCCCACCCGGTTGGAGACATCCGCCGTCTGACCGTTGCGGTGGTGATTAACGACAAAGCGGTGGTGAACGACGAGGGCGATTCTGTGTATGAACCCTGGTCCGATGCCGAACTGCAGCGCCTCGAAATTCTGGTTAAAGACGCGGTTGGCTTTAACGCCGCCCGTGGTGACAGCGTGAACGTGATTAATTCACCGTTCATGGGCAAAGACAGCATGACCCTGGGCGAGCCAGACTTCTGGACGCAGCCTTGGTTCTGGGACGTGATCAAGCAGGTACTGGCGGGGCTGTTTGTACTGATTCTTATCTTTGGTGTGATCCGGCCGACCATCAAGAGTATCGCCAATAAAGGGCGGGAAGATAATGAAGTCCTGCTGGATGAACTGGAAGATGCTGAAGCAGGTCTCGATGATGACAAAGTGACTCTGGCAGGGATGGATGAGTATCTTCTGCCGGGCGCATCTGAGAGCTATGAACGTCAGCTGGATGCACTTAAAGGGCTGATTGCGGAAGATCCTGCCCGGGTTGCACAAGTAGTTATACAGTGGGTAAACGACGATGCCTGAGAACCTTCCTGAAAACGCTAACGGCCTGGCCAACCTCAGCCGGGTCGAGCGGGCAGCGATTCTGTTGATGTCGCTGGGTGAAAAAGATGCCGCAGAAATTCTGAAGCATATGGGCCCGAAAGAGGTTCAGCGTGTGGGCTCAGCCATGGCAAGCCTGAAGAACGTTAATCAGCCTCAGGTTGAAGGCGTGGTGTCTGAATTTCTGGATGCCGTCAGTGGTCAGACGGGCATGGGACTGGGGGCTGACGACTATATCCGTAACATGCTGACGCAGGCGCTTGGGAATGATAAAGCGGGCGCGCTGATTGACCGTATTCTGCTCGGGGGAAATACCACCGGGCTGGATTCGCTTAAGTGGATGGAAGCACGTCAGGTGGCCGATCTTATCCGCCATGAGCACCCTCAGATTCAGGCCATTGTTGTGTCGTATCTGGATGCCGATCAGTCGGCTGAAGTGTTGTCGAATTTTGATGAAAAGGTTGTGCTGGATATCATCATGCGTGTTGCTTCGCTGGAAGCTGTCCAGCCAGCGGCACTGCAGGAACTGAACGACATTCTCGAACGCCAGTTCTCTGGCAAAGCAGGCACTCAGACCACCAC
>NZ_CATMFB010000017.1 GCF_950066645.1 uncultured Thalassolituus sp. | reverse complement strand
GTGCTGCCCGTCACCGAAACCTCTGCCGTCAAACTCACAACCGCCCGGTATTTCACACCCAGCGGCCGTTCTATTCAGGCTCAGGGCATTGTGCCGGACATTATTGTTGAGCAGAGTGAAGTCACCCCAAATAAGCAACGCTTTTATAAAGAGTCGGATCTGCCGGGCCACCTGAGCAATCCCGACGAGAAAAAAGCGGCCGCTGAAAAAGCAGAAAAAGATCGCAATCAGGATCTGATAAATCGCGACTTCCAGCTGTACGAAGCGCACACATTGCTGCGTGGCGTCAGTATTCTGAGTCCGAAAAAAACTGCCATTAAGGAAAGCCAGGATTGAAAAAACTGCTGGCAGCTATTGCCTTCTGCACTGCCGCGGCGGTGCAGGCGGAGCCCTCGTTAATCGTCATTATTGACGACGTCGGCAACAACCGGTCACTCGGTAAACGCGCCGTCGAACTGCCGGGGCCTGTCACGCTGGCGTTCCTGCCGCATACCCCCTATGCCGCTAAACTGGCCGAAAAGGCGTCGGACCTTGGCCAGGGCATTATGCTGCACGCCCCGATGGCCAACGAAACCGGTGCAAAACTGGGCCCCGGAGCCATGACTGAAGATATGGACCAGCAGACCCTGCAACAGACACTGAAGAGTAGCCTTGACGCTATCCCACACGTACAGGGCGTCAACAACCACATGGGCAGTCGCCTGACACAGAAAGAAGACAGCATGCGCTGGGTAATGGACGTGGTCAGCGCACGCGGGCTGTACTTTATTGACAGCCTGACCAACCCGGCCAGTGTCGCGGCAAAAGAGGCGGACCATGCAGGCATCGCGGTAGCCCGTCGTGATGTTTTTCTCGACAACGATCGCAACGACGAAGCGCTGCAGGGCCAGTTTGACCGGGCACTGGAGATCGCCCAACGACGCGGCCATGCCATATTGATCGGCCACCCCTATCCCGAGACGCTGGATTTTCTCGAACAGCAGTTACCCGGGCTTAAAGAGAAAACCGGTGTACGCCTGATGCGCGCAGACCGGTTTTTAATGCAGAAGCAATGGCAGGCCGGTGAGCGCCCTGAAGAGCTCTCCCGGCTGCAACTGGATATCAGTGGCAGCTGATCAGAACTGATAACCCATACCGAGGTTAAAGCCATCGGTATTACCGGCATCGTCATTCTGCAGCTGATAGTCGGCTTTAAAGACCACATCCGGATGCGGATAGTAATTCACACCCAAGTCGCTCTGTGCAGCGCTCTCATCTTTTTCTTCTGACCACACACTGTGCCGGACGAAAAGGCCCCAGTTTTCCTGAGCTTTCCAGGAGGCTTCAAGATAACCGCCATCCTGTACGTCCTTACCCGCAGCTTTCGCTTCGTCACCTGCCACATCCCAGCGCGCATACAGGGCGGTCAGGGTGATCGGGGCCAGCTGATAGATCACATGCCCCCCGGCCAGCGTTGCGCTCTCCGCATACGAGGTCTCTGCACTCTGATCCAGATCAGGCTGGTATTGCGCATACGCTGCGAGTTCCAGACCGGGTATTCCGCGATACCGGACGCGCCCAGTCAGAGCCAGATTAAAAGCATCTGAATAGGAGGCCTTCTGTTTGCCCCCTTTCAGGTAAAACGGATCGGCCTCATCATTCGTGGTCGGGTCTTCTGTTTTCAGGCCTTCTGTCACCAACAGATCGTAGCTCAGGCCGCTGTCGAGACTCTGTGACAACGAAATACCTGCAGAGTACCAGGTGCTCGGAATAATGGATGTCTCAATGACCGGCCGCTCAACACCATAAAAAGTCGGCGGCTCGTGGGTTTCGTTAACGATACCCAGCGGCATCAGCATGACCCCGGTACGGAACTGCATATTCGCGAGCACATCTATTTCAACGTAGGCCTGCTCTATTTCGACCGCACCAAACTCACTGCCACCGCTGACGAGCGTGTGCTCTACTTCAAACTCAGACACAAAACGCACGCGGTCTGAATAGTCGTAACCGAAAAACAGCACCATACGATGCAGATCGAGCAGCCGCTGATCTTCGCCGTTGGCGTCCAGATGATTGTAATGCAGCTCACCGTAGCCACCGATGTGCACATTTTTTCCGCCCGCGTCACTCTGAGCATCGACGGTATCTGCCAGTGCGTCGAGTCGACTGTTCAGCATGGCTTCCAGCTCAGCAATACGTTGCTCCAGTTCTTCGCGACTGACATTTTCTGCAAATGCCGGAGCAACCGAGGCAAGCATAAGTGCTAAAGCGAGTGGTCTCATTGAAGTCTTCATCATTTTCTTTCCTTCCGTTCAGTCGCCATCACTGAAATTGATCCCCAACTGCACAGCCAGTGCATCAGGAATATCGCGTTTAAAATTACCATCCAGCAGAGCGCAGGCGGTGTTAAAGTCGGTTGTGTTTTTATCTCTGATCGCTTCGTACGCGCGGGCAAAATTTTCCTGTACAGTCGTTACCGCGGTGCTCTGACCCGCCGAATTCATCAGCTGATAAAAGCTGACACCGCTGTTTCCGGTGCCCGCGACAATCGCCTCAACGGCCTCGAGGGTTGCCTGCATCAATACCCAGGTTTCCCCGGAAACCGTCGCGGCTACAGAAGATACCGATCGCTGTTTAAGGTAATCCAGGTGCTCCTGCGCGCGGGTCAGTAATAACGTCAGTGGCTCACTGCCATCTTCAGTATCACCCGCGAGAAATAAGTCCCGGTAAGACGTTCCGGTGTTCTGGTAATCTGTTGTCCACTCGGTCTGCATATTGCTGCTGTAGCCCGCAACAATATTGTTTAAGCCGCGGATCACGTCACACTTTCTTGGTTCATCCCGATATTCGGTCAGCAAGTCATCGTTACTGGGTAACCCTGAACGCGTTTCAAACAATGCGACTTCTAAGGCAAGAATCCCGACCTTATTAAATTCTTTTGTACTGAAATAACTGCCATCCAGTTCGAACGCCCCCTCAACCATGGTTGAAATATCAGTACGCACCGTTGCCAGGTAGTTATTTCCACGCTGTCGCAGCGAGTCGATATACAGATAATCAGGAAAAACCACATCGTCGTTGACCGGACCAAACAGGTACGGACTGACGCGGTACCATGCCTGTGCCAGCGTGCGCCAGCCGTCCTGTACCTGAGTGAGACTGTCTGCCGAGATGTCACTGCAGAACGCTTCAATATCAGCACTCATACTGCTGCTCGCCTGCGCAAACGTATCGACGGCGGGAACAATGCTGTTGTCCGTCACCTGACGCAGTGCAGTGGCTAGAGTGGCATCCGTCAGAACCGGCTCATCATTCTGACGCTCTCCGCCACACCCCGACAGACCCAGAAATGCAGTAAATACCAGAGCAGCGCAGACAGACGTGCTCAAGGTGTAGTTCTTTTCTCTCATCATTTTTCTGCTCATCAGACGGAAACAGGTAAAGGCCCCAGGAGATGGTTATCCCAGCGCACTGTATCGGAATGTCGTCTCAGTGGTTTCAGTTCCTTCAGCGACACCGGATCGATAAAACGCATGTCTCCGGCAGAGTTTGTCACGACAAAACAATCGTGTTGCTGACTTAATGCGATGCCGCACACATCATGCAACGGGAAATACCCCAGAAGCTTGCCCTGGCTCAATTCCCAGAAGACCACGAGGTTACCGCGCGGACTGGTGACCCCGGCCACACCGTAATCCGGGTGTATGACAACACTGCCCATATAATCGCGCAGTGCGAGCCAGAGGTTTCCGGGCGCCTCTAACAGCTGCAGCGGCTCATCTGGGCGCCGGATGGCGACCAGTGCCCGCGGTTCAGTGTCGTCCAGCCATTGGCGCTGCACCTGCAACGCGGTGACCAGGGTTCCGTCCGGTGCTATGTCCAGATGGCGGATACTGGCCTTATTTTCGGGCAGTGAATATTTATGTATCAGGCGGCCATCTCTGCTGTCGATAAACACCAGTGACGACTGCACAAGCGCATTTTTATCTGCCGTGCGACCGTCGTCAGCCGACGGAGTTAATCCACCGTTGGCAATCGCCAGCGTGACACCGTCCGGCATCATTTTTATTTCGTGGGGCTCTGTTCCGTAACTGCTGAATTCTCCCAGCCAGGAAAAATCATGAGCATTGCGGATTCCGATCCGGCCGTCTCCACTATCGACGATTTCTGACGTAAACAGCCGCGCTCCGTCAGCACTGAAACAGGCATGTCCCTGAAACTGCCGTCCCGGGCGGACATCGAACAGCGTCAGATTCTGGTCCGCCATCAGCTCTGCCCCCTGCATTCCCGGACGGCGCGCCATCATAACAATGCGCCCATCGTCCGGGCTGACACACAGCCCATGACCGCGGAACCCGGTTTCCAGCAACCTGCTGTTGCCCTTGTCGGAAAAAACGGCCACGCCATTGCCATCGCTATGATCGCTTCCCGCAGACCACCAGTATTCATTCGCGTTTTCTGCACGCACAGCATAAGGCAGCCCTGCGAGAGAAAGCGTTGAAATAACCGATGCCTGCTGCAGAAAAGTCCGGCGGGACAGACTCATAAGGCCTCCACAAATATCTCAAGCTCGCGCCGCTGGACCATGGGCAACTGAATGAAATAATTACGCGCAGCAGCGGCTTCACCACCGTGCCACAACACCGCTTCTTCTACCGAGCGGGCACGACCATCATGCAGAAGGCTCAGACGGCCACCGGTCACTTTCCGCTGCAATCCCAGCCCCCACAGCGGCGCTGTCCGCCACTCGGATCCGGTTGCCAGAAAATCCGGACGTCCATCCGCCAGCCCTGGTCCCATATCGTGCAGCAACAGATCGGTATACGGCCAGATGGTCTGTTGCCCCAGATACTCCGCGCCGGGTAAACCTGCCGTCACAAAGGATGGCTGATGACACTGCTGACAACCGGCATCATAAAACACCTGACGACCAGCGATATGTTGCTCACCCAACCGGCTGGCCGGCACGGCTGAGTCTCGCACAAAGTTGACCGTCATATTCAGCAGGTTATTGGATAACTCTGTCCCTTCTTCGTCATTGCCGTCCGGTTGTTTAAGACACAGTGGTTGTGCCTGCGTACAGGGCTGATGAGGGAACAATGCATTGGTAATACCAATGTCGTGCGCAAATGCCGCGGCCACAATCACAGGCAGATCAGGACGATTCGCTTTCAGGCCAAAACGCCCCGCACGGATACTCTGCGAAACCGGATCCCAGACCTGATTACGACGCCCGGAAATCCCATCGCTGTTTTTGTCCTGCGGATCTGCCAGAGCATCCAGTGACTGTTCCGGAATCGCCGCCAACAGCCCCATACCATACATACCCGGGGCATTTCTGAGGCTCATCATAGTGTCAGACTGCAGCGGACCATTGCTGAGGTCACGGATCACTATTTCAGGTTTACGCAGTACCGTCTCATGCCCATCCGGGTAACGGAATTTTTCTTCCAGCCAGCGTACCGAGACATGCGCTTCAGCCTGCAGCTCTCCCGGCTGAGGAGGAATCCCCAACTGAGATGACAAGGAGACCGACTGGTTCTGAATCTGAGTGCCATACACGGGTTCAGGGTTTGCTCCTTCATGCTCATCAAGACCAGAAACGCTGATGCGGACAAACGCGGTGAAAAGCGACTCGCCCGCTTTGTCGGGCATTTCACCCCGACCACCATTGAGGTGACAGGCCAGGCAGCTACGCGCATTGAATAAAGGGCCGAGTCCATCACGCTGAGTCGTTGCTGTGGGTGCCTTCACCCAGGGCTGCTGAGCCAGTGCACGACCGGCATAAAACAGAGGTTTCTGAGTGTCGCTCAGTTGCGGCACAGGCAGATCAAAACGTACCGGGCGCGGCACAGCGACCGTAGCCTCGCCAGCGGGCTTGTGCTCCTGCGCCAGAGTACCCCAAGGCTCTGGTTCATGCGTACACCCCAAAGAAAAGGCAATCAGAATAAACGCAGAAAGCCGGCACAAGGCCGGCTTAAAGTTGCTCAGCATACGATCAGTCACAGCTTTCGGTTGGCGACTCAGTATCACAACCTGACGCTTCTTCATCGACGACTGAGCCGGAAATGTCCAGCGCCTCAGCAATGTTCGCGATGATCTTTGACTGCGCGTTCAGAGCGACAATCGTTTTTGCAACACTGCTGTCAGAGGTGCGGTTTTCAGCCATGATCTGAACATCGAACGGACTTCCGTTACGGGCTGCCGTATCAATCTCAGTGTAATAGGCAGCGGTAGTACTCAGAGCAGTTTCAATCTGAGACTTCAGCTGAAGTTCACCCATGGAAGCGAGCAGATCATCGAACCCATAACCATTTACGGCAGACGCGGTCTCGTTATCAGTACCGTCGAGTGTGCTGTCATAACCTGCGTAGGTGCCGTAATAGCTGTTTGATACACCTTCTGCATTCAGCCAGATATCACGGTGAGTGTTATCAGAGAAGCAGGAATGCTCGTCTTCCTGAGAGTTACCACTGAACGCAATCTGCATACGTTCACCCGCCAGTTCACCTTCAGACAAAGTACCCATACCGGTCAGGATTTCTGCCAGCTTCTCGCGGGCTTCCGCCTGCGAGCTGATGGTTGTAAATGCTGTACGGTACGTCGCACCTTCTACCCAGCCATCACGAACGCTTTTCAGGTCCGCAATCAGTTTCTCGACTGCTACTTCCAGGTACTTGTGACGACGGTGAGATTCAACCGATGAATCGTAGGATGCATCAACGTCGTCATTGCCAGACGCTGTGTCAGCATCGTAACTTGGAATAAAATCGCCTAGTGGACGGTCACCGCCTGCAGCATAGTTAGACGCACCTTCGGTTTTTACTGCCTCATCACGATCCGTACCATCGGTGGTACCCGCTGAGTCATTCAGGTCCTGACCCCACAGCAGGAATTCAATCGCGTGATAGCCGGCGATCACATCGTGCTCGTCGTCAGCGGTGGCCGTGTTCGACAGCAGGTCCTGGTCGATCACAATGCTGGTGTTACCGATGATGTTGGTCTTCGGAGAGGTGTCATCGAAGTTTTCAGAATCGACCGCACCACCGCCGTTTACGCCCGCGCCGTTAGCGGTCACACCAATCTGGTCGTCGCCGAAATCGCTGGTATTCACCTGAACATAGTCAATCAGCGCTTCACCCAGAGGCCAGGCATTGATATCGCCTTCCAGACCATCTTCACTGTCATAATCAGTTGAATCAATCGGGCTCAGACGGAAACGGTACACCTCAGTCTGACCGTAAGGTTCACGCGCCACCAGCCAGGCTTTTTTGGCCGCTTCCAGGTTTGCTTCAGACGGATCCGCGCGGAATGAGGCAAGTGCATCCTGCAGTTCTTCAGCCGTTGCGACTGAGTCGTTGTAAGCGGCCAGAGCAATATCGGCGTTGGTATCCAGCAGGGAACGAACATTATCGAGGTTGAGTTCGCCACTGGTGGTCAGGCCATTTGTTGCATCGTCATTGCTGCTATTGCTACCGCCGCCACACGCTGTCAGAAATACAGCAGTCGCCACGCCAATAGCGAGATGATTAAGTTTCATACAGAAGCTCCTTGAGATGGGCAGGACACCGCCCCAGTGAAAATGTCCCACGGATAATAGGGCTAATGATAATGATTAGCAACTTCGGAACTTAATCTATGTCATTACTTTTGCAGATTTATCGGCGTAAAATAAAAAATACCGTGATAAAGAGACCCTGGCTGATGAATCTGATCAGACCCTTCCTGCTGCTTACGCTGTCTGCCGCATTGCTGGCCTGCGGAGGCTCCGATAAAAAAGACAGTGTGCCCGCGCTGAACACCCAGGAGACACTGGGAGCGGCACTCTTCAACGATACCAACCTGTCCCTTAACCGTACGCAGTCCTGTGCCACCTGCCACATGGCAGACCATGCATTCGTCGATGCATCCACCGACAGCTCCGGGGCGACCCGTGCGGTATCTCTGGGCGATGATGGCGTATCCCTGGGAGACCGCAATACGCCGACGGCCATGTACGCAGCATTTGCTCCGGATTTTCAGTTCGCAGAGCGAAGCCGCTTCAACACTAATCAGGGTGGCTACACGGGCTGGCTTGGGGGTCAGTTCTGGGATGGACGGGCAACCGATCTGGAAGCTCAGGCCGGCGGCCCGTTTCTGAATCCGGTTGAAATGAACATGCCCGACAAAGCCAGTGTTATTTCCCGTGTTCTGGAAAATACTGACTATGCAGAAGCCTTTGAGTACCTGTATGGCGACAACATTTTTGACGACACGGAAGCGGCATATGACGCGCTGACAGCGGCCATTGCCAGCTTTGAACGGACCGCAACATTTGCCCCTTTCAGCTCAAAATACGACAAGTCACTGACCGGAGACTACACCTATAACCCGGCTTCATTGGCGACCACAGGTAAAGCACTATTTTTTTCCGGGCAATTTACCAACTGCTCTACCTGTCATCAGTTACAGCGGAACAATCACCGTGAAGAAACGTTCAGCGGTTATGAGTTCCATAATATCGGGGTTCCCGAAAATACGGCCGCCCGGACAGCCAATGGCAGCGCGGCAGGGTTTACCGACCTGGGTTTGGCCGCAAACGATGCCGTTGCAGATGCGAACAATCTGAGTGCACTTGAAGGAAAATTCCGGGTGCCGACCTTACGCAATATCGGCGTCACTGCCCCGTACATGCACAACGGCGTATTTGCCAGCCTGGACACTGTGATCCGCTTTTACGATAAGCACCTGGCGAACTCAGACAACACCATTAATCCGGAGACTGGAGTTGCATGGGCGTCACCGGAAATCGACAGAAATATTTCTTCAGTAATTCTGCAATCCGGACCCAAACTTTCTGACACAGACATTCAGGGCTTAGTGTGCTTTCTGTATAGCCTGACCGACGAGCAGTTTGAAGATCAGCTGCCCGCCGATGCGGCAGAGTGTGGCTTATAACCAGCGTATTTTTCGGAACAGGACCAGCAGACCTACAGCGATCATTCCCATGACGCCAAGCAGGTAGAAGTATCCATTTCTGGCGTGAAGTTCAGGGATATACTCGAAATTCATCCCGTACAGTCCGGCCAGGAAGCCGAGCGGGATGAAGATCGCGGTAATCACTGTCAGAACCTGCATCGTCCGGTTCAGCTGATGAGAAGCAATAGACAGGTAACCATCAATCAGGTCGCCACAGATCGAATAAAACATTTCTGTCATCGTGTACAGGCGATCAAAACGGTCATGCAGATCAGTAATGGCATGGCGCATCGGCTCATCAGAAATGGCGATCAGGTCGTATTCTTCGCTGCGCAACTCGTCGGTAATATTACGATGATAATTAAACAGCCGGCGCAACTTCACCAGCCGCGAACGGTACACCATTAATTCCCGCATCAGTTCATCATTACCATTGGTCACCAGCGAGTCTTCGATATCGCTCAGGTGACTCTCGAATTCCAGCAGCGCATCCAGATAAATACCGGCAGAGGTATGCATGATTTTGAGAGCCAGGTGACCGGCTCCCATGCGCAGCTGCGCAGCACCCGTATCATTAAACATACGGTTGACGCTTAACGCCTCTTTAGGATGGCGGGTAATCAGAATATTTTTTCCAACAAACAGCGCGATGGTCTGTGCTTCATGCTCCAGTTCCGCCGAGAAACTGGCAATACCGCGATACAGAATAAAAGTGTAGTTACTGAATTCTTCAATTTTTGGTGGATGGCGCGGACGCTGAGCGTCGTGAATCGCCAGCGGATGGCAATTCATCGACTTAAGAATTTCCAGTTCCCGCTCTTCACTCTCTGCTTCAAGATCCAGCCAGAGATAGGTATCCGGCTTGGAGCGCCACTCGTCGATCAGTTCGAGCCCCCCCTGAAGGGATTTGCCATTTTTGTAGGTCAGTAACGTACGGATCATAATCTCTCCTGAAGACCGAAGATCGCTCAGAATAACGTGTGTTGAATCCCGGCAATGGCTGCAAAGTCATCGCCTGTGAACTGAAAAATAGCCTCTGCCACCGGCTGTAGCTGCTTTTCCAGATAATGATTGTAGTCAATCGCCGACTGCCGGATTTCGACAGGCTCAGGGCCATTAACCGTGAGCATATAGCTTATCCAGCCACCACGCTCCTGATATTTCTCCGGCCGCCCATGATGCTTCAGCCAGTCATCCATTTTCGCAGCGGCCTTTGCATGAGGTGGCCGGCTTCTCTGATACATAGGTAGCGGCCGTTTCAGGCGCTTCCGGTAGGTCAGCTCATCATCGCGCTCTCCGGCAAGCAGTGCATCTACTTCTGCCTTCAGCCAGAGCTGATATGGCTCGCCATAGAATATCCGACGATACAGTTCTTTCTGAAAGCGCCGCGCGAGCTTAGTCCAGTCGCTGCGCACAGCCTCCAACCCCTTAAATACGAGCTGATTGTCGCTGGCAATGATCCCGGCATAACGCTTTTTACTGCCGGTCTCTTCTCCCCGGATCGACGGCATAAAGAACTGCCGGTAATGGGTTTCGTATTCCAGCTCCAGATAACTTTCGAGCCCGAAATCCGCCTTAAGTTCATCCTGCCACCAGCGATTAAGGTCACGGGCAAGGTTGCGCCCCGTCTCATCGGCGCTCTCGTCATCGAGGTTATCTCTGAGCCAGACGAACACAGAATCGGTGTCACCATAAATCACGTCGTAACCCTGCTGACGGATCCATTCAGACGTGCGCAGAATAATATCGTGACCACGCTTGGTAATAGAGGCTGACAACCGGGTGTCGTAAAAACGGCATCCCTCTGAACCCAACACGCCGTAGCACGATGCCATGATAATTTTAATCGCCTGAGAAAGAGGTTTATTCCCCCCAGATCTCGCCGCCTCCCGCTGTTCGCCCAGGTGTCGGATCAGATCCGGAAGAATATGTTTCTGACGATGAAAACGACCACCAAAATACCCGGGTACTGTGTCATCAACATCAGCGGCCATGCCTTCGACCAACCCCTGAGGATCAATCCGGAAGGTGCGGATAATCGAGGGGTACAGGCTTTTGAAATCCAGAACGAGAATGTTGTTGTACAGGCCCGGGCGCGAGTCCATAACAAAGCCACCAGGACTTTTCTCGGCGCTGTAGCCGTCTCCGATATCCGGCGCGACCCATCCGGCGCGATGCAGACGCGGCAGGTACATAAATTCGAATGCGGCAACCGACCCGCCCATGCGGTCAGGCAGCAGCCCTGTCATACGGGAGCGGGCGATCAGAAAATTAAGCAGATCGGTTTTATCGAATATATCCAGCACCAGCTCACAGTCTTTCAGGTTGTAACGGGCCAGCGCGGGTTTATCTTCGTCAAATAAACGTTCTATATCCCGCCCACGCTCGTCGCCTTTCAGCAGTTTGCCTTCGCCTAACAGATCACGGGCGACATCATCCAGTGCAAAACTTTCGAACTGCCAGGTTGCGTTACGCAGACACTCAATCCCATCCAGCACGACCCGACCCGCAACATGCACATAAAGGCGGTCTGACACCTCGCGCCACTCAACAACACTCTGATCACGGCCAAGTCGGAACGGAAGCTGATGCTCGTCAAACTTGCGCCGCAGAAAGGCCATATCAAACTGAATAAAGTTCCAGCCCAGTATCGCGTCCGGATCGTAGTCATTAATCACATCCAGAAAACGCTGAAGCAGCGCAGGCTCATCACTGACATACTCCAGTGACACAGTGTTCCTGCCCTCACCAATCATAATGACCCGCTCAAAATCGCGGGCAAAAAAGCCGATGGAGAAAAGGCGGTCTGGTTCCCCAGTGCGGGGATACGAGGTTTCAATGTCGACCGACAGACAACGCAGCGCAGGTTGGTAGCTGCCGCTTTTCAGCGCCGACAGATAAACGTCCTGCCAGCCGTCATGTCTTTCACTGCGCTCAGGAATCAGGTTGGCCGACCCCGTCACAAAGCGCTCCATCAGATAACGGTCTGTCGGGCGGATATCCAGCTCGCGAACAGGAATATCCTGCTCCCTGAGCACGTTACGCCAGCGATAGAGATATCCCGAAGGCAGATAACAGGCACAGGCCGGACGTCCATCAAACATCGACATTGCGACGTTACGCAGGGTAACAGGCCACCCGAGAGTGTCCGCCACCTGCTGTGCCCGCGCCATATCCGGGGCAGGAATAAAACACACGCACGGCTGTACGACACGGGTTCTGACCGGACCCTCAGGGGTAGACCACCAGAAAGTCAGGATGCTTGTGTCGTTTTCATCATGCCAGCGGCTGGATAACAGGAATGCAGGAAGCAACGTTTCGGAATTTCGTTTCTATACTGAAGAAACACGAGTCTATTGCAGGAGTGGATACATGACCACACCCCAGATCAGTCAGGACCCTCTATACCTGATGCTGAGGAACGATGATGTCGCCGGTTTTAACAAAGCACGGGAGAGCGGGCAGGCCTGTGACCTGAAGGGCTGTGACCTGCGCGGACTGGATCTCCGCAAAATCGAACTTAGCGGTATGGATCTGACAGATACCTATTTCCGTGGCTCAGACCTCAGAGGTATTGATTTCCGTGGTTGCAGGCTCGATGGCGCCAGCCTCGCGGATGCTAAGGTCAGTGGCTGTTACTTTCCTGCGGAAATCTCTGCAGAAGAAATACAGATGTCTGTAAAACTAGGCACCCGATTGCGCCACACAATTTAACTGTGACTCAGTTATCACCCCTGCGGCCAGACACTTTATCCCCTGTCAGAACGGCGTAAAGTATCGTCATTGATGAATTGCCCGCAGAGGCAAAGCACAGCGAGGAACTGATATGTACCTGACAGGAACCCACCCCGCCGACGGCATAGAAGAAATTACTGGCCGACTGCAGCAATTGACCCGCGAGCTGTTAAGCGGAATGGAGTTTACCCGACCTGCTGTGACTTATGAGTCTCTGGACGATCTGCACGAGCACTTCGACCGCGATTCTGTTTTTCTGGTCCTCGACGGCATCATTGAACTGAATCAGAACGGTGAAACCGTCATCAGTTATGAAGAAGGCGATCTGATTGGCCTGACCCAGGCCTTTCACCAGCAATCGCCGGTACTCTCCGCTGAAGGCTATGTCGAGCTGCAGCCGATCGAACGCGACCTGATGCTGCGCCATATATACAGCGATCCCCGTCGCCAGCATTGCTGGAGCCATCTGCTGATCACCAGCAACGCCCTGTTAACCAATCATCTGGCCCGTGTGATGCCGGATGAACGGGTGCCCGCCGCTGGTTTCCTCAATTTTGTAACCGGCGAGAACATCATTAACCAGGGCGATGAAGCCGATATGGTGTACACCATCATCAGTGGCGAAGCCGATGTTCTGGTCGATGGGGTAAACGTCGGTACGCTCGGCGAGGACGAAGTATTTGGCGCAATGGCGGTGTTCACGAAAGAGCCCCGGACTGCCACCGTCCGTGCGCGCACGCCGTGCTCAGTCATGGCCGTCCCCAAAGAAGATTTTAATGTCCTTATTCAGGCTCAGCCCCAGGCCGCTCTGAACCTGATTGAGAACCTTGCGAGACGGATATCGATAATGAACCAGCAGCTTCTTGAACAGACAGGAAGCGACAAAACCGGTCAGACTCAGCCAATTTAAAAATAAATGAGAATTATTATTGACTGCGAATAATTATCATCCTAGTATTCAACTCATCGGAGGGTAGCTCCTTCGATAATCAGCATTCAGGCGAACAGTTTTGAATGGTGATCTCTCTCATCAAGCTAATCACGGTTGCTTCGCCCCTCTTTATGAGGGGCATTTTTTTGCCCGCTCTCCGGGTATCCGTTGTATTCTCTCGCTGTATTTCTGCAACCAAGCTCTGAACTGATGACCTTCCGGACGCTCTGCACCTCCTCCGAACTGACCGAGGGCGAATCCCGCGGCTTCGAACCCGACGGGCAGGCACTTTTTATCGTGCGCCATCGCTCGCACGTATACGCCTACCGCAACCATTGCCCGCACCTGGGCATTCCCCTGGAATGGCAACCAGACCAGTTTCTGGACAGTGACGGCAGTCTGATTCAGTGTGCCATGCACGGTGCGCTGTTTCTGATTGACAGCGGACACTGCATTTCTGGCCCTTGTACGGGACAATCACTGAAAGCGCTTCCCTGTCGGGAGATTGATGGAAAGATCGAAGTCGACCTGACGCCTGAAGCTACAGCCTGACGGGCAGCAGCCCGGCCGCTGTCATTGCCGCTGGCGTCTGCGTAAAACTGACACTAACCGCCAGTACTTCCACGCCCCCTGCCACGACGTCGCGCAGTGCTGCCGCGTAGGCCGGATCGATATGTTCAGCGGCGCTGACCTCACGGATGCCTTCGTGCGGCACACAAAAGACCAGCACCGCGCGGTCGCCCTGCTTTTTCAGCTCTGCCAACCGACGCAGGTGCTTCAGACCACGCTCTGTCACGGCATCAGGAAAACACCCCAGACCATTGTCCTGCTCCAGCAGAGTGACGCTTTTCACTTCCACCCAGCAGCGCGCGCCGTCCGCTTTATGCAGGCAGAAGTCCAGACGACCATCTTCAACACGGGGCTCAGACTGCACCTCATCGTAACCGGTCAACCCGGGAATACGGCCATTACGAAGAGCCTCGCCGATCACGCGATTGGGCTGTGCCGTATTCACACAGGCACGGTAGCTGTCATCCACCAGCACCCATTCCAGGGTGTAGCGATATTTGCGCTTAGGGTTGGCACTGTCGGCCAGCCAGACCTTCCAGCCAGGCTCGGCACAGCGCTTCATAGATCCCGTATTCGGGCAATGGACAGTCAGCTCGGAGCCATCGTCCAGCACGACATCCGCGAGAAAGCGTTTATAGCGCCGGACAAGCGTGGCCGGGATCAGTTCAGCCGGATAATTCATAGTGTCTCCAGCCAGTTCCCGAGGCGCTCGATGGCCTCACGCAGTCGCGTAAGATCCGTCGTAAAGGCAAAACGAATATGACTGCCCGCCCGATACTCACCAAAATCGACCCCCGGGGTCAGCGCAACACCGGTTTCGCGGAGAATCCGCGCGCAGAAGCTCAGGCTGTCATCGGTAAAGCGGCTGGCGTCCGCGTACACATAAAACGCGCCCTCTGGAGCGACAGGTACGTTGAACCCAAGTGTCGGCAGTGCTTCAAGCAGATAATCGCGGCGCTCTGCAAGAATCTGCCGCCGCTCCTCGAGAATCGCCATCACGTCCGGGGTAAATGCCCCCAGTGCCGCATATTGCGCGGGGGTTGGGGGCGCGAGAAAGAGATTCTGCGCCAGAGTATCCATCGCCGGCACCCAGCTTTCTGGCACCACAGTCCAACCCAGGCGCCAGCCTGTCATGCCAAAGAATTTAGAAAAACTGTTCAGTACTACAGCGTCATCCGCCACGGAAAGCACCGTCTCCGGCGCGTCACCGTAGTTCAGACCCTGATAAATCTCATCGACCCACAACTCACCACCTTGCGCCTGACAAGCCTGGTTCAGTTGCTCAAGCTCACTCAGAGACAATACGGTGCCTGTGGGGTTCGCCGGCGTCGCCACCAGCGCCGCCTGAGTGTTCGCCTGCCAGTGCTGCTCAATATCCGCCGCTGTCAGCTGATATTTCTGTTGCGGCCCGCAGGGCACCAGCTGACCATGCGCCTCAAATACCCGGGCAAAATGGCGGTTACACGGATACCCGGGATCAGCCAGTAACAGACCGTCCCCCGGATTAAGCCGGGCAGCCGCAAGCAGTAACAGCGCACCCGATGCCCCGGGCGTCAGCAGAATCCGCGACGAGGCCACCTCAACACCAAAGCGTTCGTGGTAATACTGGGCCAGCCGCTCACGTAACTGCGGCAGACCAAGCGCAGGCGTATACCCTGTGTGCCCGGCCCTTAACGCCCTGATCGCGGCTTCTGTCACGGGTTCCGGGGTCGGAAAATCAGGTTCGCCGACTTCCAGATGAATGATGTCCTGCCCCTGAGCCTGAAGTGCATGCGCCTCGGCCAGAATGGCCATCACCTGGAAAGGCTGAACCTCTCTGCTACGCTTAGTGTTTACTGACATGATTCTCAATAAGTTCTGTTTACTGGCTTATTGTGACAGATCACCAGCCACTCACAACATGAGACTGAAAGTGGCCCATGTCACAGAGTGGCACTTTAAGCGACTAAAACCCTATATAAAGTATTGGCGATGATTGGTTTATCTGATAGTTTCCCCGCCTTACCTAAAAAGGCGCAGTGTTGCGTGATGACCTACTGAACAGGTGAGGCACAAGAGAAATGCCGCAAGATAAAAAAGAATTTGCCCTGTCTGACTTTACTCCATACGCCATCAAGGATGGTGAGGAGTACATGAACGAGGCGCAGCGTAACCACTTCCGTAGCATTCTGAGCAACTGGCGTCAGGAACTGATGGAAGAAGTTGACCGCACCAAAGAACACATGCAGACCGAACTCAACAACTACGCTGACCCGAACGATCGTGCCAGCCAGGAAGAAGAGTTCAGCCTGGAGCTGCGGACCCGCGATCGCGAGCGTAAGCTGCTGAAGAAGATTGAGAAGACCATCGACCTGATCGACAAAGATGATTACGGCTACTGTGAAGCCTGTGGCGTCGAGATCGGCATCCGTCGACTGGAAGCACGTCCGACTGCAGACCTCTGTATCGACTGTAAGACCCTGGCTGAAATCAAAGAAAAACAGCTCGGCGTCTGATCTTCTGCAAACGGCGGGGCTGATTCAGCTCCGCTGTCTGTACATTTCTTATGTCTGAATACCACGGACGTTTCGCCCCCTCTCCGACCGGACCACTGCACTTCGGCTCTCTGCTGGCTGCACTCGCGAGCTATCTCGACGCCCGGCATCATCAGGGGCGCTGGTCTGTCCGCATCGAAGATCTCGATCCACCCCGCGAAGATCCAACCGCCGCTGACTCAATCCTGCGCATTCTGGAAGACTATGGTCTCTTCTGGGACGGCCCCGTCATACGCCAGAGTGAACGTAGTGAGGCCTACGAAGAAACGCTGGCTCGGCTACGGCAGCAGGGGCTGGCATTTCCCTGTGCCTGTTCTCGCCGCCAACTGGGCGACCGCCTTCATCTGGGCATCTGCCCGACTCCCGGTCAGACAGATTTCGCCTGGCGCTTCCTCTGCCCTTCCGGTGAACTGACCCTGCACGATGGCCTGCAGGCTGATCACAGTTACCAGCTGGAACAGGATATCGGCGACTTTGTTATCCGTCGACGGGACACCTTATGGTCGTATCAGCTGGCTGTTATCACCGACGATGCCTTTCAGCAGATCACACATGTGGTCAGAGGCATAGACCTGATCGACTCCACCGCCAGGCAATACCTTCTGCAGCAGGCGCTGAAACTGCCTCACCCTGAATACAGCCATATTCCGGTGGCCACAGAAGACAACGGTCAGAAGCTGAGTAAGCAGAATCTGGCGCTGCCGTTACGGGCTGCCGATGCTGCTGACGTGCTCTGGCAGGCGCTCGACTGGCTGCAACAACACCCGCCAGCATCGTTGCGCGGCGCTTCCTGCCAGACCCTGCTGGAATGGGCAACAGAACACTGGCAGATTGAGGCGCTGGCTGGCCTGACTCAACATCCTGCACCCGCGGGCTTCCGCCGCCGCTCCTGACCGGCAGCCTTTACTTTCTGCCGGGAGTTTCTGGCGCACCCGGGTTATGTGCTACTCTCTGGCCATCTCTCTGACGGACCGACAGATGTACGATTATCGTCTTGGCCTGCTCTTGCTGGTCGGCATTTATCTGATATCCCCGATTATGATGGACTGGTGGCTGGACGACCGCGCTGCCTGGTATCGCCCGTTTGGTATCTGGGCCCTTCTGATCGCTTTCTACATCTGGATCAACAGTAAGCAGAACAACAACGATGACCTTTAGTCTTGGCCAGCTCGCCTTACTCGTTCTGGGCTATCTGGCAGCCCTGTTTCTGACCGCATACGCCGTCGAGCGTGACTGGATTCCGCGCCGCTGGGTACGCCACCCGATTGTTTACGTGCTCTCTCTCGGGGTCTATGCCAGCGCCTGGGCTTTTTACGGCTCGGTCGGGCTCGCAAACCAATACGGTTACGGCTTTCTGGCGTATTACCTGGGGATCTCCGGGGCCTTTGTCCTGACTCCGGTGTTACTCAGCCCGATTCTTCAGATCACCCGGACCTATCAGCTCAGCTCGCTCGCTGACCTGCTGGCATTCCGTTACCGGTCGCGATGGGCCGGTATTCTGGTGTCACTCTTCATGCTGGCGGTCGTGATCCCGATGCTCACGCTGCAGATCACCGCCATTGCCGACACCCTTTATCTGCTTAACCGTGAGTGGCCTGTCGGTAATCTCGCATTTGCCTACGTACTGGTGATGATCATCTTCGCCATTCTGTTCGGCGCCCGCCATGTATCTCCGCGGGAAAAGCACGAAGGACTGGTATTCGCCATTGCGTTTGAATCCCTGCTTAAACTGGCCGCCATCCTGATACTGGGTGGCGTGGTCCTGTTCGGGATATTCCCTGAGGTCGGGGGGCTGGAAAAATGGCTGCAGGAAAACCAGGCCGTTCTGGCTGAACAACAGGTACGCCTGCAGGACGGGCCATGGCGCACCCTGCTGATGGTCTTCTTTGCCGCCGCCGTCGCGATGCCACACATGTTCCACATGGCCTTCACCGAGAACACAAACCCCGGGGCTCTGCGTCATGCCAGCTGGGGCGTGCCTCTGTTTATGCTGGTCATGAGCTTCTCAGTGCCGCCAATTCTCTGGGCGGGTTACTACCTCAATGTCGAGACGGACCCGTCGTACTTCGCACTGGGTATTGGTCTGGCCACCGAGTCGCCCTTTCTTACGCTACTGATTTTTATCGGGGGTCTGGCTGCCGCGTCGGGCATTATCATCGTGACGACGCTATCGACGGCAGCTATGTTCCTGAACCATCTGGTACTGCCCGTCTACAAGCCGGCACCGCGATATGACTTCTATCGCTGGTTACTGTGGATGCGCCGCTCCCTGATCGCAGTCATTCTGTTTCTGGCGTACGGTTTCTACCTGCTGGTCGGGGCCGACCTCGACCTCAGTCAGCTGGGGATTCTCGGGTTCGTTGCCTGCTCACAGTTCCTGCCCGGTGTGCTTGGCCTGCTCTACTGGCCAAAATCGAACCGCAAGGGCTTTATAGCCGGTGTCGTCACCGGGACCTTCACCTGGATCTACGCCCTGCTTCTGCCGTTCTGCGAACTGGCCCTCGGCTGGAACGTACCTTTCTGGCTACCGGCCACCGATGAGAGCAACTGGCACCTGGCCGCGATTTCGGCCATCAGTGTGAACTTCACGCTGTTCGTCATCATCAGCTTTGCCACTCGCCAGAATGCCGCAGAGGCCGCCGCCGCCGATGCCTGTTCAATTGATACGGTGTCCCGTCCATCGCGCCAGCCACTGGTAGCGAACAACACCAACGAAATCATCAATGCCCTGACCCGCCCACTGGGACGCTATGTTGCCGAGCGGGAGGTCTATCAGGCGTTAGAGGATCTCGAATTACCATCGTACGAAGACCGGCCATACGCCCTGCGCCGCCTGCGCGGACGTCTGGAAGCCAACCTGTCAGGTCTGATGGGCCCGACCGTTGCTCACGACCTCGTCAGCCGTTACCTGCCGTTCCGTGATGACGTTGAACTGACCGAAGACATCTACCAGATCGAACAGCGCCTGGAGGGCTTCCACAGCCGTCTCGGTGGTCTGGCCAGCGAGCTCGACAGCCTTCGCCGCTATCACCGCCAGACACTCGAACGTCTGCCTATGGGCGTCTGCTCACTGGCAGCCGACGGGGAAATCATGATGTGGAACCAGGCAATGTCTGATCTTACGAATACCGCTGCCAGCGATGTTACCGGATCACACATCAGCCGCCTGGCGTCACCATGGGGGCCTTTGCTGCAGGAGTTTCTGGTCAGCAAAGCCATGCACAAATACAAACACCGGGTGGAACACCGGGGCCGGCCACACTGGTTCAGTCTGCACAAAGCGCTGATCGAAGGCAGCAATGGTCAGCCCGGTGGCACCGTCATTCTGATGGAAGATCAGACCGAGACTCAGCTGCTCGAAGAAGAACTGATCCACAACGAACGACTGGCCTCCATTGGCCGGCTCGCTGCGGGTGTTGCGCATGAAATCGGCAACCCCATCACCGGGATCGACTGCCTGGCGCAGAGCATGAGGTATGAGACCGACAACCCCGAACTGCTGCAGATGGCAGACCAGATTCAGGAGCAGACTAAGCGGGTCACCCGTATCGTGCAGTCGCTGATGAATTTCTCTCACGCAGGGCATCACTCCACAGAACACGAGCTGGTCGACGTCTCGTACTGCGTCGACGAAGCCATGCAGCTTCTGCGTCTCAGCAAACGTAGTCAGGATATCACCTTCGTGAACGACTGCCCGCCGGCACTGGCGACCCTCGGCGATGCTCAGCGTCTCGTACAGGTGTTCGTCAACCTGCTGGGCAATGCCCGCGATGCGTCAGAGCCGGGCAGCAGTGTCTGGGTTCAGGGAGAAGCCGACGAAGAGCAGATCCATGTTATGGTACTCGACGAAGGGCACGGCATTCCGACCGAAACGCTCGACCGAATTTTCGAGCCCTTCTTCACAACAAAAGATGTGGGTAAAGGGACAGGTCTGGGCCTGTCCCTTGTCTACAGTATTATTGAAGAACACTATGGCCACATCACGATCGACAGTCCACTGGCGAACGGACGTGGAACCTGTGTTAAAGTCAGCCTGCCACGGGCTGAACAAACTGAAGTTACGGAACCCCATTAATGAGTCACATCTTAGTCGTTGAAGACGAAGCCATTATCCGCCAGGCCGTTCGACGCCTGTTGCAGCGTCACGACCACGAAGTGACGGATGTGGACTCACTGGATGCCGCCAAAGAGCAGGATTTTTCCCAGTTCGACATGATCATCAGCGATCTGCGTCTGCCGGGTGGCAACGGCACCGAACTGATCACTCTGGCCGGTAACACTCCCGTGTTAATCATGACCAGCTACGCCAGCCTGCGCTCTGCTGTGGACGCCATGAAGTTAGGCGCGGTCGACTACATCGCCAAACCGTTTGACCACGATGAAATGCTTCAGGCCGTTACCCGTATCCTCAGCAAGGGGAAAATGTCCTCCGAAACGCCGGTTGCGGTAGCAGGTGACGCCTCACCGGACCCGGAAGGCAGCAGCACTGGCATTATCGGCAGCTGCGAGCCCATGCAGTTACTCTTCCGTAAAATTTCTAAAGTGGCACCGACCGATGCGACCGTACTGATTCAGGGTGAATCCGGTACCGGTAAAGAGCTGGTCGCCCGTGCCCTGCACAGTCAGAGTCGTCGCGCCAACAACCCGCTGATCTCAGTCAACTGTGCTGCCATCCCGGAAACCCTGATTGAGTCCGAACTGTTCGGGCATGAGAAAGGCGCGTTTACCGGCGCAACTGCACAACGCCAGGGTCTGGTCGAAGCCGCAGACGGTGGCACTCTCTTCCTGGACGAAATTGGCGAATTACCGCTGGAAGCTCAGGCCCGGCTACTCAGGGTGCTGCAGGAAGGGGAAATACGCCGCGTGGGCTCAGTGCAGAGCCGTAAGGTCAATGTGCGCCTCGTCGCGGCCACTCACCGACACCTGAAAGAGCTGGCCTCTATGGGCGAGTTCCGGGAAGACCTGTATTACCGCCTGAATGTCGTTGAGCTGCATCTGCCACCGCTGCGTGAACGTGGTGAAGACGTCGTTGAGATTGCCACAGCCATGCTGACACGCGCCTGTGAGCGGATGCAGCAGCCCGCAATGCAGTTCAGTGACGAGGCCTTGCACGCCATCCGCACCTATCACTGGCCGGGCAATGTCCGCGAACTCGAAAACGCAGTAGAACGGGCAGTCATTCTGGCCGACGACAACAGCATCGAAGCCTCGCTGCTCGGTATTGAGGTCTCAGCTGACCGTTACCTCAGTGAAACCATGCGTAACAACCTCGTTGATACCAGTAACCCTTACCAGGCGGACGATCCGGCGAATGGAAATCAGGGGGATCTGTCTCTCGATGATTACTTCGTCCACTTCGTTCTCGAAAACGAAGCCTCGATGACTGAAACCGAACTGGCCAAAAAACTGGGCATCTCCCGTAAGTCCCTCTGGGAACGTCGCCAGCGCCTGGGCATTCCCCGCAAAAAAGGCAAGTAACCCTCCTTCTTCCGGCGCCTGCCCCCGACGCAGTCTTCTTCGCTGCTCCTCTGCCAACAGGCCTTCGCCTGCTGGCGGATTGTGACTCATCAAATTACACAGTGTTACCTAACATACAGAACTGTTACCGAATGGCTCAGATCTCGTAACACTTTAGTCGAAGTGTCTATAATTATAGACACCTGTAATTTCATAACCCATTGATTTATATGTATTTTGTATTTCTGGCACGGTATTAGCTAAATAAACAATATCAAGCATGTGTCCATAAACAAAAATAACAAAGAGGCAAAGCTTGAGAGTTTAGGGAAGGCGCACCAACAACAATAACAAAGCGCCTGTGGTTCCTTCACTCATAACAAGAACGACAATCGCCACCATTGATTGTTTCGAATGAGCGGCCATGAAAGACCAATAAAAACAATAAGATACGGTCTGACTGTTCATTCAAAACGACGATGACACCTGTGGCAGAGCACAGAACAATAACAATAAAGCCCTGAGAAGCCGCCCACCCCAGCGGCTTTTTTATTTTCTGCCTTTCATACTGTCTTGGGCCTTTCGGGATGAGACCTCATCAGCCATATTTTCAACGATTCCATTTTCGCAAGGGCACCTCATGTTACCTGAGTAACAGATGCTGTTACTCCGGCAGGTCAAAATGCGTAAGGAAAGGTAACACTTTCTCAGTAACACTCGCCCGAGAAAACACTAACTTATTGATTTATACAATATTTTTAAACATGGCACAATTCTGGCTAATACTTAAGTACTATGAAGCGACGCAGACAATAAAAATAAAACGCATCGCTGCACCGGAACCGGCCACTTCTAACAATAACAAAGGCCTGCAGGACCACCGGGGAAGAAAAGCGAATAATCAGTGTCATTCCACAGAACTGACTCCCGTAAGAACAACAACAAGAGTTACGGGACATCAGCCAGTGAAACAGAGATGACGCACCAGAATCCCGAAAAGCCGCTATCGCGGCTTTTTTATTGCCCGGCGTTCAGCCACACCCCTCATCCATACGCTATCTCTGCGCCATTCCAGGATCTGCTACCCAGGTCGAAGACCGACTGCGTCACACTGTTACGTTTCATGACGTTTGTTACCCAAGGGTTACACTTCACGTAATGTTTCGTAACACATTTTGAGATGTGTCTATTTTTATAGACACCTGTATTTTCTTAAGTGCTTGTTTTTACTAGATTTTCTAAAGTTGGCACGACCTTCGCTTTATTACTATCAGATGGCACGGCAACTGATAAAAATAACAAATGCTAAGCCTCACGAAAGACGGCACACCAATAACAATAATAAAGTGCCGGTAAGACCGCAGAGCCACTCATAACAATAACAAAGGCCTGCAGAGACAAAGGTTCTGAATGCGCAGTCTGTGCGCTGAAAACAAAAATAAAAAATGAGGCAGCGGAATGCCCATTCAGAACCTCTGTCGACAGACTGAGCAGTGTTACCGGCAACAATAACAACAACAGCCGGAACTCAAAGAAGCCGCTACTGCGGCTTTTTTATTGCCCGGCGTTCAGCCGCACCCCTCATCCATACGCTATCTCTGCGCCATTCCAGGATCTGCTACCCAGGTCGAAGACCGACTGCGTCACACTGTTACGTTTCATGACGTTTGTTACCCAAGGGTTACACTTCACGTAATGTTTCGTAACACATTTTGAGATGTGTCTATTTTTATAGACACCTGTATTTTCTTAAGTGCTTGTTTTTACTAGATTTTCTAAAGTTGGCACGACCTTCGCTTTATTACTATCAGATGGCACGGCAACTGATAAAAATAACAAATGCTAAGCCTCACGAAAGACGGCACACCAATAACAATAATAAAGTGCCGGTAAGACCGCAGAGCCACTCATAACAATAACAAAGGCCTGCAGAGACAAAGGTTCTGAATGCGCAGTCTGTGCGCTGAAAACAAAAATAAAAAATGAGGCAGCGGAATGCCCATTCAGAACCTCTGTCGACAGACTGAGCAGTGTTACCGGCAACAATAACAACAACAGCCGGAACCCAAAGAAGCCGCAACTGCGGCTTTTTGTTTATTTGGCGATCACTAAACGTTACACTCGCCAGCCAAAGCAAGCCAGAGATAAGCGTTACCTGTGACCCTCATTAACCGTGTGAAACGCCTCTTCGGACAGAAGCAGGAAGCCGAAGAAATCCCACTGAAAGTCATTCCCCGTGACGAGCACAGCATTTCCCGCAATAACATCAGCGAACCCGCGCTGAAGGTGCTGTATCGCTTACGTAAGGCAGGCTATGGAGCGTATCTGGTTGGTGGCGGCGTCAGGGACAACCTGCTCGGCCTGAACCCCAAAGATTTTGATGTGGCGACGGATGCCACTCCTGAGCAGGTGAATCAGTTGTTCCGCAACTCCCGCCTGATCGGTCGCCGCTTCAAGCTGGTTCACGTGGTGTTTGGCCGCGAAGTGATTGAAGTAGCCACGTTCCGGGCACCGCCCTCTGAGGATCATTCTGACAAAGTGTCACGTCAGGACGATCAGGGCATGATCCTGCGCGATAATGTTTACGGAAACAAAGACGAAGACGCCATGCGCCGTGACTTCACGGTTAACGCGCTGTACTACAACATTGATGATTTCAGCGTTCATGCCTATGCCGGTGGTTGGGAAGACATGCAGCTGAAACGCCTGCGTCTGATTGGTGACCCAGAGACCCGCTATCGCGAAGATCCGGTCCGTATGCTGCGGGCAATCCGTTTTGCGGTAAAGCTGGGATTCAGTATTGAACAACACACGGCCGCGCCGATCCGCGACATGGCTCCCCTGCTGGAGCAGATCCCCGCTGCACGCCTGTTTGAGGAAGTGCTGAAGCTGTTTCTGGCCGGCAATGCACTCGAGACGCTGCGTCTGCTGCGCGAATATCACCTCTTCGCTACCCTGTTCCCGGCGACAGAGCATTGCCTCCAGGACGATGACGCAGCAGTACGCCTGGTTGAGAACACCATGGCAAATACCGACGATCGCATCAAAGCGGGTAAGTCGGTAACACCTTACTTCTTCCTTGCTGCTCTGCTCTGGCCTCAGGTTGAACGCGTGCGCCGTGAATACGAAGAACAGGGCCTGCCACCACACCCAGCCATGCAGAAAGCGGCAGACCGGGTGCTGGCACAACAGATCAAGGCGACAGCGATTCCTAAGCGCTTCTCTATTCCTATGCGCGAAATCTGGGAAATGCAGTTACGTTTGCCGAAAACCCGCAGCAAGAAGATTGCTGAGTTTCTTGGGCATCCTCGCTTCCGCGCAGCATATGACTTCCTGCTGCTGCGTCATCAGTCGGGCGAAAACCTGGGTGAGCTGTGTGATTTCTGGACTCAGGCTCAGAAAGACATTACCCCAGAACCGGTCAAGTACGTGCCGGAAGACGACAGCGCGAACAAGAAACGCCGCCGTCCGCGCCGTCGCCGTAATCCGTCTTCCCGGCAGTAATTTCCCATGAGCCGGGCGTACATTGCTCTCGGGGCCAACCTGAATGGCCCTGAAGATCAGATTATTACCGCGCTGCGTGCCCTGCGCGCTCTTCCTGACACACAGCTGATCTGCTGGTCATCCCTGTACGGTAGTAAACCTCTGGGCCCGCTGGACCAGCCGGACTACCTGAATGCCGTCGCTGAGGTCACCACAACGCTGGTACCTCTCGACTTACTGGATGCCTTGCAACAACAGGAAAGAGACCAGGGACGCGAGAAGCTGCGCCACTGGGGAGAGCGTTGCATCGATCTGGATATCCTTCTTTATGGCGACCTGACGTACGCCGATGAACGCCTGACGATTCCTCATAAAGAAATGACGCGACGCAGTTTCGTCGTCCGCCCGTTACTTGAGATCGCCCCGGACCTGCAGCTCCCGGATGGCCAGAAGCTGGCTGACGCAGAGCCGGAATTTGACGGCGATCTGCACCAACTCCATCACCCCGTTATTGACTTATAACGCACAATCCGCACCATACGCCCAGACCCGAACCGGGTGTAAACGGAGAGAGATCATGAGCTCAATCAGTATCCGCACACTGCAGACCCTGAAAGATAAAGGTGAGAAGTTTTCTGTTCTTACCGCCTACGACGCGACCTTCGCTCAGCTAGCCGCTGACGCAGGTATTGAAGCACTGCTGGTCGGTGATTCCCTGGGTATGGTCCTGCAGGGCCGTGACTCCACCCTGCCTGTCACTCTCGAAGAGATGGTGTATCACACCGCAGCGGTAGCCCGTGGCAACGCCCGGGCAGCACGTCCGGCACTGATCATGACCGACCTGCCATTTATGACTTATGGTGATATCGAGACAGGTGTCGCCAGCGCCAGAGCCGTTATGCAGGCCGGCGCACATATGGTCAAAGTTGAAGGCGATGACTGGCTTGTACCTCTGGTCGAAAGCCTCTCGCGCCAGGGCGTCCCCGTATGTGCACACCTGGGCCTGACCCCACAGTCTGTCAATAAGTTCGGCGGCTACCGGGTACAGGGACGTGAAGAAGAGAAAGCCGACGCCATGGTGGCTCACGCGGTAGCACTGGCCGACGCCGGCGCTGACATCATTCTGCTGGAATGCGTGCCAAGCCCATTGGCAAAGCGCATTACCGAAGCCGTGACCGTGCCCGTCGTGGGGATCGGTGCGGGCGCAGATACCGACGCTCAGGTACTGGTCTGCTACGACATGCTGGGGCTGAACACCGGGCACATTCCGAAGTTCGTGAAAAACTACATGACTGACGGCCGTACCGTCCCTGAGGCTCTTAAGACCTACGCTGACGACGTCCGCGCAGGTACCTTCCCTGGGCCAGAACACGGATTCGACGCATGATTACCCTGCACACCATCGCCGAACTCCGCAGCCAGGTGAAGGCTGCCCGCATGGCAGGTAAGACCATCGGCTTTGTGCCGACCATGGGTAATCTCCATGCCGGTCATATCAGCCTGATCACCCGCGCCCGTGAAGAGTGCGATTTTGTTGTCAGCAGTGTGTTTGTGAATCCGCTGCAGTTCAACGACAAGAGCGATCTGCAGCGTTATCCACGCACCCTGCCCGAAGATCAGGCTCAGCTGGATGCTGCGGGCTGCGACCTGCTGTTTGCTCCGGACGTGGACGAAATGTACCCGAACGGTCAGGACGAACAGAGCATCGTTCACGTGCCCGTTGTCTCCGAAGGCCTGTGCGGCGGCAGTCGCCCGGGGCATTTTGATGGCGTTTCCACAGTAGTGACTAAACTCTTCAATCAGGTACTGCCGGATAAGGCCTTTTTCGGTGAAAAAGACTTCCAGCAGGTTGCTGTGATCCGCAAGATGGTCGATGACCTGTGCATGCCAGTTGAGGTCGTCACGGTTCCGACAGCGCGTGCAGAAGACGGGCTGGCACTGAGTTCACGCAATGGTTACCTGACCGCAGAAGAGCGGGCTCTGGCGCCGGGACTCTTTCAGACGCTGCGCGAAATTGCAGCCGAGCTGGAAGCAGGCTCAGGGCCAGACAGCGTGCTGGAGAACGCAACAGAGCGTCTTAATCAACGGGGTTTCCGGACCGATTACCTCGAAGTACGCTCAGCAGAGTCGCTGGCAGAAGCGGCTAGCGGTGATCGCAGGCTGGTCATTCTGGGGGCTGCGTTCCTCGGCAATGCGCGCCTTATTGATAATCTGGTCGTAACATTGAATCGCGGAATCGTTTAAGGCATACTTGCGCGCCTTACGCCTATAGGCCAAGAAATGAACAGTTCAGACAGCCGCGCGATTAACGGCGTCGAATTGTCCGAACAGAGAACTAAAGGGTTTACCCATGCAAACCATCATGCTGAAAGCCAAGCTGCATCAGGCACGTGTGACTCACTCTGTGCTGAATTACGAAGGCTCTTGTGCCATTGACGGCAAGCTCCTGGACCTCGCGGGTATGCGTGAGTTTGAACAAATCCAGATTTATAACATTGATAATGGTCAGCGTTTCACCACATACATCATCCGTGGCGAAGACGACTCCGGCATTATCTCTGTCAACGGCGCGGCAGCTCATCACGCTAGCGTTGGTGACCGCATCATCATCTGCGCATACGCGAACTACAGCGAAGAAGAACTGGCTGAGTTCAAACCAAAGATGGTGTACATGAATGCGGACAACACCGTCAGCCACACCAGCTTCGACATTCCTGTTCAGGTTGCCTGATCCGTCAGCGTCACCGAACAGCCAGGCCACCTCCGGGTGGCCTTTTTATTGCCCGGCATTCAGCCTTACAAAGCGAACGTTCGGCCATTGTGCGCCACCGCCTTTGCCCAGTATGCAGCCAGCCCGTATACTTCTGTCATTACCCTCCTGGAAAAATTTAAGGGAAACCAATGGCATACAACGGAAGCCTGACCCAGTCTGCGATCTGGAAAGATCTGGAAGTCCATTTCAGTAAACTGCGCGATGTGCACATGCGTGATCTTTTCTCTGAAGATCCCAACCGCTTTCATAATTTCCATCTTGAGGCAGCCGGCCTGAGCCTGGATTTTTCCAAGAACCGTATCACCGAAGAGACCATGTCGCTGCTGCTCAGCCTGGCACGCGAACAGGATCTGCCTGCCAAGATCGGCGCTATGTTCAATGGCGAAGCAATCAACCGCAGCGAAAACCGCCCGGCTCTGCATACGGCACTCCGTAACTTCGGCGACCGCGACATCATGGTCGATGGCGTCAACATCATGCCCGAGATTCGCGAAACCGTGCATCGGATGGAAGAATTCTGTTGGAAGATCCGCCGTAACCAATGGCGTGGCTACAACAACAAACCCTTTACCGACGTTGTCTCTATTGGTATCGGTGGTTCCTTCCTCGGGCCTAAGCTGGCATCCAGTGCGCTGAAGCCCTACTGGGACAGCCGCCTGAATATTCACTATCTGGCCAACATCGATGGATCTCACATCACCGAGATTCTTAAGCGTCTGGATCCGGCCACGACCCTCTTCATTATTCAGTCCAAGTCATTCGGTACTCAGGAAACCCTGAAGAACGCCATGGCCTGTCGTCAGTGGTTCCTGGACAACGGTGGCACCGAAAAAGACCTCAGCAAGCACTTTACCGCGGTATCGTCAAACGTTGAGAAAGCCACCGCGTTCGGCATTGCCGAAGAGAATATTTTCCCAATGTGGGACTGGGTCGGCGGGCGTTACTCGCTCTGGTCGGCGATTGGTCTGCCCCTCGCTCTGGCGATTGGTATTGATAACTTCCGCGACCTGCTGCGCGGAGCGTACGCCATGGACGAGCACTTCCGTACATCACCTCTGGAGCACAATATGCCGGTGATTATGGCGCTGCTGGGAGTCTGGTACGTGAACTTCTTTAACGTGAACTCGCACGCCATACTGCCTTACGACCACTACCTGCGGTCGCTGCCTGCCCACCTGCAGCAGCTCGATATGGAAAGTAACGGCAAGAGCGTCACCATTGATGGTAACCAGGTCGACTACAACACTGGCCCGGTCATCTGGGGCGGCGTAGGCACGAACGGTCAGCACGCGTTCCACCAGCTGCTGCATCAAGGCACACACTTTTCACCCTGTGACTTCATTATGCCAATGACGAGTCACAACCCGATCGATAACTTCCATGCCTTGCTGGTATCTAACTGTCTTTCGCAGAGCCAGGCATTGCTGCAAGGCAAGAGTGAGCAGGAAGCCGTCGACGAACTGGTGGCCTCAGGCATGAGTATCGGCGAAGCCACAGTGCTGGCACCTCAGAAGGTGATCGCCGGCAACCGCCCGTCGAATACCCTCTACTTCCCGAAATCGACACCTCAGGTGGTCGGCGCACTGATTGCTCTCTACGAGCACAAAGTCGCTGCTCAGGGAATGATCTGGGGTATTAACTCCTTTGATCAGTGGGGCGTCGAACTCGGGAAGAAACTGGGCAATAAAGTGCTTGGTGCACTCGAATCTCAGGACGTACCAGAAGGCTTTGACGGCTCAACCAACGGCCTGATTCAGGCGTTCCACTCGATGCAGAAGCTGCTCTGATTCTGTGGTCTCTGCCCGATATCCGTACCGGGCAGAGGCAGTTCAGTGCCTGACCTCAATCACCAGATGATCCGCAGCCAGATCATCCAGTCTGGCGCTGTATTCCGCTGTCGCTTCTTTACTCAGATTTGCGTCCCACTCGTCTAGCAACAGCACCGGCGGTAAGTTTGTACTCACATCAAGAATCCGATCCAGTCTGAATTTCGCTGCTTCTCCGGAAGACAGGCCCGCCTCTTCCGCGAAAATCTGCTCGCCAGCCGGAAGCAGTAAGCAATCCTGGAGGTTGGTCAGTCTGATTAATAAGGTGCTTTTTCCCGCGCCGTTACTGCCAGTAATCAGAACCCGACCACTCGCACATTGGCGGCTACTGACAAGATCACAAAGCTGTTGAGGTGTTATCCATAGATTGTGCGTAAGATTGTGAACCCGGAGATCCATCTCCCCTTCAATATTCAGAGGGACGAGCGTGCTGATAAAGCTGCGCAGGTTCGAGGCCTTCCGAGCTAAGAAAAAGCTCCTGCTGCTGACGAGGCTTAACTCGTGCACTATGCCAAAAAACTGCAGCACCCTCGGAAGCACTGCAATCATCTCGCCGGTATGTGTCAGTGCATTTGCCTGACCATGAACATAGACCATCACGCACACAACCGAGAGCACGACGGGTACTGTGGAAAGCGACTGCTCAAGAATGACATGCTTCAGCGAGGTCCTGCCAAACTCGCGAAAATTCTGCGACAGACGCCTCTCCTGCTCTGCGAACAACCCGGATGAGCCCGAAATCACTGAACTGCCCGTCACCGCCAGACTGAGACAGCCGTTCAGCCGTGTCCGATCCTGCTGCAACTGATTCGCCAGACGCCCGGTGTGCCGACGAAATATCACCACCAGCATCAATGAGAGAAACGACGCAATCGCAATCGCCGCAAGAAATTCAAAACCGAGCAGAAGAGAGAAAACCAGAAGGGTCAGCCCAATATTGAGAGCCGCCGACAGCAGATTTATCGCCGCCGGTACAACGTCGTGCAGTGTCACACCCGCTTCAGACATCAGCCATTGGCCGAGCTTCTCCCGATTGTGTCGGGTACTCAGAAGTCGACTGGCCCTGAACTCATCCAGAGTGCGAAGACAGTATTGCCGCCAGAGTCCAGCCTGCAGAGGTGCCTGAACCACCTCCGTCAGTGCACTGCTCAGGTAGGCAAGCACAGCAAAGGCGAAAAAACCTGACAGACAATGAATAGCGTCCTGTGCATCCCCAGCAGCGACTGAAGCGCCTGCCATACCCAGCAGATAAAGAGAGACCGCCATACCCGCCTGTCGCGCAACTACCAGCGTCACTGCCGCCATCGCCAGCCGTTTCATAAATCATCCCTGATGTTATTTCGATCATGCTAAATAACAATGATTATCAATACAATATTTCATCCACAAGGATGGATCACGCGATGCCTGCTTTCTTCCCACTCACCGGATAGCTAGTGATAGAATGCGGCCCTTTGAACACCCGGGCCATCCATCTTATGACAGCGCATTCCTCTTCCTTCCATGCCATCGAATGGCGGGGCCAGTCACTGCACCTGCTGGATCAGCGAGTGTTACCGCACACGCACACAGTGCACGACTACACCACCGCAGCGGCAGTAGCAGATGCTATCCGCGACATGGTGGTACGGGGCGCGCCAGCCATCGGAATTGCCGCAGCTTATGGTTATGCACTGGATGCCCTTAACGGTCGTGATCTGCAGGCCACCTACAAGGTGCTGGCGGAATCCCGCCCAACGGCCGTTAATCTGTTCTGGGCACTGGAGCGCATGGCGGGTCTGGGCACGGACGACCCACATGCTCTGGTCGCCGAAGCCAAGAAGATTCACGAAGAAGACATCGCCGCAAACCTGGCGATGGGTCAGTTCGGTGCGTCTCTGATTCATGAAGGCAGCCGTATCTATACCCACTGCAATACCGGCGCACTGGCCACCGGGGGCCACGGTACCGCACTGGGAATCATCCGCACCGCGTTTGCCGATGGTAAAGTCACACAGGTTTATGCTGGTGAAACCCGCCCATGGCTGCAAGGCGCGCGCCTGACCGCGTGGGAACTGATGCAGGATAATATTCCGGTGAAACTGGTGTGCGACGGTGCTGCAGCGCAGTTGTTCCGCGCCGGTGGTGCTGACTGGGTGATCGTCGGCGCCGACCGCATTACAGCCAACGGCGACGTTGCCAACAAGATTGGTACCTACAGCCTGGCCGTGCTGGCGAAACATCACGGAATGAAGGTCATGGTCGCCGCACCAACCACCACCTTTGACCTGACCCTCGATAACGGCGCAGCAATTCCGATTGAACAGCGCCCGATGTCAGAAGTAACGTCACTGAATGGTCAGCAGATTGCGCCGCAGGGCTGCGAAGCCATTAACCCATCGTTTGATGTCACCCCGGCAGAACTGATTGATGCCATCGTGACCGAAAAAGGGGTGGTGCTGGAACCAACGATCGAAAAAATCACCGCGATGGTAGAAGGGTAAACCGCCGATGAGCGCATACAGCAAAGTCGAATTTCAGCGCGCCGCTGAAGACCTGTGCCGCTATGGCCGTATCCTGTACGGTAACAACTGGTCTCCGGCGACCAGCTCTAACTATTCGGTGCGCCTGAATGAAAACGTCTGTGCCCTGACCAGCTCGGGCAAACACAAAGGCGAACTGACCCCGGCAGATATTCTCGCCGTCGATATGGAAGGCAACCCGCTGTCGCCGGGAAAACCCTCGGCTGAAACAGGACTGCATACCCAGTTGTATCGTCGCGACGGCGGCATTGGCGCGGTCCTCCATACCCACTCGCCCACGGTCGTATTACTGTCGCAGATCTGGCCTGAAGACAGCCTGAGCATGACTGGCTGGGAGCTTCAGAAAGCTTTCGCCGGTGAGACCACGCACGAAGGCACAGTGACCTTCCCGATCTTTCCTAATGATCAGGACATCGACCGCCTGTCAGCGCAGGTAGAAACGCACATGCAGCAACACGGTCAGGGCCATGCCTATCTGATCCGTGGCCACGGGGTATATACCTGGGGCAAAGACCTGACCGAGTGTTACCGCCACTTGGAGGCGATCGAACACCTGTTAGGCTACCAACTCGAATTATTAAAAATACGCCAACCGTGAGGCCATTATGAGCGTACTCCGCGTATACACAGACCACGACGTCACCAACCTGCTGTTCACCACCGACAGCAAAGAAAAAATGGCCGCTCACCTGGCTGAAGCCGGTGTACGTTACGAACAGTGGCAGACCGACGCTGAACTGGAGCCGGGTGCCTCTCAGGAAGATGTGATCGCCGCTTACCGCAAAGACATCGACCGTCTGATGCAGGAAGACGGCTACCAGACCGTGGACGTCGTCAGCCTCGCGGCCGATCACCCGCAGAAAGATGAATTCCGTCAGAAATTCCTCAGCGAGCACACCCACAGCGAAGACGAAGTACGCTTCTTTGTTGGCGGTCAGGGGCTGTTTACTCTGCATATCGGTGAAAAAGTCTACGAAGTGCTCTGCACTCAGGGCGACCTGATCAGCGTACCCGCGAACACGACCCACTGGTTTGATATGGGGCCTAACCCGAACTTTATCGCCATCCGCCTGTTCAACAACCCGGAAGGCTGGGTCGCGAACTTCACCGGCAGCGACATTGCTACCCGCTTTAACCGCCTAGAGAACTGAAGGTAAGTAAAATACTGATGCAGAACGTCAAACTGATACTGACCGACATCGAAGGCACCACCTCTTCCATTAGTTTTGTGAAAGATGTGCTGTTCCCCTACGCTGCAGAGCACCTGCCAGACTACGTGCGCGAGCACCTCGACGACGACATCGTGCAGAGCGCCCTGAAGCAGACCGCAGAACTGGCCGCTGCCGAAGGCAACGACATAGACCCGGCCGACGTCAGCCAGCTGATTGATCAGCTGCAGACCTGGATCGCAAAAGACAGCAAAGCGACACCGTTAAAAACGCTGCAGGGATTAATCTGGGAGGCGGGATACCAGAACGGGGACTACGCAGCACACATGTACCCTGACGCCACCCAACACCTTGAAAAATGGTACGACGAAGAGCTTCCGGTCTACGTATATTCATCAGGTTCAGTAAAAGCGCAGAAGCTGTTTTTTGGCTACTCACAGGACGGCGACCTCCTGTCACTGTTCAGCGGACACTTCGACACCCTGATGGGCCACAAACGCGAAGCTCAATCGTACCTGAACATCCTCGCCGAGCTACAGAAAACCCACGAAGGCCTGCAGGCCAGCGACGTCCTGTTTTTATCCGATATCAAAGAAGAACTGGACGCAGCCAAAGAAGCAGGAATGCAGACCTGCTGGGTTATCCGCGATACAGAATTACCGACGGATGCGGCGCATAAAGCCGTGTCTGATTTTGCGGATATCTGAGATCGCACTACCGGCTGAAGGTGCGCAGTGCGCACCCTACAGCCAGCAATGTAACGGTTAAGCACCAAAATCCCACGCAGTCTCGCCCCGCCGATAAATCGCCACTGCTGCTCGCTCAGACATATATTGAAAAAGCTCCTGCTCCCAGGACTCCTCACGGAATCTTCCTAACGTTCGATATATTTCGAACTCAAAAACGAGCGGTTGCTTATCATTAGCAAAGCGCCAGGTTTCGACAATCGCTTCCTTGCGGCGACGTAATAATTCAGGTGTTGGGATTTTATCCCGCTTCTCGTTATTCACCTTTCGTGCTGCAGGCAGGAGATTCCATAAATCATTATTTCGCCAGAGAGAAAACGGCAACGCATGATCGACATCCATCGAAGCAAGAGTAATCTTTTTATCCGTCCATACGCAGGTAAGGTTCGGATGCTCCTCATACATCTGACGGGCAATAGACTGCTCTCGCTTTAAGTCAACGTTCGGCAATAGGAACGGAAGAGCTATTCCTTTGTTTATCTCAGGACAATTCTTCCTTGCGAACTTTTCAGACAATTCTGCCCACCTGAGAATAATTGAGTCTCTGATCCAGTGACTGGATAAACAGAACTCCCGCCATAAATCAGACTCAATCATTACAAGTGATGCAGAGGCGTCATAGTGATACATGCCTCCACCCTCTGAGTAACGTACGGGGCCTGTAATGATCGCCTTGGTGAATGTCTTAAGAACTAGGTTTAATTGCGCTTTAATATCTTTCGAATAAGTTCCTTTCTTCCATGAAGCCAGTAGGATTGCATAGGCAGTTTCAGGGGTAATTTCCTCTCCATACGAGGCCAGCTCGATTAATTTTTTCAAACTTTCTCTGATTAAAAGACGCTTTTTTGAATACTCGAAGTCTGTCTGACTCTGCGGAATATGCACAGGAGCAGCAACGAGCGGCCAGTAATACGCTAACCAACACTCTGCCAGCGCTTCTATCGGCATTCCTACGTAACCATCGGCGAACCATGTTACGGCGTTCTCATCACGTTCTGCGATGTCACAGAAAGCCCGTAGCAGCGCGAGCTTGTAGGTAGCGACTTTTTTGTCGATTCTCAATACAGACTCGATACGATCCAGCGGCCGGTTTGCCTCACTGGATTTCTCGAATATCAGCGTATTCCAGGAATGTCCCGCCCTTCCCAGAGCATCGTCGTCAGTACTTAAACTAAGAAAAGTAAATCCGATCTGCTCGGCTATCAGGCGGATTCTTTGTGGATCAGTCGGAATAAACAATCGACCATTGGGATCTCTTAATTCTTCGTCGAGATCATTACGGTTTTCTGGAACTGACAGTAACAGGTGCCCGCCTACCCTCAGTAAGTTGCGGATATCAAGAAAGGCCTCGAGCTGCTGGCCTTGAGGAATGTGCATTAACACAGCGCTACAGAGAATACCGTCGTACTTTTTTTCTTCTTTATATCCGGGAAGAACTCCCGGCTTCAGACAATCACTCAGCTCTGGATGGTTCTGAATTGCCCGTTTTCTTAATTCGTCGACGGGCTCAATTCCGCAGGCCTTGTAGCCTGCTGCGATTAAGGCCCGCAGGTCACGCCCTGTGCCACATCCAATATCGAGTATTCTGCTGCCCAGCTGAGGAAAGGCTTGCGAGAAATACTTAGCGACGGGGCTATCAACAGCATCGTAACGCGCAAATACATCACTGACGTGATCGCTGTAAAACTTCCCGGTTTTCTCATCCATGGCCCTGTTACGACTCCTTCACAGCCTGACACAGACACTGTGCCCGACACTTTCATCCGGTGTCACAGTAATGCGATAAAAAAAAGCCCGGCATAGCCGGGCAAAAGACACCTGAGTCTCCCTCAGATAAGGTGTTGCGCATGAAAACGCAGATGATCTTCGATAAAGGTCGAGATAAAGAAATAACTGTGGTCATACCCCGGCTGGCGGCGCAGGGTCATTCTGTAGCCCGATTCCGTTGCTGCGTCGTCGAGGGTTTCGGGGCGCAGTTGCTCGGTGAGGAAGTTGTCCGCCAGGCCCTGATCGACAAGCAGTGGCAGCTGTTCGGTGGCCCGGCGGAGCAGCTCGCTTGAGTCATACGCCGCCCAGGCTTCCTGATCGTCGCCCAGGTAAAGACCAAGCGCTTTCTGCCCCCATGGGCAGTTCACTGGGTTACTGATGGGGCTGAATGCCGAAATACTGCGGTACTTGTCGGGGTTTTTCAGGCCAATCGTGATGGCACCATGCCCCCCCATCGAGTGCCCGCTGATGCTGCGCATGCCGTTCACAGAGAACTCTGCTTCGATCAACTCAGGCAGTTCGCTGACGATATAGTCGTACATGCGGTAGTGCTTCGACCACGGAGCCTGAGTCGCATTAAGATAAAAGCCTGCGCCAAGCCCAAAATCGTATGCACCATTTTCGTCATCAGGCACGTCTTCACCGCGTGGTGACGTGTCAGGCATCACCAACGCGATACCCAGTTCGGCCGCGATTCTCTGAGCCCCGGCTTTCTGGGTAAAATTTTCGTCGGTGCAGGTCAGCCCTGACAGCCAGTAAAGCACTGGTACCTTTTTCTTTTCTGCCTGCGGCGGAAGAAATATTCCGAAACGCATCTCGCAGTTCAGTACGGCCGAGGTGTGACTGTACTGAAGCTGACGTCCGTTAAAGCAAAGATATTCGCTGACTTTTTTCATCCCTGCACTCCGGATCAATAATGAATAACGCTACGGATGCTTTTACCTTCGTGCATCAGGTCGAAGGCTTCGTTAATTTTATCCAGCGCCATGGTGTGCGTAATAAAATCGCTCAGCTTAAATTCGCCAGCCAGGTAACGTTCAACATAATCAGGCAGCTCGGTACGGCCTTTCACACCACCAAAGGCGGTGCCACGCCATACACGACCAGTCACCAGCTGGAACGGACGAGTAGAAATTTCCTGGCCTGCACCCGCAACACCGATAATCACCGATTCGCCCCAGCCTTTGTGGCAGCATTCAAGTGCAGAACGCATCACATCGACGTTACCGATACACTCAAATGAGTAATCCACGCCGCCGTCGGTCAGTTCTACGATCACATCCTGAATCGGTTTATCGTAGTTTTTCGGGTTAATGCAATCTGTTGCGCCCAGCTGTTTCGCCAGATCGAATTTGCTTTCATTAATGTCGATAGCAATGATGCGGGAAGCTTTTGCCATGGTCGCACCGATCACGGCAGACAGACCAATGCCGCCCATGCCGAAGATTGCGACAGTCGCCCCTTCTTCTACCTTGGCGGTGTTCATAACTGCGCCCATTCCGGTCGTGACACCACAACCCAGCAGACACACTTCTTCAAGCGGTGCCGTCGGGTTCACTTTTGCCAGTGAGATTTCAGGCAGCACGGTGTACTCAGCGAAGGTCGAGCAACCCATGTAATGGAAGATCGGTTTGCCGTTCTGAGAGAAGCGTGAGGTGCCGTCCGGCATCAGGCCTTTCCCCTGAGTCGCACGTACCGCCTGACACAGGTTGGTTTTGCCGGATTTACAGAATTTGCACTCGCGGCATTCTGCGGTGTACAGCGGAATCACATGATCGCCCGGCTTCAGGCTGGTTACGCCTTCGCCAACCGATTCAACAATGCCACCGCCTTCGTGACCCAGAATCGCCGGGAAGATACCCTCAGGGTCTTCACCAGACAGAGTGAATGCATCGGTATGGCACACACCGGTCGCCACAATCTTAACCCTGACCTCGCCAGCCTTCGGGGGGGCTACCTGAACCTCTTCAACAGACAGGGGCTCTCCAGCTTTCCAGGCAATAGCCGCGCGGCAGGTGATTGTTTCAGACATGGTGTACTTCTCCGTTATGTGTTTTCAGCTTCCGATTGTAGTTCGTTACCAGATATGGATAATCCGGGTTTTTATAAAATCACTTTTACACACAGGTAATAATGATTCAACAGTGGCAGGGCGTCAGTGAGTTCCTGGCGGTGGCCGACAGCGGCAATTTCACACGCGCTGCTGAAGACCTCGGAATATCCACAGCACAGGTCAGCCGACAGATACGTATGCTGGAAAAACGCCTGGGCATTGATCTGTTTTATCGCACGACCCGTCGTGTCAGTCTGACGGAGGCGGGTCAGATTTACTATCAGTCCTGCCGCCCCTTACTGGATGCCCTGAGCAACGCAGAAAGAGCGGTAAATCAGCTGCAGAGTGTGCCTCAGGGACTGATCCGGATAACCGCACCCGTGACCTACGGAGAGCGCCATCTGGCTCCCCTTCTGAATCAGTTTCTCACCCTGTACCCCGAGATCAGTCTCTACTGCGAACTCACGAATAAGACACTCGATATCATTGCGGGAAATTACGACCTGGCCGTCAGGCTGGGACGCATTGAGAGTCAGGATCTGGTCGCCAGACGTCTGGGCAACCGCCGTCTGTTCACCTGCGCATCACCGGACTATCTGCGACGCCACGGCAAACCCGAAACACCCGACGCGCTGCATTCTCATACCTGTATGCCTGGAACTCTGGATTACTGGCGATTTCATGATGCCGGTGGCGAACGCATGATGAAGGTCGATGGCCGCCTGCGCTGTAACAGTGGCGATGCTCTGCTCGATGCGGCACGACGCGGACTGGGCATTATTCAGCTGCCGGATTACTACGTTGAACCCGCACTTCAGAGTGGCGAACTTGTGGAAGTACTGGAAAAGTTTGCCCCGCCTGATGATGGTATCTGGGCGTTGTATCCACCCGGGCGACAGCTGTCGTTGAAGGTCAGTATGCTGCTGGATTATCTGTCAGAACATCTGAATCCGGAATAAGCCCCGGACTGGCCGGGGCTTATGTGAGTAGGAATTAGCGGCTGATCAGTGCCAGCTCTGTATCCTCGGTGAGAATCGACCACCAGATGTTGTCGTCCGCGTCATAACCCAACACAGCACTACCTTCGCACGCTGCACTTCGGGCTGGCGGACTGGTGATATAGCTTTCGAGCCAGATGCCTTCAATAATGCAGCCAGTATCTGCCAATGGCTGCCAGCTATCGCCGGCACGACGGGCCAGTATCACGCCGTCTCCTGTGACATTTTCAGAAGCCGTGAAGGCGACGGCATAGGGATCAGCCACTGCGTCTGAAATATCCCACGAGCCAGTTGCGCTGGCCGGCAGAACAACGGCTGGCTTCGCCATATCATCACCATCGCCGTCTTTCACCGTCAGTCCGGTATCTGCCTGCATATCTTTAGGTTCACCGTAATCTCCCTGATACACGCCTGTCTGATTCTGAGTGCCCGATACAATCAGAATGTCAGATACCGTAGTTTCCGTCGCTGGCGTCCAACTGAGAGTAACGTGCTCTTTCAGATCGACCGTGACTTCAGGAATGACCAGTTCGCCGGCCTCGCCGTCTGGAATCACCCGTACTCCAGAATTCAGATTCGGAGTCCAGCTTTCGTGGTACTGGTACAACCACTGATAGGCAAGGCGGGTCAGGTCTGTCAGGGTTTCTGCACGGCTGAACCCTGGGGTATAGCCCATATCGCGAGTACGGCTGTCGGTACGGTTAAACGTATCGTTACTTCCACCGACCAGACGCGCCATAGAACCATCGTCAGCCAGACAGTAATCCGTCAGGTACTCTGGCTGAAAGACCATAACTGCCCGCGTACCTTCAGGAATATTGTTAGGATAAATCACGGTTTCACAGCGATTAATTGTGCGACTGAATTTATCCATCAGGTGCCAGTCTGCATCAAAATCCTGATCACTGTTGTTATTCTGAGCGGTATGCTCTGCGTAGTAAGAGGCGTAATCCACCCGATCATTATCAAACCGCAACCAGCTGGAATTCACATCAAAGTGATCAGATCCCCCGCTCATGGTCGCGTTTTTCTGAGCGACGATCATCTGCACCAGTTCACGCTCACCATAACGGAATTCATACCCCTTATAAGAGGCATTACCGGACAGAATCTGGGTATAGACGTTCATACGGTAGTTTCCGCCTTCGGGTGTTGAACCTGATGGGAAAGACGTCTGAGCGGTATCACGCGCAATAAGAGATCGCTGGTACTGGTGCTCGTGCCCCTGTACATAAATGACATCATGCTCTGCAAAAAATGCGCGAATTTCATCCGCAACGCTGTACACCCAGTCGTCATCTTTTGTGCCTTCAACAATCTGCTCACGAGTCTGACCATACTTGGCGCCAATCAGACCATCGTGACTCGCAACCACAATGTGATCTACGTCAGCGCGGTGCGTTGCGACAACGTCTTCTATCCAATTAATTGCCAGAGGAAGGTTGTAGTATGCAAGGCCGATCATCAGAACGTTTTCACGGATAACGTAATAATTTATCCACTCGTAGCCCGGCATATGCACTGCATCTTCAGGAATAAATTCCCGCATCGCGTTTATCCAACCCGTGGTATATGAATAATTCAGCTCGTGATTACCCATTACCGGGAGAAACTCCATACCCTGCTCTTTGTATGGGCGAGCAACGCTGGTCCACTCTTCCCATTCCACAGCAGAACCTTTATCGGTCAGATCGCCAACCGGGATGACCAGATTCACACCAGCGGCTAACTGGTGCTTCAGAACCTCATCCATTGGGTGTATGGCAACATGCGCCTGTCCGGTAGCATCTGAGCCACCCTGGGTGTCCGGCAAAACCCCAAGTGTAAAGACAGAGTGGCGACTGTCGTCATCACCCGGTGATGCCTCATTCTGAGGTGTTTCCACCACAGGCAGCTCTGTAGCGACATCATCTGAATCGGAGTTATTGCTGTCTCCACCACACGCCGTCAGCGTAACTGCCGCAGCGAGCAACGTAAGCTGCGCTATTAATTTCGTATTGTTCATTGTTCGTCCCCCATTTTTGGAGCGCTCAGTAAGGAGACGGGACGTGTCCGTTCTGTGACAGCTATGCTGGCACCATGGCGTTGCTGTCCAATACGGCCAACGGAGTTCAATGAAATTATCCGCATACAATACGCTGAAACTGCTGGGACAGGCTGTTGCTGTCATATCACTGACATACAAGGGGCGTACCCCGCGCGTATCACAACGCCGATGACAGCTACTGCCTACCATTCTCTTCCAGAACGCATTTCAGAATCTCACATCCCGAACAGCCGGCTCACTATGGTGATCTGCGAGGGTTCCGTGCGTCCCACACTTCTATACAAAAATAAATACGAATACATCTTAATTGCATTAAAATGCAGCAATTCTGTCATATTGCAGCCACAGAGCTATGCCGAGATTTCAACCTCTTCACATTCTGGTCTTACTGTTCACGCTTCTGACTCCGGCGCTGTTCTGGCTGAGCCAGAGCCAGAGCGCCAGTACGGTCTATCTGAAAGAAGCGTCCTTCACGAACAACGCAAAAGAAGACTGGCTGGATCTCTACAACCCGACACTGAACAGCATCAGTATGAAGGGCTATTTTCTGTCCGATAATCTTGATGATCCTACTAAGTGGCAGTTCACCAGCGACTGGGTGATCGGCTCACATCAGACGCTCAGGGTGTATGGAAAAGCATCCGATTCAGCGCCCTATGGCAGTGCCAGGCTGAATTTTAATCTGGGGAACGGTGAAACCCTGGTGCTGACGGCGCGCGACGGTAAATCACAGATCGACAGGATGACCCTGCTCGCACCGCCAAATTACGAAGGCTCCTTCACTATGGGCCGCCCGGGCAATGACCTGAGTATCACTGAAGTTTTCTACCAGGAAACATCCGGGACAGGACGCTGATATGAAGGCCCTCAGAACGCAGGCCCTGTCGGTCAAACGTCACGAAGTAAAGTTCTTTATCAGTCATGCAGATTACGAATACGCACGCGCCCTGCTGAGTGAGCTGATGGAGCGCGATCCGAATCAGAAAAGTGAACGCGGTTATTTTATCCGCAGCCTCTACTTTGACGACATTCTGAATACCTCGGTCGAAGACAAGCTTGATGGTATCGAAGAGCGCGATAAATACCGGATCCGCGTCTATTCACCCGATCAGAACTGGGCAAAGCTCGAACGCAAACGGAAACATAATCAGTTTGTGGATAAAAGTTCGGTAACGATTTCCCGCGAGCAGGCCTATCAGATGATTGAGGGCGATTACGACTGGTTACTGGACATAGATTCCAACAGTGCTCGCTCTATCTTTTTTGATCTCAAGCGCCGCTATTTCCGCCCTACCGCGATGATCGATTATGACCGTGAAGTGTATCTCATGGACTACAACGACATCCGGGTGACGTTCGATATGAATCTCCGGATCAGCACAGAGGAAACCGATCTGTTCTGCGACTCACTGGAAATGGAGCAGATTCAACGGGGTGACACCATCATTATGGAAGTGAAATTCAATCACTGTCTCCCTGGGTGGTTTCCACAGATTTTCCGTCTCAACGGGACGACCGCTCAGGCAATCAGTAAATATTGCCTTGGGCGTATGCACATGCGCGAGTTTTACAGCGCTTAATTCATCGACCACGACTGATTATTATGACCCCCACTGATCTCAGTTCTCTGTTTAATTCAAGCCAGCTGATGCTGGATTCAACCCTTGGATCATTACAGATATTTATTTCGTTATCTGCCACGTTTGTAATGGCGATGTTTATATATTGGGTATACCGGCAGACTTACAACGGCGTTCTTTATTCCAAGAATTTTAATATCACACTGGTCATGGTTGCGATTGCGATCAACGCGATCGTGATCGGTATCAGTGGCAATCTGATGCTGTCATTAGGGATGATCGGTGCGCTTTCTATTATCCGTTTCCGGACGGCTGTGAAAGACCCGCGGGATACTGCATTTATTTTCTGGTCAATTACCGTCGGCATTGCCAACGGCGTGGAGTATTACCAGCTTTCTATCATCGCCAGCCTGTTTATTTCCGTCGTTCTCTGGGGCCTGTCACGGTCTGTCAGTTTCGAGCCCTCGTATATGCTGATCCTCAAATACAGTGAGAGTCGCCAGTGGGCAGATATCAAAGCTCATCTGGAAAACAAATCCCGTGTTCAGAGTTACTTTATCCGCTCAGATACGATCAAAAATAATCAGGGCGGAAAACTGATTGAGAAAGTCATTGAAGTCAGATTAAAAGCCGATCAACACGAGCCACTGCTCGATGAATTACGTTCCTGCACGGGTGTGACACCTGCACTTTATTATCTAGCCACGGAGAGTTCGCAGAATGAGTACCTTTTCACGATTCAGCTACAGCGCTTTATTTACCGGCCTGGCGATCGCCTCCGGCGCATCGCACGCCGCAACACAGACCATTAATCTCGCTCAGCCCGAAGCGGTTAACGGCGCGGTGTCAGTTGACGAAAACAGCATTACCATTGCAAAGGGAGGCGACTACCGCCTCTCGGGAGACAGCGCCGGACGTTCTCTGATCGTCAATGCGGGCGATGAAGAAGTCACACTGATTCTCGATGGTGCCCGCGTCATCAGTCATCAGAGCGCCGCGCTGTATATTCAGAAATCCGGGGATGTCACTGTCCGTCTTGCGGAGAAGTCTGACAACCTGATTTCTGATAGTGATGGCAGTGTGAGTAACGACGAGCCACAGGGCGCTTTGTTCTCCCGCGCAGACCTTCGGATTGAAGGCGGCACTGGTGCCTCTCTTACAGTGAAGGGTCTGCGGGAAGATGCCGTTGTGGGTAAAGATGATCTCGACCTGCGCGATGTCACTCTGGTTGTTGATGCCAAAGACGAAGGCATCCGGGGTAAAGACAGTGTCGACATCCGTCGCTCAAACGTACAGATTGTCGCCGGTGGTGATGCGATTAAATCGGATAACCTTGAGCGTGAAGACAAAGGATTCGTGAATCTCGAAGACAGCGATATCACCATCAGTGCCGGAGACGACGGCATCATGGGGGCGAATAAGGTCGACATTGCGGGCGGAAACCTGAAAATCACCCAGTCGTATGAAGCCATCGAGAGCCGTTATATCACGATCCACAGTGGCAACATCGAAGTAAATGCAAAGGATGACGGCCTCAATGTCACGCTGAAGAAAACAGCAGAGCAGAAAGCAGCCGCGGAAGAAGAACGCGGCGGTCGCGGGCACGGAAAAGCCATCGATGGCCTGCTGAGTATCCGCGGCGGCTACACCATTGTTCATTCAGGCGGTGACGGATTCGACTCCAACGGTCACGCCGAAATGTCCGGTGGCACACTCATCGTCAACGGGCCACTCAGCCAGCGTGATGGTTATATCGATGTCGACGGCACCTTCAACCTGACAGGTGGTACGCTGATCGCCCATGGCAGCAGCGGCATGGCACAGACACCGTCAGACACCTCAACCCAACCGATCATTCAGGTCAACCTGGACAGCCCTCTGTCCACAGGCGATCACTTCACCATCAGAGATGCACAAGGTGAACTTCTTCTGGATTACGTTGCGCCTCGTGATTTCCAGTCGCTGACGTATTCTTCTGCGCTGCTGAAAAAAGACGGTAGTTATACCGTCAGCGTAGGCGGAAAAGAAATCGCTCAACTGACACTGGAATCTGAGATCACACGTCATGGTAAAGCCGGACGTGGCCCTCGTGCTGAACGTTCATGGTGGCAGTTCCGCAGTGACGACGACCGTCCACCACGCGGCCCGCGCCCTGAGTAACTCCTGTGCCTGAGGAGCCCGCCGCCGGGCTCCGGCTTCCTGTCTGTTCAACAGGCGGATATTCCTGCTAAATTAGCGGTCTTACCCGCCTTAGCAGACAGAGAAGTAATCACATGGCATCCGAACGCCTTCACCTTGAATTATGTAATCTCTCACTGGTTCAGTACGACCAGATCAAGATACTGATGGATGAGGCCTACCCTGAACTCGGCGGCGCCTGGCCACAGCATACTATTCAGCGTCTTATTGATGAGTTTCCGGAAGGTCAGATCGGTGTCATTGATGGCGACGCGCTGGTCGGGATCGCCCTGTCTGTTCAGGTCGATTACCAGCGTTTTTCCAATCCGCATACTTACGAAGACATTGTCGACAGTAACGACGTAGTATCGAACGACCCCGAGGGCGATGCGCTCTACGGGCTTGATGTCGTTATTAAAAAATCACACCGCGGTATGCGTATCGGCCGCCGTCTTTACGATGCCCGTAAAGAACTCTGCCGTCAGTATAATTTTCAGGCCATTCTGGCCGGTGGTCGTATTCCCAGTTACCACAACTATCAGGATGAAATGTCCCCCATGGACTACATCCAGAAAGTGGATACGAAAGAAATTTATGACCCCATTCTGTCGTTCCAGCTTTCCAACGATTTTCAGGTAAAGCGTCTGTTACGTAAGTACCTGCCTGAAGATTCTGCGTCGGTGGGTTACGCAACGCTGCTCGAATGGAGCAACATTCTGTATGAGCCGACAGATACCGTGCTTCTGTCCCGTAAAACTACGGTACGTGTCGGCGCCGTACAGTGGCAGATGCGTCTGGTAAGCTCACTGGAAGAACTGCTCAAGCAGGTCGAATATTTCGTTGATACTGTGTCCGATTATCAGTGTGACTTTATCGTCTTTCCCGAATTCTTTAACGCGCCTCTGATGGGCCTCTGCCCGGAAACATCTCAGACTGAAGCAATTCGTTTTCTGGCTGGTTTTACCGACGAAATCCGCGATGCCATGTCCCGTATGGCGGTCGAATACAACGCCAATATTATTACCGGTTCGATGCCGATCAACGAAGACGGGACGATCTATAACGTATCTTATCTCTGTCATCGCAGTGGTAAAGTCGACGAACAGCGCAAGATTCACATTACCCCTCACGAGAAAAACGACTGGGTAATCCGTGGCGGAAACCAGCTTCAGGTATTCGAAACCGACGCGGGTCGTGTCGGCATTCTGATCTGCTACGACGTTGAATTCCCGGAGCTGGGCCGCATCATGTCGGAGCAGGGTATGGAAATTCTGTTTGTACCCTTCTGGACAGACACTAAGAACAGTTACCTGCGTGTCCGCCACTGCGCCCAGGCCAGAGCCATTGAGAATGAGTGCTATGTCGTCATCGCCGGCAGTGTGGGTAACCTGCCAGAGGTGGAAAGCCTGGATGTTCAGTACAGCCAGTCAGCCGTGCTGACACCATCTGACTTCCCGTTCCCACACGATGCCGTACTGTCAGAGGCGACAGCCAATACCGAAATGCTGCTGTTTTCAGATCTGGATATGGACAAACTGCGGATTCTTCACAACGAAGGCTCTGTCCGCAACCTGAAAGACCGTCGCAAAGATCTTTACGACATCATCGTGAAAAAATAACCGGATACCGCAGCCTTTTCAGAGAGAAAGGGCTGCGGTTATCCGGCTGATACATCACCCCTGCGCCTTCAGGCCTGCTCGGTGACTTTATTATCCTCGGCCAGATAGGGCTCCAGCTTCAGGATATTCTCGCGCAACCCTTCAGGGATATCGCAAGGGCAACCTTTCTTATAATCGAAGAACACCATAGTGCTTTCACCTTTCGCCACCAGGCGGGAGGTCTCGTGGCTCCAGACGCCGTATTCCTGATGAATACGACCGGATTCCAGCTTCACACTCTTGATGCCAACACTGATGGTGTCAGGATATTTCAGAGGAGCATAAAACTTAGCCGATGTACCTGAGAGAATCGGTCCCATTCCTGTGGACTTCATAAACTCCTCGATGCGGATGCTCTCCACATATTTCACCCGGGCACTCTCGAAATAGCGGAAATACACCGCGTTATTCACATGTTGAAATGAATCCATCTCGCCCCAGGAGACAGGCAACTCAACGACAACAGGGTAGTCATACAGATCCAGCATGATTTCATTCCTCTACTGTTCATAAATTCAGGCAGTGGCCAGTAAGCCCCGACTGCCATACGCCCAACGCTTTGCCAGCCAGTCGCTGACACATGTATAGGAGCAACGAGTGTGCCCAAACACCACCAGTGAGGAATAATCAGGCAAATATAATAAATAAGTACCAGATAAATAGGACAAATGACCGAATTTATCCTCAACAACTGGTACTTTGTTATTAATTAAAATTCAGAAAGAGATAAGAGGTTTTACGCCACTCAGAAAAGGTGGCAAAAGCTTGCCAAAGCACTGACGCAGAGCGTCCGGAATACTTTTTCATTAAGGCCATGAAATAGCCAATGGTCAATTTATCGTCATTAATGACAGGCATAAAAAAACCCGCCGGAGCGGGTTTTCTGACACTTCTGAATAATCAGAGTTCAAAGCTGTGACGCAGAACGATAGTTTCTACGCGATCAGGGCCGGTAGAAATAATATCGATCGGAGCACCAATCGCTTCTTCAACAAAGCGGATATACGCACGGGCATTTTCTGGCAGGTCTTCAATGCTCTTCGCACCAAAGGTGGATTCAGTCCAGCCTGGCAGTTCTTTGTATACCGGTGTCACTTTCTCAAACTGATCCGCAGACGCTGGCACCTTCAGAGGGTTGCCCTGCTCGTCCTGATAGCCGATACAGACTTTAATGGTCTCCAGACCATCCAGTACGTCCAGCTTGGTCAGGCAGATAGTATTAATCGAGTTAACACGGATGGCATGTTTCACCAGCATGGCATCGAACCAGCCACAACGGCGGTCACGACCAGTGGTGGTGCCCTTCTCTTTACCTACGTCCGCCAGGTGCTTACCCACGGAGTCGAACAGTTCAGTCGGGAAAGGACCTGATCCGACACGGGTGGTGTAAGCTTTGGTGATACCCAGAATCTGATCCAGGTACAGCGGACCAACACCCGAACCTGTCGCCACACCACCAGCCGTGGTATTTGACGAGGTCACGAACGGATAGGTGCCGTGGTCGATATCAAGAAGCGTACCCTGAGCACCTTCAAACATGATGTCGCCGCCGGTTTCACGGATCTCATGCACCAGATCAACTGCATCAACGACGATGTCTTTAATCTGCGCTGCCCAGTCCATACATGCCGCCAGGGTTTCTTCGTAGCTGACCGCGTCTACACCGTAGTACTGAGTCAGAGAGAAGTTATGGAATTCCATGACTTCTTTCAGCTTGTCAGCAAATTCTGGCTGATACAGGTCACCAACACGCAGTCCGCGGCGCGAGACTTTGTCTTCGTACGCTGGCCCGATTCCGCGGCCGGTCGTACCAATCTTGGCGTTGCCACGCTTGATTTCGCGCGCCTGATCCAGAGCCACGTGATATGGCAGAATCAGCGGACAGGCGTGAGACACACGCAGACGCTCCATCACAGGGACACCACGATCTTCGAGAGCGCGGATCTCTTTCAACAGTGCATCCGGTGCCAGCACCACACCGTTACCGATCACACAACGTACGCCATCGCGCAGGATGCCGGACGGGATCAGGTGCAGTGCAGTTTTTTCACCATTGATCACGAGGGTATGGCCGGCATTATGACCGCCCTGAAAACGAACCACTGCCGCTGCTTTTTCAGTCAGCAGGTCAACAATTTTACCCTTACCTTCGTCACCCCACTGGGTGCCCAGAACAACAACGCTTTTGCCCATGGCGGTTCTTTCACTCAATCGTTAGTTAAGGCCAGTTCACTCTGAGCAAACAAGGCCTGTTATCGGCTTTAGTTCTTCAGGCGTTAACCAGTTGCCACTTGCCGTCCAGAAGTTGCAGGCGCTGGTCGCATTCGACCGCATCGCCATTCAGTTGCACCAGCACGCGCATTCCCTGACTTCTGCACTGCTGGATAGCCTGCCACAGCGCCGGGTCATCGGAGCTGGGAGCAGCGACCGTCTGCTTGACTGACTCCGTCCGCCTTCCCAGGCGCGCCAGTACTTTCAGATCGGCACTGAAACCGGTCGCAGGACGCGCACGTCCGAAGTCTGCACCGGTTTCATCGTAACGACCACCCTGTGCCACAGCATCTCCATAGCCGGGTACATAGGCAGCAAAGACCAGACCTGTGTGGTAGTCGTAACCACGCAGCTCAGTCAGATCACACATCATAGAGGTCGCCGGGAAGCGCTTTGCAAGTCGCTCAGCAACGCTGCGGATGTGACCAATTTCTTCCGCAGTTTCCGGCACCAGAGCCTGCAGGCGATCAAACGCACCCGCCAGCGACTCTGCACTGCCCTGAAGCCCGGCCAGCACAGAAAAGGCTTCTACCAGACGGGCATCATTCAGTTCACGCGCCACCCAGGCCTGAGTGTCGGTAGCGCATTTCAGTTTCAGCAGATCAAACAATTCTGTCTGCTGAGCATCGGTCAGACCAGCGACCCTGGCCAATGCACGGAAAACGCCTACGTTACCGAGATCAAGGTGAACGTTCTCAAGACCTGCCTGTTGCAGCAGGCTGAGCATCACACTGATGATTTCGACGTCGGCTTCGATGCCGGCTTCACCATACAGCTCTGCGCCAATCTGAGTCGGGGTACGACTCGCCAGCAGAGAGCCAGACTTGGCGTGGAACACAGTGCGGCAGTAGCTCAGACGGCTGATGCCTTCCGGTGCCAGGCTGTGTGCATCAATGCGGGCAACCTGCGGCGTTGTATCAGCACTCAGACCCATCATGCGGCCTGAAAGCTGGTCAGTGACCTTGAAGGTACGCAGGTTCAGATCTTTGCCTGTGCCGGTAAGCAGTGAATCAAGATATTCCAGTGCAGGTGGAATGACGAAGTCATAGCCACAGGCATCCAGATAATCGAGAAGATGACGGCGCAGTTGCTCAATACGGCGCGCCTGCGGCGGCAGAATTTCGTCAATACCATCAGGCAACAGCCAGCGGTCAGCTCCAGTCATATTCCAGCCTTCAGTGTTTGATCAGATATAACAGGGCGAGGCCGAACAACATGCTGGCCAAGCCGGTGAGTCTCATAGTCCGGTCGTCTGTGCGTGCCAGTTGTCCCACCAGTCGCCGCCAGCGTCCGGGGTTCAGGAAAGGAAGTATCCCCTCAATGATAAAAACCAGAGCAACAGCCAGCGCCAGCTCGGTCCAGAGGTCCTGAGACAAGGTATGTTCCTGTCGAAAAACTGCACAAAAAAACCGGGCGACCGGCCCGGTTGCGGGATTCTACCAAAGCTGGCCGGCGATGAACATGGTTTAACGCAGGCTCATTGCCTGCGTTCTCCCCTGCCTGACCGGCCAGTCAGGTAATTACTTGCCCTTAGCGTCGTTCAGATAACGGAAGAAGTCGCTTTTAGGATCAAGCAGCAGGACATCATTGCCCTGGAAGGTTTCGGTGTAGGCCTTGAGGCTACGGGTAAATGAGTAGAACTCAGGGTCAGCACTGTACGCTTTTGCGTAAATGCGTGACGACTCTGCATCCCCTTCACCCTTGATCTGCTCAGCTTCGCGGTAAGCTTCTGCCTCGATCACCGTGCGCTGACGCTCAGCATCTGCTTCGATACCTTCAGCCAGCTCTTTACCCTGTGAGCGGTGTTCACGGGCTTCCCGGCTACGCTCTGCAGACATACGGTTGTACACCGACTGACTGAGTTCGTCTGGCAGGTCGATCGCTTTTACGCGCACGTCCAGAACTTCGATACCCAGCTCTTTCTGAGTTTCGAGGTTAAGTGACGCCGTCAGCTGAGTCATCAGCTGGTCACGCTCACCAGAAACCACTTCGTGCAGAGTACGCGCGGCAATCTCGTCACGCAGTCCTTTGTTCACAAGGTTTTCCAGAAGTGCGGTTGCGCGGGTACGGTCACCGGATGACGCTTCGTAGTAAGCACGCACATCTTTAATGCGCCACTTCGCATACGAATCAACAATCACGTATTTTTTACCCGATGTCAGGAATCGCGAAGGCTGAGTATCCAGCGTCAGAACGCGGGCATCAAAGCGTTTGATCACATCCACAAACGGGACTTTAAAGTCGATACCGGGTTCAACGTCGGCATCGATCAGTTCACCAAACTGGAGTTTGATCGCACGTTCAGTTTCTTTAACGATGTAGAAACTCTGACTACCAATCAGCACCACCAGGGCGATGACAATCAACGATGAAAAAGCTTTCGTAGACATTAACGACCCTCCCTGCGGACGCTTGTGCTGTTCTGACGGGCACGCAGCTCATTAACAACCTGATCTGTCAGACGGGAAATATCAGAGTTAGTCATACCTGATTCACGGGCAGCGGCCTGCACAGGCTGCATCAGTTTATCCAGTGGCAGGTACATCATGTTGTTACCCCCTTCAACATCCACCAGAACTTTACTGCTCGTGGTGTATACCTGGGTAACGGCGTCAATATAAAGACGTTCACGGGTGACCAGTGGTGCCTTTTTGTATTCAGACAGGAGTGCTGAGAAGCGGTCTGCTTCACCCTGTGCGCGGGCGATCACACGCTCTTTGTAAGCGCGGGCTTCTTCAAGCTGACGTTGTGCACGACCACGAGCTTCCGGCACGACCGAGTTGGCGTAGGCTTCAGCATCGTTAATAGTGCGCTCTTTATCCTGTTTGGCACGCTGAACGTCATCGAACGCTTCTTTCACTGCCGCTGGCGGTGTTGCGTCTTTAATGTTGACGTTTGTCAGAGTGATACCGGTTTCGTAACGGTCGAGGTAATCCTGCAAACGGATCTTCACGGCATCCGCCAGAACAGCACGGCCAGTCGTCAGAATCGGGTCCATTGCGGTCGAACCGACTTCATGACGAAGCGCACTTTCAGCGGCATCCATCAGTGTCAGTTCAGGGTTTTCGACACGCAGCGCAAACGCCGCAGGGTCAGTTACCCGGTACTGAACGTTCAGTTTTACGTCGACGATATTCTCGTCTTCGGTCAGCATGCTTTCGCGGATTTCTGCTTCACGGACACGGGTAGTATTCACGATGATGACTTCTTCAATCACCGGAATTTTCATGTGCAGACCTTCGCCTTCAATACGGTCGAACTTACCGGTCTGTAATACAACACCGCGTTCCTGGGTATCCAGGGTATAGAAAGCGTTCATCACAAAGAGGACGACAGCAATCACTGCAGCAACAATCAGGAAGCCAACGATGCTTCCCTCGTCACCACCGTTATTGCCATTGCCGGGCTTTCCACCCAACAGACGGTTAAATTTGTCGGTCAGTTTACGGATGACTTCATCCAGATCCGGCGGCTGATTCCCACCATTATTGTTGCCCCTGTTGCCCCAGGGATCTTTGGGATTGCCTTTGCCACCAGGCTCGTTCCAGGCCATAGTTCACTCCAGTCAGTGTGTGCCGGGTTTAGTCAGAATAGTAATGATAACGGATTTCTGCGCCCCGGCCACTTTCCGGGGCTTCTTCAGTGCCAGGGTTCTTCTGGCGGCGCGATAAATCGCTCTTCACGTATGCCCGCACGGGACAATGCCCGACGGAAATCCTGCAACTGCATTCTTACGCCAAGCAACATGTTGCCATTATCGGCGAACTCTTCAGTGCGGATGCCGCCCAATTCGTAAAGAATTGCACGCAGCCGCGCTTCTTCCGGGCGCAGTTCAATATCGTCACTGAACAGCTCTTCGCCCAACAGTTCACCCATCGCCTGCTGCAGCAGATCAAAGCCTTTACGTTCACGTGCTGATAACCACACAGCCACAGGCTGTCCGGTGTCATCGCGGTCAATCCGGGCCTCGCCATGCTCCAGAAGATCTATTTTGTTGTAGACCCGCAGCTCTGGCAATTCATCCGCGCCGATTTCGCCTAATACCAGCTCCACCTGTTCGATATTCATCTCACGTTCGGGTGCTGCACAGTCGATAACGTGCATCAGCAGGTCAGCTTCTGCGGCTTCCTGCAGAGTCGCACGGAACGCTTCCACTAACTTGTGTGGCAGATGGCGGATAAACCCTACCGTATCAGCCAGAACAATTTCGCCCACATCGTCGATATCAAAGCGGCGCAGTGTCGGGTCAAGTGTTGCAAACAGCTGGTCAGCGGCATAGACGTCTGACTCTGTGAGCGCATTGAACAGGGTCGATTTGCCTGCGTTGGTGTAACCCACGATGGCAACGGTCGGCACCGCCGAGCGCTGACGAGCCCGCCGGTTCTGGTCGCGTTGTGCACGCACTTTCTCCAGACGGGCATTGATGCTTTTAACCCTTTCCCGCAGCAGTCGACGGTCGGTCTCGAGCTGGGTTTCCCCCGGGCCGCGCATACCGATACCACCCTTCTGACGCTCAAGGTGGGTCCAGCCCCGTACAAGCCGGGTCGCCTGATACTGCAGCTGCGCCAGTTCAACCTGAAGTTTACCTTCATGGGTACGGGCACGTTGCGCAAATATATCGAGAATCAGACCGGTACGGTCGAGCACACGACACTTGAGTTCGCGTTCGAGGTTTCGCTGCTGACTGGGGGACAGGGCGTGATTAAAGATAACGATCTGGGCGTCATTCATACGCACCAGGTCTCCGATTTCTTCAACTTTCCCCTTACCAACAAAGGTTTTAACGTCAGGGGTAGGACGTTTGGTGGTCACAAGGCCGACTGGGTCGGCCCCGGCCGAAATGACCAGTTCACGGAATTCATTCAGATCTTCGCGATTTGCCCCTTCCGGGAAATCCACGTGAACCAGTACTGCGGTTTCGCCACCACTATCCGGACGTTCAAAGAACAAGGCAGTGGCTCCTGCTGATATTACTCGGCGTCTGCACCTTCGACCTGATCGGCTGGCGCCAGACGAACGTTGCGAGACGGTACAACGGTAGAAATTGCGTGCTTATAAACCATCTGAGATACCGTGTTTTTCAACAGGATCACAAACTGGTCAAATGATTCGATCTGTCCCTGCAGCTTGATCCCGTTAACCAGGAAGATGGACACAGGAATACGTTCCTTGCGCAGCTGATTCAGGTAAGGGTCTTGTAGAGAGTGCCCTTTTGACATAGTTATTCTCCTAATGTGAGAAGGTGCCGTCCAATGTGGGGACAGCGGAATATAATTTATAAAGCCCCGGGGTCAACCAGAATCTGCTACTCAGCGGCCACACCCAGGCCGTAAATCTGAGTAATATGCTAAGGAATCAGGTCGATGCGCTAAATATGGCGTTGGCGTTAAGTATTTTCAAGGCATTTCGCAGAATATCCGGATCATCGGTATCTAACCAGTGAAGATCGGGCCAGCTGCGCAGCCAGGTAATCTGTCTTTTCGCCAGTTGGCGGGTCGCAATAATGCCGCGTTCCACCATTTCATCATAGTCGGTCCGCCCTTCCAGGTAGTCCCAGACCTGACGATAACCAACACAACGGACGGACGGCATATTTTCATGCAGATCCCCCCGTTGCCAGAGCCCCCGGACTTCCTCAACAAACCCCTGCGACATCATAATACGATAGCGCTCGGCAATCCTGTCATGAAGTCGCTTTCTGTCCGGTGGACAGACAGCAAGATTGACCACGTGATAGGGCAAAGGTTCGGAATTCTGCTCCGCCCAGTGATCGCTCAGGTTTTTTCCTGACACCATCCAGACCTCCAGTGCACGCTGAATGCGCTGGGAGTCCATGGGTTTCAGTCGTCTGGCCGACTCGGGGTCCACCTCGGCAAGCCGCCGGTGCATCTCCGGCCAGCCATATTTGAGTCCATCTTCCAGTAACTGCGCCCGGATCGCCTCATCGGCGGTCGGCAGCTCGGCTGAGCCATCGCGCAGAAACTTAAAGTACATCATGGTGCCACCCACCAGCAGCGGTACCTTTCCGGCCGCGGTGATGTCTGCCATTTCCCGCAGCGCATCATTGCGGAATGTTGCCGCAGAATACGCCTCTGCCGGATCAATCAGATCAATCAGACGATGCGGTGCCTCGGCCAGCATGGCGGTATCCGGCTTCGCCGTGCCTATGTCCATGCCTTTGTATATGAGCGCCGAATCCACGCTGATGATCTCGCAGGGATAACGTTTTACCAGCTCCAGTGCGAGTGCGGTTTTTCCGGAGGCGGTCGGCCCCATCAGAAAAATTGCCGGCGGCAGCTCATTAGTCACAGGTTCTGACATCAACGTCCCCGCAGAAACAGCTTATCAAGCTCGGACATGCTCATCTGTGTCCAGGTCGGGCGGCCATGATTGCACTGACCCGAGCGCTCTGTCGCCTCCATATCACGCAACAGTGCGTTCATCTCAGGGATCGTCAGTCGACGGTTCGCCCGCACGGAGCCATGGCAGGCCATGGTCGACAGCAGTTCATTGCGATGAGCCAGGATACGGTCTGACGCCCCATGCTCCATCAGGTCACCGAGCATATCGGTGATCAGCTGAGGCACCTCCGCCTGCTGTAGCAGAACGGGAATCTGGCGGATCATAATATTCTCCGGCCCGACGCGGGCCAGCTCAACGCCCAGCTGCCGGAAGTCTTCGGCGTACTGCTCGGCTGCGTCAGCCTCACGCTCGCTGACACTCAGCGTCACTGGCACCAGCAACGGCTGACTCTGTACTCCCTGATCATCTACGGCAACTTTCAGACGCTCGTAAGTGATGCGTTCATGAGCCGCGTGCATATCTACCACCACCAGCCCCTGAGCGTTCTGGGCAAGGATATAAATACCGTGCAGCTGCGCCACAGCGAAGCCCAGCGGGGGCATGTCCTGTTCATTACTTTCCGGAAGAGGGACCGGCTCGCGCAGTGGCTGCGTCATCTGTTCAAAAGAACGCAGCTGACTGGCTACCTCCGCGCCGGTCGGGCGGCTTTCAGCAACACCACTGGCGTAGCCTCCCGGCTGGAACGACGCAGGTGATGCCACCGCCGAAGGTTGCCAGTCGAGGCGTGACTGACCCTGAAACTCGCCGGCTTCGGTACCACTGACAACCTGTGAGGGGGCGGGAGTTAACGCGGCGGTCGACTGGTCAGGACGCACGTCCCCAAGGGCGCGGTGCAGTGACCGGAAAATAAAATCGTGCACCAGGCGTCCATCACGGAAACGGACCTCGTGTTTAGTCGGGTGCACGTTAACGTCTACCAACCGGGGGTCTAACCATAAGTAGAGTACAAAGGCTGGGTGGCGACCGTGATAGAGCACATCCCGGTACGCCTGCTTAATCGCATGAACAACCAGTTTGTCCCGTACGGCACGCCCATTAACAAAAAAGTACTGCATGTCCGCCTGCGAACGGGAGAAGGTCGGCAAACCGACCCAGCCTTCGATATGCAGGCCAGCAGCTTCAACATCGATGTGCACCGAATTATCAATAAACTGAGGGCTCAGCAGCGTGGCGATGCGCTTTTCGCGATCAATCGTACGGGGCGCCGGGCGCAGTGCATGAATGGTACGGTTATTGTGTCGCAGAGAAAAAGCGACGTCGTAACGACTCAGGGCGAGTTTTTTCAGTGTTTCTTCGAGATGCGAAAATTCGGTTTTTTCTGTGCGCAGAAACTTCCGCCGCGCGGGCGTATTAAAAAACAGATCGCGGGCTTCGACCGTAGTGCCCGTCGGGTGCGCAGCCGGACGAATTTCAGCCTGCATATCCCGACCTTCAGCTGAGACCTGCCATGCTTCGTCTCCGCCTTCTGCCCGCGACGTCAGTGTCAGCCGCGACACCGATGAAATACTCGCTAGGGCCTCACCACGAAAGCCCATAGTGCCAACGGCTTCAAGATCATCGAGCGTGGTGATTTTACTGGTGGCATGACGACTGAGCGCCAGCGAAAGATCGTCTTTATCGATTCCGTGTCCATTATCGCGGACACGCAGTAACTTAACTCCACCCTGCTCAGCTTCGACATCAACCTGAGTAGCGCCGGCATCCATGGAGTTTTCGACCAGTTCTTTAATGATATTGGCCGGACGTTCGACCACCTCTCCGGCGGCAATCTGGTTCGCCAGCCGGGGAGATAATAAATGAATTCGGCTCATGCTGTTTCCGGCATTATGAATTTGGAATCCGTAGGCGCTGACCGACTCTCAATGAGTCACTGTTCAGACCATTCAGATCCCGCAGTGCTTTAACGTCCATCCCATTCTGAACCGCCAGTTCAGAAAGGGTATCGCCTTTACGGACAACGTATTCAACAAACGTATTGGCGGCTTTCTGTCGCGCAGCCACCATAGTACCCGCTGGCGGGTGTCGATAAAAATAATCACGGATGCCGTTAAAAATCGCCCGCGCCATTTTTTTCTGATAACTCTCTGTCTGAAGCTGACGGGCTTCTGAAGGGTTCGAAATAAATCCGGTTTCGACCAGCAGCGCTGGCATGTCGGGCGATTTCAGAACCACAAACGCGGCTTCTTCAACATCACGCTTGTGCAGCTTGCTGATTTTTCCCATTTCACCCAGGATTTCTTCACCAATCTGAACGCTGGCCGTCCGCTTATGAGTCATCGACAGGTCAAGCAGGGTCAGGGCCAGATGGTCATCCCGATCCCCCAGCGTCACCCCCCCGATCAGATCGGAGGCATTTTCTTTATCGGCCAGATAACGCGCTGTTTCACTGGTTGCGCCACGATCCGACAGGACAAACACTGAGCTGCCCTTGGCACTCGGGTGCTTAAAGGCATCTGCATGAATGGAGACAAAGAAATCTGCGTTGGCTTTTCGTGCCTTTTCGGAACGATCACGCAGACCGACATAATAATCACCGGTGCGCACCATATAAGGAGCAAACCCGCTTTCATTATTGAGCAGTCGTTGCAATTCCCGGGCAATGGCCAGGACAACGTGCTTTTCTTTTACTTTGCCCGGGCCGATTGCTCCCGGGTCTTCGCCCCCGTGTCCGGCGTCTATAGCAATAATGATGTCGCGGCTTGAGGCTTCATAACTGTCCGCTTTTTTGACCACGGCTGGCCGTGCGGTCGCACCGGTCACCGGCCGGTCCAGGTCAATCACCAGACGGTCATGGCGTATTTCTTCGTTGGGAGCCACGGGAAAGCTGCTGTAGGCCATCGTCGAACGTGTCTCGATCACCAGACGCAGATCATTTTTATTACGACGGCCGTGGCGCAGACGAATAATCTCGGTGGAATTGTTTTCCACCTTGCTCATATCCATCTTCAGATCGGCGTCTGCAAGATCGACCACGATGCGGTCAGGATTTTTCAACTGAAATATTTTGTGCTCGTGCGCCCGGCTGAGGTCCAGCACCAGACGAACGCTCTCTGGCGATTGCCAGATCCGGATGTCATTCACATCGGCATTCGTGCTGGCCGCCGCCATCAGCAGCATCAGCAGTCCGGCCAGTTGACGTATCTTCCACTTCATTCTTATACGAGTCCTGCCAGTCCTTCACTCCAGCGTTGCCCTCGGGGCGTGTGTGCCTGCCAGTTCAGTATCCGCGAGTCACCGGCATCGTCAATAGCAATCACCAGATCAGGGTCAGGTAACACCCCTGCGCCTTTGTCCGGCCATTCGACCAGACACAGCGTACCTTCGTCGAGGTACTCCCGGATACCCATATATTCAAGTTCTTCAGGGTCCCCCAGACGATAGAGGTCAAAGTGACAGACACGCAGGCCGGCCACCGAATATTCTTCAACCAGAGTGTAGGTTGGCGACTTCACCGCCCCCTCATGACCAAAGGCCTGGATCAGGCCACGGCTGAGCGTCGTCTTACCTGCCCCCAGCGTACCTTCCAGAAAGATCAGCCCACCTTCACGCAACAGTGGAGCCATCCGGGCTGCGAATGCCAGCATCGCGGTTTCACCTGTCAGGCGGATACTCGTCGTCATCAGTTCACCAGTTCTCTCAGATAAGGCATCAGATCCGTGGCCAGCAGACCGCGGACGCCACTCTCAGACACCGCCAGGTCTGCAGCCGCACTGTGCAGAGCACAGCCATACAATGCTGCTTCCCACGGAGATTGCCCCTGCGCCAGTAATGCCGTTATCACACCAGTCAGCACGTCGCCCATGCCGCCCGTGGCCATCCCGGGATTACCATCGGTACAGACAGCAAGACGCCCATCCGGGTGAGCAAGGACAGTTCCCTGCCCTTTCAGCAGGACCACGGCATGATAGCGTTTCGCCAGAGCCTGCGCACTGCCGGTCCTGTCGGCCTGAATATCCGCCACGGTGCAGTTAAGCAGTCGCGCCGCTTCTCCCGGATGCGGCGTCATCACCGCGTCGCGCTCTTCAAACGCAGTCTGCCAGCCCGGAGAGGCAATAATATTCAGGGCATCGGCATCTAAGACCACAGGAAGATCCGATAAGAGTACCTGCTGCAGCAGGAGTTCCGACCAGCTACTGCGCCCAAGTCCCGGACCACAACCAATCACGGTGGCGCGTTCCAGAAGTGGTTGCAACTCGAGGCCGGAGGTAACGCCAGCCACCATACATTCGGGACGGGCCGCCAGAATCACGGGCATATGCTCAGGCCGGGTCGCACAGGAAATCAGCCCCGCCCCCGAGCGCGCACAGGCTTCAGCGGCCATACGGATGGCTCCGCCATAGCCCAGCTCCCCTCCGATCAGCAGAGCGTGACCATGCTGGCCTTTATTGGAATTACCCCGCCGTTGTGGCAGACGGCGATCCTGCTGGTCAAGCAGGTGCCAGCTGATACGCTCGGCCAATGGCTCGACGCGCACTTTTTCAGCGGCACCAAGGTCCAGCGGTGCAAATGACAGATCACCACAGACATCCGGGCCATCACAGGTCAGCAACCCCGGTTTCACCCCGATAAAAGTCACCGTCAGATCAGCCTGCACTGCCAGCCCCATCTGCTGGCCCGTTGCGGCATTCAGTCCTGAGGGCACATCAAGGGCCAGCACCGGCGCAGGATGCTCATTCATCGCCGTAATCGCTTCGGCAAAATCCCCCTGCACCAGAGCATTCAGTCCCGTACCCAGCAGGCCATCGACGATGAGTTCTGCCGATCCCGTGATTTCTCCGGCAAACTCAGTCTCTGTCACACCGGCTTCAAGAGCCCCCTCGCGGGCCGCTCTGGCAGAACTGCTCTGGCGACTCAGATCACCCAGAGTGTAGAGCGACACATCAATACCATGGAGGCGGGCCAAACCGGCCACAACAAACGCATCACCGCCGTTGTTACCTGCACCGGCAATCAGGGCGATGTGACTGACGTCTGGCCAACGCGACAGCAGCAGCGCAAAAGCTGCCTCGCCTGCATGATTCATTAACTCAGAGCCATCGTCGCCCATGCGTTGAATAATCAGGCGATCAAGTTCACGCACCCCAGCGACACTGTCGATCCGGCCGGGCAGGTGATCTCGGGCAGAAAATGGGCGTTTCATCGCGGTGAAACCTGTGTTTGTGATAGATTGCCGGGATTATATAGGAAGCCGCGTCCGTTAGCCTCATGCCAGACCTTTCTCCAGAACAGCTCAGTCAACTGCGACAGCGCATCCTGCAGCTCAGCGAGGAGGCCGGCTTTCAGCAGGCGGGTATCAGCAGCACCGACACAGGCAATCATAAAGCCGCCCTGGAGCGCTGGCTGGAAGCCGGTTATCACGGCGAAATGACCTACATGGCCGATCACGTTACTGAGCGCGGTCCGATGCGTGCCCTACCCGACGAGCTGCACCCCGGCACCCTGAGTGTGATCAGTGTCCGCATGGATTACCTCGCGCCGGGTATTGAGCTGCTCAAGCACCTCAGCGACCCCGACAATGCCTATATATCGCGCTACGCACTCGGCCGTGACTATCACAAGCTGATCCGTAAGCGCCTGACCGATCTGGGCAAGCGAATTCAGGCAGAAATCGGCCCTTTCGGTTTCCGCGCATTTGTCGACAGCGCGCCCCTGCTTGAACGCGCACTGGCACAGCAGGCTGGCCTGGGCTGGATTGGCAAAAATACGATGCTGATTAACCGCCGTGCCGGTTCGTATTTTTTTCTCGGTGAAATCCTTACTGACCTGCCGTTACCGCCCAGCGAATCCCAGGAAACGAACCATTGCGGACGCTGCACATCGTGCCTCGATATCTGTCCGACACAGGCCTTTGCTGGCCCGTATGTGCTTGATGCGCGACGCTGCATTTCCTACCTGACAATAGAACTGAACGGCCCGATTCCGGAAGATCTCAGGTCAGGCATCGGCAACCGGATTTTTGGCTGTGACGACTGTCAGATCGGATGTCCCTGGAATCGCTTCAGCGGTACAACCGGAGAGTCAGACTTCAGCCCCCGCCACCAGCTGGATAAAGCAACGCTGCTGGAGCTGTTTGCCTGGGATGAACCCACCTTCCTGAAAAAAACCGAAGGGATGCCCATCCGCCGCACGGGCTATGAAAACTGGATGCGCAATATTGCTGTCGCGCTGGGAAATGCACCTTCAAGTCTCGATATTCAGGCAATACTGACTCAACGTCGCGGCCAGATTTCTGCTCTGGTCGATGAGCACATCGACTGGGCGCTGCAACAACAGACCCGGCATTAAAAGCTTCTTTTCTGTCTTTTCAGGATGTTGACCCATCCCCGCCCCTCTGCCACTGTTCGGTTTCTTTTACTACGAATAACAGAGGAAAACCCGTGAATAAGGAAGCCGTTTTCAAAAACAAACTGGTGTGGATTACTGGCGCATCATCCGGTATCGGCGAACAACTCTGTTATGACCTGAGCAAACTCGGCGCCCGGCTGATTCTGTCGGCACGTCGCCCGGAAGAACTTGAGCGTGTTCGCCAGGCCTGCGCCAACCCGGAGCAGCACCGGGTACTGCCGCTCGATATGCTGAAAGAAGCCGATGTGCTTGCCGCAGCGGATACGGTGTTTACCGAAATGGGCGCCGTCGATTACCTGTTCAATAATGCCGGGATTACGCAACGTTCTCTGATCGCAGAAACAGACGCCGATATTTACCGTAAGGTGATGGAGCTGAATTATTTTTCTCAGGTCGCGATTACCCGTAAGGTTTTGCCGGGCATGCTCGCCCGAGGTTCCGGCCACATAGTGACGACCTCCAGTATTGCCGGTCTGATCGGTATTCCTTATCGCTCGGCATACTGCTCTTCTAAGCACGCGATTATCGGTTTTATGGATTCACTGCGTTCAGAAGTTCATGACAAAGGCCTGCGGGTGACCACCATCTGCCCTGGATTTGTGCGTACCAATATTATTGATACAGCACGCCGGGAAGGTACAGCACAGGAAAAAGTCGAAGATACTGTGATTAAAAATGGTATGCCGGTCGATACCGCTGTCGCCCGTATTCTGGATGCCGTGGCTGCAGAAAAAGAGCAGGTAGTGATCGCAGAAGGGAAAGAGGGAATGGGCCCTGTTCTGAAGCGTTTGTTCCCGGGTGTGGTGTATCGCATGGTGCGCAAAATGGCGCTGACCTGAAGAGCACCCTGAATAATCCGGTACTCCGGCAATAAAAAAAGAGGGCTGAGCCCTCTTTTTTTTATGCCTGCACCACTCAGAGCGCGAGAAAATGTTCGCGGTAATGCTGCATCTCGGCGATAGACTCGCGGATATCATCGAGCGCCTGATGGCTGCCCTGCTTCTGAAATGAAGACACCGCTGACGGCTTCCAGCGTTTGGCAAGTTCTTTGAGCGTCGATACATCAATATTCCGGTAGTGGAAATAGCGCTCCAGCTCGGGCATGTACTTCACCAGAAAACGACGGTCCTGATGAATGCTGTTGCCGCACAGAGGCGAGGTACCTTCTTTCACATGCTCACGCAGGAACGCCAGTGTCGCCAGCTCGGCGGCGCGGGTGTCCTGCTGGCTCTCGCGTACCCGCTGAGTCAGGCCAGAGTTTCCGTGAGTCCGGGTATTCCACTCGTCCATAGCATCAAGCAGGATATCGGGCTGATGAACCGCAATCACAGGGCCTTCGGCGATCACATTCAGGTCGCCATCCGTCACTATGGTGGCGATTTCGATGATAACGTCCTGCTCCGGCTCCAGGCCGGTCATTTCAAGGTCCATCCAGACCAGATTATCTTTCTGACTCATAGCTGCATTCCGCATAAACTGAACCCGAAGGATAGCAACTTGCACCAGACTCAGCCAACAAGGACAATGACCGCCTTATCTTATTCTGTAGCACTATGTCGAAACGCAAACTCAATCGTCGCCAGGCCTGGCGGGTAGAAAAGATCCAGCAGGAAAAAGCTTCGCGGGCAAAACGCAAAGAAGCTCAGATCACGGATCAGCTCAGCGCCGGAGAACTCGGTGAAGAAGTCCATGGGCTGGTGATTGCGCATTTCGGTACGCAGGTCGAAGTAGAAGATAATCAGCGCCAGCGCTTCCGCTGCTTTCTGCGCGCTAACCTCGGATCACTGGTCACAGGCGACCACATCGTCTTCCGTCCCGGACCAGAGACTAACGGCGTACTCACCGGCGTCGTAGAAACCGTACTCAAGCGGCAGTCTGAACTGTCGCGCCCGAATCCTTACAATGAAATTAAGCCGGTCGCGGCCAACATTGATCATATTCTGCTGGTGATTGCCCCGGAACCCGAAGCACATCCGAACCTGATCGACCGCTATCTGGTTGCCGCTGAAAACTGCGATATCGAGCCCATCCTGCTGCTCAACAAAACCGACCTGATTGACGACACGACCCGGCCACATTTCGATGCCCTGCTGAGTGCCTATGAAGCATTGGGGTATCGCACCATGCAACTGTGCAGCCGGGATGAAAGCAGCCTGACCGGGCTGAAAGAATTTCTGAACGATAAGGTCAGTGTTTTTGTCGGGCAGTCAGGGGTGGGTAAGTCGTCACTGATCAGCACGCTGTTGCCCGGCGAAGATCTGCGCATTGGTGCACTGTCTGAGAACACCCGTAAGGGCCGTCACACCACAACGACTGCACGCCTGTATCACTTTCCGGCCGGTGGCGATCTGATTGACTCTCCGGGAATCCGTGAATTCGGGCTCTGGCATATGACGCCTGAAGAAGTCCTGTACGGTTTCCGGGAACTGAGAACCACCGCCGGCGAATGCCGCTTCCGCGATTGCGCTCACGAGAAAGAGCCTGGCTGCGCGATCCGCGCTGCTCTGGAGGCTGGCGAACTGAGCCAGTCGCGCTTCGACAGTTACCGGCGGATACTGCAGACCCTCACCTGAGGATTACCAGAACACTTCCTGTTTATTCGGTGGATTATCGTAGCTGTTGTCCTGACGTTCGCGCTTTTTGCGCAACTGCTCAAGCAATGAACCCGCTTCATTGATGACAGGGGTACGGTTGTCGTCGGCCGGCACCTCTTCGCCATTCACGAAGTTGTACTCGGCGCTGCCGCGCCCTTCGACGGTTTCTTCCGATTTTTTATTCAGCAATGTAATGGCAATCCGCCGGTTAACAGAAGCGTCCGGGTTATCAGTATCCAGAGGTGCCGTATCTCCCATGCCGATCACCTGAGCGATCTGCTCTTTCGGCACTCCGGCTTCCATCAGTGCCCGCCGCGCTGAATCCGCGCGCATCGATGAAAGCCCCCAGTTCAGGTCATCCTCATCACGTTGACCGGACAAACGGGAAGCGTCGGTATGTCCGGTGATCGACAGGCGATGATCAAGCCCGGCAAGCATCGGAGCCATTTCCCAGAGAATATCTTCTGAATAATATTTGAGCTTGGCACTGCCCGGATCAAACATCGGACGATTGGTCTGATCTACAATCTGCAGCCTCAGGCCCTCGGTGGTGATATCCAGCAGGAGCTGATTTTTGAACGGACTCAACGTCGGGCTGGCATTAATCTGCGCCTGAATTTTCGCCATCATATCCTGCATCCGGCGTTGTTCGATGGCTTCAGCCATGCTCTCGATTTCGTCGGCCTGCAGCACATTGTCCGGATCAATATTTTCACTGACCGCAATGTTATTGGATGTCGTCGGCGAACCGCCCAGATCAATCACGTATTTAGAGGGTACCCGTTTACCCTCTTCGAAGGCTTTCGGGTCCTGAAAATAGCCAGAGATGGCAGCTCGCTGTTGTTCATTCGATGAATTGATTACCCACAACACCAGAAACAGCGCCATCATCGCCAGGGCGAAGTCTGCCATGGCGACTTTCCAGGCACCCCCGTGATCTTCGTGTTTGCCCTTTTTGTAGCGGCGGACAATGATGTTCTGATGAGGACTGAGCTTTTCCATCAGCGGCTATCCATCAACGACTGCGTACCTTGCTCTCGACTTCGTCGAAGCTTGGGCGTCCATGGGTGAACAGTGATTTACGCCCGAACTCTACCGCCAGCTGCGGAGGCAGGCCATTGAGAGAGGCAATCACACAGGCTTTCGTGGCTTCGTAAAGTTTGATTTCTTCTTCTGCAAGATGACGCATCACGGAAGCCATCGGCCCGACCAGACCGTACGCCAGCAACACCCCGCTGAACGTACCTACAAGGGCTGCGGCAACGTGGGCACCAATCTCTTCTATCTCGCCACCAATGGCACCCATAGTGATCACGATGCCCAGCACCGCTGCGACAATACCGAACCCCGGTAACGCATCAGCGACTTTGCCAACGGCCATGCCGGGCTGTTCCAGCTCATGCAGACGAGCCTCGATTTCCTGATCCATCAGCGACTCAAGTTCAAACGAGGTCAGGTTACCCGCCGCGATAATGCGGAAATAATCAGCGATAAAAAACGACAGCTCAGTGTTCGCCTGAATCACCGGGTAGCGGGAGAAAATCGCACTGGTCTCCGGGTTTTCGACGTCACTCTCAATGGCCATGATGCCTTCGCGTCTGGCCTTATTAAGAATGTCGTAGAGCAACCCAAGGACATCCATGTACATGGCCTTGTTAATGCGACTGCCCATAATGACCTGAGGCACCATGCGGAACGACGACCAGACCACGTGCCACGGGTTCGATAACAGGAAGGCACCAAAGGCAGCGCCGCAGATAATGAGGATTTCAAAGGGCTGCCACAACGCAAGCAGCTGCCCGTGCGACATTACATAGCCGACACCGACACTGCCGAAGACAACGACAACTCCCAATATAAAAAGCATCCAGCTTCGTCCCTCACGAAGATTAAAGGTCGTTTGCAACCCGTGACAAAATGACACAGAGAAGCAGCGTGGCATTGAGTGGGTTACGACTATAGTAAGTAAAGGTCACAAATCACTGTTTAACAAACCACTCTATGCCTACTCCGTCTTATAACCCGCCGAGCGCTGCTCAGTGGGAAGAAGTGCTGACGTTCCGTGATCTGCCGATCATGGCAGAAACCCGGGAAGCCCTGCGCCGCGCATTGCGTGATCCACAGGTCAGCTTCGACACCCTGGTGCCTGTGACAGAGGCCGATCCGGCGCTGTGCTGGCATCTGCTGCAGGCTGCCGTCAATCAGAATCCGGATTGCCGCGAGCAACTGACCGGGGCGTACAGCTGTCTGTCGCTACTGGGCATGCAGGAACTGGTGAAACTGGTCAAACAACTCCCGGTGGTCACCGATGACGACGGCGAAAGCGCCCGTCATTACCGCCAGGCCATCATTACGGCTCACATGGCGGGATGCCTGGCCGCTCAATGGGCTGCAGCCCGCGGACAGGTCGCCGCCAGCGCTTACTGGACCGCCATGCTGACGCATTCGGTGATCTGGCCCTGGCTGCTGGTCTCCGACAGCAGTCGTAACTGGCTGCACCGACTCAGCGAAGGCGATGATCTGATGACTGCCTCTGTGCGGGTTTTCGGAGATAACCGTCAGAACTGGCTGCGACTTGCACGTCGTCACCACTTGCCAGAAGCCGTGCTGGATGTCTTCAAAGAAAACATCCTCCCGGATTCTCAGGGCTGGAAAACCCTGCGTCGCGAAGATCCACGAATGCTGGATGAAGGACGTCGCCTGATACACCAGAGCCAGACCCCAGCGATGCTGGCAGTGACCGCCGCAGGAACCGCCTGGCAACTGCATCTGGCTCCCGAAGGTCGCCGCTGCGATCGCTGGCTGGCACTGACCAGCCACGCCCAGGGCAGACAAGTGCATCAGATCGTGCAGGAATGCCGGATAGTTCAGCTTGATGAGGCAAGACTGCGCCGTAGCGGAACCTCATCGGGTCTGTCACTGCTGGCAAGCCCGGAGCCCGCACAGCAGAGCTACCCCGAATACATATCACCGACAGAAAAAGCCGCATCACCGGCGCCAGCTGCTGACACCGGACCGGTCGCGGAGACAAAAGCATCCGCCCCTTCGAATGTGACACCGCTGACGCCACCACGGGATAACCTGCCCGACGCACCGGTCCAGCAAGGCAATGAATACCTTAAAAAACTGCTTGATCAGTTAACCACAGAACCCGCGAGCTTCGGCGACTGGCACTATCTGATGCGCGGGGTGTTGCGAGGCATCACCACCGGCATCGGCATCCAGCACGCCTGCGTGTTATTGCCCGATAAGAGTCGCGAGTGTCTGCGTGTGGTCTACAGCGAAAACGCTGAGGGCATTGAACCTCTGACACAAACCCGGTTTCAGCTGAAAGCAGCACCCTTGTTACGTCAGCTGATGAAGCAGACCGCCGCCGTTCACCTGAATAAGAGCAATCAGGCGACCTACCTGCGGGGCATGCACGGCAGCTACGTCGAGCGCCTGCCTGACGACCTGCTGCTGATGTCCATCACCGCGGGGACGACTCCCATGGGGATAGTAATTGCGACGCCAGGGTCGGATGGGCGCGCCCTGACAGCGGAACAGTATCAGGCCTTCAAAAAGCTCTGCAGTGTGACCAGCAAAGGATTAACCTCGCTACGCAGACTGACTGTTCAACAGAAAGCAGGCCCGCGACGCTCCTCGCAGGCCTGACATACGCAGATCACTCGGATACACTGCGCGGCAATCGATGCAATTATCTGAGTGATCTCTATGGCCGATCTTCCCCTGCTGCTTGAGCCCGCACAACTTGCCGGGCTACTGCCAGCTGACCATCTGCTGATTATCGAACAGTGCAAAGGCGAAACCTTCGTCCAGAACCACATTCCGGGTTCTGTTCATCTGGACTTCAAACGCCTGCAACTGCCGGGCACGCCTGCGCCGGGCAAGCTGCCTTCTGCAGAGGCACTGGAAACCGTATTCAGTGAGCTGGGCCTGACGCCAGACACTCACGTCATCTGCTCGGACGACGAAGGTGGTGGCTGGGCAGGTCGCCTGATCTGGGTTCTCGACTGCATCGGCCACAAGAAGTACTCGTACCTGAATGGCGGTCTGGTTGCGTGGCTGGACGAGGGGCTCCCCACCGAATCCGGTGAAGTGACGCCTGTCGCCAGCAACTATCAGATCGGTGCCATTCATCACGACTGCTCATTCACGAAAGAGCAGATACTGGAAAATATCGGTCAACCCGATTTTGCCGTCTGGGATGCCCGTTCGGCGGCTGAATACACAGGCGAGAAAGCCATCTCGAAGCGCGGCGGTCATATTCCGGGCGCGGTCAATTACGAGTGGACCCTCGGCATGGACAAAAGCCGTGGCCTGCGGATCAACGAGCTGGAAGGTTTCCGCCAGCTACTTGCCGGCCTCGGCATCGACAGCACCAAGCGCATCGCAACTCACTGCCAGACCCATCACCGCTCAGGCTTCACCTATCTGGTCGGTAAAATTCTTGGCCTCGATATCCGTGGCTACGCGGGCTCATGGTCTGAGTGGGGCAACGACGAATCGACACCTGTGACAACCGGAGACAAACCCTGATGAGTTTCAAAGATAAAGTATTTATTGCCAGCCAGTATCTGGTGCCTCAGCACCTGTTGTCCCGCGCAGTAGGTTGTCTGGCAGACGCCGAGATGGAATGGGTGAAAAACCCACTGATCAGCCTGTTTATTAAACAGTTCGGCGTCGATATGAACGAAGCTAAGCGTAAGACACCGGCTGAATTCCGTTGCTTTAACGACTTCTTTACGCGCGAACTCGAAGACGGCGCGCGCACGATCGAAGGCGATGCCTCCGTTCTTTCCTCACCGGCGGATGGTGCTGTATCGCAACTGGGTGAAATTGTTGATGGCCGGGTTTTTCAGGCCAAAGGGCAGGACTACTGCCTGACAGAATTGCTTGGCGGCGATACTGCCCGCGCAGAACCTTTTATGGGGGGTGAATTCGCAACGATTTACCTCTCACCAAAAGACTACCACCGCGTGCATATGCCGATGACCGGTAAGCTGCGTGAGATGATTTACGTTCCTGGCGACTTGTTTTCAGTTAACCAGACCACCGCTGAAAATGTGCCGCGCCTGTTTGCCCGTAACGAGCGCGTGGTGTGTATTTTTGACACCGACAAAGGGCCTATGGCCATGGTTCTGGTCGGCGCTATGATTGTCGCCGCCGTCGAAACCGTCTGGGCGGGACATATTGCTCCGCCACGGCGCGAACTGAAAGTCAGTGAATACGGCGTACCGGTCGACGTTACCCTGGAAAAGGGCGCAGAAATGGGACGATTCAAGCTTGGTTCCACCGTTATTCTGTGTCATCCGAAAGGCGTCGTGAACTGGAAAGAAACTCTGACAGCGGGCTCGCCTTTACGCATGGGCGAAGCCATCGCCGATCTCGCCTGACACAACGAACCGCAGGTCATCCGCCTGCGGTTCAGCCATCCCCCAATAACACGTCGGGCTGATAGCGATAACCGGCGCCATAAACGGCCCCTACCGCGCCCTCTGCCTCAATCGTCGCGAGCTTGCGACGCAGCTTATTGATGTGAGAATCCATCGTACGGGTGTTCACTACCCGGCGGTCATCATAGATGCGGTCAATCAGCTGATCGCGACTGAAGATCTGTCCCGGTCGGGCCATCAGAGTATGCAGGATGCGGAACTCAACCGTGCTGAGCATCACCCGCTGATCACCGAACACCACTTCCAGGCGGGATTCGTCGGCAACCAGTCCACGCACCCGCCCTGGCGTCGTTAACATCTGAGTGCGCCGCAACTGCGCCTTCACCCGAGCCACGACTTCCCGCGGGCTGTAGGGTTTACAGACGTAATCATCGGCCCCGCACTCAAGACCAATCAGGCGATCCACTTCTTCAACCCGGGCACTGAGCATGATCACAGGCACCGCTGACACACCCCGCAACTCTCTGCACAGTGTCACACCATCTTTGCCCGGCAGCATGACATCCAGCAGGATCAGTGACCACGCCTTCGAGAGCGCCAGCTGTGCGCCGCTCACCCCATCATGTGCCAGCGTGACCTGGTAGCCCTCATGCAGAAGGTAATCCCGCAGCAATTCTGCCAGGGCGACTTCATCTTCAATGATCAGAATTCCGGTCACGTCACCTCCCTCTGCAATACCGGCAGAACGAGGGTCATCCGTATGCCTCCGAGGGGAGAAGCATCGGCACTGAGCACCCCATCGTGAGCCTCTGCAATTCGCTGCGCGATACTCAGGCCCAGGCCTGAGCCTGCAGTTTCTGAGCGGGAGCTGTCCCCCCGGAACAAGGGCTCAAACATACGCTGCAGTGCCTCGTCCGATAATCCGGGAGCACTGTCCTCGACCACCAGACGCACCGAATCCCGATCTTTCACCGATGAAAGGGAGATACTTCCGGGGGCGTTGGTGTATTTAATGGCGTTCGTCAGGAGGTTAGCCAGAAGTTGCCCGAGGCGACTGGTATCTGCCAGCACCTTCACCGCGGCGACCTGCCCGAGCGTCAGGTTCAGCCCCTGTTTATCTGCCAGTGGCTGCCAGAGTGATGTCTGATCCCGGAGCCACTGTTCCATATCCACGGAGACTTTTTGATAACTGAGTGCCCCGAGATCGGACAGTGTCAGCTGCTGAAGGTCACTGACCAACGCATTGAGCCGCGTGACCTGCAGATGGAGGGTATCGACCGCTTCAGTGGTCAGAGGGCGGATGCCGTCCTGCAGTGCTTCAAGCTGGCTCTGTAACACCGACAGTGGCGTGCGCAGCTCGTGCGACAGATCGGCCATCCAGCGCTCACGGGCGCTGCGGCCTGCAGCGAGGGTATGCCCTAACTCATTCAGACGATACGCCAGCAATGCCAGCTCATCACGCCCCGCTACAGACGCCCGGAAATCGTAGTCGCCCTGACTGTAGTGCTTCATGCCCAGCATGATATCGTCAACACGCCGCAGCCAGAGCCGGGACATTCGCCAGGCAGCCAGCAGTGCTGCAACCAATAGCACCAGAGTAATTATCAGCAGGTTCGATAACTGCTCATCCAGAAACCCCTGATTGCGGCGATCGGTGTCCTCTGGACGCGGCGCCAGTCCCAGCCACCCCACAACCTGATCATCAACCGTCAGTGGCGACAGCAGAGTGCCGGGTTCGGCGCGCTCAGTACCGGCGAGCAGACTACGGTCGGCATCCAGCAGAAACAGCGGCAGACGAGGTGGTCCGCCCTCGCGCATATCCGGGCCATCATTCGCCTGAGGGGGCGGCCGGTCATCCGGTTTATGCTCAGCCGCCGGTCTGTCACCCGGCGGAGGCCCGGGCGGCGCCGTGTGCTGGTCAACGAACTCCCACCATTGCGGGAGCAGAGCCTGCCAGCTCCCGTGCTGGCTGTAATAGGTTTCCAGCTGTCGCTGCAGGGTCTTCAGAAACGGCGGCTCGCGCTCTTCGAGGTACTGGGAAAAGCCGGTCTCAACACTCAGACGGAAGAAAACGATGGCACTGAAAGCCATCATCACACAGAGCACCGCAATCAACAGAAACAGCTGAGTGCGCAACTTCATGATCAGGCCCTGTGCCAGTCAAAGCTGATAACATCGGCAATCGCCGGGCTGCCTGTCAGGTGCATCAACAGGCGGTCTGCGCCCATGGCGACCCCAGAGCAGTCGGGCAGTCCGGACACCATGGCCGCCAGCAGTCGTTCATCAACTGGCCGGCCCCGGGATTCATTGTCAAAGCGGCGGCGCTGCTCTTCGGGATCCGTCAGTTCGTGATAACCGTTCGCCAGCTCGGTGCCATTAAAAAATAACTCGAAACGCTGCGCGACAAGATGCCCATCTGGCGCTCTCGCTACCCGGGCAAGTGCGGCCTGAGAGGCAGGGAACCCGGAAATAAAGACCAGAGTATCCTGCGGCAGTGCCGGTTCAACCAGGTGCGACATAATGACATCCAGCCAGCCGTCACGACCGAGCTGCAAATCCTGGCCTGCGGTCTGAATACCCAATGCGGCAACCTCTTCCGGAGACGCATTGTGGACATCCAATCCGGCGTACTGTCTCAGCGCTGTGTCATAGCTGATGCGCAGCTCCGGCAGCTCGGCCCAGCGGGGCTGAAACAGGGTTCGCACCAGATCGCGGACTTCGTCCATCAGCTGATCCAGCGTCCAGCCCAGCCGGTACCATTCCAGCATGGAAAATTCAGGATTGTGGCGACGGCCAGCCTCACCGGCGCGGAACACTTTGCAGAGCTGCCAGATATCGCCGCTACCAGCACAGAGCAGACGCTTCATCGCGTATTCGGGAGAGGTATGCAGCCAACGACCTTCAACAGTCTGCATGGGCTCAATATTGGGGTCAGACACCGGGGCGCTGCTTAGCAATGGAGTCTCAACCTCCAGCACGTCCCGTTCTGCAAAAAACGTCCTTATGCTGCGGTAAAACGCAGCCCGGGCTGCAAGTGCAGCCCGGGTACAGGAAGGTTTCCAGAGGTTCTGATCAGGCACGGCTGACGTAATCGCCTGTGCGGGTGTCAATTTTCAGAACTTCACCAATGTTGATGAATAGTGGCACTTTAACCACAGCACCGGTGCTCAGTGTCGCTGGCTTGCTGCCACCGTTGGCTGTGTCACCCTTCACACCGGGATCAGTCTCAACGACTTCAAGTTCAACAAAATTCGGTGGCGCCACGGTCAGAACCGCGCCATTGAACAGAGTAACCGCGTAGACGTCCTGCTCTTTCAGCCATTTCACAGTTTCACCGACCGCTTCAGCAGAAGCACCGTGCTGCTCGAAAGAACCATCGGTTGCCATGAAGTGCCAGAACTCACCATCGGTATAGAGATACTCCATATCGATTTCCATCACATCCGCGCCTTCGAGGCTGTCGCCGGACTTGAAGGTTTTTTCAACAACACGACCGTTGCGCAGGTTGCGCAGCTTCACGCGGTTGAATGCCTGGCCTTTGCCCGGCTTGACGTACTCGTTCTCAATAATGGAGCAAGGCTCGTTGTCGAGCATCACTTTGAGACCTGATTTAAATTCGTTGGTAGAATAGTTAGCCATTTCGACTTCCACTTAATATTGTCAGGAACACTGAATCAGGTGCGTATCATAACCCGATCCGGCTCCTCTGTCCCGGCATCCGATCATGCCGACTGGCAGAGTATTCTTGCTGCTTCATTCCGTGATGCCGGATCTCTGCTTGAGTACCTGCAACTCTCACCGGAACTGATTGCAGGCGACGCCATTAAAGCCGCCGTTAAGCAGTTTCCGGTTCTGGTGCCGCCCGGTTACGCCGCACTGATGAAGCCCGGAGACCCGCGCGATCCGCTGTTGTTGCAAGTACTACCCCGCGCCGACGAAAATCAGCAGGTGGAGGCTTACGTGCCCGACCCACTGGCGGAAAAGCACAGTAATGCCCGCCAGGGCATTATTCACAAGTATCAGGGCCGCGCACTGATGCTGGCGACCGGAGGCTGCGCGATCAACTGTCGCTATTGTTTCCGGCGCCACTTTGATTATTCAGCTAACCGCCTTGGCCGCCGCGACTGGCAGCAGGCGCTGGAGTACATTGCCGCAGACAGCAGCATCAGCGAGCTGATTCTCAGTGGTGGCGATCCTCTGATGCTGCAGGATGATGCATTGTCGGAACTGATCAGCCTGGCGGAGGCGATTCCACATCTGACCCGCCTGCGTATTCACAGCCGGTTACCCGTCGTTATCCCTGAACGTATTACCGACGCCCTTATCCGTCGCCTGGAAATATCGCGCCTGAACACTGTGGTGGTATTACATATTAATCACCCGGACGAACTGACCCCAGCGCACAAAGAACCATTAAAATTATTAAGAAATTCAGGGACATGGCTATTAAATCAAGCAGTGCTTCTGAAAGGCGTAAATGATGATCTAATGATTCTTTCTGATTTAAGCGAACGTTTGTTTGCTTTTGGCATCACACCCTATTACCTTCACCTCCCCGATCCGGTGACGGGAACTCACCACTTTGATAGTGGCGACGACACGGCATTGCGACTGCACCATCAATTACGCAGTACCCTGCCCGGTTATCTTGTTCCGCAACTGGTCAGAGAAATTGCCGGTGAGCCATATAAAGTTCCTTATATATCACTCACTTCGGGCCAATAACGCACTATTTGGCAGCGACCGAATGTAAACACAATTCACATTCTTCGCGTTAAACGATTTAATTGCAGGTTAGAGCTGGAAAAAACACGCCATCAGGGCTATATACTTTTTCTCAGGTACAAAATAATCAGCAGGATTGCATGGACAGCCAACACTCACCGATCAGATTACATATCCCTACGGTCAGTCAGACAGAGCTGTCTTTCTGTGCACCCAATGCACAGAGCTTTTCCGAATGGGCCAAGTCATTACCCATGGCCAACACCGGGGAAGCGTCACGACGCCTGTACCAGGCAATCCGCGAGCTGAACAACTGGAAAACTCATGCGGCAACCCGATTTGAGTTCTTGGAGATTATCCGGCCGTATATCTATTCAGTCTGTACCGTTCTGAATAAGCATTTCCTGCAATCATCAATCTCACTGAATGATAAGCAGCTCAAAATTGCTAATCTGAGTCAGGCTCTGCAGGGACATCTGGCCACTGGCTACAAGCTGGTCGTTGCGCATACCCTGCAACATATGGCCTCTGGCGAGAAAACGCCACGCCATCTGCCAACGGCACTTCACCGGGCAATCTCCGACAGCTCACAGACCATCCTGCGGGCATTCCAGCTCTATTGTCAGCCACCAGAGCGATCCTGGCTTGATATCAACCAGATGTATCTGATGGCTGAGGCACGTCGTCTGCAGAAGCTGGAGATCGAAGATCAGCAGAACAGACTCTGCACTGCGACCAGTATCAAAGATGTGTTTGTACGCATTCATCTGCTCGGCACTGTTAAGCCCAGCAACCTGCGCCAGCAGGATCTGGCCATGATTTATGAAGCCTGCGAACTCTGGTCTGAACAGGTTGAGCTGACGCCTGCCGACGACGAAAGCGCGCTCTTCATCATTAACCTGCACCGTGACCGTGCCGGCCAGTACCGTCACCACCTCCGCGATGCACAGAAAGCCAGTTTCCGCAGCCTGAACGCCAACAAGCTGGTGAATGGTCTTAAGAGCTGGAACCGCTCAGCAGCAGATGACAATGCTGACGTCGTGGTTCCCGACAAAATGAGCGACACCCTGGTGTCACACGCCGTACAGGCCTGGGGAATCCACTGGCAGCGTTCATTCCGGCGCCAGCCTACCGAAGGCAAGCTGACCGTGTGTGTGGGATTGTCTGCACTGCATTACTTTACGGCGGGTCGCCGCGATTTCGAACAGGTCATGCTCGGTTTCAAACCGAGTGCCTATGAGGGCGATCAGAATACCGGCCGCTCAGTTGATACCGGCCGGGTCGCCTCCGATGACATCTGGGCCGACGCCTTTGATGCCGGTGGCAGCGCACGTATGCCAGAAAACTCAAGCATGAATCTGGATGCCATCGAGTTCATCAACAAACACAAAGGCCAGAATTCCCCGGCCCGTGAAAGTGATGTCCGCTACAGTAACTATCCGGTCGTTCTGATCAATACCAGCCCCGGCGGCTACTGCCTGCACTGGGAAGGCGAAGTTCCTTCGTCGATTCAGGCCGGTGAGCTGATAGGTATTCAGGAATCCGGTGTCCGCCACTGGTCTGTCGGTGTCATCCGCTGGATCCGTCATCTGCGTGATCAGGGAACACAACTGGGGGTCGAGCTTCTGGCACCCAAAGCCGAGGTTGCTGCCGCCCGTTTACTGCAGAAAACCGGCAGTAACGGACCACAGATGCGCGCGCTGGTACTGCCAGCCATCAAGGCCATTGCCCAGCCCGCAACGGTACTTCTGCCACGTATTCCATTCCGTACCGGCAACAAGATAGAGCTTCAGCATAATGAGCTGCAGGGACGCTATCAGTTGAGCCGCAGCCTGACCTCTACCAGCAGTTTTGGTCAGTTCCAGTTCCGCGCCGCAGGCATGACGCCAGCCACGCAGCAGCCAGTCTCTCGGGCCGGCTCAAGTCTGATCGAAGACGATTTCGACTCTCTCTGGAACAAACTCTGAGACCTTGAACACAAAGTGACAAGCTTTGTCACTTTCTGGCGTTTTTTACGCGCGCCAGCCATTTTATAATCCTAGGTTTTCCGTCACTGAGGTCACTATGTCCGTCTCCACCCGCGATACGCTGCACTTGCTGCTGCTGACGCAAACCCAGAACGATGCCGAACAGCTGATCAGCCTGATCCGCAATTCCGGCTCGGCCACCCGGGCACAGACGGTCACATCTCATCAACAGTTTGAAGACAGCATCCGCGCTACGCGCTGGGATGTCATCGTTGCCGACCCCGAACTGGATGGCATCGATTTCAGCGAGTTGATAAACCAGGTTAATCGCCTGAACCTCGACATCCCACTGATTCTCGCCCCCCGTAAAGTTGAACCTATGCTGCACGAGACTGCCCTGTTGCGGGGTGTCGCCGGCATGGTGGCGTTTGAAGAAAGCAATACACTGGTGCTGATGATTCAACGCGAAGTTCAGCAGTTGCGTGTACGTCAGGATATCCGGGTTCTGCAGATCCGTTTGCGCGAAGCAGAAAAACGCTGCCGTCTGCTGCTTGAAAGCTCGCGTGACCCCATTGCCTACGTACACGATGGCATGCACGTTTACGCAAACCAGGCGTATCTGGAAATGTTTGGCTATGACTCGGTCGAAGAACTTGAAGGAATGCCGGTCATGGATATGGTCGCTGCTGAAAGTCAGGGCGACTTCAAAGCCTTCCTGAAAGAATATCAGGGCGTGGTACCGGAGGGGCGCGTTCTGCACCTGACCGGAGCCCTGCCTGATGGCTCTCACTTCCCAATGCAGATGTCGTTCAGTGAAGCGATGTATGCCGACGAAACCTGTACGCAACTGCAGATCAAGCGTGAAGAAAGCACTCAGGTACTTGAGGCTGAGCTGGATGAGCTGCGTATACGTGACGCCACTACCAACCTTTATAACAAGAACTATTTCGTGGAGCGCCTGACCCGGGCGATTGACCAGGCCGTTCTTGAGAAAAGTTACAGCACCCTGATGTACATTTCTGTCGATGGCTTTGACAACATCAAACGTGCGGTTGGTATTCAGCAGTCGGATGAAGTCATACGCGCGGTTGCTGCGTGCCTCAGTGAACATGCCATTCAGTATGATATTACCGCCCGTATCAGTGATGAAGCGTTTGCCTGGATGATGCCAGGGCGTCAGCCAGAAGAAGCTCAGCAGCGAGCACAGGCGCTGGTCGATGCCATTGCAGGCCTGCTGGTTGATCTCGAACAGCAGACCATCAGACCAACCATCAGTGTCGGTATTACCCTAATCACAGACAACAGCCCTGCCGCTGCCGAAGCATTGCAGCAGGCCCATAATGCGGCCGAAGCGGTCAGCGAAGGCGACAGAACCGGCAACGGCATCCATCTCTACATGCCGGAAGACGAGCATCAGGAACAGGAACTCCGCAAAGCGGAAGACGAACTGGCAGAAGCTGTCAGAACTAATCGCCTGAAACTGCTGTTCCAGCCTCTGATCAATCTGCGTGGCGAAGATGCCGAGCACTACGAAGTTCTGCTGCGTATGCCCGACAAAGACGGTAGCGAGATTTCCGCAGGTGACTTCCTGCTGAGCGCAGATATCAGTGATGAACTGAAACGCAAAGTAGATCGCTGGGTGATTCTTCACGCCACCAAATTGCTTTCTGTTCATCAGCGCAAAGGCAACCAGACCCGGATTTTTATTAACCTGACCGGTGCCTCGCTACGTGATGATGGCCTGGCTGGTTGGGTGCAGGTTGCTCTGAAAGCGGCGGAGCTGAAGCATGACTCAGTGATTTTCCAGATGACAGAAGAGGACGCCGTACGGCATATCGCTCCGGCGAAACGTTTCTGTTATCAGATGCATGCCGTCGGTATCCGCACAGCTGTCAGCCGCTTTGGCTGTGAACTGTCACCGATGGATCTGCTCGAGAAGGTGGACCTGGATTACGTTAAGATCGATGGTTCGTTTACTCAGGAGCTTGAGAATAATCCCCAGAGCGGAAAAGTACTCAAGCAGCTGTTGGGCGACATCCATGAACGCGGCAAGAAGAGTATCGCGCCCTTCGTTGAAAGCGCTTCAGCTGTGTCCAGCATCTGGCAATATGGCGTGCACTTTATTCAGGGCTATTACGTCCAGGGCCCACAGGCCGGTATGACGTATGATTTCTCGGACGAAGACGCCGGAGGCTGAACCTCCGGCAACCTGTCAGTGGATATCGCGGTCGTGATACCCGAGAAGGTAGAGAATGCCATCCAGTCCCAGCGTTGAGATGGAGTGCTTGGCATTTTCGCGGACCAGAGGCTTCGCCCGGAACGCAATACCCAGACCGGCAATCGACAGCATCGGCAGGTCATTGGCGCCATCGCCGACGGCTATCGTCTGCTCCAGACGAATGCCTTCCTGATCAGCCAGCTCGCGCAGCAGTTCAGCCTTACGCTGACCATCTACCACACGTCCGGTCACACGGCCGGTCACCAGGTTATCTTCCATTTCCAGCTCGTTGGCGAAAACGTAATCAATACCCAGTCGTTTCTGCAGATAGCGGCCAAAGTAGTTGAATCCACCTGAGAGAATGGCCGTTTTATAGCCCAGTGCGCGCAGATTGCTGATAAGGCGCTCTGCCCCCTCAGTCACTGGCAGACGCTCCGCAATGCCTTCCAGAACATCACCGCTCAGACCTTTCAGCAAGGCCACCCGTTGCTCGAAGCTCTGGGTAAAGTCGAGTTCGCCCTGCATTGCACGCTCAGTGATTTCCGCGACCTGTTCACCCACGCCTGCCGCGTGGGCCAGCTCATCGATGACCTCGGTTTCGATCAGGGTCGAATCCATATCAAAACACACCAGCCGACGGGTACGACGGAACATGTCGTCTTCCTGGAAGGCGATATCGACGCCCAATTCATTGGCGGCTTCGAGGAACTGGGCACGCATGGTCGCCTGATCTGCGGCACCGCGTACCGAAAACTCGACGCACGCGCGGGTAGTGTCTGCGACGTTATCTAACGGCACCCGGCCAGACAAACGATTGATCTGGTCAATATTCAGGCCGTGCTCGGCTGCAATCGTGGTCACCCGCGCAATGGCACCGGCTTCGATCGTGCGGGCCAACAGGGTAATGATATGGCGGGGCTTACCCTGCTGAGCCACCCAGTGGTCGTAACTCTCAGGGGTAACCGGTGTGAAACTGACCGACAGCCCAAGTTCATGCACTTTAAACAGCACATCCTTGAGCACCGGTGCGGACTCAGCACGCGAAGGAATCGCCGCCAGAATCCCCAGAGACAGGGTGTCATGTATTTCCGCCTGCCCGATGTCCATGATGGTGACATCGTACTGAGCGAGAATACTGCTGATGGTTGCAGTGACTCCGGGCCTGTCAGCACCAGTTACCCGGATCAATACCAATTCAGTCACAGACGCTTCCTGTTATCGCTGGCAGAATCTCAGAGCTTGTCTGCGTCAGATTTTGCTGCGGCGACAACAGCGCGCAGTTCTTCGATCAGTTCAACGGTTTCGTGAACAGACAGAGCGCGAACACGGTCGACACTCATCAGGAACAGGCCTTTTTCCAACTTTTCCAGCTTTTCCTGCAGAGACTGTTTCACATCACTCATGATCTTTCCTCGTAGCTAATTCGGTTATTCAATCTATCGGATTCTGTTTTCCGGCCGCTCAGCACGCGACCGGATTGTCGATTCGTTCACCCATTCGGGACACTTCACTGGTGTTACGGCAGGGGCGGCATATAATATCACTAAAGTTAAGGAAAATTTCGAAATTTCAGGTTGTGACATGAGTATTCTCCGCTCAATCAGTGAAACACTGAACACAAGTCAACGGGCGGGACTGCTTGCAGCGGTCATGGTGCTCTTTTCCGGCGTGATCATCAGCGCTGTGACCTACAATCACCTCTATACGCAACTCGTCAGCGAACAGAATGACAATGACAGACGTCAGCTACAGCACCTTGGTGCCCTGCTGACCCCCGGCCTCGTTCGCGACGACAGAATCACCCTGAATCTGACCCTCGATGAGTGGCAGTCCGGTGCCAGTATTCCGGCACTGCGACTGCTCGACCGCGAAGGCAAACCCCTGGCGACCAAAGGCAGAAATCAGGAAGGGCTTGTGCCTCTTACCGTTGAAATCCGCCAGGACGGCGTCCTCTACGGGCAGATTGAAGGCTATACCAGTACCGCACCTGCGACCGCCTCGGCGGGACGTTTCGCCGCACTCGCATTGCTAGTGACAGCCATGATGACACTGATCTGCGGAGTTGCAGGCTGGCTGCTGAGCGAGCGCTACATCCGTTATCTGCGACAACTGCAGCTGCGCCTGAACCAATGGCGTGATGGTGACTCCCTGCGTCTGCCGATGGGACCAGATAACCCGGAGCTCAGCTCTCTGCACGATACCCTGAAAGAAATTGCCCGCCGTGAAGAACAGAAAAAGGCGGTGGATGAAGCCCTGGGGCAGTTTATCGGCAATTCTGAGAGTCCGTTTCCGGAGCCGATGAAATATTACGACTGTGCCATGCTGTTTATCGAGATCCAGGATCTCGAGCTGCTACAGCAACGCCTCTCTGCAGAAGAGCTAACGCGTACGCTCAATCAGTACCACCGTTTACTGACTCAGGCAGCAAAGCTATACAACGGCAAAGTCGACCGCTTTCTGGGCGATGGCGTGGTGATGCTGTTCGGTATTCCGAATAAAGATCGCAACGCTGCCATGCACTGCCTTTATGCTGCCCGCCTGTTTACCGGGCTGGTAGATTACCTGCGAGAAAATAACGCGGGGATCCTGCCGCTGGAATTTAACATCGCCGCACATTGGGGCCCCGTCCTGATGGCACCCTTACAGGACGATGTTTCTACTCAGTACAGCCTCATCGGTGACACAGTGCACTGGGCGGCACACCTTGCAACTCAGAGCGAAGAGCGTCGCATACTGGTCAGCCAGACCATGATCGAAATGATGGAACATGGACACGACGTGATCTGGACCGAAGGCCCGGCCATCCGCGATTTCCATGGCAGCAGCCAGACGGCCTACTGGCTCGACAGCCTGCCAGAAAAAACAGAATCTCTGATTGCACGCCAGATCAAGCACATCACATCGATGACCGAAAAAGTCTGATGATTATATAAGCTGACAGGAATGTCAGGTTTGGTGCAACACTCCCGACAGGCCATCTGAGGAAGTTAATCTAGGGTTATTAGTGAGTCTTACCTGTAAGGAATCATTAATATGCTCAGACTTAAATCCGCTGCACTTGCCGTCGCTCTGGCTGGCATCAGTTCAGGTGCCCTCGCGGGTGACCTGATGATCAATGGCTTTATGAACGTTAATGCCGGCATAACGTCCACCGATGACATCTCGTCTGACGGCTATGACAGCGATCTCTCATTTGCGAACCAGACCATCGCAGGCCTGCAATTGGTTAAGCAGGTGAATGATTCAACCTCTGCAACTGTGCAGCTGGTATCCCGTGGCGCCGATGACTATAAAACAGAGGCCTCGTGGGTATATTTCACGTACTCAGTGAACGAGAATACCGATATCCGCATGGGGCGCCTGCGCACTCCAACGTACCATTACTCTGATTTCCTGGAAGTTGGATACGCCTACAACTGGATCACACCTTCCTCACTGATTTACCTGCCGAGCGCTCTGTCTTCGTTCAATGGTATTGATCTGACCCATCGCTTCACTCTGGGTGGCATGGATGGTTATGTTCAGCTTTACACCGGGCGTTTTGGTGGCGACCTTGAAACAGGCGGTGACACATACTATCTCGATCTGAATCCGAACCGGGGTGCTATCTTCAGCCTGACATCAGGCGATATCACCGGGCGCATCAGTTATCACAACGCCAAGCTCTCAATGGATCTGGACCCGACCGCCGGCCGCGCCCTCGATAACTTCCTCGCGGGAGCAACTCTGGCTGGCGTCGGCGATGAATTTACTGCCGATGAGTCCGATACCAAGTATTATCAGGCATCGTTCTCTTATGACAACGGCTCCACCTCCGCGATTGCTGAGTGGACCAGCCTCGACCACGAAACCGCGATTTTCAACGACAGCGTGTCTTACATGATCGGAGGTGCTCAACGCTTTGGCATGGCGACCGTCCATCTGACTTACGTAGCCACTGAAGATGAGCTGGAAAGCGGCGTGGTAGGAGTACTCCAGAAAAATGCGGAATCAAAAGAAAACAGCATAATTCTGGGTGTCCGCTACGACTATGACAGCGCAACCGCCTTCAAGATTGAAGCAGAGCGTAACGATGAAGAACTCGTCGGTGGCGCAGAAGGTGAGTCCGGCATGGTTTACCGCGTTGGTATGGCACTGGTGTTTTAAGGAGAAGGCCGTATGAAATTAGTCAATTTACTCAGAAATACCCTGATCTCCGCAGCACTGATCGTTGCCGTCCCCGCGGTCGCTGAAACAGCGGTTATCGTGAGTGCAGGTAATGGCAATG
>NZ_CATMFB010000016.1 GCF_950066645.1 uncultured Thalassolituus sp. | reverse complement strand
CGATGGATGCGGACACCATATCGCGTATTTTCCTTGGTAAAACGTCAAGTTTTCCTGATGGAAGCCCGGCAGTTCCGGTGGATCAGAGCGAAGGATCCGACGTCCGCAACGACTTTACGGACAAGGTACTGGGAAAAAATGCGAGCCAGTTGAAGGCTTACTGGTCACGTCTGATTTTCACTGGTAAAGGCACCCCGCCCAAAGAGGTAGGAAATAACGCCGCAGTAAAATCGCTGATCGCTGCTAACCCAAATATGATCGGTTACATCGACAGCAGTGCCGTCGATGATACTGTGAAAGTGGTTTACAGCTACTGATCTGAACCGCTCAACAAAAAGCCCGGCAGTTGCCGGGCTTTTTGTTATTCGGATCTTTTTATGGCCTGGATTTCCGCCATGCGATCAAGCACCTCAACGCCGTCAAGATACGATGCATCCGAAGTCCACTCCGCCGCGAGCATCAGTACCGCCTCCAGCGTCGACACACCATCTGCTCTGGGACTCACTCTGAGGTAGCGCGACGTCTGTACGGGTGTCAGAGACATACGTTGCAGCGGCTCAAGCCAGGGATTCAATAACAACAGGCGCCGGACCTTACGCCATGTGCCATCCAACACCAGTACTTTGCTGATACCTGCCGCAGGCCCCGGTGCAAGAATCTCAGAGTCCCCGGTCGCCGGATACAACAACGCCACATTCTCTGGCAGGGCTTCGCCAAACACATCGGTAAAAGAAAACGTATCTCCGACCAGAAGCTGAGCCCCTGGCGATGATCTCTGCAGTAATGGCGTAGTCGACAGTGGGTGGCGGGATTCGTCAGGGTCCTGCCAGATGACCAGCTCGAACGGCAACGGCCGCACGATAAGATGGCTGCACAGGCACGCCGACTGCGGTCTCCCGCAGCCATCACATATCGTTCTGCTCACCCGCGTTCCAGCAGAGGCTTCAGGAAGCGTCCGGTATGGGAGGATTCCATTGCCGCTACGTCTTCCGGTGTTCCTTCACCGATAATATACCCGCCTTTAGAACCACCTTCCGGACCGAGATCGACAATCCAGTCGGCGGTTTTGATGACATCCAGGTTATGCTCAATAACAACAATGGTATTACCGTGATCACGCAACCGGTGCAGCACTGCAAGCAGTTGTTCAATGTCGTGGAAGTGCAGACCGGTGGTCGGCTCATCGAGGATATACAGCGTGCTGCCCGTATCCCGCTTCGACAGTTCTTTGGCCAGTTTAACCCGCTGAGCTTCACCACCAGACAGGGTCGTGGCGGCTTGTCCCAGTTTGATATAACTCAGGCCGACATCCATCAGGGTCTGAAGTTTACGCGCAACAGCAGGGATGGCATCGAAGAAGTCACGGGCATCTTCAACCGTCATTTCCAGAACTTCATGAATATTTTTGCCTTTGTAGCGGATATCCAGAGTTTCTCGGTTGTAACGTTTCCCCTTGCAGACGTCACAAGGGACATAAATATCCGCCAGGAAATGCATTTCTACTTTGATAACACCGTCGCCCTGGCAGGCTTCACAACGCCCCCCCTTCACGTTAAACGAGAAGCGACCCGCTTTATAACCGCGCGAACGTGCTTCCTGCGTTCCCGCAAAAAGATCCCGTACTGGCGTAAAAATTCCGGTGTAGGTGGCTGGATTTGAGCGCGGTGTTCTGCCGATCGGTGACTGATCAATATCCACGACTTTATCCAGTTGCTTCAGGCCTTCAATCGACTTGTATTCAGAAGCTTTCAGCGTGGTTGCACCATTCAACGCCGTTGCAGCCAACGGATACAGTGTGCGGTTAATCAGCGTAGATTTACCAGAGCCAGACACACCGGTAACACAGGTCAGCAAGCCCAGAGGAATCGTCAGATCCACATCGTTCAGGTTATTGCCCTTCGCGCCTTTTAATGTCAGGACTTTTTTCTTATCAAATGCAGTGCGTGTCGTAGGGACGGCGATTACCTTTTCACCGGAGAGATATTTACCCGTCACCGACGCTGGGTTGTTCATCACCTCGTCCGGTGTGCCCTGCGCGATAACCTCTCCACCATGCACGCCGGCGCCCGGACCAATATCAATCAGATGATCCGCACTGCGGATTGCGTCCTCGTCGTGCTCTACCACCAGCACGGTATTGCCCAGGTCACGAAGATGAAACAGGGTTTTTAACAGGCGGTCGTTGTCCCGTTGATGGAGGCCAATGGAAGGCTCGTCGAGGATATACATCACCCCAACCAGACCTGCGCCAATCTGAGACGCAAGACGGATACGCTGTGCTTCACCACCCGATAACGTATCGGAGCTGCGGTTCAGAGTCAGATATTCCAGACCGACATTTACCAGAAACTGCAGGCGATCGCGGATTTCTTTCAGAATTTTCTCTGCAATTTCTCCCCGATGACCATCCATTTTCAAATCCGAGAAGTACAGGTGTGCGTCTTCTACAGGCATGGAGGTACAGGCGTGGATGGTTTTATCACCAATAAATACGTTGCGTGCCTCCCGACGCAGTCGCGAGCCTTCACAGACAGGACATGGCTGCACACTCAGGTACTTAGACAGTTCTTCCAGTACCATCTGTGAATCCGTCTCGCGGTATCTGCGGTCGAGATTAGGCAGCACCCCTTCGAACGGGTGAGACTTGACCATGCGGTCGCCACGGGAGTTCACATAAATAAATTTAATTTCTTCATCACCCGAGCCATTAAGAATGGCATTCCGGTGTTCAGACTTCAGATCACAGAGGGCCGTATCAATATCAAAGCCATAATGCTCTGCCACTGAACAAAGCATCTGATAGTAGTAAACGCTGCGACGATCCCAACCGCGGATTGCCCCCTCGCCTACTGTCAGGGTGTCGTCATGCACGACAAGATCAGGATCGAAATACTGCTTCACCCCCAGGCCATCGCAACTGGTACAGGCACCTGCCGGGTTATTGAACGAGAACAGGCGAGGCTCCAGCTCAGAGATGCTGTAACCACAGTGCGGGCACGAGAACTGAGAGGAAAAGAGGAGTGGCTCAGCTTTTTCATCGTCCATCGAGGCCGCCAGCACCAGGCCACCACTCAGCTCCAGACAGGTCTCGATCGATTCTGACAGTCGCTGCTCAATGCCTTCCTTGACCTTAAACCGGTCAACGACGACTTCAATGGAGTGCTTCTTGCGCTTGTCGAGCTCGGGCGTATCGTCCAGATCACACACCAGCCCATTGACTCGGACCCGGATAAAGCCCTGGGCACGCAGGCTCTCAAACACGTGCAGATGTTCGCCTTTCCGGTCACGAACCACAGGCGCGAGAATCATATGCTTGCTGTCAGCGGGAAGATCCATAATGGCATCAACCATCTGGCTGACGGTCTGCGCTTCAAGTGGGACATCGTGATCAGGACAACGCGGCGTACCTACCCGGGCAAACAGCAGACGCAGGTAGTCGTAGATTTCGGTGACGGTGCCCACGGTTGACCGCGGGTTATGGGACGTGGACTTCTGCTCAATCGAAATGGCCGGAGACAGGCCTTCAATCAGATCGACGTCGGGCTTCTCCATCATCGACAGAAACTGCCGGGCATAGGTCGACAGTGACTCAACATAGCGCCGCTGCCCCTCAGCATAGAGAGTATCGAATGCCAGGGATGATTTACCTGAACCACTGAGACCGGTGATGACCACCAGTTTGTCCCGTGGAATATCGATGTCGACGTTTTTGAGGTTGTGTGTACGGGCGCCGCGGACCTGAATCTTATCCATGAAGAGCTTTCACTGCCTAAAACCGAAAGCTCCTATTGTAATTGAACCGCTGCAGTGATTCAGCCGCTTATTCAGCGGTTTCGTGCAACAGCTCATCCATGTTTTCCTGAGCCCAGTTCACGGCCTGAATACGGTTACTGACCCCGATCTTTTTGAACAGGTTATAGATATGGGTTTTGACCGTATGCATGCTCACATTGAGTGCTTCAGCAATCTCGGTATTGGTCGCGCCCGTGGCCGTCAGTTGCAGAATCTGCTTTTCCCGACGGGTCAGCAGACCAGCAAATGCCGTCAGGCGGCGCGGTCGCTGGCGATGACGCGCCAGATACTGTCCCATCAGATGACGGGGCAACCAGTATTCACCTTCGAAGATTCCCTGAATCCCTTTGCAGAGCTGTTGTTGCGAGGTTTCACGGTAAAACAGTCCATTGACCATTGGCCAGACGATCAGGCGTTCTACCGGGTGATTACGCGAGGCATTGAAGAAAGCCACCGGGGCTTCGCCATGATGATCCAGAATCTGCTCGAGCAGGTCCTGTAGCCTGTCCGGGCGGGCACTGTCAGCATCAATCAGAGCCATCACCATATCTCCACCACTGGACCAGTCAGATTTCCACTCCATGGTATTAACCAACTGACAATCTATGCGGGTGCGCTGATGGATGTATCCGATAAGAATTGAGTTCTGCAGACTGTGCTGACCGAACAGAATGATTCGCCTTCCCGGAATCATTGCCGGTGAATCCATAACATACTCCTTATGTTGCGGGTTTTCCTTAGACTGGCTTACCTGCCAGTCCTCAGAGTGTACGCATCCCCCGCAAAATTTCTACACAACTGCGTTTTTTTGTGTGCGACTTTGTAACGGCCTGTATCTGACTTAATCGGACGCTGCTCTCGCAGCGCGCCGCATTCTGATAGAATACCGCCCCTGTAAATTTCTATATCGGCGAAAGATCCCGTGACTCCAGAGAAAACTGAACAAAGAGCTGTTGTCTCCCTGGCATCGCTGTATGCATTACGCATGCTCGGCCTCTTTATGGTTCTGCCCGTAATGATGCTCGACGGCCAGCGCCTCGAAGGCGCGTCGCCACAGCTGCTCGGCTTTGCGATGGGCGTCTACGGTCTGACGCAGGCTCTGCTCCAGATCCCGGCGGGTACACTTTCTGACCGTATCGGGCGTAAGCCTGTGATCATCGGCGGACTGCTGATTTTTGCTGCAGGCAGCATTATCGCCGCCGTTTCTGACAGTGTGTATGGGGTCATTCTTGGCCGTGCTCTGCAAGGGTGTGGCGCCATCGCCAGTGCAATCATGGCGCTGGTGACCGATCTGACGCGCGAAGAACATCGCATGAAAGCGATGGCCTCCATCGGCGCAAGCATCGGACTGTCGTTTTCAGTCGCTCTGATTCTCGGTCCCTGGCTGGCCAGCATGGGTGGGCTGAGCCTGATATTCAGCCTGACAGCCGTACTTGCCATTGGCGGCGTATTGGTGACTGTCTGGGTCATTCCTACCCCACCGCCGGTCAGTCATCGTGATGCGACAGCCGTGTTGCCTGAAGTGCTGGCACAACTTCGTAATACCGCTATGTGGCCGCTCAATCTCGGAATTTTTCTGCTGCACGCGCTGATGGTCGCAATCTTCGTCGCGATACCCGGGCAGCTCAGCGCCAGCGGGCTGATCGCAGAGCATCACAGCTGGCTCTACCTTCCCGTACTGATTGTTGCTTTCATTCTGATGGTTCCGCTGATCATCATTGCCGAGAAAAAACGCCGGATGAAAGGCGTAGTACTGACCGGCGCACTGATCATTGCCCTCAGCCTGTTCCTGATGAGCGGTGCTTCCCAGCTCTGGCACTGGGTGGTGCTCCTGCTGCTGTATTTCTGGGGCTTCAACCTGATGGAAGCGAGCCTGCCCTCCTGGCTGAGTAAGATTGCGCCAGCAGGCTCAAAAGGCAGCGCGATGGGCGTGTATTCCACCATGCAGTTCCTCGGCGCCTTTGCCGGAGGCAGCGTCGGCGGCTGGTTATTACAGGATTACGGACTGAGCATTCTGTTTGTCGGACTGGGCGCTTTGGTGGTACTTTGGGCACTGTTAATCACTCGGTCCGGAGCACCTCAGCACCTGACCAGCGTCCGGCTACCGGCAGACCGGATCAGTGACGATCAGCTGAGCGCACTGAGTTCATTGCCGGGCGTCGCCGAAAGTCTGTATCTGCAGAGTGAACAAGCCATTTATCTGAAAGTCAGCGCGGACAGCTTCGACCGTGAGAGCGCGCTGAAGATTATTGATTCCACAGGAGAAAAACATGGGTCGCAGCGTTAATAAAGTGACACTGATCGGTACTCTGGGTCGTGACCCTGAAGTCCGTTATCTGCCGAATGGCAATGCCGTCGCGAATGTCTCTCTGGCAACCGACGAGAGTTACAACGACAAAGCGACCGGCCAGAAAGTTGAACAGACTGAATGGCACCGCCTGACGGTATACGGACGCCTGGCTGAGATCTGCCAGCAGTACCTGAAAAAGGGCTCCCGTGCTTACTTCGAAGGTAAGCTGCGCACACGCGAGTGGGAAAAAGACGGCGTTAAGCGCTACACCACAGAAATTATCTGCAACGACATGATGATGCTCGACTCGCGTGGTGATGGCATGAATATGGGCGGTGGTGCTTCTTCCAGTCCCGCTCAGGTCGCCAACAACATGGGCATGGGCAACAATATGGGCGGTGGCATGCCACAGGGTGGCGGCTACCAGCAGCCACAGCAGGCTCCGCAGCAGGCACCTCAGCAGCCAATGGGCGGTTATCAGCAAGCGCCACAGCAAAACCCTCAGCAGTCCCGCCAACCACAGAGTGGTCAGGGCGGTTACGGCAACCAGGGCGGTTATCAACAGGCTCCGCAACAGGCGCCTCAGCAACCGGCACCTCAGCCAAGCAACAGCTTCGACGATTTCGACGACGACATCCCGTTCTGATCCGGATATATAATTAAGTGTTAAGTTGTTAGGATGTGATTTTCCTACAACATACTGATTTAATAATATTTTTTTCTTAATAAAGCCTTCAGTGACTGTAAAGTTGTTGAAGGCTTTTTTATTTGCTGTTAATCTTGTTTTTTATAATTTCGCATAAATATCAAAATGTAAATATAAGGATTTTTATATTTATTGTGTAAAGGTGTGGAGAGAGACTGATGAATGTGAGGGTGGTGCAGCATCCTTCTGGTGAGCTGATTCCTATTCTCTTAGATGAGTTGGATGTGCCCCTATGTTTGCCAAACGAGTTCATCTTAGGGCGAAGGGCTCTCGCGTCAAACACATTGATTCGAAATTCAAGAGAGTTGGCAGTGCTGCATAGTTGGGCCATGACTGATGAAGTGGATCTAATGGATCTGGTTATTGGTAGAGTTCCATTGACTGAGGCTTTGGTGCGAGGAAGCATGGTCGAGTTCTTGCGTAGGGATCAGTCAAAAAACAAATTAGTCGTTAGTCCCCACACCTTTAATCAGCGCTTAACTACAGTAAGGCTGTATCTTTCTTGGTTGTTTGATCTCCAGTTATCTGGCCTCATATCTTCGGATTCTGTATATGAGAATATGCTTGTAAGGAAGAAGCAGTTATGTAAATGGATAGATTCCAGTTTTATAAGCTCTCCACCGTCGAATACTCAAATTAGTAAGGGACTTTCACCTGCAGAGGTGAGCAATCTCGTTTCGCTTTTGTATCCCGGGGGCAATAGGGTTATTGGTCGGGATGAGGCTGTCAGGCACCGAAATTATGTGATGACCATGATTATGCTTTCACTAGGGTTGCGGCCAGGAGAATTGTTAAGTCTTAAGGTACAGGATATTGAAATAGGTGCTGTGTCATCTGTACGGGTAGAGCGTCGTCCACCAGACAAAAATGACTTGCGACGGCCTCGGCCACAAATCAAGAGAAATGGCAGGATCATTCCCATTGTTGATAAATCATTCGCTCATGAGCTTGATGAATATATCTTAGTATGGCGAGAGCGCTTAGAAGATAAGTCCGAGTTTGAAACAGACTATTTAATTCTGAGTGACCAAGGGGAGCCGCTTTCCCAATCTTCAGTTACACAGTTTTATCAGATACTTCGGTCGAAATATCCTTCTGAATTGCCGAGTAATTTATCTGCGAAGTCCTTGCGTCATACCTTTTCGTCGAGGATGGAAAGAGCTTTGCGAGAGTCAGGGATGGATGAGGAAAGAAGAAAAAAAGCACTGGCCTTGCTGCGTGGTGATAGTAGTCTCGAATCTCAAGCGGTTTATATAGATCAGGAAATTGAGCAGTCTTCTCGAAAAGCATTAGATAGTTATCAGCGGAAGATTTTTAGTAACGAAGAGGGAGAGTGATCTTGATTTCAGAAAGTAACGTCACTGAAGTTCTATCGCCAATAAATAGAAGTCAATTGATATCCCGCGAAGGAAGTGTTGTTGACGCCTCTACAGATGTATGGAATCTACCTTACACCATCTACCCTACAGCAACTGTTGATTTTGGGAAAATCGAAAATAAAGCACTTCGAGAAGTAACGCGAGAGTATATTGCCGAGAGGTTGGTGACCACCTCTACGCATGCGGCATATACCGCATTTACATATCTTTGGACAGAGTTTTTTTCTGTTTATCAAGAGATGCTTACAGATGATTTAGAGGCGTCCCTCGTTCGCTGTTTTGAAAAAATGTTAAATCGGGCAAGGTCTAACCACAGATTGTGGGCGATGTACCGTCCCATTCGTTGGTTTATTTGGTGTGCAGATAATTACCCTGAGAACGGGTTTTCTATCGATTACTCGTTTGAGTTAGAAGCGATAAGCATACCAGGAAATCCAAAGGGGGAGGCAGTAAGGCTCGAAGACCCAGACAAAGGCCCTTTGAATCGATCTATAGAGCTGCCATTGTTGATTTCCGCAATGAAAGAGGACAAGTGCGACGAATACGAGCATCTTCAGCAGAGAGCGATCATGGCTCTATCTATTGCGTATGGTCGAAATCCGGCAAATTTGACATATTTGAAGGAGATCGATTTAAAAAACATTGCCCCCGTTGAAAGTGATCCATGCTTCATCCTTCGAATTCCAAGAATAAAAAAACGATTGTTAAATCCAAGGGACGACTTTCTAGATGAGTATCTGAATCAGGATTTCGCTAATTATTTAATTGAGTTAATAGAAGCGTCAAAACAATTTGCTACATGTGTTGATACTGGCTCTGGAATGATAGAAGTGGAGCGCCCTCTGTTTTTTAAAAGGGGTATGAACCAGGCTGCTATCAGGGCTCAGCAATGGGATAGTGCATATAACTTGACGACCAAGGATGTGGGTAATCTCATTAAAGCGTTTGTTAAGCGTCATAATATTATCTCGCCTATCACGGGTGAGCTAATGCATGTTACGCCACGGCGATTGCGATATACCATGGCGACGGGGTTGGCGGCTGAAGGTATTAGCAAGCGTGAGTTGGCCAGAATACTGGATCATACCGATACCCAACACGTGAATGTCTATTTTGAGATGGCTGGCAGAATAGTTGAGCACCTAGACAAAGCAACCGCGAAAGGTTTCTCGAAGTACCTCAATTTTTTCAAAGGCAGGCTAATCGATAGTGATGAAGATGCTGTCAATGGTGAGCGAGATGACAAGCATCTAACGTTTGTCGATGATCCGAATCCTGCTGATCAAGCTGATATTGGCGTGTGTGGTGAATCTAGCGTCTGCCACCTTGATCCCCCCTACTCATGTTATTTGTGCCCCAAGTTTCAGCCTTATCGTCATGCTGATCATGAGCATGTCCTGGAATGCTTGCTGGCCGGTCGCGAAGAGCGTTTAAAAAAGTACGAGAATGCGCGATTAGGCATACAGCTTGACGAGGTTATCGCTGCGGTCGCACAAGTGGTCAAACTCTGTGAGGTGGGAGCGCACAATGTCTGATGGTCGCTCTAATCGCAAGGCCAAGGTCGTTCCTTTTCTTGATCGTCTGGAGCGTGACAGGAATGAAAACCTCAAATCATTAGTCGGCAAAGCAAAGCTAATGAAGCTGGAAGGGTTTGAGTCGGTTGTTTGGGATGATCCAGAATGGCAAGTCAATGCAGGGCGACTGGTCAAGTTAACTGGTAAAAACACGAAATCAGCCTCTTTTGGTTTTTCGCTGCCTCCGAAGCTGGGCTCTGAGCCACTAGTCGGTTGCTGGGAATTGGTTGCTAAAGCATTGTTTGTTCTCCGGTTTCACAGAAAACATCAATCAGCACCGAATCAACGCAGTTTCATTACCGCTATTGGATATGTCTCATTTGCAGCAAAACAGCTAGGGCAGCAGTTAGTTGGGCTTACGCCAGAGGCTCTGGATAATGCGTCTGATTTAATCTCAAAACACTACAGTGAATCTACTGCCTATAACCTTCACAAACATGTTGCAGAGTTCGCAGCGCATTGTGATTCGAATGGTCTATGTCGGGTTTTATTACAGTACAAATACGCTAGGATGAGGCGGCCAGCGAGCACGGGAGGGATAAATCACAAAAGGTTGGATGATCCAGATGTCCTGGAGACAAAGTCAGATAAACTAGTTGATCCCACTGTGTTTCGGGTCATTGGTGAACTCTACTTAAACGTTCCCCAAGATCATAAGTATCGCTTCTATGTCCTGATTCTGACTTTGCTTGTTTGTACTGGGCGACGGTTCAGCGAAGTTTCACTACTACCCAATCAGCAGATGTCTTTTGATGAGGAGGGTAACGCCTATATCGAATACTTTCCGAGGAAAGCTAGCCGAGGAGATGTATTTACGCCAAAGCGTAGGCTGTACTTGCCGTCAGAGGTCATCTCCATCGTTGGTGATGTGCTCATTGAAATAACTGAAGTCACGGCAGAAGCGCGGGAAACAGCTAGATATATGGCTGAGAATGGAAAGGCAGATACGCGATTCTTGGACAATATTTCGAGCGGCCAGAAATTATTCAAGGCCGATTTGGTACAGTTAGGAATACCTAAAAACGTTATCGACACTGCAGGCTGGTGTGCAAAAAATGCAGAGGTGTTCAGAGAGATAAGGTCTGGAGTTGGGGTCACTACTAGGCAGGTTCTATTCACTTATCGAAAATCAATCGAAGCGTACTGCCAAAAGGATTTTCTTTCGTCGATGGTACAGCCTATCCATATTGATCAGTTCGGCAAGGAGTACTATCTGGGCGACTTGCTATTTATTCGCTTCCAAGGATTGTCTACCGGTGCTTACTCTCGTTGGATAGCGACAAAATGCACCCATGCCATGCTTGCCACATTTCTTCGTTATTTACCCACGCTTGCCGCCGAATACGCTTCCAGCAGTATCGAGGTGGATTTTACCAGTCACCATTTCCGTCACACACTTAATACTCTGCTTGATGAAGGCGGGTTAAGTGATCTTCTGCAAACTGAATGGTTTGGTCGAATCAACCCAAGAGACACCAAAGCATACCAGCACTCATCCCGCGAAAAACGAGCACTGATGCTCCGTGAAGACATCAAAAAAGGCTTGGTTGGAGGCCAGTTAGCTGAGCAAATCAAAGTAGTTCCGGTAGAAGTCCAGGATGCGATTCTGAAAGCGCGAATTCAGGCTGTGCATGATGTCGGTACGGGTATCTGTATCCACAATTTCTCTCAAACACCCTGCGAGCGGCATTTGCAATGTTCGGCGGAATGCAAAGACTACGTGTGGGCTAAGGATGATAAGGGTCGTCTGGACGAGCAGAAGCGCCAGTATGCTCTCACTGCTCTAGCCCGAAAAAATGCTGAAAAGCAGTTGGGTAGCGCTAAGCCGAAAAAGAGTGCTGACTGGCTGGCACACAACGATAAAAAACTGAAAACACTGGCTTCCCAACTGGCCGACAACGGGGTGGAGCACTTTGATCCCGAAGAATACCTAAATGAGGTAGAACATGGTTAAACGCTTCAGACGCATGTCCGACAGTGACATCAATACAATCGTTGCCGATTTAGACCGCTGGGCGCTGGGCGAGCTAGGATCAAAACTAACCTGGGCTGTGCTGGAAGAGCGCTTTGGCTTTAGCCGCCAGTCGCTCCAGGCTAAATCTGAGATCAAAGCTGCCTATGACAACGCCAAACGAGCATTGTCGGGCGGATTGGTGAAAACCAAAGAACAGGCCACTAAAGAGGCCGAAGAGCTCCAGGTAGAGGTGGATCGCCTCAAGGCAGAGCTAGAGGCCTACAAGCGAAAGGAAGAGCAATGGCTGCGCCGCTGGCAGCAAATCGCCTTTCATGTGCGGCAGAAAGGCATTCAGATGGCCAGCGTTGATAAAGCCTCGCCAGAAGGGGCTGCTCTACCCTCTAACACTGAAACCGCGCAGATTCTCCGACCGTTTGATAAAGAGATACCGCCATCCGGGCGGGTATAAGAGGGATCAAATGCGTGGATTTTGTAAGCAAAACGCAGTACATTGTACGGCATTATAATTGCTGAGGGTTGGCAGTGACACGGGCTAAAGATGAAACCTTGTCGTTTCGCACATCTAAAGAAATTAAACAGCTATTAAAAGCTGCGGCAGAGAAAGAGCACCGTTCTCAGGCCTCCATGCTTGAGGTATTGATCCTTGAGTATGCCAAGCAGCACGGTATCCAGTCTGCCGAAAACGATATATCGCAAAAGTAGGGTTGCTATTGCAGTCGCGTTTTCTGTGTAAGTGATATTTGACGAATAAATAAAAGAATCTGAGGAATATCTGTGTCTCGATTGACCGATTTAATAGCCAGAGCCAGTGCGAAAGACGCGGCTTTAGGGGAAGAGCTGGAAAAAGAGTTCAAGGCGCTCTCATCAAGGCGTGCCTTTGGGTTGAATTTTGAGCGCCACAAGCCAGAGAGCGTTGAGCTGCCTGGACGACCCGTGCGCAAAGGCGACAAAGTTAGAATTCTCCCTCCTCGCGGATCAACTAAAAAGGGCGATCAAACACTTTGGAAAGTTCTGAAAATCAGTAAATCAGAAAATGTTCGAGTTGCTGAGCTTGAACAGATTGATGTTGAGAATCCTCAAGTTTCGGAAGTAACCGTTGATGATTTAGTGGTTGTCGCAGAGTTTCGTGATTACATCTATCCCGGTCTGGTTAGTACTGGAAAAGTTGAGCGCGGCGGAGATAAGCCATACCACACGGTAATTAATGGAGAAAACTTTCATGTGCTGGAGGCATTGACCTATACCCATAGGTCAATGATTGATTTGATTTATATAGACCCTCCATACAATTCTGGTGCGCGAGATTGGAAATATAATAATGATTACGTTGAAGAAGAAGATTTATATCGACACTCCAAATGGCTAGCCTTTATTGAACGTAGACTTAAATTGGCAACACTGTTGTTAAAGCCTTCCTCTGTATTGATTGTCGCTATAGATGAAAAAGAATATTTGAGATTGGGCCTATTGTTGGAGCAAACATTCCCAGAAGCTCGAATTCAAATGGTAAGTGCATTGATAAATCCAGCCGCTGTGGCTCGTGTAGGTGGGTTTGGTCGAAGTGATGAATATCTATTCTTCGTCTTTCTGGGTGATATGGCGCCGTCTCGCGTGCGTTTGGATAGGGAATGGGTATCAGGAAAAGGACGAACACACACGGGAAAAATTCGATGGGACCTTTTACGTCGTTCAGGAACAAATGCTGAAAGATCTCATTCGCCAGGCTGTTTTTACCCAATATATGTCGATCCTAACAAAGTCAGAGTAGTTGAGATTGGTGAGCCATTACCTCAAGGCGTTTCGAAGGCGCCAGAAAAACAAGGGCTCGTAGCCGTTCTACCAATAAGGAAAGATGGAAGTGAGGGCAACTGGCAATGGTCTCCGGAAACCTTCAGAGAACGCTTTGCCCAAGGAAGAGTTAAAATAGGTGGATCAAAAAAACGAGGCTTTACTGTTTACATTCTAAAACCTGGTGAATATTCAAAAATTGAGCGAGGTGAATTTAAGCTAGCAGGAAGAGCCGAAGACGGATCTCTAATTGTTGAGGATAATGATCCCAGTGTTGTCACTGCCATTCCTGGAAGCCAGTGGCGAATATCTCGACATGACTCAACACAATACGGTAGTAGATTGATTTCTTCATTTGTTCCGGGAAGGAAGTTCCCTTTTCCAAAAAGCATCTATGCGGTTGAAGATGCAATAAGGTTTTTCGTTGCAGATAACCCAAGTGCAATTGTTTTGGATTTTTTTGCTGGTTCTGGAACAACTGCGCATGCAGTAATGCGCCTTAACAGGCAGGATTCTGGAAAAAGGCAAACTATATCAATTACCAATAATGAAGTAGCAGCTGAAGAGCAGGTTAATCTGAAAAAGAAAAAGCTTCGTCCAGGGGATGATGATTGGGAGCAATGGGGTATTTGCGATTACATTACCAAGCCAAGAATCCAAGCCGCTATTACAGGGAGAACGCCAGAAGGAAAAAGCATCGAAGGTGACTATAAATTTACAGATGAATTTCCTATGGCGGATGGCTTTGAGGAGAACGCAGAGTTCTTCACCCTCACTTATGAAACCCCTGTTGCCGTTCGACACAATGTCGCCTTTGAGCGAATAGCCCCGTTACTTTGGATGCGAGCAGGTTCTCAAGGGAGTCGAATTGAGAAAATACCTGAACATGGTTGGGATGTGGTTGAGGCCTACGGAGTTTTAGTAAACCTCGATCAATCCACAATGTTTTGTAGGGCTATAAAGGCTAAAAAGGGCGTGCATATTGCCTATATCGTAACCGACGATGATCGCCGTTTTCAGGCAGTAGCTCGTCACTTATCTGATTCGGTTGAGCCTGTACGCTTGTATGAGTCTTATTTGTCCAATTTTCGCTTTTCGATGGGCCGCTAAAAATGAAGTTTACGTTAAAAGATTATCAGGAAGATGCCGTTAGAGATGTGCTTGTCAATTTGAAAAAGGCATCTAAGCGTTGGTTGGAAGATGGTGACAAACACGCATTTTCGCTGACGGCGACGACGGGTGCCGGTAAAACAGTCATGGCGGCAGCGGTATTTGAAGCGCTATTTCATGGTGACGACAATTTCGATTTTGAACCTGACGCTGGCGCTGTTGTGATTTGGTTTAGTGATGACCCGTCACTAAACGAGCAATCAAAATACCGACTACTTGAGGCGTCAGATAGGGTTTCACCCAGTGACCTTGTTGTTGTGCAAAATACGTTTAACAGAGAGTCTTTCGAGCCAGGGAAAATCTATTTTCTCAATACACAAAAGCTCAGCAAGAATAGCTTGTTGGTTCGTGGTGCCGAAATTGACGATGAGGGATATAACAAGTCGGGTCAGCAAGTTATGCCGGATCTTCGTGCCTTCACTATTTGGGATACTATTCAGAATACGATAAACGACCCGTCTCTAACTCTGATATTGGTGTTGGACGAAGCCCATAGAGGAATGGGGGCTGGCTCAAAACAAGGCGAGAAAACAACCATTGTTAAACGGCTAATTAATGGTATGGGAAATGTGCCTGGGATTCCTGTTGTATGGGGAATTTCTGCGACCGTAGAGCGCTTTAACGATGCCATCGCCGATATGCAAGGGCGAGCCACCTTGCCAAACGTCGTGGTAGATTCCGCTAAAGTACAGGCATCGGGTTTACTTAAAGACACGATTATTCTCGATGTGCCAAGTGAAACAGGCCAATTCGACACGGTTTTGGTGCGCAGAGGTATCGATAAACTAAAAGAAATATCGACAGCGTGGGCCGCTTATCACCAAGAGCAAGGCGATGTGGATGAAGTGCTTCCACTCATGGTGCTACAAGTGCCAAACACGCCGGACCACAACGAGATTGGAAGGGCTCTGGATACAATCTACGAGCGTTGGCCGGATATGCCGGAAGACGCCATTGCGCACGTATTTGGAGACCATACCACCCAAACATTTGGGCGTTATAGCGTTTCCTATATTTCACCGGAGAGAGTGCAAGAGTCAACATGGGTGCGAGTACTTATCGCAAAGGATGCGATAAGTACTGGATGGGATTGCCCGAGAGCTGAGGTGATGGTGTCATTCCGCCCAGCAAAAGACAGGACACATATCACTCAGTTGTTGGGACGCATGGTAAGAACGCCGTTAGCACGACGTATTCCGGGTAATGATCGCCTGAATGCTGTGGACTGCTTATTACCCTTTTTCGATGAGAAGTCGGTAAAGGAAGTTGCTGATTCACTAATGACAGGTAGTGATGGTGGAGACCAGCTACAAGGGCGAAGGATTCTGGTAAATCCAGAAGAAATGTTGGCCAATCCGGCTGTCCCAGAGGCTGTTTGGGAAAAGTTGCTTTCGCTTCCTTCTCAAACATTACCTAAAAACCATTCAAAGCCGATTAAGCGCTTGACCTCATTAGCGCACGAGCTTGCTTTCGATGATATTTTGCCGGGCGCTGGCGCGTTGGCACACGCGGAAATGCACAAGGCTCTGAATGCGGCGCGGCAGCGTTACAAGGATCAGATTTCACAAGCGAGGCAGGCTGTTCTTACCGTCGAGGGTAGGACTCTGAGTGCGAACTTGGCGGACAAAAAAATGTCGTTTGATGATTTCTTAGAGGCTGCTGATTACGCGGTTGTTGAAGATGCTTATCGTCGAGCCAGCAGAGGCATTAGTCCAGATCTAGCAAACACTTATAGCGAATTTTTAGCGAAATCTGAAGGCGACGCAGATGATTATGAAGAAGCGTTGATGGATGCTCATGCAACAGTTGCAGCGCTCGGGCTGGTCCCAGAGATACAGGCTTATTTGGAAGCTGAAGCTGAAAAACTGGCTAAAGATTGGCTGACCCAATACAGAGTTGCAATAAAGGCGTTATCGGATGAGCGACAGGATGTTTACCGTGAAATCCGTGAGATGAGTACAGAGCCGATGGACGTTGAGTTGGCAAGACCTAATTCATGGATGCAGCCAACCACTATTCGCGAGGCCGATGGTACGGAGAAGGCTTTGCCAAGATATGAGAAACACATGCTTTGTAATTCAGAAGGGGCATTCCCTGAGGATTTCAACACGTGGGAGAGAGATGTGCTTAATCTTGAGCTGAATCGCAATGATTCGGTTGCATGGTATCGAAATCCTGCTCGAGCAAGTCAGGACTCCTTGGGTGTAACCTACGAGGATGCTGGTAGTATCAAAATGATGCGTCCGGACTTTATTTTCTTCTCGAAGCTTTCTGACGGTTCAATTGCGGCAGATATAGTTGATCCTCATGGTACTCAGTTCAGTGACTCCATTCCTAAGTTGAGAGGTTTGGCTCAATATGCCGAAACATCAGGTGAGCACTTTCGCCGAATTGACGCGGTAGCCAAAGTTGGCGATGCATACAGAGTTCTCGATCTGAAAGAGACAAAGGTTCGCACAGCGATAAACTCAGCGACATCGATAGCAGAGTTGTATAGCAGCGATGTTGCGGCAGATTATGTTTAAATAGTCCATAGGCGCTAGACTACAGGCTAGTCGTGCTTAAAGAGGATATCGGGATGGCAAACGGAAAAATATTACGGCAATTAATTAAAGCAGGGGCCAGTGGTGATTCTGAGGCTTTTCGCCGCGCTTCCGAAGCCGTTATTCAGGATGAGCGTCAAAAGCAGCATCACTTGTTGGCTAACGACTTGGAACAGATTCTATATGGTGAGCATTTAAAGCCTGCTAAGCGATCAGGGAGGAACGCACTGCCCTCTCCTCCAATAGACAAAGAGAGAGGTTTGCCGCTATTAGATATTCGGCAAGCACATCGACCGCTTGAAGAGATGGTGTTGCCTGACCCCGGCCAAGAGGCTATCGAAGAGCTATTGGAAGAGCATCGCCGCGCCGATATATTGCGAAGTTTTGGAATGAAACCTTCGGGAAAAGTCATATTTCACGGCCCGCCTGGGTGTGGGAAGACACTGGCAGCCGAGGTTATCGCGTTCGAGTTGGATTTACCGTTGGCAATTGTGCGCCTTGACGCTTTGGTGTCATCGTTCTTAGGTGAAACTGCGGCTAATCTGAGAAAGGTTTTTGATTTTATCGCCGATAACCAGATGGTTGTTCTGTTTGATGAGTTTGATGCGATAGGTAAAGAGCGATCAGATTCATCAGAGCACGGCGAGTTGCGTCGTGTTGTGAATGCTGTTCTGCAAATGATGGATGCGTACCAAGGCAAAAGCCTTATTTTAGCGGCGACTAATCACGAACAGATTCTGGATGGCGCTATCTGGCGGCGATTTGATGAAACAATCGATTTCCCACTTCCTAGCCCGCAGCAAGTTGAACAGATACTTTCGATTAAGTTGCGAGGTGTTCGTCGCCAGTTCGAGCTAACTGACAAAAAGTCAACTGACATATTTGCTAACCGAAGTGGTGCAGATATTGAGCGAATTGTCCGCCGAGCAGTAAAGCGAATGATTCTTCGCAGTCAAGAATTCTTGACAATTAAGGACTTGAAGCAGGCTGCTGAAAAAGAAAATACAAAATAAAGGGAATTAGCTTAGATGGCACAAGAATTTGAGCATCTGCGTATCGAGAAAGAACCAATTAATAACCCGAGGAGGTCTGGTCGTCCTCCTCGCTTCAAAAAGCGAAGTGACTTAGTTGGGCACGGTCAAAAATTATCTGGTGCGTTGGCTAGCACGACTCAAGCTGTTAAGCAGCAGTTAACGTCGAGGCCAGGACATTACGTACTCAAGTTGAAGTATGAAGATACGCTTTCATTCAATGAGCTTGTGGCGCATGGCGTAGAATTCGTGAGTCAAGAAGATAGTCACATATGTGTGGTTTTCACCACGGAGCAAGGGTTGGCTACTTTTTCAGATCATTTGGCCAGGCTCGGTCTGGATGACAAGGATATTACCCGAAAACAACTTCTTGAAGCGCTTACAAGCATAGAGGCGTGGAATGCTGAGGATAGAAAGAGTTGGGCGCTTAAACAATATGGGCTTCCTCAGGATGAAATGTTTACGCTGGATGTTGAATTATGGCCTTCTGATTTAAGCGCGAGTCCACAACGAAAAGAGCTAGTTGATGCATTTGAACAATGGTTGGTAAGCAACAATATTGAGAGCAAGGATAAAGTTAATCTTGATAGTCTGCTTATGTATAGGCTCATGGTCGATAGGAATGGTGTTGAAAAATTACTAAACCATTCTGATGTGAGATTTATCGACTTGCCTCCGCGAAGTGGTATCGATTATCAAACTATTAATCGGGATATTAACTCTCTGCCAGCAGACATTCAGCCACCACATAAAGATGCCCCGCGAATCTGCATTTTAGATAGCGGTATCAATACAAATCACCCTCTTTTAAAGAGCGCAGTCGCAGAAAGCGCCAGTTTTGTAGAGGGTGAAGATGAGTTCGATGCTGCTGAGCACGGAACTCAAGTAGCTGGGATTGCATTGTACGGTAATCTGGAAGAATGTAGCCGCTCCAATTACTGGGTACCTGAAGCTTGGCTCTTTAATGGAAAAATATTAAACAAGCACTGCGAGTTTAATGCTCAGTCTATCGAGTCCACTTTGGTTGAAGCTGTTGAGTATTTTGTCGGTTTTGGTTGCCGGATTTTTAACCTATCAATTGGGAACGAAAACTCCCCCTATGATGGTAAGCATATCCGAGGTATCGCCTATGTTCTCGATTTGCTAGCAAGAAAGCACGATATTCTATTTGTGGTTTCTGTAGGTAATTTTAGGGGATGTGATGAACCACCCGTCCCAGCAGAAAGTTGGAGAGAAGAGTATCCAGAGTATTTGCTGGGTGATCACAATCGAATTATTGATCCAGCTCCTGCGCTGAATGTATTAACAGTCGGTAGTCTAGCCTTGCATGATGCAACTAGAGGTGATTTACAGCGCCCAGAAGATATCGATCACTTGGCGGCGGCGAAAGCTAATCAACCATCACCTTTTACAAGGCACGGGCCAACAGTCAAGGGAGCTATCAAGCCAGAGCTAGTTGCGCATGGGGGAAATTTTGCCTCACCAATGCGTTTCGAGGGGAAGCAATGGCAAGTCAAAGACGGTGAGCCAGGAATTTTAAGCCTAAATCCAAATTTTGTTGGTAATACGCTGTTCAGTGTCTGTCATGGAACTAGCTTTTCAGCCCCTTATATTACGCACCTGGCAGGGCGCCTTCTGGCTAATTATCCAGATGCGTCTGCAAATTTATTAAGGGCAATTTTGGTTAATCATGCCGACATGCCGGATGAGTGCTTATCGACATTTTCCGATGAGGTTAAAAAGGCATACTCAAAAGCCAACGGACGGCGGGACCCTCAAACAGAGGTTGCCGGATATGGGCTGGTTAATGAGGAGAACCTTTATCGATCCGATGAGTCAGCAGTGTTATTAATGGCTGAAGATTCAATCTCAAACGATAGTTATCAGTTTTATGAATTACCATTGCCTGAAGAGTTTCTCCGCCGTAAAAAATCTGCAAGAGAATTGCGGGTTTCCCTAAGTTATTCGCCTGCCGTCCGCACAACACGCCTTGACTACCGTGCTACCAAGATAGTGTTCAATTTAGTTAAAGGTCGCTCTTTGGATGAAGTACAAAAACACTTTCACAAAGAGCTGCAAAAAGACAAAGATAGGTTAAGTGATACCGTCTCAAGCAAAGCAAATAGAACAATCTCATCAGAGCTACGTAGCAAGGGTAGTGTTCAGTGCTCTAAATGGAACTTTAAAAAACTATCCCCTGATTTCAAATGGTTTGTCGTGGTCACTAGGCAGGATGCAGCAGGATGGGGGGGCTCGTTAAGTGCTGAATTGGAAAAGTATGCCTTGGTAGTAACCGTAACTGATAGGGAGAACGAAGAGGCTCGACTGTATTCGCAGATCTCACAGAAAATTGAGCAGCAGGTGCAGGCTCGAGCAAAAGTGTAGTAATGCGAGAATTACGCGGAGTTACGCATGGTTTGCGTAATTATGCATGTGACGCGTAATTGTGCGTAATTTTAGGTAACTCTATCTCAAACCTCAAATCGTGCAGCAGGCTGCTGGATTGGCCCTTGGTCTGAGGCCCTGAGTCGGTGAGGGCTTGAAAACGGGCGCAAATACCAAGGTTTGACATAGAGTTGATGGCAAGAGCGGGAAATGGATTTTATTTAGCCGAGATCTTGCTAGAATGCGATTTAATGTTTGGTAGAAACAACCAGCCTTCCAATACCTGCCTTTTTTGATTTTGGGTGTTGGAGCCGCCTGAGTTGATCAGGTGCTGTCGCTGAAAGTGTCAAGATTCTATCTTTACGCTTGGCGGCTAATACTCCTAGAGTACCTGCCCAGAAAGTTGACAATGTTGGGCTTAACTTAACAGTTTTGGTTGTCTTTATGATAAAAGCCAATATTTTCAATGAGTTGAATGGCTTGTTCGCTACTTTATGTGAACTACCGTTCTGATGCTCCAGGCCGGATAACCTCCTGTTGTCCGGCTGCCTCCCCGGTTTTCAGCTTTCACCGGAAAAACTTATCACTTGTCTATTTTCCACCCTATAATGGCCTGAAATGCCATTAGGTTCTGAGGCAAAATAGCTGCGCGTCACTGATACATCGATTGTGACCCATTTGAGAGTTGAGACATGAAGACAAAGACTATTACACGCCCGACACCGGCGCTGATCCAATATATCCGTATCGCACTTAAAAACCCTAAGCCACCCAAAGAAGCCCTGGTGTGCGAAGAGCGGGCGCGTTACAGCCGCAACAACGTCACTGTGAATAAAACAGAGCTGCGCGGTTACCGTGAGCAGTGTGGCTTCTCAGACAGTGGCTACCTGCCGTTTACTTACCCCTTCCTGCTGGCCTTTCCGCTACAGAGCGATCTCTTTCTGTCGGATGCTTACCCGCATGCAGTCATGGGGCTGGTACACGTGCGTAACACCATTACTCAGCACAAGCGCATTCCAGAAGATGCCGTGATGAATATCGACTGCACGCTGATTGGCCCGGAGCCCGTCTACAACGGCAGCGAATTTACCTTTTACACGCGTGTATTTGTGAAAGACGAGTTGATGTGGGAATGCCGGACCTACCTGCTGAAACGCGGCAAAAAGAATCCTGAGCTGAAGAAAGACGCCGAATTTGAAACCCTCGAAGCGGCAGGTCGCAGTGTTGACTGGGAAGTGCCTGCTCTGACGGGTGTTAAATACGCTCTGCTCGGCAAGGACATCAATCCGATCCACCTATTCCCGTTCACCGCGCGCGCCTTTGGTTTCAAACGCCCGATTGCGCACGGTATGTGGGCGAAAGGTCGCGCTCTGGCGTCGATGGAGTCTCATATCAAAGACAAAGCGGCGCGGGTTGACGTGGAATTCAAGCTGCCGATTTTCCTCCCGGGTAAAGCCCGTCTCGGCTACAACGTCGGTGCTGATGGGATTGATTTCAGCCTGACAGATCCGGAAGAAGGCAAGCCATACATCAATGGCCGCGTGACCTATCTTTGATTACGCCTTTCCCGCGCGCATAAAAAAACCGGCCAATGGCCGGTTTTTTTAGTTGCTCTGTATCAGGCTGCGCCGAACAGAGTGGTCGCATCCAGACCGTGCTTTTCAAATACTTCACGCAGACGCTTCAGCGCTTCTACCTGAATCTGGCGCACGCGTTCGCGGGTCAGACCAATTTCGCGGCCAACGTCTTCCAGTGTGCTGGCCTCATAACCACGCAGACCAAAACGACGGGACAGTACTTCACGTTGCTTCTCAGGCAGCTCTTCGACCCAACGCTCCAGATTCGACTGAATGTCGTTGTTCTGCAGTTCAGTACCTGGATCTTCGATCCGCTCGTCGGCAATCGTATCCAGAATTGACTTGTCTGAGTTCGGACCCAGTGGGGTATCCACTGACGTCACACGCTCGTTAAGCTTGAGCATACGTTTTACGTCGGCCACTGGCTTGTCGAGCAGTTCTGCAATTTCTTCTGCGGTAGGTTCGTGGTCCAGCTTCTGAGCCAGTTCACGGGCGGCACGCAGGTACACATTCAGTTCTTTCACCACATGAATCGGCAGACGGATGGTGCGGGTCTGGTTCATGATGGCGCGTTCGATCGTCTGACGGATCCACCAGGTGGCGTAGGTTGAGAAACGGAAGCCACGCTCCGGATCAAACTTCTCTACAGCGCGGATCAGGCCGAGGTTGCCCTCTTCGATCAGATCCAGCAGTGACAGACCGCGGTTCACGTAACGACGGGAGATCTTAACCACCAGTCGCAGGTTACTTTCGATCATACGTCGACGGCCCATCTCGTCGCCTTTGCGAGCCAGTCGTGCGTAATGTACTTCTTCTTCAGCGGACAGCAGAGGTGAAAAGCCAATCTCGTTCAGGTACATCTGGGTCGCATCGAGCGTTTTCCCGGATGTGTCAGCGGCAAAGCGCTCATCTTCCTGACCAGAATCACCGTCAGCATCATCTGCCGACATCGCTTCTACATCATCAAAAACTTCATCTTCGAGGATTTCACGTTGTTGTACTGCCATGTTCATACCCGCCTATTTTTTGTTGTCGTCCTGAACCTGAACCGAAACAGGTTTCGTACCAGAACAACTGTTTAACTTTTTACCCACCTCCTCTGCGCGCTGGCAGATACTTCAGTGGATTTACCGGCTTGCCGTCTTCCCGGATCTCAAAGTGAAGTTTCACTTTGTCGGTACCAGTAGATCCTGTTTCGGCAATTTTCCCGCCCGCTTTAACTTCTTGATTCTCGCTGACCAGGATGCGGCTTGCGTGGGCGTAGGCGCTGAGGAACTTTTCGTTGTGACGTATGATCACCAGATTCCCGTAACCCCTCAGCCCGGTCCCTGCGTAAACCACAGTTCCCGCCGCTGCTGCCAAAACAGATTCCCCCAAAGACCCGGCGATATCAATCCCCTTGTTGACCGGCTTTTTGGTCGAAAAATGACCAATTACTTGCCCTTCCAAAGGCCACAACCACTGAGAAACCGGGGCATCCGGTATATTACTTGGCGATACATGACTATTTTCAGTTTTGGTCTGCGTTGGCTGAGTACGTGGCGCCGGGACTTTTGACGGATTTCTGACAGAGGGAGTCGCAACGACCTTGTTCGATCGGGCCGTATACTTCACGTCAATTTTCTGTCCTGGGTAAATGATATAAGGCGCAGAGATGGAGTTAGCGTTCGCCAACTCCCGGTAGTCCAGTCCATAGCGCCAGGCAATGGCATAAAGTGTTTCACCCTTACGCACAAGATGGATTCCTGACGCGCTTTCGCTTTTACTGAACTTTTCGTCAACTGACACAAAACCGGGGCCTGACAGGCACCCCGTCAATAACGCGGTTATTGTGACTATTGTGACAACGAGGGGTCTTTTCATCGTTTTTCTGCAGTAGTTATGTTTTTGACACCCCAAGGTGACGGCTTTTTGTTCATGTAACAATATGCAACCTTTAAAACTTTTAGTTATTTATAATTATTATTTTGATCACCAAGTATTCTTAAAAAAGGTGGAATTTTTTTCGCGTAGTTACTGTATACAGGATTTCAAACAGGCGGATCAAAAAAAACAGGTGACTTAACAACCGTTCATTTTTATCAGTCAGTATCTTTCTTTGTCGTCAGTCGTTCCATTCCTAACACCAGAATGGCCCCTGCGAACATCAATCCCAGCGCCCACCACAACGAAACATCCATCAGGGGCAGAACATTAGACTGAATAAAAGGGACTTCTTCTCCCTTACTGTTGATCCGTGTGAGCAGGGTTTCTTTCCAGGGCCAGACTTTGACCAGCGAACCCACCATAAAACCCGTGAGAAGAGCGAGTACCACACTTTCAAAATGATGGAGCAACCAGCTCAGAAGGCGCGAGAATAACAACAGGCCGAGCAGTGCACCGGCTGCAAAGGTGCCCAGTAACGGCAGATCCAGTCCCTTGATTGCGGCCATCACCGGGCCGTAGAGGCCCATCAACAGCAACATAAAACTTCCTGAAATGCCGGGTAAGATCATGGCGCAGATGGCGATGCTTCCTGCGACAAACACGACCGGAAGGCTTGCTTCGATCTCAGTAGGCGACGCCATACTGATCCAGCCCGCGACGACCGTCCCCAGAGCAATGGCAGCCAGCTCCTGCCAGCGCCACTGCTGGATCGTCCGCCCGATATGCCAGCATGAGGCGATAATCAGGCCGAAGAAGAATGCCCACAGAGCAATCGGGTGGTGCATCAACAGGTAGTGAATCACTTTGGCTAATGACGCGATGGCCACCAGAATTCCGGACCCCAGAGTCAGCAGAAAGGTACCGTCCAACTGTTTCCAGGCCGCCGTAAAACCCTCCCGGCGAAGAGTTGTGAGTAATGCGGGGCTGACGCCAGAAATGGCATCGAGCAGGCGCCCGTAAATCCCGGTAATAAAAGCGATGGTGCCGCCCGATACTCCGGGCACGACATCTGCGGCTCCCATGGCCAGTCCGCGAAAAAATACGCCTGCTAATTTCATACTTGGGTCCCTGAATAAGAAAGGGACGCCGTCGCGTCCCTGTAAACTGAAATCTGTTAACGCTGCACGCCCGGCAGAAAGGGCACAAACCTCACCGATTCCAGCGTTTTACGCGCGAAGTGATCCCCGTTCCGGGTGATCAGAATCAGCTTCTGCTCCTGCCCGCCGACCGGGATAACCATACGTCCGCCGTCCGCCAGCTGCTCCAGTAATGAGGCCGGTACCTCTTCCGGTGCGGCAGCAGCGAGGATGCCATCGTAGGGTCCGTGCTGCGGCCAGCCCCAGGTGCCATCTGAAAGTGAGAGTCTGACGTTGTCGTAGCCAAGGCTTTCCAGTCGCTCGACTGCCCTGACATGCAGTGGCTCAATACGCTCAACGCTGTAAAGGGTTTTCACCAGAGGACTCAGTACCGCGGTCTGATACCCCGAACCGGTACCTATCTCCAGCACACGGTGAAGTGGACCGGCCGCCAGAAGGGTTTCGGTCATCTTAGCGACGGTATAGGGCTGGCTGATGGTCTGGCCGTGACCAATCGGCAGGGCCGTATCTTCATAGGCCCGGTGTGCCAGTGCTTCATCGACAAACAGGTGACGGGGCGTCACTGAAATCACGTTCAGTACGTCTTCGCTGGTGATGCCAGAGTCACGAAGTCGTTGCACCAGTCGATTACGGGTGCGTTGGGAAGTCATGCCGATACCGGTCAGGTGATGTTCGTTCAACGTGCGTCCTGTGCTCTTATTTCTTCCAGTGCTCTGCCATCGGCACAAGCTCACTGTGTAATGTCATATCAATCTGAACTGGTGTCACCGAAACACGCTTATGTTCAATCGCGTGAAAGTCGGTTCCCGGACCAGCATCCGCCACTTCTCCCGCTGCAGAGATCCAGTAACAGTCCTTCCCACGTGGGTTTGTGGTCTTCACGGGGTTATCAGCTTTATGTCTGTGGCCCAGGCGGGTCACTTCAACGCCCTGCAATTCATCATACGGAACGTCCGGGACGTTGATATTGATAATGGCGTTGCGGGGCAGCGACAGCGTTTCGATACGGGGAAGCAGTTCGAGAAGAACCTGCGCAGCGGTTGCAAAATGGGTTTTGCCACAAAGGGAAACCGCGACTGGCGTCGCTTTGAGAAAACGCCCTTCCATCGCTGCAGCGACGGTACCGGAATACAATACGTCGTCGCCAAGGTTAGCGCCGCTGTTGATACCCGAGATAACCCGATCACAGCGATCAGCGAAGAAACTGTTGATACCAAGATGAACGCAGTCAGTCGGGGTGCCGTTAAGACCGATGTAACCGTTATCCAGCGTCACCGGATGCAGTGGACGATCGAGCGTCAGTGAATTACTCGCACCGCTACGATCCCGGTCCGGCGCTACGACGTACAGTTCGTGTCCTGCGTTGCTGAGCGTTTCTGCCAGCATCCGCAATCCCGGCGCATGTACACCATCATCATTCGACAGGAGCAGGCTCATTCTCTGTATCTCTCTGGGGTTCTTCTGTGTGAAGGATTTCTCGGATCAATGATGTCGCATAATAACCGGCAGGCAGAGAAAATGTGAGTCTTAATTGATCCGGCTGGGGCCTGCTGCTGCTGAACTGCTCAGGACGCGCTGCCAGTGGGCGACGCTCCTGAGTCAGGCCCGCGTGCTCCAGGCCCTCACAAAGCAGCGGATGTTGCCCGGCAATATCCGATTCCAGGGCCAGTGCGTCACCTTCACTGCTGAGGCGCCCGCGTCCCCAGAGAGGGCCGGTCGGCATGCCCTGCTCAGACAGCAGATCCCCCTCCAGAGTCGCCCCCCAGATACCACGGTGAATCCTTTCCGCCAGGACTTCATTAAAGATAAAGGAGCGCACCGCAGACAGGTAAATGCCTTTCCGCTTTTTATTCCGAACCCGGATTTCGCGCGCGAGCATTGCCCGCCCCTGCTCAACGTTATCACCGTCACGGCCAAAGCGTTGCGCGCCGAAATAGTTGGGTACTCCGCCTTTCTGAATCGCCTGCAGGTTGGCGTCAATCAAGGCCCGGTCGCCCTCAACATCGCGCAGCAGGATATCGAACTGGTTTCCCAGCAGGTCGCCCGGACGCAGTTTTTTCACATGGCGGGCCTGACTCAGAATCTGAAATTCGTCATGCTCAAACGCCGTAAAATCGGGCTCCTGAACCTTTGGCATCCAGACGCTGAACCACTGGCGTGTCACGCCGTATCTGTCTTTTAAGCCAGCGTATCCCACATCAAGATCACGGACTCCCGCAAACTCTGCGATCTGCGCAGCGACGTACTGTGTATTGGCGCCGGTCTTAACAACATCCAGCCAGACATGCTCCCCTTCTCCGGAAGGCAGGGCGAGAGGAATTTCTGTGACCTTAAAGTCGGTCAGTTCCTGCTTAAGCATCGCTCGGGCACCCGTTACCGGGTAAGCAGAGGGCCAGGCAGGCAGTTGTGTATAACGTTGAGGATTAACAGACATCAGATTGCTTCAGCAGGAATCAGAAGTGCGACCGCATGCACGGCGATCCCTTCTTTGCGGCCGACGTAGCCGAGTTTTTCGGTCGTGGTCGCCTTAACGTTAACGTCATCAATACGCACCTGCAGATCCGCAGCAATGGCAGCGCGCATGTCTTCAATATGAGGGGCCATTTTCGGAGCCTGTGCAATGATGGTCACATCCACATTACCTGCGCGATACCCCTTGTCAGCCACCAACGACACAACATGGCGCAGCAGCATCCGGCTGTCAGCGCCCTGCCACTGTTCATCTGTGTCGGGAAAATGCTTTCCGATATCCCCCAGAGCTGCCGCCCCCAACAGTGCGTCGGCAAGTGCATGCAGTGCAACGTCACCATCGGAATGGGCTTTCAATCCGTGAGTGTGGGGAATTTTCACCCCACCCAGTGTAATCATGTCGCCTTCTTCAAAGGCGTGTACGTCAAACCCATGCCCGATACGCATATCTGTATCCTGATCAGTTCTGAGAAAGAAAAAGTTCAGCGAGCGCCAGATCTTCCGGGCGCGTCACTTTAATATTGTCAGCCCGCCCGGCGATTAACCGGGGGCTGCCGCCACTGTGTTCGATGGCTGACGCTTCATCCGTCACTTCAAAGCCATCAGCCAAAGCCATTTCCAGCGCCGCCCGCAGTGTCCCCAGGCGGAACACCTGTGGTGTCAGCGCATGCCAGAGCTGAACACGGTCCACAGTGTGTTCGATACTCACGGTGCCATCAGCCCCGACGACACCCCGCTTCATAGTATCGCGGGTTGGCGACGCCAGAATTGCACCTTCGTCCCCCAGACCGGACAACAGAGTATCCAGATCGGAATGGCGCAGGCATGGGCGGGCAATATCATGAACAGCCACCCAGTCTTCGTCATTCGCAATGCCTTCCAGGGCGCACAGTCCGTTCAGCACAGAATGGCAACGCTCGGTGCCTCCGGACGCCCGGATAACATCGGGATGATCAGCAAAATGGCTCTGTGGCCAGTATGGGTCTTCATCCGACAACACAATGACCGCTTTACGGATGCGCGGGTACGTCAGAATACATTCCAGCGTGTGCTCCAACAGGAAGCGGCCGTTGAGTGGCAGGTATTGTTTTGGCCGGTCGGCCTGCATACGACTACCAACGCCAGCGGCCGGTAGCACTGCCCAGACAGACTCGCTCATGAATCGGGCTCGGCAAACAGAATAAAGCTTTCGCCTTCTTTCACCAGGCCCAGGTCTTCGCGGGCTGTTTCTTCAAGCAGCGCGTCACCATTACGCAGATCCATCACTTCGTTGAGGAGCCCATGGTTAATCTGTGCCTGCTGATCATTCGCCGAATGCAGACTTTCGATCTGTCGTTCAAGCGCGCGGCTGGCAACGACACCACTGTCATCAAACCAGAGGCGGTATTGCAGAATAAGCAGCAGCAGAACCGCTACTGTGGTCCAGAGGTACTTGTGGCTGATCGCCATGACCGGGGTGCCCATCGTTAAGCCTGAGTATGGGCGGTATAGTAAACCAGTGGACCTGCGGGGCCAAACGACGAATCAGACGGCCACAAAAAAGCGGGCCATGAGGCCCGCTTTTTCATCGGAGTCGACTGACTTAATCTGCGCGGCTGTCATCCAGAACCAGGGCTTCCAGCCCGGTGCCGTCGCCGATAATCAGCAGTGACTCAACCTCGCCAGCCGCATAAGGGACAGCCGTCAGACCGCTCACCAGAGCTGGTGCGGTCGTTTCATCTGCCACGATATCAATCGTGTATGTTGCCGGCGCCTGCGACAGATAGCCGGAATCCCGGCCTTTGGTCAGGTTACCCTCAGTGGCTGCGGCAGGAAGGATCGCTGTATTTTCGTACACATAGATATCCACCGTGGCTGCGGTTGCTGACGTCGATGCATGAACGAAGCGGATGTCTGCCTGAGTGTCATCCTGAGATGCGCGCTGATCGTTCAGCACGATCAGTCTGGCTTCGTTTGTTGCTGCAGAATTGCCATAGGCAATTACCGTGTAAGATTCACCACGCTCCAGCGTGACATCGTTTGTCAGGTTACTGAGCGTTGCCCCATCGGCCGGAGCGACCGCGATCTGCAGATCTCCAGGCTCAACTACCTGATACGCTTCGACAGACTTGTAGGCAAAGTCCTCAAGCAGCACCTCACCACCGGCGTAAACGTCCACCAGCATATCGTCCAGCGCGTGCACCACACGGATCTCGGCACTGTCATCAAGAATGGTCGTCGTACCGTCGTCATTCCAGACCACAACAGACACCGGAGAGTTACCCTTCGTACTGTTAACAGCAACGACGGCAAAATCGCCCGTAGTGACCAGGGTGTCGGCATCGAGCGCCTCAGTATCTACTTCGGTGGTCGACTGCTCGGCAATCACAACGAAGGTACCAGAATCGTACACCTGCGTGTCTGACGCATCGTCGGCAATGCGGATCTGATACTCACCACCGTCGATACTTTCAAGCAATGCGACACCATCATAAGCCACCGCATCAAGCGTCGGGGTCCCCAGAGCCGCATCTGGTTCAGTCACGAAGACATCGACGGCAGAGGCCGCAGTCGCAGCGTGGATTACCTTAGCGTCAGTGACACCGTTGTTGGCTGTCGCTGTATCACTGATGACCTTCACATCGAGCTCTGCAGCAGCATTCACCGCAAGCGCCGAATAGTATTCGTTAACGACAAAATTGAGATCGGCACTGTAGAGCACGGTAGACGTCCCAGCTTCGCGTAACTGCAGCGTCCGGGAGCCTTCTTCGACACGGGCGTAGGCGGAGCCATCCTGAAACGCGACATCACTGAGGATCACAACATTATCAAGCACCACGTCGACAACCGGAGCATCAGGAGATGCATGCAGCACCCGCAGATATGACTGACCCGTCACAGTGGCTTCACTGATTTGTGTGCTTTCTTCACCACCGCAGGCCATCAGACCTAAAGTGAGCGCCCCTAACGTGGCAAACTTCGCATAACTCATTCTTGTCACTCCATTTCTTATACTTATAACGCACATGATAACCGCCCGGGGAACATAAACCCTAATCATCCTTCCAACTTGACTCTGAACCCGGGCTTTGTCAGCCTGACATTCTTTATAGAGGAGTGACGGGTGTTCCGACGCATCATGCAATGCATTCTGATTCTGACGCTGTGCCAGTCGGCATGGGCGGGATCATTTCTGCGTGCTGAAAGCGCGGTCCGATACTGCGAACATACCAGTAAGCAGACAGATTTTCACGCCGCAGAGCATGCCATGCATCAGATGCATGGGTCCGTAGCAGACACTTCATCTGCAACAGATCACGACTGCTGCCAGAAAGACGTATCTCTCTGCCACCACCAGCAGTGTCATAACATCGTGTCACCTGGCTTAGCCATGCTTCCGGAGCTTATCAACCTGGGCTGGGTACCTTCTGAACATCAGTTCCAGAAATTACGAAGCCACCCGCTACCGCCACATATCACCCCGCCCGACCGTCCACCGACTCTCCTGCTCTGAGCTCATACAGCACATAAACCCGATGCTGAGGCGATCTGTCGTGACAGAGACGCCCGGATTTCATTGAGAACAGGATATTAATGATGACAACAGATTCCCGACTACCGGTGGTATCACGCCGCCGCTTCGTCACAGGAGCTGCCGGCAGTGCACTATTGCTGAGTACAGGATTGCCGGTACACGCGAAAGGTTCCATTAAAGAGTCACCTCAGGTGCCAGAACTCGCGGGTAAGGTGTTCAACCTGAACATCGGCCTGCAGGGCGTTAACTTCACAGGCAAAGACCGGTTAGCCACCACCGTGAACCAATCGCTACCAGCGCCAGTACTGCGCTGGAAAGAAGGCGAGCGCGTTCGCATCAATGTGACCAACAACCTTAAGCACATGAGTTCTATCCACTGGCATGGAATCATTCTGCCCAGCAATATGGATGGTGTACCAGGCTTCAGCTTCGGGGGTATCGCCCCCGGCGAGACCTTTACTTACGAATTCGATCTGAATCAGTCAGGCACTTACTGGTATCACAGCCACTCCGGATTTCAGGAACAGACAGGCGTGTACGGCGCGATTGTGATAGAGCCGAAAGACGCCGACCCGGTGGAATACGACCGGGATTACGTAGTGCTGCTCTCAGACTGGAGTGACGAACACCCCAGTGACATCTACGCCACCCTGAAAAAGATGGGGCACTACTACAATACCCGCGAACGTACTGTCGGCGACCTCTGGAGAGACATCCGGGAAAAGGGCCTGTCGGCAACCTGGAAAGATCGCCAGATGTGGAACGACATGCGGATGTCCGACCGGGATATTTCTGATGTCACAGGAATGACCTACACCTTCCTGATGAATGGCCAGACTCCGGACGATAACTGGACAGGACTATTTAACGCCGGAGAAAAGATCCGCCTGCGCTTTATTAATGCCGGTGCAATGACCTTATTCGACGTGCGCATTCCCGGCCTGAAAATGACGGTCGTATCCTCCGACGGGCAAAACATTCAACCGGTGACTGTCGATGAATTCCGCATGGGCACTGCCGAAACCTACGATGTGATTGTGGAGCCGGAAGCGGACAAGGCCTACACCATTTTTGCCCAAAGCATCGACCGCAGCGGTTACGCTTGCGGACGTCTGACCGCAGACCTCTCACTCACGGCAGACATTCCTGAAATGGATTACGCCCCCGTGCTGAGTCATATGGATATGGGAATGGATCACGGCTCTATGGATCATGGCTCTATGGATCATGGCTCTATGGATCATGGCTCTATGGATCACGGCTCCATGGGCCATGGGGATATGGATCATTCCATGCACTCCGGAATGGATCACTCGATGCATGCGGGCATGAATCACTCAATGGCCAATGCGACTGGTCTGGCAAAAGCCGGGATGGGCAGCGATGCCGAGATCGTACACCCCGAAAGTGAGAACGGGCCTCAGGTCGATATGCAGACCGAGATGCCAGTCAGTGGTCTTGATGACCCAGGCATCGGCCTGCGCGATCACGACACCCGTTATGGTCGCCGGGTACTGCGTTACAGCGATATCAAAAACCTCACACCGACACTCGATACTCGCGAACCCGGACGTGAAATTCAATTACACCTCACGGGAAATATGAGCCGTTATATCTGGTCGATGAATGGCATTCCGTTTGCCGATGCAGAGCCTCTGATTCTTCATTATGGCGAGCGGGTACGAATCACCCTGGTCAATGACACCATGATGACTCACCCGATTCACCTGCACGGTCTATGGAGTGAACTGGAAACCGGTGACCCCGACTATATTCCGCGTAAGCACACTATCATTGTGCATCCGGGAAAGAAAATCAGCTATCTGGTCACTGCAGACGCAGAAGGTCGCTGGGCCTATCACTGTCACCTGCTCTATCACATGGCTGGTATGTTCCGCGAAGTCAGGGTGGTTAAAGCAGGAGCTGATGAACACCATATGCACTCAGACCACATGATGCACGGAGGCCACTGATGACACATCTGAAAATGAAACCTCTGGTCACCGCTCTGAGTATTGCCATCGCAGGTCTGACTACCCAGGCGTATGCCATGGGCGACTACGACCCGGAAGTATTAAAAGTCACCGGCGATCAACTGGAATACCGCTTTCACGAAGGTGAAAAAGCACAGGTGTTTGAAGGCGATATTACCTACGGTAATTCGTTCAACAAAGTCCGCCTGAAAGCGGATGCGGAGCGCCACGAAGGTGAAATGGAAGAGCTGAACCTGCAAGCCTTGTGGCTACACGCCATCAGTCCTTACTGGGATCTGCAACTTGGCCTGAGCCGCGATATTCATCCTGATCCGGTGCGGAACCGGCTGGTTGTTGGTTTCGATGGCCTGGCACCCTATTTCTTTGAAACCGATGCCAGCCTGTTGGTTGATAAGGATGGACGCACCAGCCTGAACGTAACGGCAGAGCAGGAACTCATGTTCACTCAGAAGCTCGTGCTATCTCCAGAGTTCACTCTTGCTGCTCACAGCAACACCAGTGAGAAATACGGCGAAGGCAAAGGGCTGTCGAGTATCGGAGTAGGTCTGCGTCTCAAATACGAAATCGTCAGAGAGTTCGCGCCCTATGTCGGAGCAGTATGGAGCCGGAGTTTCGGCGACAGCGCCGACATAATTCGCGAAGAAGGTGGCGATATTCAATCGACGCAGTGGGTGGCAGGCGTAAGCTTCTGGTTCTGAGCTTCCGGCTCTTAACTAAAGCGCCTCTTACCGAGGCGCTACTTGCTTGCCATTGTAATATCGGAAACGAGCGTCGCGGGCATCACTTCTGATGTCTTCATCGATTTCCATAACGACTTCGAAGGTGCTGACATCGGCACCTTCTACCTCGTGAATCTGACTATCAGGCAGATAAAAGACTCGATGATCGTCTCTGTAATATCCATTGTCGATTCTTCGGAAACTTGAAGAATCTGCAGTAGTATCGGTTACTTCAGTACGCACATAAAACCGGTATCTATCATGCGCTACCCAGCTATTCAGTGGCGTAAATGACTGAGCATCTGCGCCTTCGACGAGAGCGCCCCCGTGATAAATATTCCCCTCACAGCGCGCCCAAGGCCTTTGAAATTCATCAAAAAATTCGAGTTTACTTCGGATACATCCGGGTAAAACCGTATCCCCGTAGATGACCGTTTCACCGCTAGCGACATAGTCACGGCTCCTGCTGAGATCATTCAACGCCTCAAGAGGTCCGCCAGGAGCCCCCTCGATAACCTCCCCACGGTAATACGTGTGTTTATTATCCCAGGCGTGGTACGCAAAGAAGTAACTCAGGTCGCCCTTGAACATATCAAACGACTCAGCGTCAGCTTCAACTATGGGTTTGGCATTAAAATATGCGGTGCTCCTGACTACGGAGTAGCCCTCGTTCTGAATCCCTTGAAGAAGATTAGAAATATTGCGGAACATGCCTGCGTTAAACGTGATAAACAGCGCCAGACAGCCAATCAGAAAATAACCGCTGGCCAGCCCCCAGAAGGACTTCCCAGCGAGACTCAGCAGCCCAAATATCCAGATTGGATACGACATATAGACCAGAAGCTGAATCATCCAGTCCAGACGATTAGAAGCACCAGGGCCACCCATGCCCATAATGGATACGATCCAGACCATGGGCCAGAGCATAAGCGCAAACGTAACCAGGATATTTCCGAGCAACCCCATAACCTACCAGCCCCACTCACTGGATGAAGTGTCTTCGACGACGGTTTTACCTTCGCTATCAATCTCTTTCTCTTCTCGCTTCGATGGGTAAAAACCAAGCGGTGGAAGTTCAGACTCGGGGACACCTTCGGTTGGGATAATCTGAATGCGGGAGAGGTAGTCCGTAAAGAAAGGCATCAGATGATCTTTAAGGCCCTCTGGCGGGAAAGTATCACGAGTCCAGCAGGATTTCGCCGAAAATATGACAATTAACACCAGGTTAGCAGACAATTCCGTAATGGCGTTCTCCCACTGCCCATAAAGGCCAGAAGCAGCATAAGCCCATGAACGTCCATTTACACTTAAAACAGAGAAATCTTCTGCCTTCCGAGGAGTCAGATCATCTTCCTCCCGGTCTTCGCTTGATTTCCAACGCTCATAAAATTTTAATGAATTACTACGGAGATCCTCAGAACCTTCCCACTTACGGCTCTCCATAAGCAGCTCAGATTTCGGCCATATCTGAATTTTTATCGGACATAACCAGTTGGGATGCTCTTTCATCAAATCATCATCAAGCAGAGCAAATCTTGTACGTAAAGGGATAATCTCCCCCGTATAGTCAGGATTTGATATCAGGCCCTGACACGTCGCTTCAAAGTGAAAGACATACTTATCGGTATACCTCGCCTCATCTTCACAATGAAACACCAGCCGGGCATCGTTCACTTGTATGCAATAAGTCGCCGTATTTTCAGGGAGGCTTACCTTAGGGAAGTTCATAAGTACCATTCCTTAATCTCAGACTGACTAGTTGAGTGCCAATACCCCACCAAGCCCCCGCCATAACTCAGAGAAGCTAATGTTCGTTTTATTCTTTTTCAGCTCACCATATTTTTTAAAAGCCGCAATGCTGTCTTCGCTTGTCGAATCGATATCAAACCGCTGATAAACACCCGAGGCAGCGGTTGTCGAGCTAGCATTCAGATTCGCCTTCCCCTTGAGGTTCTTCACCAACTTTTCCAACTGGCTATAAGGGGAATGAGGCGCAATAACTTCAAAGGTAAAGTTTGAAAGAGATACATTCCCCGCTCTCCCAAGCCTTTCAAGAGCACCCTGCAATAGCTTAGAAGCATCACCGTAGCAATATACGGTATATGAATCCTGAGCAACGCTGTTACTATCCCAACGGTTAATATTGACCGTTTTTGTAAATACTTCAGCAAGATCTTCAGGGCTTAAGATCTTAAATCGCTTTTCCGGGGTGTCATATTCTTCGCCGTTATTTACAACAGCTAAAGGGCAGTGATAGAGATTAAAGTCGGTCTTATATGTTGCTTGAGAACTAGCCTCTAGCAACTCGTCCGCTAATTCATCTAATTCCATCAAGCCTGAACTCGTTACTTGCGACCCCATTCTTAAGATATTCGTAGATAACGTTCCTTGTGGCTCAGCCGCCCCCCTCCAGCTACCAGCTTCGTGCTTCATCCGGAAGAGTCCAGTACCGGTACCCGCAGAGTTATTCTGAAAACGCTTAATGTCATGGATATACACTCCCGGACCCCGACTGTTTTCACTGCATTCCGCCTGCAGGATCCGATAGAACACCCGTACAAATCTCTGATCGATACTACCGATATCAGAGTAGAACTCAGCCGCATCTCCAACGGACTGGCCAGACTTCACACCGCCAGCAGTAGATGACAGCTGCTGCTGAATCTGAACCGCTACATTGCGCCCGACTTCACAGGTTGGATCAACACATTCCGTGAATGTCGCTATAAGGGAGGGGTCGATGTATACAGCACGTCCAACGCCTTCTTTAGCTTCCGACGAATAAACGAGGTAATTTGAGAGAGGTACATCAGCCATCATGCGTCCTTTGCAATGCAGTTCCATAATGGCCGACAGGATAAACGATTGGCCTGTTAAATCAATCTGTACAGGCCAGTTGTGAGATCTACTTCCGGGGTGGTATCGCGTAGCTGCCGACCGCATGCGCAACGGGTTCAGGCTGGCCTTCTGAATACAGGGATACCTCACCAACAACCAGCGACTTCCCGACTTTCATCAGTGAGCAATCCGCAATAATGTCTTTATCTGCCGCCGGTTTTCTCAGAAAGTTAACATTCAGACTGGTCGTCACTGCCATCGCCACCAGGCCTAGCTCACCGAGTATGGCGACATACAAGGCTGCATCGGCGACTTCCATCAATACTGGCCCAGATACCGTACCACCGGGGCGGAGGTGGTTCTGGGTGATCCGCTTTCGGATTTTCGCCGCTCTGTCACCCACATCTTCGATGACGAAGTCGGCTTGCGGGAAATCATTTTCGAAAAACTGCTCTAACTCTGACTTACTTGCCATAATCAACCTGACTAACATTGGGACAGAACACCATACAGTATAGGCGCCCCACTCAACGGAGACATTCGTCATGGCCCAGAGACTGACCGGAAAAAGCAAAGACCTTGATGGCTTCAGTGTGACCCGGATACTTCCTCACGCTCAGAAACGAATGGTTGGGCCTTTTATCTTCCTTGATCACATGGGGCCCGCCCATTTTGACGCGGGTCAGGGCATTGATGTGCGCCCTCACCCTCACATTGGCCTGGCTACCCTCACCTATCTTACAGAAGGATCCATTCTTCATAGGGACAGCCTGGGAAATCATGTAGAGATACTCCCGGGCGACGTAAACTGGATGACCGCAGGGCGAGGCATTGTTCATTCCGAACGCGAGACCCACGAAACCAAAGCGGCGCCTCACGCCATGAATGGCCTGCAATGCTGGATCGCACTGCCCGAACAGTTCGCAGAAATTGAACCGTCATTTACCCATCATAAGAAATGCCAGCTCCCCCAGTTTAATGAGAAAGGAGTATTCGCTCGCCTGATCGCCGGGGATGCACTGGGTATGACATCCCCCATCAAAACCTACTCCCCGATGTTCTTTCTCGACGTAATATTCAGCCAGGATACTCAGCTGGAACGTCCTGAGCCTGAACAGGAGTGCGCCATGTATGTACTGGAGGGCAAGATACATTACGAAGGCGAGACCTACGCGAAGGGCGATTTCGTACTGCTTGAGGCAGGCACAGAGCTGAATGCCCCAGAATACTCGCGGGTCATACTTCTTGGCGGAGAGCACTGGCCTGTCGTGCCTTACATTTACTGGAACTTCGTGTCCTTCAGCAAAGAACGCATTGAGCAGGCCAAAACCGACTGGGAGGAACAACGTTTTGCGGATATTCCGGGCGATAACCGCGAATACACGCCACTTCCCTGATTTCGCAAGGATCCCGTTGGTCAAACAGGTCACTGTCATCTACGCTTGAATATAGCCTGTTGCTTGCGCAGGCATATTCAATGTTCAGTCACAGTAGCCCGGAAATGAATCAGGACTCAAAAGCCAGCGCCATCGGCAGCTTTCTTAATATCCGAATATCTAACCCTATGGACTGGCGGCCGATCGACCGGTTTATCCTGCTCGCCTGTCTGGTCATTCTTGCGCCACTATCATTCGGCAGTACCATGTGGATCGCTAACACCCAGGTGCCGGAATGGCTCAACCAGCCTCTCGTCAGCTTCCTGACTGTTCTCTATATCGGGCATATCGCCGTCATGGTGGGCTTTATTCTGGCAGCGCTGAAGCTACGTCGTTACACCGACGACTGGCCGCTATTTGAGAATGTGATCATCGCCAGCTTCCTGATCGTCGTTCTCACAACCGGCTATCTGACCGGCACTTACCTGTCGGAAGCACTGTTGATTATATTTCTGGGAGTCATCATCACCTGTACGTTGGCGGACGTGAACAAAATACAGTTCTGTTTCTGGATAGTTGTGCCCCTTCTGGGCGGTATGTCGGCGCTGGACCTGATGCAGATTCTCCCCCACGCTATGCTTCTCGAAAAATCTCCGGTGGCTGACAACGGCCGTCCGTTTGATGGCTGGATGGCAATCCGGATGACCGTCGCCTTTATTCTCGCCCCCCTGATCTACCTCTGTATTCTGGCAATGAAGCGCTGGGCAGAACGGGAGAACCTCTACCTTGAGATGTCGACCATTGATGGCCTTACGCGTCTGTCAAACCGTAACTCTCTGATCACCCGGGGACAGGAAGAAATCCGTCGCGCCAGAGCCGCAGATTCAACGACCCTGCCGCCTCTCGCCTGCATCATGATCGACCTTGATCACTTCAAGCAGATCAATGACACCTGGGGGCATCATGCGGGTGACGAGGTGCTTGTCGCCGCGTCTAAAGTGATGATGGAGAACGCCCGCCCCAACGATGAAGTCGGCAGATACGGCGGTGAAGAATTTGCGGTACTGTTGCCGGGCACCACGCTGGTACAAGCGAAACTGATCGCCGAGCGTCTGCGCAAGCGCATCAGTCATATGGCCGTTGAAGTGGATGGTCAGAAAATAGAAGTGACGGCCAGCCTGGGAGTCGCCTGCTACCCATCACCGGGGGTTGAAGCCATGAGTGATCTGCTGAAGACCGCAGATAAAGCACTGTACGAGGCAAAAGAAACCGGACGGAATAAAGTCGTATCAGCCTGATACTCGGGGCAGATTTCAGAGGCGGATCAACCGGCCGCCTCTTCATTCAGCTTGTCGCGAACCGCCATCAATACTTTGCCGTAGTTATTTTTACCACGCATATCCCGGCCGCTCCCCCAGAAATAGTCATACATGGTCAGGTTCGAGATCTTAATCTCACCACTTTCCAGTAGTTTGTCCGCCACTTCCCGATGTGTCCGGCACTTGGTATAAGTGCCCCGGATCATGTAAGTCACACTATTTTTCTTCCAGTCTTTACGACGCTTCTTAAACTTCGCATGACCAAGCTTTACGGCTTGCTTCGGATGCTCGGCATGACGAATCTGCTCGCGATAACCGGCATCCTCAAATTTCATTGCCTGATAGTAATGCTCAACCGACGGCCACTCAGCGCCATCAAGCTCAAAAGCATGTTTTGACCAGGCTGACAGCGGATCATTGGCGTCATCGCGGTTGACGGTCAAGAGTTCGACTTTTGGGTGTTCAAGCATTGGTTTGGCTCTATTGCTAAATTACCTTTTCGGCTTATATGTGACTCTTATATTGCGACCCACATCTTCACCTTCTATCGATAATACATCTCTATGAGCAAGCATGTATACATCAAGTGCCAATTCAAAGCTTTCACTTTTTCGAGATAACCAAAGGCCTCGTAAAAATACGTAATGGTAATACAAATAATACGCCAATCGTCCCCTCAAGCGCTCAGCCTCAACAATACGATCGACCTGTGCTTAAACGCTCTTTTGTACCTTAGAGGAAATTCAAAGGAAACGCTCCTTCCCTATTCGAGCTCTTCTATGAAAACGTATCCTAGAAATTTGTTACTCACTACAACCTCCATATTTCTACAGTACTCTTTCCGTCATACTAATCCCGAAGATATCCAGAATATTTTCTCGACTACAATAGTAGCGATATAACACAGCAACCAAAGACTATCAGGATCTTAGTTCTCTGACTTTTCGTTCTATAATTAGAACAATCACTAGGATCAAATTGAACATATAAAAACCAACATACCCAAAAGCTATCGAAATTGAATAAATGAGGAAAAGAAACAGTGAAATTACAGCCAGAGTGCTAGAGTAACCAATTACCCTTGCTAGCAATACTCCTAACATCAGTAGTATTCCAGAAGCCAATGGCACCAGAAAGATAAATAAATAATCCAAACCCGTAAGCGCAATATGCATTTTCAAGAAATAATCTGGAAAATTGGAATCACCTCGAAAAGCGTAGATTGGATTGGCAAGGATCGTATAAAACAATGCCAGAAACATGTGTGCATAAAAACTTAACGCCTTGATCTCACTGAGATCTTTCATCCTTAACACAGCATCTCTCCTAGTGTATCGGCTATGACAATCGGTATAACCGAAATCAAAAAAAGCATACCAGAAGATATAAACTTCTGTTCTGACAACTGACATATAGCGCAAGACAAGTCTCTTCGAAGAAAAATCAGACTAAAAAAATATTATTCGAAAGCATCCAACTCTTTGAAAAACCTAACGGACCTATCAATACTCTAAATAAAAAAAACGCCACTAAAAAGCGGCGTTTTTTTCTAACTCAACCGATAAGCGGTTTCGCAAGTTAGCAATCGCGTCACGAGCGCAGTAGCGATTTGTAAGACCGTCGCGAGCGATGATGAGACAAGGCAAAAATTTCTGGGGGAGCGGAGTGTACAAGTAGTACATGAGCACCCCACGGAAATTTTTAACGCCGTATCATCGAGCGCAGCAGGTATTACTGGCCCTTAATTTCAGAACGGCCCTTGTATGGCGCTTTCGCTCCGAGTTGTTCTTCAATACGCAGCAGACGGTTGTACTTAGCAACACGGTCTGAACGGCACAGTGAGCCAGTCTTGATCTGGCCAGCAGCAGTACCGACTGCCAGGTCAGCGATGGTCGCGTCTTCAGTTTCACCTGAACGGTGAGAGATCACAGCGGTATAGCCTGCATCTTTCGCCATTTTGATCGCATCCAGAGTTTCTGACAGAGAACCGATCTGGTTGAACTTGATCAGAATAGAGTTGGCGATATCTTTTTCGATACCTTCTTTCAGAATCTTGGTGTTGGTTACGAACAGGTCGTCGCCCACCAGCTGTACTTTGCTGCCCAGTTTTTCGGTCTGGTATTTCCAGCCAGCCCAGTCAGATTCGTCCTGACCGTCTTCGATAGAAACGATTGGGTACTGGTCACACAGCTCTGCCAGATAGTCAGAGAATTCTTCAGCGGTGAAGACTTTGCCTTCGCCTTTCAGATCGTACTTACCGTCGTTGTAGAATTCAGAAGACGCGCAGTCCAGAGCCAGAGTGACGTTCTTGTCCAGCTCGTAGCCAGCGTTAGATACGGCTTCTTTGATCGCTGCCAGTGCATCGGCGTTAGACGCCAGGTTTGGTGCGAAACCACCTTCGTCGCCAACGGCAGTGTTCAGGCCCTGAGAAGACAGTACTTTCTTCAGTGCGTGGAAGATTTCTGCACCACAACGCAGTGCTTCAGCGAACGTAGGTGCGCCAACTGGCTGTACCATGAATTCCTGAATATCAACGTTGTTGTCTGCGTGCTCACCACCGTTGATGATGTTCATCATGGGTACTGGCATAGAGTAAACGCCTGGGGTGCCGTTGATGTCTGCGATGTGTTCGTACAGTTCAACGCCTTTTGCAGCCGCAGCGGCTTTGGCAGCAGCCAGTGACACGGCCAGGATGGCGTTTGCGCCCATGTTGGCTTTGTTGTCAGTGCCGTCGATCTCGAGCATTTTGTTGTCGAGTGCGCGCTGGTCCAGTGCATCCATACCGACCAGGGCAGGCTTGATGGTGTCGTTTACGTTAGCAACGGCTTTCAATACGCCTTTACCCAGGTAACGGCTTTTATCGCCATCACGCAGTTCCAGTGCTTCGCGGGTACCGGTAGATGCGCCGCTTGGAGCACATGCTGTACCGAAGAAACCACCTTCCAGGGTGACGTCTGCTTCGATGGTTGGGTTACCACGAGAATCCAGCACTTCGCGTGCTTTGATGTCGATAATCTTCGCCATTTTAATCTCCAGATTTAGGACAGGACGCACTCTCGTGCGCCGCTTATCAGGCAATGTTTAAAGTTAAAGTGTTTAAAAATTATTTGTTGTTCAGAGCCGCTTTAATAAAGGCTGAGAACAGGCCATGGCCATCACGTGGTGTCGAGGTAAATTCCGGATGGAACTGACATGCCACAAACCATGGGTGATCTGGTACTTCCACAACTTCCACCAGTTCGCCGTCAACAGAGCGACCAGCGATACGCAGGCCGGCTTCTTCCAGCTGTGGTACCAGTGAAGAGTTCACTTCGTAGCGGTGGCGGTGACGTTCAGTGATGATGTCTTTGCCGTACGCTGCTGCGGTGTTTGATCCCGGAGTCAGAACACACTCCTGACCGCCAAGGCGCATCGTGCCGCCGAGGTCAGAGTTTTCGTCACGGGTTTCAACGTTACCGGACGCATCCTGCCATTCAGTGATCAGGCCAACCACAGGGTGCTTGGTATCGTGAGTAAACTCAGTCGACTGTGCGTCTTTCCAACCCACAACGTTACGGGCGAACTCGATTACAGCCACCTGCATACCCAGACAGATACCCAGGTATGGAATTTTGTTTTCACGTGCGTACTGAACCGTACGGATCTTGCCTTCAACGCCACGGTTACCGAAACCGCCCGGTACCAGAATCGCATCAACGCCGCTCAGTACCTCAACGCCTTTGCGTTCAACATCTTCGGCGTCGATGTAGCGGATGTTCACTTTGGCGCGGTGGTGAATGCCGGCATGATCAATCGCTTCGATCAACGACTTGTAGGCATCCAGCAGGTCCATGTACTTACCGACCATAGCGATGGTCACTTCTTCTTCCGGGTTGAGTTTGGCGTCGGCCACGTCATCCCATTCAGAGAGGTCAGCTTCTTTGCATGACAGATCGAACTTCTCAACGATCAGGTCATCGAGGCCGGCTTCGTGCAGCATGCGTGGAATCTTATAAATCGTATCGGCGTCTTCCAGTGGAACCACCGCACGCTCTTCAACGTTGGTGAAGAGTGCAATCTTACGCAGCGAAGATGCATCGATCTTGTGATCAGAACGGCAGATCAGGACATCAGGCTGCAGACCGATGGTGCGCATCTCTTTTACTGAGTGCTGAGTCGGCTTGGTCTTTGTTTCACCTGCGGTCGCGATGTACGGCACCAGTGTCAGGTGCAGAGACAGCGCGCGCTTGGAGCCCAGCTCGACTTTCATCTGACGGACCGCTTCAAGGAACGGCTGAGATTCGATATCGCCCACGGTGCCACCGATTTCGACCAGAGCAACGTCTGAGCCTTCAGCGCCTTCAAGTACACGACGTTTGATTTCGTCAGTGATGTGCGGAATCACCTGCACAGTACCGCCCAGATAGTCACCGCGACGCTCTTTCGCCAGCACGTCCGTATAAATACGACCTGTGGTGAAGTTGTTGCGGCGTGACATGGTGGTACGGATGAAACGCTCATAGTGACCCAGGTCGAGGTCAGTCTCGGCGCCATCGTTGGTCACAAAGACCTCACCGTGCTGGAACGGGCTCATCGTGCCCGGGTCCACGTTGATGTACGGGTCGAGCTTGAGCATGGTGACCTTAAGGCCACGGGCTTCCAGAATGGCAGCCAGAGATGCAGAAGCGATGCCTTTCCCCAAAGAAGAAACAACACCACCCGTGACAAAGATAAAACGTGTCATAGAAGGTCCGCGAGCAGAGATGAAAAATTTGTTTCAGAGTGGCTGTCAGGCTTGCTTGAGAACTATGCGCAGCGCGCGGTAAGCAGCTTCAGACCCCTCTCTTAAGATGGGAGGGCAGTTTACCTGAATCGGCTTCGTGGGTAAATGAAACTGGCGCTTTTCTTTGTCTGTGAGGTCTGCTAGTTTTCAGTAATCTTTATCCTTTCCGGACGATACTGAATATGTATCCAGCGCGCGTGATGTGGCTATGCAAACCTGCCTCTCTATGGTGGCAGGCACACTCACGCGCAGCACATAGGTAAGGATCCACAGAGTCCACACCGGTTAAGGCTGCGAAAGAGCAGCTTTGAACGGTTTTTCACCGCACTTATTTTCTCTCTCGCAGCCACCACAAAGCACCATAACGACAAAGGAATCAACATGGCTGCCCCACAGACAGGGCCTGTCCCTGACACCGAAAACACCTCTCCGGATGATCCGGGGAACATACGCTTTGGCCTTATCCTCGCCTTAAGTGCTGCCTTTCTGTTTTCAACCAAGCCGATCATCATCAAGTGGCTGTATGGCCTCGGCATGACGGCGATGCCGCTTATGGGCCTGCGCATGGTCATTGCCCTGCCTGTTTATCTGATCATCGGAGCAGTACTCTGGGGTCGTATGAAGAAGAAGCCGAAGGCGACTGATGTTGCACGCGCGGCGGCGGTCGGCCTGCTCGGCTACTACCTGGCCTCATTACTTGATCTGTCCGGACTGGAGTACGTCAGCGCTCAGCTGGAACGTCTGATGCTGTACGCCTACCCAAGCATGGTGGTGGTGATTGGCGCGCTGTTTTTTGGCGCAAAAGTCAGCAGAACCGTGATCCCTGCGTTGGTGCTTACTTACATTGGATTAGGCATTGTGTATGGCCACGACCTGCAGATCGCCCCTCCGGGCACCAGCGAAGCCGACATTACCAAGGGCACGCTGTTAATTCTTGGGAGCGCTCTGTCGTTCTCGCTGTTTATTCTGTTCAGCAAGCGCAGTATTGCTGAGCTCGGGAGCCTTTTTTTCACCTGTATTTCCATGGGATCGGCCACGGTAGCAACCCTACTGCACTATGCGATCAGTGAAGGGCTGGTGATTCCTGAGATGGACACACCTCGTTGGACAGGCACATTGGTGCTCGCAATCATGGCGACAGTTCTCCCTTCGTTCATGGTCAGCGAAGCCATCAAACGGATTGGCCCAGCGAAAGCCAGCGTCTCAGGCACGATAGGCCCGGTAATGACCACGATTATGGCTATTCTGTTTCTGGGAGAACCGTTTGGCTGGACGGCCGTGATCGGTATGGCACTGGTGATGCTTGGCGTATCGCGCCTGAAGTAGCCCGGAAGCGACCCGTTCAACCGACACTGGAGAATCTATACAGACTGCTACAATTGTATAGATTCTTCTTTCAACCACCGTTGAAAGCGCGGACGCCCCTCAATACACAGCTAGCCAGGAGTTATCCATGTCGAAGTCTGTTGCTGACTATCTCACCCGTGAGGGGGCTGCCCTCCCCAGAACACTCACTAAGGCCGTAATTCTGTCATCCTCTGCACTCCTGATGACCATGGTTTCCTCTCACAGCATTGCCAGCCCGGATATTTCAGGTGGGATATGGTTTAACTACCAGCACCAACAGAACGACGAATCTCAAGAGAACAGCTGGGGAGTAATCGACAGCGAAGCGCTGGTGATTTATGCCGATGGCCAGGTCGCAGGCACACCCTGGAGCTATTCTGCGGAAACGCGGTTCGGCCCGGGTGCCTTCACCGATACCGAAAACAACAGCACTGGCGGTCAGTTCGCTCTTCACAAGGCCTGGGTTGGTTACCAGTTTGACGATGGTCCGCAGGTGCTGATTGGCAAAAACCAGGTTCCTTTTGCATGGGCCACCTATAACTTCTGGCCGGGCGATATGTTTCTCGCCGGCTACGGCGACCAGATGGATGTTGGCGTAAAAGTGTCTCAGACGCTGGACCGGCTGCACTACGACGCCGCCCTCTTTCTGGCGGATGACTGGAGCACCAGTACAGACACCATGGATGACAACGGCCACTGGGGCAGTAAAGCCACATACAGGAAAGTACAGACGCTGGTCGGCAATCTGTCTTATGCACTGAATGGTTATGTTCAGGTCGGTGTGTCTGCTCAGAGCGGCGGCTTGCAGGAGCTGATCTCAGGCACCGGCGAAGTCAGTGGTGATCATTCCGCTGCTGCCCTCTACTACACAGCAAACTATTACGGCTTCTGGGGTAAGGTGTCGGCCATCACCACAGAGCGGAATCTGCCAGAGGAATATCTGGACGCCACTGTAGAAAACACCCGTTACGCCGCCGAACTCGGATACAGCATTGGCAACTGGTCGTTCTACACGGATCTGACCTACGCAGAGCCGGGCACCGAAGGTAACGACAGTAACACCATCCGCGCCTTCGCTCCCGGCCTGAGCTACAAATATGGCCCTGGTTGGATGTACCTCGAGTACCTGACACAAAACGGCTATTTCGACCGTGACGGACAGGCGTTAGAGGGGGACTTTGATGCCCTGTATGCCACGATCGATTTTTATTTCTGAATGGATTAAATAAATACCCACTGCAGACTTTTTAAAGACTCATCCGCAGTTGGCGCTTTTCCCTCTTCTGCCCGCGTATTATGCTGGTCGCTACTGTGCCAATACCTAAAAAGGGAATGACTTATGGCCGCGGGCAGCCTTCTCGCATTACTTGATGATATCGCCTCAATACTTGATGACGTTGCAGCGATGTCAAAACTCGCAGCTAAGAAGACTTCAGGTGTACTTGGTGACGACCTCGCGCTGAATGCTCAGCAAGTGACTGGCATCCGTGCTGAACGCGAATTACCTGTCGTCTGGGCCGTTACCCGGGGATCGCTGTTAAACAAGCTGATACTTGTGCCATCGGCTCTGATCATCAGTGCATTTCTGCCCCAAGCGATTATCTGGCTGATGATGATTGGTGGCGCATATCTCTGCTTTGAAGGGGTAGAAAAACTGGTACATAAGTTTTTCCCCCACGAAGAAGAGAAAGAGGAGCGACGCGCAGCCGTGGCAGATCAATCTGTCGACATGGTGGCTTTTGAAAAAGAGAAGATTAAAGGGGCTATCCGGACCGACTTTATTCTGTCCGCAGAAATTATTGTTATTTCACTGGGCACCATGGCCGAAGCTGCACTTCTGACACAGATTATTGCACTGTCCGTACTGGCGCTGTTATTTACTTTTGGCGTTTATGGTCTGGTGGCAGGGATAGTGAAACTGGATGATGCCGGCCTCTGGCTGACAGAGCAGCGCAATGCTGCATTAGGCAGATTTAAAGCCCTGCTCGGACGATTCTTGCTGAACCTCGCGCCCCGCCTGATGAAGCTTCTGTCCGTGGTTGGCACTCTGGCAATGTTTCTCGTGGGAGGCGGTATTCTCGCTCACCATATTCCGGCGCTCGAACACTGGGTTCATGACACCTCACAAAGCCTGAGCTACCTTGCCATCCCTGGTGCAGCCACCCTGATCGCCATGATGGCTAATCTGACGACTGGCGTTCTGGCCGGAATCGCAGTGCTGATCCCGGTGACTCTGATTAAAAAGCTCCGCTCTTAAACCGGGTTGTCGATGTCGATAAATTCGACGTCGACCGGAAACTCATCGGCCAGATATTCACCCAGAGCCTTTGCACCGTAACGCTCTGTGGCGTGGTGTCCGGCACTGAAAAAGTGAGTACCGGTTTCTCGCGCAAGGTGCACCGCAGGCTCGTTAATCTCGCCAGTCAGGAAGGCATCGACGCCAGCATTCACAGCTTTCTGCAGGTATCCCTGAGCACCACCAGTACACCAGGCGATGGTTTCTATGGTGTCATTCTCTTCGCCGATATGAAGCGGTTCACGTTTAAGGCACTCACCCAGCCAGGCGCGGAATTCTTTACCACTCATCGGACGCGGCAGGCGCCCTATATTTCCGGGCACGGACAGGTCGCTTTCGTCCAGAGGCCCATCCACCTGAAGCCCAAGCACGTCAGCCAGCTGAGCGTTATTTCCGTATATGGGGTGCATATCCAGTGGCAGGTGATAGGCAATCAGATTGATATCGTTCGCGAGGAGGCTTTTCAGTCGCTCACGTTTTATGCCGGTGATACGTTCGTCCTCACCTTTCCAGAAATAACCATGGTGAACCAGAATGGTATCCGCCCCACGCTCAATCGCGGCATCGATCAGCGCCTGACTGGCGGTGACCCCCGTTACGATACTGGAAATATGCTCTGCGCCCGCCACTTGCAGACCATTGGGACAATAATCGCGGATACGATGGCTCTGCAGAAGATTATCGAGATGCTTTAACAGTTCCTTACGCTCGACAGCCATGGTCTTGTCACCTGTAAATTTGTTAAATTAGCAGCAGTTTATCACCAGCACCCCGGATCTCTGAACTGTGCCAGTCTGCATCGGCCAACATGAGGGTGCTTTATGCTCTCCGTACAGGCCGTCAGGTCTGTCGGAACACCAGGAGTTATCAGATGTCTTTGGTGCAAGGATTTGCAGTGCGCTTTCTGCTTCCGGCAATTGTCGGGGGCGTTATCGCTATCTCAATTCTTACCCTGGCCCCACACTGGGTCTACCCTGAGCGCCTGATTCTCAGCGCGCCACTGATTGAAGAGGAGGTCGTAGTCCCTCCCACTGAAACTCCGGTAACGCCACCGCCTGTTGCCAGCGGCCCGGTCAGTTACGCAGACGCTGTCGCTTCTGCGGCACCTGCAGTGGTGAATATTTATACCCGTAAGCGGGTTCAGCGTAAGACACACCCACTGCTGAATGACCCCGCTTTCCAGCGATTTTTCCGTAACAGCCCGCAGCCCAGCGAGCGAATGCAGTCCAGCCTGGGCTCCGGCGTCATCATGTCGGAAAATGGCTACATCATCACCAACTACCATGTGGTTAACGGCGCCGATGAGATCGTTGTTTCTCTGCATGATGGTCGTGAAGCCAACGCAACGATCACAGGAACCGACCCGGAAGCGGATCTCGCGGTTCTGCACGTCAACCTTCAGCCATTACCCGTAATTACGAAAGCCGCTGCAGATAAAGTGCGTGTTGGTGATGTCGTGCTCGCGATCGGTAACCCTTTCGGTGTGGGTCAGACCGTCACCATGGGCATTGTTTCGGCGACAGGACGCAATCGCGTTGGGCTGAACACCTTCGAAAATTACATCCAGACGGACGCAGCGATTAACCCCGGCAACTCCGGTGGCGCCTTGATTAACGCATTAGGGCAACTCGTTGGGATCAATACCGCAATTTACTCTCAGTCAGGGGGGAGCGAAGGAATAGGTTTTGCAATTCCTGCGCACCTCGCACTGAGGGCCACCAACGATATCGCAAAATACGGCACGACTATCCGCGGCTGGCTGGGGATTGAAGTACAGGAAGCCACACCTGAATTATTGACCGCACTGAAACTTCCCGGTGCCCTGACAGGCTTGCTGGTCACCGGCATATTTCCCGATGGTCCTGCGAGTCAGGCCGGGCTGAAAGTCGGTGATATTATTCTTTCAATTAATGGGGAAGAGACCAGCAACGCCAGAGCTGCCATGAACCGGATCGCTGAATTACGTCCGGGAGACGAGATTGCTGTTGAGTATCTTCGGGCAGGAAAGACGGCGACAACCCGCGCAATTGCGGGTCGACGCCAGACCAAGTAATACTCAGAGAATGTCCTGAAGCGCAGCAAACAGCTGCGCATTTTCTTCAGGCGCTCCAACCGTAAAGCGCAGACAGTCACTCAACAGAGGGTGGCCACCATCCAGGCACTTAATCAGAATTTTCTTCTCTTTCAACGCATCAAAAATAACGCGCGCATTTTTTTCCGGGCATCGGGCAAGAATAAAATTTGCCTCTGAAGGATAAGTTTCGAACCCCAGACCAGCCAGAACATTCATCATGTTTTCGCGCTCGCTCCGCAACACTGCGCACTGCTCCATCAGCACGTTATAGTGCTTCAACGCAAATGCTGCAGACGCCTGAGTCAGAACATTGATGTTGTAAGGCATGCGGATTTTATCAATTTCATTCAGCCACTCAGAACGACCAAACAGCATACCCAGACGCAGACCCGCAAGACCGACTTTAGACAGCGTACGCATCACCACCACGTTATAGAAACGGTCGAGCCAGCTCAGGTGGTTGCGACTGGAGAATGGCAGGTATGCCTCATCAAGCACCACCAGACCATTCGACGCCTCGATAATCGCCACCAGATCATCTTCTGCCCATAAATTGCCGGTCGGGTTATTCGGCTGCGCCAGGAAAATCAGCGCCGGATTCTTCTCAGCGATCACCGCCAGCATCGCATCGCGATCAAGCGAGAAATCAGACTTCAGCGGGACACCGACATAATCGGTGCCAACGAACGTCGAAATCATCTTATACATCACAAAGCCCGGCTCTGGTGCCATTACACAAGCCCCCGGCTTTGCTACTGCCATCGTCAACAGCTGAATAATCTCGTCAGACCCATTGCCGAGCAGAATGCCATATTGCTCAGGCACTTCCATCACCTCACGCAGACCGGCAACCACCTCTGGCGCAACAGGATGCGGATAACGATTCAGCGCGCAGCCGGCTAATAAAGTCTGCCACTCGGCCTTCATCGCTTCAGGCCACTGGAATGGATTCTCCATCGCATCGAGCTTGATCATGCCGCTGGCGTTACCGACGTGGTATGCCTGTAATGCGCGGATTTCAGGGCGGATGAGATTTTCGACGAGTGCGTCTATCGACATGAGATGGGCCTGTGGTCTGAGGTTTCGAGGCGGGCATTATACATCGGTGGCCACCTTCGGTGGGAGGGGGCTTAGGCTGCCGCCGGGTTCCTATGCCCTTGTTGGCAGTAGCTGCCTTCGGCAGGGAGGCTTTCCTGGCTGCCGCCAGGCCTTTGTTTTTTCTGCAAGGGGCAGGCCCCTTCCGATCCTCAAGGTTTATAGCTGCCTTCGGCAGGGAGACTTTTTTGGCTGCCGCCAGGTCTATATGCCCTTGTTGGGGGATTGCATCCCCCGGGCGGGCGGCCCATCCCCCTGCTTTCGCGCTTTCTGGGCCGTGAACCCGATATTTACTGGCTTTTCCGGCAACCGGCTCCGTCGGGCATCCATGCCCGTATGGAGCCTCGTTCGGCATCCTGCCTCACGTTGCCTGCAAAGCTGGCGTAAATCCCGGCGGCCCCAGAGGCGCATTACCATCCCGCGAAACCTACTCTCAAAATGAAAAACGATGTCACCGCGAAGCGCTGATAAAACCCGGCTTGTGATGACCCCGCGGGATCGCAGATAACGATGGGTGCTAACCGGCAGGACGCCGGTTAAGCCTGCCCCTTGCAGAAAAAACAAAGGCCTGGCTGCAGCCAAGAAAGCCTCCCTGCCAAAGGCAGCTACAAACCTTGAGGATCAGCAGGAAGCCAAAACCAAAAAGCCCGGCATCGCCGGGCTCTTCAAACCAGATAAGACGTCAGTCCTTAATCCGATACTCCGCTGAACGCGCGTGCGCGGTCAGGTGCTCTCCCCGTGCCAGCACGGAAGCCACTTTCCCCATTTCAGACGCGCCGTCTGCAGAGAACTTCACCAGCGATGAACGCTTCTGGAAGTCATATACCCCCAGCGGTGATGAGAAGCGCGCAGTACCAGAAGTCGGCAGTACGTGGTTTGGCCCAGCACAGTAGTCACCAAGAGCTTCTGCGGTATAGCGGCCCATAAAGATGGCACCGGCGTGGCGGATACCTGGCAGCCAGCTGTCCGGATCTTCCACTGAAAGCTCAAGGTGTTCTGGTGCGATACGGTTGATCAGCGCCAGCGCGTCTTCTTTACCGCTGGCCAGTATCATAGCGCCGCGATCAACCAGCGAAGTACGGATGATCGGCTCACGTTCCATGGTTGGCAGCAGTTTTTCGATGCTGGCCTGTACCTGATCCAGGAAGGCTTCGTCGGTCGCGACCAGTATCGACTGTGCGTCTTCGTCGTGCTCGGCCTGCGAGAACAGGTCCATGGCGATCCAGTCTGGGTTGGTATCACCATCGCACACGACGAGAATTTCGGATGGGCCAGCGATCATGTCGATACCCACCGCACCAAATACCATGCGCTTAGCGGTCGCGACGTAAATGTTGCCCGGACCAACAATTTTGTCGACCTTAGGAACGGTTGCTGTGCCGTAGGCCAGCGCAGCCACAGCCTGAGCACCACCGACGGTGAATACGCGGGTTACGCCTGCAGCTGCAGCGGCTGCCAGTACCAGCTGATTCAGTTCGCCGCCCGGAGTCGGTACGACCATGATGATTTCAGATACGCCTGCAACGTGGGCCGGAATCGCGTTCATCAGCACAGACGATGGGTACGCTGCTTTGCCGCCCGGTACATAGATACCAACGCGGTCCATTGGTGTGACCTTCTGGCCCAGCATAGTGCCGTCGGCTTCGGTGTAGCTCCAGGAATCCTGTTTCTGCTTTTCGTGGTATGCACGTACGCGCTCGGCTGCAGTCACCAGAGCGGTGCGCTCAGCATCGCTAAGACCATCGAGTGCGGCCTGAAGTTGTTCCTGCGACAGTTCCAGTTCAGCCATAGTCGCGACTGAGGTACGGTCAAATTTGTTGGTGTATTCGATCAGGGCTTCGTCACCACGTGCACGGACATCGTTAACGATGTTGGTCACGGCGGTCTGAACGCCAGCGTCTGACACGGCTTCCCATGCCAGCAGCTCGTCCATCTGTTGGGCGAAGTCTGCCTGATCAGAACGGAAACGACGGATGTTAATGCTCATGCCGGTACCCCTCAGGCGTTACGCTGACGCTCAACGGCGGCAGCCATCTGGTCGATGATAGGTTGGATCTGGTTGTATTTTACTTTCATCGAGGCACGGCTCGCTACTAAGCGTGAGCTGATCGGTGCGATCAGATCACGGGCTTCGAGGCCATTAGCCTTGAGGGTATTACCGGTATCAACGATATCTACAATCAGATCGGCCAGACCCATAATAGGTGCCAGCTCCATACCACCATAAAGCTTGATGATATCCACCTGACGGCCCTGCTCTGCAAAATAGCGCTTAGCGACATTCACAAACTTAGTCGCGACTTTTAAACGGCCTGCTGGCAGTTCAGCATCTTTCAGTGCCGCCGTCATAAGGCGACAGGTCGCGATATTCAGGTCCAGTGGCTCGCAGAGGTTGTCGCTGCTGTATTCCATCAGTACGTCTTTGCCCGCGACGCCCAGGTCGGCCGCACCGTATTCAACATAGGTAGGAACGTCGGTCGCACGGATCACCACCAACTTGATGTGCTCATGGTTGGTATCGAAAATCAGCTTACGGCTTTTCTTGATATCTTCAGCCGGATGAATACCCGCTTCCGCCAGCAGGGGAAGTGTGTCATCCAGAATACGCCCTTTGGAGAGTGCGATGGTCAATGGCTGAGTCATGGTAAGTCTGATCCTCTCTGAATCTCAGATGTTCTTGTGTCAGGCAGGCAGGCGACGGATGTTCGCGCCCAGCTGCTGGAATTTTTCTTCAATGCATTCGTAACCACGGTCGATGTGGTAAATACGGTTTACGTCGGTCGCCCCTTCGGCCACCAGGGCAGCCAGTACCAACGAGGCTGAGGCCCGCAGGTCGGTCGCCATTACCGGTGCTGCGCTCAGAGTGTCTTTGCCAGTCACCACGGCGGTATTACCCTCGACGTGGATATCTGCCCCCATACGCACCAGTTCCTGAGCGTGCATAAAGCGGTTCTCGAAGATGGTTTCAATAACCGTCCCGGTGCCTTCCGCAATTGCATTAAGTACAACAAATTGGGCCTGCATATCCGTCGGGAAAGCCGGATGAGGCGCGGTACGGATGTTCACAGCCTTTGGACGCTTGCCGTGCATATCCAGCTGAATCCAGTCGTCACCGGAGGTGACTTCGGCACCTGCTTCCTTGAGCTTGTGCAGAACCGCCTCAAGCAGAAGTGGATCAGTGTCTTTACACAGGACTTTGCCCCCGGTGACGGCAGCGGCCACAAGAAACGTTCCGGTTTCGATACGGTCTGGCAGAACACGGAACTCACACCCGTGCAGTTTTTCAACTCCCTGAATCACCAGAGTGTCAGTGCCTGCACCGCTGATCTTCGCGCCCATGGCATTGAGACAGTTCGCCAGATCGACCACCTCCGGTTCACGGGCAGCGTTTTCAATCACGGTTTCACCGTCGGCCAGCACAGCGGCCATCAGGATATTTTCTGTCCCGGTAACCGTCACAGTGTCCAGGAAAATATGCGCACCTTTCAGGCGTCCTTCCGGGGCCCAGGCTTTGACATAGCCTTCTTTAACCTCAACCTCAGCACCCAGGGCTTCCATACCACGCAGATGCAGATCAACCGGACGTGAGCCAATCGCGCAGCCACCCGGCAGCGACACTTCGGCTTCACCATAACGAGCCAACAGTGGACCCAGCACCAGAATAGAGGCGCGCATAGTGCGGACCAGGTCGTAAGGGGCAACCAGGCTGTTCAGCTCGCCACAGACGGTCTCAACGGACATGTCTTCATTGATCGCCACCTCAACACCCATGCGGCCAAGCAGCTCCAGCATGGTGGTAATGTCGTGCAGGTGAGGCAGGTTGCCTACATGCATCGGGCCTTCTGCCAGCAGGGTGGCTGCCAGAATAGGTAGTGCGGAGTTTTTCGCTCCCGAAATACGGACTTCGCCCTCAAGTCGGCGGCCGCCTTCAATTCTCAGTTTTTCCATAGAAGGCTCTTAGGCACCTGCTTTTTCAGCGGGCGTGAAGGTTTGAATGGACACCGCATGCAGACGGCCATCCACGATAAAAGGATTCAGGATTTTGTAGACATACTGCTGACGTTTCACGGCGTTCAGGCCATCAAATACCTCGCCAACACCGGTGATTTCTTTGACATAGCCGTCGGCGACCTGCCAGCTCACATCCGGGGCTGCAGTCTGCAGTACTTCGAGGATTTCTTCCGGGGACATAACCCTTTTACCACTCAATTCAGGAAAAGCGCCCAATAATAGCGGATTTATCCCACGAACCGAAGTGGCTGAACCTGATCTGGGTTAAGAGCAGGGTCTGCCGGACCACAGTTCAGGTTATTTTCCTGTCAGGGGCGCAAAAACAGATTCCAGGTCGCAGACATCAATGATGGCCTGCATATCGGCAGGAATGTTATCCAGTCGCAACGATACTTTCTGTGACAGACAGAAGCGCATCCAGTTCAGTAGCAGAGCCACGCCGGCGCTGCTGAACCGATCTACCCCAGACAGATCGAGGGTCCACTCCCCGCCTGCCGCTCTGATCGCGGCTTCGCCTGCGTCAATAACTCCGGCAACAGAGTGCACCGTCAGATCACCACTGAGGGTCGCGGTGGTTGCCGAAGTCGCAGTCAGAACTGGCGCGGCCATCAGCCTTCTGCCTTATCCAGGAAGAAGCGACCGATCAGCTCCTCAAGCACGATGGCAGACTGAGTTTCGTGGATCCAGTCTCCATCGGCCAGATAGTCAGCCTCGGCTCCCACCGTCAGCCCGATATACTTTTCGCCTAACAGGCCTGCCGTCAGGATTGCCGCAGACGTATCAGTGCTCAGTGTCGCCATGGCATTGGAATCAATCTCCATCTCGACGACCGCCATGTACCATTCTTTGTCCAGATAAATGCGGCTGACTTTGCCTACCGTCACCCCCGACATAGATACTTTGGCGCGCTCGGTGAGCCCCCCCAGATTTTCAAAGCGGGCCTTCAGCGTATAGGTCTCACCGCCTGCTTCCATCGACAGCCCACTGACCCGGAATGCCATCAGTACCAGAGCGATGATTCCCATTACCATAAATCCGCCGACCATCAGCTCGACATTACGCATTTGCATGGCTTATACGCCTCCCAACATGACCGCAGTCAGTACAAAATCCAGTCCCAGCACGGCCAGTGAAGAAATCACTACCGTCTGGGTTGTTGCTTTACCAATACCTTCAGAAGTAGGCGCAGAGTCATACCCCTGATACACCGCGATCCAGGTCACCACCAGACCAAACACGCTGGCTTTGATCAGTCCTTTGACCACATCTTCATAAAACGTCACTGTGTTGGCCATATTGCTCCAGTAGGCACCGTCGTACAGCCCAAGCAGGTCAACGGCAACGAAAGCGCCTCCCCAGATGCCGACTGTGCTGAACAACAGCGCCAGCACAGGCACGCTGATCACACCCGCCCAGAGGCGCGGTGTGACGACCCGTTTAAGAGGATCAACCCCCATCATCTCCATCGCGGACAACTGTTCGGTGGCTTTCATCAGACCAATCTCTGCGGTCAATGCAGAACCAGCACGTCCGGCAAACAGCAGCGCCGCCATCACCGGCCCCAGTTCACGGAGCAGAGTAAGCGATACCATAGTGCCCAGTGCAGACACGGAACCAAACTTAACCAGAATGTTGTAACCCTGGAGCGCAAGCACCATACCGACAAAAAAACCGGCCACGATAATAATGGAGAGTGAGCGGACACCCACTGAGTAGATCTGGCGGATCAGGTCGCGGAAACCTGCACTGCCTGGCCCACCCCAGGTCACTGACTGAGCAAACAGCATCCCGGCACGACCGATTGACTGGATCGACTCGACACCATAACGCCCCAGGCTGCGGATTTGACTGACCATGTGTTACTTCACTCCTGTCAGCAGGTCCTGACGGTAATCATCCGCCGGATAATGGAACGGCACAGGTCCGTCCGGATCACCATTAAGGAACTGACGGACTTCGGCATTATCGCCATTGCGTAACTCGTCAGGGGTCCCGAACCCGATCACTTTGCCTCCTGACACGATGCACAGAAAATCGGCAATCTGACAGGACTCCTCAACATCATGAGACACCAGCAGACTGGTCAGCCCCAGAGCCTCGTTCAGCCCTTTAATTAAGCGGAGAATCATCCCCATTGATATCGGATCAAGGCCAGTGAAAGGCTCATCGTACATGATGAGCTCAGGGTCCATCGCGATGGATCTGGCCAGAGCAACCCGGCGCACCATGCCACCAGACAGCTCCGCTGGGAACAGATCCCGCGCGCCGCGCAGTCCAACCGCCTCCAGCTTCATGAGTACAAGATCACGGATCATGGCTTCTGGCAGGTCAGTATGAACGCGCAGGGGAAATGCGACGTTTTCAAAAACGGACAGGTCAGTAAACAGACCACTGGTCTGAAACAGCATGCCCATCTTGTCACGTCGGAGCGCCAACAGTTCGTTGCGGGACATTCGGCCAACGTCACCACCGTTTACCAGCACCTCTCCGGAGTCTGCTTTCAGCTGTCCGCCGATCATGCGCAACAGGGTCGTTTTACCTGTCCCGCTCGGCCCCATAATCGCAGTAATTCTGCCTCGGGGGAAAGAGACGTTGAGTCCGTCGTAAATCAAGCGCTCGCCACGCCGGAAGCGGACATCCCGGACTTCGACGTGTGCACTGCTGTCAGACATCTTCTGTGCCTTTTTAAATCACGAAAAGTCGCTAGCATATCGGAATGTGACTGGCATACCAACGGCCAAAAGCCGACCGGCCCGGCCTGTACCGGGAACGACCTGTTGCAATTGCGCGGAAAATTACCTCCGGTACAATGGCAGGCTGTTTTTTCTCACGGGTTTTTCTATGTACGCTGAAATCGGCGCCGTCGTCGCAGGCCTCATTCTTCTGGTATGGAGTGCTGACAAATTTGTGATCGGTGCGGCAGCGACTGCCAGACACATGGGAATGTCCCCTCTTCTGGTGGGCCTGACGATAGTCTCTATCGGCACGTCCGCGCCTGAAATGTTCGTATCGGCGATGGCTGCTCTGGATGGTGCAGGTAACCTTGCGATCGGTAACGCACTGGGCTCCAACATCACCAACATTGCGCTTGTGCTGGGGATTACCGCGCTGGTTGCTCCCATCCCGCTGCAGAAAGGTCTGTTGAAAAAAGAACTGCCGTTACTGGTGATCGTCAGCCTGCTTGGCGGGGTTGTCCTGTTTGACCTGACACTGGATATGACTGACGCCATCATTCTGATCGTCGCCTTTCTCTTCGCCCTCTACCTTATGTTTCAGGATTCGTCCGACAGTGGCGACGCTATCATGGACGAAGATGAAGCCGCTGAGATTGAAAGCACGCCGACCGGCATGGCAGTTTTCTGGTTGATTACCGGTCTGGTTCTGTTGATGGTTGCCTCAAAAGCACTCGTCTGGGGAGCGACCGGGATTGCTACGGCCATGGGCGTGAGCGAACTGATTATCGGACTCACTATCGTCGCCATCGGCACCAGCCTCCCGGAGCTGGCAGCCTCTGTCACCAGCGCCCTGAAAGGCCATCACGACATCGCCATCGGCAACGTGATTGGTTCCAACATATTCAACCTGCTTGCTGTAATGCCGATTCCCGGTCTGCTGGCAGTCACCGCCGTTGAGCCAATGGCACTTTACCGCGATTACGCTGTCATGATGGCTGTGACCATTGCCCTACTGGTTTTTTTCCTGATCAGTTACCGCAAGGGCACCATGGGTCGGATCACCGGCACACTGCTGACCGGATCCTATGTCGCGTACCTCGGCTTTCTTTTTATAGCGAATCAATAAGTTATGAGCGAATCGAACACATTTAATTTTATCGAATCAGCACGCCGCACCCTGCGCCTGGAGCAGGAAGCGGTTGGTCAGCTGCAGAATCACCTTGATGAGAATTTCACCCGCGCCTGCCAGCTGGTCATACAGTGCCGCGGCCGCGTTGTCGTTACAGGCATGGGCAAGTCCGGTCACATCGGTAATAAAATGGCCGCAACCCTCGCAAGTACGGGCACGCCTGCCTTCTTCGTGCATCCGGGCGAGGCCAGCCACGGCGATATGGGAATGATCACCTCAGCCGACGTTGTGATCGCGCTGTCGAACTCAGGCGAGACCAGTGAAGTCACCAGCCTGCTGCCTCTGCTCAAGCGCATGGGAACCCGACTGATCAGCATGACCGGAAACTCTCAATCCACCCTGGCAAAAGCAGCAGACAGTCACCTGTATACAGGCGTTGAGCAGGAAGCCTGCCCTCTCGATCTGGCCCCTACTTCATCAACGACCTGTGCATTGGTGATGGGGGATGCGCTGGCAATCGCTCTGCTCGAAGCCAAAGGCTTTACGGCTGAAGACTTCGCCTTCTCCCATCCGGGTGGCAGCCTTGGCCGACGCCTGTTGCTGAAAGTAGAAGACATCATGCACGCAGGTGAGCAGATCCCCGTCGTTGAGACCGGAACATCCCTGTCACAGGCGCTTCTGGTTGCCACGTCCAAAGGGCTTGGCATGACAACGGTCGCGGCGAGCGACGGTTCACTCGCCGGTATTTTCACAGACGGTGACTTACGTCGCGCAATCGATCACGGCGTGGACATCCATACGGCTACGATGAACGACGTTATGACCCGGAACTGTAAAACCATCGCACCGGGCACTCTGGCCGCCGAAGCCCTGAAAGTAATGGAAGACAGCAAGATCAACGCTCTGGTGGTGCAGCACGACGGTAACACCGTCGGCGTCATTAACATGCACGACCTGTTACGCGCTGGTGTGATCTGATGCGTAAGCGCTACCTGCTGCTTTTTCTTACAGTCGCTCTGGGCCTGTCGCTGATGGCGGTTGACCGCTATACCCGCGAGATTTCCGCCCCGACTGCAGAACAGCAGGTAGCGGAGCCCGATTACTATGGCTCCATGTTGATCAGTCGTCGTTACGGCGAGGATGGCCAGCTGATCGATACGTTTTATGCGACATCATCCGTGCATTACCCGCAGAACGACACCAGTGTATTCACACAGCCACAGCTACTCGTCAGTCAGAATAACGACTGGCTGATGACGGCCGATGAGGGCGTTCTCAGCGGCACCGATCACCTGCTGAAGCTCAGTGGGAATATTCTTATCCGTCCACAATCTGACGACAGTGACTGGCAACTGAACACCACCCGCATGCAATACGATTTAAACCGCCGCATAGCCAGTTCAGACGAGTTGGTTACCATCACAGGTGAAAGCAGCACAATGACAGGTACCGGTATGCTTTTTGACGCCGACCACCAGCGCCTTGAGCTGAAGACTGGAGTACGAACTCATTATGTCCCTGAATAAATTACTGCTCGCAGCACTCGCCTGCCTGCCGGTACTGAGCAACGCCCTGCAGCAGGACTGGCAACAGGAGATGACTATCCTTTCCGACCGCGCCGAGATTGATCGTCGGGCTGGCACCGTTATCTACGAGGGCAATGTTGTTCTTACTCAGGGCACCCTGAAAATTGAAGCAGAAAGACTGCTCATCCTGCGTGATGGTGATGTTCTGGAAAAAGCCGTCGCCGAAGGCTCGCCCGCGCGCTATGAACAGGAAATCGAGCCCGGTAAACCGGTGACGCACGCACACGGTAACCGGATCGATTATTACACCGCAGACCGCCGTATTACCCTGCGCGGCGACGCTGAACTGGAGCAGGACGGCAATGTCTTCAGCGGCGACACCATTACCTACGACATGAACACAGAAACCGTTAAAGCCAGCGGCAATAAGGCCAACGAGAATATCGGTCAGACAACTGAAGACGGCCGGATCAAAGTCGTTATCCAACCGCAGAAAGCGCCGGAAACTCCTTGATATGAAAACATTGAAAGCCCTGAATCTGGCCAAGAGCTATAACGGTCGAGAGGTGGTCAAGGATGTATCCATGACCGTAGAGAGCGGGCAGATCGTTGGCCTGCTCGGCCCGAACGGTGCGGGCAAAACCACCTGCTTCTACATGATCGTCAACCTGGTTCAGGCTGATCGCGGCCGCGTAGAAATAGATGGAGAAGACATCAGTCATCTGCCGATGCATGGCCGTGCACAGAAAGGCATTGGCTACCTGCCTCAGGAAGCGTCGATTTTCCGCAAGCTCAGCGTTGCAGACAATATCATGGCCATCCTTGAGACCCGCCCTGAGCTGAACAAAGCGCAACGGAAGCAGCACCTTGAGCAGCTGCTCGATGAGTTTCATATTCAACATATCCGCGACAGTCTCGGCATGGCGCTGTCAGGCGGCGAGCGTCGTCGGGTAGAAATTGCCCGTGCACTGGCGGCAGAGCCCTCCTTTGTCCTGCTTGATGAACCTTTCGCTGGGGTTGACCCAATTTCCGTGTCTGACATTATGGACATCATCCGCCAGCTTAAATCACGGGGCATAGGTGTACTGATTACAGACCATAACGTCCGTGAGACACTGGCTATCTGTGAGAAGGCATTTATTGTCGGCGGAGGCCATATCATTGCGGAAGGCACACCGGAAGAGGTCCTGGCCAGCGAACAGGTGCGCAAAGTTTACCTCGGTGATGATTTCCGACTTTAAAAGTTGGTGTAAGCTCTAGCAAAATAGATTCCATCATTCGCTGCTTAACCTATAATATCGGTCATAGCAGACGATTAAGATGTTTGGTTGCACAGGTCGGTTATTAATTTTTTATGAAGACATCTCTCCAGCTCAAGATGGGTCAGCAGCTGACCATGACGCCGCAGCTGCAACAGGCCATCCGACTGTTACAGCTGTCGACGCTGGATCTGCAACAGGAAATTCAGGAAGCCCTGGATTCCAACCCAATGCTGGAAAGCGAAGAGTTCGATGAAGCACCGTCTGAATCAGACAACAGCAATCAGGACAGCGACTACAGCGACTCAGGGGCAGAGACGACCGCCTCAGACAACAACGATTACGAATTTGAACACAGCTCTGACCAGCAGGATCTCAATGATCAGTGGTCGGATGACAAACTCCCCGACGACCTCCCGGTAGACAGCCAGTGGGAAGACACCTTTCAGGTGTCAGCGACGGTCGCGAGCAGTGGTGGCCCGGTAGACGATGACTTCGACTATGATGCCCGCCATGCCACCACCGACAGCCTTCAGGATCACCTGCTCTGGCAACTTAACCTGACTCCCATGAGTGACACCGACCGCGAGATAGCAACGATGCTGATCGACGGGGTCGATGACGATGGTTACCTGCACACAACGATCGAAGACGTCCTGGAAAGCATGGACCCGTCACTGGATGTCGAAGAAGACGAGGTCCAGGCGGTTCTTAAACGCCTGCAGCAGTTTGATCCGGCGGGCGTATTTGCCCGAGACCTGCGCGAATGTCTGATGTTGCAATTGCATCAGCTGCCGGAAGGCACTCCCTGGTTACCCGAAGCCCGCTCTGTACTGAGAGATTATATTGATCTCCTTGGCAGTCGTGATTACCCGACGCTGATGCGTAAAACACGCCTGAAAGAAGAAGATCTGAAATCTGTTCTGCGTCTGATTAAAGAGCTGAATCCAAAGCCCGGCTCTGGCATTTCTGAGCAGCAGTCAGAATATGTTATTCCCGATGTCATCGTCCGCCAGTTGCGCGACGAGTGGCGCGTTGAACTGAATCCGGAAATTGCTCCTAAGCTCCGGGTGAACGCTGACTATGCCGCCTTGATCCGCCGCTCAGATAACAGTGCCGACAATTCTTTCCTGAAAGATAACCTGCAGGAAGCCCGCTGGTTTATTAAAAGCCTGCAGAGCCGCAATGAAACTCTGCTTAAAGTGGCCACGAAAATTGTCGAATATCAGATCGAATTTTTTGAGCGCGGTGATGAGGGCATGAAGCCACTGGTGCTGCACGATATTGCCGAAGCAGTAGGCATGCATGAATCGACCATTTCACGGGTGACGACGCAGAAATATATGCACACACCGCGTGGAATTTTTGAGCTTAAATATTTCTTCTCAAGTCACGTCAGTACCGACAGTGGCGGGGAGTGTTCTTCTACCGCAATCCGTGCCATGATCAAAAAACTGATTGCCGAAGAAAATACCCGCAAACCGCTGAGCGATAACAAAATCGCGACTATGCTGGGTGAGAAAGGTATTCAGGTGGCACGTCGCACCGTAGCCAAGTACCGGGAGGCAATGATGATTCCGCCTTCCAACGAGAGAAAGCAGCTCATCTGAGCTGAAACCATCCCAAGCCAGTACACATAAGGAGACTGGGTATGCAGATCAATATCAGTGGTCATCATGTTGATGTAACAGATTCAATGCAGGCATACGTAGAAGAAAAAATGTCAAAGCTGACACGACACTTTGACAATATCACCAATGGACAGGTTACCCTCACGGTCGTTAAAGACCGCCAGACTGCTGAAGCGACAATCCACGTAACAGGGCACGACCTTCACGCCAAGGCGGAAAATGAAGATATGTACACCGCCATTGATCAGATGACTGACAAGCTTGATCGTCAGGTTCTGAAGCACAAAGAAAAACTGGTGGCGCGTCAACACGGACAAGGCTGATTTCATGGCACTTCGCATCGAGGATATCCTTTCACCGGAACGATCTCTGGTGGATGTCCAGGTGTCCAGTAAGAAAAAACTGCTGGAACAACTCGCAACCATCATCGCCACTACCCTCGGCGATGCTTCTGCGGATGATATTTACGAGCGACTTCTGAACCGGGAGCGCATGGGCAGTACCGGGATTGGTGAAGGCATTGCTATCCCCCACTGCCGCCTGCTGCAATGCCAGCAGGCCATTGGCATGTTGCTCCGGTTAGAAGAACCAATTGATTACGACGCTATCGACGGCAAACCCATCGACCTGGTGTTTGCCCTGTTGGTACCGGAAGAAGCGACTGACGAGCACCTGCAGATTCTTGCAACACTGGCCGGTAACTTCAGTCAGGAAGAATACAGGGATGCGCTGCGCAAAGCGCCCGATGCCCGTCACCTCTACCTGCGGGCCATCGCTGGTAAGGAATAACATTCAGGGAGAAAGCAATGCGACTGGTTGTCATCAGTGGTCGTTCCGGGTCGGGCAAGTCAGCCGCCTTGCATGTACTCGAAGATCAGGGTTTTTACTGTATCGACAACCTGCCGATTGGCTTACTCCCCGAACTGGCCCGTCAGGCCGAAGCGGATGAGAAACTCACCCGTGTGGCTGTCAGTATTGATGCCCGCAACCTGTCTCAGACAGGTGAGCCGATTGATCAGCTGCTGTTTGATCTCCCCCATGAACAGTATCAGCTGGACGTTGTTTATCTCGATGCTACTGACAGTGTCCTGCTACAGCGCTTCAGCGCGACACGCCGCAAGCACCCGCTGACAAGTTCAACATTATCCCTGGCAGAGGCAATTGAGCAGGAAAGAACCCTGCTTGATCCTATTGCCAATATGGCTGATCTGTCGCTTGATACGACTCATATGTCAGTGCATGACCTGCGCAGTCTGATTCGCTTACGCGTCGCTGATAAAGAAAGCGCAGAGATGTCGATCCTGTTCGAGTCTTTCGGTTTCAAACATGGCATCCCGATAGATGCGGATTACGTCTTCGATGTTCGGCATCTGCCTAACCCTTATTGGGATGAGCGCCTGCGCCATCTCACCGGGCTGGACACCGATATCCGTCATTTCCTGGGTGACCACAGCGTCGTGGCAGACATGCGCCAGGATCTCGAATCTTTCCTTGAGCGCTGGTTACCACAGTTTATCGAGGCCAACCGCAGTTACATGACCATCGCGATCGGCTGTACCGGGGGGCAACACCGCTCTGTATTTATGGCAGAAGAGCTGGCCGCGCTGTTCCGCAAGAAACACCCCAATGTCCAGGTTCGCCACAGAGAACTGGCACGAAAATCAGAATCAGGACATTAACCATGATCCAGCAGAACCTCCTCATCATTAACAAACTGGGGCTTCATGCCCGTGCCGCAGCAAAGCTGGTGTCGACAGCAGCGGCGTTTTCCAGCCAGATCCGTGTCGGACACTCCGGGCGGATGGTCGACTGCAAAAGCATTATGTCCGTCATGATGCTGGCCGCGAGCAAAGGAACGGAACTGACCTTCGAGATCGAAGGCAGCGATGCCGAAGCGGCTCTGAGCGCCATCGACGACCTGATCAACCGCCGCTTTGATGAAGAAGAATAAGCCCCGTAAAACAGAGTTTTAGCCACATTTCTGCGAGTAGTTTCGTGGTATCAGCGGTCCAATCAGGCTAAAATCTGATAACCCCGATATTTTCTGGCTCAGGCTCGCAGATGGCACAGCATACGGAAAAGGCAAAAGCAAAACTCCACAGCCTGAATCTTGCGCTGGAAAGCGGAGCTATGGCCAAAGTTCAGCGCATCCTGAACTCCGGTCTCGCATCTGCAGACGTCGCCCACCTTATTGAATCCTCCCCTCCTAAAGTACGTAAGGTACTGTGGGAGCTCGTTGATAAAGAACTGGAAGGTGAAGTCCTCCAGTATCTGAGCGAAGAACTGCAGACGCACTTCCTGTCTGACATGAGCGCTGAAGAAGTGATCGATATCACTTCTGACCTCGACGCCGATGACGTGGCTGATATGCTGCAGCAACTTCCTGAGCGGGTGACGCAGGAAGTTCTGGATGCCATGGATCACGCCGACCGTGCGCGCCTGGAAGCCGTACTTGGTTATCCGGAAGACAGCGCTGGCGGTCTGATGAACACCGATACGGTGACCATCCGTCCGGACATCACCCTTGAAGTCGTGATGCGCTATCTGCGCCGCCACCACGAACTTCCCGAAATGACAGACACCCTGCTGGTCGTTAACCGTAACAACGAATACATCGGTGTACTGACAATCAATAAGCTTCTGGTCAGTGATCCTCAACAGACAGTGCGTGAGGTCATGAGCACCGAAGCACGGGTAATCCCTGCAACGATGCCTGATACCGAAGTGGCCAAGCTGTTCGAACGCCACGACCTTGTTTCGGCGCCGGTCGTCGATGCCGAAGGACACCTGATCGGTCGTATCACTATCGATGACGTGGTTGACGTCATCCGTGAGACCGCTGATCACTCACTGCTGAGTTCTGTGGGTCTCGATGAAGAAGAAGACACCTTTGCTCCGGCACTGAAAACCAGCCGCCGCCGGGCGGTCTGGCTGGGCATCAATCTACTGACCGCCCTCGCGGCTTCTGCCGTGATTGGGCTGTTCGATAAAACCATCGAACAGGTCGTGGCTCTTGCTGTCCTGATGCCGATTGTCGCCAGTATGGGGGGCATTGCCGGCAGTCAGGTTCTGACACTCGTCATCCGGGGGCAGGCCGTCGGCCACCTGTCAGGTGCAAACTTCCGCTGGCTGTTTAACCGGGAAATTATTGTCGCCGGTATCAATGGTGTGCTCTGGGCTCTGGTGATCGCGCTGATTACTCTTCTCTGGTTCAGAGACGCCGGTATTGCGGTCATTATCGCCGCCGCCATTATTATTAATCTGCTCGTAGCTGCGGTTACGGGCGCCGCACTGCCACTGATACTCAAAGCGCGGGGAATAGACCCCGCCCTTGCAGGTGGTGTTATCCTTACGACCGTCACTGATGTGATCGGCTTTTTATCTTTTCTGGGTCTCGCGACCCTGTTTTACCTCTGAGCGGAGCCCGTATGAGCAGCTACGAAGATGATGAAGACTTCATCAGCAAATCCGAACTGAAACGCGAAATGCACAGGTTTCAGGAGCTGGGTGAAAAACTGGCTGCCCTCTCTCCGGAAAAGTGGGCAACGATGCCCATGACGGAAACCCTGAAGAATGCACTGCAAGAGAGCCGTCGTGTGACCAAACATGAAGCACGCCGCCGTCACTTTCAGTACATCGGCAAAGTCATGCGCCATGAAGATGTTGACGCTCTCCAGGAAGCGCTCGACCTGCTTGACCCATCGAGCGAACTGTATGGCCGTCGTATCCGTCAACTGGAGCAGTGGCGTACGCGCTTAGTGGAAGACAGCAACGCACTGAACGACTTTATTGATGAGCACCCGGCAGTCGACCGCCAGCAACTCCGTAACCTGGTCCGTAACGCTCAGAAAGAAATGCAGCAGGAACCGCCAAAGCCCGGGAGCGGCTACAAAAAACTGTTCCAGTTCCTGAAGGAAGAAATTGCAGCAGCCAGTTAAGGCTGCTGCACCATCACTGTTCAGATCGCTGTTAATACTGCCCCAATTTCAGGCAAGTTCCTGCCAACCCCTCTCTAAACTTATCTTAAAAATACCTTTTTAAGCGATATTTTTATCTTGGCACAGGCGTTGCAAAAGTCCTGACATAGCCAACGGCGGCTTGCGTTTTTCAATCTGATTTATCCGACAACGGTGTCGTTACCTGCTGCAGAAGCACAGCGGGAGCGACGCCGTTTTTTGTTTCCGGAATTCTCTTCTGAGATTTCCACAACTTGAGCACAGAGGAAAACCCTATGGCCTATTTAATGCCTTCCGAGTTCGCTACCAAAATGGTAGATGCAGGTGCAGAAAAAATCTTTATGTCGAGCAAAGACACCCTGATCAGGGCGTTTATGGCAGGCGCGATTCTGGCACTGGCAGCAGCCTTCGCTATTACGGTGATGGTAAAAACCGGCTCACCCCTGGTAGGAGCACTCCTCTTCCCAGTCGGCTTTATCATGCTGTACCTGATGAAATTCGACCTGCTGACTGGTGTATTTACCCTCGTACCACTGGCTATCATTGATAAGCGTCCGGGATGTACTGTGCCTCAGATGCTGCGTAACTGGGGACTGGTTTTCATCGGTAACTTCGCTGGTGCCATCTCAGTCGCATTTATGATTTCTTTTATTCTGACCTATGGTTACAACACAGACGGCGGCGCTATTGCGGCAAAGGTATCCACCATTGGTGAATCACGTACCGTCGGCTACGCGGCTCACGGCGTTGATGGCTGGATCACCATTTTCATCCGCGGCATGCTGTGCAACTGGATGGTATCTATGGGTGTTGTCGGTGCCATGATTTCTACGTCTGCCACTGGCAAAATGGCGGCCATGTGGATGCCAATCATGCTCTTCTTCTTCATGGCATTCGAACACTCCATCGTTAACATGTTCCTGTTCCCATTCTCCATGATCATGGGTGGTGACTTCACCTTTATGGAATACATTATCTGGAACGAGCTTCCAACTGCACTAGGTAACCTGGTTGGTGGCTTTGTGTTTGTTGCACTGCCTCTCTACTACACTCACGTTCGCCAGAGTGCCGACCGTAAGCTGTAATCCGCTATAGTCTGGATCATCCAGATAACGCAGAATGACCTGCACCTCCCCATGGAGGTGCAGGTTTTTTAATTCAGGAGACGTTAATGGCTAGTCAGTTGAAGGTTTCAACAGGCCAATGCACCGATAAGGGAATCAAGCCCATTAACCAGGATTTTCATGGTGTCGAAATACCTGATCTTCCACTTCTCAATACCAAAGGCATTGCGATGGCACTGGCCGACGGAATCAGCAGCAGCACCGTCAGTCAGGAAGCGAGCGCCACCGCAGTACAGAGCTTTCTCAGTGACTACTACTGCACCTCAGAAGCATGGTCAGTAAAAACCTCAGGGCTTAAAGTTCTGGCGGCGACAAACTCCTGGCTGCACGCACAGGCCCGCCGCAACCTAAGAGCCTGGGACCCGAATAAAGGTTATGTCTGCACCTTCAGTGCTCTGGTGATTAAATCCCGCACGGCTCACCTTTTTCATGTCGGCGACAGCCGGATTTACCGCGTACAGGACGACGCTCTGGAGCTATTAACCAAGGACCACCGGTTCTACGCGTCTGAACACCAGAGTTACCTCACCCGCGCACTGGGCATGGATGACCAACTGGAAATTGATTATCGGGCACTTTCCCTGACCAGAGGTGACGTGTTTATTCTGGCGACCGACGGTATTTACGAATTTGTCAGTGAAGAGCATATCCTGGGCTTTCTGAGCGAGTTCAGTCGCGATCTGGATCAGGCCGCACTGGCCATTTTAAATCATGCCCGGTCCAACGGCAGTGATGACAACCTGACGCTGCAGATACTGCGCGTTGATCAGCTGCAATCACAGGATAAAGAGGACCTGCATCAGCAGCTAACAGAACTGCCCTTCCCGCCGGAACTGTCTGCCCGGACGGAATTTGATGGATACGATATTCTGCAGAAAATACACAGCAGCCCTCGCAGCCACGTCTTTCTTGCTCAGGACCGGGAAAGCGGCACCCGCGTTATTCTGAAAACACCCTCGGGGGAATTGCGCGACGACACAGGTTATCTTGAGCGGTTTCTGCTGGAGGAATGGATCGCGCGCAGAATCGACAACCCACACGTCGTGCGTCCGGGGCCAGCTCAGCGATCACGCAGTTATCTCTACACCACAACAGAATATATTGAGGGCCAGACTCTGAGTCAGTGGATGCGCGACAATCCCCGGCCGTCACTGGAAAAAGTACGCGGAATCATCGGCGAAATATCCAAAGGCTTACAAGCCTTTCACCGGCTGGAAATGCTGCATCAGGACCTGAAACCGGACAATATTCTGATCGGCGATGACGGTGTGATCCGGATCATCGACTTTGGATCAACACGGGTGGCGGGGATTACTGAAATTGATTCCCCGCTTGAGAGGCTGACTCTTCTGGGAACGGCTCAATATTCCGCTCCCGAATATTTTCTCGGCGAACAGGGCAGTACTGAGTCTGACGTGTATGCACTGGGGGCTATTGCTTATGAAATGCTGAGTGGAAAACTGCCGTATGGAATGGATGTCGCCCGGATAACGTCCACCAAAGACCGCAACAGGCTCCACTACACACCTCTGCACAGAACCGGGCGGTCCATTCCTGTCTGGGTAGATGAAGCGATCAGAAAAGCGACGCACCCCGTGCGTGCAAGGCGGTATCAGGAACCCGCAGAATTTGTCTACGAATTACGCCATCCAAACCCTGCCTACGTAACGCGCAACCGTCCCCCGATACTGGAACGCGACCCACTGACGGCCTGGAAAGCGAGCACGTTTATTCTTGCTGCACTCGTGCTGGTACTACTCTATGAGCGCTTCAGCGGCATCTGAGCACGAATATCGCGCAAGCTCTGAAGATCAGGAGTCGCCAACGCGAACCCGATCTCATCGGCACAACTCCCAAGCACACGCCCCCAGGGGTCAATAATCATGGAATGCCCCCAGGTGCGGCGTTTTTCGTCATGCCAGCCGCACTGATTGGCCGCGAGTACAAAGCACTGAGTTTCGATCGCACGGGCGCGCAACAGGATCTCCCAGTGCGCTTCACCTGTGGTATGAGTAAAGGCAGCCGGAACCACCAGTAGCTCCGCGCCTTGCTGGCGCAGAGCCTGAAACTGCTCAGGGAAACGCAGATCAAAACAGATACTGAGCCCTATCCGCCCGGCTGGCGTATCGACGACCACGAGATCCTCACCCGGCGCAAAGCGCTCGGATTCCCGGTAGCTGCCCTGGCTGTCAGCAACATCGACATCAAACAGGTGCACTTTATCGTAGCGGCTGACCAGGTCACCCTGACTGTTGAATACCAGAAGTGCGGAGCGCACCCGCGGGTCATCATCAGGGCAAGGCTGAGGCACCGCGCCCGCCAGTATCCAGATACCATATCGTGCGGCCAGGGCTGCGAACCATTCAGGGACAGTCCGGTCCGCCGCCAGCTGCGCATACTGAGCACCGTCCATCGTGAGGCACATCTCAGGGAGGACAACCAGCTCCGCACCGTCCTGTGCCGCCTGTTGCACCAGACGTTCAATCTGCGCTTTGTTCGCGGCGATATTATCCCGGCTGTTGGTCTGAATCACTGCCACTGTGCATAACATCAGTCATCCCCTCCCAGTCCGAAAATACTGAGTACGCGGTCCATAAAGCTCCGGCTGGTCTTACCATCTACCTTGTTATCGAAGGCCTTGTTCAGTTTTACCTCGGGCTCTTCCCAGGTACCGGTGATGTTGTAGCTGGCGCTGGTAAAACGCTCCAGCTCATCCCCTATCAGGCGTTCGGTGACATAGATTGAGGCCGCAACCGGGGGAGCAAAGCCCGCCAGTACCGCCACCAGCGGCAGAGTACTTGTCACAGGAAAAGTCACCGCCAGCTTCATATCCAGCTGACCGGTATTCAGGTCGGTCATTCCAGACGTCAGGAACTTACCACCCGGCCCATCCACCGTTACCGGCTCGCTCAGAGTGGCTACGCCATTCACGATCACCATTTTGCCCTTCATCGTATCGAAGGCCATACCCGAGCCCACCAGATCGGAGAAATCGAGCCGCAGGCGGCGGAATACCGAGTTAAAATTCAGCGCACCGAACGCTTTCATTGCGCCGGTGCCGTCAGCATTCACAGAACCGTTGCGCACGCGGAAACCCAACTCCCCATTCAGGGTCGCAGCGTTAAAACCGCCCGGTGACCCCATCCAGTTCATATTAATAGTGCCATCCAGTTCTTTACCGCTAATGATCGCCTGCTGGCGGAACGACTTCTGAATGTTTTCAATATCATTCGCACTGAACTGAAAATCCCGCAGACGGGTCGCGTGCTGACCTTCCCGCAACATCCAGTCGAGCGAGCCCTGCAGCTTCAGTCCTTTCATATCACTGTCGAGAATATCGACCGTCACCCCGCTGGCGACCGGTCGACTGGTGCCTTGCCAGCGTCCGAAGTTGCGGGTGCCGTAGTAAATTTCCTGAATGGTAAAGTCGATCGCAGAAATATCCGCTGGTACGAGATCCTGCAATGGGTCGTACACTGTAGAAGAACTTTCCTCTGACAGACCTTCGGGCTCTTCACTCTCCGGAATATGCACAAAGTCCATCAGCAATACGATGGGGTCGCTCTCTTCCGCACGAATCACAATGGTACCCCGCGCCAACTCGTTATTGAGTTGCATGGTCCATTCATTAAATTCCTGGCGCCCTGCCAGACGCGTCAACCCGACAGGCACATCCCAGGCATCAATGCCCTCAACGGTGATATCAACCGTCGAGACCGGATTGGTGTTTCCTAATGAGTTTGGCGGCAGGGATGGATCAAGACCGGAGGCCAGATCCCGGGCATCTGCTTCGTCAATCCATAGCATCATGTCATCCCAGACATCCCACCACTGGGAGGCATTCACGACAGCAGGAATATGGCCGCGGACCGAGATACCTGTGTCCGGGCCAACACCAGGCTCGTCGCCACCGAATACGACGTCTCCGCGCTCAACGCCGTTATCGCCCAATACCACACGTGTGCGCATCAGGCCGTCGTAGTTGATTGCTATTTCTGTGCTATCTCCCGGAGCCACCAGCGCAGTCATCGTCCGCTGCTCATCGGCGGATTTTCCCGCAGGCGCCGGCAAATCAATCACACTCCCCTGAAGATCTGATTCCACCAGCAGGTGCACCGGATCATCAAGGCGAGGATCGACAGATAAAGAAGCGTGGTAGTTCAGGGAGCCTGACACAGGGTTTAGTAAAAACAGGTCGGCCCACTGGCGGAACGACTGCCACTCTCCCTGCCCCTTGGCATCCGCCAGAATATGGAAGCTGTCTTCCACCTTTTCAGAACGCAACGACGCCGTCAGCGGGCCATCGAATATCCGCGCCCGGAGGGTTTCCGCACTGAGGCCCTTGTCGGTATCAAACACCAGCTGACCCGTCAGGTCACTGAAGGTCAGATCAATATCTGTCAGTGACAGCGAGGCGCCCTGCAACTGACTTGTCAGTGATACCTCAGGCGTCGCTTCGGAATCTCCCAGCAACATATCCAGCGTCAGATCCGTTTCTGCCGGACCGGACGCCTCCCACTCGTCCAGCGCATGGCTGACCATGTCAGCGAGAGGAGTCTCCTGCAGATACGCCAGACCTTCAGAGGTATCTCCAGCCAGCTGCCCATCAAGATGCAGCATGGTTCCACCCGCGGCTTCCCGAAGGCTGACGCGGGCGCCTCTGGCAGTGACAGATCCCCCAAGTGTTGTCGCGGTAGTCACCTCAACATCCAGATCAGGCGCATCCATAAACACGCGCCCGCTGACAGCAGAGACATCAGGCCACTCTTCAAGATACTTTACCCGGGTATTTTCCGCCTCAAGGTACAACTGCGTCGTCACACTGTTGGGCAGAGTACCGGAGCCAATATGCCCGTTGAGTACAAAACCAACATTGCTCAGATCACCCTCGGGCAGCCCCTGGTCAAGCCACTCATTAATGGCAGGGTCGAGGATATCCGGCACCAGATCCTGCTGCAGAACCACTGGCCCTTCATCGATGCCCAGCAACAGCGCAAAATGGTATTCCACATTACTGTCGCGTTTGGGAATACGGATCGCCAGATCTCCATGAACACGGGTGCCTTTCAGCCCGGCATCCAGGTCGTTAAGCCGCAGATCAAAAAACTCGGGACGGATCGCCCAGTAAAAACGCGCAGATGCCTGCTCCAGCTCCCAGACCGGCTGATATACCCCATCGATATGCATGGCCAGGGCATCGTCCTGAATATCTGCCACGCCTCCCTTAGGTTGCATGTGCAGACTGCCGTGAGCATCACGGAATGCCGGTATCCCCATGTAAGAGTCAGAGGTCAGTCCATTCACGGTCGCCCGTATATCAATCCCGGCGTCAGAGTCTGGTACCAGACTGATCCGGGCATCCCTCACCTGCCCGCGCAGATTCAGATGGGTAACGTAATGATTAAAGCGCTCAGGAAGCAGGTTATAGCTGAGGATATATTCGCTGATCTCGGCCAGATCCGCGCTCGGAAGACCGAACTGCCAGCTGCGTTCGCCATCCAGTTTGACTGAGCTGACCCGCAGCTCAGACACAGGCAGTGGCTGGGCAAACTCCGGGATGACACGCAGGTGCCAGTCGTCGTCTTCACGCTCGCCTGAAATCAGCAGACTGCCATCGGTAAGCGCCAGCGTGTGCTCTGGAGCCTGCAGGGTCATTTCCGGAACCTGCCCCCGCACATACAGTGATTTCAGATCGCCATCAGAAATAGATAGCCAGCCTTCCATACTGCCGCGCAGGGTATCTATCTTCAGCTCACGCGGCAGTTCGTCCGGAATCCAGCGTGTCCACTGCTGCTCATCGACGCGCAGGTAGACCTCTCCATCCTGCTCTCCCCAGGGCCAGAGGTCTCCTTTGAGTTCCGCGGCGACGTAGATGTCCGCCATTTCTTCGCGGCCCCACGAAACATCACCTTCCAGGGCGTGCTGATCACCACGGTTACGCCACAATACTTTGCGGACAAGAAGTGACTCGTCTTCGCCCTCACGGGCGTTAGATATATCCCAGTCGGTAAGCTCCACGGCCTGCTGCAGGCCCAGCCAGTTCAACCACTGCAGTGACCGCCCACGGGACTTTCCGCTATCGGTCGTACTGGTTTTACGCACCCCCGTCAGCGGCTCACTTCCCAGAAATACATTGCCCTGCTCATCCTGACTGAATGCAGCACTGACCTTCTGTATCTGAATACGCTTGAACACAGGGGTGAAATAGAAGGCCGAGGCGCTGAGATCCAGCTCGGCTTCGACCTTGCCAATGCGGATCTGCTCATCCGCAGGACCAATGCTGACGCCCTGAATACGAACAACAGGAGACAGAAGGTTCCAGTCTCCCTTCAGTTGACCAATGCTGACCGGCAGGCCCAGCTGACTGGTGAGGAGACTCTCCAGGCGTGGCTTCTGGGTTTCGATCATGGGGATCAGCTGGCGCCCAAGACTGGTATAGAAGGCAAGCAGCACCGTCGCTACTACCAGCGTTATCCATACCTGAGTCCAGATTGAGCGCAGCATCAGAGGCTCACCTTATTGAAGGATAATGTCGTACTGATCCTGAGTGTACTGGCTTTCCACCTGCAGTTTGATGGCTTTACCAATAAACGCTTCCAGATCAGCCATTCCGTGACTGTCTTCGTCCAGCAAGCGATCCACCACCTGCTGGCTGGCCAGAACCAGATAAGTACCGGCCTGATATGCACGCTCCTCGCGCAGGATCTCCCGGAAGATTTCATAGCAGGTGGTTTCTGGCGTCTTCACGACTCCACGCCCCTGACAGGCCTTGCAGGGCTCCATCAACATATGCTCGAGAGATTCCCGGGTACGCTTACGGGTCATCTCGACCAGCCCCAGCTCAGACACGCCACTGATCTTGGTCTTGGTGTGGTCTTTCTCCAGAACCTTCTCAAGCATACGCAGCACCTGACGCTGGTGCTCCGGATCAGCCATATCAATGAAATCCAGAATAATAATGCCGCCAAGATTTCGTAGCCGCACCTGACGACCGATCGCCGTCGCGGCCTCAAGGTTGGTCTTAAAGATGGTCTCTTCAAGATTCCTGCGCCCGACAAAGCCACCTGTGTTTACATCAATGGTTGTCATGGCTTCGGTCTGGTCGATCACCAGATAACCGCCTGACTTAAGGGGCACTTTGCGCTCCAGAGCCCGTTGAATTTCGTCTTCGGCACTGTAGAGCTCAAAGATCGGGCGGGGGCCCGGATAGTATTCGATTTTCTCAGCCACTTCCGGCACGTACTGCTGGCAGAAGTGCTCTATTTTCTGGAAGGTCTCGCGGGAATCGATCAGAAGTTTACTGGTCTCGGGGCGGGCCAGATCGCGGATCGTCCGCAGCGATAAAGGCAGCTCGTCGTAGACCAGGCTGGGCGCCTTGTTCTCTTTGATACGCTCTTCAAGTTTGCGCCACAGTCTGCGCAGGTAACGGGTATCGGCGACAATTTCTTCTTCTCCGACGCCCTCTGCGGCAGTTCGCAGGATAAACCCGGCTTCACCCGTCAGGCCTTCGCTCTCCATGCAGTCAGTCACCAGCTGCTTGAGGCGCTCGCGCTCGCCTTCTTCCTCAATTTTCTGAGAGATACCCACGTGCACGGAGCCCGGCATATACACCAGATAGCGTGACGGAATCGCCAATTGAGTCGTCAACCTTGCCCCTTTGGTACCAATGGGGTCTTTCGTGACCTGAACAACCAGGGATTTGCCTTCGTGCACCAGCTGATTAATCGGAGTATTCGCATCGCCTTTCCCGATCTCTGCGGCATGAATAAACGCCGCCCGCTCAAGGCCGATGTCGACAAAGGCAGCCTGCATGCCCGGCAGAACACGGACAACCTTGCCTTTGTAGATATTTCCAACCAGCCCACGGTGATTGGTGCGCTCGATAAAGATTTCCTGCAGCACACCATTTTCGACCACCGCCACACGCGTTTCGGTCGGTGTGACGTTCATTAATATTTCTGCGTTTACATTCATCAGCAACCGGCCTGCCAGACAGGCACTTCAAACTCGTTTAATAGTGCCGCAGTCTCGGTCAGCGGCAATCCCACCACACTACTGTAGCTACCCTCAATGGCAGCCACCAAAATGGCTCCCATCCCCTGAATTCCATAACTGCCCGCTTTATCGGCGGGCTCGCCGGTAGCGACATAACGACGGATCTCGTCATCCGACAACTCGCGGAAACGCACCTGAGTCGCGACACTCAGTACCCGGCTCTGCTTTCCGGAGACAAGAGCCACGGCACTGAGCACCTGATGGGTCGCCCCAGAGAGCTTCTTTAAGGTAGAAACCGCATCCGCGTCATTCTCTGGCTTACCTAATATGGCGTTCTGAAAGATCACGCTGGTATCAGACCCGAGCACCACCTCATCAGGATGCCGGGCGGCGACCGTCCGGGCTTTCTCCAGCGCCATGCGCTCAACGTAAGCAACCGCGGCCTCTCCGGCCAATGGCGTTTCATCAATATCGGCGGCATCAACCTCAAATCGGACACCGATCTGTTGCAGTAATTCCCGCCTGCGCGGTGACGACGATGCAAGAATCATCCGCGCTCCAGTCGTCTGAGGGTCCGGTAACCGACCACGTAAATCCAGGGCCAGAGTACGGCAGTGAACAGCGCTGGCATCACCAGCAATACCGGCCGGGCATCTTCACGTAAGACGGCAACCGCCCAGTAGTGAATAATCTGTTCGCCCATAATCATCACGAACAGCACCCCCGCCTGCTGCAGTACATTAAACAGGTACATCCGACGATACAGCAGCTGTAAGACGAAGATATGAAAAGCGACCAGAATGACATGCAGGCCTAACAGGGTTCCCTGCTCAACGTCCAGCATCAGGCCAACCGGCAAAGCCAGCCAGAGACCAAAGATATTCGGTGCGAACAGCACCATCGCTGTTACAACCAGCATCACCCACGCCGGCTGGAACAGATACAGCACATCAGGCAGAGGCAGGTGCTCAAGCACAAAAGCAACGAAGAGCATAATGAATACGTAAACGATCACCTGAAGTTTCATTGCCCCTCCTTCCATAATGCCACCGGCGGTACCCGCGCTGCTTTATCGGTAAACACCAGTAACAGGTGGCGACTGCGATCCAGTTTCGCCGTCGGCTCTGCCTTCACGGTGGCAAAGGACTGGCCCGGAACGTTTTCAACATGAGTGACTGTCGCGACCGGATACCCTTTTGGATATCGCCCACCCAATCCGGAGCTGACCAGCATGTCACCCTCGCGGATGTCTGCGGTATTCGGCACGTAAATCAGTTCGAGTTCGGTCAGCGAGCCGGTCCCCGTGGCGATGGCACGCACACCATTGCGATTTACCTGAACGGGGATCGCATGGTTAGTATCGGCGATCATAAGCACCCGGGACGAGAACGGCAGAACTTCAATCACCTGTCCGAGCAGACCGTGAGCATCCAGAATCGGCTGACCGATAAACACGCCGTCTGAGCCGCCTTTATCGATAAGAATCTGCTGAGTAAAGGGGTCTGGGTCTACCGCGGTGACCGACGTCACGAGCACTCTGTCGTCCACCTGATCAGAGGCAGAAAGAAGGTCGCGCAACTCCATATTCTCAGCCTCAAGTGAGGCCATACGCTGCGCTTTGCGTTCCAGAATAAAATTGCGGGCCGCCAACTGCTTGTTCTCTTTCAGAAGTTCACGTCGCAGACTGGCAGAATCACCGAGCCACTCGGCCACCGACAGAGGCACGACCGCAGCTTTCTGAGCAGGCGCCACCGCATAACCGATGACATAACGCACCGGCTTCAGCCAGTCGTACTGATCATCCGCCCACATCAGCAACATGGCCAGTACCACAATGACCGCCACGCGCTGTCCCTGTAACGGGTGCATCTGAAACTGCGATTTAATGGTCGTATCCCAACAATGATGAATAAAAGATCAACTATACCTGCTGACCTGCCCTGCGCAAAGCAACGTCAGGTGTAAAAGCGTCAGGCTCATTCCAACAAAAAAGGAGCCTTCCGGCTCCTTCTTTACGATCCAGTAGTTCGGCACCGGTCACTCCAGTGCGAGCATTTCCAGCTGCTGTTCGGTCGCTGTCTCAAGGAAGCGACCACCGCCACGCGCTACGCAGGTCAGCGGATCTTCTGCGACGATCACTGGCAAGCCAGTTTCTTCGCTCAGCAGTTTGTCGAGGTCACGCAACAACGCACCACCACCGGTCAATACCATACCGCGCTCAGCAACGTCAGAAGACAGCTCTGGTGGAGACTGTTCCAGCGCACCTTTCACGGCCTGGACAATCGCAGCCAGTGACTCCTGCAGCGCCTCAAGAACTTCGTTAGAGTTCAGCGTGAAGCTGCGCGGAATACCCTCAGCCAGGTTACGGCCACGCACGTCGATTTCACGCACTTCACCGCCAGGATAAGCGGTACCGATTTCCTGCTTGATGCGCTCTGCCGTGGCTTCACCAATCAGGCTGCCGTAATGCTTGCGCACATAAGCCACAATGGCTTCGTCAAAACGGTCACCACCAACTTTGACGGATTCTGCGTATACCACACCACTCAGAGAGATGATCGCAATCTCAGTAGTACCACCACCGATATCAACGACCATAGAACCGCGGGCTTCATCAACCGGCAGGCCTGCACCGATGGCTGCCGCCATAGGCTCATAAATAAGATACGCTTTGCTGGCGCCAGCATTGATCACTGAATCACGGATGGCCCGGCGCTCAACTTTGGTTGCCTGGAACGGCACACAGACCACCACGCGGGGGCTTGGTGGCATCAGGCTGCGCTCGTGCACCTGCTTGATGAAGTACTGCAGCATTTTCTCAGTGACTTCAAAATCAGCAATCACACCGTCTTTCAGAGGACGGATCGCCTGAATATTCCCCGGCGTCCTGCCAAGCATACGCTTAGCTTCGGCACCAACGGCCTGGACGGATTTTCCGTTTGGCTGAATGCGGATGGCCACCACAGACGGTTCGTTCAGTACAATTCCTTTGTCACGCATGTAGATCAGCGTGTTAGCAGTACCCAGGTCAATCGAAAGATCACTGGAGAACAGACCGCGAAGCTTTTTAAACATCCACCGAGTTCCCGTAAACAAAATATGGCAAAAAATTGCCGTAACTCTAGCAACGGCGGGGATTTAGGGCAAGGGACATTTATGTTAGGCTCGCCCACTTATATATAAGCTTGTATTCAATGGAGTAAGCCCATGGCTCTGGAACAGGATCAGGTACGCAAAATTGCCAGCCTGGCGCGCCTGCAACTCGATGAAAATCAGATCGCAGATTATCAGACCAACCTGAGTAATATTCTCGACCTGGTGGACCAACTGTCGGCCGTGGATACCTCCGGCATCGAACCGATGGCCCATCCACTCGACGCCGTTCAGCGTCTGCGTGCTGACGTTGTTACCGAAGAAAATCAGCGCGAACATTTCCAGAAAATCGCACCAGCCGTGGATCAGGGTCACTACCTTGTGCCACGCGTAGTGGAATAAGCGGCACCGAGTCAGGACACAGACATGCACAACAAAACCATTGCCGAAATCTCCCGCGATCTTGCATCGGGCGAGTACTCAAGTACCGAACTGACGACAGACCTGCTTAACCGCGTTAAGCAGCTCGATGGCGACATCAACAGCTTTATTACCGTCACTGACGAGCAGGCGCTGGCACAGGCCAAAGCCGCTGACGAACGTCGTGCTGCCGGAAATGCCGACGCCTGGACCGGCGTACCGATCGCGCATAAGGATATCTTCTGCACCAACGGCGTACTGACGACCTGTGGTTCAAAAATGCTGAGCAATTTTGAAGCACCTTACGACGCCACTGTGGTCAGTAAATTCAACGACGCAGGTGCGGTATCACTGGGCAAACTGAACATGGACGAATTCGCCATGGGCTCGTCCAACGAAAGCTCGTTCTTCGGCCCCGTGGCCAACCCATGGGATAAAGAGCGCGTACCGGGTGGTTCTTCCGGTGGCTCTGCCGCTGCCGTGGCCGCACGCCTGGTACCGGGCGCGACCGCGACCGACACCGGTGGTTCTATCCGTCAGCCGGCCGCTCTGTGTGGCGTCACTGGTCTGAAGCCGACCTACGGCCGCATTTCACGCTGGGGCATGATTGCCTACGCCTCCAGCCTCGACCAGGCAGGCACCATTACCCGTACGGCAGAAGATGCCGCGCTGATGATGAACGTCATGGCGGGCTTCGATCCGAAAGATTCAACCTCGGTTGATCGCGAAGTACCCGATTACACCAGCTCGCTCGACAACAGCATCGAAGGCATGACCATTGGTCTGCCAAAAGAGTACTTCCGCGACGACCTGTCTGCCGACATGCAGCAACAGGTGCGTAACGCCATCGCTGAGTACGAAAAAATGGGCGCGAAAGTGAAAGAAATTTCACTGCCGAATACTCACCTGGCGATTCCTGCTTACTACGTCATCGCGCCTTCCGAGTGTTCCGCCAACCTGTCCCGTATGGACGGTGTGCGTTTCGGTTACCGCTGTGAAGATCCGAAAGACGTTGAAGACCTCTACTGCCGCTCCCGTGGCGAAGGCTTCGGCAACGAAGTAAAACGCCGCATCATGATTGGTTCTTACGCTCTGTCTGCCGGCTTCTACGATGCCTATTACAAAAAAGCGCAGCAGGTTCGTCGCCTGATCCGCAACGATTTCACCAACGCCTTTAATGATGTTGATGTAATCATGGGGCCTGTGACCCCGACACCGGCATTTAAGCGCGGTGAGAAAACCTCCGATCCGGTAGAAATGTACCTTGAAGACATTTTCACCATCGCCCTCAACCTGGCAGGTCTGCCGGGCATGTCGGTGCCATGTGGTCAGGTGAACAATCTGCCTGTGGGTCTGCAACTGATCGGCAACTTCTTCGATGAAGGCCGCCTGCTCAACGCAGCGCATAAATTCCAGCAGGCAACTGACTGGCACCTGAAAACCCCGGCGGACATCTGAGGAGCAGCATAATGGAATGGGAAGTTGTTATCGGCCTTGAGATCCATGCTCAGCTGGCCACCAAATCGAAAATCTTTTCTGGCGCCTCCACCGCTTACGGTGCTGATGCCAACACTCAGGCCTGCGCGGTAGACCTCGGTCTGCCGGGCGTACTGCCTGTCTTTAATGAAGACGCTCTGCGCATGGCCGTGAAATTCGGCCTCGCGATTGATGCTGAAATTGGTCTGAAAAGCGTCTTCGACCGGAAAAACTATTTCTACCCGGATTCACCTAAAGGCTACCAGACGACCCAGCTGCATCATCCTATTGTGGGCATGGGCCACATCGAGATCGAACTTGATAACGGTGAAACCAAACGCATTAACGTCACCCGTGCGCACCTTGAAGAAGACGCCGGTAAATCAGTACACGAAGGGTTCGACGGCATGTCCGGTATCGACCTTAACCGTGCCGGTACGCCGCTGATTGAAATCGTATCTGAGCCAGAAATGCGCACCGCGAAAGAAGCCGCCGCGTACTTTAAAAAGATGCACAGCATCGTCACCTATCTGGGCATCTGTGACGGTGATCTGTCTCAGGGCTCCATGCGATGTGACTGTAACGTATCCCTGCGTCCAAAAGGCCAGGAAGAATTCGGTACCCGTACCGAGATCAAAAACGTCAACAGCTTCCGTAATGTAGAGCGCGCAATTAACGCCGAAATCGAGCGTCAGATGGATATCCTCGAAGACGGTGGCAAGATCCTGCAGGAAACCCGCCTGTACGATGCAGACAAAAACGAAACCCGTGCCATGCGCTCAAAAGAAGTAGAGAACGACTACCGCTACTTCCCATGTCCGGATCTGCTACCGGTCATTATTGATCAGGACTACGTAGACGCCGTAGCCGCCACACTGCCAGAACTGCCGAACGCCAAGCGCACGCGCTTTGAGTCTGAACATGGCCTGTCAGCCACCGACGCCGGTGTACTGGCGGCTAACCGCGAGCTGGCCGATTTCTTCGAAACCGCCGCCAAAGCCGCAAGCGACTACAAGCTGGCAGCTAACTGGGTTCAGGGCGACGTATCTGCCGCGCTTAACCGCCTCGAAATCAGCATCGGTGAACTGAGCATCACCGCTGAACAGCTCGGCCGCATCCTGCAGCTGATCAAAGACAGCACTCTCAACAACGGCGGCGCTAAAGAAGTCTTTAACGCGCTGATCGACGGCAAAGGTGATGATGTCGACGGGCTTGTCGACTCACTGGGCCTGAAACAGGTATCGGATACCGGCACGATTGAAGAAATCGTTGCCAAAGTACTGGCAGACAACCCGAAACTGGTCGAAGGCTACCTGGCCACTCCGGTTGAAAAACGCGGCAAAGCCATGGGGCCATTTATCGGCCTGACGCGTAAAGCTGCCGCTGGTGTAAACCCGCAAGTGGTGATGGAAGTGCTGAAGAAGAAGCTTGAGGAACTGGGCTGATTCTTAAGTAATAAAAACGGGAGCTACGGCTCCCGTTTTTGTTTTGGAAGGCTGTTTCTAAAATGGTAGTGTAGACAGCAACATCGCAGGAGTTTGGATATGGACATTCCCGAAAGCATCAAGAAAACACTGAACGAGTCAAATCTGACTAACCCATCAAAGCTTTATACTCCGTTTACTCTATTTGTAGTTTTTTTCTCGATCTATTTCAAAGCAGAGACCCTTGGCCAAATATTTCTTTCTAATGACTGGAAGACAATAGAGTTAGCACTCAAGAGCCTGTACGACCCGGGTCCATGGAGATGGTTTGCCTTCGCAGTGAAAGTGATATCCTACTCTTTAGGCATGCTCGCACTATATGGACTGGCGCAAGTCGCTGCAGTTTTGATTTGGAGCACCTCTAATTGGTTACACATCAGGATTGCAGCCATTTTTGAAAAACTAAGATATAAGAGCAATAAAGAATACGAAGAAATGGAGTCGAAATACATAGAATCCAAGGAAGTCATAAGGGGATTACACGAAAAGCTGAATAAGTTCAGGGACTGGACACCACAGGATTACGCAAAACTAGAAGAAAATTTCGAAGCGTTAACCAATATAAATGAAAAATTAAAGAAGGATAGTAATAATGAATCAGAAAGATCCAAACAATTACAAAGATCTTTTGATGACCTAACCCAAAAAAGTAAAACCAAAATAGCGAAGTTAGAATCTGAAATCGAAAGACTTTCCGGATTCGAGAACAATGAAGAGTTTATTAATGCTCTAATAGAACGAGTACATCAAATAAGAAATGGCAACAGCTATATTGATTCACACAAGGTAATAGAACTAATCGAAGGTATTCTCCAGCAAGAAAATGAATTTCATGTCATACCATTATCAGAAGATTATAAAGCTTGCGGCCAACTTTCCGCCATACTGACAAGCATAGATTCCGTTAAGGTATGCATGACCGATAATGGGCTAGCCATGGACGTAAACACCAATAAAAATACAATAAATTACCTCAGACACTATCTTGAAAAATGAACTCAGGCCTATAAACTTCAGAAGTAATAAAATGTCGATCTTAAAATAAAAATATTGCAATCAGTATTTCTTAAAGTGAATCCCGTGTTTCGATTATAAAATTAAGACTTCACCCATTCTCGAAGTTATTACTCTTTCACAACATTACATGGAATTTCTATGTAGAACACTTCCATACAAAAGGACAAGAAGAATGATCGAGGAATACCCTTTTCTTACGCTTAGCCCTGCAAAGATAGGATCCAGTGTGGTATCCATAAACTATTCCTTCAGGATAACGCCTGCAACGCCAGAAAAAATTTCCGAGAAAAGACCGAAATAGACTCAACCACAAACTGTACCAGCTATCTATCAAGAACCAGCAGCCAGACTCTCACGCACCCACTTGTGATACTCCAGAATATCCATCACTGCGATATTCCCTGCGGAGTATTCTCCGCCCTGAAACAGAGGCTTCGTGAACCCAAAGCATTCGTTAGCGGTCAGGGTCATGCCCGCCTCTGACAATGCGGTCTGAGCATCCAGGTGGTACCACTCGTCGCCGAGGGCGAAATCGACCGGTGGCAAACCGAACTCGTTGATCTCTTCGGTAACGTTCTGCACACCGCCGTCGGTGACAGACACCATCACAAACTCACCGTCTGGCAGCTCAAAGAAGGCATCGCCCATGGGCGTGATATCGAGCAGTCTGGCATCAGCCGGAAGATCCCAAAGGGTTTTAATGCCATCGGCAGTAGCGGTATCGAAGTCGACTTTGAATTTCATATGGGTTCCAGTGGCATCGTGTTCATTGACTAACACGGTCTATTCTACCGGGTTTTGGTCGTAGAGCATGCCTTTACTCTCTACCGTCATTCCCACGAAAGTGGAAATCCAGCGTATTGTCTTTTAGTTCGCCGCCTTCGCGGGGATGACAGGCCGTCCGCATGCTCAGAACGCCTCCTGTTGTGAGTACTCACTATCAAGCACCAAAGTGATTGTTATCCTGCAGTAAATTGATATTCTCGAAGTTGTCAGATAACACTTTAAAGAGAAGCTCTGAACAGGATGTTTCCAGTGAACTACACCGCTTCGAAAAAAGACGATGCCAAATAATTACAGGTCTGCAATCAGAGGCTGTTTCAATGAGGACTTACGCCGCTGGCTAACGATTGGGCGTGATCTTTCGCCTGTCGCTATGGGGCTGCTGTTTGCTATTGCACTTCTGGCATATCAATTTTCAGAAACGCCCGCCAGGTCTGAAGCCCGAACGACCGTCATGAGCCTACAGGTTATTCTGGCGGGATGGTTACTTCTGCTTTTAAAATTCAGAGTCACATTAAATACCGGCGTCTGGTCGATCGCCGGTGCTCTATGGCTGATACTATCCAGCGTAGCCATTTTCCTGAGCGATCACCCATATGCCGGAATCTACCGACAGAATGAAATTATCATCACTGTTATAAACGCCTGGCTATTTTGCTCTTACTTCTCAAAATCCAACAGAGGCTTGGTCGCTTTCACGGCATCTTATCTGGTAGCGATCAACATCACATGGTTGTTGCTTCTGATTAAATTCCTCACTCCAGAGTCGTTGAGTCAGATAGACTGGATGGACGGCGCTGGGATTTACACCAATATCCGCCACATGGGAGACACGGCTGCCGCGGCTGCGGTTATAAGTGCATATTTCATTTCCAGAAGAAGTATCCTGAGCCGCACTTATGGACTGATCTCGCTCTATGCATCGCTCGTAACATTGTTGTTTGCGGCGGGTCGCACTTCTACCTGTTGCGCATTACTGGGCGTAGTTACTCTCATGTGGCTACACAGGAACCAACACGGTTATGTGACAACTATCGTTTTTACGGTGGCCCTGAGTGTCTATACTGCAATATCGATGACACCAGACACCGAAATGGATGGTTGGGAAGGCATCTGGCGGTTTCTTGGATCTACCATTTCTTATCAAGGCAACGACTTCACCAGTGGACGGTCAGATATCTGGATTGCCGTACTGGAGCAGATGAAGACCCAACCCTGGTTTGGTGGTGGCCCAGATTCCTACTATTACATGAGCCCTTTCCCTTTTGGGCAAGCCCCACACAACACACTCCTGGAATTTGCTCTGAACTGGGGGTGGCCAGCCGCTACCATCGCCGTAGCCTGGCTAATCTGGATGGGCGTCAGAGGACTCTGCTTAATTATAGATAACGGATTGAAAGGGAAGGATCATCTGTCAATTTACTGGGTAATGGCCTTTGGCATCTTTTTTATCCAAAGCATGCTGTCTACCACTCTCCATGAGCCATCTTCGTTGTTTCTGTTCATCCCGATGCTGGCCATAGCCATATCAGCAACAAAAAAGAAATCGAACGAATACAGTCAGACCTCGCCGTTACTTACCGTACTGATAGTTATATTTCTCTCGTTTGCATACCTCGTAAACTCTCAATATGAGACCACTAACAATTTCAATCGAAAGGTCCTTAGCAATCAGGAAGTAACCGCACAAGAACTACTATGGGTAAAAGAACACCCGTATCAGCTTGAAGGGATATGGCAGCTCATATACAAGCATCGTCTTGACGAGAGCGTAGCCTACGAACTTTCTATTGAACTACAGTCAAAAATTGAAAAACGATCCGCTGAAATCCTGGCATGGCAGTCAGCATATTGGCGGAAACATGGCGATTCAGCAAAGGCAGATGAACTTCTCGATATGGCAATAGCAAAGCGACGTATCCTTAAAGGGCGCTTTCACCTTAAATCTATCTGTTCTATTGCAGGAGTCATAGAATGGTACGAACAATGCGCTGACGCCAGGGATCTGTCGAGGCAGTTAGCCGAAAAATACCGAATGGCCCGAAAGCTGGAGCCATAATCTTTATATGGATATATGTTGATGTCACTAAGACCTGCTTTAGCCCTGATTTTACTCGCACAGGTACCACTAACTCATTCGGACGAAACCGAAGCGGGCCCAGAATTCGGACGTGCCGGCCTGTTTGCTCACTACATGATTCTCAGCGAATCCAAAGCACGGGAAGAAGGACTGGAGCAAGGCCTGGTCTCTATCGGATTTGATGCAACACGCGTTCTCACCATGGGAAAGTCATTCGACATTGCCTTCAGCATGAGACCGTCCCTGGTGTCTGGCTCCGACCGTTATGACAACAGCATTCAGGGATGGCTACTGAACATCGAAAGCAGTCTGACCTACCATATTAATAACACTATCGGCATTTCGTATGGGATCGGGACCAATCTGATCAATATTTCACGCCCTCAGAATCAGTGCTCAACATGTGAAAATGACAATACCAGTAGCAAGTTTGACTTGTCCGGTGCATCTTATTTAACTACGGGTGTTCTATTCAGTTCGAAGGAGGACTTCCCGATGTTCGCTATTAATTACAGAAGAGTGCGAAGCAATGATTACGGGAATTACCTGTCTCTCCATCTACTTTACTCTTTCTGAAATGAAGAGCTCATAACCATGGCATCTGCACTTTCACTCATTTCCGCTGGCGTTTTTTTCCTTTTCGGCCTGCTCACCGGCGTGATCAAATATCAACAGATCATGGTGTCACCACAGGGTCGGGCGCATATTTATATTGATATCTGCCACCGGGCTTCACTCATGTATGCCTTTGCCTGCATATTGATCTATCAATTCGTACTGATCAGTCAGCTGTCTGACTGGCTGGAAATGCTGTCAGTGATTCTTCTCGTTGGCTATTTTGCCACTGCAGTAATCAGTTACTTCGTGCACGGAATTAAACAGGATACCCGCAATCAATTGCGGCTGGCTGACGGCGAGAAAGCGGGCTTCATCCACAAGTCGATTCCCGTGTATATGTGGACGCTGATCGCCGCAGAGATCGGTGGATTTCTGGTGCTGTTTTACGGAGTAATTATCGAGTTAGTTTGATGCGTAGGCTGGCGGCGAAGGTGCTCGCCGTTAATTCCTGCGGAATTAAACGCCTCCTACATGGCGCCCCAACAATGATGGTTCCCCGCATTCGCGAGGATGACGGGTTTTTATCCACAGTCACGAGTACAGATAAGGCTCCTGGGCGTGCCTTCAATCTGTCATTCCCACGAACGCGGGAACCCAGCGAGTGTGTTCAGTGCAGCCCTGAAACGGCTAGCTGCCATCATTGCTCTGCTTTTCAGCCCACTCTTTGAGCAAATTGGCGTTCCGGATATTCGCTTTAAAGCCAATATCAAACAGATCGCCAATCAGGGGAATACTGCCAATCACAGTATCAATCACAATATTCAGAAACATCCGTATCATCAGCTCGCGACCAACTTTCATGCGCTTTGCTTCAAACAATGGATACAGGGCAAGAACAAAAGATACAGCGTCGCCAACCCCGGGAAGAAGGCCAATCAGTCCATCCACACCTACCGTAAAAGGTGTAAAAGGTACCCTGAACCGAGCATCCATCAGGCGGGCATAGTTCTCAACGCGCCGAAGAGTGCCGAAAAAATCCGGACTAGCCTCCACTTCTTTGGCTCTCATACCATTGAGCAAGGGACTCAACACCTCTATACATCAGCGCTTTTTGATACAACGAAACACAGATTACAGCATTGAACATACAGCCAATCCACTCCAATGACCGAGACACAGTCTCTACAACATCATCATCAACGCCGAGCTTAGTGAGCACAAAACCGAGGGCGATGCCGCCGAGGAAGGCACTTCCCCACAAAATCATTATTAGTAAAAAGAACTTTGGATATGTGCCTTTAAATGCTACGACACTATTGCCAACAGCCTCAATGGGACCCGCCCTCTCAGACAAAACCAGCACAGGGACGAGAACTGAAGCAGCCATAATCAACAAGCCAGGGATAAAAAAGAGTAAGAATCCGAAACTAGCTATCAAGCTGACTAATGTATAGGCAAATATAAAGGTGATACAACGACCAAAAGACAAGTGGCTTTGTATGCCTGAAGCCACAAGTAGATAGTGCACGAGAATCAAAAGGAACACAGAAGAGATAATCAGCTCGACTGCAGCTAGTCCGTAGTGATTTCCAGGGAAATAATATCGACCCACCTCCAGTAACACGATAAAAGGCAGGATGATGAGAAACCGTGCTAACAAGCCCGATAAGCCATCCGATAGCATGCGAAAAAAGTCTCTGAGTGAGGCAACTACTTCCATTGGCCATTCCTTGTATGAAAAAACCGCCCTTAGGCGGTTCTTTTATTTCACGACTTTCAGTGATGGCCGGGGGCCAGCGGGCTTTTCAGCCGGTGCTTTTTTCACTGACTTAGGCGGCGGAGGTGTATCATCCGGGTTAGGGGCACCCGCCTCAGAACCGAACACCATGCCCTGACCATTCTCTTTGGCGTATATCGCAAGGATAGCGACCAAAGGGACATAGACATCCATCGGAACGCCGCCAAAACGTGCATTAAATGACAGCCCATCCTGGTTCATTAACAGATCACGAACTGCAGAAGGGCTGATATTCAGCACGATCTGACCGTTATTCACGTAATCCTGTGGAACCTGTACGCCTGGCAGACCGGCATCAACGAGCACGTAGGGCGTGCAGTCATTGTCGAGTATCCATTCGTTCAGCGCCCGCATCAGATACGGGCGGCTGGGTGTCATTTTATCAGCCATCAGTCGCGCATCTCGCGCTCTGCTTCGGACAGAGAAGCCTGGAAGCTTTCACGATCAAACAGTCGCTCCATGTACTGAGTCAGTGGCTTGCACTGCTTCTCTGGCAGTTCAATGCCCAGTACTGGCAGACGCCACAGAATCGGAGCAACGCAGCAGTCAACGATAGAGAATTCTTCGCTCATGAAAAATGGCATTTCAGTAAAGATAGGCGCAGTTGCAACCAGGCTGTCGGTCAGCTCCTTACGCGCTTTTTCTGCTTCTTTAACTTTGCCTGACATGATGGTTTCTACCAGACCGCACCAGTCTTTTTCGATACGGTGCATCCACAGACGACTCTGCGCACGGGCAACCGGGTACACTGGGAGCAGTGGCGGGTGCGGGAAACGCTCGTCGAGGTATTCCATCATAATATTTGGTTCATACAGAACCAGCTCACGGTCAACCAGGGTTGGCAGTGAGTTGTATGGGTTCAGATCAGCCAGTTCCTCTGGCATGTTGTCCGGGTCAATATCGTGGATATCAACAGTGACGCCTTTCTCAGCGAGAACGATACGGACGCGGTGGCTGTAATGATCAGCAGCGTCGGACAAAAACGTCATGGAAGAGCGCTTGGCTACAACTCCCATAGTTTCCTCTCTTAGTGAATTCAGAATCTTTTAGGCAAACCCGAAAAACGAATACAGCCCGACCGCTTTCACACGGCCGGGCTATGCTTCTGACGCGTAAGAAATTTCTTACTTAACGTCGCGCCAGAATTCTTTGTTCAGGAAGTATACAGGAACAAAGAAGATCGCCAGGAACAGGAGTACCCACCAACCCAGGCGCTCACGCTCCAGGGCAATAGGCTCTGCCATGTAAACCATAAAGTTCACCAGGTCGAATACCAGCTTGTCGTATTCTTCAACAGACAGCTGACCTTCTTCTTCGATGTACAGTACATCGTGGTGTTCTTCCAGGATTTCCTGACCAGTCAGGGTATCAAAACCAACCGCAACCTGAGCAGTGCCTTTAACCTGAAGGCCCTGAAGGCCAGCCAGAACGTGTGGCATACCAACGTCTTTGAACACAACGTTGTTTACGCCCCATGGACGGCTGTTATCTTCGTAGAAGCTACGCAGGTAGGTATACAGCCAGTCTGGACGGCGTACACGAGCAACCAGCGTCAGATCCGGAGGCGTTGCACCAAACCAACGCTTAGAGTCAGTCTGATCCATCGCGATGGTCATCAGGTCACCGAACTTCTTATCGGCAAACACCAGATTTTCCATCATCATTTCTTCAGGAATACCAAGGTCTTTCGCTACGCGGTTGTAACGGGCGTGCTCCATTGAGTGACAGCCCATACAGTAGTTAGCGAAGGTCTGAGCACCACGCTGCAGCGACGCAGTGTCACGCAGGTCAGTCAGGTGCTCGTCCAGGTGTACATTGCCGCCAGCTGCCAGTGCTACCGCTGGGAAGAAGGCAGCAACCAGTGCAAATATCTTTTTCATGCCCAATGTCATCTTAGTGGCCTCCGGTTACGCGCTCAGGAACTGGCTTGGTTTTCTCGATCATCGGAGAGATGACGAGGAATGCAAACCAACCGAAGTAGATCACAGATGCGATCTGAGCAATCAACGTCAGCAGTTCTGTAGCAGGCTGAGTGCCCAGCCAGGTTAACAGTGCAAAGTTGAAGCCGAAGATCACGATATAGATCTTGCTTGGCAGACCTTTGTAGCGCCAGCTACGTACTGGGCTACGATCCAGCCAAGGCAGTACGAACAGTACAGCGATAGCAGCACCCATGGCGATTACACCCAGAAGCTTATCCGGAACCGCACGCAGAATGGCGTAGAACGCACCGAAGTACCATACAGGAGCAATGTGCTCTGGCGTCTTCAGACCGTTCGCAGGTTCGAAGTTAGCGTATTCCAGCATGAAGCCGTTACCTTCCGGGAAGAAGAACAGCACAGTACAGAACACCATCAGGAAGACCACAATACCCACCAGATCGTGCACGGTGTAGTAAGGGTGGAACGGGATGCCATCAAGTGGCTTGCCGTTTTCGTCTTTGTGTTTCTTGATATCAACGCCATCTGGGTTGTTAGAACCTACTTCGTGCAGCGCCAGCAGGTGCATAACAACGAGGGCAACAATCACCAGAGGTACAGCAACTACGTGCAGTGCAAAGAAGCGGTTCAGGGTAGCGCCTGAAATCAGGAAGTCACCACGGATCCACTCAGTCAGCAGGTCGCCATATGGCATAACAGAGAACAGGGAAATAATTACCTGCGCACCCCAGTAGGACATCTGGCCCCATGGCAGTACGTAACCCATGAAGGCTTCCGCCATCAGAGCCAGGTAAATCAGCATACCAAAGATCCAGATCAGCTCACGTGGCTTCTGGTAGGATCCGTACAGGATCGCACGCATCATGTGCAGGTATACCGCAACAAAGAAGAAGGTCGCGCCGGTGGAGTGCATGTAGCGGATCAGCCAGCCCCACTCAACGTCACGCATGATGTATTCAACAGACGCGAAGGCAGCTTCAGCGCTAGGTGTGAACTGCATGGTCAGCCAGATACCAGTCAGAATCTGGTTTACCAGCATGAGCATGGACAGTACGCCGAAGAAGTACCAGAAGTTGAAGTTCTTCGGAGCATAGTACTTAGACATATGCTTTTCATAGGTCTGGGTTACCGGCAGGCGGTCATCGATCCAGGCCATGATTTTGTTAGTGTTCTGACTCATTATGCATTCTCCTCATCAACACCAACGACAACAACGTTCTCACCCTCGTAGGAGTATGGAGGAACAATCAGGTTGTCAGACGCAGGAGAGCCGTTGAAAACACGGCCGGACAGGTCGAAACGTGAACCGTGACATGGGCAGAACCAACCACCCTGCCAGTTCGGGTCGAACGGCTCAGGTTTTACTTCAGGGAAGTACTTCGGTGCACAACCGAGGTGCGTACAAACACCCAGCAGTACGATCACATCAGATTTGCGGGAGCGGTACAGGTTGTCAGCATACTCAGGCTGCTGAGCTTTGTTACCGTTCTCTGGATCTTTCAGACGACCAGCCAGAGTTTCGAGATTCTTAAGGGTCTCTTCTGTACGACGGGCAACGTACACAGGCTTGCCACGCCATTCTGCAGTCAGCATCGCACCAGGCTCGATCTTGCTGATATCTACCTTCGCTGGTGCACCTGCAGCCTTCGCTTTCTCACTGGGCATCCAGGACTTAACGAAGGGGACTGCGAGGAAGCCAGCACCGACAGCACCGACACCGGCAGTCGCGCCGACCAGCAGAGTACGCCGGGCCTTATTCACGCCGTCTTGACTCATTACCATCTTCTCCCATCA
>NZ_CATMFB010000015.1 GCF_950066645.1 uncultured Thalassolituus sp. | reverse complement strand
ATTCACGTAAATGAATTTTCGACGAGTTCTTACTTGAAATTTTGTGTCTCCACGCCATCTCAGTAAGCACCCACACGTAATTGTCTAAATCAATTGTTAAAGAACTTAGCTTCGTTTCACTCGAAGCGGGCTGCGCATTCTAAACATTTCGTTTTTGAAGTCAACCACTTTTTTTCTGATCGCTTAGGCTGAAGCCTTTTCTCTCAGAGCGGGCTGCGCATTTTAATGATCATCATCTCAATGTCAACCGCTTTTCTCTTTAGCTTGCAGCGTACTGTTCGCTTCAGAGCGGGGCGCATTATAAAGTCGTTTAAACTCTTGTCAACCCCTTGTTTTCCTTAAGTTTTTCGTTGCTTTCGAAGCGCCGTCTCAACTCAGGAGCCGCGCATTATAGAGATCCTTTCTGCGCCGTCAACAACTTTTCTGAACTTATTTTTTCAGCTCAAAAAGGTGATGCTTTTTCTTACCCAGCTTGACCATAAAGAAACGCCCGAACAGCGCCTTATCGTCCGCAAAAATATCGACTCCCTGCATCAGTGCGTCCATTCCGTATGGAGTCCCGTTAACAAATACTGCGTTACGTCCCAATGCATCTTTTACCTGCTTGCCCTGTCCCATACCGGCATCCGACAGAATAGACGTCAGCGGCATATCAGAGAGCGCAGTATTATCGAGATCGCTGGATGGCAGGCCATCCTGCTTTATCTGTTCCAGCTCCTGCTCCGACAGTTCGGTAAGATCGCCAGAAAACAATGCTGCGGTAATGCGGCGGGCTGATGCCAGAGCCTCATCACCATGCACCATGCGCGTGACCTCTTCAGCAAGAATCGGCTGAGCAGTCTTGCGCCCCTCAATTGAGGCATCATGAGCTTCAATCTCTGCGATCTTCTCTACTGGCAGGAAAGTGAAATAACGCAGGAACTTATAGGCATCAGCATCTGCGGTATTCATCCAGAACTGATAGAAGGCGTACGGAGACGTCTTTGCCGGGTCCAGCCAGACTGCACCAGATTCTGTTTTACCAAATTTAGTGCCATCAGCTTTTGTCACCAGAGGCACGGTCAGTCCGAATGTCTGCGCTCCGTTCTGGCGACGGGAAAGCTCGATACCGCAAACGATGTTGCCCCACTGGTCTGATCCGCCCACCTGCAGGGTACAGTTGTGACGACGATTAAGTTCAGCAAAGTCCATCCCCTGCAGCAGAGCATAGGAGAACTCAGTGAAGGAGATACCAGCACCTTCACGATTAAGGCGCTGCTGAACAGACTCTTTATTGATCATCGCGTTCACGGAGAAGTGCTTACCAACGTCCCGCAGGAAATCGAGCACATTCATTTCTCCTGCCCAGTCGAGGTTGTTCACCACCACTGCGGCATTCTCAACGCCATCAAATTTAATGAACTGACTGACCTGGTTGCGGATCTTGTCGGCCCAGCCAGCAACAATATCTGGTGTATTCAGTTGCCGCTCAGCGGCTTTGAAGCTCGGGTCACCGATCAGACCGGTGGCACCACCAACAAGCGCGACAGGCTTATGACCCGCATTCTGAAAACGAGTGAGAACCAGCAGCGGAACCAGATGTCCGAGATGCAGTGAATCTGCAGTAGGGTCAAATCCGCAATACAGTGTACGAGAGCCAGTTTCCAGATGGTTAATCAGTTCATCGTCGGCGGTCACCTGGTTCAGCAGACCACGGGCTTTAAGATCGGCTAATAATGCAGCTGTCATGAGGGCTCTCATTGAAGTTGAAGTTCTGAAGGGTGCTGAACATTACCTGATCAAGGTGCAAAATCAAGCGCACCGGGTAAAATGCCTCCTGATTGTTTACACTTCGCGGTTATGATTTTTTACAGGAACATATATTGATGGCTCTGCCTGGGCAGATGCAGTACTTCCCGGCGAAGCACCTGATAGGTGCAGGCGCTCTGGTCCTGCTGATTCTTATTGCGGCTCTCTGGCCTTCATCAGAGAGCATTATTACTAAGCAACAGACATTCGTTATCGATCTGCCGGATTCTGACCCTGAGATGCTCTCTCCGCCGGAACCTGAGATCAATTGGGAAGAAGCCCGGGTACGCAGCGGTGACAGTCTGTCTGCGGTGTTCAGCCGCGAAAACCTCAGCGCCGCCGATGTGATTGAAGTCGCAGCCGCTGTTCCCCGTGACGCAATCAAACTTCAGATCGGTCAGAAGATCCGCTGGGCCAGGACGGCAGACAACCATATCACCCACCTTGAAATAGAAATCTCGCCACTGGCCCGCCACATCATCACCCGGGCGGACGACGGCAGCATCCAGTATGAATTGTCCGAACGTGTTGCCGATCACGTACCGCGCTTTGCCACTGCGACCATCGACAATTCGTTGTTCTATGACGGCGGCCAGGCCGGAATTCCGGAACAGGTGTTGTTTCAGCTGGCGGCGATCTTCGGCTGGGATATCGACTTCGCACTGGATATACGCAAAGGCGACTCCTTCAGCCTTATCTATGAGGAAGTACAGCTTGATGGAAACAAAATCGGCGACGGAGATATCCTGATCGCCCGGTTTAACAATCAGGGCAGAGAACTGACCGCCGTTCGCTATGTCGATGACAAGGGCATCTCCAATTACTATACCCCGGAAGGCACCAGTATGCGGAAAGCCTTCCTGCGCAATCCGATTGATTATTTCCGCATCAGCTCGCGTTTTAATCCGAACCGGAAACACCCTATTCTTAACACGATCCGCGCTCACCGTGGTACGGACTACGCTGCTCCTACGGGCACGCCGATTAAGGCTGCAGGTGACGGTAAGGTTGTCTACGCCAGCCGCCAGGGTGGCTATGGTAACGTTGTGATCATTCAGCATGGCCAGCGTTATCAGACTAAGTATGCTCACATGAGTAAGTTCGGGCGCGGTATCCGTGTCGGGCGCTATGTTAAGCAAGGCCAGATCATTGGCTACGTCGGCACGACCGGTGCTTCAACCGGACCACACCTTCACTATGAATTCCTGGTCGATGGTGTACACAGAGACTCACTCAAGGTGTCCCTGCCTAAGGCGGATTCCATTCATCAGTCCGACAAACCGGCATTCATCAAAGAAGCACAGCGCCTGACCGGCTGGCTGGAAGATTTTCACGCGACGCTGCCGCAAGTCAGTGCGGTAACGACGGAGGAAACAAGCCAATGAGCCTTTGTATCGGTTTAATGTCTGGCACCAGTGCGGACGGCATGGATGCCTGCCTGACCGAAATATCAGAGAGCGGTATCCGCCTGATCGATGCGTTCTGTCTGGAATACCCGACTGACATCCAGACGTTTCTGAAAGCACTCGCGACGTCTGAGACACTGACAGCAGAGCTGGTGATGGGCGCAGATCAGATCATCGCCCAATTTTCTGTGGAGGCAGTCAGACTGCTTCTCGATAACAATCAGATCAGTGCTGACGATATCAGCCTGATCGGCAGCCACGGCCACACCCTGAGACACAACCCTCAACCCGATGGGTTCAGCTGGCAGATTGGTGATCCGTCTTACATCGCTGAACACACAGGAATCACCTGCATTGCCGATTTCCGGCGCCGTGATATTGCAGCGGGCGGACAAGGGGCTCCACTGGCACCGGCTTTTCACCAGTTTGTGTTCGGTTCAGAAGAAGGAACCGCAGTGCTCAACCTGGGGGGCATCGCCAACATTACGCTGTTGGGAGCCTGTATCTCGGGCTGGGATACGGGCCCGGGCAACGCCCTGATCGACGAGTGGTACGCGCAGGTGAACGGCGAACCTTTTGACAGGGATGGAAACTTCGCCTCTCAGGGTAAGATTCAACAGGACCTGCTTACCTTGTGGCTAGAAGACCCTTATTACTCTGAGCCCTCCCCTAAGAGCACAGGCCGCGAGTACTTTAATATCAGCGCTCTGAACATTCCTGACGACAGACACCCTGCAGATATTGCGGCGACACTGACGGAACTAACGGCAGCTACCATTGCTCAGGCCATCAGTTCCAGTCAGGCACAGGTTCAGAGATTACTGATCTGTGGCGGCGGTGTCAGAAACACGTACCTGCTCTCAAGGCTGGAAGCGCATATTAAGGGGATAAATATTGAAGCAACCTGCACCGCCGGCGTTCCAGCCGACTGGATGGAGGCCATGGCCTTTGCCTGGCTGGGTTACCGCACCTTACAGGGGCTTCCGGGTAACCTTCCGGAAGTGACTGGCGCTGAGGGGGCAAGGATACTGGGGGGCATCTACCCCGCAGGTCAGAAGAAGGCGTAACCGGCTTTCTGCAGACGTTTCACTTCCTGGTCTCCCGTTGAAACACTGTCGACAAAAGGTGGCAGATCAGTCAACTCAATGCCTCGCTGTGACATCCAGGTGGTGCAGACTTTAACATCAATGATGTTAAACGCGTCCAGGCGGGCTGCGAGATCGATCAGGGCTTTGTTATCGCGGTAGTTCTCGCGTTTGAACAGCTCGATTTCATCCCCGTGCAGTACCATAGCGATCGGCTCCCGGGTGCTGTATTCGTCCAGCCCTCCGGCAATACGCTCTGCGCGGGACAACAGGGTGTACATTTCATCCGCTGTGTGTTCCTGAATCCTGGCCTGAAAAAGTACTGGTATGACCGCGGCCTCACTGGCAACAGGAACAGCCTCAGCTTCAGTAGTGCCATCAGCAACCGCTTCCACCACTTCAGGCCCGGCAACTACAGAGTCGTCCTCTGCGAAGGCAGATAAAGGAAACAGCAGGGGAATCGCAAGCAATAGGTGACGCATAATGTTACCCCCGGAGAGACAGTCAGATAGCAAATGAAGAGCCGCAACCACAGGTTGAAGAAGCACCGGGATTGCTGACAGCAAAACGGGAACCTTCCAGACCTTCCTGATAGTCCAGAACCGAGCCCACCAGGTAACCGTAACTCAGTGAATCGATCAGGACCCGCACCCCGTCTTTCTGAATCAATGCGTCATCTTCTGCGCGATCATCATCAAACGTAAAGCCGTACTGGAAACCAGAACACCCGCCACCGGTGACAAACACACGCAGACACAACTCGTCGTCCGCTTCCTCCTCGAGAAGTTCGCGGATTTTCTCTTCAGCAGCCTCTGTGAGGCCAATGGGCTCTGCCTGTTCAACGTGTGTCATGATGATTCCGGTAACATTTCTCTCAGAATTATCTGCTTATCCGACTGAATCAGTCAACTTTTGCCAGTGGGGCATCAGTGGCAACAACTGGCTTAATGGTACTGGCATCTGCGGCTTTACCATGATGCAGCTGCCCGGTGACCTGTGCTCCGAGCACCATTTCCATGGAGCTGTAGTAGACATCACCTGTAATACGGGCTTTTTTCGCTAATTCAATGTATTCAGAAGCATGAATATCGCCGACGACCTCACCATTAACAATGACGTTTGGTGCAACTATCTGTCCTTCGATACGGCCTTTCTCGCTGACCAGAACCGTCGCCTTTGTATCTTTTTCTGCGACGATATTGCCTTTGACTGTGCCACCGATATGAATAGCACCGCTGACACGAAGGTCTCCAACAACCTCGGTTTTGGCCGAAATCAGAGTATCGTAATCAACATCACCCACATTTTTTGAGCCAAACATCAGGCCTCTCCTTCTGAGGTCCAGAGACGGGTTTCTTCCACCCGTTGTGAATTGCTGCCCTGCGACTGCAGAACGACCTGCATCTGTTCAGGTATGAAATTAGCGGGTACCGTAAGTGTCCCCTTTATTTCCTGAAAATACCGGAACCGGAATACGACGCCTAAACCTTCAATGGTCGGGTCAAGATCACGCAAGGGCACTACGACCTTTTCGCCATCACGGACACCCACAATGTTGATGGCTGCCTGTCCCTGTATGTAGCTCGTATTATCAACGACCTGGGTCAGCATCACAGAGTAGTTGTACTGATCGCTACGCTCAGCAGGCAGGATATCAATTTTGCTTACCCGAAGACCTTTATCGCCGCTTCCGGGGGCCATGATTCCCTTGTAAAAGGCGACATCCTGTTCGAGACGCGCCACTTCATCGCTCAGCTGACGGACGGTTTCACGAAAATCCTCAGCCGCCCGACGATCGACTTCGCCGCCTTTCTCCAGAATGGCGACACGCTGCGTCAGATCATCAATCGTCTGTTCACTCTTACGCAGACTCCCGGCAAGAAAATCACGTTCAGTAGTGAGGTTACGCACCTGCATCCTGCTGTCGTAATAGCCGTAAAAATATCCACCCGCTGCTGTCCCGGCGATAAGAGCCAGCAGCCAGAAGAAGCGCCACAAACGGAAGCCCGGTGCGCGTTTAACAATTACCAGCTCGTGCTGGACACTACCTTTAACCACTGCCATAAGCTGACTCTCTGTCCGTCCGGGGACTTAAGGCATCAATGCGACCTGGCGCAGGCCCGCCTCTTCATCCAGCCCGAACATGATGTTCATATTCTGGATCGCCTGACCCGATGCACCCTTCACCAGATTGTCGATCACAGACAGAATAATCAGCTGCCCGGTATCGGCATGATAATGCAGCGCCAGACGGCAGGTATTACTGCCTTTTACACTGCGGGTTGCGGGATGACTGCCCAACGGCATCACGTCAACAAATGGCTCATCTGCATAACGGGCTTCGAACATAGCCTGCAGTTCACTGATGTCGGCATCTGGCAGGTGCGCATACAGTGTAGAGTGAATACCACGAATCATAGGCGTCAGATGAGGCACAAACGTCAGAGCGACGTCTTTCCCACCCGCAGCACGCGACAATCCCTGCCGGATTTCAGGCAGGTGGCGGTGCCCGGCAACTGCGTAAGCTGACATAGACTCGCTGGTTTCGCACAGCAGAGAACCCACTTTCGCTCCGCGCCCGGCGCCACTGACTCCCGATTTGCAGTCGGCAATGAGCATCTGGTCTGCCAGCAGTCCCTTTTCAAGCAGCGGAATGTAACCCAGCTGAACAGAGGTCGGATAACAGCCGGGAACAGCGATCAGACGTGCCTCGCGGATCGCATCGCGGTTGACCTCGGGAAGGCCGTAGACCGCCTGAGGCAGAATGCCTGGTGCGCCGTGCGGCTGACCGTACCATTTCTCCCAGGTGGGGACGTCCTGGATACGGAAATCCGCCGACAGGTCGATAACCCGGGCACCTGTATTCAGAATTTCTTCAGCCAGTGCGTGTGCAACTCCATGAGGTGTCGCAAAAAAGACGACATCACACTCACCGAGTACGGCAGCATCCGGCACGCTGAACTGCAGATCAGTGTGGCCACGGAGATTCGGAAACATCTCGTCGACGCGCATGCCTTCTTCACTTCGCGAAGTAATGACGTGCAACTGCACATCCGGATGGTTAACCAGAATTCTCAGGAGTTCGACGCCGGTATAACCGGTTCCGCCAACAATGCCGACTTTGATCACAGAGAGCCCTCTCAAAGAGTAAAATGGGCGCTGACGCAGCGCTCAGCACGAAAAGATGCTTATAATAGCCCTTCTTAAGCATGCTTCACACCATCACCGGTAAGGAAAAGTCAGCCAGTGACTCCTCTGCGGCAATTGTGGCAAAACCTGATTTCACTGTCTGACAACCAGATAGGGCTGGCGGGATTGGCATTAATCGCTGGCCTGTTGAGCGGAGCAGTGATTACGCTGTTCCGACTGGCAATAGAACTGCCCCTGCTCGAATTCCTGCCTATGCCAGATGCTGAAAGTTATGAGAGCCTGGACCCTGTCACGCGTTCAGTGCTGCTTATTGCTGGCGGCGCTTTCCTGATATTTCTGTTTTACCTGATCCCTGCGGATCGCCGCGGAACGGGTGTTACCCATGTTCTGATCCGGATGGAGCGACATCAGGGCTATCTGCCGATGCGCAATCTGATATTGCAGTGGTTTTCGGCGGCCATCGCTCTGATGAGCGGGCACAGTGTCGGACGAGAAGGTCCGGCCATCCACCTGGGCGCGGGAACGGCCAGTCAGGTAGGACAATACGCTGGCGTTGCCCACCATCGTCTGCGAATCCTGGCAGCGGCGGGCGTTGCCAGTGCCATTTCAGCATCATTCAATACCCCGATGGCCGGGGTGATCTTCGCGATGGAAGTGGTCCTCCTTGAGTACAGCATCCGCGGATTCATTCCGATTATCCTTGCGTCGGTTGCAGGGGCAGTTGTCAGCCGTGCTGTTTTTGGCCACGAAACGGCGTTTGATGTTCCGGCGCTGAACCTGACATCGCTGTGGGAGATACCCTACATCATGCTGCTGGGGGTGGTCGCCGGGTTGCTTGCGACGGGCTACATTTCTGCCGTCAAGCTGTTTCAGAAGCTCAACCCTTTGCCTCTGTGGGTCCGGTGGGGTGGTCTGACACTGGCCACGGCGATGGTGGGCCTGTACCTGCCGGAGGTTTTAGGTGTCGGTTACGACACCGTGAACGCGGCGTTTAACGGCAAGGTGATCTTTCTCAGCCTGATATTTATTCTCGCGGCCAAGCTGTTGCTGTCGGCGTGGGCGGCAGCGGTTGCCTTTCCCGCCGGGTTGATCGGGCCGACGCTGTTCACAGGGGCAGCACTTGGGGGGCTGATGGGACAGCTGTCAGTCTGGCTGATTCCGGACTACCCGGTTTCCATCGGCTTTTATGCCATGTTGGGAATGGGAGCCATGATGGGTGCGGTGTTACGAGCCCCCCTTGCCGCTCTGGTCGCTCTGCTCGAACTGACTGCTAATCCGAACATTATCATGCCCGGAATGCTGGCCATTGTGATCGCTACTCTGGTGGTCAGTGAAGTGTTCCGCCTGCCTTCCGTCTTTCAGGTGCAGCTGGGAGGCAACCTGCAATATCAGACGCCCGACCCCGTGCAGCAGATGCTGACGAATACGTGGGTCGCCCAGGTGATGCAACAGTCGGTGATTGAAGTCCAGCGAGAGATCTCACGGGAGGCCGCGGGCTTTATTCTTCAGCGCGAACCAGACTGGCTGCTGATCACGGGTGAAGACCTGCTCCTCAGGCCCGCCGCTCTTGCCGAAGCGCTGGAGGCCTCACCGGAAGCAGAACAACTTGATCTGCTGGCGTTTCCTGCCGACCGGAAGTCGGCCCGCAGAACCTCACTCAAGGCAAATCTGAAAGATGCCTTAGACCTGATGCAGGAAGCTCAATTACAATGGCTTATAGTCTGTCGCGATGAGCGCCAGCAACAGATCGCCGGTCTCGTTTCGCGCGAAGACATCGAGCGCTATTACCTGTACCGCCCACGACAGCAGAACTGAGAGACCTTATGCTTTTTCTGTGGCTGAAAGCCTTCCACATTATTGCGGTTGTCACCTGGTTTGCCGCGATTTTTTACCTGCCAAGGTTGTTCGTATATCACGCAGATGCCAGTGACGATATTTCCCGCGAACGTTTCAAGGTGATGGAGCGCAAGCTGTACCGCGGCATCATGACTCCTTCGATGGTGATCGTCATCGCGCTGGGAGCCTGGATGCTGACCCTGAACAGCGGTTTCTATTTCAGTCAGGGCTGGATGCACGCCAAACTGACTCTGGTCGCTCTATTGGTTATTTATCACTTTTATTGCGGTCATCTGTTAAACGTATTCAAAGAAGACCGGAATACCCGCAGCCATGTGTTTTACCGCTGGTTTAATGAGGTTCCGGTATTTATTCTGCTCGGCGTCGTCATCCTCGTCGTCGTCCGCCCGTTTTAATTCCAAGGTATTGTTATGACTTATTCTATTTCCCAGTCAGAATCGTTATTTGCAGCTGCACAAAAACACATCCCGGGCGGGGTAAATTCTCCGGTACGGGCGTTTAAGGGTGTGGGTGGCACGCCGATTTTTTTCGACCATGCGAAAGGCGCGTACGTGTTCGACGCTGACGGCAACCGCTATATCGACTACGTAGGTAGCTGGGGGCCGATGATTCTTGGCCATTCCGCGGATGAAATTCTGGATGCCGTACGTGCACGTATGGATAAGGGTCTGAGCTTTGGTGCGCCAACTCATATCGAAATCGAGATGGCCGAAGAAGTCTGCAAACTGATTCCGTCCATGGATATGGTACGCATGGTGAACTCGGGCACCGAAGCCACCATGAGTGCGATTCGTCTTGCACGCGGCTACACCGGACGCGACAAGCTGGTGAAATTCGAGGGCTGTTACCACGGCCACGCCGACTCCCTGCTGGTGAAAGCGGGCTCCGGCATGCTGACTCTGGGCGTCCCAACCTCACCAGGGGTGCCTGCCAGTGTTGCGGAAAACACCATTACCCTGAACTACAACGATCTCGACAACGTTAAAGAATGCTTCGCGCAAATGGGTGACGACATTGCGTGCGTCATCATCGAGCCAGTTGCCGGCAACATGAACTGCATTCCACCGTCAAAATCCTTCCTGCAGGGCCTGCGCGAACTCTGCACTGTGCACGGCATTGTGCTGATTTTCGACGAAGTTATGAGCGGCTTCCGTGTGTCACTGGGCGGTGCGCAACAGTATTACGGCATCACGCCGGACATGACCTGCCTGGGTAAAGTCATCGGCGGCGGCCTGCCCGTCGGTGCATTTGGTGGCAAACGCGACATCATGGAGTACCTGGCACCTCTCGGCCCTGTGTATCAGGCAGGAACTCTCTCTGGCAATCCGCTGGCAATGGCAGCTGGCCTGGCCATGCTGAAAGCCATTCAGAAACCAGGATTCTATGATCAGCTGACGGCTCGTGTACAACAGATGCTGGATGGCTTTAAGGCGACGGCGGATAAACACGGTATTCCATTCACGTCGACCAGCGCCGGTTCGATGTTTGGTCTGTTCTTTACCGAACTGAGTGAGATTACCGGATTCCGCGACGTCGCTGATCACTGTGATGGCGAGCGATTCAACCAGTTCTTCCACGGCATGCTGAAAGAAGGCGTGTACCTCGCGCCGTCCTCATTTGAGGCCGGGTTTATGTCCATTGCTCACACAGAGCAGGATATCGACGACACAATTGCCGCCGCCGACCGTGTAATGGGTACGCTGAACAAGGGATGAGGTTCTGACTGCATGATCTCAGGCGCTTTTCTCGCCAGCAGTCTGGCAATCTTCTGGTTTGCGCGTAAGCAGGCTGGCAGACCTCTGTCAGGCGAACAGGCCGCAGACCTCTGTGCAGCTCTGCTTCTGTCGCTCTATGGTGCGCTCAGTCTGCTGGCTCACTGGTGGCAGCATCCAGAGACGCTTCACATTCTTCAGGGGCTCAGCTGGTATGCTGCGGTGCCGTTGATGGTTCTGGTGAGCCTGCTACGTGCCGCTCAGACTGTGACGTCACTCACGGCCTGGGATCGGGTCGTCTGGGGAAGAATTCTTCTCGCGCTCTGTGTCGTCTATGAACTGGCACGCCGCAGTGAAGTTCTCGAGTGGATTCCGGTAGTTACCATGATATGTGGCTTCGGTGCCTCCCTGATGATCGCAATGGCTTACCGCCACGCCGTTTCATTTCTTGCACTTCTCGCCTGGGGAATCGCAGGCGCCTGGTCTTATCTTCAGGTGCCACCAGCCGAATCGGTCGTTCTATCTATGACAATCTGCTCCGTTCTGGACAGACTGGCGTATAAAGACTCACCATCAAAAGCGTAGCTGACACAACCCTGACATGGCCCACAAGGACAAACCTGTCAGGCAGATAGAAAACATACCCGACCGGCCTAGTATGGAATAAAAGGATATCCATACAGGCCTGTTTTATGAAAACTCTCTGGAGCGCCTCGGCCCTCTTCTCGCTCAGTATTAATGCTGCCGCTGCCCCACTATTGTCATTCGACAGCGTAACGGACTCCCCAGAAAATCAGACTAACACCGGGCTGGATGTCGCTGGTTTGCTGGACCCGGCCAATCTTGGTCTGATCAACTTCACCATCGTTGGCGGTGACGACGCTCATCTGTTCACAACATCCGGAACCAACCTGCTGTTCTCGTCAGCGCCTGATTATGAAATACCTCTTGATGCGGATGGTGACAACCGCTACGAACTGATACTGCAATCCCCTCTGGTCGGCCTGATCACCAAGAATGTCGCCATTGATGTCACTAACCTGAACGACAACAGCCCAGTAATTTCGTCCGGTACCAGCGTCACCATCGACGAAAATATCATTAATACGGGATACATTCTGACGGCCTCAGACGCTGACGGAGACGTTCTCATCGACCGGATCTCAGGCGGCGTGGATGCCGCTCTGTTTGAACTGGTCGATGGTGAATTGCGTTTCAAAACGGCCCCGGATCATGAAGACCCACAGGACTCGAACGGCGATAACATCTATCTGGTCGATCTCGAAGTCAGCGACGGCCTGAATCTGGTGGACGTCAGCGTCAGCGTGACCATCGAAAATATCAATGATGTGGCACCGACCTGGACCGGGTCGACCGTCATCACCTTAGTAGAAGGGCTGATCGCCACCGGACTCCTGACAAACAGTACCTATGACCTCGAAGGCGACTCTCTGTCCGTCAGCATCAATGGCGGTGTCGATGCCACACTGTTCGACATCGTCAACGGGGAAATCGTATTCCTCTCAGCGCCAGATGCAGAAAACCCGCTCGATGCAGGCCTCGATAATATCTACAACCTGCAGATTGCCATCGACGACGGCGTACACGTCACCACTCAAAATCTGAGCATTGAGATTCTTCCAGACTATGACGGTGACGGCATCGCCGATGTCATCGACGCCGACGATGACAACGATGGTTACGATGACACCGTCGAACTCAGTGAGGGCACGGACCCGGAAGACGCTTCCAGCACGCCGGCCGACCAGGACGGCGACTACATTCCGGACAGCACAGACCCCGACCGCGACGGTGATGGCATCGACAACGCTACAGAGACCAGTAACGGCACAAACCCGGACAACCCGGATACCGACGGTGATGGCAGCGATGACGCCGCCGAAGGGACAACCGACTCGGATGGCGACGGCCAGATTGATGCGGTTGAATCGTCAACAGCCGACACGGATTTTGATGGCGTCAGTGATCAGAACGACAGCGTCAATAATGACGGTTCGAATGACACCGACGGCGACGGTATCAGCAATGAAGATGAAACCGCCGTAGGTACCGACCCCGAGAACGCGTCCGACACCCCAGCCGACAGCGACGGTGACGGCACGCCGGACACTCTGGACAGTGACCGCGACGGTGACGGGGTCAGCAATGCAGACGAAGCCACCAACGGCACCGATCCGGACGCCGCCGACAGCGATGGCGACGGTAAAAACGACGGTACAGAAGGCACAACAGACACCGATGGCGATGGCACCATTGATGCGCTCGAGTCTGCATCAGCGGACGCTGACAGTGATGGCGTGAGCGATGAACGCGACGCGGCAAACAACGACGGCAGCAACGACACCGACGGCGACGGCATCAGTAATGCCAATGAAACCGCTGCTGGCAGCGACCCGGAGGATGCCGCCGATACACCAGCAGACCAGGATAATGACGGCATTCCAGATGGACTCGACAGCGACCGCGATGGCGATAATGTCAGCAACGCCGACGAAACCACCAACGGCACCAATCCAGATAATCCGGATAGCGACGGTGATGGCCAGGGGGATGACTCCGAGGGGACGACGGACAGCGACGGCGATGGCACCATCGACGCTCTGGAATCAAATCAGACAGACACCGATGGTGATGGCGTCAACGACCAGGCCGATGCCGACAACAACAGCGGTGCCAACGATACAGACGGCGATGGCATCAGCAATGCTAATGAAACCGCCGCTGGCACCGATCCGCAGAACCCTTCTGACACCCCAGCAGATCAGGATGGAGATGGCATTCCTGACAGCGTGGACAGTGATCGTGATGGCGACGGCGTCGCCAACACGGTTGAAGCCAGCAACGGTACAGATCCTGACGTCAGTGATACCGACGGCGATGGCGCAGACGACGGCACCGAAGGCACTGCAGACAGTGACGGTGACGGCGTGATCGACGCACTGGAATCCAGCACTACCGACAGCGATGCGGATGGAGTCCCAGACCAGAATGACAGCGCCAACAACGATGGCAGCAACGATACTGACGGCGACGGCATCAGCAATGCTCAGGAAACCTCATTAGGTTCAGATCCGCAGAATGCATCAGATACCCCAGCCGATCTGGACGGCGATGGCATTCCTGATGGGCTAGACAGCGACCGCGATGGCGATGGTTACAGCAACAGCCAGGAAACCGCCGCTGGCACCGACCCGGACGATGCTGCCAGCGCCCCCACCGATCTCGACGGCGATGGCACGCCTGACAGCAGCGACCCCGACATCGACGGCGACGGCATCGACAACAGCACTGAGACCAGCAACGGCACGAACCCCAATAACCCTGACACCGACAACGACGGCAGTAACGACGCGGTAGAAGGTACGGCAGACACAGACGGAGATGGCGCGATCGATGCGGTTGAGTCGGACAGCAATGACGCCGACAACGACGGTGTGGCTGACCAGTTCGATGCCGAAAACAATAATCCCGCCAACGACACTGATGGCGATGGCATCAGCAACCAGCAGGAAACAGCAGCCGGCACCGACCCGCGTAACGCCTCGGACACGCCTTCTGATCTCGACGGTGATGGCATCCCGGACAGCGTTGATACCGACCGCGACGGCGACGGCGTCAGCAACAGCGATGAGGGCGTCAACGGCACCGACCCCGATGATGCAGATACCGACAATGACGGTACTGACGATGGTGCGGAAGGCACATCCGACAGCGATGGCGACGGCACCATTGACGCTCTGGAGTCGTCACAGGCAGACGCCGACAATGACGGCGTCAGCGATCAGTACGACGCCAACGACGCCGACCCGAACAACGACACGGACGGTGATGGTATCGGTAACGCATTCGAATCCAGTGCTGACAGCGACCCGCGCAACCCGAACGACACGCCTCCGGACTCAGATGGCGATGGCACTCCCGATAGCCTGGACAGTGACCGCGATGGCGATGGTGTCAGCGACTCAGATGAAATTGCCAATGGCACGACCCGCTCCAACCCGGACAGCGACGGCGATGGAAAAAACGATGGCGTCGAGGGCACTGCAGACAGCGACGCGGACGGCGTGATTGATGCGCTCGAATCCGCGATAACCGACTCTGACAACGACGGCGTACCGGATGAACTGGACGCCGCCAACAATGATCCGGGCAATGACAGCGACAACGACGGCATCAGCAACAGTTATGAAACCGCCGCCGGTACCGATCCGCTGAACGCCAGTGACACACCGGCTGATCAGGACGGCGACGGCATTCCTGACAGCCAGGATGGCGATCGTGATGGCGATGGATACAGCAACAGTACCGAAACCTCTGCGGGCACAGATCCGGATGACAGCGCCAGCGTACCTGCGGATCTGGATGGGGACGGCACTCCGGACTACATCGACAATGATCGCGACGGCGACGGCCTGAGCAACACGACGGAATCCGGCTACGGAACTGACCCTGATAATCCGGATACGGACGGTGATGGTAAGTCTGACGGAGAAGAATATGGCCGTGATAGCGACCACGATGGTACCGCCGATGCACTTGAATCCGACGTGAACGACGCAGACAGTGATGGCGTATCCGACCAGGAGGACGCTGTCAACCTGAATCCGAACAATGACAGCGATAACGACGGTCTGTCCAACATAGATGAGACCACCGCGGGTTACGACCCATTGAATGACGACAGCGATGGTGACGGCCTCATTGATGGCGACGATACCGCACCGCTGGACGCCTTATCCGATTCTGACAGCGACGGGCTTAACGATGCTACGGAAACGAGTATTGGCAGTAACCCGCTCGACGATGACACCGACGGCGACGGCCTCAGTGATTTCCTCGAAGCTCGCATTAACCGTGAAGGCCTGCCACGGGACACCAACGATGATGGTATTCCGGATTATGACGACATCGATGACGATGGCGACGGTGAGCTCACAGCAGATGAGAGCGGTGACAGTGATGGCGACGGAATAGATGATGCCTACGACGCAGACGATGCTGCCGATTCAACAACCAATGACAGCGATCTTGATGGCCTGCGCGATGAGGAAGAGTGCACAGTCACCCAGTGTGAAGACAGTGACGCCGACGGCGTGCCTGACTATATGGACGAAGACAGCGACAACAATGCAGTGCTGGACAGCGACGAAGTACGGCCGCTGCTCGACTCTGATGGCGATGGTATTGCTGATTACCGCGATGACGATGATGACGGAGATGGCATTGATGATCTGACCGAGATCCCAGACCCATTAAATCCATTAAGTGCGGATTTCGACAACGACGGGATCGCCGATCACCTGGACGCTGACAGTGACCTGACCGATGGCACAAACGATGGCGACAATGACGGCATCAGTGACACTGAGGAGTGGGGCACTGGAAGTGATCCGCGCGATACCGACGGAGATCTGATTCCTGACTATGCCGATCCCGACTCTGATAATGATGGTCTGGCCGATGTTTCAGAAGCCCTGTTGGACTCGGATGGCGATGGCATTCTCAATTACCTTGAAAGCCGACTATCAGACAGCGATAACGATGGAGTCAACGACGAGGCAGACCAAGCAAACGAGAACCCAGAAAACGATACAGATGGCGACGGCTTCAGTAATCAAGCCGAACAGGATGGCGGCACCGACCCTCTGGATGCAGCGAGCTTCCCCGGCAGCAACGTGATTGCCGAACCTAGCGAGCCCGCAGAATCGGGCTCATCCGGCGGCGGCTCCTTCGCTTTCTGGTGGTTACTGGCGTCTGCCTTCCTACGCCTCTACCGCCGCAAAATGTGATCTCCATCATGGGTGAATTCTGATCAACCGGACTTTTCGGAATTTACCCACACTTTTTCTGTGCCTGAACTAGACTCAGAAAAAATACCCTGTGAACCTTCGGGAACAGTTATGCAAACTTCACCCTCAATTACTGCGTTTTATATTCAGGCTGACCGCTTTTTCGTAAAGCTGATCATCGGACTCTTTCTTCTTGCTCTGGCGCTGGCCAGCTGGCACAACACCTGGGTGGCCGCACTGGTTGTCGGCATTCCAGCCGTACTGGTCCCGGTGATGATCAGTAAGATTATGCCTGGCAGACGCACTTCCCGGATCGCGTTTGCGGCATCTCTGATGATTTTCTGTGGTCTGCACATCCATCAGGCCCACGGCCTGATTGAAATGCACTTCGGAATTTTCGCGCTACTGGCCGCCCTACTTTATTACCGCGACTATATAACTGTGATCGCCGCTGCCGCTGTGATTGCCGTGCATCACCTGGTGTTCAACTACCTTCAGGCCGCAGGCACGGGGGTCTACGTATTCGATTTTCATGAAGGCATTGGTGTGACAACAGGCCTTGAAATCGTTCTCCTTCATGCCGCATTCGTAGTGGTTGAATCTGGACTGCTGATTTATCTTTCGCGCAAAAGCTGGGAGGAATTCTGTCAGAGTATTGAGCTTCTCGACATTGGTGCGCACTTGCAGAAAGAGGGAGAGATTGATCTTTCCTATCAGGTAGCGGCCCCCTCGAGCGGCTTTGGCAAAACATTTAACCGCTTCTTCCGGGAAATTCACGAAGTCGTCAGCAACGCAAACAAACTGTCCGACGGCATCGCTGAAGTCGGTGTCGAGTTCAGTCAGGCAACACGGACAATGGAAGACGGTGCCCGCCGTCAGAGTAATGAAACCGACCTCATTGCATCGGCTACTACCCAGATGACGGTATCCATGAAGGACATTAACCAGCACTCTGAAGCAGCGGCCTCTGCTGCGACGCAAGTGAATGAGGTGGCGACCACCAGCGAATCAGATATCCGTAACGCCAGAACGGGCATTGAACAGCTTGCCGCCAATATCGAAAAAGCAAACGCGGTCATTCAGAACCTGGATACCGAAAGCAACAACATTGGTTCTGTCCTGTCGGTGATTCAGGGAATCGCTGAGCAGACCAACCTGCTGGCACTCAACGCAGCCATTGAAGCAGCGCGGGCCGGTGAGCAGGGACGAGGCTTTGCGGTGGTCGCAGACGAGGTGCGTACCCTTGCATCCAAGACCCATGAGAGCACCGAAGAAATTCAGCGGATGATTGAACGTCTGCAGAAAGGCTCCAGCGAAGCGGTGACTGCAATGGAAACATCTCAGAGCGGCGTGACCACCAGCGTGGATCAGATTACCCGTATTGATGAGCACCTGAAATCTATGCGCTCGTCCGCCGAATCAATGCGCAGCATGAACGAACAGATCGCCCAGGCGATCAGCGAACAACATTCTGCCATTGCCGAAGTGAACAGTAATCTCACCAGCATCCGTGAAGTCAGTGACAGCACACTGGAGCAGACTCAGAGCTGTAAACAGAAGTCTGATGACCTGTCAGCGATGTCTGTTTCACTGAAAAACCAGCTGGCACACTTCCGGACGGCTCAGAGCGACTGATCTGGCGACAGCTGATAAGAAAGCTCGTACAGACGATAGGCCAACTGCTCATCAGCAGGATCAGCAAACACCCGCGCCCGATCAAGCAATTGACGGGCGCGTTCAGTATCGCCGCTCTGCATACTCGTCCACGCCTGACGATAAAGCACGTAAGGATTGCGCGGTTCAATCCGTCGGGCCTGATCCAGATACGTCATCGCAGCCGACCAGTTACCTGACTGGGCCGCATCATCCGCCTGCTGAAATAAAGTAATCACCGCCGGATGATTCGTGCCATCCGGGTATGCTGAGTAATCTTCACCACTGTACTGAGTCGTTGTATTTGAGGCGCAGCCCGCGAGCATTAACAGCGACAGACAACTCAGAATAACCAATCGAGCCATGAGCGGATCTCCTTTCCAATCCGTGAGGTGCCAGAATTACAGGCTTGCCTCGGCTTGTCCAGCCACGAAACAGGGAAGGGGTATGCTTCACCACTACAGCCATCGGCCAGCAACGTTCCCTGCGGGTCGACAGTAATCATCTTTAACCCACGGGGAGCACTGAGAGGCTCGGCGCCAGCTTTGCGGAACGTCTGCTCCCAGACGGGCAACGCAGCTGAACTTCCGGTAAATGGCATCGGGTCATTATCATCGCGTCCCACCCATATGACGCCCAGGTGGCGATTATCAAACCCCGCCAGCCAGGCATCCCGTTGACTGTCACTAGTGCCGGTTTTTGCCGCCAGCGGCTGTGGCAGGCTCTGCAGGCGTCTTGCCGTCCCCGTGGCGACGACCTGCTCCAGCCCGGCCCTCAGCCACTCCATCAGAACAGGGTCATACATCTGCTTTCCACGGATGGCATAGGACGACAACATATCCCCCTCTGAAGTGGTCACCGCATCAATGGTGCGTAGCGGCATGACAAAACCTTCCGAGGCGATGGTCTGGTAGATCTGAGCAACTTCTAAAGGTGACATAGAGACAGCCCCCAGAAGAAGCGACGGATAGGCCGGTAAAGACTCGCGTACGCCCAACCGGTGTAACTCATCCACCACCTTCTGCAGACCAATCGTCATCCCCAGCCGGGCGGTTGCCTGGTTGTAGGAATGACTCAGAGCGGTCTGCATCGGCACCATGCCGTGACTCTGATGATCGTAGTTCTCGGGTTGCCAGAGATCACCAGCGCGCCCTTCAACAGCGACGGGAGCGTCATCAATCAGGCTGCCCCAGTGATAGTCACCCGTCCTGAGTGCTGCCAGAAATACCGCGGGCTTCGCCAGCGATCCGATGGCCCGGCGGGCATTGAGTGCCCGGTTAAACCCAAAAAAGGATGCGTCTCTTCCGCCCAGCAGTGCGCGGATTTCGCCACCATCGACACTGGTAATCACCGCCGCCGTCTCCAGCTTGCCTTCGAGCCCCGGACGACCACGTTCAAGCAGGTTGAGATGTTGTTCTGCAGACTCCTCCACCGCCGCCTGTATCCAGGGATCAAGAGTTGTGAAAATCCTCAGACCTTCCGATTGGAGATCCACCAGCCGGTAATCCTGCTGCAACTGTTCTTTGGCCAACTCCAGAAAGGCGGGATACTCGCGCTGACCGGCACGTCGCGGAGAGGCGGTAATTAATGGCTGACCGCGTGCCCGTATCCGCTCGGCTTCGGTAATAATCTGGTGCTGTGCCATCAGGTCCAGTACCAGATCACGCCGGTCACGTGCTCTGGCCTCATGCCGGCGCGGGTTATAAAACGAGGCGCCTTTCACCAGTCCCACCAGAGTAGCGATCTCTCCAGTGTCGAGTTCACCTAACGGTCGTCCGAAGTAAAAGCGCGATGCCAGGCCAAATCCGTGAATCGCCCGTCGACCGGACTGCCCCAGGTACACTTCATTGATGTACGCCTCAAGAATTTCTTCTTTGCTGTAATGGAGCTCCAGCAACAGAGACATAAACGCTTCCTGAACCTTGCGGCTGAGCGTACGCTCATTATTCAGAAAGAAATTTTTCACCAATTGCTGCGTGAGTGTTGACCCGCCCTGAACCATGCCTCCCGCGCGGACATTGGCCATCATTGCACGGACGATGCCGTGTACAGACACGCCCCAATGTTCAAAGAAACGTTTATCTTCAGTGACAATCAAAGCGGCAACGAGGACGGGAGGCACCTGATCCAGGCGCACCAGCTCCCGGTCTTCATTGTGGGCGGGGAAGATTCCGCCGATGTACTGAGGTTCAAGACGTAACAACGGCTGACTGCCAGTGTCATCAGCTAATGCTCTGACCCGGCCACCGGACAACGACACACGAATGCGGCGCGAATTCTCAGCACCGTCCCAGAAAGGAAAGCCGCGACGATAGATCAACCACTCACTGCCCCGCCTCTGATAGGTGCCAGGCCGGTCCGCCACCGGGGCCTCGCGATAATCCGCCCACGTCAGTTCGGCTCTGAGCTGTTCCTCAGAGAGTAGAAGGCCCGGGTAAAGAGCCAGAGGCCGGGCATAGACCTTTGCCGGCAGTGCCCACTTTTTGCCATCAAAGGCCGCCCGGACCTGCGCATCCAGATACACCATCCAGACACCGAAGATAGTCAGCAGTACAAGCAGGAGAGAGATAAGGGGAAGTTTCCAGCGCTTTCGGGGCTTCAGTAAAGGCTTCCCGGAGTGTGACGATTCCTGTTTACGACGTGGAGTCCTGGCGCGAGTTGGGCCGGCCTTTTTTGCCATTGTGATTTTTGCCTCTGACGGCGCAGGTTTTCGCTTGCAACCCTGCGCCTCTTTAAATAGTGTTTCTGATCGTTACGATGAAATCAATTATCTGTATTTTTTGCCGGATATTGCGATCATCCGCATTTCCTGAGCCCGGATTGGCTGAAAAATCATCAACCGGCCGGTACACGTCATGCGGGAACCTGTCACGGGTGTCCCGTTGAAACAGAGCTCTCCTGACGGAGTATATCAATGAGCAAAACCCTGTTTTCCAAAGGCCTGATTGCAGCATCTGTTCTGGCCGCTGCCAGTGTTGTAAACGCAGAAGAACTGCACATCTATAACTGGTCCGATTATATCGCCGAAGACACTATCACCGCTTTCGAAAAAGAGACCGGTATCGATGTGACTTATGACGTGTACGACTCAAACGAAGTTCTGGAAGCTAAAATGCTCGCTGGTCGCAGTGGCTACGATCTTATCTTCCCGACGGCCCGCCCATTTGCCGACCGTGGTATCCGTGCCGGACTGTACCAGCCACTCGACAAAAATTCGCTGAGTAATTACGGCAACCTTGATAAGAACATTCTTAAGTCACTCACAGACATCGATCCGGGCAACCAGTTCCTGGTGCCTTATATGTGGGGTACCTCCGGCATTGCCTACAACGTGGAAAAAGTGAAAGAGGTTCTGGGGGCTGACGCTGAACTGGACACCTGGGCACTGGTATTTGACCCTGAAACCGTGAAAAAGCTTCAGTCATGTGGCGTTGCTCTGATGGATGACCCGACCGAGGTGTTCGTCGCTGCGCGCGCCTACAAAGGCCAGAACACTGACGATTTCAGTAAAAAAGCGATTGATGAAGCCGCAGCCACGATCAATGCGGTACGTCCGTATATCCGTTATTTCCACAGCAGCCAGACCATCAATGATCTGGCCAACGGCGACATCTGCGTGGCTCACGGCTACTCAGGCGACATGCTTCAGGCAAGCGATCGCGCTGCAGAAGCTGACAATGGCGTTACCGTACAGTACATAGTGCCGAAAGAAGGTGCGGTGGTATGGACGGATGTCATGGTGATTCCTGCGGATGCTAAAAATGCGAAATCAGCGAACGCCTTTATTAACTACATTCTGCGTCCGGAAGTGGTTGCGCCTATCACCAATTATGTTGCCTATGCCAATGCGAATTCAGCGGCAACGCCTCTGGTAGACGAAGAAGTGCGCAATAATCCTGGGGTCTATCCATCGGCCGCCACTATGGAAAAACTGCTGGTACTGAAAAGTCCGGCAGACAAAGAAATGCGTAATATGAGCCGTGCCTGGACCCGGGTAAAAACCGGCAAATAACGGTAACGCGCCTGTCGCACAAGCGCCCCGTATCTGACATACACGCTGGATACGGGGCTTTTTTATCTGTTGAATTTCCCTGCTCAGGGCACTGGAGGAACTCCCGGACATGAATCAACCGCGTTCTCTGGCGAATCAATCGTGGTCAGCACCTGAAGGTGAACCCGTCGTACGCATTGAAAAGGTCACTAAGCATTTTGGTGAGGTGTACGCTGTAGACGATATTTCTATTGATATTCACCGGGGTGAATTTTTCTCCCTGCTGGGTGCTTCTGGCTGCGGTAAGACCACGCTGTTACGCATGCTGGCCGGGTTCGAGACGCCCTCTTCCGGAAGAATCTATATCGACGGCCAGGACGTTACGGATGTTCCGCCGTACAAACGCCCTATCAATATGATGTTTCAGAGCTACGCGCTGTTCCCTCACATGACCGTCGCTCAGAACATTGCCTATGGCCTGAAAAACGAACCTCTCAACCGCCAGCAACGCCGTGAGCGTGTTGTAGAAATGATGGCGCTGGTCCAGATAGAAAAGCTGGCCACCCGCAAACCACACCAGTTGTCCGGTGGACAACGTCAGCGAGTCGCTCTGGCCAGGGCACTGGCAAAACACCCGAAGATCCTGCTATTGGATGAGCCGCTCGGTGCGCTGGATAAAAAGCTCCGTGAACGTACCCAGTTTGAGCTGGTCAACCTGCAGGAACGCCTCGGTATTACGTTTATTATTGTGACGCACGATCAGGAAGAGGCGATGACCATGTCATCCCGTATTGCCCTGATGCACGACGGCCGTATTGAGCAGGTCGATTCACCCCGTCGTATGTATGAGTTTCCGGCTACCCGCTACGCCGCGAATTTTATTGGCTCGGTCAATATGTTCGAGGGTCACGTTGTATCGCATGAGCAGGACATGGTCACCATCGCCAGCGAAGAAACCGGCAGTGAGCTGATCGTGCATCACAGCCAGCCGCTGACTCAGGGAATGCCAGTTACGGTTGCCGTTCGCCCTGAAAAGCTGAAACTGACAGAAAAAGGGACCAACCCGGCAAACGAAATTACCGGCACGATTCAGGAAATTGCTTACCTGGGGGACGTCTCGATTTATCACATTGATCTTCCCAGCGGGAAGCGTGTGCAGTTTACACAGTCAAATATCCAGGCGCTCGCAGAGCTGCCATTAACCTGGGGCCAGGAAATAACGCTGACCTGGAGTTCGCACAGCTGCGGAGTGCTCAGTCAATGAAACTGAGTTTTGCGACTGCGAATCCGCAGAAACTGATTGTCGCCATTCCCTGGCTCTGGCTGGCGTTGTTTTTCGTCATGCCTTTTATTTTTATTCTGAAAATCAGTGTGTCAGAGCCGCAACTGGCGATGCCTCCTTATCAGGACTGGATACGCGAGTTTGAAGATGGTCTGCTGACCATTACTCTTAATTTCGGTAACTATCTGCTGTTGCTGGAAGATGATCTGTATGTCTCAGCGCTGCTCGGTTCAGCGACCATCGCAGGCATCTCCACCCTGTTGTGTCTGCTGATCGGCTATCCGATGGCCTATGCCATCGCGCTGGCCCCAAGCCACTGGCGTATGCCTCTGCTGATGCTGATCATTCTTCCTTTCTGGACATCATTTCTGCTGCGTGTGTACGCCTGGATCGGGATACTGAAAGACAACGGCCTGCTGAACCAGCTATTGATGAGCATTGGTCTGATCGATCAACCCCTGCAGATTCTGCACACACCCGTCGCCGTGTATATAGGTGTGGTTTACAGCTACCTGCCCTTTCTTGTGCTCCCCCTGTATGCCACGCTGGTCAGACTTGATAACACCCTGCTCGAAGCGGCCGCAGATCTCGGCGCACGCCCTCTGCGCCAGTTTATGACGGTGACACTGCCTCAGTCTGTGCCCGGTATGGTTGCAGGGTCTATGTTGGTATTTATTCCGGTTATGGGTGAATTTGTCATCCCCGATCTGCTGGGAGGCCCGGATACTCTTATGGTCGGTAAGCTGATGTGGACAGAGTTTTTCAATAATAAAGACTGGCCTGTCGCTTCCTCACTCGCTGCGGTTTTGCTGATGCTGCTGATTATTCCTTTTGTGTTTATGCGCCATTTTGAGCAGCGTACTGCAGAGGAGGAGAAGTAATGCGAGCGATGTTTATGCGCTACCCCGTATTAATCTGTCTGTTGCTTGCAGGCTATGCGTTTCTCTATCTGCCAATTTTCAGTCTGATTATTTATTCGTTTAATGAAAGTCGCCTGGTGACGGTCTGGGGTGGCTTCAGCACTAAATGGTACGGCGAATTACTGCAGAATGGCCCATTGATCGATGCCGCATTACTCAGCCTGAAAATAGCAGCTATGAATGCGACCCTGGCAATTGTTCTCGGCACACTGGCGGCACTCGCGTTAGTCCGTTTCCGGAAATCCCGGGGACACGCCAGTCTTGGCATTATGGTGACAGCACCGTTAGTCATGCCTGAAATTATTATCGGCCTCTCTCTGCTGCTTCTTTTTGTTGCTATGGAAGACCTGACGGGCTGGCCTGCCGGACGGGGACAGACAACCATTCTGATCGCGCATGCAACCTTCTCAATGGCCTATGTCACCGTGATCGTTCAGAGCCGCCTTGCTCATATGGACCGTTCGCTCGAAGAGGCCGCACTGGATCTGGGGGCGCGACCGCTGCGTGTATTCTTTACGATTACTCTGCCAATGATTGCTCCGGCGCTGGCCGCTGGCTGGCTACTCGCGTTCACTCTCTCGATGGATGATCTGGTCATTGCCAGCTTCGTCTCCGGCCCGGGTTCCACAACCCTGCCAATGGTGGTGTACTCAAGTGTCCGCCTTGGAGTCAGCCCTCAGATTAACGCACTGGCAACTCTCTTTATCGCCGTCGTCAGTCTGGCGGTTCTGATCGCCTCTGTGATTCTCTACCGGCAACAGAAAAAAGATAACTGAGTTCTCTCTGACGTCACTTTGGCTTTGCTGGCGGGTACCCTAGAATAAAGGGGTCACCGCCAGAGAAGCCAGCCGCTATGCATTTCCCCCCTATCCCTGCCGTACTCGAAGACTATTGGGTATCGCACAGCCCGCAGATACAGGATCATGCCGAACGTCTTGGTCTGCAGTGGGATGCATTTACCACACAATTATCCGACGCCTCGCAAGAAGCCCTCCGCCGCGTTCTTATACTCAGTGACTTCGTCGCCGACGCTCTTCCCCGGGACTATGAATGGTTCACCAGTGTCATTATCGACGGCCGCATAGACCAGCAGGTGACCCGGGAAGATTTCATTGAATGGCTATCTGATTTTTCAGCAGCCGCAGAATCTGAAGAAGACTGGCAGCGCGCACTGCGGCAATTACGCCGGCGGGCGATGGTCCACATTATCTGGCGGGACGCTCTGAAAATCGCTGACACCCTACAGACTACCCGCGCACTGTCTGACCTTGCCGATGTCTGCGTCTGTCAAAGTATCCGCTTTCTCCAGCCTGTGCTGGAACAACGCCATGGCAAACCGCTAGGAAAGACCACCCGGGAGCCACAGACACTCCAGGTCATCGGCATGGGCAAGCTGGGGGCCTATGAACTGAACCTCAGCTCGGATATTGACCTGATATTCTGCTATCCGGAAAGCGGTGAGACCGAGGGCCCCAAGGTCATCAGTAATCAGGAGTTTTTTGTAAAACTTGGACAGAAGCTGATTACTGCGCTGGATAAACAGACCCCGGACGGATTTGTATTCCGCACGGACATGCGTCTGCGCCCCTATGGCCAGAGTGGCCCTCTTGTTATGAATCACGCCTCACTCGAAGACTACTACGAGAGCCAGGGGCGTGACTGGGAACGCTATGCCATGGTAAAGGCCCGTATTATGACGGGAGAAAAGGATCAGGCGGCTCAGTCACTACTGAACATACTGCGACCTTTTACATACCGGGTATATATCGATTACAGCGCTTTCGAATCATTGCGCTCTATGAAAGCCATGATTAATGCAGAGGTCCGTCGCCGGGGGCTGGATAATAACGTTAAGCTTGGCCCCGGTGGTATCCGGGAAATCGAATTTATCGTCCAGGCGTTTCAACTGATCCGGGGCGGGCAGGAAAAACATCTGCGTAAACGCTCGTTGGTTGCTGTGCTTGATATTCTCGCGGGCGACGGCTATCTGCCGCCTCAGGCAAGTGCTGAACTCAAAGCAGCCTATTTCTTTCTGCGGGACAGTGAACATGCAATCCAGGGCATACGCGATGAGCAGACGCAGCAATTGCCTGAATCGACGCTCGACCAGGCAAGAGTTGCCTTATCAATGCAGTGCAGAGACTGGACGGATTATCTGAGCCAGCTGGAGAAGCACCGCGCGATTGTCAAAGAGCATTTCGCACATATTGTCGCTCACCAGAGTGATGATGATGCCGACGATATCGACCACACCTGGCTGGATCTCTGGCACGGCGAACTGAGCGGAAAAAGTGCCGAAGAGTTTCTGACAGAACACCCCTGTGCCGCCCAGGAAAGTGTGCGCCATCTGATCGACAGTTTCCGGGAGTCCCGCGCCGTCACCAATATGCAGCAGATCGGCCGCGAACGCCTTGAAATATTAATGCCCCTGTTGCTCAGGGAAGTCTGGTCGCAGAAAAATACTACCGAGACACTTCAACGGATTATTCCATTACTGGAAGCCGTTTTGCGGCGCACCGCGTACCTGGTCTTGCTGTCTGAAAACCCTCAGGCACTGCAACAGCTGGTAAAACTGTGCTCGGCGTCCAGCTGGGTGGCTGCTTATATTGCCCAGACGCCACTGCTGCTGGATGAACTGCTCACCCCGGAAAATCTGTACCGGTTACCGAGCCGTCAGGAGCTTGCGGAAGAACTTTATCTGCGCCTGCTGAGAATCGATCCGGAAGACCTCGAGCAGCAGATGGAACAGCTGCGGCAATATGTCCGCGCTCATAAACTGAGAGCAGCAGCGTGCGAAGTCATGGGCAGACTGACTCTCATGAACATCAGTGATTATCTCACCTGGCTTGCGGAGACGACGCTGGAAACCGTCACCCGTCTGGCGTTCGACCAGATGGTGGCCAAATATGGATTTCCGACCAATGCAGAGGGCGACGCCGTTGGCGAACCCGAGTTTGTAGTGATCGGTTACGGTAAGGTTGGGGGGCTGGAACTGAGTTACAGCTCCGATCTCGATCTGGTGTTTATCCACAACGGCAGCAGCGGCAAAGCAACAACGGGAGAGCGCTCGCTTGATAATGGCGTGTTCTATACCCGGATGGGTCAGAGGATGGTTCACATTCTGAGCACACAGACACGCTCAGGTGATCTCTATGAAGTGGATCTGCGACTGCGTCCTTCAGGCAATTCAGGGATGATTGTCGCCTCACTGAAAGCCTTCCAGGAGTATCAGCAGAAACATGCCTGGACCTGGGAGCATCAGGCACTGGTACGTGCCCGGGTGCTCAATGGCGACCGCGCGCTTGCGGACGCCTTTGACCGTATCCGCCACGACATCCTCGGCCTCCGGCGTGAAGAGCCGGCTCTGCGTGAAGAAGTGCGAGCCATGCGGCAAAAAATGAGGGATAATCTCGGCTCCAAAGATACAAGCGGCCAGCAATTCCACCTGAAACAGGATGAAGGGGGTATTGTTGATATCGAGTTTCTGGTTCAATATGGCGTACTGGCCTGGTCACACCAGCATCCCGCACTGTCGGAATACACCGACAACATGAGGATACTGGATGCCTTCGCAATGGCCGGTCTGATGGCTCCACAAGACTGTCAGACCCTGCAGGAAACCTACCTGTCCTACCGAGCCGAAACTCACCGGCGTGCATTGCAGCAACAATCCCTGCTCCTTGATGGCGACCAACTGTCGCAATCAGGTTTTCATGCACGGCGTAACGATGTGACCCGACTGTGGAAACTCTGGCTGGAGCCTGATCAGCAAAGCTGACAGGCCAACAATTTTACTGAATTACATCATTTAGAGTGAGGTCCTTATGCTACCTTCCATGTCCGACCGCGATGGTCTGATCTGGCTTGACGGAGAGTTGGTTGACTGGCGCGAAGCCAAAGTACATGTACTGACTCATACCCTGCACTACGGCATGGGCGTCTTTGAAGGTGTGCGGGCTTATGAAACAGATCAGGGCGCGGCTATCTTCCGTCTGCGGGAACATACCGACCGCCTGTTCCGCTCCGCCCACATCCTGAATATGCAGCTGCCCTTCAGCAAAGAAGAACTGAACGAAGCACAACGTGCTGCCGTGCGTGAAAATGGCCTCAACAGCGCTTACATCCGTCCGATGGCCTTTTTTGGCTCTGAAGGGATGGGCCTGCGTGCCGACAACCTGAAAGTGCACGTCATGGTTGCCGCCTGGGAATGGCCGGCTTACATGGGTGAAGAAGCCAAAACTCAGGGCATTAAAATCCGCACCTCAAGCTACACCCGCCACCACGTGAACATCACCATGTGTAAAGCGAAGGCGAACGGCAACTACATCAACTCAATGCTGGCTCTGCGTGAAGCGATCGACAGCGGTTGTGAAGAAGCCCTGCTTCTGGATAACGAAGGTTATGTGGCTGAAGGCTCGGGCGAGAACTTCTTCCTGGTTCGTGATGGTATTATCTACACACCGGAACTGACCTCATGCCTGGATGGTATTACCCGTAAGACCATCATCGAAATGGCTCAGTCTCTGGGTTATGAAGTACGTGAAAAACGCATTACCCGTGACGAAGTCTACGTCGCTGACGAAGCTTTCTTCACCGGTACCGCAGCAGAAGTACTGCCAATCCAGTCACTGGATGGCCGTAAAATTGGTGAAGGTCGCCGCGGCCCAGTCACTGAAAAACTGCAGACTATGTATTTTGATACAGTGACAGGTAAGAACCCGTTCAACGCTGAATGGCTGACGCTTTGTAAGTAAAAGCATCAGAGCAGAAACAACCTGCTGTTCGCTAAAGCAAAAACCCCGGATATCCGGGGTTTTTTATTGGATATGAATTAAGAATTCATCATTTACAGTAACCAGCGCAGGCTTCTCCGGTGTTAAAGCACCACCTGCCCTTCCACACTATTATAAGCAACACACTGGTCTACTCCAGCATTGTCGAAATCCATAGTGCTGGTGACACTTCCACTGACACTACCGGTGACAGGATCTACATCCAGAACGACAGAAATTCCCTCATCGTAATCTCCCCGGTCTACCTTAGTCTCTGCTGCGAACAACATGTCCTCAACCTCAGAGAAATTAATTTTCCTTTGCTCTTCTGTCAGAACGTAACCTTCCGTCCAGTTAACAATCAACTGGCTAGCCTCTGGCCCGGAACCGATGATAGTTCCATCACACATCACTACCAGAAGGCCTTCCAGTTTTACAAGATATTCATTAGCTCCGAGACCTGCCGACTCCCGGTTTGGCTGGGTAATTAACAATGAAAATTCACTATCTTCCGGATCATAAGACTGAATGCTGATCGTGAATATTTCATCCAGTGCTGCCTCACTGAATAAGATTTCCGTCCCATAGGGGGAGTTGCCAGTCAGAGTCAGCGACTCAGTATTAACTTTAAGATCAATAGCCTGAAAATAATCTGATGACGCCAGTAAGAACATAACATCACCTGCGGATTCTGAAGCATATTCTGCATTCAGTATGCTTGCAGAAGGTAATGAGCCTGTGTACCGGGTATTCAGTACCAGGCTCATAGAATCCATAAAGGCAGAAGAGGATATCTCTGGCGCGGTTTCGGCGCCACGAACCCCCTCACTGAAGGTGAAATCCAGGGTGGGAACGGATGAACTTCCGCTTTCCCCTCCACATGCAACTAACAGAGTACTTACAACCATGGGAGCGATACGCATGTATGACACAACAACATCCTTTGTACTAAGATTTTACGTAGTTTCTCACGAAACATGCCGACATACAGTCATAAATCACGACGGTCAAAGAAGAGTTTCGGTCAGAAAATAGCCTACGACTTACAGTGGTTAGCTAAAATACATCGCTGTCCGGTAGCACCGTCAATGATGCTGTGATCCTGTTAACTGCTCATCCGCTTCTTCTTCCTGAAGCGCTTGCCCGATGATTTATTCTTCCCTGGCTCCGAACTAACCAAAGCGGGCATCGCTGACGCATGAACGCCAGATATCAGCTGGTGCAAACGCGCATTCAACTGCGCCATAAAGGCCTCATAACTGATCTGAGCTTCCGACATCTGCTCCAGCGCCTGTTCCCATTGCGCCGTCATATCGGGTTGAGTGGACTCGTCCGGAAGTACTGCTATTAACTGCCGGCCAGTATCCGTCGCCTGTATCTGCTTACCAACGCGCTGTAGAAAACGACGTTTGAAAAGAAGTTCCACAATACCTGCCCGCGTTGCTTCGGTTCCGAGGCCATCAGTATCTTTCAGCACCTTACGTAACTCCGGATCTTTAACATATCGGGCAATACCGGTCATGGCAGCAAGCAAGGTCGCATCGGTATAGTGCTTTGGTGGCTCGGTGTGTTTCTCATCAAGCTGAGGTTCTCCGCTCCATAATGTCTGCCCCTCAACCAGATCAGGTAATGGTGGTGAGCTCTTTTCGCGTGCAGGCATCAATGCCTTCCAGCCCTCAGTTACTGTTATACGCTCGCGCGCACTGAAAAGACCACCAGCGATTTCCAGGTCAATGCGCGTATCAGAGTATCGATACGCCTCACAGAATTGCATTAAATATTGCCGGGAAATCAGCCGGTAAATTTTCTTTTCTGCTTCATTTAAATTACCGCGAAGCTTTCTGGATGTTGGAATAATTGCATGGTGCGCTCCGACTTTCTTGTCGTTGAACGCTGCAGATTTTCTCGATTTATCGGTATGCTCTAACATTTTACCGGCATCAGAAATCGCCGATTTAATTGCCTCAGAGATATCCGACATTTCCTTGTGATGCGCTACCGGTAAATACCTGCAGTCTGAGCGTGGATAGGTGATTAACTGATGCTTTTCATAAAGGCTCTGGCAGGTATCCAGAACGGATTTAGCCGCCATTCCATATGCCTTAGCCGCGTCAATCTGAAGGGATGAAAGATTGTAGGGAAGCGGTGCAGCCTGCTTGCCTGGCTTTTTCTCAAATTTACTCACCTGAGCCGGTTGATTACGTATTCGTTCCACTACATTCTCAGCAAGTTTAGGGTTCAGCACCCTACCTTCATCATCCTGGTGTGGCCGACAGGCTTCACTCGGCTGCCAGTGGGCGTAAAAGTCCAGGGGATGTTGAGCCGTCAGATGAATAGCAGCGCGGACGTTATAAAACGGTTTGCTGACGAAGTCGTGGATTTCCTGGTCCCGACGGACCACCAATCCCAGTACCGGGGTCTGTACCCGCCCAACCGACAGAACACCCCGGTTACCAGCCTGCTGCCCTTTGATCGTCCATGCACGCGTCAGGTTAATACCATATAGCCAGTCAGCCCGGCTGCGGGCCAGCGCTGACACAGACAGAGGTATAAACTCACTGTTATTCCGCAGGTTACCGAGCGACCGCGACACAGCTTCCGGATTAAGATCACTGATCAGGAGGCGTTTTGCGCTGCGACGCTTTGTCTTCGGGGTTTTCAGATAGGCAATCACCTCATCGACCAGAAGCTGGCCTTCGCGATCCGGATCTCCTGCATGTACCAGCTCGTCCGCTTCTTTGATTAATTTACGCAGCACAGTCAGCTGCTTGCGGGTTTTAGACTTAGGAACGAGCTGCCACTCCTGCGGAATGATGGGCAGGTGTTCAAGGCGCCACTGCCTGAAAGCAGCATCATAAGCCTCGGGTTCCGCCTGCTCTAACAGGTGCCCTATACACCAGCTGACGACGTCGCCACTGGCGGCACGAATGCATCCGTCTTCTTTCGTATGAGGGCGCGGGAGTACTTCAGCAATCGCGCGGGCAAGGCTGGGTTTTTCGGCGATAAAGAGGCGCATCGGTATCTAAAGACTGAGTCGAGGTCGGCATAGCATAATAAAGCGCTGTCTTTCTTAACAACTATGATCTTCCCACATTAAATGTTATCTTATAACATATCATTAACCAACAGAGCCACATCGCGTGAGTCCATTATCCCCAGTACCAAAAGCCCCAAAGCGTTTACTTGTGATCTCATTGCTGGTTTCAACCGGCATCGCTAACAGTTCAGAAACCACACTGGAAACAGTCACAGTCGAATATCAACAGGCTTATCGGGGGAACGTCGCGCCTGAAGAGATTCCGCAATCAACGGACGTGTTAGACAGCACGTTACTGGAAGGCCCAATCAATGATCTGCATTCTGCTTTATCGCTTTCTCCGTCGGTAGCTCCGCAGAATAGCCTTGGTGGTCTTTGGGATAGTTTTGCGGTGCGAGGCTTCCCCGGCAATGAAAATATGCCGTCTGGTTATCTGATTAATGGCTTCAGTGGTGGCCGAGGTTTCAGTGGGCGTCGTGATATCTCGGCCATTGATTACATCGAGATTCAGAAAGGGCCGGGGTCGGCATTATACGGTCGGGGAGAGCCCGGTGGCACGATAAACATTATCACTAAAAAGCCCCAGTTCCTCCCGGCAGGCAGCATCACTCTGGAAGGCGGTTCATATAACCACAAGCGTATGGAGGGGGATTACACGCGCAGCATTAATGATGCACTGGCATTTCGGGTGACTGGCGCGTTGCAGGACAGCGACAGTTTTCGTGATGAAGTTTTTCAACGCCGCAAAGTACTTAATCCCTCTCTGTTATTTACACCCAGTGACGATACAAAAGTCCTCTATGAAGGCGAGTACCTGAATCACGAGCAACTGTTCGACCGCGGCATTGTCGTGCTTGATAATAACTTCGATACTGTTCCCCGCTCACGCTACCTGGGTGAACCCAACGATGGCGCCACCGAAGTGATGGCCATCGGTCATCAACTCAGTCTCGATCAACGACTAAGCGACGAATGGCGCATGTCTCTGGGCTATAGCAACCGTCGCTCATGGCTCGATGGTTATTCCTCTGATACCGAGCTGTCACCCTCGCGTCAGTCCCTTTACGACGACGGAGAAACTCTGACCCGTCAGCGCCGTCTTCGCGACTATCAGACCGCTGATCACTCTTTCCGTGGTGAACTGAGTGGCACAGTGAACACTGCCAGTATTGAACATAATCTGCTCTTCGGCGCCGACGGCTACCGTTACCGCCTTGATCAGAATCTTGAGCGCTACCGGGGTGGCAACGGTACCTACACAATTGATATTTATGATCCTGTGTACGGACAGGAGCAACCTGAAACAAGTCCGCTAAATGAAAATCACGAGTTACAACATGGCTACGGTTTTTATTTACAGGATCTGATGCATATCACGGATGACTTCCGCTTATTACTGGGAGCACGCTTTGATCACTACTGGCAGTCTCTGCACGAACGCGTGTACGGCACTCCTCAATCCGACAGCGGCAACGTCACCAGCCCACGCATTGGTATCACGTATGACATGAACAACGAATTCACGGCCTACGTCAGTCACTCGCGCGGATTTCTGCCATTAACCGGCAGCGATGCAGAAGGTAATGGTTTTGACCCCGAACGTAGCCGGTCGAATGAGATTGGCCTGCGTCATTCCCGTGCGAGCTGGCTGACATCCGTCGCCTATTTTGAATCCGTTAAATCAAATATTCTTACCGCCGATCCGGTAAACGCGGGTTTCTCAACGCAATTGGGTGAAGCTGAAAGCGACGGCATTGAGTTCGAAACCAGCGGCCAGCTGACACCGGCAACTTTTTTAAGGTTCAGCTACACTTGGCTCGACAGTCGCACCAGCAACAGTGCTGTCAATCCGGACTGGGGTGTCGAAATTCCTGCGGGCAGCCGCCTGGTGAATATTCCTGAACACAGTGCCAACCTGATGCTGCGTCAATACCTTAACTTCGGCCGATTACCGGGTAGCGCAGGCGTCACTGTAAATTATGTGGGTGAGCGTTCAGGCGACACTGTCGATCCGGAATATGTATTACCTGAACACTGGTTGATCGACCTCAATGCCAGTATCGAGGTCGTGTCAGACCTGAGCGTCTCAGCATCAGTAACTAACCTCACGGATACCTTTTGGGTAGATAATAGCTACTCTGCACTGTGGACACAGCCAGGTGCCCCGCGCACCTATCGCGCATCTGTTACTTATGATTTTTAAACACAATGATGACTGAAAAGCTAAGCCAACGAATTAACAGTATCGACCTGATGCGTGGCCTCGTCATGCTGATCATGTTAGTTGACCATGTAAGGGAGCGTTTTTTTCTCCACATGCAGGTCAGCGATCCTATGGATATTGATACCACCAGCGCTGGACTCTTTTTCAGCCGCTTTGCCGCGCACTTCTGTGCGCCGGCGTTCGTCTTCCTGACCGGCGTATCTGCATGGCTATACGCCAGTACCGGACGAAACCTCTCAGGGTTTCTGATTAAGCGAGGCCTGTTTTTAATTCTGCTGGAACTTACGTTAGTCACATTTTCCTGGATGGGAACCTACCACACGATCTGGTTGCAGGTTATCTGGGCCATTGGACTATGCATGATCGTTCTTGGGTTACTGCATCGACTACCATTCACTCTTCTTCTGACGTTGGGATTAGTGATTGTCTTCGGACATAATCTGCTGACGCCAATAGGCTTTGCAACCGACGACAGCCTCTATCCTATATGGACTATCCTCCATGATCGCGGCTTTCTGATTACCTCCGATGTGATCAACCTGAAAGTCAGCTATCCGGTACTGCCCTGGATTGGTGTCATTCTGCTCGGGTTCTGCACAGGTCCGCTGTTTTGCAGCACAGTCACCAGTAAAGAGAGAAAAACGGCGTTCTTACGCTTAGGTCTTTTCAGCCTGGTATTGTTTGCCGTACTACGCGGGCTGAACATCTATGGAGAGCCAAGTGCCTGGCAACTACAAGGCAGCCTGCTATTGAACTTAATGGACCTGTTCAACCTGACCAAGTACCCGCCTTCTCTGGCGTTCCTGCTGATAACCCTCGGTGGGATGTTTCTTGTGCTGAGGCTAGCCGAATCAGATCTAATAAGTAAACGTCAGAGGCTGATTGCAGTTCTGACTGGCTTCGGGGCTGCGCCTATGTTTTTCTATCTTCTTCACCTGTATGCACTGCTTCTGATAAACAGTACTCTGCATTTATTTATGGAGCCAAACCATGGTGAATTATTTGGTGTCAATCATATAGGTTGGATCTGGCTGATTGCAGCAATACTGGCAATTGCTCTTTATTGGCCAACCAAAAGCTTCGCTCGCATCAAAAGGAAATCGAACATCAAACTTCTCAGTTATCTCTGATCCGTCGCTACTCTAATTTCCACTCCGGGGAGTCCTTGCCCAGATTTTTCCCCGGTGATCGCGATAGAGATTCCGCACCCATTCCAGCGCCGGGCTATCTGCCCACTTCTGCGCCGGACCGGCCATCTTCTCGCGAAATTCCTTCGTGCCATAAATTGGGTGTTCTACGGGGCAAGCCAGAGGTGCAAGAAGTGATGCTGCAGTAATATCAGCAACCGTCAGGCGATCACCTACCAGATAGCGGCCTTTTTTCAGCTCTTCTTCAAGCCAGCGGATTTCCGCATCAATTTTCTGTTCTGCTTTCGCCACATCTTTCGGATTAATTTTCAGTTTAATCTTGAAGACAGGTTTAATAACCGGATAAAACAGGCGGACAACCGCACTTTCCCACGGCGTTGAGAATTGAGTCCAGATCGTCTTGATCAATTCATCATGAGCAAAGCCAGGCAGATAGAGGTAGCGCGCAACCGGCTTACCTATTGCGTCGAAGCGACGCTGAACAGCGACAATTTCTTCCTGCAGGGCGGCTGGCATTGTTTTCAGCGGGCCGTATTCCATTGACAACCAGTTAACAATCCTCGGGCTGTCCTGCACACACTCACTGCCACGCTGCACCAGAGGCACCGTTGTCTGCTGACGCTTTCCCTTGAGCAGCATAGGAAGCGTATGAACGGCAGGCGTCAGTGCCTCTTCCTGATAGGGAATGTTTTCGTAATCCAGAAGCCACCGTATTTTTTCGCTATAGTGCGACATATTGATGGTGTACAGAGTCAGACTGTGAGCATCTGTCATTTTCATTCCCTCTTCAGCAACCGGATCTTGGAACAGATTAAATGTGGGCGGAGTCTACGCGATTTTGAGCGAACGGTCAGCCGCTCTGGCGCAGACTCAGCCATAGGTCTGAGGCAGCTTCGGCGGCTAACCTGCGGATATCCGCGGGCGCGACGGCCTCTCCATGGTAAAACACCTGTTCGGATTGCGCGGCAAGTGCTTTCATGGATTCACTGATGGTCACCTGACCTTCTATCCGCACGAGCCATTGCGCGAAGGATTCTCCCCGCTCCCGGACAGATGCCCTGACCCGGGCCATCCGCTGCAGGTGATAAAAGCAGAAATGCAGAGTATCTTCAGCACTGGCTACCGGGCACCCGGCAATCCGCTGCTGGCTTCTCCAGGCAAGCCACCAGGGCCACCATTTGCGACGGGTAGACAACCCGATGACTGCTGCGACAGCGAAAACACCCCATAACCACCAGAGCGTTACGATCACCCACTTTACCCACGAAAGGGCAAGTATGACGCTGCTATACACCACCATCCAGAGATGGCTCAGTATGGCAGACACTGAATAGTCTCCATCACCGGAGGCCATCGTCCTATGCTGGATACTTTCGGCATACTCGCGGATCTGTTCAGCCGTGATACGGCTTTCCTGTGGCCGGGGTAAAGCATAATAGGCCGTTGGTTCAAACGTTACCCAACGGCCGTCAATCCAGGCCTCCGTCCAGGCGTGCCCGTCGATTGCCCGTATATCAAAATACCCTGTTAATGGGTTTCTGACTGTTGCACTGAACCCCGTCACCAGGCGGGCAGGCACGCCCACTGACCTCAGCATCACAGTCATTGCGCTGGCGAAGTATTCGCAATGTCCTTCGTGAGTTTCAAACAGAAATTCAGAAAGTGGCGTACGGTCCTGAGAGACCAGAGCGGATTCAAAGCTGTAGCGATACGAGGTTCTCAGGTGATGTTCCAGTGCGACAGCGCGCTCATAAACACTGTCACCACGGGCAACCTGTTGAGCAAGCCTGCGGATCGCGGGATCAAACCCTGTTGGCAACTGCAGGTCTGCTTTTCGCGGAGCAGGCCCCCGGGCGACAGGACGCTGATCTCTGAGCTCGAGCAGGGAGTCTGCGGTGTATGTTGTTCCCTCCAGCAGAACACCAGGCAGCAGGGGTTGATCAAACTGATCCAGCGCGATCACGCTCGATGGAACCCATAAAGTGACAGGCTCACCCGCCAACGGCAGCCAGGCGGGGATGGTTTCTTCAATACTGATGGTGTGGAGAAAGTTTCCGGCCAGGGTCTCGTTAACCGTCACCTCTCCCTTACGGTCGGCAGAGAATTTCCGCTCAATATTTTCGTCAGAAGTCTGCCAGCTGAGTCCGTCAAATGTGTCGAAACTCCGGACTTTAAGATACGCCCCCCGGGGCGCTTTCATCCGGGCAATAACGGTATCCATCGGCAGAGTGCCCGACCGCTGTGGTGAGGAAATATGGAAGGTTTCGTTGAAGCCCGTGTAGCGATAACTTTCCTGTGTTTCGGTGCCATAGCCAGACAGGTCTGTGATCTGTTTGAGATCGTCATAACCACCCTTACGGTCATCCGGTAAGTCGCCATCGGCGTCGGTAAGCCAGGATTCATTATGATAAAAATCACCCGCGGATGCGCTGTGACCACCTATGTTCAGTGCGGTCAGGCGCGGCATCAGAAGATAGATCCCCGCCGCCAGGACCATAGTCACCAGTGCAATCACGGAGCGCTGCTGCAACGGCGGACCTGCAAGCTCTTTATCATCCCCACGATCGAGCCAGAGTTCGGTCAACGCGAAGGCAGCGACGATGCAATAGGCCGCAAGCACCAGAAGGTACCCACCGGTTTTTGCTTCTGCAGCACCCGCAAGCACAAAAACAAAACTGACTGTCTGTGCGAGAAAGAATTTACGGTGATTGTTGAGTTGTACCGCCATGGCCAGCATCGCCCCGTAGAGCAACGCCATCAATGCCACGACCAGACCGTTCTGAAAATACAGCAGGAAAAACATCAACAGACCAGCAACAGCAACGGCATCCGCTAATGGCTTGGTTGTTTCGGGGGTATCCCGGTGACGCCAGCCCTGCTGCAGGAGGAAAAAGTTCAGAGGCAGGCTGGCGCCTCCCAGAAGCAACCCTAGCCAGGGATTAATAATGGCAGCCACCGCCCCACCCACAGCGATGGCGAGCTGAAGACTGAACCACTCCAGTGTCTGTGGACGATTAAGTTTCATGACGCCAGTACCTGAGAGAGGGAAGAAAGACGGTGAAGATCCAGAATAAAATGCCCCGGATTTACTTGTCTCCAGCCTTCGGCGTAACGCCCCATGGGCTGCGTAAAGCTGGCATCGTTATAGACAATATCCAGATGCCCACCCGCCTGGCCCGGCGAGATTTCCTGACTGTCACGCCGCACCGTCATCAGCACGGGGACGTCACCCTGCTCGGCCAGAGCACTGACAATTGCACTCTGATAGCTTTGCCGTCCATCCTCCTGCACCGCCGCCAACGCTTTCAGATGTTCAATGATGTCGTGGGTGCCGGGCTCTACGGTGAGCCTCATCGTTGTGGCGTTATTCACATAAACCTGAAGTCGGATATTGTGACTGCGGGCATATTCCATCACAGATGCTGCAATCTGCAGCGCATACTCGAGCGTCGAGTCTTCATTATCTCCGATACTGCTGCCGGTTCCGGCATCAACAACCATCAGCCAGGAGGGACGATCAAAGCTGTGATATTCGCGAACGACCATTTCCTGGCGACGGGCTGACGCCCCCCAATGAATATGTTTCAGAGAGTCACCGGTACGATACGGCCTCACCCCAGCAAACTCACTATGCATACCCCGACTGAGAAAAGAGTCGGCGCCTTCTGCCACCGCATGCTCCGCATGGGGCTGAGGCAAGCGCGCAATGCGGTAAACCCGGGGGACAACGGTTATCGTCACAGGATTCACAGGCACACGCCGCTTCTGACGAATAAATCCGAACGGCCAGCTGCTCGTCACCTCACAATGGCCGAGCACAAAGACACCCCGGCGCGGCGCCTCATAACTTAAGGTCACGGGCTCGCTCAGATCGGTCCGGGGAATAAAGTGCTCCTGTCGCTCCGCCCCGGGAATCGTCTCTGCTACGGCCAGGAAATACAGCGGGCTCTCAGAAATAAAACGGTACGACACCTGCAGAGACGCCCCCGCTCTTGCCACACCGGTCTGGCGACGATGAATCCGGATATTGCGTAGCACCCAGATTGGCAGAATCCAGCTGACGAGCAAGAGCGCCAGCAGCAGCGAAGACAGACCGTAAAGCAGAGCAATATCACGGTTCCAGGCGATCAGGAAGCACACCACCGCCATGCCAGCAATGAACCTTGCTGGCGTGATAAAACGCCCCACCAGTCGAAGCAGCAGCCGCGCTGCTCTGTTCTGCGTGGCCATCAGTCAAATCCGGGTTCCAGATCTCCCGGGTAATCCGGCACCGGCACCGACGCGAGCAGGCTATCCCAGAAACTACGGCGATTCTCTGGGTAATTCAGCGTGTTGTCGCGAAAAACCAGCCGGTGACCGAGAACAGGCTCAAGCAGGCTACGTACCATCTCCGGGTCGACGTACTCGCTGCCCTGCAGGAACGCTGCCGCCCGTGCCGCCTGCATCAATGCAAGTGATCCACGGGGACTGGCGCCCAGACGAACCCCTTCGCGCTCCCGTGTTGCACGGACCAGCTCGCTGATATAAGTAGCAACCGGTTCGGACACCTGTACCTTTGTAATCTGTTTCTGCAGGACTTTGACGGTCGCTTCTGATAACAAGGCTTCCAGTGCCGATAATGGGTGGCCATTGAGTTGTGCCATCATCATAGCGACTTCCTGGCGGGCATCCGGATACCCCATACTGATTCGCATAAAGAAGCGATCCAGCTGGGCTTCCGGCAGAGGAAAGGTGCCGCTGTATTCAACCGGGTTCTGTGTGGCAATAACCATAAAAGGATCAGGTAAGGGATACGTTTTCCGGTCGCAGGTAACAGTCCCTTCTGCCATCGCTTCGAGAAGTGCTGACTGCGTGCGCGGAGTCGCACGATTGATTTCGTCGGCCAGCAGGATATTGGCGAACACTGGGCCCGGCATAAAGTGAAACTTATGCTCTTCAGAGTTATACACACTGATCCCGGTAATATCTGAAGGCATCAGATCCGGCGTGCACTGGATTCTTTTCATATTGAGTGCGAGGGCCTGACTCAGTGCCCTTGCCAATGTCGTTTTCCCAACTCCGGGAGCATCCTCAATGAGCAGATGCCCACGACAGAGTAGACTGATTGTCACCAGACGTAATACCTCCGGTGATGTCTGTACGACCGTCCCCAGCCGCTTCTGCAACTGTTTCAATATTGCGCGCGCTTTGTCCTGAGTTGCTGTGGTGTCCGTCATGGCTGTTCCCTGAAAATAAGTGACCTCAGTATGCCAGTCCGTCATCAGGAACCCAATCCTCTGCGCCCGGCTTGTGAACGGGTTACGGAATGTAATTCCATACCCAACACAAAACTATATCGAAAAAAATTGATATAGATAAAATCCAACCTTATACTTGCCCAATGATTACCCAGAATCCGTCCGTTGTGTCTCTGTCTCAGCTGGCGCTGGCAGCAAAAGCCGCCGGTGATCCACTGCGCATGAGTGTGCTTAAGCTGTTGGGTCAGGGTGCATTCGGGGTTCTGGAGCTGTGTCAGATCTTTGATATTAAGCAGTCGAGTATGAGCCATCACCTTAAGGTGCTGTCTCAAGCGGGTCTGGTCAGTAATCAGCGCGAAGGCAACAGTATTTTTTATCGCCGTCCGCTGAACACCGGCAACGATACCTTCAGTGTCTGGCTCCGGGAGCTGTTCCGCGCGATTGATTCGTCGCTTGATGAAAGCGATAACAGTGCCGCCGTTGATGGCGTACTGGCAGAGCGCGCGGAAGCCTGTGCCGGATTCTTTGCCCGTCATGCGGATGATTTCCGCGAACAGCAGGATCTGATTGCATCGTATGAGCAGTATGGCGATGCACTGGCGACCATTCTTGACTCCCTGGGCTACCTGCCGGGAAGCAATGGGAATAGTGGCTACGCTTTGGAAATTGGTCCCGGCGAGGGTGCATTCCTGCAGACCCTGAGCGAACGTTTTGCCGCAGTGACGGGGCTGGATATTTCACCGGATCTGTTAGCGAAAGCAGAAACTTTCTGCCACGAGAACAGCCTGAACAACGTTTCTCTGGTTCAGGGAGATACCCGCGCGTTGCTTGAATCGCGCAAGAACGATGAAGGCTTCGGTTTTGCCGTCGCCAATATGGTGCTGCACCATGTGCCGTCACCGAAAACGATTTTTACTGAGGTTGCCGCCCTGCTGGCACCCGGTGGCACTTTTCTGGTCACTGACCTGTGCCGCCACGATCAGAGCTGGGCAAAGGATTCTTGTGGTGACTTATGGCTGGGCTTTGACCCAGCGGATCTCAGCCAGTGGGCTGAAGACTCTGGCTTAAAAGAAGGCCAGAGCCAGTATTCCGGTTTAAGGAACGGGTTTCAGATCCAGTTCCGATTGTTTCATGCGTAAACACTGAGTCAGCGCATCACATTTAAAGGAGTCGCACATGAGCGAATATTCGATTTTTACTTCAGAGTCTGTGTCTGAAGGTCACCCTGATAAAGTTGCGGATCAGATTTCTGACGCCGTTCTGGATGCCATCATTGCACGCGATCCATACGCCCGTGTTGCGGTAGAAACTCTGGTAAAAACCGGTATGGCCGTCGTGGCTGGTGAGGTAACGACCTCCTGCTACGTAGACCTTGAAGATATCGTTCGTGATGTGATCACCGGTATTGGCTACAACAGCTCTGATGTTGGCTTTGACGGTGCGACCTGTGCGGTTCTGAACGGCATTGGTAAGCAGTCTGTGGATATCAACATGGGTGTTGACCGCGCTAAGCCTGAAGATCAGGGCGCGGGCGACCAGGGCCTGATGTTCGGTTACGCGACTAACGAAACCCCTAACCTGATGCCAGCGCCTGTGTACTACGCTCACCTGCTGGTTCAGCGTCAGTCTGAACTGCGTCGTAACGGCACCCTGCCTTGGCTGCGTCCGGATGCGAAATCTCAGGTGACCATCAACTGGGAAGGCGACAGCCCGAAAGTTGACGCGGTTGTTCTGTCGACTCAGCACGATCCAGGCATCAGCCTGGAAGAACTGCGCGCCGAAGTACTGGAACACATCATCAAACCAGTACTGCCAGCAGAGTGGCTGCACGAAGGTACTCTCTACCACATCAACCCGACCGGCAACTTCGTAATCGGTGGCCCTGTCGGTGATGCCGGCCTGACTGGTCGTAAGATCATCGTTGATACTTACGGCGGCATGGCGCGTCACGGTGGCGGTGCATTCTCTGGTAAAGATCCATCAAAAGTTGACCGTTCTGCGGCGTACATGGGCCGTTATGTCGCCAAGAACATCGTTGCTGCGGGTCTGGCTGACCGTTGTGAGATTCAGGTGTCTTACGCCATTGGTGTGGCTGAACCGACTTCTGTGTCTGTAAACAGCTTCGGTACTGGCAAGATCAGCGACCAGGCTCTGGCAAAAGTGATCCGTGAAGTATTCGACCTGCGTCCATACGCGATCCAGAACCAGCTGGAACTGCTGAACCCTATGTATCAGGCAACTGCTGCCTACGGTCACTTTGGTCGCGAACCGTTCGAAATGACGTACGAATACAAAGATAACGGCGAAACCAAAAGCAAAACCTTCACTGCGTTCACCTGGGAACGCACTGACAAGGTGGATGCACTGAAAGCCGCTGCTGGCCTCTGATCCAGATATTTTTCGCGTTTAAATTTTTCAGGTCGCTGGTATTCCCCGGCGACCGTAACAGCAAAAGGGCAAAAACATGACCCAGTTTACTGATTACAAAGTTGCAGATATGAGCCTCGCTGACTGGGGCCGTAAAGAAATTAAAATTGCCGAGGGCGAAATGCCGGCCCTTATGGCGCTGCGTCGTAAGTACAAAGACGAGCAGCCGCTGGCAGGCGCAAAAATCATGGGCTGTATCCACATGACCATTCAGACTGCGGTTCTGATCGAGACTCTGGTGGATCTGGGCGCTGACGTCCGTTGGTCTTCATGTAACATCTTCTCGACTCAGGATCACGCTGCGGCAGCCATCGCCGCTGCTGGCATCCCGGTATTCGCCTGGAAAGGTGAAACCGAAGAAGAATTCCTGTGGTGCATCAAGCAGACCATTCTGGCAGAGAAAGACACTGACCAGGTATGGGACGCGAACATGATCCTCGACGATGGCGGCGACCTGACCGAGATGGTTCACAAGGATTTTCCAGAGATGCTGGCCAGCATCCACGGTATTTCTGAAGAAACCACCACCGGTGTACACCGTCTGCTGGAAATGATGAAAGAAGGTACCCTGAAGGTGCCTGCGATCAACGTAAACGACGCCGTGACTAAGTCTAAAAACGACAACAAGTACGGCTGCCGCCACTCGCTGAACGATGCCATCAAGCGCGGTACTGACCACCTGCTGTCTGGTAAGAAAGCGCTGGTGATCGGTTACGGTGACGTGGGTAAAGGTTCTGCCGCCTCTCTGCGTCAGGAAGGCATGATCGTTAAAGTAACTGAAATCGATCCTATCTGTGCTATGCAGGCCTGTATGGATGGTTTCGAAGTGGTTTCTCCATACATCAACGGTGAAAACAACGGAACTCTGGAAGCTGTTGACGGCGACCTGCTGGGTAAGACCGATCTGATCGTGACTACCACCGGTAACGTAAATGTATGCGACAAGTTCATGCTGCAGAAGCTGAAGAACGGTGCCGTGGTCTGTAACATCGGTCACTTCGATAACGAAATCGACACTGCCTTCATGCGTGAAAACTGGGAATGGGAAGAAGTGAAGCCACAGGTACACAAAGTGTACCGTGACAAAGCCTCTGACGATCACCTGCTACTGCTGTCTGAAGGCCGCCTGGTGAACCTGGGCAACGCCACAGGTCACCCATCCCGTATCATGGATGGCTCATTCGCTAACCAGGTACTGGCTCAGATTTATCTGTACGAGCGCAAGTTCGCCAACCTGATGGAAGCCGAGAAGAAAGAAAGCATTTACGTAAAAGTATTGCCGAAGAAGCTCGACGAAGAAGTAGCGAAAGACATGGTTGAAGGCTTTGGTGGTGTGATCACCAAGCTGACACCAACACAAGCTAAGTATATCGACGTTGATGTGGATGGCCCGTATAAGCCAGAAGCTTATAAGTACTGATGTTTGAGCGGAGCTAGCTGCATTGGCATAGCTTTGTTTAAAAGCTGCGCGAAATACTCACTTACACCCAGTAAGCTGCGTTTTCGCGCCACTTTTCGCCTTGCTCTGCCTGCTTCGCAAACGCTCCTTGTAGATCTGATACGCCCGAACAATATAATTGGTAGAAACAGACACCGTCTCTACCAGATTAAGAGAAGTAAAGATGACTACCTTAAGTTTTGAATTTTTCCCGACCAAAACCGAGGAAGGGACAGAAAAACTGCTCAAAGTGCGCGACGAACTCGCTGCCTTTAACCCAGAGTTTTTCTCGGTGACTTACGGTGCCGGTGGTTCTACCCGCGACCGCACCTACGCCATCGTCAAAGCCGTTCAGGAGCGTGGTATCGCAGCCGCGCCGCACCTGTCATGCGTTGGTGACAGCAAAGAAGACCTGCGTTCACTACTGAACGAGTACAAAGACCTGGGCATCAACCGCATCGTCACTCTGCGTGGTGATCTGCCAAGCGGTGCCGGCCTGGCCAGCAGTGAGCTGCGCTACGCCAATGAGCTGGTCGAGTTTATTCGCGAAGAAACGGGCGATCACTTCACTCTGGAAGTAGCAGCCTACCCAGAGATGCACCCTCAGGCCACCAGCTTCGAGAAAGATCTGGAGCGCTTTGTAAATAAAGTGAAGGCCGGTGCAGACAGCGCGATCACTCAGTACTTTTTCAACGCCGACAGCTACTTCCACTTTGTCGACCGGGTTCGTGATATGGGTGTGGATATTCCAATTATTCCCGGTATCATGCCGATCACTAACTACAGTAAGCTTGCCCGCTTCTCAGATGCCTGTGGTGCCGAGATTCCGCGCTGGATCCGTAAGCAGCTAGAAGCTTATGGTGATGACAGTGCGAGTATCACGCAGTTCGGAGAAGACGTTGTCAGCGACCTTTGCCGCCGTCTGCTGGATGGAGGAGCGCCGGGTCTGCACTTTTATACCCTGAATCAGTCAGAGCCAAGCCTCAGGGTGTGGCGCAACCTGATCTGATCAGGAAGCAATGACGCGGCAAAAATAAAGGACGTTCACTGTGAAGATCGCGATATTTGCCGCGCGAAAAACTCATCGCCATTATGCCAATAAGCTCAGTGGTTATCTGAGACACGCAGGTGCTACCGAAACATCGGTACTCTGGTATAAAAACCTCTGGCAGACACCGGCGTGGTTGCTCGCCCTGTTCCGGATTCCCGGCTCTTCACTGATCCGGGTTGCAGCCGACTTCGTACGTACTAAGCAGAACAGTCCCGCCTCCGTCGCATCGGGGGGGAAACGTTTCTATATTCTATTTCCCCTTAAACTAATAGAAGCAAGGGTTCTTTACAGCATCTATTACTACACGTTCAAGAGTCGGGGGATCTCTCATCTCGTTATCTGGAATGGCCTGAAATTCCGACAACGGATTGCGGTCATCGCTGCCCGGGATCTCGGTATACCCGCCATGTTTATCGAGCGTGGACTGTTCCCCGGGACCACCACACTGGATCCTCAGGGCATCAATTATCTGAACTCGGTGCCACGCGAACCAGCAACCTTTAAGACCTTCTGCGAGGAATTTTCGGTAACATCCTGCCCAGACGCCCGCCCGGACAAACTTCCGGATTCTTATATATTTGTTCCCTTTCAGGTGAATACTGATAGCCAGATTGTTATGTTCTCCCCCTGGCTTAAAAACATGTTTGAAATGGTAAAACATTTTGAACAGGCCGAAAAAGCACTCGGGGATGCAATGCCACACATTGTTTTTAAGCCTCATCCGGCGTGCGAACAGGACTACAGTGATCTCATTGAAGACATCAATGAACGTGGAGGACGCCTGCACATTGAAACGGACACTCCAACCCCTGTTCTGATCGGACATGCCGATGCCGTATGCACCATCAATTCCTCAGTCGGTATGGAAGCAATTCTTATGAACAAAAAGCTCATCGTTCTTGGGCAGGCATTCTATGGAATTGACGGACTGACACTCAGAGCAAAAAGGCAGCAGAGTCTCGAAAGCGCCCTCAGAAAGATAGCGGACTGGCAGCCTGATCAGAACTTACGTAATGCTTTTCTGACACATATCAGGGATGAGCATATTGTACCGGGAAGTTGGCAGAATCCTGACGACCACCACCTGGACTCGATGGCCTCCCGTATTCTTTCATTTATACGCTGATATTACTGATCATGGCCCATCACCTTTTTCTGGCATCCACTCCATTTAATACTGTAATCGCCAGTATGATCGCTCTCGACTTACCTTCCGATGATACCTGCGAACTCTGGCTGATCGACCAGCCCTCAGAGTGCTCAATATTTGTTAAGGGTGTACTCGCGTGGCCTGATTCTCCGTTCAGAGACATACGTATCGCCACCTATCAAGCCAGAAGTGTGCAGCAGAAGAAACAGCGTAAGCGTATTCTCAGACAGCTATCCCAGCAGGCGAAAAGTTCGGGGGTTACGGATCTCTATACAGGAAATGACCGACGCATTGAGTTCCAATGGCTTATGGCCCATCTGCCATCGACAGTGAAAGGTCACTACATTGACGATGGCACATACTCCTACATAGGCAGAAACACCCGCTGGTTCAGCGATGGCATCGTTGACAACCTCCTGAAGAAGTTGACCTATGGGTTCTGGTGGAAACAACCTGAGACAATAGGTGCATCTGACTGGATCCAGATGGCTCACCTTGCGTTCCCGGAACACGCAGTGCCCCAGCTTCAGAAAAAAGTGATCCTGCAGATCCCTGATCACTTATCGAACCCCGCTTTCACCTCGCTGGGTGCTGATTATTCTGACACGCTATCAGAGGCCGCAAAGCTGGATGCCCTGATTATCCTTCCACACGAATCCGTGCGTTCGGTAACGATCGAGCAGCGACTGCTACAGGAAGGGAGTAAGTACGAACGCTGTGGCATCAAGCGCCACCCTCGCTCAGAATCCGGACTCCCGGGAGACACTACTCACATAACAGAAATCAGTGCCAGAGTTCCTTTCGAGCTGCTCCTGAGTGGATTAAAACCAGAGTGTTGCGTCATCGGTGATGTATCAAGTGCGTTACTTACCGCTCGTTGGTTACGTCCCCGGTTACAGGTGATATGCCTGGCAGAGCAAAGTAATAGTCTGACAGATCTGATGCGTAAAATAGGCATTGAGGTAAGTATTGTATGACCCACTCATTTACTGTCAGTGGCAGACTGATTTCTTATCTGATGCTGGCGGGGCTGGTGGCGTACGGGTTGAACTACCAGATCACCAAAACGTTACTGCATTTGTCTGCACTTGTGGCACTGGTTACCTGGCTACGGGCTGGGGTTCTCTGTTTCACTAAAAAGAATAGTCTTCCGATTGATATTGACCTGAAAGACCCCCGCATAATATTGAGTACCCTTCTGCTCTTATCTGCCTCAATAGTTCTGGTGGAAACTTCTCTGTCCGACACATTCATGTCAGCCAGGTTCCGGAAAGACTTCGTAACCCCTGCGATATGCTTTGCACTTATCTTACCTGTTGCTGCAGTAGATAAGCGTACCTTTCAACTATTCCGCTGGGCAGTACCAGTTGCGGCTGTATGTATGGCAATTCCCGGAATTATTGATCAGTATGCTGACAGACCTCCGCACTACCGAACTAGTGGAAATATCGCATTACAGATAATTTATGGCACTAACCTGGCGATTCTGAATGCTACGGGGGTGATTCTTATGATGACTATGAAGCCATTAAAGCATCCTATTCTCCTGGTCCTCAGTTTTCTCGCAACCGTCCTTGGCGTCTGGGCAATTATTCTGAGTGGCAGTCGTGGGCCACTGCTTTCTATTCTTCTGGTCTCATTCATCACCGTGAGTCTGATCAGTGCAAGACATTTTGGTCTGCTTAAAACCTTTGTAATAATCATACTGCTTTGTCTGACAAGCAGCTTTGCTGTTATTCAGTCTTCAATATTTTCGAGACTGACAGACGGATTCAATAACGTCTCGACCAATGTCACTAATAGCTCGCTGGGCTTAAGATTTGAGATGTGGAAAGGCGCTAAAGACCTGATAATAGAACATCCAATAAGTGGGGTTGGTGTCGGGCAGCAGAATGATCATTTTAAAGCCCGGAATCAGGAGCAGCAGGACTATATGCACCCTGAAGCAACGGATTTCATCCACCTTCACAATGATGTTGTCAACGCCATAACCTGGATGGGGATCCCACTCGGATTACTCTTTATGGCGTTCGCTGTTTATCCGCTGATATGGGCTCTTAAGGCCCGTAAAGAGGTTGTTCCCCAAGCAATGATTGCAGTCTCCGTTATTTATCTGCTGAACGGATTGACTAACACCCCTTCGATCCGGGCAACCTCTCTGACACTGATGCTCTCAGTCGTATTTCTGCTTCTGCAGTTCTCAGCTTACCGATCAGAAACACCATCGTCTTCGAGTAACGCCAGATAACGTCTGGCGACCTCGGCAGAATCAAAGCGCTCTCCTATCCAGGCAGGGATTTCCGGATAGTCACGCAACGCCTGGTCCATCGCAAGCGCCAGAGCTTCCACATCGCCTACAGGCACCAGAAAAGGTGCCAGCTCATCGATCAGTATTTCAGATGGCCCAGAAGGGCAGTCTGTGGCGACAGCAGGAGTGCCAACCAGAAGCGACTCAATCAAAGCCCGCGGTGACCCCTCAGCCTCAGATGCGAGCACCGACAGCGCAGCATGCTTCAGAAGGCGATATGGATTTCCATCCCAGCCCCAGAAAATGACCCGCTCCTGCAAGCCCAGATCTTTGGCTAATGCCCTGAGGTTACTCTCATCTTTGCCACGGCCAACCAGTACCAGTGATACCTCTTTATTCTGCATACGCCCCAGTGCCCGGATGGTATCTGCATGACGCTTACGCACATTCAGAGAGGCGATAGAAACAATATAACGTCCTTCTGGTAAATCACCCTCGGCTGCGGCAGCGGTCCGTATCGCGTCCAGATCGAACGGGTTAACAATCTGTCTCACATTTTCAGGAGGCACTTTAAGATTATTAATCAGATCATTTCTGATGCCTCCCGACAGAGCGATCACAGGGCGCGCGGCAAACTTCTTACGAAGATTGCGGATTTTCCGTGCGCGACTCCAGAACTTCCAACGAGGGCCATCAGTAATCCACGCTGTCGGAGTAATGTGCACGGAGCAGACTTTATTAGCGACTGGTACCACGGGGTAATACTTGGCATTACTGATAACAAAGAGATCGTAGTAATCCTTGCCTTTCTCAGCGATGCTCTTCTTCAGACGGACTCTGGCCTCACGATTTGACGATGTTTTCAGCCAGATACAGTTCACACCCGCCTGAGGGGTGTAATCGCGATGATCGCGCAAGACGTATAGGTCAACCAGTGCCCCTTCCCTGACCAGAGCTTCTGCCAGTGTCAGTATCGTTTTTTCTGTACCGGCGCCCATCAGGCTTGTCACCATAATTCCGATACGACGTTGTTTCTCAGGCTGCATAGATTCCCTGGTATTCGAAGTAGCTGAGCGCAGGCAGAAGCTTTCTTCTGATGACCTGCTCTCTATGTTTTGGCTTTATCTTCAGTGAAGAGGCTATTAAGTAAAGGAACACAAACAGAGATTCGTCTGACGTACGCAGAATACGGTTTGCCCCACGATAATCCATTAATGCGTAGGTAAATCCTTCTTCATATTTGGAATAATAAAAAGCCAGATCCCAACTGCGGATACCTACCAGATAGTACTGAAGGTCAATCAATCGGTAATCAAAATCTGAAACAGAAAGAATATTCTGACGTTTGAAGTCACCATGAACCAGCCCTGCTTCACGCTCAAACAACGCCTCCCAGTCACGCATGACAGTACGCGCGACTAGCATAATGCGCTCTCGAACACGTTGTCCCAGTATCGCCCGTCGTTCTTCAAGAAAAGTCCCGATAAAGTCCAATGCTTTCCCGGCGCGCTCTTCACTGACAAGATGATGAAGTACTTTACGTATGTTCGTATCAGGCCGGACCTGAGCCCGCAAAGTAGTGCTGTCACCTAAGGCGTTTTCATAATCATTCACCTGCATAAGCCGCCAATGCAGTGCATGAATCGCAGATGGCAGATACCGGGAAGGCTGTTGCAGAAAGGTACTGCTGGTCACAGCCAGGTCGCTGCTGAGCTGACGATAATACACTGGCTCTGCCGTCAGTTTTTCACCCTGCTCATCTGACCAGCGGATAAAGCGGAACTCTCTCTCTGCCAGCTCCGGTGCCTGTATTTTAGAAAGAGCGAGCGGCGTACGACCTGAATCTCCATAATGGAGAAACATGCCCTGGTTATTAACACCACCTAATTCGGCATACTCAAGATTAAGAGTTGTAATCCGTAACTGACCAGACGCCTCACCGAGCACATCCAGCAGAATGCGTGGGTTGATCGAATTTTCATTGCAGATACTATGAACACGGGCGATCGCCCTGGCCGTCCTGAGCCAGTTTCTTTTCATATCAGTATTCGTATCGTCCTTGTGCACCACGACTGATGTCATTGCAGACATCTGCAATCATCGACTCTATTGCAATTTCCGCATCCGCGGTAAATAAAGTAATCGCCTCAAGTTCCTTCTCGTTGAAGCTTCGCAGGCGCTCTGGAATACCCGATGTTACGTCACTTACAGTCAACGACCGGCCAGCTTCGCCGAGCACATCAGTGAGCAGATATCTGATCTTCGGTGTATTCGACTCCAGCGCGATAAAGGGAATCCTGTTCTTCAGGCACATGGTCACCGTGTGATATCGACCGGTAATGACCATTCCGTAACCCTGGAGATAACGAATATAACTTCCAGCATCCGTTGCCAGTTTTCTGTCCGACTTCAGCCACTTAATGACATTCTTTACCCAAGGTCTCGGACTACGCAAGAAACGAGCATTTGAAGGACGGGCAACGACCATTGAGCGAAAATCAAAGCCATTATCACTGGCATAAGCTTCAAGAAACCGACTGTCTTCTTTAACTGCACTGTCTATCACCAGAGTCCGGTCGCATTCACTTCGATCGCGGCTGTGTGACACATTTGATGCAAACGTCAGGTCCGGCACATACGCACCAGTCAGCCCCCCGAACTCCTGCAGTTCTTTGAGGCTACCACGGTCGCGCACATAGATGGCCCGGGCCCTTCCCAGACTCTGATAGGCAGCAGTGGTATTTTTATGCAGGGTGGCATTGAGCAGGTAACAAGGGACTTTTAAAGTGTCTGCAGCAAAGTCCACCATATCAATCAGAGCCTGAGAAAACCGCCGGCTATCGTTATGATGAATTGTGCCTTCGCCATTGATAATAATCGCATCAACGGCTGGCATACTGAGAATCCGCCTTTTATGGCGACGCCAGTCAACACTTACTGGCCAGGTCCACACCACGTCCACATCCTGATCACTCAACAGACGCAGGAGATTTTCCATAACCAGCATGCAGCCAAAATGGTGAGTTGAACGGGTATCATTTATAACGGCAACTCTCATTGCGTTTTCATCTCCGGACCACGGCCCGCAAGTATCCGATCGAATAATTCAAGCGCTTCTGCTTCATCAAACAGACCATTCTGCACGTTTGGCCAGATGGAAGACTCGCTACGACGGATAATCACCGGGCCGTACTTACCTTTTGCGGAAACCTGAATATCCGGACTCCCCAAAGCAACCAATGAATTCAGACGGTGTTTTCCGCCGATATTCACCCAGACCCAATCCTCTCCACTGACCAGAAACTCACCGTGAATCTGGGTCGCTGACGTTGGCCGGAACCCTTGCTCGCGAATGCTCCGGAATACCGACACCTGGCGCTCGTATTCCATTTTCCCGACTGGGGTACTTACCGGACCATAATACTGCCAACCGAAATCTGTCTGCTCTGATGCACCCAGCTTAATCGCTTCCTTACCCAGAAAACGTCCGTTGCCCGACTTTACGGCTACCTGCTCAAGACGTTGCTCCGGATGGCGGTTCCACCACGGCATTACAGCAGACATCGCTGGCAGTGATGCGATTGCACTGGTCTTCAGCCCCAGAAGTTCACCGACCGTCTCCGGTTGAAATGTCTGATAAAAGGTTTCCAGAGCACTGCCTTCGTAACCAGAATCATCACGGGTGAGAATCCGCACGAATGGACTGTCCTGGACAGGGTATCCGAGAAAATTACTGCGACAGCGCTCCGGTGGCACCAAAGTCACAATTGTTTCGGCCTGGCGGTAGGGAATCTCAGCCGGTGAACGGCTGAAAGGTTGGATATCTGTCGCTGTTTTCCGGCCCCGCAGACGGCGGCGTAATAGCTGGAACATTGTCCGGAGTCTCTGTTTAATGCAGAGGCTGACTATACAGCAAGCACCGGTTTGCGGAAACCTGACAGGGCTGGGTCAGATAACAGTGAGCACCACATTCTCAACCCGTTCCAGATCCGGGATCATCGCGGTAACACCATCAATAGATACAGCAAGCTGGTCAAACTCTCCCATCCCGACGGCGTCGACTTTCTGCAGGTCGCCTTCGGTGAGATGCATCAGCTTCGGAATCCCCTGAACCAGAATCGCGTAGAAGGGCATCTGAGGGTGGTCGCTGATCCCGTTGACAATGATGAAGCGGGCATCCGGATTCGGTGCGGGAGCCGGGTTACCATTAAGTAGCTCGAAACAGAGTGCTGGTACCAGAGTCCCACGCCAGTCAAGGCGACCAAGAATCCAGTCGGTGCTGGCATTGGTTGTCAGCAGATGCGAAAACGGAATCACCTCAGCAACGGTCACATTAGGCACAACCAGATTGCGATCTTTTAATGGGATAAGAAGACAGTCTACCTGTTCTTTTGTCTTATCCGTGGTGGTGACTGTCTGGTTCATAGTGTTCTGTCCAGGTTCTGTTAATGTGCTGTACCAGCTGCAATGCCAGCTGATACGGATCTCCGATAAAATTGACCCGGCCAGTGCCTATAGCACTCTCCGGCATTGACGAATTCCCGCAGGTGTCCGGTCGCTGTACCCAGACGGGCTTGTCTGCGGGCAAGCCCAGAATACTGTCGGCCCCATCACTACCCATGCCACTGAACAGGATGCAGCCAAAGCGTGAACAGGCATGTCGGCTGACCGCGTCTATGACACCATCGATCGACGGGCCATACGGCCCATTCCAGGGCGCAGCCTCAAGTGAGACTTCATCCAGTCCCGCCATCGTAAACTGATGTGACACTGGCGCGACAAGTACATCGCCAGCCTTCAGACGCAGCCCCTCTTCATAATTACGAAGCTGATAAGAAGCGTGCCTGCCAACGGCCTGACACAGAGCCTCTTCAAACCGGGGGTCGATGTGCTGTGCATAGACAAACGCAACAGGCAGACCTGCAGGCAGAGCATCCAGAAACATTTTGACGGCCTCCGGCCCACCGAGAGAAGCGCCCAGCACCCAGACTTCAAGCGCACGTTCTCCCTGACGGTCACGGAACACCGCAGGCAGAGGAATATCGGCTCCGCCGCTGGTTCTGGGTGTCAGCGCAGTATCTGGCACCTCAGCTGCCGGAGCAGGAGCATGGGTCAGATCCTGCAACTTACTGAGCAGACGCTTCTCCCACCGGAGATAGGTCGTACAGCTTTTCTGCGGAGCGGGGTCCATGCCAATCAGCACCGGAACTTCACCATCGAGCAGCGCTTCAAAGCCATCAAACTCGTCGTCCGCGTCGGCCATATTGATCAGCCAGACATCGGTTTCAGTCTCCTGCAGCTGAGCCGCAGAGAGCCGGCCTGGCACCGTATTCAGTACCAGATCGAATCCAAGTCGTCGCAAAGTATCACTGAGCACATGCTGTTGCAGCAGATCATGGTTCAGTACAGCCACTCGCGGCGCAGACAACTCAATGCACTCCCTGCCCCAGGAAGCCGTGGATACGCTCCAGCAGTGTATCTTCCTGGAATGGTTTGCCGAGATAATCGTTCACACCAATACTCATCGCCCGCTCACGGTGTTTTTCACCCGTCCGCGATGTAATCATAATGATCGGCACATCCTGCAACCTGGCGTCGTGGCGTACCAGGGACGCAACTTCGAAGCCATCCATCCGCGGCATTTCGATATCCAGCAGAATCACATCCGGCTTATGGTCCTGCAGAACCTCCATCGCATGAACCCCATCCTTCGCAGTCAGGACTTCCATGCCATGGCGCTCAAGCAGGCGACCTGTCACCTTACGAACCGTCACCGAGTCATCCACCACCAGAACTTTCGGCAAATGAGCCTCATGTTCGTGACGCGCTTCCGCCGCCTTATCTTCCAGTGCACGTGCCTGCTGGTATTCAAGGCTGGTCTGCGTACGGATCATGGCTGGGAGATCAAGAATAATAACGACGCTACCGTCACCCAGAATCGTACCGCCGGAGATACCCCGGACACCGGCAAACTGTGGCCCCAGACTTTTTACAACGATTTCGCGTGAGCCAAGCAGTGAATCCACCTGCAGCGCAAAAGGCACCTGACCGCGAATCAACAACAGAGGCAGAGGCAACTGGTGCCCGGCAATTTTCGGATGGGAGCCTGAATCCAGCATCGCGCCAAGATAGCCCAGCTGATACTCCTTACCCGCATACGCAAAGACGCGTTCGTCTTCCGGACGCTCGTAAAGTGCCTGCAGCTCAGACACCGACGCCCGCACAATGCCCTGAATATTATTCAGTGGCACTGCGTACAGATCTTCGCCTACGCGAACCATCAGGGCCCGGTTCACCGATACCGTAAACGGCAGACGAATCTCAAATTCAGTGCCTCGCCCGGCGTCACTGCGGACCTCCAGCGAGCCACCCATCTGTTTGATTTCACTGTTCACAACGTCCATGCCGACACCGCGACCCGAAATCTGAGTCACGACCTCAGCGGTAGAGAATCCTGGCTGCATAATGAACTGAATGATTTCAGCATCGGTCGGTTTGACATCCGCGGGGATCATTCCACGATTGCGGGCCTTACGCAGAACCGCATCCAGATTAATCCCCCGGCCATCATCGCGCAGCGTGAGAACCACGTCGCCGCCATCCCGGCGGATATCCAGTTCGATGTTACCCATGACTGGCTTGCCAGCCGCCTGACGGCCATCTGTATTTTCAATACCGTGGTCAACGGCGTTACGGACCATATGTTCAAGCGGTGAAATAATCCGCTCAAGAATGGTACGGTCCATTTCGCCGTCAGCATTATTAACACGCAGATCAACCTGTTTATTCAGCTCAAGACTGACCTGACGGACGATACGGCGCAGACGTGGCACCAGCCGCTGGAATGGCACCATCCGCGTTTTCATCAGGCCTTCCTGAAGTTCAGTGTTCACCCGGCTCTGCTGCAACAACAGAGTTTCAGCGTCACGGGTCTTCAACGACAGAGTTTCTTTCAGGTCGAGCATATCCGATGCAGATTCCATCAATGCACGGGAAAGCTGCTGAATGGCGGAATAGCGGTCCATCTCCAGTGGATCGAAGTCATCGTAGTCAGGGCCATGACGCTCCTGACGGAACAGTACCTGGGCCTCGGTTTCGATATCCAGACGACGGAGCTGGTCGCGCAGACGATCCAGCGTCTGGTCCATTTCACCCAGAGTATGTGAGAAGTCACTTACCTGCTGCTCCAGGCGTCCCCGGCCTATCGCGGTTTCACCCGCGAGGTTTACCAGGTTATCGAGGAGGTCAGCAGACACCTTAACCAGTTCAGTCGGAGCCTTACGCTGGTTCGCCATCTGACTCTGCTGAACAGCACGGGATTCTGCAGGTTTTACGTCGGTACCCGGTACCGCAGACTCGCTTTCGATAACAACCGGCAAGGTTTCTGAGTCGTCTTCCTCTGCTGGAATATCCGTTGCCAATCCGGAAGTAGTTTCTTCCTCTGACGCGGGCTCCGTCACGCCTTCCTGAAGCGTCTCAGCCTCAGGAGCGTCGGCGTGAGAGGACTCAACGACCAGTTCTTTTTCACCAAGAACAAGAACACCCTCGTTTTCAAGCAGACGCGCTACTTCATCTATCTGCCCCTGCAGCGTCTCCTGACGTTCATGCAGGTGGGCAAAGAATGCCTGATCAAAACGTGCGTGCCGGTCTACCGCTTTCTGTACGTCGGTCTCGAAATTATGAGTGGTGTCACCTATCCGGGTCAGACCGGCGAGACGGGCACCGCCCTTCAGCGTGTGCAGAACCCGCAGAATTTCATCGGCATAGCCCTTGCCATCCGTATCATTCCGCCAGGATTCAATTGCCTCATCAAGCGACTCCATCAGCTCCGCCGCTTCCTCGAGGAAAATCCCGACGATTTCGCGATCGCTTTCATCAGCGCTTTCAGAGCGTACATCGTTCTGTACAGGAGGAGGCGTCAGCTCGTCTTCTGCGGCGTCAGACTGCGGCGCCCCTGCCGCCATATGATGGATTTCAGCGATCAGAGCGCTGGCATTTTCAGGCACCTGCCCAGAGCGCACCGCCTGAAGCTGACCCGCAAGCACATCATGCGCGCGGTGAATCATCGGAATGGTGGCATCAGAACGTTCAATTACGCCGTCATTCAGACGCTCATACAGAGTCTCAAGCTCGTGACACAGGTCGGCAACCTCTGGCAATTCAGCCATCCGGGCACCGCCTTTCAGAGTGTGCAGCTCACGCTGCAACTGAGCCACAGGCAGCAGGTCATCAGGGGAGGCCTGCCAGCTCTGCATAATAGACTCGATGGCTTCCGATATTTCGTCTGCTTCTTCAAGGAAGATATCCAGAATCATATCGTCTTCCTGCTCATCAAGTTCTACCTGATCAACAGAAGAAGACTCTTCAGCAAGCCACTCAGCAGAAGACTCTGACGCGCCGTCGTCTTTGTCCTGCGCGGCTGTATTCAGAGGAAAGTCCCAGTGACTCAGTGCCGCGATCGTCTGCTCAGGTGAAGGGATATCCTGACCAGCGGCCAGATAATCCATCATGTTAAGCAGCTCCTCGTGCGCCTCTGTCGCAAACTCAACCAGAGACGCTTCGGGATGCGCATCCGCCTGACGGGCCCGCTGATAAAATGCATTCAGCGCCAGTGACAGATCGGCGACCATTGGCAGGCTTGCATCGACGGCAGCTGCGGCAACGGCCTGCAGATCGGCGGTCAGCTGATCAAGCACTTCCGTATTATCTTCATCACGCCATACCTGAAGCAGCTCATCCGCGCGGATCAGAGAATCCATGCCTGAAGAGAGGAAGCGCGCCAGCACGTCCGGCGATGGCCCCGCGCCACCTTCAGACTCTGTCAGGTGCGCAAGCTGATTCTGCTCAATATCGGCAATACGCCCATGAAGAGCGTCTGCGCCTTCGATGCCTTCCAGCGTCAGTAACTGCTCCGGGCTCATGTAAGCTCGGACAGCACGGCCTGCGTCTTCCAGCAGATCCGTCAATGCGGGACTGTTGGGTAGCTGGTAGCCACGCAGCTCTTTTACCAGGTGTTCCTGAGCAGACGCCAGCTCTGCCAGAGGGGTCAGCTCTGCCATGTGAGCACTTCCCTTCAGGGTATGCAGGGCGCGCTGCAGATCGTCGGTGACCGGGTTCGTAAAGGATTCTGAGCGGGACTGCTGAACAAAATCATCCACCGTATTCAGGTGCATGTCAGTTTCGGCAATAAATACATCGAGCAGTGAGAGGCGGTCAGCATCATCTTCAGACAGTTCTTCAGATTCAATCTGAGGCAGATCCGTCAGATCAACAGCCGCATCCGGCGCAGTCTCTTCACTGAAATGATCGAGGAACGCCTCCATTGAAGCCGCGCCTTCGTCGGTGTCGTCTGTCAACGAATCAGCCTCAAGAACCTCCAGCGCAGTGACGCTCACGTCCCCGGCGATGTCTTCTGCCTGATCCGCATTCTCTGTCACCTCAACCGGTTCTGCCGTATCGACCGGAAGCGCCGGTGTCTGCCCATCGGCAAACGCAAACGCGGTGTCCATCAGGGGCTGCACATCAACACGGGTCGCTGCCTTATGACGGAAATCCTCGATCAGGCCCGGAATAAGCGAAATAATATGATCAACAAAGGCAATCAGTGGCTGTGTGACTTCAACCGTCTCATCAAGTACGCGGTTGAACATATTTTCAACAGACCACGCCAGCTCCCCGATGTCAGCCGCTTTCACCATCCGGCCACTTCCTTTCAATGTATGGAAAGCACGGCGCACTGTCGTGAGAGCTTCTGAGTCATTCTGTTGCGCTACAAATTGAGGCCAGTATTCCTGAAGTGTTTCGAGTACTTCTTCCGCCTCTTCAAGGAATACCTCAATAATCTCATCATCGATAAGATCATCATCTTCAGGTTCTGCAGTTTCCGCCCGGGCTCCAGCCTCCTCAGGGGCTGTCGCCGCTTCAGATATGGCTACGCTGCTCTCATCGGGATGTTCCGACGGTGCAGTTTCTTCATAGTCTGACGACGCGTTGTCGAATCCAAGCGCTTCGTTAAAGCTGGTAATGGCATGATCGACATCGTCAAATTCGTCGGTGCCTTCAGCACCGGATTCATCCAGATCACCATCAGATGTCACATGGCATATCTGCAGCAGATTGCTGAGTGTTTCTGACGCCCGGTCCAGCAGAGCATCATCGGCGATCTCACCACCATCGGCATAGCGCTCAAGGTAATATTCGATACCACTGAGTACTTCTGCCACCATGTCCATGACACCAAATTCTGGCTTAGGACGATCAGACAACAACGCCTGACGTATAAAGCTCGACAGATCTGCCAGCAGGTTTGCTACCCTTGGCAGCGGCACCATATTGAGCGATCCCTCAATGCTATGCAGCAGTCCGGGAACGCCTTCAAGCTTGTCTGTGGACCACTGGTGCGCAATATAGGCAACCACCGAGTCCTTAACCTGTTCCAGGACATTGCGGGCTTCGCGCAGAACGGCGCGCTGAGCATCCGACATCGCACTGTCACTGGCGTTACGGCTCAGATCGCCATCACGCAACATGCCGTTCAGGGTGGCCTCGACGTATAGCAGCGCACCAGCCACATCCAGCAGCGCACTGTCGTCGGCAGTTCCGGATTCCAGCATGGTCACCAGCTGGCTTTCCTGCTCCTGCATCACTTTGCGTGGCATGCCTAAACCAAGCATGCCCATGGTGTCCGCGACCTGACGGATAGTTTTACGGGCACCTTCGAGTGCTGGCGTGCGGTCCTGAGAACCACGCATCAGCTGATCAAGCGTATCTTTAACAGCACCAATTTCTTCGATCAGAGCAGACAGCGCACCACTGACAGCGTCAACACCCGGGCCACCCATCGTACCTTCGGCGGCGACATCTTCTGCACTTGGCAAGGCTTCGTCCAGGCGGAAACGTTTCTGAACCAGGCGGATTGCATCCCCACGGACATCTGTGCGGGCGACATAAAACAGCAGGTTCTTCAGCAACTCATCCGCCGGAGGACGGTTGATAACCGCGACGCCCTGATCGAGATCCTGCTTCAGCAGCTGGTCCAGCTGACGCAGCAATACTTTCGCGCTTTTCGGCAGGCTATCCTGCTTGGTCAGCCATTCACTGAAGGCCAGTGCGGGCAACCAGATAATGCCCTGAGGCGTTCCACCCATGGCTTTGTTCAGGCGCGCAAAGAGTTTATTCAGATAGTGTTTCGCCAGATCAGGCTCGCGGTCCTGCAGCAGCTGAAGCGTTGCTGCCTGCAGCATCTGTCTGGTTTTACGTAGCCACTGAGAAAAATTGACCTGGGTAAACTGGTTTTTCTGCTCTCCGGTGAGTGGCGTATTGTGCTCGATGGCCGGAGTAAAAAGTGAGGTTTCAGAGAGGAAGTTTTCCCCACGGGTCGAACGCAGTTCGTTCAGAATAGGCAGTAGCACGACCGGAAGATCCCGTCGTCCCACCTTAACGTGTTCCAGATAATGCGGCAGCTGAATAATGGCCTGCATCAGAACTTCAAGGCCATCCTGTTCGTTTGTCAGCTGACCTTCAGCCAGCGCAAGAGCAACGGCTTCCATTTCTTCGGCGAGCAACGCTGCGCCGTAGAATTCAACCATCTGTAGCGTGCCGTGCACCTGGTGCAGGTAACTCAGACAGAATCTCAACCGGCTTCTGTCTTCGGGATGTTCCACATAGGCTTCCAGTGACTGCTGCGCCTGTTGCAGCGTCTCACGGATCTCCCCTTTTACCCATTCCAGGGCGATGTAGTCCTGACTCATCGCCTTACACTCTCCCGTGTCGACGTGGATTGCTTGCGTACATAGGCAGTGACTAAGCTGCTGTGCACCGGTTCTAACAATGGATGCTGCCAGTCAACCATCTCGCCCAGTCCGATCACCAGCAGGCCACCGGGCGCAAGGCGCTGTGCCAGCGCGTCGAGAATCTCGCGACGACGCCAGCGACGGAAATAAATCAGCACATTCTGGCAAACGATCAGATGCTGAGACTGCAGTGGGCAGGCCTTCAGGTTAAGAATATTGACCTGACTGAAACAGCAGCGCTGCCGCAATGCAGAAGAAATTTCTATTTGTTGTGATGACAGAGGCTGAATTGCCCAACTGTGGTACTGAACGGGAATGCGCTCCATCGCGCGAAGGGGATATCTGCCCGCCCGCGCTTTGCGCAGCACAATGGTGGATATATCAGTACCCGTCACCGAATAACCGATGCCCCGGCTGCCGACTGTATTTTCGGCAAGCATGGCAAGCGTGTAAGGTTCCTCACCCGACGCACAACCAACACTCCAGACTTCCATCGGCTTACCAGAGTCAGCCAGCGCTGGAGTCAGTGAACGCATATGCTCTGAAATCAGACCGAGTGCATCCGGGTCCCGGAAAAAACGGGTTTCCTGCACCGTAAGACGATCAACCAGCGTCGTCCACTCCATTGCCCCACTGGGACCATGCAGAATCTGCTGGTAGTAAGCGCTGTAGTCAGAAACGCCCAGCTCGAGCATTCTCAGGCCCAGACTGGTCTGCAGAAATGAGCGCCGCTGCGGTGGCATGTACATGCCTGTGCGCTCCTCCAGCAATTTCTGCCAGCGATCAAACTGGAGATCATCCAGTTCAGGGACGCTGCTCAGGCCAGAGCGGATTGACTGTATCATAAGGGACACCCGGCACCACGCCGACGCGCCTTACAGCGCGTCCTGCCCGGCCAGTTCGACCTCATCGGCGTCATCATCCGCGGTAAAATTCGCTTCAGGCAGCTTAAAGCCTGCAACCGATTCACGCAGCATGTTCGCCATTTCAGCCAGATTACCAATCGACTTCGCCGTCGCTGTGGTACCAGCGGACGTCTGAGAAGTAATTTCCTGAATAACATTCATCGTATTGGAAATATGACCCGCAGACGAAGCCTGCTGACGGGCCGCGTTGGAGATGTTCTGAATCAGTTCTGCCAGGTTTTTCGATACGGTTTCAATCTCTTCCAGTGCTACACCCGCATCCTGTGCGAGACGTGCACCACGTACCACCTCAGTCGTTGTCTGTTCCATCGAGATAACGGCTTCGTTAGTATCGTTCTGAATCGTTTTAACCAGTGCTTCGATCTGCTTGGTTGCAGCAGCAGAACGTTCAGCCAGACGCTGTACTTCGTCCGCAACGACCGCAAAGCCCCGACCAGCGTCACCCGCCATCGATGCCTGAATCGCTGCGTTCAGAGACAGAATGTTCGTCTGGTCGGCAATGTCAGTAATCAGAGAGATGATGTCACCAATCTCCTGAGAAGATTCACCCAGACGTTTAATACGCTTGGAGGTTTCCTGAATCTGCTCACGGATGTTATCCATGCCGTTAATGGTTGCCTGTACGACTTCAGCACCTTTGTTGGCGATCGCTACCGACCGCTCCGCTACCGCGGACGATTCCGAGGCGTTAGCAGATACCTGGTCAATGGACACAGCCATTTCGTTAATAGCTGCAGACGCACCGGCAATTTCCTGCGCCTGGTGCTCAGAAGCCTCGGCAAGGTGCATCGCTGTTGCCTGCGTTTCCTGTGCTGCCGACGATACCTGAACCGCAGTATCGTTAATCGCCGATACCAGAACGCGCATCTGGTCGATCGCGAAGTTGATCGCGTCAGCAATCGCCCCTGTAAAGTCTTCGGTTACCGTTGCCTGCGCCGTCAGGTCACCATCTGCAAGGTCAGCGATTTCGTCCAGCAGTCGCAGAATCGCGACCTGGTTCTGCTCGTTAGTACGACGGGTTTCTTTTTCCCGGTCCTGAGCTTCTTCCTCACGGGCACGGGTCTGAGCCAGAGATTTCTGACCGAATACGATGAGACACACCAGAGCGATCACAGCAAAGCCGAAACCGAACGCCTGATATGTGTTACGTGCTTCAGCGTTCATCTGAATGCTGTTGGTCAGCTCAGATGACTGCTCCAGCAACATACGCGAATTCTGGAAAATATTGTCCGAGGCTTCACGCACCTGGAAAAGCTCAGGCGAGGTTTCAAGAATTTCGTCAACCGAACCGGATACGAATTCAAACAGTTCCGCGACTTCTGCCAGCGCATATACCGCTTCTTCGTTAGTTACCTGCGAGATGTTCATCGCAATGTTGCCCTGAATCATCCCGTTCAGTACGCGACCGAACAGCGAGGCATCACGCCCGAATGCATCTGCGGCCATTACCGCGTCTTCACCACCTGCCAGTACTTTGTTTACCGAGCGGACAATACGCTCTGCCAGCCAGGACTGACGCTGTGCAACGGCAACCTGATCAGCCGGCGCGCCACTTTCAAGGAGAATATCAACGATCTCGTCATACTCTACCTGCAGCTGCGGAATGGTTTCAGAGAGAAGCTCGGCAACTTCGTGTACCGAGAGGATGATTTCTTCGGAGCGGATAATCTGGTCAGCATCGCTTTTTACGGTGTTCCAGGTTTCCTGCACACCTGATGACATCGCCGCCGGAGCAGCTGGCAGGTCATCCGAGCCATTAACCAGATATCCCCAGCGGGTATCAAACTTATCGCGGGCTTCACGCAGCTGACCGAAGGCGTCTGGCTTACCACCAGCAGCTTCTACCGCGTTCTTCGCGATCTCCTGCGACAGTACGCGCAGCTCACCGGCGTGCTCAATGTACTGCTCATCTTTATTCGCAGAAATGGTTACCCAGGCCGTGATTCCGATAAACGCCGCGAGAGAAACAAACATCAACACCATCAGACCGGTGTTGCTGCTCCTCTGTACGTTTACCTGTTGGCCACCTGTATTTGCACTCATGCCGTCCTCTCCACTTACTGCATGCTGTCAGCCTGCGGGCGCAGGCCGTTATTATTTTGTTCTTATCCCTGTATTACACAGCGATATTGAGAAAATCCGGACTCTCAATCAGATCCGTAAACTGCATTACCGGCCAGCTGCGCCCGTCCCTGTCAAAACTGCGGGTAACAAAACCAGAGAGTGCCTCAGGCACTTCCCCTGCCGGAATTTCACGATCGACAGGAAAACTCTGCATACCAAGTACCGCGTCCACCAGCAGCCCCGTCAGAACATCATTGTGTTCGATCACCAGCACACGCTGACTGCGCCAGTTACCACGCGACGGAAGATCAAGAAGTCCATTCAGGTCCATTACCGACACCATGCGACCACGCACGTTGGCGATACCAAGAACCCAGCTCTTCACACCGGGAACCCGGGTGACTTTAGGCAGCTGCAGAATCTCAACCACCTCAGACATATGCGCCACGTATTGATTGCCACCCAGCATAAAGCCGATACCACGCCAGGTAGACACTGCCTCGACCTGCTGCGGCAACGCAGCCGCGAAGCGGCGGCTGCGGCTTTCCATATCCTGTAGCAGAGCAAAAGGCATCATAAAATCACTCGTCCGCTGTCGTCAGCAGCGCTCCGATTTCTGACAGAAGGCGGGTTTCAGACACCGGCTTCACCAGATATCCGGAAGCGCCCTGACGCTTACCCCACACCCGGTCAGTTTCCTGATCTTTCGTTGTCACTATGATCACAGGAATATGCTTGGTTTCAGGGCTGCGGGTTAACTGTCGTGTTGCCTGAAAACCATTCAGGCCCGGCATCACGATATCCATCAATACAAGATCGGGACGCTCCTGACGGGCTACCGCCACACCATCCGCGCCATTTTCTGCATTAAGCACTTCGTGGCCATTCTTTTCCAGAACCGCTCGGAACGCTTCCGTTTCAGTCGGAGAATCGTCCACCACAAGAATGCGTGCCATGCCAGCTACCCCTTAACTATTTATTACTTAACGTGCTGACGGATCGAACCGAGCAGCTCTTCTTTACTGAAAGGTTTGGTCAGATATTCGTCAGAACCGACGATTCGTCCCTTCGCTTTATCAAACAGGCCATCCTTACTGGACAGCATGATGACGGGCGTGGCCTTGAATTTTGAATTATTTTTGATGAGGGCACAGGTCTGATAGCCGTCGAGACGAGGCATCATAATGTCTACGAAAATAATATCTGGGTTTGTATCGGCAATTTTTGCCAGAGCGTCGAAGCCATCCGTTGCAGTGATCACTTCGCAACCAACTTTTTTCAGTAAGGTTTCCGCAGTACGCCGGATCGTCTTACTGTCGTCGATCACCATGACCTTAATATCTTGAAAGTTATCGTCCATACAACAGGCCTTCACCATCCGAATTTTCTGATTTTTGTTCTACTCTATGCGGCCCGGAAGTTCTGTGATGAACCCCTCAGACCAGGACGAGCCCCCGATAGCTTCTACGGGCAGAAGCATCGTTTCCCCGGGGCTACCGGGACGTTCCCGCTTTTGTATCACACATGATACACACTGGCTAGCCAGAAGCCGTAAAAGCCGAACCATTCGCTCACACCTTCATGTACACTGTGTGGCAATTCACAAAAACGGCCCTTCCGGAGACAAGATGACAGTCAGACTCGGCATCGTGATGGACCCTATCAGCGAGATTAATTTCAAGAAAGATACCTCTCTTGCGCTGCTCTACGCGGCTCAGGAACGCGGCTGTGAACTCTGGTACATGGAACAGAGCGACCTGTCGGTCCAGCAGGGGCGTGCATTCGGCCGCATGGCGCCGCTGAGTGTAGAGATGAATCACGACAACTGGTACCAGATGGGTGAATTCAGCGATAAACCACTCGCCGGACTGGACATTATCCTGATGCGTAAAGACCCACCCTTTGACGGCGAGTTCATTTACAGCACTTATATTCTGGAACGCGCAGAACAGGAAGGTGTACTGGTTGCGAACAAGCCTCAGAGCCTGCGCGACTGCAACGAAAAAATGTTCGCGACTGCATTCCCTGAACTTATGTCACCGACCATCGTGACCCGCCGGGCCGATCTGCTGAAGTCCTTCCACAAAGAACACGCGGATGTCATTTTCAAACCACTCGACGGCATGGGCGGTTCTTCCATTTTCAGACTGAAGCAGGACGACCCCAACGTCAGCGTAATCATCGAAACGCTCACCAATCACGGCCAACAACAGATCATGGCGCAGAAGTTTATTCCCGAAATCACCTCCGGAGATAAACGCATCCTGATGATCAATGGTGAGCCTGTATCACACTGCCTGGCGCGTATCCCTGCCAGCGGTGAAACCCGTGGCAACCTCGCCGCCGGCGGCACCGGGGTTACTCAACCCCTTTCTGACAGCGACAGAGCGATTGCCGAAAAAATCGGTCCGGAACTGAAGGCCCGCGGGCTCTACTTTGTCGGTCTTGATGTCATCGGCAACTGCCTGACTGAAATCAACGTCACCAGCCCGACCTGCGTACGGGAGATCGTCCGCGACAGTGGTGTCGATGCCGCAGCAATGCTGATTGATACCCTGCTGACTCTGCGCCAGAACGCCTGAAACGGTAGACAAAATCCCTCTCAGAGCGCAGACTTGCGCCTGTTTTAACAGGCGCTTGATGCGCCGGAGCAAGAGGTTCTGATACGCCCATGGCTGCCACCACTGTGAACAGCAATGACCGCCTGATGTTTGCGCTTTTCGTTGCGCTGATGGCCCACGCCATGGTTGTTCTTGGTATTTCCTTCAGTGCCGAGCAGCCACCCGCCTTCAGTTCAACCCTTGACGTGACCCTTGCGGGATACCGCAGCGACAAAGCACCAGAAAAAGCCGATTTTCTCGCACAGGAAAACCAACAAGGCAGTGGCACGCTGGAAGAGGCCCGGATGATGACGACGGACGTCGAAGCCGACTTTCACGCCAACGACATCCGGGAGAATGTCCGTAAAGACCAGCAGGCCAGCGCGCCGCGTCAACAGGACACAGAGCAAAGAACCATCGTCACCGCCACCCGTAGCCCCGAACAACGCGCTCAGACACAGAGCAGCCAGGAAGCTCAACCCCGGGACATCCCGGATGGTCCGGAGCAGTCTCTGCTGCAACGCAGTCTGGAGATTGCCAGCCTGCATGCCAAAGTCGACACCTTGAGGCAGATGTACGCGAAAAAGCCCCGGGTACAACGCCTGACCGCCGCCTCCACCATGAAATCCTCCGACGCATACTACGTAAACAGCTGGCGTCGCAGTGTGGAACAGATTGGCGACCTGAATTATCCGAAAGAAGCCGAGAACTGCTACGACAACTGTCGTCTGCGCCTGCTTGTGGCCATCAACCCCGACGGCTCGCTCCACGAGCTGAGCGTCCTGGAGTCTTCCGGGCGCCGTGTTCTGGATGAAGCCGCCATGAGAATCGTTCGCCTCGCCTCGCCTTTTGCCCCGTTTACCGACGACATGCGTCGTGACATGGATCGTCTGGAGATCATCCGCACATGGCAGTTCAAAGGGAACCGCTACCTGTCGGAGAGCAACTGATGAAAGAGCTGAACAGCCTCAGAAATCACCTGCTCATCGCCATGCCCGCCATGGCCGATTCCTGGTTTGCCAGCACAGTCACATACCTGTGTGAGCATAATGACGACGGCGCAATGGGGATCGTACTGAACAAACCGCTGGATATAGGGTTCGCCGATATCTGTCTGCAGCTCGACATTGATCGCCTGGAGCACATCCGCCCAACCATTTTCACCGGCGGCCCGGTGAGTCAGGAGCAGGGCTTTATCCTGCATCGCGAGCCCGGCGACTGGTCATCCACCATGGCCGTGACCGAATCAGTACAGCTGACCTCATCCAAAGATATTCTGCGCGCAATGGCTCAGGGCAGAGGCCCTCATGATTATCTGCTCGCTCTGGGATATGCGGGCTGGAGCCCCGGGCAACTGGATCAGGAGCTCAGAGACAACGCCTGGCTGACTCTGGAAGCCACCCCCGATCTTCTGTTCGGGCAGGATTACCGCGACCTGTATGACATCGCCCTGAGCAAACTGGGGATCAGTGCCGAATTTCTGAGCAGTGATGCCGGCCATGCCTGATCATATCCCTGATAAAGTCCGCTCACTGATGGCCTTCGATTTTGGCACCCAACGCATTGGCATTGCCATCGGCCAGCGCCTGACCGGGAGTGCGGAACCTCTGAGGCCACTGAAGGCCCGGGATGGCGTGCCCGACTGGGACGCACTGGGTCGTATCATAGAGGAATGGCAGCCGGACGCTTTCGTGACTGGCCTGCCTCTCAACATGGATGGCAGCCCCAGTGACATGAGTCAGCGCGCAGCGAAATTTGCCCGACGGCTGGAGGGACGCTTTCACCGCCCTTCCTATTGCCATGATGAACGTTTAACCAGTTATGAAGCCAAGGGGATTGTCATGCAGGAGCATGGCCATCAGAATTTTGGCGACTATTCAGTCGACGGCCTGGCCGCCTGCCTGATTCTCGAAAGCTGGATGTCCGAGCATCCTCAAGGAGATAGTAATGAATCTGCCTGATATCGAACAGGTGTGTCACCGCCTTGCCGGCGACCTGCAGGAAATGATCCGCAATGAAGGTCTGGAAGATCCTCTGCTGGTAGGTATCCGCACCGGTGGAGTCTGGGTAGCAGAGCGCCTGCAGAAAGCCCTGAACGGATCCAGTGAGGTGGCCAGCCTGGATATCAGCTTCTACCGCGACGACTTCACCCGGCATGGCCTGCACCCCAAAGTTCAGGGGTCAGAACTGCCAGACACGGTGGAAGACCGCCATATTATTCTGATCGACGATGTCATCATGAGCGGCCGCACCATACGCGCCGCGATGAATGAACTCTTTGATTATGGCCGCCCGGCCAGTATTCACCTGATCTGCCTGCTGGACATCGGTCGCCGCGAATTGCCGGTACAGCCGGATCTGTGCGGTGCGCGACTGACACTGGAAGAAGGGCAACTGGTGAAGCTCAGCGGTCCGGAACCGCTGGAACTGAGCCTGGCCTGACACGATTCTGAACATTTACCGGTAAGTACCTCATGACAGATCCCAGCAAAGTACAGCTCACAGAAGACGGCAGGCTGAAGCACTTTCTGACCACAGAAGGCCTCAGCAAAGACCTGCTGACTGAAATCCTGGATACGGCCGATTCCTTTATCAGCACGCAGGAACGAGCAGTAAAAACCGTGCCTCTGCTGCGCGGCAAAACTGTCGTCAATCTGTTCTTCGAGAACAGCACGCGTACCCGCTCCACCTTCGAGCTGGCGGCAAAGCGACTGTCTGCCGACATCCTCAATCTCGACATTGCCCGGTCAGCAACATCCAAGGGCGAGACCCTGATGGACACACTCTGGAACCTTGAGGCCATGTACAGCGATATGTTCGTTGTCCGCCACGCCGATTCCGGGGCTGCCCACTTCATTGCCGAACAGGTGACACCGAACGTAGCTATTATCAACGCTGGCGACGGCCGACATGCTCACCCGACACAGGCCATGCTGGATATGCTGACCATCCGCCGTCACAAAGACAGCATCGAAGGTAAAGTGGTCGCGATCGTTGGGGATATCCTGCATTCGCGCGTGGCCCGCTCACAGATTTACGCCCTGCGCACTCTTGGTGCCGCTGAGGTCCGGGTCATTGGCCCCGGCACTCTGCTTCCCCGTGATATCGAAGGCATGGGCGCGAAGCCTTTCTACGATATGAAGCAGGGCCTGGCGGACTGTGATGTCGTCATCATGCTGCGTCTGCAGAAAGAGCGCATGCAGAATGCTCTGCTGCCGTCGGAAAGCGAATTTTTCAAGCTCTATGGCCTCACCGAAGAAAAGCTCGCCTTCGCCAGACCCGACGCTATCGTTATGCATCCCGGCCCCATCAACCGCGGTGTGGAAATTGAATCTGCCGTCGCCGATGGCAACCAGTCCGTCATTCTGAATCAGGTGAGCTACGGCATCGCTGTCCGCATGGCGGTAATGGCCATGGCCATGAGTGGTCAGCAGACACTGATAAACAGCGAGGAGAACGCCTGATGCGATATCTGCACATTCAGAATGCGCGGATCATTGATCCTGCCTCTCAGACCGACACCATTGCTGACGTCTTTGTTGCCAACGGCGCTATCCGCACTATCGGCCGACGCCCCGACGCCGGCGAAATTGAAGAAACTATTGATGCTACCGGATTGTGGCTGCTCCCCGGACTGATAGATCTGGGCGGTCACCTGCCAGAACCGGGGTTCCCCCAGAAAGGCACTATGGCAAGTGAAACCAAAGCCGCGTGTGCTGGTGGATTCACTCACATCTGTAGCCTGCCGGATACCAAACCCGTTGCGGATACCTCGGCGGTGATCAAGCTGATCGAAGAAAAAGCCGCAAAAGCCGGGTATGCCCGGGTGCTGCCACTGGGCGCGATGACCCAGGGCCTGGCTGGCGAACAGCTGGCGAACATGGTCACCCTGTTTGAAGCCGGTGCAGTCGCTCTCTCTAACGTCCGTCAGCCAATTCGTGACAGCTACGTTCTGCGCCGCCTGATGGAATACGCAGCCACCTACGATATTCCTCTGTTTCTCACTGCCAATGATGTTACCCTGGCCGCCGGCGGCTGTATGCATGAGGGAGAAGTAGCAACGCGCATGGGCCTCGCGGGGATTCCCGAAACCGCCGAAACCATCGCACTGGCACAGATTCTTCTGCTGGCCGAGCAGACCGGTGTACGGGCTCACATCAGTCAGGTCAGCTGTGGTCGCAGCATCCGTATGATCACCGATGCGCGCCAGCGTGGCATGCGCATCAGCGCAGACACACCCCTGGCTAACCTGCTGTATACCGATGCTCAGGTCACGGGTTACAACAGCCTCTACAATGTTCAGCCGCCTCTGCGCAGCGAAGCAGACCGTCAGGCCCTGATCGCCGCGGTCGCCGCCGGCGACCTGGCCATCAGTTCAAATCACAGGCCTCATGAGATTGCGGCAAAGAAAGCCCCGTTCTCGGATGCAGAGTCCGGGATGAGTCAGTACGACTGCTTCCTGCCGATGGCGATGACGCTGGTGTCTGCGGGCGAACTCAGTCTCGATGCTCTGATCAACGCGGTCTCTGTCCTGCCCGCACAGATTCTGGGCATGGCTCAGTCAGTCCAGGAAAACAGCGCGTTCAACGCGGTGCTGTTTGATCCTGAGACAGAGCGGACAATCACGGCACGCGACCTCAACTCCCGTGGTCACAACCATCCTGCACTCGGCCGCTCCCTGAAAGGCCAGGTTCAACGGGTCTTTATTGACGGCCAGCAGATCTGCTGACGCACAATTATCCGGGCCATCTATACTTAATGGATGAGCCCGGATACCCCACTCCCTGACAGCTCCACGATCAATCGCTGGCGCAGGGCATTTCTGACCCTGAATCAACAGCGTCTGGACGCTGCCCGAAAACAGCTTTCGGTCCGCCAACTGGCGGTACTGAATGTGCTGCCCTTGCTGCTGCATGCCAATAACAGCCGCATGCCCGGCTATATCGCACCGGACACGCCTTGCGGGATCAGTGGCTTCACTCCGGGAATGGACGACCATTCAGCCCTGCACCAGCTGGTGAAAGGCGTCCAGCTCCCCCGCGATCCCGGTCAGCGCACAATCAAAGGGCTCTTCCTCATGGGCAGCCTCGGCAGTATTGCCCAGAGCCGCCAGAGCGACCTTGATGTCTGGGTCTGTTACGACGAGCTGCTGAGCGATTATCAGATTGAAGCCCTGCAGGAAAAGTGCCGTCGCATTGAACACTGGGCCAAAGGCCAGAACACCGAAGTCCATTTCTTTCTGATGAACCTGAAAGAGTTCCGCGAGGGGCAGAGTCGCTCTGCCGACGGTGAGGACTGCGGCAGCACCCAGCACCTGCTTCTGCTGGATGAGTTTTATCGCAGCGCGCTGTGGCTTGCAGGCGCCACGCCCCGTTGGTGGATCATTCCGGAAGAGCAGGAGATCCGTGCGGAAAGCTACTGGCAGGCGTTGCTGGATAACCACAGTGTCGACGTCGCAGAATGGCTGGATGTCGGCGCTCTGCCGACCATCCCCCCCGGTGAGTTTGTCGGTGCGGGCCTGTGGCAGCTGAACAAAGGACTGGATAACCCTTATAAATCCTTGTTAAAGCTGCTGCTGTCATGCGAATACACGTCGCACTATCCAGCTATCCGGCCGCTGGCCTGGGATCTGAAAAAGCGCGTTCACCAGGGTGATGCAACGCCTGAAAATACCGATGCATACCTGTTGATGCTGGAGAGGATTGAATCTCACCTGGGCGATGCCGATCTGCAATCGCGTGAACTTGCCCGCCGGGCTTTTTACTTCAAAACCGGCATCCGTCTGACCGACCTTACCCCGAGTCAACGCGAGCAATGGCGTGTCAAAGCACTCGAAGAGCAGGTGCAGCGCTGGGGCTGGAGCCAGTCTCAACTTATCACTCTCGATGCCAGGGAGCAGTGGTCTCCCGTCGATGTCATGCATGAGCGCAATGCATTGGTGACAGAAATGCTGAGCAGTTACCGGCGCCTGGCGGCCTTCAGTGAATCTCATGCGCAGGAATTACATATCAGCCAGCGTGATCTGACAGTGCTGGGTAACCGCCTGTACGCCGCGTTTGATTCGCGCCCAGGCAAGATTATCGACATCAATCCGCGCATCCGCAGCGAAATGGAAGAAGAAAAAATCACCTTCAACCTGCGCGAGGGGATCTGGCAGCTGATTCCCGGTAACTGGCGCCCCGGTGAAAGTGCGAATGTTCTGGCTCAGTCAGCGAGCTTTCCGGAACTGTTGCTCTTCGCCCGGCGGAACGGCCTGCTGACACAGCACTCGCAGATCGCGCTTTACCCGACTCACAATCCGTTCAGCAGTTACGAGCTTCGCTCGATTCTCGGAGATATCCGTGAAATTCCGCTGCCGGACAAAAAGTCTCTGGATTTTCTTCATCCCTCAAGGCCCATCGCCTGGCATCTTTTTATTAATGCGGGCGTTAACCCTCAGCAGGAACTGTCCCGACGGGGTATGCAGAAAATCAGTAACCGGGACGATGCACTTGGCTTCAGCTCAAGCCGTGAAAATCTGGTACAGACGATTGATCTGGTGACCCTGACCAGCTGGGGCGAGTGGCAGGTCACCCACTACAGTGGTAACGAAGCCATTCACGAGGCGTTGCTGCAGATTCTCAATTTCCGGCGGCATACCGCTGAACATCCCTGGCCACTCTGGCAGGTGCACTGCCATTGTCAGGTGCGTTCGGTGGCCATCAAATCCCGGGTGGAGCAACTGTTGCGCGATCTGCTGCTGCACCTGTCGCAGAAAGCACCGCCACCTTACCTGCTGCAGGCGGGGGACTCCTACCATCTGCTGGAGTATCGTCGCGGGGAAGTGATCAGCCACAGCAGCCCGGATCATACGGCTCTGCTGCGACTGCTGTCCCGTGCACGCCGCCGCTTCCGCCGCTGGACGCTTGACCGCCATGCGCTGCATAACAGCCCCCTCCGACTGGTGCTTGAGCAGTCTGAAGGCGATTGCTGGCAACTCTGGTACTGGCGCAGTAAGAAATACCTGTACCTCTACGTGACCGACGAGCACGGCTCCCTGTATTGCCAGCAGCTCGCAGATAGCGATGTACGCGCCAGTCTGGTGCCCCTGCTGCGACTGATGCGCGTGCTGAATCAGCGATTTGCGCGGGAGCAGGGTCACCCCGCCTGGCAGTTGCAGGTGCGCGAGATCCGCCTGAACCCGGAAGATCTGACCTTCAGCGCAGAACCACGACGGATGCCGGAAGAGGCAACACGCGCGTCCGTCATGACGCTCGAAGCGCAGATTAAAACCGGGCACGACCTCAAAGTCATCTGTCAGGGCCAGACATTCAGCCAACAGGTACTGGGCGCGGCACTGATCGACGAAGTCCGCAATGCGGTGTCTGCGGCCCGACGCCAGGACGCCGGACAGCCCGTCTACCTGAGTGACATCCACCTGCATGATAACCATCACCTCATACAGCACCTTCAGTATCGTCAGAAACTGGAGCGCCTGCTCAACCGCATATCTGAAGGCCACGTCATGCGGCCCGGAGAAGCGCAGACATCCCTCTAGAATCCCCGTATAATGCCGCTTCTTTAGGGGAGATAGTGATGCGCCTTGTATTTTTAACCGTGGTTATGACCTGCCTGTCGGCCTGCGGACAGAAGGGCCCTCTGTATCTTCCGGACACACAACAAGAACAACCCCAGCAAGATCACCAAGGGTAAACCCATGTCTGTATTCGATTATCGCAATGGCGTCCTGAACGCTGAAAATGTCTCACTTGAGGCACTGGCCGCTGAGCATGGGACACCGCTCTATGTTTATTCGCGCGCCGCGTTTGAACAGGCATACCTTGCATATACAGACGCACTGGGTGAGTGGCCTCACATGGTGTGCTACGCCGTTAAAACAAACTCTAACCTCGGTGTGCTGAATGCACTCGCCCGTCTGGGTGCCGGCTTTGACATCGTCAGCCTTGGCGAGCTTGAGCGTGTACTGGCGGCCGGTGGCGATGCTTCCCGGGTGGTATTCTCTGGTGTCGGCAAGCAGGCTCATGAGATGCAACGCGCACTCGAAGTTGGCGTGTACTGCTTTAACGTTGAGTCTGAAGCGGAACTCGAACGCCTCAGCGCTGTTGCCTCCTCCATGGGTAAAACAGCGCCGGTGTCCCTGCGTGTGAACCCCGACGTTGACGCTCAGACGCATCCTTATATTTCTACCGGCCTGAAAGACAATAAATTTGGTATTGATATCAATCAGGCCGTCCGCATTTACGAAAAAGCGCAGAGCCTTCCCGGCCTCGACGTAAAGGGTGTCGACTGCCATATCGGTAGCCAGCTGACAGAAATCACTCCATTCCTCGACGCTCTGGACCGTGTACTCGCTCTGGTCGATGAACTGGCGGACCGGGGTATCAGTATTCATCACCTCGATCTGGGCGGCGGCCTGGGTGTGAAATACCGCGATGAGCAGCCGGCATCCCCGGCAGAATATATCGCCGCCCTGAAAGAGCGCCTTGGTGACCGCACTTTCAAGCTCATTTTTGAGCCTGGCCGCTCCATTGCGGCAAACGCTGGGGTATTCCTCACCCGGGTTGAATACCTGAAGCTGAACGAACACAAGAACTTTGCACTGATCGACGGCGCGATGAACGACCTGATCCGTCCGTCTCTGTACAGCGCCTGGCAGGCGATTGTACCGGTTGCAGAGCAGTCTTCTGAACCCGAGCGCGTATACGATGTGGTTGGCCCTGTCTGTGAAACCGGAGACTTTCTGGGCAAAGACCGCCCACTGAAAATTGCTCAGGGCGACCTGCTCGCCGTCATGTCTGCCGGTGCCTACGGTTTTGTCATGGCATCCAACTACAACAGTCGCGGGCGCGCTGCTGAAATTATGGTTGATGGCGACCAGGCCTGGGTCGTCCGTGAACGCGAAACGGTAGAATCACTGTACGCTGGCGAAAGCTGCCTACCCCACTGAGACCCGACAGATGTGGCTTAAATTCAGCAAAATGCACGGTATCGGCAACGACTTTGTCGTGATCGATCTGATTACCCAGAATGGCAATATCCGCCCGGAACGCGTGCGCGAATTGTCTGACCGGAATTTTGGTATCGGCTTTGACCAGCTACTTATCGTCGAACGCCCCACCCGCCCGGATGTGGATTTCCGCTACCGCATTTTCAATGCCGACGGCAGCGAAGTGGAAAACTGCGGCAACGGTGCCCGCTGCTTCGCACGCTTTGTCTACGACCATCACCTGACCGGAAAACGTGACATACGCGTTGAAACCGCGACCGGACTGATGGAGCTGCACCTCACTGATGACCGTCAGGTTGTCGTTGATATGGGCAAGCCTGAGCTGACGCCCGCCAGAATCCCTTTCATCGCCGATCAGTATGCGACTGAATACAATATTGAATTGCCTGAAATAGGAACGGTCGCACTGGGTGCGGTTTCCATGGGCAATCCACACGCCGTTCTGCAGGTGGACGATGTCGATACGGCGCCAGTCGAACACTGGGGGCCTGCCATCGAATCCTGTCGCGAATTCCCGAACCGCGTGAATGTCGGCTTTATGCAGATCATTGATGAGCACAATATCCGTCTGCGGGTATTCGAACGCGGGTCTGGTGAAACTCTGGCCTGTGGCACTGGCGCCTGCGCTGCGGTGGTGTCAGGGCAGTTGCGCGGCTGGCTGAAGCAGGGCGTCACGGTCAGCCTGCCGGGCGGCGATCTGTTTATTGACTGGGATGGACAGGGCCCGGTAAAAATGACCGGCCCGGCCACCACAGTATTTGAAGGTAAAATTAACCTCTGAACAGGGACAGAGTGAAGGACAACCCATGAGCCAGACTCCACGACTGACTGAAGCCGATGTCATCCAGTACCTGGAAGACCATTCAGAATTTTTTATCGGCAAAGATGAGCTGCTCGCGGGGATGCGTATCCCCCACAACAGTGGTCCAGCCACCAGCCTTGTTGAGCGCCAGCTTGCCGTTCACCGTGAGCGTAACGTCGAACTCCGCCAGCGCCTGTCCGACCTGCTGGAAAATGCCCGCCGCAACGATCAGCTGTTCGAAAAAAGCCGTCGCCTGGTGCTGGCACTGGTCGAGGCCTCTACCTGGATTGATGTTCAGGCGGCACTCGATGATTCATTGCGGAAGGACTTTGGCGTCGACAGTTGGGCCATGCTGCACTTCACAGAACGCCAGCTGGAGCCACCACTGATTGCGGTTCACAGCAACGAAGTTCAGCGCACCATTCACCGCCTGTTCAAAGGGCATCGCGCCATCTGTGGGCAGCTCCCGGAAGAAGATATCGCGCAGCTGCTCGGCACTGATGATTCGGACTGCCGCTCAGTGGCGGCAGCGCATATCCGCGGCAAAGATAACCTCGGTATCCTGACCATTGCCAGCGAAGACCCCTCTTACTACCGCAGCTCAATGGACACCCTGTTCCTTGATTACGTCGCGGACATTCTGGCGCTGCGCCTGCCACAGATCCCGGTGACCTGATGCCAGTCCGTCTGATCACGTTTGATCTGGACTACACCCTCTGGGATGCAACACCGGCTCTGCTGGCGGCCGAACAGGCCATGCACGACTGGATTGCCACGCATTCTCCCGTCACGGCCTCGTTTTACCCACCAGAGAAAATGCGTGAATACCGTCAATGGCTGGCGCAGTCCTATCCTCAGCTGCAGGGGAAGGTATCCGAACTGAGATACGAAACCCTGCGCCGTGTCTTTATGCAGGCCGGCCATGACAGAGACAAGGCCCGTGAGCTGGCCGAAGGTGCCTTTCAGGCCTTCTTTCAGCAGCGTAGCCGCGGTCTCGTTCTGTACCCCGGAGCCGATGAGGCTCTGAGACAACTGCAGCAGTCCTATCCGTTGATCGCCATCTCCAATGGCAACGCCGACCTGACGCTGGCGGGTCACGACCACTACTTTGGTCATCACCTGAATGCCGACCAGCATGGGGCAGCCAAACCCGCCCCGGACATGTTTGAAGAAGCACTGAAACGAGCGGGCGTTAACGCGACTGAGTGTGTGCATATCGGCGACCATCCTGAACAGGATATCGGAGCTGCGGCCGCACTGGGCATAAAAACGGTCTGGTTTGATCAGGACAGCAAAGGCTGGAAGGAGTCAGAGTTTTCCCCTGACGCGGTGTTTACTCACTGGCAGCAACTGGTTCCGCTGCTGCAGGCGCTGGACGACTGACCACATTCAGTGTGGAGAAGAAACCTGAACCATCCGCCTTGCGCGCTTCAGGACGTCCCAGCATCAGCGTAAAACCGAGTGGATGCACGGCGAAATTTTCCCCTGTGATTTCCGCTAGATCAGCGGCGATATCCCGCTTCTGTTCAAACCAGCGACGCGGACCGCATTCTTTACCGCACAGACGATACGTATAGGTGTCCTCGCCCAGATCCTGAATATCTGAGCCTTCCGCCCCCATATCCCAGAGATAATGAATCACAAAGATACGCCGGCTGCCGGTTTCACCCATGGCGACGGTCAGTGTGAAAGCAGCATCCTGATTATTATCCTGCTCCAGCGACCAGCCCCAGCTCACCTCGGCGGAAACTGCATCAGAGGCCTCGTAACGGTTAGTCAGTGCTGCCGTACCATAATCGGTACGCAGGTGGAGGACTTCACCATTGATAATGTCGTAGCGGGGTTCAACGGCACAGTGGCGACACTCCATCTGCCACTCGCGAAGTTTGCGGACATCGAGCACAGTTTCTGCGGAAGCCTGACTGGAATACAACCAGAGCAACCCCAACAGAAGCAGTGCAATAGCAGCAGGGATGGCATGCATCCTGCGGCGTTGTTTTCGGGAATAGACGTTCATAATCTGCATCCTTGCCGTACCTGTGACGCTGACGCACAGGTTACTCTTCACTCAGATTTGTTCAACATCCCGGAATATGACCTTGGTCGCAAAAACGGCCAGAATCCGGGACAAAGTGAGTCATATCGGGCGACTACCGTAGCTGGTCTGAGGTTTACGCGGAGGATCAGCCATGACATTGGCTTCAATTTCCTGAATCTGTCCCCCTCTGGCCAGAAAGGCTTCTACTTCTGCCGCCATCGACTCGCGCAGACGCTGGCGTTCAAGCGCCGAGCCAGTGCTGTCATCGTCACCAGCATCGGCGGCCACTTTCTTAGACGAAGACTCGTCACCGTCTTCAGAGTCGTTATCGTCTTCCATATTGGCGTCATCTTCCATGTACGCCTCATCATTCATATCCAGATCATCATCTTTGCGAGCCATAGCCTCTCCTTTCGTTACAGCCGTCTTAACAGTTACGGCATTACTTATAGACAAGAGAGTCAGGTCTGCCAGCAAAGATAACCAACGGTTACAAATCTGATAAGACAGGCGGAAAACAGACGGAATGATCCCGGCGTTTCAGTCATACGACCGACGAACCCACGTTCAGCGGTAAAACACTGCGACATAAAAAAACCCCGGCAAGCCGGGGTTTTTTCTGGCAACCGTTGATTAACGGCCAGCCATGTACTTAATCGCATTCAGAATTTCGTCGTCTGAACAGGTAGCACAGTTACCTTTAGGAGGCATCGCATTGATACCGTTCAGAGCATTCTTCAGAGTAGCATCCATCCCCTTGGCAAGACGGTCATCCCACGCAGCTTTGTCACCATTCTTAGGTGCGCCCAGAATGCCAGCGCCATGACAGGCGGTACATGCTGTGTTGTAAACTTCTTCGCCTGTGCGTGGTTCACCGGCGACAACCGCCACACCACCACACTCGGCGCCTACGCACACTTCACCGACAGGCTTAATGCGCTCATGGATTTTCTCAGCTGCAGCGTCAGTTTCTGCATACGCCTGCGCCATAACCAGAGTGGCAGCAGCCAGGATCAATGCTTTCAGTTGCTTCACGAAGGTGTCCTCATCTCAAGCCAGTCGGGCTTATCATTTTTAGTCGCACGCATTATAGCCACAATTTGTCCGGGATTGAATGACTCAACGCAATCCGTGATCCGCTGAGCATTATGTGTCCGTGTGTATTTCAATCAGCGGGGCAGGCGGTTACAGTTAACGCCATCACAGCAAGGACTCTGACTATGAAACACACGCTGCTGGTGCTCGCCATTGTGGCTCCCCTGAGCGCCTGTACCCTGAAAGTCGCGGCACCCGAAAAACCCATCACGATCAACCTGAACGTAAAGATCGAACATGAGGTGCGGGTGAAAGTCGAAAAAGACCTCGAACAGCTTTTCGATTCACAAGACGGTCTTTTCTGAGGAGATAAGAATGAAACTACTTTTTACTGTGTTTGCCGGCCTGCTTATGTCTGTCAGTGTACTGGCGATGGATCTGGATCAGGCTAAAAATCTGGGACTGGTCGGCGAGATGCCTAATGGCTACCTGGGACTGGTCAGTACCGGAAGTCCGGAAGCCGCTGCCATGGTGGTCGATATCAACGCCAAACGCAAAGCGCACTATCAGGACATAGCCAACAAGCAGAACACCCAGCTGGCAAATATCGAGAAAATTGCCGGCGAGAAGCTGATCATAAAAGCGCAGGGTGCCGGTGAATTTTACATGGACACTAACGGTCAGTGGCAACGCTGAAACACGCAGCCCGACAGGAGTCAGCATGAGTACAAGTGCAATCATTACACTGATCGTCGTCGCCCTGGTGGTGATCGGCGTGATCTCGATCTACAACCGCCTGGTCGCCCTGAAAAACCGCTACCAGAACAGCTTCGCCCAGATCGACGTGCAACTGAAACGCCGCTATGACCTGATCCCCAATCTGGTCGAAACCGCGAAAGCCTACATCAAGCATGAACGTGAAACCCTGGAAGCGGTCATTGCTGCCAGAAACGAAGCCTCGTCGGCGCTGGCGGCAGTCAAAGGTGATCCAGCAAATGCTGGCGCCATGGGCAAGCTGATCGGTGGCGAAAGCCTGCTGGCCAATGCCCTGGGCCGCCTTAATGTCGTCATGGAAGCCTATCCGGACCTCAAGGCCAACGAAAATATGATGCAGGTATCCGAAGAGCTGTCCTCCACAGAAAACCGCATCGCCTTCGCCCGCCAGGCCTTCAACGACTCGGTGATGGAGTACAACACTTACCGCGAAAGCTTCCCGACGATTCTCTTTGCCGGATCATTCGGGCACCGCAGTAATGCCACGCTGCTGGAGTTCGAGAACAGAGCGGCCCTCGAAGAGGCACCGAAGATCAGCTTCTGATCCGGTGATCAGTCCGTATGAATTTCTTTCGTCACCAGGAACAGGCCAGACGCAATACCGTCTGGCTGGTCATTCTCTTTGCCCTGGCTACTGGCGCCGTCGTTCTGACCACCAATCTGTTGTTTATCGCGCTGATTGCCCTGTCCGGTTCGTCAGACTCAGACCCGCACGCACCGTCTGCCTGGGAAGTGTATACCGGTGAGCACTGGCTGGTCGTCAGCCTGACCACCCTGGCTGTGATTCTGATCTGCAGCACCTTCCGTCAGATGTCACTGCGTCATGGCAGAGACGTGGCCAATGCCCTTGGCGGTCGCCTGCTGGACCCCGGCACCAGTGACCTGAAAGAGCGGCGTCTGCTGAACGTCGTGGAAGAGATGTCCGTCGCCTCCGGGATGCCGGTACCGGACATTTATATCCTCGAAGACGATGGCATCAACGCATTTGCCGCCGGTTATCAGCCCAGTGACGCCGTGATCGGTGTGACCCGGGGGACGGTGAACAGCCTGAACCGGGAACAGCTGCAGGGGGTCATTGCCCACGAATTCAGCCATATATTCAACGGCGATATGCGCATGAACATGCGCCTCACCGGCATTCTGTATGGCATTCTTTTTATTGCCGAAATGGGACGTGGACTGCTGCACCGACTGCATTACCGCAGCTCGTTCAGTCGCCGTGATGGCACCCACCCGGCGGTCTACGGAATAGCCTTCGGGCTGATTGCCATCGGCTATACCGGAGAATTTTTTGGCCGCATGATTAAGGCCGCCGTAAGTCGTCAGCGGGAATTCCTGGCTGATGCATCGGCGGTGCAGTTCACCCGTAACGCCAGTGGAATCAGTGGCGCTTTAAAAATCATCGGGTATGGAGCGGGCTCGCGGGTACACAGCGGCGCCGCCGTCGAAATGTCACATTTCTTCTTCGGTCCGGTGATGCGCTTCCGGGCAACCCTGTTCTCGACTCACCCACCGTTGGACGAGCGCATTCAGCGGGTAGAACCCGGCTGGAATGGACATTACCTGGCCCCAGACAAAGACCCCGTCAATTTCTCAGGTCCGGCGTGGGAGTATCCCGCCAGTGGCTTCGTTGAGCACCCGTCACCTACAGACACGGCCACAGCGCCCGCAGCGCAGGCTGAATCTGCCGGAATGGCTGAGCAGCCTCAGCACATCGACGGGATTGAAGCCGCCACCATCAACGCGCACTCGGCACGCGCGCTGGTTTTCGCGCTGCTGATGAGTCCTGACGAGGCGACCGCGAGACGACAGCAGGATCATGTTGAAAAACACTGTGGCCAAAGCGCATTTATTGAAACTCTCCGGCTCCTTAATCTGTTGCGTCGTCAGCCGCAGGAGCGCCTCCCTCTCGTCGAGCGCTGCATTCCGGCATTACGACGCATGTCGGTCACTCAGTACCGGGACATGAATCAGGCTCTGGTCGCCATGATCAAAACCGATGGCCGGGTTCACCTGTATGAGTGGTGTCTGTACCGGCTGCTGTTGCAATACCTGGGCACACACTTCGGTACATTGCCACCGCCGCGGAGCCGCAACCGTAAGCTGTCGTCCGCCAGGTCAGAAGTGGGCGTCGTCATGGCGTATATGGCGGTCAGCGGTCATGACACAGACGCAGAACGCGACGCGGCCTATCAGGCAGGCATGGGGGAGCTGAGGATGGGATCGGTATCCCGCCAACCGGATCACGACGCAGGGGAATCCATGCGGCCGCTGAATCAGGCGCTCAGAACCCTGACAGAAATCCGCCCCGAAGGGCGGGAGCAGTTACTCCGGGCGCTGATCACCTGTGTCCGTCATGACCATCAGATCACAACGAACGAGCGGGATATGATCCGTACCTTTGCCGCTCTGCTGGAGACACCGCTGGGCGTGTTCGGCGACGAGACCGAGCAGCTCTTTTCCTGAGAAGCATCACCCCCGACGGAGTACTTCCAGAGGGGGGACGGTCACCACAGGACGCAGCATCAGACTCCCCAGAATCGCCAGTGTCAGTGCGACCACGGGCGGCAGTACCAGCCAGTAAAGCCCCGGACCCTGATATGAAATGTCCAGCACCAGTGTATACAGGCCGGCGATCAGGAGCTCAGCCCCAACTAAGGAAGCCAGCGCAGACATCAGCCCAAGCAACGCGAACTCCGTCCACTGAGCCCGCTGCAATTGCGATCTGGCAGCCCCCAGCGTGCGCAACACGGCGCCCTGCATCAGGCGCTCCCGGGTGGTTGTCAACAGAATAGACAGCATCACCAACACCGCGCCCACCAGCACAAACGCCAGAATCAGCTCCACCGCGAGAGAAATCCGGGCCACCAGAGCCTGCAGCTGAGACAGCAGAAACCGCGTATCCAGGAAAGTTACGCCCGGATAAGACCGGATGAGCTCCGTCAGGGCCTGCTCACTGCTGTCTGGCAGGTAGAAACTGGTCAGGTAACCTGAGGGGACAGAAGAAAGAAGATCCGGCGACAGCATCATGTAAAAGTTTGGGGTCATGGACGTCCAGTCCACCTGTCGCAGGCTGGAAATCCGGGCACCAAACTCCTGTCCGGCGACCCGGAAGGTCAACTCGTCACCCAGAGATAAGTTGAGCCGTTCTGCCAGCTCAACCTCAACCGAGACCTGAGCAGGACCGGCCACTGTGTCTTCCCAACGCCCTTCCACGACCTCATTATTCGCGGGTAGATGCTCAGCCGTGGTACTGATCAGGTCCCGGTCAATGGCTCTGTCCCTGCGGATCGGCAACTCACTGACCGGAACGGCATTCACTGCAACCAGCCGCATAGGCACCATGGCATACATAGGCTGCGGCGCAATTCCGGCGTCCTGCAGACTCTGTGTCAAAGCCTCCTGCTCATAGCCCTGAATATTCATAGCAAATATATTGGGTGTTCCTTGCGGCAGGCTTTTCTGCCAGTCTGCGAGCAGATCCGTTCGCAACAAACCGATCACCAACATCACCATGACGGGTAGCGCAAACGCCAGTATCTGAGCGGAAGTCGCGACAGGATCGCGCCCCAGATGCTGCCAGGCCAGACGAAAAGAAGGTGGCAGAGCGCGTCCGCGCAGTTGTCGCTGGCAAAGTCGCAGGCCGCTGACGAGCAGCGCTGCCAGCAGAGTAATCACCAACACACCGCCGCCCATCACGGCGATGCTCAGCAACGCATCTCCGGTAAACAGCCAGAGCAGCGCCGTCACCGACATCAGCGCAAGGCCGTACACCAACCAGCCAGACAGAGCGGTTGGCTCCAGGTCCCGTCGCAGTACGCGCAGTGGGCTGATACGTGCCAGTGGCCAGAGTTGAGGCAGACCGAAACCGAAAAGGCAGACCAGGCCAGCCGCTATACCGCTTATCCAGGCCATCAGTGACGCCGGTGGCAGCCCTTCAGGAATCAGTCCGGCCAGCATTGCCACCAGCCCTGCCTGCAGTCCCATCGCTGCGGCTCCACCCGCGAGGGCAGCCAACAACCCGACCACCATCAGCTGCCAGGCAAACACACGGTGGACACGTGTCCGGGAAAGGCCAAAGGTGCGCAGAAGAGCGCTGATATCGAAGTGCCTGACGGCGTAACGCCGTACACTGATCGTAATCGCGACCGCAGACAGAACGACCGCCAGCACCGCTGCCAGCCCGAGGTAACGCCGTGCCCGGTCAAGCGAGCGGGACATTGCCCGGTTGCCATCCTGCAGAGACTCAAAACGCTGATTCGCGTCCAGCGTCGTCGCATCCCGGAAGGCCTGGAGCGCTGGTTCATCCCCCTGCAGCAACAAACGGTATCTCACCCGGCTACCCGGCCCCAACATGGGTGAGCCTTCAAGTTGCTGCCAGTGCACCATCACCCGCGGAGACAGGCTGTAAAAGTTACCGCCACGATCTGCCTCTCGCGTAATCACGCCAGTAATGGTGAGACTGCTTCCTCCCACATCCAGAGTGTCGCCCAGGCCGACGCCAAGGAGTGCGAGTAACCGGGGTTCCACCCAGGCTTCTCCCGGAGCAGGTCCCTGCTGAACGCTTTCGCTCTGCTCTGATCCCGGGCGCAGAATCTCTACACCACCGCGTAACGGGTATCCATCGTCCACCGCCTTAAGCGCCGCCAGCGCCATGTCATCGCCCGCCAGCACCATACTCGGGAAACTCAGGGTCCGGGCCGTTTGCAGTTGCAGCGCTGCAGCCCGGTCCAGCCACTCATCCGGCAACGGGGTCGAGGACCGGACACGGACATCTGCCCCCAGCATATCGCTGGCGTTGTCCGTCATTGCTCGATCAAGACGACTGCTGAACAACGAAATGGCCGTCGACACTGTGATCGCCAGCACCAGAGACAACAGGACGAGAGTCAATTCACCACTACGGGCTTCACGCCACAGCAACCGTAGGGATAAACGCAGGTCGGTAATCCAGGGGCTCATGCTGATGCAGTCTCCTGCCCTTCTGACAGACGACCGTCTGCCATACGCAACTGTCGCTGGCAGCGACTGGCAAGACGCTCGTCATGGGTGACCAGCACCAACGTGGTACCGGACTCTTCATTCAGCCTGAACAGCAGATCTTCAATCTGGGCGCCCGTACGCCGGTCGAGATTACCGGTAGGCTCATCGGCAAACAGCAGGGCCGGGCGACCGGCAAACGCACGCGCCAGCGCCACACGCTGCTGCTCGCCACCGGACAACTGGTTCGGATAATGGTGTCCGCGTGCTTCCAGCCCCACCATCGACAGTAATTGCTGTGCTTCCTGAGACGCCTGACTCTGCCCTCTGATTTCCAGCGGCAGCATCACATTTTCCAGTGCAGTCAGTCCCGGCAGCAGATGAAAGCTCTGAAATACAAAGGCGACGCCACGGGCTCTCAGAGCAGCGCGCTGGTCTTCATCAAGCTTACTCAGAGGCTCTCCAAGCAGAGTCACCTCTCCACTGGTCGCCTGATCGAGCCCGGCAAGCAAACCAAGCAAGGTCGATTTACCGCTGCCGGAGGCTCCGGTGATGGCCACCGTCTCTCCTGCCTTGATCTCAAGATCGACACCCTGCAGGATGGTGAGAGGCTCTGCACCACTTACTACGGTGCGTGTCAGTTGTTCTGCGCGAAGAGAGGTATCCGCATTGCTTAACATAGTTCGTCTGCCCTTAATTCTGCTCGTTCTCTTGCCTGCACTGGCACAAGGGGCGCCCAGCGTCGTGATCGTGGGTGACAGTATCAGCGCCGGCTTCGGTGTGCCACTGGAGCAACAATGGCCTGTGATTATGGAGGATTCTCTGCGCCAGGAGTTTCCGGAACTCAGTGTTGTCGCAGCAGCAATAAGCGGAGATACCACGTCAGGAGGGCGCAGCCGGCTGCCTGCCCTGCTCAGTGAACACGCACCGGATGTTCTGGTAATCGCGCTGGGTGGCAATGATGCGCTGCGGGGCACACCGCTCACAGTGGTGGAAACCAACCTGAAGGCCATGGCAGAGACTGCGATAGCAGCGGGTGTCAGAGTGGTCATTGCCGGGATGCAGATTCCTCCGAACTACGGCCCGGCCTACACCAGCCGTTTCCGCGCCATCTACCCGGCGGTTGCTGAGCAGACGGGCAGCGATGTTATTCCCTTTATGCTTGAGGGCATCGCCACCGTGGAAGGCATGATGCAGGAGGACGGCATTCACCCGACCACGGCAGCTCAGCCACGGCTGGCTGAGCTGGTAGGTGAAGCCGTCATCCGTCAGCTCAGGGCTGCTCAGTAAGCACCAACTGGCTGGCGTCGATATCCCTGGCCGCCAGCTCTCCAAGAATCATTGCGTAGGTGTTGTCGTCCATCTGCGGTGTGCGGGACAGTACAAAGAGCGTGTACTGGAAAGGATCGGTCACCACCGCATACTGATAGTCTGCTTCGTCGAGTACCACGATCAGATAATTCGGATAACCGAAGTCCGGTACATCCGGAAAGGTCACTTTGAGAGCGGCGTTTGATTCTTCATCCCAGACCACAGCATTGCCGGTGATCTCACTCAGCTCACCGTCGAGGCTGTCCTGGTAACCTTTGTTGTAAACCTCAACCGATCCGTCCTCAAGCAGAGTGTACTCGGCGGTTACGCCCACCAGCCCCTCATTGAACGACACTTCATTGGCTGAGATCTGATACCAGAGCCCCATATACCGTGGAATATCGACGAAATCGACAGGCTCGGGATACCGGCAGCCAGACAGCAGAACCGCCCCGAATACCAGCCCCACACGGAAAATTGCGTTCATAGTGTTACCCTCTGTATTAATTTGATACAAAGGTTATACAAATATTAAATATCTGCACACGTCATTTCAGGTCAGTTAACACCCAACCTGCGCAAAGCTGCCACTGCCTGAGTACGATTGGTGACTTCCAGCTTGGCGAAAAGATTCGACATGTAGTTTTTGATGGTGCCCAGACTGAGATGGCATTCGTCCGCGATCTGCTGATTGGTCATACCTGCAACCAGGCAGCGGGCAATTTCATATTCCCGCAGACTGAGGTCAGTTTCCGGCTCGTGACCATGCAGTGCCGGAAAAACAGCCTCACCCCGTACCATCCGGTTAATTCCTTCTACCAGCTCGTCAAGCTCAACGCTCTTGGGCAACCAACCGGCCGCACCACTGCGTCTCGCCTCACGGCTTAGCGCGGGGTCTGAAAAGGTACTGAGAAAGCCTACCGGCACCGTAGAGCGTTTCTGCAACTCACGAAACACCTCCAGACCATCCTGCTGTGGCATGTGAAAATCGAGCAGGATCAGATCCGGCATCTCCTGCTGCTGATCGAGCCACTGCAGCAACTGAGCTCCCGACAGAAAGCGACCGACGACTTCAATCTGTCCGGTCAGTTCCAGCAGAGTCGCCACCCCCTGCTGTACCAGGCTCTGATCATCCACTAATACCAAGCGGGTCATTCGCGTCCCTCCGGGATATGAATCCGCCAGCTGAGATGACCATTTTCGTTTACCGACACGTTAAAACTCCCTCCGATTCCCCGAATCCGCTCTGCGACGCCCGTCAGACCATTGCCAAAACTCACCTCGCTGTCACAATCGCCATGATCAGTCATCCAGATCTGGTAGCTGCCATTACTGTATACCGACCGGATAATGACGCGTCGTCCCGAGGAGTGTTTCATAACATTGGTCAGAAACTCGCGGGTCGACGACAGAAGTATTTCCCCGGCTTTCGGGTCCGACACCCGGACCTTGTCATCCCAGTGCAGTTCAACCTGCAGCAGACTCGCCTGATCAATCAGCTGTGTCAGGGCATCATAAAAGGTGCCGGCGGGCTGATTCCGTAACCCGGTAACAATATCGTTCAGCTCGTTAAACATCCGGCGACAGGCCAGACGGGCCTGCTCCAGAGGGTGCGTCACCAGTTCAGTCAGTGACTGGCGCTTGGCCTGTTGTTCCAGAATCTGCAGATTCAGATGCAGCGTTGCCAGTTCATGACCCATTTTATCGTGCAGATTATGCCGCAACTGCTGACGCTCCAGCATACGCCCGGACTCGGTGATCTGAGCCTGCGCCATCCGCAACTCGTCGCGCAGTTCCCGCAGACGCCGGACTTCGCCCATCTCTGCCACCATACTGAGACCGAAGCTCCACAACACCATCTGCTGGATGGCGCAGTTCACCCCGATAAACAGCTGATATTCGCCTTCAAACTGAGCGGCAAATGCCAACGTAACCAGTAGATTCAGAGGAATCGCCACCCAGGGGGAAAAGCGCACGACCATAGTCGAGACATTGACCACCATCAGCGTCACGATCGGGGCATGTTGCGGCGGTACATCGGCGATATTGACCAGCAATACCGTGCCTGTGTGCCCCAGAAGAAGAAACAGCCAGAAACGCCAGTCGCGGTTGTTCACCTGCCAGATCAACTTGTTACTGAGCAACAGACGTGTGCCGAGAATGGCCAGCGTGACAAAACAGAAACCGTTCAGCAGCACACAGGCCCAGGCCAGTGGCAGGGCTTCCGCTGACGCAGAATCAAGTGCGACCCAGGCGCCTGTCGCCCAGGCTGCCAGACCCAGAGCTGAAATGAGCGGAATCCGGAAATAGATCGGCATCCGCAGAGGCAGAGAATGTGGTTTCATGGGAGAATTTTGTGTTTTTCTGCAGCATACGCCACAGAATCAGGAGCGCCAAGCGGCGCGTGCCCGGGCCGGACTGATGTCACAAAAAAGGGAGGCAAAGCCTCCCTTCTTTATCAGCGCTGCGGCATAAAACGCTGCAGATGGAAAAATCCGAAGATAAATATCTGCACTGCATCCAGGCGGACGTTGTTGCTTTTCTTGCGGAAGGCAGCCAGGAAAAACAGAACCTCAAGGACATGTATACCCGCAACCACCAGTGCAACCTGAGGAATCCAGCCGAGAAGACCGTCCCAGCCCTGAATCGCCCCATAGATCGCCAGCACCCAGAACAATGCGGTGACCGCTTTCATCATTACCGTATTCATAAAATCTCCAGTCATGGTAATCATGAGCCAGATTGCCTGAGGCGCCCACGCTTGCACAGGTGCAGATATGCCAGCTTCAGGGCAGACAATCCGTCGTCCGACCGTTAGAATGGCGGTCCTTATTGGGAGGTACGTATGACCGACGAGAAAACCACACACTTTGGTTACGAAACGGTAGCCGTTGAAGATAAAGCCAGCAAAGTCGCGGATGTTTTCCATTCCGTCGCGGCGAAGTACGACATCATGAATGACCTGATGTCTTTCGGTGTGCACCGTCTGTGGAAGCGTATCACCATTGATATGAGTGGTGTCCGCCCGGGTAACAGCGTACTCGACCTGGCCGGCGGCACCGGCGACCTGACCCGCAAGTTCTCACGGATTGTTGGTCCGCAGGGTAAGGTTGTGCTCGCAGACATCAACTCGTCGATGCTCAACGTCGGCCGCGATCGTCTGACCGATCAGGGTTATGTGGGCAATATCGAATACGTCCAGGCCAATGCCGAGTGCCTGCCTTTCGAAGACAACAGCTTTGACGTAATCACGATTGCTTTCGGCCTGCGTAATGTCACCGATAAAGACGCAGCACTGCGTTCCATGGCCCGTGTACTCAAGCCAGGTGGCCGTCTGCTGGTGCTGGAGTTCTCCAAGCCAACCAACCCGCTTATGAGCAAAGCCTACGACCTGTACTCGTTTTCGGCGCTCCCCTTCATGGGCAAGCTGGTGACTAACGATTCCGAGTCGTACAAGTACCTGGCAGAATCCATCCGCATGCATCCGGATCAGGAAACGCTGAAAGGTATGATGGAAGATGCCGGCCTGGTCCGCTGCAGCTACAACAATATGACAAACGGCGTGGTGGCACTGCACCGCGGTATCAAGCCCTGATGCTGAGCCCGGTGATCAGCCAGGCGCTGTGCCTGCCTGCAGAAGCACTGGTCAACCGCATTCTCCGGCAGGATCCGGCGGCGCTGGCACGTTTTTCCCGCGCGGAAGGACGTATTCTCGCACTCGACATCCACAACAAGGCCTGCATTAACGTGCGCCTGTTGAGTGACGGAGTCACCCTCAGCATGACCGCCGGAACGCCCGCCGATGTGACTCTGCGCGGAGAGCTTCGCGACTTTATCGCGCTCGCCCGTGCCACCGACAAGGCCAACGAACTGATTAACAGTGCCATCGACATGGAAGGCGACACTGAGCTGGCGCTGTCTGTTACCCGCGCGGTCCAGTCTCTGGACATCGACTGGGAAGCCCTGATTCAGCCGGCGACCGGCGGTCTGCTCGCGCATCAGATAGGCAAGGGGATCCGGGGGCTTGTCCGCTGGTCTCGCGATACCGGCGGCACCTGGTCACGGGCCGGCAAAGAATATCTTGAAGACGAAATCCAGCTGGTCACCCCAGCTCCGCTACTGGATGACTTCAGTCACGAGGTTGATCGCATCCGCCTCGCCACCGACAGACTCGACGCGCGCATCGCTCGACTGGAAAATAAGAACACTGAGGAATAAACGTGGCTAACCTCTGGCGCCTCTGGAAAATTCTTTTTATTTTCACCCGCTACCGACTGGACGCACTCGTTCCGACCGACCAGCTGCCGTTGAAAATCCGTATTCTGCTCTGGCTCGCGCCCTGGCGCCTGAGCCCGGTGCCGGGCAAGCTGAGCCGCGGCGCGCGCTTGCGTCTGGCGCTCGAAGCGCTGGGTCCCATCTTTGTGAAATTCGGCCAGATTCTGTCGACCCGTCCTGATCTGATTCCGGAAGACATCGTCGCTGAACTGAAAAACCTGCAGGATAACGTCGCGCCCTTCCCGACCGCGCAGGCCATGAAGCTGATCGAAGAGCAGCTCGGACAACCAATCAGCGAACTCTTCGCCGAATTTTCTGAGAAACCCCTCGCCGCCGCCTCGATCGCTCAGGTCTATGCTGCGCGCTTATTTGGTGAAGGCTCCGATGCTGGCAAAGAAGTCGTTGTAAAAGTCGTACGCCCGGGAATTGAAGACACCATCGAACGTGACCTGCAGCTGCTGGAGTTTATGGCAATCCTGCTGGTGAAATACTCTGCCGAAGGTCGCCGCCTTAAGCCAGTCGAAGTGGTTGAAGATTATCGCCATACCATTTACGGCGAACTTAACCTGCAGATTGAAGCTTCAAACGCGACACAGCTGCGCCGTAATTTCTCGGGTTCAGAGCTGCTTTACATGCCGGAAGTATACTGGGATTACACCCGTACCAAGGTCATGGTCAGCGAGCGTATTTATGGCATTCCCGTCGCCAATATTGATGAGCTATACGCCCAGAACACCAATATGAAAGTGCTCGCCGAACGTGGCGTTGAGATTTTCTTTACTCAGGTGTTCCGCGACAGTTTCTTCCACGCGGATATGCATCCGGGCAATATTTTTGTCTCGCGGGAAAACCCGTCCAGCCCACAATACATTGCGATTGACTGCGGCATTGTCGGCAGCCTGACCGACGAAGATCTGCATTATCTGGCAATGAACCTGCTGGCTTTTTTCAATCAGGATTATCATCAGGTTGCTCAACTCCATGTCGACTCCGGCTGGGTCCCCCCCACCACGAAAGTGCATGAATTTGCAGCGTCGATCCGCAGTGTCTGTGAACCTATCTTCGAAAAACCCCTGTCTGAGATTTCATTCGGCCAGGTACTGATTCAGTTGTTCGCCACCGCGCGTCGCTTCAATATGGAAGTACAACCGCAACTGGTACTGCTACAGAAAACTCTGCTGAATATCGAAGGCCTCGGGCGCCAGCTTTACCCTGACCTGGATCTGTGGACAACCGCCAAACCGTATCTTGAGCGCTGGATGCGCGAGCGGTTCGGCCCGAAGGCTGCATGGACAGAATTCAAACGTCAGTTACCGGGCTGGATTGAAAAAGCGCCACAGATGCCGGGCCTGTTTCATGGTGCCCTGACCCGTCTGAATCATCTGGACGAAAACCAGCAGCATATTCAACAACAGCTGACGTCTCTGAATGACGCACTGGAAGCACAGAGGCAGCAGAAGCGCTGGCAGATGATCGGTCTGACGACAGGTGGAACAGGCCTGTTTCTGTGGTGGCAGGCCTATGCTCTGGCAATTCCGGAGGTGGCCGGTATCAGCCTCGCAGGGCTGGGACTGCTGCTGATACTGATCAAAGGCTGACCAATAATTACCCGGCGGTGCTACCCTGTCATCTGACGCTGAGGTATGCTCCCGCACTGAACAGCAGGTACAGATATGAACTGGCTAGACGCCGTAAAATGGGATGCTGACGGGCTGGTGCCCGCTATCGCCCAGGATCACACCACCGGTCGCATTCTGATGATGGCCTGGATGAACCGCGAAGCACTGGAGCTGACCGCCAGAGAACAGCGCGCAATTTACTATTCGCGCTCACGCCAGAAACTCTGGCGCAAAGGCGAAGACTCAGGCCACGTACAGAAACTGCATGAGCTGCGACTCGATTGCGACAGTGATGTCGTGGTTATGCAGGTGGAACAGGTCGGCGGAATTGCCTGTCACACCGGGCGCGAGAGCTGTTTCTACAAAGTATTTGAAGACGGGCAATGGGTTGATGTCGATCCAGTGCTCAAAGACCCGAAAGAGATTTACTGAGGCAAACCATGAGTGACGTACTTTCCCGACTGGGTGACATACTGGAAGAGCGTAAAGGCGCTGCAGCTGATACGTCTTACGTCGCCAGCCTCTACCATAAAGGGCTGAACAAAATTCTGGAGAAAGTCGGCGAAGAGGCAACAGAAACCATTCTGGCCGCGAAAGACGCTGAATCTTCAGGCGATAACAGTGACCTGATCTACGAAACCGCAGATCTCTGGTTTCATAGTCTGGTGGCTCTGGCTAAGCTGGGCGAACGCCCGGAAGCCGTGATTAATGAACTGGCACGCCGGTTTGATATGTCCGGGCTGGAAGAAAAAGCTTCCCGCACAAAGAAATAACACAGCACAGAGGAATTCCCATGCTTGGTGGTATCAGTATCTGGCAGCTTCTTATTGTTCTTGCCATTGTAATTATGATTTTCGGGACCAAAAAACTGCGTAATATGGGCAGCGATCTGGGTGGTGCCGTTAAAGGTTTCAAAAGCGCCATGAACGAAAAGCAGGAAGACAAAGGCGAAGAAAAACAGCCTGAATCCCTGACCGATCAGACAGCTCAGAAAGACGCAGAATTCAGCAAAACCAAGGATCAGGACAAAGCCTGATGTTTGACATCGGTTTTATGGAGCTGCTGGTTGTTGGTGTTCTCGGCCTGCTTGTGCTGGGCCCTGAACGCCTGCCAAAAGCTGCGCGGACACTGGGCCTGATTATTGGCCGGGTGAGACGCTCCATGAGCAACCTGCAGGAAGATCTGGAACGCCATGCCCGCACAGAAGAGCTGAAAGCCAAACTGCGCGACCCGGCGGCCACGTTTCTTGACGATGATATTCTGAATCCGGCCTCTCTTCGCAAGAGTGACAGCGAGTCCACTCCAGCAGAAAAGCCGCCAGTTGAAGATAAAAAAGAATGACTGATCAGGAACAGCCTTTAATCGCGCACCTGGTAGAACTGCGTAACCGACTGCTGCGTGCAGTACTGGTAGTTCTCGCGTTTTT
>NZ_CATMFB010000014.1 GCF_950066645.1 uncultured Thalassolituus sp. | reverse complement strand
ATGCCGTCACCATCAGTATCTGTGGTGCCTTCAGCGCCGTCGTTTTTGCCGTCGCCATCGGTATCAGCGTTCAGCGGATCGGTACCGTTGGTGGCTTCGTCTTCATCAGACACACCATCGTTATCGTCGTCGGTGTCGGCATTATTACCTGTGCCATCACCATCGGTGTCTGCCCACTCGGACGGATCAAGCGGGAACAGATCTTCGCCGTCATTGACACCATCATTGTCATCATCCGGGTCAGCGTTGTTGCCGATTCCATCACCGTCACTATCAAGAGTTTCTTCCGGATCATTTGGAAACGCATCAATCGCATCGACGACGCCGTCGCCGTCACTGTCGAGGGTGATCATGATGGTGAAGTAGTCACCATCGTTCAGTTGAACACCGCTGATTACTCCAGTAGTCCGATCAATCACGCCCAGTGACTCACCGCCAGACGTGAAATCAGAGTTTGTGCTTTTGCGAACCAGATACATGACGGCGCTGGAAGGCAGGCCCGCAGGAACCGCAAATTTCATCGAAACAGACTGAGTAAATCCGGTTTTCTGTACGCGCCACTCTTTACCAGCGCGCTGAGAATACGGGGAGGACAGCTCGGTAGTCTGCAGTGCCATACTGCCGCCATTGCTGCCTGTCAGAAAGAATTGCAGGTTGCCAGTAAAGCCGACTGTACGGGCTGAGCTTTTGTTCGAGCTGGTAAAGTCATTCTGCAGCGCCAGTGTCAGGTCACTGCTTTTCACCGAGCGGGACACCTTCTGTCTTAAGCCACTGGTATCATCGCGGGCGAGACCAAACACCTGCTTATTGAAGCCCGTATCTTCGCTGTCTTCCCAGACGATGGTTCCGTTGCTCGCCAGGTAATCGCCGGCAAAGTTGATCCCGTACTTCAGAGACAGGTACGAGCTGATTTTGCGACGCTCGGTCGCCGTCAGATCACCGATGTACCAGAGCACCTCCATGATGTCGCCCTGAAATGGCTGACCGTCATCTTTAGAACCAAAACCCACCAGGAGGTTGTCGCCCCGGGTGATCGCAGATGAGTTTGAGGTGAAGCCCTGTTCGGCGCCATTCAGGCCAACGATAAACGAACGGTTGTCATTGCCACCGATCGTCGCGTAGCCCAGTACGTTCTCGCTCAGGGGCACGGTACCCGGGTGATAGGCATTAAGGGCGAAGCCAAATGTGCGCTCGCCGCGCAGCAGCAACCGCCCGGCGCCACTCCCGTTATTCGCCGCCAGAGAAAAACCCGGTTCGCCAGCCAGATCTGAGGTGCTGTCCAGACCAGTGATTCGCCCGACATCTCCTGTGTCGTAAAACGACGTGCGGGACACAGTAAAAATAGCCAGTGGAGTCTCATTGATACCCGATGGCACTATATCTGTATCGTTGTTGCGGAAATAACGGCTACTGGTGTAACCCGTCGTATAAGGATGGAAATTGTGACTGGCATCCGCAGCACTGAGTGCCCAGCTACCGCGAGCACCGAGGTTACGGCCATTGCCTGAACGATCATGCCAGGAGCTTGCGATGTCACCCGCATCGTCCGACTTTACCCAGAGGTCAGGAGTCTGAACTCCACCCGGCGCCGCGTGAGCAACGGCCGTTGTCCCCAGGGCAATGAGTATTAAGCGACGAAGGATGTTCATAGGCTTCTCCATTCAGACAAAGCTCATTTTTGTGAGCCCTGTCACAATCCGTTACAAAAATTGACGCGAGTTTATATTGCATGGCGTATGGCGACAATCACCTGATCGGGTGGTTTCCCCAATAATTGTGCGGATGATAAAGAACGTTCGTTCACTTTACAAAAGTAAACAATAGGAAATACAGGTTAGTTACATTCAGATACAGTGTCTTTGGGGTATATCCCAGCAAAAGCAGGCACACTGCCCTGCAAGTCACAATAAAAAAGGACGCTCCGTATGACAGTCGAAGCAATTCTTCAGGCCCGCTATTCCGCACGCGCATTCATGCCAGATCCGGTCCCGGAAGCGACACTGAGCCAGATATTCCAGGCCGCACAACAGTCGCCGTCGAACTGCAATGTGCAACCCTGGCATTGCTATGTGGTATCCGGCGAGCGCAAGGATGCATTGAAAAAGGCGCTGATTAATGAAGTCATGAAGCAGCAGGCTCCAACCCCTGATTTCGACTGGAAAATCGCCTACGAGGGCGCCCACAGAGAGCGCCAGTTCGGCTCTGCCAATGCCCTCTACTCTTCGATGGGCATTGACCGCCAGGACAAGATGAAACGCAACATGGCAATGCTAAGAAACTGGGCGTTTTTCGATGCCCCCCACGTTGCCTTCTTCACCATGGAACGTTATCTGGGCATCATGGGCGCCGTTGATATGGGAATTTATGCTCAGACGGTCAGCCTGCTGCTCAAAGAGCAGGGTATTGATTCCTGCATGCAGGGCGCGCTTGGGCAGTTTCCTGCCCCTGTAAGAGAGATTCTGGAAATTCCCGACGAGCTGGGGATCCTCTTCGGTATGTCCTTTGGCTATGCGCTACCGGACGCACCAGTGAACCAGTGCAGAACAGAGCGTGAGCAACTGGATCAATCCGTCACCTTTATCCGCTAACGCTCAGCGCTGATTATCAGCGGGTTGAAATGCCCGCTCAGCATCGATACCAAACATCATCATGCCAATCGGCTCGCCGTGGCCGTTGAGCACCCGGGCTGAGAGTTTGACCTGAAAACCTTCCGAAGAGGCATCGTAGCTGATCGGCCCGATGTATACGTCGCGACCATCAGATCCCAGAGTCTGCTGATAGGGCTCTTCATCTCCCTGATAAAAGTCGCTGGTTACGTTACTCTGGCCTGCATTCAGTCCACGCTTTCCAACAAGAAAAATCTCAGTAAACAAGCCTTCACTGTCATCCTGAATCTGACGCAGAAAACGTGAGATTTCGCGACTCAGTTCAGCATTAATCATTGGCCGGATGTCCTTGTTCAGCTCTTCCCGCCACTGGCTGTCTAACTGGTCGATTTCGGCGTGGGTGATGTTCACGCGTTCGCGATTCTGCCACTCAAGAATACGGATCACCTCAGGGTGCCCGGTCAGGCGGCGGATACTGAACTCATAGATAGACATTACCTGCTGGCGCTGAGCATTAGACAGCCTGATGGCATCCTGAGTGCAGAACTCAATGACACGGTTGAAATCAGCAAGAAATGCCGGGTGCCCCGACAGGAAATGATCCGCAAACTGAACACGTACGGGAGCATAACGTTCGAACTCCCTGGCCAGCCCCCCAATCACTGCGCTCTGCGCTTCAGACAGGTCAGTGTTCAGATCACTGAAGAGTTTTTCATCCATCAGCACCGCGTCTACCCGGCCTTCCACCAGAAGCTGAAGCAAATCCGCGCTACTTTCAGCAACATCAGAGACTCGCAGCCCCTGTGCTTCAAGCCAGTAATACTGCGCGCTCTTCTTTACCGCTCCCAACTTGTGCCCGGAGGGCTCGAAGCCCCCCTCTACTGACCGGCCAGAAAAGTACCAATACCACTCTTCCAGAACAAAAGGCGCCGAAGCAGTTGTGTAGGTATCCAGCTCGTCGCCTTCTCCAGTACTGATCAGGCCATCAATGTGCCCTGCTTTAATATCTGCAATACCTTGTCCGGCGGACGTCAGAGAAACAGGTAAAACCTCAACCATACGACCGGCAACGCACTGCAGTACACGCTCTGCCGCCCCCGAGACCTCTCCCTGAAGCTTTAGAGATTCAGTAACATCTGAAGGCTGCGAATAAGCAGACGCCGCAAACACCCACGCCGCCAGCATCCAGAACACCCGACGCATAGCATGACTCCGAAGGAATATAATAATTGAGAATAGCACTACGCCCGGCACTTTGCCCTAATGAGCCCGCTTCACGGCCATTACACCCGACTTTCGGTACAAAAAAGCCACCCGAAGGTGGCTTTCACGCATCCTATATCATTCAGCTGTGAAAAATCATCGAATCTCCCCTGAACAGAATATTCTCATTTGATGTCCACCAAATGAGAAATCACTTCAGAACCCTTCCAAGCCGAGCCAATATTCTTTTCGACAACGAGGGTTGTAACGATTTTCCATCCTCACCTACATAATTCGTACCAATACGCTTAGTATCTGAAGAGTCGTCTGGCTTAGCAGCAGTATAATAGTACGCAGCTATGGAGTTTCTTCGTTTCTTATCAGGGTGATTAACAGGATTCGGCTGCCCATGAAAAGACTTATCATCAGTCACAAAAATCAGTGTTCTGTTAAAAATAGGTTCTAAAGCGACCTGAGATATAAACTCTCCTGAAGAATCCTTTCCTGCCAACTCAATCTGCCCCCCGTATTCTTTTTTCCAGTCTTTATTTAAATAAACTAATATATTAATTCTTCGATATAGCTGGAGCTTCTCATTCCAATTAAAATCTGCATGTAGTTTTAGAAACCCATCATTACCTGTTGAATGAATACCACCACCTTCCAGATAAGGATCAGAAACTAAGAATTTCTCTTGAGTAATGAATTCTATAATTTTCAGAACAAGTGGCTGATTAAGATACGACAGCAAACTATGCACATGCTCCGGAAACTTGTTCCAATCAGCTTGCCAACGCTTCTCTCGAGACCCATAAAACTGCTTTTCTCCTGCCCAGGACTGGTTTTCAGCAACTTCTTTCATAACCTGCTCAAGAAACTCATCCTTCCACATACCATCAATGCAGACATAACGAAATGGATCGGCTTGCTCACAGAAGTCTCTTAGCTTTAATAAATCGAGATTGTTCAAGTAAGGAGAATCAGAGATTGAGTCGTTTAATGTGTTTACTTCCGCTTCCAGCTCTTCGTAAGATTTCATCTCAAACATCCATAGATCAACTTCATCAAGCATACTATAAAGTTAACAAGAATAAGAGAAGCGCGTTAACCAGTGCGTGCGATCATAACCAAGGACGGGACCTCAAACAAATGCCAGAAGTCAGTCTGTCGTTATCAGGGAAGCAAAGCCTTCAAACAAAAGAATTAGACCAGAGCTGAATACGTCACAGCATAGGGCTGTCTCACCCTCTTGAGCATGAGCTACTCTGAAAAACATGTGAAATAAAAAAGCCGCTTCGCGAAACCAGCGAAACGGCTTTGAGCGTACTCAGTGTCGGTATTTGATTTTACAGGTTACCGACAGGAACTACTGAGATTATTCCCACTCAATGGTCGCTGGCGGCTTACTTGATACGTCGTAAGCCACGCGGGAGATGTGTTCGATCTCGTTGATGATACGGTTCGAGACTTTCTCCAGCAGTTCGTATGGCAGGTGCGCCCAACGAGCGGTCATAAAGTCGATGGTTTCTACTGCGCGCAGTGAAACTACCCACTCGTAACGACGCTGGTCACCTACGACACCCACCGATTTAACCGGCAGGAAGACCACGAATGCCTGAGAAGTTTTGTGGTACCAGTCGAAGTTGTGCAGTTCTTCGATGAAGATGGCATCCGCTTCACGCAGTACATCAGCGTATTCTTTCTTCACTTCACCGAGGATACGCACGCCCAGACCCGGACCCGGGAATGGATGACGGTAAACCATGTCGTAAGGCAGGCCCAGTTCCAGACCGATCTTACGTACTTCGTCTTTAAACAGTTCACGCAGTGGTTCTACCAGATCCATCTTCATGTCTTCTGGCAGGCCGCCCACGTTGTGGTGCGACTTAATCACGTGTGCCTTACCGGTTTTCGCGGCAGCAGACTCGATCACGTCCGGGTAGATAGTGCCCTGAGCCAGGAAGTTAACGTCTTTCAGCTTGCCTGCTTCTTCGTCGAACACTTCAATAAAGGTGTTACCAATGATCTTACGCTTCTGCTCTGGGTCAGACACACCTTCAAGCTTACCGAGGAAGAGATCTTCAGCGTCAGCACGGATCACTTTAACGCCCATGTTCTTGGCGAACATGTCCATTACTGCGTCGCCTTCGTTCTTACGCAGCAAGCCGTTGTCTACGAATACGCAAGTCAGCTGGTCGCCGATGGCTTTGTGCAGCAGTGCTGCGACAACAGACGAATCCACACCACCAGACAGACCCAGCAGTACTTTCTGGTCACCGACCTGAGCGCGTACTTTTTCGATCTGATCTTCGATGATCTTCGCTGGCGTCCACAGCGCTTCACAGCCGCAGATGTCCATCACGAAGTGTTCCAGCAAACGCTTACCCTGCAGGGTGTGAGTCACTTCCGGGTGGAACTGTACGCCGAAGAAGTTCTTCTCAGCGTTGTACATGCCAGCAATCGGGCAGCTTGGCGTCGACGCCATCAGGCCGAAACCTTCTGGCATTTTCGCGACTTTATCGCCGTGGCTCATCCATACGTCAAGCAGGCTCTTGCCGTCTTCGCTGACGTGATCCTTGATGTCTTTCAGCAGAGCTGTATCTGCTTCAACCTGAATCTGGGCATAGCCAAATTCACGGATGTTAGAACCTTCTACCTTACCGCCCAGCTGCTCCGCCATGGTCTGCATACCGTAGCAGATGCCCAGTACTGGCAGCCCCAGTTCGAATACCACCTGCGGTGCGCGCGGTGAACCCGCTTCAGTCACAGACTCCGGACCACCCGCCAGAATGATACCGGTCGGGTTGTATTCACGGATTTCCGCTTCGTCCATGTCCCAGGCACGGATTTCAGAGAAGACACCGATTTCGCGGACACGACGTGCGATCAGCTGAGTGTACTGTGAACCGAAATCCAGAATCAGAATACGTTGAGCGTGGATGTCTTGTGACATTGGGCTTTCCAGATAAAAGATTTAAAAACAAAAGCGGGGATGACTCTCATCATCCCCACCTATTTATATCGTCAGAGGCTCTTAGCCCAGACGGTAGTTCGGGGCTTCTTTGGTGATCTGCACGTCGTGAACGTGAGACTCTTTCATGCCCGCCGCTGTAATGCGCACAAATTCAGGCTTGGTACGCATTTCATCAATCGTTGCACAACCGGTGTAACCCATAGAGGCACGTACACCACCCATCAGCTGATGGACGATATTGGTCAGTGGGCCTTTGACGGCGATACGGCCTTCAATGCCTTCTGGCACCAGCTTATCAACACCTGCCTGCTTGTCCTGGAAGTAGCGATCAGAAGAACCCTGAGTCTGACCCATCGCGCCCAGAGAACCCATGCCACGGTAAGACTTGTACGCACGGCCCTGGAACAATTCGACTTCGCCCGGAGCTTCATCCGTACCCGCCAGCATAGAGCCGACCATGATAACGCTTGCACCAGCGACAATAGCTTTGGAAATGTCACCAGAGAAGCGGATACCGCCGTCAGCGATGACTGGAATTCCGTAATCAGCCATAGCTGCCGCCACATTCGCTACCGCAGAAATCTGAGGTACACCCACACCCGCAACGATACGGGTGGTACAGATAGAGCCTGGGCCGATACCGACTTTCACGCCATCGGCACCTGCTTCAGCAAGAGCAATCGCCGCTTCCGCCGTTGCGATGTTGCCACCAATAACCTGAACCTGAGGGAAGTTCTGCTTCACCCAACGCACGCGGTCAATCACACCAGTGCCAGATGCATTTGATGTGTGGCCATGAGCGGTATCGACAACAATCACGTCAACACCGGCTTTCACCAGCGCTTCAACACGATCATCCGTGCCTGCACCGGTACCAACAGCAGCACCAACACGCAGACGACCCTGCTCGTCTTTCGCCGCATTCGGGAAAGCACGGGCTTTTTCAATGTCTTTCACTGTCATCAGGCCCACGAGTTTACCGGCGTCATCCAGTACCAGAACTTTTTCAATACGGTGGGTATGCAGCAGATCCTGAACTTCTTCAGGGCTGGTGCCTTCTTTCACAGTGACCAGCTGATCTTTTGGCGTCATCACGCTGGGTACCAGGGCATCCAGGTTCTTTTCAAAGCGCACATCGCGGCTGGTAACGATACCCACCAGCTCATCGCCATCCACCACCGGCATACCGGAGATGTTGTGCTGCATGGTGAGTTCAAGAATTTCACGGATAGTACTGGTGCTGGGAACGGTAATCGGATCTTTTACCACACCACTTTCGTACTTTTTAACTTTGCGGACTTCCGCTGCCTGCTCTTCGATGGTCAGGTTCTTGTGAACAATACCCAGACCGCCTTCCTGAGCGATGGCAATCGCCAGACGGGCTTCGGTCACAGTGTCCATGGCAGCAGAAATCAGCGGGATATTCAGCTCAATACCTTTGGTGATACGGGTCTTGAGTGATACCTGATTTGGCAGAACTTCGGAGTAACCGGGAACCAACAGCACATCATCAAATGTGAGTGCATCCTGAGCGATTCGCAACATATAGAGCCTTCCAGAATGAGGTTGAAGGAAAGGCGGGGCATTATAGCGAAAGGTCCCCGACCGGTAAACGTCAGTGAACGATTATTCCGGACACGCCCCAGAACGGAGAAACTCAACGACGCGCTCTCGCATATCACCGTAGCGGAAACTGCCGATATGCGGGCCTTTGCTCTCTGCCCAGCAGGCACCAGGCGGCATAGCTTCGTAGACCTCCCGGCCCTGCTTATAAGGGATAACATCATCCATCCGACTGTGCATCAGCAGCGCCGGCACGCGGACCTTCGCGGCCTGAGCTTGTGGGTCCCAGTCATCCGGTACCAGCCAGGTAAACGGATAAACCAGCCACCCCAGAATACCGGCCTTACCGAGCGCAGCACGGGCAACATCCGGAAACCCCGCAAAACTGGATTCAGCCACCAGCATATCGACAGCATCGGGCTGTGCCGCCAGATTTACCGCCATCGCCGCGCCCATCGACTGGCCGAGCACGGCCAGGGTCCGCCCCGGATTCTGTTCACGCCACCATAGAGCGGCAACCTCTACGTCTTCCAGCACCCCCGGCATACGCGCTCGCCCTTCCGACGCACCATAGCCCCGGTAATCAAGCGCCAGCACATCAAAGCCAAGTTCCGTCATCCACAGAATGCTCAGCGAATGCGTTGAAATATTTTCGGCATTGCCATGCAGGTACAGAATCACAGGCAGAGTACTGTCCGGAGTTTCAGGCTTCAGATGCCAGGCGTGCAGCCGCGTCCCGTCGCGGCTTTCAAACCAGACATCCTCATAAGCCACCCCAAAACGGTCCGGGGTCTGTACCCAGACGCTCTGAGGATAAAAATACAGGCTGGTGAGCGAGGCACAGCTGCTCAGAGCCAGAATACTGATGATAACCAGCCCGAGCCGCATCATGATCTTGTCAGGGATGAATCTCATGTCAGAAATACCAGGCATAACTGAGGTGCCAGCGATTGGTTGCCTGCGACCCCAGCCACTCACGTTCAAAGCCCAGACGCAGCTGATCATCACTGGCTCCGGTGAAGCCCTCTTCGATCAGTAAGGCGCGCCGGGTATGATCGTCGCCCGCAGTCAATGGCTCCCAGGTAAAGCTGATAAGCTCCTGAGTCAGTGCCCCCTGCCATAGCCAACAAACCCGTGGCCCCGCCGTCAGCTGATAGCCATCGCGAAACTGATTATCCGCACGAGCCGTTACCTGGCCGAGCACAAACAGGCGGCCATCGCCCGTTGGCCGGTCTTCCGGGCCAGGCACACGGGTATGCCAGGCACGGCCAAATCCTATATTGAGATAGCCGAACAACTCACTTCCGGGAGCCTGAAAACGATCAAGCCCGCCACTGACACCCCAGGCGACCGGCGACTGAAAATCGGTCATATGACTCAGAGAGAGTACATCAACAACGGTCAGCGAGTTAAGCTGCACACCTTCGCCTTCAAGATAACCCAGATCGAACTCGCCCATCTGAATCTGAGCCCCGGGAACAAACCCAGAGGGCACATCCATGATGTCGTGGTAAGCGATACGCCAACGCGCGTCAGCCCGCCATAAACCATCAATACGGTTCGCAGATAACATCAGGCGACTGCTGCCGTGCCCTTCGTCATCACGCACAGGTGGCTTATCCGGCGCCGGAAATGCCGCACCAGACGGCAGGCGACTGCGGGTCGAGAGAATATCAATGGTGCGTTGCCGGAGTACGGGATTCGCCTGTTTCTTCTTCACCGACAGATAACGGGCATAAGCCTGCGCTAACTCCAGTGACCGGCGCTGTTCACCGACGGTCATGCCGCTGAGGATGTCGTCAATAGGAAGATCCGTTTCAACCAGCAGATGCGCCGCTGCCTGCTCTTCAACAGAAGCGTGATCGGCCATGTTTTCCATCAGCGTGGCCGCCGACGGCCGGAAATCGATCTGATACAGAAACTGTTCGTCTTTTAAGGCACGGATGGTATCTACCGGCACGGCTTTACGCACAAAACGATCTGCCAGGTCAGCACGCTCAGACGCCGCGTCCAGCAATGCCATCAGGCGGTATGAGCAGTTCTCGTCGAAAAAGAAATAATCAAAGTGGGTATCGCGGGTCTCCCAGATATGACGCACAAACTGATCAACTTCTTCCTGCGTAAACGACAGTTGATATTCCCAGACATCACGGTATTCCATGTGCTGATATTCGTTGGTTTTCACATAATACGGCATGACTGACACCGTACCGGGATAACCGCCGGTCAAGCCCTTCCAGCTGAACTTGAGTTCGTTATCTTCCGGGTCCGCATCTGCCGCAAAATTAACGCTGTAGGCAAGCAGCTTGCTGCTCTCCGGGTCTTTCCGGTCGAGCCTCACCAGAGTATGCCCATACATCGAGGAGGGAGAATTAATGTGCGAGGCCGGAAAAATCAGCGTCAGGCGGTGTGCCGCCAGATCCTGACGCCATTCCTCAAACTCAGGACAGGGCTGATCAATAAAACCTGCGTCAGGTAACTGCTGCTTCAACCAATGATAACGGGCAGGAAAGCGGCACTGCGCAGAGCTGTCAGGCGCCATCGTATTCTGCAGGAATGCTTCCAGATCAGCCTGAAGTTCGGCTGCTGGATCAACCTTGCCCTGCGCCGACAGAAAAAACGCCGGGCTGTCGTTCTGACTGAGTGTTCGGAAGGTGTAAGGGTGATACCGGACGTGGAGAAGGTGGTGCCATTGTTTATGCGCGGCGAGCGCCTGAATATCATTCTTACCTGCTATGTCTGAGCCTTTGGCCAATGGCGCGCTCAGCACAGCCATCAACGCCAGGAATGCATACACCCTTTTCACACCCAGTCCTTACGTGGTGAATATCCAATAAAAAAGCGCGCCGGAGCGCGCTCTTATTCTACCGTCAGCTATAGGTTCAGCCGAGGTATTTCTGCAGAGAAGCGTCAGCAGCCATCGCCTGAGTCAGAGACTCGTACGCATCTTCTGCAGTCGCTTCAGATGAGAACATAGTGTCGAAGTTAGCCTTTACAGTTGCGTTAAAGGTAGCTTTATCGCCTGCTTCGATACCCATCACTTCTGACAGAGCTGCCAGAGTTTCACCTTCACCACGAGCAGCGTCAATGGCCAGCTGATCCATGTTGTCGTTCATGAAGGTTTTTGCCAGTTTCAGTGGACCATTCGCAGCTTCACAACCCAGTGTGCCGGAAGTCATACCAAAGGTCTGGTTACCGGAAGTACCGTTAGTGGTTGCCGCCAGTACGTGCTCGTGCCACTCGTTTGCATCCGGGAAGACAACCGCCGTACCCAGACCACAACCCGCAGGGCCGGAATCAGCGAATGACATAGAGGAAAGAGATACCAGAGCAGCTGCTGCAAGAATTTTTTTCATGGACTTATTCCTTGTTCGTTTTGACATAGAGATCAGCGAAAATGCCGAAACCACAAACTATTCCCTCAAACCCGGCTTGTCTACCCCGGTTGTGGGAATTCGTCGCAGACTGGCGAAATTGTTTGAGTTGTGTCAGCCTTTGCAAAAGCGTCAATCTGCAGATTTATGTACCAGACAGGTAACCCCCGCGATAACGCCGTTTTCACGGTCTCTGAACTCAATTCCCGCGCCCGCCAGTTGCTCGAAGTGTCGTTTGCATCGGTAAGGGTGGAAGGTGAAATATCGAATCTTGCGCGTCCATCTTCCGGGCACTGGTACTTTACTCTTAAAGATGCCGGTGCTCAGGTTCGCTGTGCCATGTTCCGCTCACGCACTGCCATGCTGAAATTTCTGCCCAAAGAAGGCGATATGGTAGAGATTCGCGCCAAGGTCAGCCTGTATGAAAACCGCGGTGACTATCAGCTTATCGTCGACAACATGAAACCGGCGGGAGAAGGCGCCCTGCTGCTTGCTTTTGAACAGCTCAAACGCAGACTCGCTTCGGAAGGCCTGTTTGCAGAAGAGCGCAAACGCCCCCTGCCTGCAGTACGTCGTGTCGCCGTCATCACCTCACCGACTGGCGCCGCTATTCACGACATGCTGACCGTGCTGAAACGGCGTTGGCCCTCAATTGAAGTGGATATTTATCCGGTCATGGTACAGGGCAATGAAGCCCCCGCACAGATTATTACCGCACTACAGCGTGCTAACCGCGACGCCCGCTGCGATGTGATTATTGCCGGACGCGGCGGCGGCTCACTGGAAGACCTCTGGTGTTTCAATGACGAAGGTGTCGCCCGCGCGATTGCGCATTCCGCCATTCCGGTCATCAGCGCCGTCGGTCACGAAGTCGATTTTACGATTGCCGATTTTGTCGCCGACCTGCGTGCGCCCACCCCCTCGGCTGCTGCAGAAATGATCAGCCCCGATGGCGCACTGTTACGACAGCAGATCATTAGTATGAAACAACGTCTGCAACGCGCATTCAAAGACCGTCAGCAGCAGCGCTTCAAACAGCTTGAGCAACTCAGATCGCGCCTGCGTGGTCCGCAACACCAGCTACAGAACCAATCGCAACGACTGGACCAGTTAGAGATACGTCTGCAGCGCGTCATGCAACAGAAGATTGCGGAACCCAGACAGAAGCTCGCGCGTCTGACATCCGTTCTGGAACACCTGCACCCGCAGAAAACGCTGACACAGCACCAGAAAAACCTGCAGCAATTACAACAGCGACTGAAACGCGCTGTTCAGCAGCAACTGACGCAGAAGCAGAAGGCACTGGCCTCCGGAGCGCGCCTGCTGTCGTCAGTCAGCCCACTGCAGGTTCTGGCACGGGGATATTCCATTACCCATGATCAGGACGGCAAAGTGATTCACTCTGCGGCGGACGTATCTCCGGGCAGCACCATAGAAACCCGTCTGCATCAGGGCAAACTGATCAGTACCGTTCAGGAGATAACACCGGATGACTCTGCAAACTCATAAACTGCTGGTAATTCTGTCTTTGTTGCTCAGTCCGCTGGTGCTGGCCTCTTCCCTGCCCGATCACCGGGTTCCTGGGGGAATCATCAGCCTGCCCGTCGCCGCGGCCACGGATGAAAAACCCAGCGTGATGTTTAACAGCAAGCCTGTCATGGTCGTTAATCATGACGAGCAGTGGGTTGCCGTGGTTGGCGTGCCGCTCAATCAGGAACAATCACTGACCCTTGAAGTGAATGGCGAAACAACCACCACCGCAATAACGCCCTACCCTTACGAAGAACAGCATATTGAAATCAAAGAAACTCGTAAGGTAAATCCACAGAAAAATGACATGGACCGCATCGGCAAAGAATACAACCAGATGACGCCCGTCTATAAAAGCCACAGCGAACACCTCGCTGCGCAGTGGACCGAGATGATATTACCCACCGAAGGCTCATACAGCAGTGCCTTTGGCTTAAAACGTTTTTTTAACGGTCAGGCCCGTAAGCCTCATAGCGGGATCGATATTGCAGCCCCTGAGGGCGCACCGATCATTGCTCCGGCAGCGGGTAAAGTAGTTCTGACTGGCGATTTCTTTTTTAATGGCAACAGCGTATTTATTGATCATGGCCAGGGCCTGATCAGTATGATGTGTCATATGAGCCGCATCGATGTCAAAGAAGGCGATGACATTCAACAGGGTGATTTAATCGGCGCCGTCGGTAAAACCGGGCGGGCCACAGGGCCGCACCTGCACTGGACGGTCAGTCTGAATAATGCACGGGTAAACCCTAAACTGCTTCTCCGCGCTGACCAGCCCAGGTAAGCCGTGCTCCCAGAAAAGCCAGGTAAGTCGCCCCCCAGAAGAGAGCGTAACCGTATGAAAAAACATCCGGGCACTGCGGGTTTAATGCCAGTCAAAGGATCGGGCTGTGGCATACGGCCCAATGTGGAAGAAATGGAAGACTCTGAAGGGTTTGATTTTTCGGGGGCTGCAGAATTATTAGAAAAGGATGCTAAGCCGCATCCTTCTCCGCACGAGCAAGCTCCGCATCCCGCTTCAGATTCAGAAGATCAATCTTCGCCTGAATCTCAGGGGTAGGCTCAGGCGCCACATACTCTTTTACATCGCGTCCGTGGTATTTATCCAATGCCTGCAGCAGCGAGCTGAAGCTACGAACCCGTCCGCCCCGCACCAGCGCAATTCTACCCAGCGCTTTGCAATGCAGTTTGCCTTCGACCAGAAAACGGTGCTCTGAATAAAGATACTTGCGATCCCAATACAGAACACGGCTTTCGATTTCTACCTTAGTAAAAGGTTTTATTTCTCGCACAAAGGTGACGGTCTGACTCGCTACGACCGTGCGCCAGCCGTTGCTGATAATCAGAGGTAGCAGCCCAATTTCTGCGAACCACTGTACCCGACCGACATCAATAAATGCCGGATAGCGCGTATTGGTGAGATGCATATTGAGATCCATATCCCACGGCATCACACGGAAATAATAACGGGTAGTCGCTAATGCATCGCGACTGTCATTCCACTTCTGCCGGAAGAAAATCAGCAGAAAGCGCAACATCATCATGATTTTTTATCCAACTGTATCTGGCGGATCAGACCTTCCTGAGCCACAGAAGCCACCAGTTCACCTTTTTGATTAAATACCTGTCCACGACAGAATCCACGACCGCCGCCGGCATTCGGGCTATCAATCGCGTACAGCAGCCACTCGTCCATACGGAACGGACGATGAAACCAGACGCTGTGATCCAGACTCGCCAACTGCATATCCTTCTGCCCGTATGACTTAGCATGAGGATGCAGAGAGGTTGGCAGCAGATTAAAGTCTGTAGCATACGCCAGCAACATGCAGTGAACATCGTAGTCGTCAGGCAGCTGCCCATCCGCACGCAACCAAAGGTATTTCACCGGGTCTTTTTTCGTCGGCGCGAAAATATTCACCGGATCAATCACCCGCATTTCAATAGGTTTATCTGCCGTGTAAATGTCACGTACTTTTTCTGGGAAATAATCACGGAACATACGCGCCAGCTCAACCTGAGAAGCAATTCCGTCCGGGCCTTTCACCTCAGGCATTGGCGCCTGGTGCTCAAAGCCTTCTTCCGGCTGCTGGAATGAGCAGATCATGGTCAGAATCGCCCGACCATTCTGAATCGCCTTCACCTGACGGGTGCAGAAGCTGCGGCCATTGCGCAGAGGATCAATCTCGAATTCGAGATGATCTGTCACTGTGCCTGCCAGCATAAAATACACATGAAACGAGTGCGCCTGCCAGTCACCTTCGGGCAAGGTCTGCATCGCTGCCGCCAGACTCTGGCCCATGACCTGACCGCCGAACAGCGCGCGAAACCCGAGATCCTGAGTTTCACCCCGAAAGCTATTCTCACCCAGTGGCGATGGTTTCAGCAGGGTTACCAGATCCTGTAATACTTCACTCATAGCAGACTCTCATCATTAACGGTAAACGGCACAATACCTGATCATTTCCGTTGATCATTGGCCGAAATGACACAATACGCCGCAATCAGGCCCTTTGCGACGCAAAAATAGTGGCTTACATGACCTCAGAGTGCACCGGATACCGGGATGCGTATAATACCCCGCCTCAATGCAATGCTCCGGTTATCTCATGTCAGAAATCTTTCCAGATCCTATCAATCCGGCCGAATACGATACTCAGCTCGACGAGAAAAAAGTGCGGCTGAACAGTCTGTTCGCAGAATTCGCACCACCGGCTCTGGAAGTCTATGACAGCGCGGTGTCGCACTACCGCCTGCGCGCTGAATTCCGCCTCTGGCATGAGGGCGAACGCTGCTTCTACGCCATGTTTGAGCCGGGCAACCGCAGCAAAGCCTACGAAGTCCGTGAATTCAATATAGCCTCTCCGCTCATCAATGACCTGATGAAGCGCTTATTAGCCGAGATTCACGACAGCGAACTGCTGCGCCGCCGCCTGTTTCAGGTGGAGTTCCTGACCACCTTGAGTGGCGATGCGCTCATCACCATCATCTACCACAAGAAACTGGATGACGCCTGGGAAGCAGAAGCACGTGCTCTTCAAGAGCGTATAGGCTTCCCGATTATTGGCCGCTCACGTAAGCAGAAGATCGTCCTTGAGCGCGACTATGTGACCGAAGTGCTAAATGTCGATGGCAAGCAATACAGCTACCGCCAGATAGAAGGCGGCTTTACGCAGCCTAACGGTGAGGTAAACCAGAAGATGCTCAGCTGGGCGCGTTCAGCGTCTGAAGGCATAGGTGGCGATCTTGTTGAACTGTATTGCGGCAACGGCAACTTCTCCGTCGCACTGGCCGAAAAGTTTGACCGCGTACTGGCGACTGAGATCTCTAAAACCTCGGTAAATGCCGCTCAGGTGAACATTGCCGACAACCAGATCGACAACCTCATTATTGCGCGCTTGTCGTCTGAAGAATTTGTACAGGCGCTGCGAGGCGAACGCACCTTTACCCGCTTAGAAGGCGTTGATTTAACCAGCTACGACTTCCGTACCGTACTGGTCGATCCGCCACGGGCAGGTCTGGACGACGAATCCGTCAAACAAACCGCCGGCTACGACAACATCATCTACATCAGTTGTAACCCGGACACCCTGCACGCGAACCTGACCGAACTCTGCAAAACCCACGACATCGTGCGTTTCGCCATGTTCGACCAGTTCCCGTATACCCATCACATCGAAACGGGCGTCGTTCTGAAACGCAAGGCAACCGCGTGAGCACTTCATTTAAAGACATCAAAGGCATCACCCCAGCCATGCAGGACAACCTGCAGCAACTGGGCTTCAGTGACGCTACCGAGATTCAGGCCCAGTCGCTGCCCATCAGCATTGCAGGCAACGACGTACTGGCACAGGCGAAAACCGGCAGCGGCAAAACCGTCGCCTTCGGTATTCCGTTGCTACAGAACCTGAACCCGAAGTTTTATGGCATTCAGGGTTTAGTGCTCTGCCCGACTCGCGAACTGGCGACTCAGGTCGCGGACGAGCTGCGAAAGCTCGCCCGCTTTACGCAAAACATCAAAATTGTCGTAATCTCAGGTGGCGTTTCTATCGGACCTCAGATCGGCTCGCTTGAGCGTGGCGCCCACATCGCCGTTGGTACTCCGGGGCGTATCAAAGACCACCTTCGCAAGAAAACTATGGTTCTGGAGAACGTAAATACGCTGGTGCTCGATGAAGCTGACCGCATGCTCGAAATGGGCTTCGCCGACGACATCCGCGACATTGCCTCGCACACTAAACACAATCGTCAGACGCTGCTGTTCTCTGCGACCTACCCAGACAACATCAAAGCCCTGAGCAAAGATCTGATGCACGAGCCAGAGACGATTAAAGTCGAAGCCGTACATAAAACAGATCATATCCGCCAACAACTGATTGGCTGCGGTAAAGAGAGTCGTACCGAAGCGTTATTGGCCGCGATGCAGCACTTCGCCATCGAGCAGGCGGTGATCTTCTGTAATACCAAACAGACCGTAAACGACGTGTCACAAGCACTGCGCCATGCTGGATATTTATCCCTCGGGCTGCACGGTGACCTCGACCAACGTGACCGCGACCAGACGTATATCCGCTTTAAACAAGGCAGCGCCCACTGCTTAGTCGCCACAGACGTTGCCGCCCGTGGCCTCGACGTTGATGAGCTACAAGCCGTCATTAACTACGAACTGCCACGCGATCCGGAAGTCTACGTACACCGTATTGGTCGCACTGGCCGCGCCGGCAGCGAAGGCCTGGCACTGAGCCTGTTTACCGAGCGCGAGCAGTACAAACGCGAAGCGATTGAAGACCTGCTCAAGCACAACATTCCGGCCATGCATCAAAGTGAACTGACCGGCAGCCACGACACCGGCAAGCCACCGTATGTCACCATCTGCTTTGCTGAAGGTCGCAAAAACAAACTGCGCCCGGGAGATATCGTCGGAGCCATCACTGCCGGTGGGAAAGTACCGGGCAACGTGATTGGTAATATTACCGTTCTCGACTTCGTTGCTTTTGCAGCGGTTGAGCGTGAATACGCCAATGATGCATTACGCTTGTTAGAGAAAAGCCGCATTAAAGGGCGTCAGATCAAGGTCAGACGCATCTGACACCTTACCTGGGCCGTTGTTTTTTATTACCCTCTACTAACAATAAAAAACAACGGACTGCGTATGCCAGGCTCAAACCTTATTATCGTTTTCAACGCGCTGCTGTTCGCGGCCATGCAACTCTGGCTACCGTTTGAGCCTGCCGTCGTCGATGGCCTGAGCATCCTGATCTTTATCGCCATACTCTGGTTGACCGAAGCTCTCGATGTCAGCATTACCGCGTTACTGGTGCCCACTCTGGCCGTTGTCTTTGGGGTATTAGACACCGGCGATGCGCTCAGTAAATTCGCCGACCCCATTATCTTTATCTTCCTCGGTGGCTTTGCTCTCGCCTCAGCCCTGCACGCCCAGAAAATCGACGCCGCCATCGCCAACAAAGTCCTCGATCTCGCCAGAGGCCGCTTTAATGTCGCAGTTTTTATGTTATTCGCGGTATCGGCAGGCCTGTCGATGTGGATCAGCAACACCGCCACTACGGCCATGATGCTGCCCCTGGTACTGGGCGTGCTGCACCAGTTAAATGCCGAAGACCAGCGCCCGACCTATGTATTTGTATTACTCGGTATCGCCTATTGCGCAAGTATCGGCGGCATCGCCACCTTAGTCGGCAGCCCACCGAACGCCATTGCGGCAGCGCAAAGCAACCTGACCTTCGCCGACTGGTTGGTTATGGCGGGCCCGCTGTCGATGATTTTATTACCCGTGATACTCGCCGTTTTATTCGCGGTCATTCGCCCAAACCTGAATCACCGCTTTTCAACCGAACATGAGCCACTCGAATGGACGCGCCCTCGCCTCCTCGCGTTGGGCATTTTTGCGTTTACCGTCGTTTGCTGGATATTCAGTACACCACTCAATAGGCTACTCGGCGGCCTACCGAAATTCGACACACTCATCGCCATCATGGCCATCGTACTTCTTGGCCTGAGCCGCGTTGTTACCTGGAAACAGATCGAAAAAACCACCGACTGGAGCGTGCTGATGTTATTCGGTGGTGGCATCTGCCTGAGTGCCGTACTCAAAGCCACCGGCACCAGCGTCTTCCTGGCCGACCATATTGGTGGCTTCTTACAAGGCGCACCGTTATTACTGGTGATACTGGCCGTCGTGGCGTTTGTGGTGTTTTTAACCGAATTTGCCAGCAATACCGCCAGTGCTGCGCTATTAGTACCCGTGTTCGCCGCCATTGCCGAAAACCTTGGAATTCCCGCAGTCATCCTGAGCGCGTTAATTGCCGTCGCAGCGTCCTGTGCGTTTATGCTGCCGGTCGCCACACCACCCAATGCCATTGTGTATGGCAGCGGCTATGTAGCGCAGAAAGATATGATGCGGACCGGGTTCTGGATCAATCTGAGCTGTATTGCGGTAATTAGTGGGTATGCGTGGGTGGTTTGGTGAAAAGAAGTAGCGCTACAATCAGCGCTATTCTTTGGGGATCTCTTTTCCGATTATCTTCAGGGGCGTTTTCGAAAAGCTCTTTCGCTCCCTTCCTAACCGTAACATGAACTTTCTCATCACTAGAGCTGCTCACTCATCAACCGGCACAAAGTAACCGCCATCATCGGGGAGTAAGTCCCTATAGACGCTACCAGATGTTGCATAATAACCTTCATACAAGAACGGAACTGTATTACTGATGGCGCTAAGTTCTTCATAATCATCTTTGGCCACAGTGATAGTAAGTGAGTTGCCATTTACCTCAGCAGACAAATTACCAATCATTGAGGCGCCACTACCCATTTCATTCATCCGCCAGATGTTATTTTGCGTAAACGCTAGCATTTCTGCACGCTTTTGCTGCTCTTCTTCAAACTTGAAATTCGATACACTTAACACAAGGTCATTCGCCAACGAACCATCAAAATCAACATCAAAAGATACCGCCCAATCATATTCAAGAGAGTTCGCTGATAGATTAGAAGCGTCGTAAACAAATTCCTCTGGAATATTCAGAAGTTGAATAGAGACTTCGATATGTGTATCGGAGAATGTAACACTTACCAATTCTACATCGATGAACGCAAAAGCAGCATCACCTGACACATCCACAGCGGTCGCGGTAACTGACTCAGGATCCTGCCCCGCACGATGGTCAGTACCATTATCCGCATCCTCGCCCATACATCCACAGATTAAGGAAACTGCAATGCACGCTAGAAATCTGAATGAAAAAAACATGTTAATCCTTTAACTTTTTACAAAAAATAATTAAGTAGATTTGCATTCTAACTGAATATCAATAATCTGAGTAGAAAATTTATCGTGACAGCTGCCAGAGATTGATCGTTAATACCCCGAAAGGAACTGCACTCAGTACCTCGCCCATCATTCAGGGAATGCGGAGATACATAACCTCAGGTCAGGTGAGATACTGCACGAAATATGGGTTAATTAATATATTTTTACAGCTTTAAGCATATGGTATGACTCATAAGATCGGACCAGCCACACTACGAACATTACAATTACGGTAACGCGGCTTACCTTACTACACACCGCATACTTTGTATTATTGCTCGTCACTATGACCAAGACTGAAGTCATTATGAGATAGCCTGTGTTAAGAGCAGTTGCTAGTGCAGGCCAAACCCAGACTGGAATAAATACCCTTGCCTCTATCGAGAGGTCTATTAAAACCTTCAGACTGACGTATGTTATTATTGATAAAAGCGTTGTGCCGAAGGCACATTATCAATTGGTTTGTTCTTGATAGGGTAACTCATAAAAATTCTCGTTTATGAATTTGTATAGCCGCCCATCTTTTATATGATCAATTGAATCAGGGATAGGAATCTCCCATTCATCAAAGCCTTTCAGTTTCACATATAGAGCATCCCTGACAATACCACCTCGCTTCCCATTTACTTGTATTCCTGCTAGGTAACGCATATTTTCGACACTGGACAAACTAATCCTTGTGGTAGAAGAAAATCCTCCACGAATATTTAAAGTATCTCCCTGTATCCACGCTGCAGGTTTGCGAATAGAATTTAGCACCATTACGAGTGGTATTAGAAAAGCTATAGCAGCAGTAAACCCACTCACTGCAAGAGGCATACTAAGTTTGGATAAAATCGCCCAGAAGAAGCCACCAACCGCGATCGGTACGAATAACGCTTGAAGACCGTTTCTTTTTCGTTCTAATACTTTCATCCAACCTCTCAGGAACGCCTAAACCAGTGGGCCATAGGCGTCACTTGAATGTACTTTTTATGCACGCGTTACGCTAAGCTGTTAAAACAACTTATGTTACACGAGCTTATTAAGCTTTTATTAATTGTTTAACAGTGGTATAAAATTGCTTATATCGCTACTGCTAACGTACGTTGATTCTTCATCATTACAAGCCATGTTACTGGAGAGATATTCTGATTCTAAGCCTTCGCTGTCTGTCACGGTAACTACATACGTCGTTCCATCTGCCATACATGACAAGGGCGAGCTGGTCGTTCTAATTTTATAAAGAGCATCTTTCGCTTCTTTTGTTAATGTGTCCAAAGAATAATCATAAGTGGTATATCTATCATTCAAGTTCTGAACATATCCATATTCTTGGACTATCACTATCCTTTGACTTGAATCATCCCAAATCGCAACACTTGAGTCATCAGCCTCCGATTCAGACGAATCACCACCGCATCCAGCAATAGCAAGTGAAATTCCCAAAATTAACATATTACGCATCATTGCATTCCTATCCTTGATCAATTTTTAGTGTGGCATAACGCCCGCATTTGCGGCTGGTTTGGAGCGCAGCGGAAAACCAGTCCGGCAACATGCGCTTGTTAAGAGGCATTGGTACGCTCTGCCTCGTCTAGTTTCTTTAAAGCAAACTCACCCCTTTCAGATACAGCGTGTGAGTTATCTGAAGCAAAGCTTTCGGCAAACTCTCTCGCTTCTATACCTAAATTGCCGAACTCTCGTATTAGAATCTCTGCTGAAACGCGCCTTACGATGGACGACCGATCTTCAGATGATATTTTTAGTAAGTCTATTACTGGAGTTTCAACTTCTAACTTCCGCTCGCCAACTATAGGTTTTAGTCTGCCTTCACAGTACCTTATATCAGTCCACACCCATTTTCGGCCTTCGATCCATACAACCCGCCCTTCAAATAAGCTTCGATATGCCTTAGCTCGAACCGAAGGCTGAATAGCGGATTTAGCTATTTCTTCAATTTTCCCATCAAGTACCTGAGTGCGGCCAAGCTGTGAAAAGAGTGATGGCATAGGCCCAGAAGCTGACGAAATTAACTTAGACCGGAGGGACTTTGCTATCTCCTTTTCACAGATAATTTTCAGAAGAATCTCTCTATCTGCTTCTTCAATCCTACCCAGGAGTTCCAATTTGAAAGAGCGACGCATAATGCCTCAACTACATATTCTGGATCGGTAGCCTTTACAATCTCAGGGAGCTTTTCCCTTGCGGCTTTGCGAACTTGGGGCACCCAATCGTTGAGCCTACGCACGGCAAGAGAAAAAAAGAAAGTATTCGGTGCAGCCCCAGATAGGGCTCGAAGTGCTTTTTCACGCTTGTAACCATCGCAACTTATAAGATCAAGCCAAGTTACTAATTCCTTAGGTTTTGACCATACCTTCCACTTAGGGGGAATAGATTCTCTTAAAGCTATAGAGAATTCTGAACGAATTAGACGTTCCCAGTAATCAAAACTCGAAAGAGGCAACTGAGACGTGACTTCAATTAGTTCAGACATATCAGCGACGACTTTGCTACCTGAGTTTATCGAGCTAGCAAAAGTTCTCACTGCTGAAATAATCTTATCTTCCATAATCTTTGATTGTTGCACCGGCTATTCTTTGCCTCTTAACAGATTACTAGTGTGCGTGCGCATTTATCCTGGGACACTCTTTCGAGGTTTCCTGGATAGCTCATTGACCTAATTGAGAAGTCATCCATAACTCAAATCTCCCTTCCAGAAAAACGTGCGCGCCTGTTATTTCGGCGAGAGCGTGCCTGTAAACTTGTAAACCAAATGGGAAACTCTTTGATTCGATTAGAGTTTACGGTACCCCGCTCTGACAAAACGCGCAAGCACGAAAATAAAGCGTGCGCGTTTTGCTCGAAAAGTCCGAATCACACTGTATGGATAACCATGTATTCTTTACATTCAGAAGCAGTTGCCCATATCATGACGGGACACTATTTCTGTCCATTTTTCATAGGGTACTCGCATGCTCTCTTTCAGCCACTACCTCGAACAAGCCGCTGCTCAGCATCCTGACTTCGATCTGAAGCTGAAGCATGCGATGAAGCCTGTATCCGCAAAGAAGCTGGCCGCGATTCCCGATGATCGGTGGTTGTCGTGCCTGTCGCAGTGTGTATTTCAGTCCGGATTTAACTGGAAGGTGGTAGCGGATAAGTGGCCGCGCTTTGAGGAGGTGTTCTGTAACTTCCGTCCGGATGTATTGGTGATGTGGCCGCCAGAACAGTATGAACAGTTTATGCAGGACGACACCATCATCCGCCATATGGCGAAGATCAATTCGGTGTATGAGAACGCCCTGTTCTTTACAGACCTGCAACGCGAGCACGGCTCAGCCGCTGAGTGGTTTGCATCGTGGAAGCCGGAAGACTACGCCGAGAACCTGAAGGTGTTCCGCAAACGCGGGAACCGGGTCGGCGGTCGTACAGGTCAGATCTTTCTGCGCCGTATGGGTGTGGATTCCCCCATCTTCAGTGACGATATGATTCTGGCGCTAACCAGCAAAGGCATTGTCGACGGCGTGCCTTCCTCTAAGGCGAGCTGGAAGGCCTTTATGGAGGCTATGCTGCGCTGGCGTGAGGAAACCGGTTATAGCCTGACGGAGCTGAGCCAGATTCTATCCTGGTCAGTAGGGCCACGTAGGTAGGCTCAATAATCTACCGCCGGAAAGATCGACTCAGCGTAGAGCTGTAGCTCGTAGATCCATTCCAGTTTCTGAGGCTCATGAGCAACGCGCTCTGCCGCTTGTTGCAGCAGTGGAGCAAACTGCTCAAACGTGAGCAGTGGCGAGCCAGATACGCCCTTCATCAGGCGTGATGTGCGGTGTTGTTCCCAGCGTTCGCGTTCGTCTTCGTTGAGGGTGTCGGCGAAGTTACGGGCCCGGTAGCGGAAGAGCATTTCTTCACCGCGCTCGTCCTGAAATGGGTTCGGATAATCCGCCAGATCCCAACCTTCCATGCGCTGGATTTCATCCATCGCTTGTTTGTCTGCGTTTGAGAAGAAGCCGTCGTAAAGACGGGCATCCACATCGTTAATGGCTGCAAATTCACGTCCACCAAATACCTGTGCCATTTTGTCGGCCAGTGAGCCTGCATCACGCAGAATTTTCAGGTGACGGCGCAGGTCTTCTCCACTGATCTCCCAGCGAGCCGCCTGGTCAGGCGTCAATGTATTCGCCGGTGCAAGTACCGGTGATTTGTTGATGTGTATTTCTTTCAGCGGCAGACGAGTCATGCCTTCGGGCATATCGGCTGCGCGAGTAAATACACGCTCTGAGATCTGTTCAGGCGTGAGGTCATACAGGGGGGTCGGGTCAACCGACAGATCCCAGGCGATAAAGCTGTTCTTATTAGTCGGATGCCAGCACAGCGGCGCGACAATGGCCATGCAGCCCTGCTCGACCGGGAACATACCGGATACGTGCATTAATGGTTTGTGCCCTGTCACGACGACTAAGCCTCCCAAGGCCTGCTTAGATCGGTGCTGATATAGATAACGGTATAACTTTGGTTGCTTTTCTTTGATCAGACGCGCCAGCGCGATGGTTGCCCGCACGTCAGATACCGCGTCGTGGGCTTTACCATGATCAAGGCCGTTGGCGGCGGTCAGGTGTTCGAGTTTGAAGCTGGTTTTACCCAGATCGTTCTTCGGCCATTCAATACCATCCGGGCGCAACGCATAGGCACACCGCACCACATCGAGTAAGTCCCAGCGCGAGTTGCCGCCCTGCCATTCACGGGCATATGGATCATGGAAGTTACGATAGAGGGTATAGCGGGTGAACTCGTCATCAAAACGAATACTGTTATAGCCCGCCACACAGGTGCCGGGCTGGCTGAACATCTGATTAATTCGGGCGATAAATTCGCGCTCTGGTACGCCCTTCTGTTGGCAGTCCTGCGGGGTGATACCGGTAATTAATACCGCTTCAGGGTGTGGCAGGTAGTCGTCTGACTGACGGCAGAAGATTTCGACGGGTTCTTCGATTTCATTGAGGTCTTCGTCGGTGCGGATGGCGGCAAACTGCGCCGGGCGATCCCAGGCGGGGTTGGCGCCAAAGGTTTCATAGTCGTACCAGACAATGGTATTCACTCAATGCTCCTGAGAAAGTTCGGTATGTCGCGTGGGTGTAGTGTAACGATTTGCGCGCTGCCATAAAACAAAACCCCCGGAGGATCACCTGCGGGGGTTTTGTTGCTGGCTGTTTTAATCAGCCTGAGCTTACCAGCCTTTGCGCGGGTTACCCGGAATAATCCAGCCCTGCTCTTCGTTGTCTGGCAGTGCGCCCAGCTCGCCACTGGCGAGGTAGTTATAGGCATCACGCGCAGACTGGCGTGGCAGTTCTTCCATCGGCAGATGACCGACGGCTTCGTATGAAACGAAGGTCATGTTCGGAAGGTTCACTTTAAACTGACGCATCACACGGTCAGTCGTCCATTCATCCTGCTCGCCCCACATGACCAGCGTCGGAGTCTGGATGTATTTAATGCGGTCGCTCTGGTTGTTGCCGTCTTCGAGCTGATCTTCCATCGTGCGTGCAACGTCGATAAACGCAGAACGGTTGCCTTTACGCAGCATCAGTTCCTGATTACGACGAACAATCTGGTCGGTGATTTTTTCTTCGTCGTAGTACATGGTTTCAAGGCGATCTTCTACCTGGCCACGTGGCAGTGTCCAGGAGTTAAAGCCAGCCAGTACCGGAATGGTGTTATAGCCCAGCACAGGATGCAGTTTCTGATCAAAGCCTGTGGAATCCACCAGTACCATGCGCTCTACGCGCTCTGGGTTTTCCATTGCGAAGTTCCAGGTGATAAAGCCACCGTAAGAGGCGCCAACCATCTGTACTGAATCCAGACTCAGCTTATCCATAAAGGCTTCAACTTTGCCCATCATATATTCGAGGTCGTAGGTTTCGGTCGCAGGATCTGGCCCGGTCAGACCATGCCCCGGCAGATCAAGGCGGACAACACGGAAGTCGCCTGCCAGGCGTTTTGCCCATGCATCCCAGATATGCAGTGACGAATGTTCGCCGTGAAGCATCAGTACCACTGGTCCCTGACCTTCGTCCTGGTAGTGCATTACTACACCGTCTACAGCAACAAACTTGGAAGTTTCGTCGGTATACTTTTCAGTTAACTCTGATAGAGGGCGTGATCCCATACCGAAGTAAGCACAACCGGTTGTGGCTACTACGCTGGCTATCAACAGTAGTTTGAAGAGTTTCATCGTGATCCCCGGATCTTATTATTGTTAGTTATACACGCTGCCGATACCTTACCACAGCATTCCGGCTCCGTCTCCTGTTCTGAAATAGTCTGTGAATGTCTCAGCAGACGCTTCCTAAACTCATCTGACCGGTTAAAATGATCGCCCTTTTTTCGATAAGCGTCTGCGTCACCTATGAATTTTTTGAAGAAACTCTTCGGCAACAAACAGACTCCGGCCACGACCGCAAAAGCGGGTGAGAAGCCGGCTGCAAAGGCTTCTCAAGGGAATAAAGGCCCGCTTGACCGCATTCTGAACGAGGCCTCTGCGGATACCCGGGCTTCTCTCATCCGTGAGATCAGTGACGAAGCCCAGCTGGAGCAGCTGATCCGCGATGGTAATGCCCAGTTGCGGGATCAGGTGCGCGCACTGTGGCTTGAACGCCTGATGGCCGGAGACGCCCTGCCTGCGAACGCAGCGGATGACGTTCTGATCCGCATTGCTTCGCTTGCGACAGACAGCAGCCTCAGTGAGCAGGCTCTCGCAGCGATCAAATCTGAAGAGAGCCGCGTAGAAATTGCCCGCACCCACGGTGTTGCACGGGTTCGCCAGGCGGCCGCCGCGACGCTCTCAAGTGCGGCCCTGTTGCAGAAAGTACTCGATCACGCACAGGGCAGTGACAAAGCGGTGTACCGCATCTGTAAGAACCTGCTGGCTGATCTGCGCGCAGAAGAAGAAGCGCGCCAGGCCATCCGCGATCGTATCGAATACATCCGTACTCAGGCGAAACAGCTTATCCGCCTGGGGATGAGTCCGGATTTCGTTGGTCGCCTGCAGGTGTTGGAACAACGCTGGGACGAACTGAAAGACCAGACCGCAGACGAAGATACCAGCGACATCCCTGCCCTGCTCGCAGATGCCGGTGCAATTCTGGAGGCGCAACGCCAGCAGGAAGCTGCTGAAGCGGCGCTGGCCGCCGCACTTGAGGCGGCAGGAAGTGCCCAGAAACGCGTGATTGGTCGCCTCGAAGATCTCATTGCCGATGCTCTGAATGCCGATGCTCAGGGCTGGCAGGAAGCCCTGCTGAGTGAAGAACAAGCCTGGGCAGACGCCACCAAAGAACACAGCGCCCCAGCCCCTCAGCAGAAGCGTTATGACATTCTCGTACAGAACGTCACTGATATCGTTACCAGTCTGCGCTACTGGGCAGAAACAGGCGCAGACAGTGAATTCAAGTCACCTGAAGCCGCCAGCGTCTGTCTGCAACACATTCATTGGCCAGCTGATATCCAGGCACCCGACTGGCTGATGGCTCTGCGTAAAACCGCCGGCCAGAAACCGGCGCCTGAAAAGATTGCAGCGAAGAATTCTGACGACAGCGCCGCTCGCGAGAAGATCGCCGCTCTGATGGCAGCCATGGACAGCAGCCTGAGCGACGGACAGGAAAAGGAGGCTGCGAAACAACTGCGCGACATTCAGAAGCTGCTTGATACCCTAAGCCCTGGCCGCGCGCGTGACCTTCAGGCTGCGGTGCGTCTGCTCAGTAACCGCCTGTACGAACTGCGTGACTGGCAAGGTTTCGCGGTTGCTCCGAAAAAAGACGCTCTGTGCGAACAGATGGAAGCGCTTGTAGGCGCTGAAATCGCGCCTGACGTGCTCGCTGACCGCATCAAAGCCCTGCAGGACGAATGGAAAACTCTGGGGCATTCCAATGATCGTGAACAATGGGATCGCTTCCGCGAAGCGGCAGATAAAGCCTTTGAGCCATGCAAAGTATGGTTTGCAGAGCAGGCCGAAATCCGTGCGGGATTAGTCAAACAGCGCGAAGCCCTGATTGCCGAGCTGACCCGCTACGAAGCCGAAATGAACTGGGAAAGCGCCGACTGGAAAGCCGTGCAGAATACTCTGAATGCCGCCCGCGACGCCTTCCGGACCTATTCGCCGGTAGACCGTGGTGCACACCAGAAAACGCAGACGGCCTTTAAAGAAGCATGCGACCGCATCTACGCGCACCTGAAAGCAGAGTACGATCGCAATCTGGATGCCAAAAAAGCCATTGTTGAAGCAGCAGAAAAAGCGGCAGCCAGCGATGATGCGAATGAGGCTGCCGACACGGTTAAAAAGCTTCAGCAGGAATGGAAAACCATTGGCGTTACGCCACGTGGTCCGGATCAACGCCTGTGGCAACAATTGCGTAAAGCTGCCGACGGCATTTTTGCCCGACTGAATGAAGCACGTGATGCGCGTAAGGCCGAGCTTAACGCCAGCGTCAGTGAAGCAGAAACGCAGGTGACTCAGGCCTGTGACGAGGCGCGGGCAGCAGGCAATGCTTCCGCTCTGAATGCCGCCCGCGATCTGTTGCGGGATGCCGATCTGCCGAAAAGTGCCCAGCAGCGTCTGCTGAAAGCCATCAGCGATGTTGAGAAGCAACTGAATGCCAAAGCCAATGCCGAAGCAGAAGCGGCCGCCAAAGCCCGTTGGACAGATCTGATCGCCGCCTTGCGTCAGGGCAAAGCCGCCGCCGAGGTCAATGCGAGTGAGTTACCCGCCAATGTCGCGGTTCGCTGGAATCAGGAACATGCCGGAGCCGATGCGACAGAACTGTGCATCGCGATGGAAATTCTCGCCGGGGTGGATTCACCCGACGCTGAGCAGCCCCGTCGCATGGAACTGCAGGTTCAGCGCCTGGCACAGGGGCTGGGGAAAGGTCTGAGCAAAGACGATGAGGTCGCTTCACTGATCAGCCAGTTATTCCACACGGAAGCGACTGACAGCCAGCGCGAGCGCTTTATCAAAGCACTCGAAACCACCGTCTGATACTGATCAGCCGGGCAGAACCTCTGCCCGGTTTATTCTTCCTCTTCTTCGCCTTTGCGGATCAGAAACCGCAACTCGCCGTCTTTCTCGTCATGCACCATCAGCTCATGACTCAGAAAGGCACAGAAACGAATAAAATCTTTAACCGTCGTGGGATCCGTCGCCAGCACTTCGATCACATCACCGACGTTCGCATCGTCCATAACCTTATGCAGTAGCATCACTGGCTCGGGACAGAACAGCCCACGGGCATCCAGAGTTTGTGCAATATTGCTCATACAGCTCTCTTGAAAAACAGTTGCTTCCGGGCTGCAGCAAGCACTACCCCGCAGGCAAGCCAGCACAGACCGGCAGCAATCACAAAATGAGTGGCATAGCCGAATTCTGCGGCACTATACCCCGACAGTGAACCGGCGACCATGCCGCTGATGATAACCAGACAGCTCTGAAGGGCGTAATCGCCGCCTTCAGAGTGCTCACGACAACGATCCATCATCACGGTAAACAACGCCGCCGTCGCCATGCCGCCGGTGATGTGCTCGGCGATAACCGCCAGCCACACCAGCGACATCTGTTCAGGCGAAACAAACAGATACGTGCAGAGCGCCAACCCTTCGAGTGCCAGAAACAGAGCCACTGCCGTCCCGCGATACATGCGCCCGGTTAACCAACCCCCCAGTAACGCACCGCCAAGCCCCGCGACAAAACCGCCCGTGCCCAACAGCAGGCCCATCTGTTCCAGAGTAATGCCCTGATCCGACAGATAGGGCCGCAGCATCTGCGTTCCGAATGCATCACCAAATTTATAAACGAGAATAAGTAAGAGCCAGATACCCGCGCCCTTCAGACGGAAAAACCCCAGCCACTGCGACCACGCCCCTGTGTCTGAGACGGTGTGCTGCCTCGGCTTCCACAGCCAGAGCGGCAGAGTGCCCAGCGCCATCAGCGCCGCCAGTGTAAGCAATGACATCTGCCAGCCCATAAAGGTAAACACAGACACCAGGCCACCGCCTGCCAGCACCATACCGACGCGATAACCCCCCACCTGAATGCCGTTACCTAACCCCCGTTCAGCCGGGCGCAGGTTCTCGACGGCCGTGGCGTCGGTGGCGATATCCTGTGTTGCAACCAGCACATTGATGGCCATCAGAGTCAGTGCGATCAGCAGTACACCGTCGCTGACCAGCCACTCAAACGGCACAAAAGACAGAACCACAAGAAGACTGACCGCGCTGTAATTCATCAACAGAATCCAACTACGACGATATTCACCGGGCCAGAGGGTGTAACGATCAAGCAGAGGTGCCCAGATAAATTTCAGCGCCCAGGGTAAGGCGACCAGAGACATCAGGCCGATTGAGCGTAGATCTACCCCCTGCTCCCTCAGCAATACAGGCATCGCCTGCCCGAAAAAACCGTGGGGTAACCCCTGCACAAGATACAGGGAAATCAGCGCGAGCCATTTAGCCGTGGCATTCATTCTGCGTCCGTCGAAAATAGTATTTGAGTCCCCGGCCCTGACATTCCTGATCCAAAGTGAGGATCAGACAACCAATCTAAGCAGCACGAGCAATATCTCTATTATAAGCCTAATTCAGACAGCCCCGGGTGATCATCAGGGCGACGCCCCTGTGGCCAGTGAAATTTCCGCTCTGACTCAGAAATCGGCTGATCATTAATGCTGGCAATACGTCGCTGCATCAGCCCTTCAGCACTGAACTCCCAGTTCTCGTTGCCATACGAGCGATACCAGTTACCGGAATCATCACACCACTCATAAGCAAAACGTACAGCAATGCGATTTTCGTGAAAGGCCCACAGCTCTTTGATCAGGCGATACTCCAATTCACGATTCCATTTACGGGTGAGAAATTCAGCAATGTCCTCCCGCCCGGAAATAAACTCCGCTCGGTTTCGCCAGACGCTGTCGGGGGTATAAGCCAGCGCGACCTTCTGAGGATCTCGTCCATTCCAGCCGTCTTCGGCCATGCGCACTTTTTTAGCAGCGCTTTCTGCATCAAACGGAGGAAATGGCGGTCGGGATTCTGTGGCAGTGGTCATGATCCGTTCTCATTTTTCATAGTTAAACTCAGCATGCCGCAGCCACGTAGCAGGTCAAGAGCAGAGGTCAATCGTCGGAAATGTCATAAGCCCCATCACACATCTAAGGGAGAGCGGGAAACTCCGGCGTAGCATGAATAGCTGATATCCAATGTGCAGCATCTGCCATGTATATACGGGCCGTTGCTGCGATCGGAACCTTCGTATTGAGGCTTCCCGCAGGCACGACCAGGGCATTGATTTCGCTCATTTCAACAGGCATTGCTGAACCGCAACTCTGGCAAAAACTGCGAGTATGGAGAGTTCCTTCATGGCGATAAGTAGTGACTTCCTCCGCACCTTTGATCCAGGTAAGGCGAGCGCCCGGAGCAAAGAGATTAGCCGCGTGTGCAGACCCTGAGTCTTTCTGACACCGCGAGCAATGACAGAGATAAAACGCTTTGAACGAGCCTGCTACTTCGTAGGCGACACTGCCGCAGAGGCAGGATCCTTCATGAAAGTCTGACATAGGGATGCCCCCTCCTGATATTGTTTACTCTTCAAAGTAACAGCAGGCTTCTGCGCCTGCCACTGAGAAATACTCGAAGGTATACTGCGCAATACTTCCAACACGTTCAGATCAGTAATGAGCAAAGCACTTCACCCCAGGAACAAGCATAAAAACGGGTATTCGTTTCCGCAGCTAGGAAAAAGTCATCCGCCTCTCAACGCGCACCTAAGGGACAATGGCCATGGGGCATCAGGCATCGATTTCTCAGATGCCAGCGCGGTAACCGCGCTGAATACAGCTCTGCTGGCTGACAGCTATAACATCAAAGGCTGGAGTATTCCGGAAGGTGCTCTCTGTCCGCCGATTCCGGGCCGTGTCGATTATATCCATTATGTGGCCGACCTTGTTGCCGAAACGACTTCAGCGAAAACCATCAGAATGCTGGACGTCGGCACAGGGGCAAACGGAATCTATCCACTGCTGGCCAGCAGCGTGTACGGCTGGGAATGCGTTGGCGCAGATATCAGTCCGGACTCACTGGCAAACGTTAAGGCTATTTTAAAAAATAATCCGGAGCTTCAGCCCCTGTGTGAGCTTCGTTTGCAGCCCGACAAACACGTGATGTTTTCAAACATTATTCAGCCGGATGAATATTTCGAGGTGACCGTCTGTAACCCACCCTTCCACGCCTCTGCTGATGAAGCACGCGCAAGTGCCGTACGGAAGGCGTCAGGGCTGGCAAGAAACCGCGGCGACAAAGCGGCAAACACCTCACTGAATTTTGGTGGAATGGAAAACGAACTCTGGTGTAACGGTGGCGAAGCGCTTTTTCTGAAAAAGATGGCAAAAGAGAGCCTGTTATTTGCCCGCCAGGTTGGCTGGTTTACCAGTCTGGTGTCGAAATCTGACACCCTGAAGCCGCTGAAAAAACAGCTGACAAAGTTAAAGGCCACCGATATCCGCGAAATTGAAATGGTACAGGGGAAGAAGATCACCCGGATCATTGCCTGGACCTTCAGGTAGCGGATCCTGTCATCCTCGCGAACGCGGGGATCCATTCTCAGGAAATAAAAAACCCCGCTGGGGAGCGGGGTTTGAGTGCCTTACGGCAAAGGGTCTTTATTGCAGGAGGTGGGCCTGCAAAGCAGATCAGCGCTCGAGGATAGCAACCACACCCTGACCACCTGCAGCACAGATGGAGATGAGGCCACGGCCTGAGCCCTTTTCTTCCAGCATCTTGGCCAGGGAAGCCACGATACGTCCACCAGTCGCCGCAAATGGGTGACCAGTAGCAATGGAAGAACCGTTTACATTCAGCTTGCTGCGGTCGATGCTGCCCAGAGGCGCATCCAGACCCAGACGCTCTTTACAGAACTTCTCGTCTTCCCACGCTTTCAGAGTTGAAGCTACAACACCAGCGAATGCTTCATGGATTTCGTAGAAATCGAAGTCCTGCAGAGTGATACCAGCACGCTTCAGCATACGTGGTACTGCATACGCAGGCGCCATCAGCAGACCTTCTTTCTGCTTGTTACCGTCTTTGCCGAAGAAGTCGACAGACGCAGTTTCGTAGAACGACAAGTACGCCTTAACAGGCAGGTTGTGCTCTTTCGCCCACTCTTCAGACGCCAGCAGTACAACAGACGCACCGTCGGTCAGTGCAGATGAGTTAGCTGCAGTCAGAGTACCTTTACCTGATTTCTTGTCGAAAGCAGGCTTCAGGGTCTTCAGTTTTTCCATGTCTGGAGTACGTGCCAGGTTGTCTTTTTCCAGACCCTGGAACGGAGTGATCAGGTCGTCGAAGAAACCACGATCGTAGGCAGCCAGCAGATTCTTGTGGCTGTTGAATGCGATTTCGTCCTGCTCTTCGCGGGTGATGCCCCACTCTTTCACAGTGATTTCAGTGTGATCGCCCATAGACAGACCAGTGCGTGGCTCACCGTTACGTGGAATCAGTGGCGCCAGGTGCTTAGGACGGATCTTAGCCAGCTGAGCCAGCTTCTCTTTGGTGGTCTTCTTACGGTTTGCTTCCAGCAGGATCTTACGCAGACCTTCACTGACACCGATAGGTGCATCAGAAGTCGTGTCAGAACCACCAGCGATTGCAGAGTCAATGTGACCCAGAGCAATCTTGTTAGCAGCCATCATCAGTGCCTGCAGACCAGTGCCACATGCCTGCTGGATGTCAGTGCCCGGAGTCTGTGCGTCCAGAGCGGTGCTCAGAACGGTTTCACGTGCCAGGTTGAAGTCGCGGCTGTGCTTAATAACGGCACCAGCGATGAATTCACCGATACGCTCACCTTGCAGGTTGTAACGGTTAACCAGACCATTCAGTGCTGCAGTCAGCATGTCCTGGTTAGAGGAATACGAGTACGCAGTGTTAGAACGTGCGAACGGGATACGGTTGCCGCCAATGATAGCGACGCGACGAACTGTCTGAGTCATGTCTAAATCCTGTCTGTAACTGTAAATAGCTGCTTGCCATAAATGCGGCAGAACGCAAAATATCACAATCTTCTGCCCAGTGCTGCGCAGTCTAATGATCCTGTACAGTCCGGCATTGGCTGAAGTGACACCGGCGACCATGTCGAAAGTCAATTTCAGGGGTTATGAATACTGGTGTAATCTGCTACCTTCCGGCGCTGTACATCGCGCCGATGTGATCCAAGTATCAAATCCCGTAACCCAAAACGGCAAAAACGAACGGAACGGACCATGAGCAACTTTTACGAAACACTGCTGAACAACAACCTGGGCCGCAGCCTGCTGAAGAATGTAGGTCTGCCAACACCTATCGCCCTGAAGCGTTACAACCCGAATCAGGAAACTTACTTTGAAGGTAAGGTTCTGATCGGTACCAGCAAAGGCGGTGCGCTGCTGAACGACCTGATGCGCAACCTGAAAGATTCAAAAGCAACCGTATACTTCCCAGCGGCTGCTAAAACTGCTGCAGACATTCTGGCCGCTGCTGATAAAGCCGGTGTACGCGCTATCGGCGTTGAAACCAAGAAAGGTATGTCTGAGAAGTTCGATGCGCTCGTTTTCGACGCGTCTGGTTTCGAAAGCGGTGCTGACCTGAACCAGCTGTATTACTTCTTCAACCCAGTCATGCGTCAGCTGAACAGCAACGGTCGTGTGATCGTTCTGGGTCGCCCACACATGAAAGCAAAAACTGGTGAACAGGCAGCGGCTATGCGCGCGCTGGAAGGTTTCACCCGTTCTGTTGCGAAAGAAATCGGTAAGAAGTCTGCTAACGCTACTTCTGTATACGTCGAAGAAGGCGCTGAAGCGAACATGGACTCTGCGTTCCGTTTCGTTATTTCTGCCAAGTCTGCCTACATGGACGGTCAGATCCTGACTGTGTCTAAAGCAGATGCGAACACTTACCCAGACTGGCACAAGCCTCTGGCTGGCAAAGTCGCTCTGGTGACTGGTGCAGCGCGTGGTATCGGTGAAGCAATCGCCCGTACTCTGGCACGTGACGGCGCTAAAGTTGTTGGTCTGGACATTCCACCAGCGGAAGCAGATCTGACACGCGTTATGGCTGAAATCGGTGGCGAAATGCTGCTGGCTGACATCTCTTCAGCAGAAGCACCTCAGCAGATTTCAGACAAGCTGAAAGAACTGGGCGGTGGCGATCTGATCGTTCACAACGCTGGTGTTACCCGCGACAAGATGCTCGCGAACATGCCTGAGCACTGGTGGAACATGACCATCGACATCAACCTGCTGGCGGAAGAGCACATCAACGATGCGCTGATCGCTAACAACACCATCAACAAGGGCGCAAGCATCGTTTGTGTATCTTCAATGAATGGTATTGCAGGTCAGGTTGGTCAGACCAACTACGCAGCCTCTAAAGCGGGTGTTATCGGTTACGTTCAGTACATGGCTCCGGTTCTGGCTGAGAAAGGCATCACCATCAACGCGGTTGCTCCAGGCTTCATCGAAACTCAGATGACTGATGCAATTCCGTTCATGACCCGTGAAGTTGGCCGTCGCCTGAACTCTCTGTCTCAGGGCGGTAAGCCAGTGGACGTCGCTGAAACCATCGCGTTCTTCGGTAACCCAGCATCTAACGGTGTGACGGGTAACGTTGTCCGCGTATGTGGTCAGTCTCTGGTTGGCGCATAAGCGACACAGCTGTATTAGCGCGTAAGCGACTCAGCTTTGACGGAGCTTAATCAAGCTCCGTCTCAGACAAAAAAGCCGGCAATTGCCGGCTTTTTTGTGTCTGTCAGAAACGAACACTCAACGATCAGAAGCGAACCTTGCCCCCCAGAAGCATCCGGTGAGTGTCTTCGCCGACCGCCACCGCTGGCGTCAGTTCATAACGATCCGCGAAAAGCACAGTTGCTTCAGCAAAGACCTGGGGAGACTGCCCCGGCATTCTCATCCAGCCTGCCGTGACTCCCAGATTACGCTGCACGAAATACGTCACCGCCAGGTCAGCACCCAGGTAAGTCTGCTCTGACTGGAGTAACTCCTCCCGGCTGTATAATTCAGGGGCGTCTTTTTCCCCTGTTTCAGGATTGGTATACACCTCATACAACTCGTTGCTCTGACTGGTATCGAGTGACAGTTGATGGAAGTTCGCCTCAATCAGATAGACGCTGTTGTCTGGCGTTCTGTCGACCCAGCTGAATCCAAGCGAGGTGATACTGCTGTCGACATCGGCAATAGCGTAGAGATCGTAGGTGTAATCTGCGAGGTGAAGGGTGGGCGTTGCATCGCCAACATACGCTTCACTCTCTGATGTGGATGAAGCCCGCGACAGCGTCGTAATCAGCTGCCCGGTGCGGACCCCCAGAGACAGTTCAAGTGAATTGCCATCCGCCTCTGCCGAGCCTGAAACGCTGTCCCCGTCCGCTGACATTGAGCCCGCACTGGCCCCCAGAAAGAGCTTCCGGTTCAGCAACACCAGGCGACCAGACAGCGTCTGGGTACTGCCGTCCAGGTCCAGGGCATCCTGCTCTGTCGTTTCGCTATTGTGCTGCAGCGAAAGGTACGATGCACCGTTAAGTTGATCAATTTCGAAGGCAGGCAGTCTGCTGTTGAGAGTCACACCCTTGGGGTACCAGCGGGCAGACACCGTCGAGGTTTCACTGGTCATATCATCGCCCATATCGGCTGCAGAATACGCCGCACCCACCTGCCCGTTATATTTTTCTGCAACACCTGCCTGCGCCAGAGGGCTCAACAGGAAAGGCAAGGCAAGAATCCCTGCGTACTTCATAGTGTGAAGTCTCCATTATTATTAAAATTTCTGAACCAGAGTATAGAGTAACTGGTCCATAAAAACCTGAGGTACCGCTGATCCGGTAATGCCTACCTTTAAGACAATCAACGCCAAACGGGGCTTTCATTGCCGTCTGGCCTTCGTTATTGTGGTTAAAACCAAGAGGCACGTTGCATGCAACTGAACAGCTTTACTGACTACGCACTCCGATCACTGATTCTGCTTTCTGTGGAAGGAAACGACCGCATCATAAGCGCCGCAGAAATTTCAGAGACCTTCGGTATTTCCCGTAATCACCTGATGAAAGTCGTCAACAAACTTGCTCAGCTGGGTTACGTCGATACATTGCGGGGAAAACACGGCGGCCTGAAGCTGAAGATGGCGCCTGTCGATATTAATATCGGTGCACTTATCCGCCAGACCGAACCCATGCAACTCCTGGATTGCTCCGAGAAAGCTTGCCACATCACCCGCGCCTGCCGTCTGAAAGGCGTTCTGGCCGATGCGAAAGCGGCTTTCCTCGCGGTGCTTGATAAGTACACCCTTGAAGATGTCATCAGCGACAACGAACCGCTGAAACTCCTGCTGGTCAGCAACGGCTGATCAGCGCTTCTTCCGGGCCTTTTTCTTGCGCAGAAAATCCTTAACCGGAGTTTTACGCGTTGGCAGCGCCCCTTCAAAGCGCTGTCGCATCTCTTCGACTTTCTCTTCTTTCTCACGATGACTGCGTTCGTGGCGGTGCTTCTCACCGGCAGAACGGAAATCCACCACTTTATTGTCCGGGTCTGACACTGTATCCCCCTGGGGTCCGTCAGTTCGTATGTCTCCATGCTATCATCGCGCTTTTAAAGTTCCAGCCATAAACTGCCGATATGTCCACGGTTTTACCGATTGATTCTGTTCTTGACGAACTCAGACACAGCCTCAGTGACTCACTGAATACGCTGCTGATTGCTGAACCCGGTGCGGGTAAAACCACCCGGGTGCCACTGGCTCTGCTGGAAGCCCCGTGGCTTGGCCACCGACGCATACTTATGCTTGAGCCCCGTCGTATCGCCGCCCGCAATGCCGCGACGTTTATGGCCTCTCAGCTAGGAGAAGCCCCAGGACAAACCGTAGGCTACAGAATACGGGGCGAACAGAAGACCTCGGCGGCGACCCGTATCGAGGTTGTCACGGAAGGCATTCTGACCCGCATGTTGCAGGACGATCCGGAGCTTAGTGATGTTGCTCTGGTCATCTTCGACGAATTTCACGAGCGACACCTGAACTCAGACCTGGGCCTTGCGTTATGCCTGCAGTGCCAGCAGATATTTAATCCGGAGCTGCGCCTGCTGATCATGTCTGCAACGCTGGATGAGGAGCAACTCGCAACCATGCTGAATGCTCCGGTTGTGCGTTCCGAGGGGCGTCACTGGCCGGTGACGCTGCATTACCGTCCCGCACGGGATGCGAACGAACGCCTTGCCAGCCATGCCGCCCGCGTCGCGGGTGAAGCATTGCGCGAAACAGACGGAGACATTCTGATGTTTCTGCCGGGCACTGGCGATATTCAGCGTACGGCGCAATTGCTTGAAAGCCTGTCTCATGTCCTGGTTCTGCCCCTGCACGGTCAGTTGTCTGACAAAGACCAGAAGCGGGTGTTAGCACCCGCTCCGGAAGGCCAGAGAAAAATCATTCTGGCGACGAACATTGCCGAAAGCTCACTGACCATTGATGGTGTTCGGACGGTGATCGATTCTACCCTTGAACGTCGTATGGTATTCCGCCCCGGCTCCGGCTTGAGTGAGCTGGTCACGCAGGGCATATCGCAGGCCAGTGCAACGCAGCGTATGGGACGCGCCGGTCGCCAGGCGCCTGGTGTCTGTTATCGCCTCTGCAGTGAGTCATCCATGTCACAGCGGCCTGCACATATCCGCGCTGAAATCAGTGAGTGCGATCTGCTGCCACTGAGCACTGAACTACTGCAGTGGGGTACTGATGCTGACGAGCTGAGCTGGCTGACACCGCCGCCACCAGCCAATCTGTCACAGGCCAGCGATCAGCTGGCAAGACTGGGCTTTATCAACGACCGACAGATGACGGATCTGGCGCGTGAAGCTTTGCCGCTGGGCACAGATGCCCGTCTCGCGGCCATGATGATTGCAGGCAAGCGCCTGGGGATGGGGCAGACCGCCACCGAACTGGCTGCACTCCTGCAGGAACCCGCCCTACTCCGCCAGCGGGATGATATTTCACTGTTGATGCCGGCACTGCGGCAACAGGCTATCTGGCAGAAGCGGATTGCCCCACTGGCACGCCGATGGCAGCAACAGATGAAGGTGTCTCAGGATACCAGTACGCCTGACATCGCCCTGCTGCTGGCCTGCGCATTTCCCGAGCGTATTGCGCGTGTGCGCTCCCAAACCCAGCCGGATCGCTATCTTCTGGCTTCGGGAGCCGGGGCCGAGCTGGCAGAGAACAGCGCCCTGAGGGGTGAAGAATGGCTTGTCTGTGCAGAAGTCACCGCAGGGCAGCCAAACAGAATCCGCGTTGCCACACCGCTGTCTGCCTCATCGCTGGAGACCTATATCGACGGGATGCAGACGTCGACCACCGAACACGTCGATATACGCTGGACGGAATCGGGTCAATTACTTGCAGAAAAGCAGACCCGCCTCGGTGCTCTGGTACTGCACAGAAAGCGTATTACCGATCTGACCAACGACGACTGGTTATCTGCCTGGCGCGAGCTGTTGCGAAAAGAGGGGCTGACGCTACTCAACTGGGACGACAGCGCCCTCCAGTTGCGCGCACGTCTCGCCTTAGCCGCAGAGGATGCACCCGGACAATGGCCCGACGTATCAGACAGCGGTCTCCTGTCACGTCTGGATGAGTGGCTGGAGCCATATCTTACGGGGGTCCGGAATCTACGTGCACTGCAGAAGGTCCCGGTCAAAGAAGCCTTGCTGAGCCTGCTCGACTGGGATCAGCAACAGAGTCTGAAGGCCAGTCTTCCAACGCATCTGACCGTGCCGAGTGGCTCATCCATACAGATTGACTACAGCACCACGCCACCGGTACTTGCCGTAAAACTGCAGGAGATGTTCGGTTACGAAGGCCAGCCTTCGGTGCTGAATGGACGCCTGCCGCTCATGCTTCACCTGCTGTCACCCGCCCGCAGACCTCTGCAGGTGACTCAGGACCTGCCGCATTTCTGGCGTAATACCTATGCCGACGTCAGAAAGGATATGCGTGGGCGATACCCCAAGCATCCCTGGCCGGAAGACCCGATGGCGGCAGAGGCTACCCGTTACACCAAGCGCCGCACCTGACTTTCTGGCCCCTCTGGCGTGATCCTGGCCTCGTTTACACAAACAGACATCCCAACTTAACAGTCCTTAACACAAAGCCTGTGGTGTGCTCTGAGGGCAGCGCTAATCTGAAATCAGAATACTCTCAGGTGCTGTCCCGTGAAACGAATCATTCCTGCTGCTCTTATTATCGCTCTGGTGTCGGTTGGCATTGTGCTGATGCGCAACACGCCCGAAGTGGTTCATGTCGCCACGCCGTCTGCGGGGGATTCCACCCCGCCTCCACAGCCCGCGCCAACCACCCCGACCATGCTGACGCACGATGATCACGATCACGCAGGCCACGCCCATAAAGAAGTTGAGGCACTGCCACCAGAACTTCAGGCCTACCTGAAAGACCAGCGTCTGCCTGCAGCCAGACTGCCTGTGACCTATCACGGCAATGGCCGCGCCACCGTCTACACCGAAGGACAATGGTCCACCGTCGTGATGGCGGTCATAGATGAAGACGGTACACACCACACCGTTGAACGCCGTATTGACCCCGTTGGCACGCTTGAGCTGGAGGCCCGCTAATGAAACGTATTCTTCCTCTACTTTTTGCTCTTTCTGCCAGTGCCTATGCTGATGTACTTATCGTCAACGGCGATTCCGGCGGCGAAGGTTTCAATGACACAACCGCCGCTACCCCGGTCGGCGGAAACCCCGGTACGACCCTTGGGCAACAACGCCTGAACGTCTTTCAGAAAGCGGCCGATATTCTGAACGCTACCTACGACATCAGTGTTGATGTCCGGGTGGCTTCATCGTTTGATCCGCTGTCGTGTAACTCAAGCAGCGCCGTCCTTGGTCAGGCTGGCCCTGCCGCCTACGAATACATTTACGCCAGTCGCGATGTCATCCCGCACGCTCTGTATAACCAGCAGGCTGGGTACGATACGGATTCGGGCTACCAGGACATCAATGCACAGTTCAACTCGTCCATCGACAACAACAACAGCTGTCTGTTCGGCACCAACTGGTACTACGGCTATGATGAGCCTGTGGGCTCGGATAAGTCTCTGTTATCCGTGGTTCTGCACGAAATCATGCACGGCATGGGCTTCCTTTCCACACTGCAGTCGAATGGTCAGGCCGGTGGTGGCTGGACGGTCGGTGGCAGCTTTGTGGAAGGCTTTGACCCCTATACCCGTCAGCTGAAGGACGCGGGCACCGGCCAGAACCTGATTGACCAGGGGATATCTACCCGTGCGGCGGTGATGAAGTCGGTCAACAATCTGGTGTGGGGTGGTACAGAAGCCAACGCCCTGTCCGGAAGCTATTCCTCAGGAACAAACGGTGGCGCGATGAAAATGTATGCGCCATCCACGTACGAAAGCGGCTCGTCCGTGTCGCATTTCGATACCAGCCTGAGCCCGAATGAGCTGATGGAACCAGCCTACACCGAGTTTCTTTCCACGCCCGGCCTGGGCGAGCAACTGCTGGTCGATATTGGCTGGGCCTATAACAGCACCCCTGCGCCGAACAATGCTCCGGTGCTGAGCGCTATTGGTAACCAGAGCCTGGCCGAAGACACCACCGACACCGTCGCTCTGTCAGCCACCGATGCGGATGGCGATTCCCTGAGCTACTCGCTCAGCAGTGCCAATGCTTCACTGGGCGCCAGCATCAGTGGTTCCACGCTGACGCTCAACCCCGTCAGCAACTATCACGGGACCGGCAGCCTGACCATTCAGGTGTCTGACGGCACAGATACTGATTCAGAAACGATCTCAGTCACAGTGACCCCGGTAAACGACGCTCCGGTGTTCGCGGCGACAGGCAACCAGTCAATGAGTGAAGATTCCTCGGCGAACTTCACCCTGAGTGCCAGTGATGTTGATGGTGATTCCCTGACCTACAGCATTCAGAGCTCGGCACCGTCTCTGGGGGCCAGTATCAGTGGCAACGTTCTGACCGCGAGCCCGCTCCCGGATTACAACGGTAATTACACTGTGACGGTTCAGGTCTCCGATGGCAGCCTGACCGACACCGATGTATTCACTATCACCGTCAACAACGTTAATGACGCGCCGGTGTTCGCCGCTGTCAGTAGCCAGAGCCTGAACGAAGACACCAGCACCAGTGTCAGCCTCAGCGCCACCGATGCCGACGGCGACTCGCTGAGTTACAGCATTGACAGTGCCGATGCGAATCTCGGGGCGAGTGTTTCGGGAAGTACTCTATATATCAGCCCGGTGGCTGACTACAACGGCTCAGGCACCATCGTAGTCCGCGTCAGTGACGGCTCGCTGGCCGATACCGGCAATGTCAGTGTTACCGTCAATCCAGTGAACGATGCTCCTGTACTCGCAGCGCCCGGCAACGCCACCGTTAACTTTGCAGACAACACAACGGTCACACTTTCTGGTTCAGATATAGATGGAGACTCCCTGACCTACTCAGCAGTGTCTGCCGATACCGGTATCGCTACTGTGTCGGTGTCAGGCAATCAACTGACCATCACAGCAACCGGAAATACAGAAACCAGCACAACCGTCACGGTAACTGTCAGTGACGGCAGTCTGACAGACGACCAGACCATGACAGTGACACTGAATGATCCGGCGACAGCAGATCCACTGACGGCTGGCACAGGCGGTACTGTGCTCAATGATGGTGACACGCTGGAAGTCAGTCTGAATGATGTTGCGGTCACCCTTGCAGGTGGCACTGAGAGCTACTCTGCAACCCTGTTCTTTGATGGCGCGGACCGCAGTGAACTTCTCTCTCAGTCTGCCAGTGTGATTACCGTAGGCATGCCTGAAAGCGGCGCCTTTGCAGGTCTCTATCGCCTGGATGTGGACGACGGCGATACCACCGCGACCTTCTGGCTGGAGCGCCCTCTGCGCCTGAGCAGCAGTGTTTCCCCGCTACTGGCAGGCTCGGATGCATCCACCCTGACCATTGAGGGCGCACCTGTGTCCGCCAGCGTCAGCCTCGCAGTGTCACCTGCCGGGCTGACCTTCGCCGACAACGGCGGCACTACGGTGTCTTCCGCCACAGCTCCGGACGATGCACAAACGTTTAACGCGATCGTACTGACACTTCTGCCCGTCAGCAGTGGTACAACAGGTATCACTGCCAGCGCCAGTAATATCCCGGACTCTGAGCTGGATGTCGCGACTGTGGCGCGCCGCACACTGACGCTGACCGTGCGCGACGAAAACAATACCCGGGTTCCGGGGGCAGACGTGCAGATATCTGACGAGCGCTTTGCCGAGTGGGGTCTTGAAGATAGCTATCAGGCAGACAGCACTGGCAGTGTCACCCTCGAACTGCCGGCACTGGATATCGGGATAAACGTCAGTGCAGAAGGTTTTGCTGACGCCACGGTTGAGCTGCCAGCCGCCGCTGCCAGTGCCGTCGTGAATCTTGATCCGGCCGCCACACTCTACGCGGTACGTGGTCAGATTGATGCGCGCGGATTCACCTTCAGTAACGAGGCTCCGCGGATCTCGGTACGCCTGTCGGATGGTAGTCTGAGCACTCCAGAGGTAGAGGAACGCAGTAACACCCGACTGGAGTACAACTGGAGTACGTCTCTGAGTGGCGCTCTGCCGGAAGCTCTGGTGGTATCACACAGTGCCGTGCCTGAGGTTGAGATTCCTCTGAATCCTGCCTTCTCTGAAGAGTCTGTCGATATTCTTCTGGCGGTGGCAGCTACTGAAGATTCAACAGAATCCGGCGCAGGCAATGGACTCTGGCTGCTGGCGTTCGGTCTGCTTGCTCTGCTGCGCCGTTCAGCCCCAGAGAAGCTTAAGCGCGACCAGTAAGGTAATCACTTCATAGAGTCGTTTGATGAGCAGATTACCGGACTGGATGGATGTGTGGGCTCCCAGGAAACCTCCAACCAGGGAACCCGCCACCAGCGCCGGAATCCAGCTCCACTGGACCTCGGCGACCGCTCCCATGGTAATCGCGCCAGTGCCGTTCCAGCCGAGCCCCACGGCGACCAGTGTCTGGGCCACAGCGCGCTTGTATTCCAGGCCAAACCAGTACACCAGCCAGAGGGTAACGAAAAGCCCTGAGCCTGCAGACAGCGCCCCATTCGCAAAACCGATCAGAAACAACACGCCGCCACCGATCAGCATCCCGGACAGGTCACGATGTTTGTCTTCTGTGGTGAGACCCAGCTCAGGGCGGAGCCACGAATACAGCGACAGCGCCAGTGTCAGAACGCCCAGAGCAATCTCGGCTGCCCGGGCAGGCACATCAAGAATAAAGAGCGCGCCCCCAACCACGCCGGGTGCACCTGCAAGAAATATCAGCAGCAGAATGACTTTATCCAGATGCCCTTCGCGCAGATGCCGCAGCGTTGCTCCCAGACCAAGCGCGACGGTCGCTATTTTGTGTGTTGCCAGCGCCAGCGGAAACGGCAGTCCCATGAAGATCAGAATCGGCAGCTGTATCAGACCTGCACCGCCCCCCGCGAGTGCGGAAAACCAATTCGCGGCAACGGCAATAACAAATAAGATCAAATGTTCTGTATACTCAGCCATAGATGACTCAACAGTGGAAACGCCCTGATGAAATACGCTCTCTACTACCATGACTACTGCCCATTCTGTCAGCGGGTGCTGATGACATTACCCAGCTTCCGGGTCAAGGTAGAGAAACGCAATGTGATGGAAAATCCTGAGTTCCGTAAACAACAGCAGGCTGCAACCGGCAGAACTACAGTGCCCTGCCTGCTTATCGAGAACGGCGACTCTCAGGAATGGATGTATGAGTCTTCAGACATTATTGCTTATCTGAAAGGCCTCTGAGACCTTCGGCCAGCTCACCGCTGGCCAGTAAACGGCGCACCGTATCCACGACCGCCTGAGTCTGAGCATCAACTTCGACGTTGATTGCGTCACCCACTCTGATCAGTCCAAACGTCGTAACATCCCGGGTCTCCGGAATCAGATGTACCGCAAAGCGGTCTGCTTCGACTTCTGCAATGGTCAGGCTGCAACCATTCAGCGCGATATATCCTTTATCGAGGATATATGCCGCCAGGTGCGCAGGCCGCTCCATCCAGACCACCAGATTATTTTCCGTTTCGATGATCTCCAGCACACTTACCTGATCCATGATGTGACCAGACAAAACGTGTCCGCCTATTTCGTCACCAAAACGCGCCGCCCGTTCGATATTGACGATATCGCCTTTTTCAACGGCCCCCAGATTGGTCACTTTTAACGTCTGGCCGATCGCATCAAAACTGACACGCCCACCATCAATCGTGCGTGCGGTCAGACAGGTACCGTTGATCGCAACCGAGGCCCCCGTCTCAAGACCGGAGACAAATTCTTCAGAAAATTCGAACACAAAGGTTGCAAAGTCATCGCGGGAAATACGTTCCGCAACAGGCATACGGGTCTGAACAATGCCAGTGAACATTTCGGGCCTCCAGGCGTCACAGTTGACAGAATTATGCACTATACTGGCGGTTAAAACCCAGCAGAGTACATAAGTTGGACGTTAAAAAAACAGGACTGATTCTCTCCGGTGGTGGGGCGCGGGCGGCCTATCAGGTTGGCGTACTGAAAGCGATCCACCGGATTCTCCCAAAGGGCCATTATAATCCGTTTGATGTGATTTCCGGTACCTCAGCGGGCGCAATTAATGGTGTTGCCCTGGCGAGCTATGCCGAAAATTACCGGATTGGGATAAAACATCTCGAACGTATCTGGATGCATTTCAGCTGCGATCAGATTTACCGCACGGATTTTCTCGGTGTCTCGAATGGCCTGATGCGCATGATGCGCTCGCTGATCATCGGCCGCCGTTTTAAAAATGATCCCGTATCTCTGCTGGATAATAAACCGCTGCGCGACCTTCTTAATGAAGCCATTAAATTCGATCAGATTCAGTCGGGCATTGATAATGGTGCATTGCACGCCATCGCGGTGAACTGCTCGGGCCTGGAAAGCGGCGAGTCAGTCGCCTTTTTTCAGGGGCATTACAGTATTACGAACTGGCAGCGCCATCGCCGCATTGGTAAACGTACGCGAATCACGCTGGATCACCTGATGGCCTCGTCCGCCATCCCGATGATTTTCCCTGCCGTCAAACTGCACGGCGAATACTACGCCGACGGTGCTGTGCGTCAGCTTGCTCCCGTCAGCCCGGCACTGCATCTCGGGGCGGAAAAAATCATGGTCATCGGTGTGAGTGGTATTGCTCACAAACGCAAAGACCAGAAAAAAGAATCCATCGCCTACCCCAGCCCGGCGAAGGTGATGGGCCATATGCTTAACGCGGCCTTTCTCGATAGTATGGAAACCGATGTCGAGCGCCTGCGCAGAATTAACCGGACGCTGGAGCGGATCCCTGAAGAAATTCGTCAGTCAGAAGGCATGGAGTTGCGCCAGATTGAACTGCTGGAAATTAACCCAAGCCGTTCAATTGATCAGATTGCAGGAGAGCACGCTGCCGAAGTTCCCAAAGCCCTTAAAATGGCATTGGGTGGCAGTGGCAACACCAGTCAGAATGGTTCAGGCATTCTCTCGTATCTGCTTTTTTCTCAGGGTTTCTGTAAAGCACTGATCGACCTCGGCTTTAACGATGCCATGGAGCGCGCTGACGAAATCCGCGACTTTTTCAGTGATCACTTCAAAGAGTAAGGAGATTCCATGAACCAATACCGGAATATTGTCGTACTTACCGGTGCAGGGATTTCTGCAGAGTCGGGAATCAATACCTTCCGGGACAATAATGGCCTCTGGGAAAATCATCGTATTGAAGATGTCGCAACGCCTGAAGCTTTCCAGCGTGATCCGGTGCTGGTGCAGAAATTTTATAATCTGCGACGTGCCGGCCTGAAAGAAGTTGTACCTAATAACGCCCACAAAGCCCTGGCGGAATTCGAAAAAAGTTTTTCCGGCGATTTTCTTCTCGTTACTCAGAATGTGGATGATCTCCACGACCGGGCCGGTAACGAAAAACTGATTCATATGCACGGCGAACTGCTGAAATCCCATTGCACAACGACAGGTCAGGTGCATCGTCAGAGTGACGATATCAGCTCAGACAGCCGCTGCCTGTGCTGCAATACAACGACACTCAGGCCGCATATCGTCTGGTTTGGTGAAATGCCCTTGCAGATGGAGGCCATTTACTCGGCACTGGAAACCTGCGACCTGTTTATCAGCATAGGTACCTCAGGCAATGTTTACCCTGCCGCAGGTTTTGTTGAAGTTGCCAATCAGGCGGGGGCAAGAACGGTCGAGATTAATCTTGAGCCTTCCCGCGGCGCGGATGCGTTTTCTGAAGCAGTGATTGGCCCCGCTTCAATCAAAGTGCCTGAATTTCTCAGTTCGCTGTAAGCCCACTTGGCAGGCAAATAGTTGTCAGGCAAATAAACGCTGCATTTCTTCCAGGCTGTGCAGCTCGTGAATCAGCTGTTCACGTTCGCTGCGCGCGACTTCCTGCCAGCTGCGGTCAGACAACGCCCCTACCAACGCATAAAGAAAGTTCATACTGGGCAGGTTGTCCCCCTGCTCCCGGGCGCGCATCCTCAGACGGTAAAACGCCATGACAGGTCCGATCGCTCGCAGATCGTCGACATCGCGTATGCCAACCAGTGCCAGTGATTCTTCGCTTCTGGCTCCCAGTCCCCGCAGGTCTCTGATTCTGTCCATTCCCTTGCCCTTAATAAACACATGTCTAACTTCTGCGTATATTGCACATATTCACGCATTTTGAGTAGTGACTTTAGTCACTGGTGTCCCCGGCGGAAAATTTGTGACATTTGATCTACTGCTATCACAACTCTTAAGACAGGGACGACCAATAATGAAAATTCTCACTCCCAACCTCAGTGCATTCGTAAACGCCATGATCAGTGCTCTGGTCAGCGTGCTGCTGACCGTAAGCCTTTACTGGGTAGCTCCCTCCCCCGCCCACGCTGATACGACCCTGTCGGCGCTGGAAGATCAGATGAATAGCCTGATTCAGGCAGAAGGCCAGTCAAAGAAAATGACCCTGATACTGGAAAGCGAATCCGGTGTCCGGTTTATCGCCAGTGTGCTGGAAGAGCCCGATGATTTTCTCTACCTGCCTGATTCAACCACCAAATGGATCACGAGCCTGGTGATTCTCGATCAGGTCGCAAAGGGCAATCTCAGCCTGGACACTAAGGCGGCTGACCTTCTGGCAGAACGGGCCGACTGGCCACAGACCGGTAACCTGAGCCAGATTACTCTGCGGCACCTGCTGGCACAGACCTCTGGCCTGGTCGACAACCCATCCTGTTCGTACCTGCCGTTCTATTCCATTGAAGGGTGCGTTAAGCAGATCGCCCGTATTCATGAAAAATACAGTGATGACCCCGACTACGCGCCGGGCAATGGATTTTTCTATGCCTACGCCCATTTTCAGGTGGCAGGTCTGATGGCGATCGAGGCTGCTCAGCGGACAGAACCGGACCGGGAGATGGATTGGGATCGTCTGCTCCGGGACTTCAAAGCCGGGACGGGCCTTATGCCCCGGGCGTTTTATATCATTCCCAATCCCTGGAATCCGATGCTGTCTGGCGGTATGAGCTGGAAAGCATTGGATTATCACGAAGCGATCAGAGCGATGTACCACCGCCAGGTACTCACCCCAGACCTGATCAACGCCATGCTCGCACCACAGACGCTGGACTCAGTACCTGATCCCGCTCAGAAGTTCGCATTTAACCCCATGTCCGAACAGGGCTATGACCTTGGAGTGATGCAGTACGGGCTTGGCAATTGGGTTGAAGGCGATACAGATGAAGACGGCGTCTGGCAGAGCTGGGGGCGCAACAGTAGCGGCGGGCTTTTTGGCTCATACCCGTTTATGAGCGAGCAGGATGGCTACTTCGGAGTTCTGGCAAAACAGAGCACTCCCAGAACCTTCGACGAGGCCTATGCCTTTTTCGAACAGCTGGAGCCTCTGATCCGGCAATGGGCTGAACTGGCTAACCAGTCTCAGCCTCAGTAGACAGGCTGGGGAGAAGTCCGGGCCTACTCCTGCGCAGGTCCGAGACCTGCCATCTGTTGCCGGTATTCTGCCGGCGACACTCCTGTCCAGCGACGGAATGCGCGGGAAAAATTCCCTCCCCCCTGATAACCCAGTTCGTCTGCAATCGCTGAGATTCCGTAGGCATTGTTCATCAGCAGGTCCTTTGCCATCGCACATTTCGCGTCTTCGAGAAGCTCACGATAGCTACTGCCCTGGGATTCGAGGTACCGACGCAGGGCACGTGGTTCGGAGTTAAACTGCGCTGCCAGCTCTTCAAGCCCCGGGAAATTACCGGAACGGGAGCGCAGGTACTGTGTGATCTGCATCAGGGTCGGTAGGTCGCCCGCCGTCAGCTCGTCCTCCATCTGGTGACACTGCTCAAGGGCGTGATGCAGCCCCATCTGACTGGCCGTCGGTAAAGGACGATCAAGAATGGACGAAGAGAAACGGAAGCTGTCTTCACTGGCGCCGAAGATCATTGTCGGCAGACGATCTTCATAGCGGGAAATATAGGCTGGGCGCTCCTGCGCCAGATGAATTTCTGCCGCATCCGTTTTCCCGAGCACCAGCTCCATAACCCGGTAGGCACTGATGACAGCCACTTCAGACAAAAGGCAACAGATGTTTCCGGGGACCTCCTGCTGCTCAATCAGCCGCAGCGAAGACCAGTCATCGCCAAAGATAACTTCCATATCCAGACCGGTTCTCAGAAGGTGCCAGTAACGTGTACTGACCATCAGAGAGTCACGCACGGTGGCACTGCTCATGGCAGCCAGCCCGACCATGCCAAATGCGGTTGGCGGGATTCGCAGCCCAACTTCAATGCCCAGACCATCGTTCCCGCACTCTTCGAGTATCAACTCCAGTAAACGCAGGAACATCTGCAGATCAAGCTCTGCAATCCCCTCATCAAGACCCCGGTCATACCCAACAAGCGCCAGCAGGGTATCCGGGTCGACACCGCGCTCGGCCGCCGTATCCAGATACGCGCGCAGATAAGTATCCGACACTATCACATCAGAATTATGTGCCTGAGATCTGAGTACACGATTGTCATGAGGCTGAAACAAAGAGTCTGTCATTATGGGAATCTGTCGCCAAAACACACTGCAGTCTACCGGTGGGTCCAAGGGTAACTCAAGGAGTCACAGAGGCCGCAGGCAGGTGCGAACAGGACAATTCTGCATCATTTTTATCTTCTGATGGCCTGGGGTCAGCAAGAAAAAACCCGCCAGAGGGCGGGCTTCAGAAGATCGGTCAGTCGTTTTCTTTCCAGAAAATCCTTTCGATCATATCGCATCGGTTGAGACCATTGCGGAATGCCTCCGGACCGACCAGAGTCAGGCCTTCGCCACAGATCAGCTCATCCGGATTATCCGGGTCCTGCGCCGCTTCAGGCATGAGAACCACCGGGCTCGGCGGTATCCCGGTTTTCACCGTCTCGACCACATAGCGGCCATCATCAATCTGGGCCGGCGGTACACCCATGCGGCTCGCCAGATTCGTGCCCATAGGGTCACGGACATCCGCCATGTAAAGTCGCGAGGTACCCAGCGTTCCGCACTGTGCCGTAATGCTGGAGGCGTCGTTGGGTGTGTAGGTCGTAAAGCTGACCAGCCCCTTAACCGTAACGGAGGTCGCCAGAACTTTCTCATACGCGTCTGTCAGCGGAATATACCAGCCATGGGAAGCTGTCTGGGCATCGCTTGTTCCCCACTCCTCAAGGTCACCAAAGCTGACGCTCGAATAGCCCTCCGGATATTGCTTACCGATCAGGTCTTTAATCAAAAACTGGTAATCGGTTGTGGTCTGACTCAGTGGGTGTGCCCGGTAGCCAGAACCGATACTGATCAGAATGTAGCCCGAACCGTAATCGTTGTAGTAAGTGATGTCCGGTGAACTGAAGAAACGGCGGTTGCCCTGCGCATCAGAAGTATTGATATCGGCAATCACCCCCCCCGTCGCAAACGTCGCTGCATTCTCTGCACTCTCACTGAGATCAAAGCGCCAGACCCGTCCACCCACATCGGCGGCATACAGGAGATCAATGTAGCCATTATCGTTACGGTCAACCGGGATCACGTCTGCGGCAAACGCACTGAGCATCTCGGATTCCAGACCCACATCGCTGAGCGCACTCCAGAGTTTTTCACCTGTGAGGGCATCAATCATATACACAGTGCGACCGATGGAATTCCCGGAGCGAGTCAGCGGGCCGTTAAGGTCATCACCATCTTCATCCGGGTCATAGCCGCCCGATGCGAACAGCACGACCTTGTCCGCACCCTGATAGCGCACCATGGCCGGGATCAGAGAACCCCAGGTCTGACCCAGCTCACTGAAACCGGAGGTGACTTCAGGAACATTGATCAGCTCATCGTCGACGTAGTTGCCATGAACCTCCCACAGCATCTGCGGGTCATTGCGATCGGTCACATCCAGAGCGTAGTAAGACTGGCCTCCACGGCGCATACCAACAAACAGGTAGACCTTGTCGGTGCCATCGACGATGCCGTTGTAGTTAGTATCGTTGTGCCAGTGAGTGACGGCACCATCAAGGCCATACACCTTTTCACCACTCAGATAACGTTCACCTTTAAAATACTGATATGGATTCTGCAGAAGCTCGCGCGGAATCAGAGAAAAATATTCCTGCGGGTTTTCAACATCCGTGCTGAAGGCGTGCAGGTAACCACTGTTCGTGGCGATAAAGGCCACGCTGTCATCCGGACCGTAATTAATCACCAGTGGCTGACTGTGCAGAGGGTCTTCAATCTCTGTGCGAACCGACCCGTCACTGTTGTAACCGAGAACCCAGCCGATCACTTCATCACGCAGACTGGATGTCAGGCTTTCGACGACACCTAACCCGAGCAACTCATCCGTCAGCACGGTTTTCACCGACGCCGGAATATTTCCGATCACACTGTTGGCCGGAACACCGGTCGGAGCAGCGAGCTTTTCGATGCTGCCATTCACTGTGGTAAATACTTTTCTTGGCGACGTCAGACGACTCGCCGCACCACCACTGTTTACCGTCGCGCCGTCCGGGGTTTCGCTCCAGAAGCTCTGTGCGTTATCGGCGAAATATCCGGAGTCAGGATCAACCGCAGCAAAGCCATTCTGGTCTTCAATGGTGCCATCACTGCGCATCCGGTAGCGCTTCAGGTTGCCCTTCCAGTTCTGTGTCTCGTGCGGTGCAAAAACAGAAAAATACACCTCATCACTTTTTTCCAGACTGTTAAACGAGTTCACGGAAATCGTTGGTGAGGTAAACGATGAAGGCACATCAATCGGCGCCAGAAAGGCCTCTTTCAGTGCGTCAGAAATTTCGCTGTAGGTCTCAACCGGCGTAAAAGTGCCGCCACCGGCTTCCGCAATATTACTCAATACTTCGATGGCATCGCGGTCATCATTGATAAAGCCACCAATCGTATCGATGGTGATGGTCTGAGTGCCGCGAACATCCGAACGATGATCAACATTATTCATGTAGTAGGCCATCTCTTCGACGCAATCGCCGCTGCCCCCACAGTCGTATCCTCTCCCCCAGTCGTCATCGTAATAATCTTTGGCCGGCAGATTCATATAGCGCACAAGATCATCAATCTCGTCATTCCGCTCGCTGTCTCCCGTGGGGTCGCCATCACTGAACAGAACCACTTTGGTTGCAATAGAGCACTGCGGAAAATCCGGGGCCTTATAAAACGCCTGATTGCTATCCATCCGGGAGGCCGGAACACTAGGAAAATCGATTTCATCTTCACGACCGCGTTCATCAAAAATCGTCGAGCGCGAATCCAGCCCGAAATCCACTGAACGGCCACTGAGATAGCGCCAGGCTTCCCAGAGTGCTTCCGACATAGGTGTGGTCGAATCCGTCGCCCAGCTGTCGATGTGATAATTAAAATCGTCGACCACCTCGGTGATCGGAGTGACCGGAATGTTGACGAATGCGCCGTGGCCATCGGCCTCAAAGCGCATCAGGCCAAGGTTCAGGCCTTTAATCTGTGTCGTTGCGACCACTTCTTTGGCCACAGTTTTGACCAGTTCAAGGCGGGTAACTTCTTCACTCGCCAGCGGAGTACCCAGATAATTCAGGTAGTTCCCGCTCCAGAGAATATCGTACTGACCGTCGTTGTAGCGGCCATTACCCCAGTCCCAGCGTTCAGAAAAAACATAACTCGTGGTGTACGGAAATGTCGCGCCCGGAGGTGTCAGATGCTCGTACTCGGCACCGTTGTATTCATACGGCCGATAACCAAACTGACGACACTGCAGGATGGTTCCCGCCCCCTGTGACACCGTCGGGCGATCAGATGCCAGCATGTCGCTGTCGTACTGAGGCGCAGTCCAACCTGTGCCCGGCTGCCAGAAAGCAAACCGGTCGCGCGAATAACCGCGGCGTTCGATGGCAGAAAACGTGTTGTCATCGCAGACGACTGAACTCTCTGCGACCTGATACTCCTTAATCAGAGCCACCTGAGCTGAGGTCAGATTGACCTCCAGCTGATCATCCGAAAAGGTATCTTCGCGGAAGACGTAATACCCTTCCGGATCAAAGCCGTAATACTCGGTCGGATAGGTATAAGACGAGTCATAGGCCGGACGTCGCACTGCCATGATGGCATCCCGCTCCATACTGGCCGAGGTATCGACCAGGAAAACGACGTTAGCGCCCTGGGTAGCGTTTTCCCCAGAATAAATTTCAACATCGTCAGCAGAGGCTGAGGCCGCAGACAGAAATGACGCAAGCATCAGCGCCGTTACGGGGTAGGAGATCTGAATCTTCATTGTGCAGCACTGGCCAGAAAGGAGATGTTCAACGTCTGCGACGAATTGAATGCCGCGTTGTTTTCAATCGCTGCGTCCGCATTAATCTCAAAGGGTAGACGACTGTACTTACCTACGCTGGTGTCTGTACCCAGCGCATGGCGACTGAACATAAGTCCACGGCCGACATAGACGATACTCGTCTCTACCTGAGTCTTTTTGTAGTTGGGTCCGGGATCAATGCCCTGAGGAGTAAACTCTGGCAGGTTGCTGTCCTGATTGATCTTAACCTCGCCTTGCTCCATTTCGACGGAGAAGGCCGCATCGGCAAGCAACTGGGTGTCCTGACGCACGCGGGTGAAGTTAGACTCCAGCTCACTCATTGCGGCCTGAAAAACAGACTCTTTGCTTTGCGTGTTACCGACCATGCGGATCTGCATCGACGAATTCTGCAGTGCAACGAGCGCAGTCATGGTGGTAGCTGTCAGCAGGATCATGCTGACGATCAAGGCGGCACCGCGTGATCCTGTAAATGATCTGGCCTGCATAGGTGTTCCCCTGTTGAAGCGTGAGAATGTCATTCTTTCTTATTATTAGTGGTGCGCATTTATTCAGCATGACGCACTCTGTCTCATTCGTACTCTACTTTAAACCGGACAAAGTTACAGTCAGGAAAAAGTAAGAAACACTTTGTTACAAATATCACTCTAACCCGCATTCCCACTCAAGTTAGTGACATGTGTATCAATTAAAGGAGCAAATTCGGCAAATAACAGAAATGTGGCACACCAGGCCCTACGCCCGGCACGATCTGAAACATTTCAGGCAGGCACAAAAAAGCCCGCATGATGCGGGCTCAGAATCCGTTCAGGAAGATATCAGTCTTCGTTCGTTGAACCGATTTTATGAATCGACAGGTCAGCACCGTTGAATTCTTCTTCTTCATCCAGGCGGATACCAGAAACCACCTTAACGAATCCGTAGACAACGAAACCACCGATCAATGCAACGCTGATACCAGCCAGAGTACCGATCAGCTGAGACATCAGGCTGACACCGCCCAGACCACCAAGCGCTTCTGCACCAAAGATGCCCGCCGCGATGCCGCCCCAGGCGCCACACAGACCGTGCAGAGGCCAGACACCGAGCACGTCATCGAATTTAGGGAATTTGTTCTGCGCCAGGGTAAACACCCAGACGAACAGAGCACCAGCCACACCACCAACAAACAGGGAGCCAATCGGGTGCATGACATCAGAGCCTGCACACACTGCCACCAGGCCAGCCAGCGGGCCGTTATGAATGAAGCCGGGGTCGTTACGACCAACCACCATTGCGACAACGGTACCACCTACCATTGCCATCAGGCTGTTTACCGCCACCAGACCAGAAATACCGTCGAGGGTCTGAGCAGACATCACGTTGAAGCCGAACCAGCCGACAGCGAGAATCCAGGCACCCAGTGCCAGGAAAGGAATATTAGAAGGCGCAAATGCAATGACCTTACCGTCACGGTAACGGCCTTTACGGGCACCAAGCAGCGCAACGGCAGCAAAAGCGATCCAGCCACCCACGCCGTGAACAACGACAGATCCGGCAAAATCGTGGAAGCCAGCACCGTAAGTTTCTTCAAGCCACGCCTGGAAGCCGTAGTTACCGTTCCAGATAATGCCCTCGAAGAATGGGTATACGAAAGCCACCGTCAGCGCGGAAGCAATGAGAATCGGATAGAACTTCGCACGCTCTGCGATACCACCAGAAATGATGGCAGGAATTGCCGCAGCGAACGTCAGCAGGAAGAAGAACTTAACCAGCTCGTAACCGTTGTTCTGAGTCAGCTCAGTCGCACTGGCAAAGAAATCCATGCCATACGCGATCTGGTAACCGATAAAGAAGTAGGCAATGGTAGAAATACCAAAGTCTGTGATGATCTTAACCAGTGCGTTGACCTGGTTTTTATGACGTACGGTTCCCACTTCCAGGAACGCAAAGCCCGCGTGCATGGCCAGAACCATGATGGCACCAAGAAGAATAAACATGGTGTTTGCGCTGTACATCAGCGTTTCAACCGCGGAGTTGATACCTGTGATATCCACAATAAGCCCTCTGAGTAGTTCATTTCTGTTGTTGCGTCTGCGCCCTGCACTCTGACGGTGCTTTGTAACGCAAAACCGGTCGGTGATACCGCCGGCGATTCCATTTCAGGGAGCTGTTTTAGCAGTTTCCATACCAACTTTGTCATCTTTGACACAATCCGCACTCAAAAACGCCCCAAGCAAGAGCATTCGTGCACTTCATTCAGGCAACAAAGTAGAAACACCAAAGCGAGGACCGCCCCGAAAAATAAGAATCAGCACCATTTGAGAACACACAGTTCAAAATTGCACAATTTAAGTGCATCTCTAACTTTTTCGTCGCCGGATGCACAGGCGTCAGCGATTAGGCCAGACGCCATCCATCATCATTGGATAAGTCACCGGCTTGAAGTCATGAAATTCGATATCCCGGACCACGGAAAAATCACTCCAGAGTCTGCGGGCACCTTTCATCCAGTACGTTGGGCGAACCCGCCGGTCGATTAACTCAAGCTCCTGCTCTGTGGCCGGCCGGGCTGCACCTGCTTTGCCATAGAGGCGAACACCAGGTGTCTGGCTGAATTTGCCCGTTAACAGCGCTTTCAGCCAGAACAGGCGACCGACATTCACTGCCATCACGCAGACATTGGGGTTGTTATCGATATTCTCACCCAGAGTCACGGCGTAATGATCAAAGAAATACCCTGTACCATCATCGCGCAGGAAGACAGTACCAACTGGGGTGATATGAGGGGTGCCGTCAGGGCTGACGGTTGCAATTGAGCAGTGAACCGCTGAAGCCTGAGACTGCTCCAGAGTTTTTTTGATGTTCGTCCAGTGGTCACTCAGTGTCATGAGGTTCTCCTTCCATGGTGAACCTCAGGCTAACAGAAACCGCTCGGGAAAACCCTGACGTATCAGGTGCGGTGACTGATTTCGAAGCAGACGTGAATATTCTGGCGACGATCAAAGTCTTTGGGAATCGACTTACCACTGACATCTTTGATATCGAACTCTGCCAGGGCATCCCGGTCGAGCGCAAATTTACGCAGGTTATTCGAGAAGATCAGTGTGCCACCCGACGCCAGACGATCCATCGCCATCCTGATCAGGTCGACATGATCGCGCTGAATATCCAGCACGCCTTCCATACGTTTGGAGTTTGAGAAGGTTGGCGGGTCCATAAAGATAAGATCGTATTCGCCGCGATCATCCTTCAACCACTGCAGGCAGTCAGCCTGAACAAAGGCATGGTTGTCCGGGTTGATGCTGTTGAGGCGGAAGTTATCCCGCCCCCAGTTCAGATACGTACGTGACATATCCACACTGGTACAGGTCGCTCCTGCCGCCGCCGCGTGCACCGAACCGGTCGCCGTGTAGCAGAACAGGTTCAGGAAGCGCTTGCCCTGTGCCTGTTTTGCAATGTGCAAACGCGTAGGACGATGATCCAGAAACAGCCCCGTATCGAGATAATCACGCAGGTTCACCAGAAGTCTCACCTGCCCTTCCCGGACTTCCATCGTGCGTTTGTCGTCATTCTGCTTTTCGTACTGTTTCTTGCCGGTCTGGCGCTCGCGTCGCTTCAGTACAATCTGCTCTGCAGGCACGCCGGTGACTTCCGGCAATACGGCAAGGATATCCAGCAGGCGGCGTTCGGCCACCTGAGGATCAATTGACTTCGGTGGAACATATTCCTGCACATGCAGCCAGTCTTCGTAACGATCAACGGCCACCGCGTACTCCGGGATGTCGGCGTCATACACACGATAGCAATGGATGTCTTCGCGTTTCGCCCACTTTGCCAGAGTCTTCATGTTCTTTTTAATACGGTTGGCAAAAGCTTCTACCGGACCGCGGATCGCGCTCGGCTGAGGCTGGGTAGAACGCTCGTCAGCCGCCCCGAAAATAAGCAGCCTGGTTTCTATCTGTGCATTCAGGAAGCGGTACTGTTTCTCCAGCGGGCGACGGATCGCCCGGGCCAGATCGGTATTACCGGTGTACACCACCAGCCGCCAGTCCGGCAGAGACATGGCCGCATCGTGCAGCTGCTGATACAGCGGCGCCAGCTGAGGCAGCTCACTCAGGCGCTCACCATAAGGCGGGTTACAGATCAGCATCCCTCCCTGTTCTGCCGTTTCTTTCTGGATACGCAGATCTTCTACTGAGCGGCGCTCCAGATGAATCTTCCCGGCCAGTCCCGAGCGCTCGAGGTTCTTCCGCGCGGCATTCAGCTGCTCTTCATCAATATCAAAACCGTAGATACGGCTCTGCAAACCGTTGATGCCGGCAGTGCGGCGCTGACGGGCCTCGTCGACCAGGCTCATCCAGAGCTTGCGGTCATGACCGAGCCAGCGATCAAAGCCCCAGCCCTGGCGGTTCAGCCCGGGAGCAACATCAGCAGCCATCAGTCCAGCCTCGATCAGCAATGTGCCAGAACCACACATAGGATCGACCAGAGCTTTTCCTTCCGCAGCCAGCGCCGGCCAGCCAGCACGGATCAGAAGCGCTGCAGCCAGGTTCTCTTTGAGCGGAGCCTTACCCGGCTGCAATCGATATCCACGACGGTGCAGGCTGTCACCTGAAATATTCAGATAAAGATGCAGCAGGCCTTTTCGCAGCTGTGCCTCGATCCGGATATCTCCCGCCTTATCGACCGAAGGACGACTGCCGGTCTTATCGCGGAAGGTATCAACCACGGCATCTTTGATCTTCTGCGCACCGAACTGCGTGTTATTGATAAAGTTGCTGCGGCCGTGAAAGTCGATGCGAAAAGTCGCCTCGACGGGAAACAACTCAGACCAGTCCACACTTCGGGCTGCTTCGTACATTTGGTCGACATTGTCTACCTGACATTCCTGTAGTGGCAGAAGCAACCGGCTGGCGAGTCGTGACCAGAGACAGACCCGGTAGGCCACCTCAGAATCACCGCTGAAATGAACTCCAAGGTGGCCTTCCTTATGAACATTTCCACCTAAGTGTCTGATTTCATCAGCGAGCAAGGCTTCTGTGCCTTTGGCACACACGGCCAGCCAACGTGGATTTGAATCGTTCTGCTCGTTCTGAGTCATGAGATGCTACCGGTCTTTAAATAACGCAGAACGTTAAAAAAACGTCTGCTTAGAAGAAATCAATCGTTAACTTTCAACATAGTGTCACGGTACAACTATCCGTGGCCCGCCGATTTTCTGTGGCTGCCGACCGATGTTTTCAGTAACAGCGAGGAAGCAACACTATGAAGAAACAGAAACGCGATATGCACGAAAGAGCATTTGCACGTGGTTACCGAGCTGGCGTTGAGCGCCGCTCCAAGGATCTCGCCCCTCCAGGAGCCAACCGGGAAGACTGGTTAGCCGGGTGGCGAACTGGAAGATCAGACAACTGGGACGGCTACACGGGCGTTTCTGGTATTCATCGAATGGTTGTTTAGTACAGGGCAACCAACAACCCTTTTCACACGCTCCTGACGTTTAACGTCAGACCTGTGCCCCCTCTCCACGGGGGTCCGGCCCGGCAAACTTTGCCGGGCCTCTTTATATCAACCTCAGGCGTTACGCAGCGAATCGACACATTCGCCGACCAGCTCCGGTCCCCGGTAAATAAAACCCGAGTATACCTGCACCAGGCTTGCGCCGGCACGTAGCTTTTCGGCCGCTGAACACCCATCGAGAATGCCACCGACACCAATCACAGGAAGTCTGCCCTCCAGCGCACTGACCAGGCGCTGAATAGTGAGCGTCGACAGCGCTTCTACTGGAGCGCCTGAAAGCCCACCAGCCTCGCCACCGTGCTCTGCTCCCTCAACTCCGTCACGGGAGAGCGTGGTATTCGTCGCAATCACTCCATCCATTTCACATTCAACGAGTGTCGCGGCGACCGTGTCCACCTCGCTTTCCGTCATATCGGGCGCAATTTTCACAAACACAGGCTTGTAGCCATGCTTCTGCGCCAGCTCTGCCTGACGCTTCTTGATCGGCAACAGCAGGTCACGCAGGGCATCACCGTACTGGAGCGTACGCAGCCCCGGTGTGTTCGGCGAGGAAATATTCACAGTAATGTATGTCGCATACTGATACACCTTATCGAGGCAGATCAGGTAATCCGACGTAGCATCTTCCACGGCAGTGTCGAAGTTCTTGCCGATATTGATGCCGAGAACCCCTTTAAAACGCGCCTTTTTTACCTGCTCAACGAGATGGTCAACGCCCTTATTATTGAAGCCCATGCGGTTAATAATGGCGCGCTGCTCCGGCAGACGGAACAGACGGGGCTTAGGATTTCCGGGCTGTGGGCGCGGAGTGATGGTTCCGATTTCAATAAAACCGAACCCAAGGCGGGCGAAGGCATCAATATAATCGCCATTTTTGTCCAGTCCGGCAGCCAGCCCAACCGGGTTCGGAAACTGAATTCCTGCCACGGTCACCGGAGAGTCAGCCACTGGCTTCACAAGAAATTTCAGTAATCCAAGACGCTCTGCCGTGCCCAGCATGTTCAGCCCGATTTCATGGGACGTTTCACCGTCCATCATAAATAAGAATTTCCGGGCCAGGCCGTACCAGTTCATAGCTACCTCTTGGGGAGTAAAAATCTCAGAATGGCGCGCATTATAGGGATTTCATCCAGGTATGTAGATGATCCGTAACAAAAAAATCAGCCAAGGCGTTCAATCGACTCGAACTTTCCTGCCTGACTGAAGCGGATAGCAAAACGTCCCCGGACACCGTCATGCCCGACGACTCGCTGTAATACACCCGCGGGAAACTGCACGGTGCGGCCATCTGATGTGGTTGCAACCACCCGCGACGCTGAGCCGCGGTAATAGCGCTGGTATTCATCTGCGCTGATGTAGATATCGACGATGACTTCCTGGCTCATGGCGCCTTGTCTCCCGACAATTCCCGGCGCAGACGCCAGCGCTCCAGTCCTTCGCGGAAATCCCGGATCCAGCGCATCACGCGGTTGGTGGCAAAGTCAGGGTTTCTCTGCCGCAGAATCACTTCTGGCTGCAGATAATCAGGCATAATTCCAGGCCCTGCTGTATTAAACAGGCGCGCAGCAAAGGCATCGTACTTATCCCACGGAAGGAATTCCGCACGACATGCCGGGCCGTAATTGAGTACAGACTCCAGCAGTCGCAGCGTGCGGAAAGAAGAACAGTTCACGCTTTCGTTCCAGGCGGGGTCGACATAGCCTGCCAGAGTGAAAGGCGCCGCCAGCACCCAGTCGTCATTCTCGCAGCGGATATAAGGCTCAGGAAGCTTTTTCGTCAACGGATCAGGATGATGAACTAGCAGACGGTTCCAGAAACGCAGGCCATTAAAATTGGCGACCAGATCAGCATAGGAATAAACACCGGTGGTCTGCGCGCCAAAATACACCGACTCAGTCCACTCCCCAAACAGCAGGGCATCATCGACAGGGCGATCCAGATAGCGGGTTTCGTCGAAGTAGCTGAACCCTTCAGTAAAAAAATGCCCGAGTTTATCTGTACCGATCAGTGTATCTCCGACCCGGATCACAGACGCAACGCGCTCCGACAGCACCAGCGAAGGAGACTGAGGCCAGGTAAAGTCCCGGTATACCGAATCACTGAGTGCAACGCGGACCCGGGAAATATCCGGGCTTTTTTCTGCGAAGCTTTCCAGCTGCCCAACGATCGGCCGGGCAAGCAACAGCTCCACCGAGTCATAAAGACGGGGTACCGAACAGTGTGATTGTTTGGGGACCCGCTGAACTTTTCTGGGTTTGAGATGGGGCTCGTTACGATTGGCCCGCTTCAGTGCACGCTTGAGCCGGGATCTGACCTCTCGATCAAGCGCCGGGGTGGCGTCGGTCAGTCGGGTGCTCTCAATACCGAAAAACTGGTCCACCTCTGCCGCCCGGGAAGACAACGAAAGCAGTAAGACCAGCATTGCAGCACTGATGAATCTGAAGCAGCTCATGGAGCGATCCGGTGTAAAAGTTGCTGCAGTTTTACACCGGGTCGCTCATGGGTTCAACCAGAAGGCCGATTCAGAAGACGCTGTGACGCTTAGTCCGTCTCACGACGGTGACGGCTGGCCTGTGCAAGATCCAGCAGCTCACGCAGGGCCACGGCAATCATAGGGAAGTTCATCTGCTCGGTTGCTTTCAACTCGTCCAGCATTTTCTGCCAGCGGCTGACGAGTAACTCCTGCTCTTCCTGCCAGTGCGCAATCGCCTCTTCAAGGGAGGCATCATCAGGATGCCCTTTGAGGATACCTACGGTCAGAGAGCGCTGCTGCCAGTCGAGATCATCACGGAAGCTTTCACGAGCCATTGCCTCCCAGTGATTACCCGCGGGCAGCGCATTGATCTGCTCCAGGAACCAGCTGAGGGAGAGGTGCTCACCCACCCCGAAGTAGGCTTCAGTGACCTGCTCTACGGCACAATCACTCTGCGATGCAGCTTCAATAACGCCGAGTGCCGCGTAGAGTTCACTTGCCCCCGCACTGAAGGCGGCGAGATCTTCTGGCACGCCCAGCTCACAACGCTTCTGGTAGAGCGCCTGCCAACGTTCCAGTGCCGCGCCTTTTAGGGTGTTACCCAGGTTCGCAGCTATCTTCTGAACTTCCGGACGGAATTTCGCGACCTCATGTTCGATATCGACATTAACCCGACGATTACGCAGGAACCAACGCGCCGCCCGGCGGACCAGGCGCATCAGCTCGGCCATCATTTCTTCCTGAACGTCAGTATCAATCTGATAGTCCAGCGCATTGATTTTCGACCAGTAATCCGCAAGCGAGAACACATCCCGAGCGGTCACATAGGCCCGTGCGATATCGGTCACCGAGGCCCCGGCAGAATCTTTCAGGCGATTAACGAACGTAATGCCCATAAAGTTCACCAGGTCGTTCGCCAGCTGAGTCGCAATGATTTCTTTCCGCAGGCGGTGACGTTTCAGGGGTTCCGCGAACTGTTCGCTGAGCGCATCCGGGAAAGCCGTCCGGGCAATATCAGAAATGTAGTCGTCGCCGGTGATCACGGCTTTATTCAGCTGCTCTTTCAGGTCGGCCTTAGTGTAAGAAATCAACACCGCCAGCTCAGGCCGGGTCAGGCCAATGCTCTGATTGCGACGCTCCTGCAACTCTTCTTCGTTCGGCAGAAACTCCAGTGCCCGATTGAGTTTTCCCTGCTGCTCATAATCTTTCATTAAGCGGGCATATTCATCCAGTCGCTCAATGCAGTCACGATAGGCAAGCGCAATGGCCTGTGTCTGGCGATAATTATTGTGCAGAACAAGATCAGCCACCGCATCGGTCTGCTGCATAAATATTTCATTACGCTGTTTGCGGGTGAGGTCACCGTTGTCCATCACCTCGTTCAGCATAATTTTGATATTTACTTCGTGGTCGGAGCAGTCGACACCGCCCGCATTATCAATAAAGTCAGTGTATGACGCGCCACCGTTGAGGCCATATTCAATACGACCCAGCTGCGTCATACCAAGGTTACCGCCCTCTCCGACAACTCTGGCCCGGACTTCGTTGCCATTAATCCGCAGGCTGTCGTTCGCTTTGTCTCCGACATTCGAATGACGTTCGCTGCTAGCTTTGATGTAAGTACCGATACCGCCGTTCCAGATGAGATCCACAGGCGCTTTAAGCACGGCTTTTATCAGGTCGGTGGGGGCCAGTGTATCTTCAGAGATATCAAAGCGTTTCTTCATTTCTGGCGTGATACTGATTTTTTTCGCCGAGCGCAGGAAGATGCCACCGCCTTTGGATATCAGCGATTTATCGTAATCTTCCCAACTTGAGCGGGGCAGTTCAAAGAGGCGTTTACGCTCTTTGTAACTGCTGGCGGAATCAGGCTCAGGGTCGATAAAAATATGCATGTGGTTGAAGGCTGCTACCAGGCAGATATGTTCTGACAGAAGCATGCCGTTACCAAACACGTCCCCCGCCATGTCACCCACGCCGACAACGGAGAAATCCTGTTCCTGAACATTATGCCCCTGCTCGCGGAAGTGTCGTTGCACAGACACCCAGGCGCCACGAGCCGTGATACCCATTTTTTTATGGTCGTAACCGACTGAGCCACCAGAAGCAAAACCATCGCCCATCCAGAAACCACGATTCACCGCAATCTCGTTAGCGATATCTGAGAATGTCGCGGTCCCTTTGTCCGCGGCGACAACCAGATACGGGTCATCCGGGTCGTGGCGCACAACCTTTTCGGGCGGTACAACGCTGCCTTCCACAAGATTATCGGTGACATCGAGTAATGCACTGATAAAGGTCTGATAACAGGCTACGCCTTCTGCCATAAAGGCATCGCGGCCTCCTTCTTTCGGAGGGCATTTAGCAACAAAGCCACCTTTCGCTCCTACAGGCACAATCACCGCATTTTTCACCTGCTGAGCCTTGACCAGGCCCAGTACTTCGGTACGGAAATCGTCCACGCGGTCCGACCAACGCAGGCCACCGCGGGCGACCTTACCACCACGCAGATGGACACCTTCTACCCGTGGCGAATAAACAAAAATTTCAAACATAGGGCGCGGCAGCGGCATATCAGAAATGGCGGCCGGATTCAGTTTGAACGAGAGATACGATTTATCGGCCCCGTCAGCATCGGTCTGAAAGTAGTTCGTTCTCAGCGTAGCTTTGATCAGCTCGATATAACGGCGGATCGTTCGGTCTTCGTTAAGCTGCTCGACATCGTCCAGTGCTTCCAGCAGCGACGCTTCACACGCATCAAAAGCCTGCTGACGTTTGTCAGTGCTCTGCTCAGCAAGCCCGAAGCGCAGATGAAACAACTGCGTAATCTGGGCCGCCACAGGAATGTAGCGACTGAGGGTGTCGGCGATGTAGCTTTCAGAAATACCAAAGCGGATCTGTTTCATATAGCGCGCGTAGGCACGCAGAAGCGCAATGTCTTTCCAACCCAGCTGCCCGCCAAGTACCAGGCGGTTGAAGGCGTCGTTTTCTGCTTTTCCAGCCCAGATGGCACGGAAGGCATCCTGGAAGACCTTCTTCACCTCAGCGATATTTATTTTATCGGCCAGGGTGTAACGCAGACTGAAATTATGAATCCACACGCGACGGCCGTCAGCGCAGACAATTTCATAGGGATGTTCGCCCAGTACCCGCAGACCAAAGTTTTCCAGAACCGGAATCACGTCCGACAACGGCAGAATAGTCTCTGCGTTGAACAGTTTAAAACGCAGCTGGTTTTCATCTTCTTCCAGCTCGCGATAGAAGGTCATCGCCAGCTCACCGTCTTTCAGCCCCCGCAGAGACTCCATATGCTGGATATCTGCAACGGCAGTCCGCGCTGAGAAATCTTCCCGGTAACCGGCCGGAAACGCATGACGGTATTCGTGATACTGAGTATTCCCCTTCTCTTCACCCACCTGCTCAATCAGTGCGCTGTGCAGGTCGTCAGACCAGGAGCGGACCACCTGACGGATCTTACTGGCCACAAGTTCGTCATTAAATTCGAGATCAACCTCAGGGTTGAGACGAACCATAAAGTGAGTACGCGCCAGAACAGACTCAGAAAAGTGCGTATTGAATTCGATATCCAGCGGAGAAAATTCCTGCCGTAACACCTCCTCCATTTTCTGGCGCAGCTCAGTGTTGTAAACGTCCCGCGGGGTGTACGCCAGGCAGGAAATAAATTTACTGTACGAGTCTTTGCGCAGATATACCCGGGTCTGGCGACGCTCCTGAATATTCAGAACACTGACGGAGGTCCGCTGTAGCTCAGCTGCTTCCGACTGGAACAGCTCATCACGAGGATACACCTCAAGAATACGGTCCAGCTCTTTACCGCTGTGACTGCCTTTTTCAAAGCCGGCCATGTCACGAACGGCATCAAGCTTGCGGCGTACAATCGGGATATTGTTCGGAGTTTCGATATACACAATCGAAGTGAACAGGCCCATAAAACGTGCGCCGCCCACAACATTGCCTTTTTTATCAAAGCGCTTCACAACGACATAATCCGGATACGCGGGGCGATGAATCCGGCTACGGTTGCCGGATTTCATAAAACTGATCAGTTCAGATCCGGTAATAAAATTCTGGGTCTCTGGTTCGAGGTCGTTCAGGCGGACACTGCTGCGGCTGGTATCGACATCGCGGAAAATCCCGAGGTCATTCGCCGGGTCGCGAACCACATGTTTCTCGCCCTTGGTCGTTGTGACTGTAAATTCGTCGTACGCAAGAAAGGTAAAATGGTTGTCTGCCAGCCACACCATAAAATCTGCCGCTTCGGCACATTCATCCGAATCCGGATGGGTACAGGACCGGCCAAGCTCTACAGCGACATCCCGGGCTTTCTGCAGCATGGCAGGGAAATCTCTGACACAGCGGTTAACTTCACTGAGAATATCTTCCAGCTCTGCGGCCAGCGTATCCATCAGGGCGCTGTCAGAATGATGATCAACTTCGATATAGATGATGGCTTCAGCGACCGACTTGTCGGATGGCTGAGTCCAGTCGCTGCTTGTTTTCAGCTTACCGGCTTTGTCCCGCTCAGCGTGTAATACGCAATAATGGATAGCATGCAGCGACATCAGACGGGCGTTGAGCTGCATCCGCACAGAATCAACGAGAAACGGCATATCGTCATAAACGATTTCAATCACAGTGTGGAGTGACTGCCATCCATGGTTCTCATGATCCGGGTTAAAAACCCGCACCTTAGGCGCACCCGCTTTACGGGTCTGAATAAACTGCCAGCACGACAGTGTCGCGCCGTACAGATCTTCTACGGCGCGCGCCAGCACTTCTTCTGCCGGTGCGCCCGAATAGTAAACATCAGAAAATTTCTTCAGCTGTGTTGCCTGAGCGTCCTTGTTACGCTCCTCAATCAGGGTGTGTAGGGTGGTTAGCATGATGCCGCCTCTGGCTGTAGTCCTACTTTCAGCTTAGCCCATTCGTCAACTTTGCCAGCCTGATAAAGATCATTGTTGTTACCGGGTCTGATTGACTCTCCTTTACGAACCTCACCGAAACTTTGTCTTCCGCGCCCCATCTGAGGATTGACCCCGCCCACCAACCCTCTAAAATCCCTTTAAAAACAACGAGCCGGACAGGATAAACATGAGCTTACAGGAAGGATTTCAGCAACTGCGCACGAGTCTGCAGGCGAGCATCATTGGCCAGCCCCGTCTGGTCGAACGTCTGATACTCACTCTGCTTGCCGATGGGCACCTTCTGGTAGAAGGCGCACCGGGCCTTGCCAAGACGAAAGCGATCAATGCACTGGCCGAACGTATCGAAGGCGAATTCAAACGGGTGCAGTTCACGCCTGACCTGTTGCCCGGTGATATCACAGGGACCGAGATCTACCGCCCTCAGACACAGACCTTCGATTTTCAGGCAGGTCCGATCTTCCATAACCTGATTCTCGCGGACGAGATCAACCGTGCTCCGGCAAAAGTTCAGAGCGCACTCCTTGAGGCCATGGCTGAGCGTCAGGTGACAGTTGGCGGTGTCACCCGCCCATTACCTCAGGTGTTTATGGTGATGGCGACTCAGAACCCGATCGAACAGGAAGGCACGTACCCGCTGCCTGAAGCGCAGCTCGACCGCTTCCTGATGCACGTTAAGATCGACTACCCTGACGCGTCTGCAGAACAGGAAATCCTGCGCCTTGCCCGCGGTGAGGCCATGGCCCCGACGCTCAGCAACGCTGATCCGCTGACTCAGGCAGACATACTGAAAGCCCGTCAGGAAGCGCTGGCACTGCACATGAGTGATGCCGTCGAGCAATACCTGGTGCAACTGATTATTGCCACACGCGAGCCCGGTAAATACAGCGAAGATCTGGATCGCTGGATTGAATTCGGCGCCAGCCCGCGTGGCACCATTGCGCTCGATCGCTGCGCCCGGGCACACGCCTGGCTGGCGGGTCGCGACTATGTCAGCCCCGACGATGTCCGGGCTGTAGCGCACGATGTTCTGCGCCACCGGATACTGCTGAGCTTTGAGGCGGAAGCCCGTGGTATGACTTCCCAGACAATCATTGATGAGTTACTACAGCGCGTACCGGTAGCCTGATGCACCAGGAATTCTCGACAGGGACAGAGATTGATGCGGAACGCCTCGCCGGACTTCGTGTTCTGGCGGGCCTTCTGCCATTGCATCGTCAGAAAAAAATTCTGAACGATCAGGCTGGCACGCATACTTCCCGCCTGCGCGGTCGCGGTATCGACTTTTCGGAAGTGCGGGAATACCAGCCCGGAGATGACATCCGCAGTATGGACTGGCGGGTCACCGCGCGGACCGGCGATGCGCATATCAAAGTATTCCGCGAAGAACGGGAACGCCCGGTCTTAATCTGTTGTGACCTGCGAGCGAGCATGAATTTCGCCACCCGCCGGGCTCTGAAGCGTGTGGTTGCCGCCGACATCGCAGCGCTGTTCGCCTGGTCGGCCATGAGCCATGGCGACCGGGTGGGAGGTCTGGTGTTTAACGACACTCACGAATTTGATCTGCGCCCACATACCGGCCGCAAAACGCTGATGGCATATCTTCATCAGCTGGCCAGCACTCCGGTATCACAGCCGGCAGAAGCGGCTCCGAGAATGCTGGATATCTGCCGGCATATTGCCCGGATCGCCCGCCCCGGGACCGCAGTCTATATCATCAGTGACTGGTCAGGATTCGATGATGAGTGCGAGCGCGTGCTCTATCCACTCAGCCGCCACTGCGACCTGCTGGCAGTGCATGTCAGTGATCCATTTGAGCGCGACCTGCCTGCCGGGCACTTCGATGTCACCGATGGCAACCAACGGCGGTCACTCCACGTCTCAGACAAATCACGGCAGGAACACCAGCAGCACTGGAGACAGGCAGTGGCCGATCTTCAGACCCGGTTAATGCGTCTGCGCGCACCGCTGACGTTTATTACCACCGAAAACGATCCGCTGGATCAGCTCCGTCAGGGCTTTGGCCTTGGTGGCGGGGGGCGTCGCTGATATGAATGGTCAGGCGCTTCCGATTAACGACATTATTCTCCCACCCGACGTGGGTGTATGGCCGCTTGCCCCGGGATGGTGGCTGCTGCTGATTCTGTGTATCGGACTGGCGATTGCCGGAGTCTGGTTTACCCGCCGCTGGTTGAAACAACGGCGGAGAAAAACACTGGCACAGGCACTGGTCGCGCAGGCTCAGAAAACCTACGCCTCCCATGGGGATCTCTGCGCATATTGCAGTGATATCAACCAGACTCTGAAACGCTATGCACGTGCCGCGGGTGCAGGCAATGCACCACTCGCTCTGACCGGCCAGCCCTGGGCAGACTGGCTCAATGCGCAGGTGTCGAGGCCGGTATTTTCAGAAGCATTAGCCCTCGCTGTTGCCGAAGGCCCTTATCGTCCACTGCCCGACCTGGACCCTGATCAGCTTGAAGCAGCGGCCAAGCTCTGGATTCGTAAAGCCCGTTTCAGACAGGAGCAGCACCATGCCTGAATTGCTCTGGCCGTACGCGCTCGCGCTTCTGCCCCTGCCGCTGATTTTCCGCTGGTTACTCCCTGCCCGTACGCGCCAGCAGGCGGCACTGAAAGTCGCCGATACGGGATTCTGGCAGACAGGCACAGAGAATCACGCGACTGTGACCTCCCGCTCGACTCTGGGCGCTCTGCTGCCAACGCTTCTCTGGCTTTGTCTGGTGGCGGCACTCACCCGCCCGGTCTGGATCGGAGAGCCCGTCCGACTGCCCGCCGAAGGCCGTGACCTGATGCTGGCGGTCGATATTTCCGGAAGCATGGATACCGCAGACATGGAACTCAACGGGCGCCCGGTAAACCGCCTGGAGATCGTAAAACATGTGCTCAACGATTTTATCAGCCGGCGTGAAGGCGATCGTCTCGGACTGATTCTTTTTGGCTCCAACGCTTACCTGCAGACACCGCTAACCTTCGACCGCGAAACAGTGCGTACGTTTATGAACGAGGCCGCACTGGGCCTTGCGGGCAAGCAGACCGCCATCGGTGACGCCATTGCGCTGGCCGCAAAACGCATGCGCGATACCCCCGCCGAAAGCCAGGTGCTGGTGCTGCTGACCGATGGTGAAAACACGGCAGGTACCATTGACCCGATCCGTGCGGCCGAACTGGCAGCCGAGACCGGTATCCGTATTTACACCATTGGCATGGGCGCCGACAGAATGGAAGTACCGTCATTCTTCGGCAGCCGTACTATTAACCCGTCCCGCGAACTGGACGAGGAAAGCCTGCAAACAATCGCAGACCTGACCGCAGGACGTTTCTATCGCGCCCGGGACACCAGTGAACTCAGTCAGATCTATGGTCTGATTGATCAGCTTGAACCCACAGAGCGGGAACAGAAAGTCTACCGTCCACAAACCAGCCTTTTTCACTGGCCGCTACTGGCCGCACTGTTGATCAGCTTTGTGATTGCCTTTGTGTATGGAGGGCGACGCCGGTGAATGCATTTATCACACAGTTTCATTTCCTCCGCCCTGAATGGCTTCTGCTGTTGGTGCCTGCACTAATAGCAGCCATTGTGCTGTTCCGGCAGACGCTGCAGCGCGGCGACTGGCAGCAGCATATTGACGAGCATCTGCGTGGCTACATGCTGGATAACGTTCCGGGGCGTAAGAGCACCGCGGGCCTGTGGGCAGTGATTGTCTGCTGGATACTGGCGAGCCTCGCCATTGCCGGCCCGGCCTGGGAACGCAAAGCCGTGCCAGTGATGAGTAACCCCGACGCTCTGGTCATTCTGATGGATATGTCGCTGTCGATGGGCTCGCAGGATATCGCTCCGACACGCGCAGTACGCTCAGTACGCAAAGCGACCGATATTCTGCGGGGTCGTCAGGACGGAGTGACCGCCGTGATCGCCTACGCAGGAGATGCACATACGGTGGTGCCCTTTACTGACGATAACGCCACCATTGAGCATCTGCTGACATCGCTTTCTCCGGAAATCATGCCTAAGCCCGGCAGTCGCCCGGATAAAGCCTTGCAACTGGCCGCACAACTGATGACAGATTCGGGTTTGCCGAAGGCACAGATACTGCTGCTGACTGACGGAATTCAGGACAAAGATGTCGCGCGGATTCAGGCCACCATGCCTGCCAGTGCTGCGCTGTCTGTCATTGCCATTGGCACGGCGGAAGGGGCTCCGGTTCCTTTAGGTGACCAGGGCTTCCTGAAAGACGGGTCGGGCAATATCGTGATTCCACAACTCAACACAGCACCTCTGCAGTCTCTTTATACAGCAACAGGAAGCCGCTGGCGTACCCTTACCTACGACGACAGCGACTGGAAAAGCCTTCTCAGTGGGCCGGGTCCGGAGGCAAACGTTGAGGACGAGCGGACCATCGTCGAATGGAGTGATAACGGTTTCTGGCTGATCTTACTGATTCTTCCCGTGGCGCTGTTCAGCTTCCGCCGGGGTGTGCTTTTCGGTGTCGCGCTGATTGCCGTCATGAGCCTGCCTCAGCCTTCCTACGCCTTTGAATTTCAGGACCTCTGGCAAACCCGGGATCAGCAGGGGCAGGCATTACTGGAGAGCGCCCCGGAAGCCGCCGCTCAGAAATTTGAAGACCCGCAGTGGCGTGCGAGCGCGAATTATCGCGCTGGCAATTTTGAAGCCGCTGCGGAAGATTTCAGTACGTCCGATACTGCGACAGCTGACTACAACCGCGGGAACGCACTCGCCCAGGCCGGCCGCCTGGAGGATGCTATCGAGGCCTACGAAACAGCACTGGAGAAACAGCCTGAGTTTCCGCAGGCTCAGCAGAATCTGGACACGGTTAAACAGCTGAAAGAGCAACAGGAACAACAGCAGCAGGATTCACAGAACCAGCAGAATCAGGATTCTAAGAACCAGCAGAATCAGGATTCTAAGAACCAGCAGAATCAGGACTCCCAGAACAAGCAGAGTCAGGATTCTCAGAACCAGCAGAATCAGGATTCCCAGAGCCAGCAGAATCAGGACTCCCAGAACAAGCAGAGTCAGGATTCTCAGAACCAGCAGAGTCAGGACTCTCAGAACCAGCAGAATCAGGATTCTCAAAGCCAGCAGAGTCAGGATTCTCAAAGCCAGCAGAATCAGAAACAGCAGGACGACAAATACGCTGACGAGCAGGCGGCCCAGAAGGCCCAGGCCAACCAGGATCAGCCAAGCGGCGAAGAAGAAACACAAAGCGTTACTCAACAGTCCGATGCCGGAGATAACGATGATACCGGCGATCAGAAAGAGCAACAGACGCGGGCGCGTCCTGCAGACGCTGACACTATGTCCCGCGAAGAGCGGGCAGCCATGGATTCATTGCTGAATCAGGTTCCGGACAACCCGGGCTTACTGATGCAACGGAAGTTTCTGTATCAATACCGTCAGAGTGGCGACACCAGTGAAGAGGATGTCTTATGGTAAGGCAGATCGGATTAGTACTCTTAATTATGCTTGCTGCGCCTGCGACCTGGGCGGCAGAACTGCTTGCGAGCGTAGACCGGAAAGAGATTGGTCGCTCAGATGCCGTAACGCTTCAGGTTCGCTACACCGATATGGCGGGCTTTTCATCGCCAGACTGGCGTCCGCTCGACCGGGAGTGGGACGTCGTCAGTAAAAATCAGAGCCAGCAGATCAGCTTTAATAATGGCAAAAACAGTTCTTACACCGACTGGACGCTCACACTGATTCCCCGCCGCAGCGGCGAGTTGCTGATACCTCCGATCGAATTCAAAGGCGCAAAAAGCGAGCCTATCCGTATCCAGGTAAGCGAGCAGGCAAATACGCAAGCGAAAAGCAGCGACAATTTCTATTTCGAAGTAGAAGTGTCGAGCGGCACTCACTACGTGCAGGAGCAACTGCTGTACATCGAAAGGCTGTATTACACCGTCAATCACGACGACGCCAACCTCTCTGAATTCACGGTGGTTGGGGCACGGGTTCAGCCGCTGATGGACGCCAAACAGTATGTGACTGTTGTCGACGGCAAACGCGTCGGCGTTTACGAACGTCGCTATGCCATTTTTCCGGAAAAGGCAGGCACCATTGTTATTCCGGGGCAACGCTTTACTGCACGCATTCCCAACCGGTATGACCGCTTCCGGGGAACCTCCGACAGTGTCATCAGCAAACCCATTGAGCTGGACATCAAACCTATCCCGAAAAACTATCCTCAGGCGCCCTGGATACCCGCCAGCAAATTCGACATCAGTGAAGAGTTCAGCCGCGACCTCAGCGAATGGCGCGTTGGCGAACCGGTCACCCGGACCATGACCATTCAGGCGACAGGACTGAGCAAAGGCCAGATTCCCCCGATTCCGATGCCCGAAATCGACTCACTGCGTTACTACCCGGATCAGACCCAGGATGATACCCAGGTAACGGAACAGGGCATGGTGTCGAATGTGGTTCAGAGCGTTGCTCTGGTACCGACACAGCCCGGAAAAATGACGCTGCCAGAAATCCGTATCCCCTGGTGGAATACCCTGACCAACACCATCGAATATGCGGTATTACCCGCCCGCTCGGTGGTGGTTGCGGAAGCCAAAGCACCGGCAATATCAGGGAATCAGCCAGAACCACTGCAGACCGCCTCTGATACTCCCGCGGTGACACTCACCCTGCCCGAGGGTGACAGCCGTTACTGGATGGCTATGGTCGCCCTGCTGGTGATTACCAACCTCATAACCTTAGTCCTGCTGTTCCGTCGGCGGTCCCCCGCCCGCACAGAACCCCGGGAAGAGCTGGTACCCCAGACCGATACGCGAAGCCTCTGGCGCGATTTCCGTCGTGCCTGTCAGAATAATGATCCTGCTGCCATCCGCAGCAGTCTGATCGCCTGGGCAGCTGCAGCGTCTGGCTGGAACATCAGCTCCGTCGCCGAAGTGGAGGTATGGTTAAACGACGTGCGTCTCAGTGCCGCGCTGGCCGAGCTGGATGCCACTCTCTACAGCAATAAGAGCAACAGTGCATTTAATGGTCAGGGAATCCTGAATCTCGTTGAAAAAGCGCTCCGTCAGAATACGGAGCGCACACAGGAAGAATCACTGCCAGAGCTTTATTCTTAAGCTCTGGCAGACGTATCAGAGATTATGCTCGTTCAGCAGCGCGATAAAAGCAGCTTCGTCGAGCACATCCACACCCAGGTTCTGTGCTTTAGCCAGCTTTGATCCGGCCTTCTCCCCTGCCACCAGCAGATCCGTCTTAGCAGAAACACTGCCTGTGACTTTGGCTCCCAGTGACTCCAGTGCCGCTTTAGCTTCGTCCCGGGTCATGCCGGACAGAGTTCCGGTGACCACTGCGACTTTGCCTGCCAGAGGGCCATCTTCTGAGGCTTGCTGTGGTTCACTTTCTGCCCAGTGAACGCCGGCTTTACGCAGTTGTTCGATCACTGTGCGGTTGTGTTCTTCAGAAAAGAAATTAACGACATGCGCGGCCACAATATCGCCAATATCCGGCACGGCAATCAGCGCGTCCTGCGACGCCGACATAATGCGATCAAGAAACCCGAAGTGTGACGCCAGGTTATTGGCCGTAACGACACCCACTTCACGAATTCCCAGAGAATAAATAAAGCGACTGAGTGTCGTTTCTTTCGCTTTTTCCAGAGCGTTCAGTACATTGGCTGCACTCTTCTCCGCCATCCGTTCCAGACCCGCAACGTCTTCCTGGGTCAGGTGGAACAGATCATCGAGCGTATCAATCAGTCCGGCATCCACCATCTGATCGATCAGTTTGTCGCCCAGCCCTTCGACATCGAGAGCTTTACGGGAAGCAAAATGTTTAATCGCTTCTTTACGCTGAGCCGAGCACACCAGTCCACCGGTACACCGCGCAACAGCCTCCCCCTCAACCCGTTCAATCTGAGATTCACACACCGGGCAGACAGGCGGTAACTCAATATCTCTGGCCGTTGCCGGACGACGGTCCGGCACCACGGAAACAACTTGAGGAATAACATCTCCTGCACGACGGATAATCACAGTGTCGCCAATTTTTACGCCCAGACGTTCAATCTCATCCATGTTGTGCAGTGTGGCATTGCTCACGGTCACACCCGCCACATGCACAGGCTTCAGACGCGCCACAGGCGTTAATGCGCCTGTGCGGCCAACCTGAAAATCGACATCAAGTAGTTCTGTCAGCTCTTCCACCGCCGGAAACTTATAAGCAATCGCCCAGCGAGGTGCACGGGCAACAAAACCAAGAGTTTCCTGAAGCGCCAGTGAATTTACTTTAAATACGGTGCCATCAATTTCGTAGGCCAGTGAATGTCGTTTTTCACCCAGAGCGGTGAAAAATTTCTCAGCCTCGTCCAGCCCCGAAACCACCCGCATTTCTTCATTAATACGGACGCCCCAGGCCTGAACCTGTTGCAAGGTTTCGCTGTGGGTAGCAGGCAATGAAAAATCATCACTGACTACACCCAGACTGTACGCACAGAATTCCAGTGGGCGCTGCGCTGTGATGCGGGAATCCAGCTGGCGCAACGACCCTGCAGCAGCATTACGGGGGTTAGCAAACAGTTTTGTACCGTCTGCACGCGCCCGTTCGTTGTACGCTTCGAACCCCGCTTTCGGCATATACACTTCACCGCGGATTTCGATCCGGGCCGGAATCGCACTTCCGCGAAGACGCAGCGGGATATTTTTAATTGTCCGTACGTTCTGGGTAACATCTTCGCCGGTTTCACCATCACCACGGGTGGCAGCACGCTCCAGTACGCCGTTAACATAAAGCAGGCTGATCGCAAGACCATCCAGCTTAGGTTCACAGGCAAACTCAATATCATTGTCCGATTTCAGACGATCCTGAACGCGCTGATAAAACGCTGAAAACTCTTCGGCGTTCATCGCGTTATCCAGAGATAACATAGGGCGTTCGTGACGGACTTCCTGAAAACCTGCCAGTGGCGCACCACCAACCCGTTGAGTCGGAGAATCAGGAGTAATCAGCTGCGGATGTTCAGCCTCCAGGCGCTGCAGTTCCCGCATTAAGCGATCGTATTCAGCGTCAGGCAACGCAGGCTCATCGAGCACGTAGTAAAGGTGATTGTGATGATTGATCTGCTCACGCAGTTCGTCGATCTGCGTGGCTACAGAAGCAGAAGAGCCCGCAACGGGCTCTTCTGAAAACATGTCTTCCTGCTGGCTCATAGTTTTTTCTTTTTCGCCGCCAGACGACGCTGACGTTCAAAATCCAGAATCTGCTGACGCTCATGCTCCATCGTCTGCGGAGTCATGGCGCTGTGACTGCCATCAAGCACATCGGCTTTCAGGTTACGTGATACCGCCATCGCCATTTCTGACATGGCTTCGTAAGCCTCCAGCGGCCGTGCAGGCCCCGGAAGACTCATAAAGAAACTTAATCCACTGAAGCTTTCGTCTGCCATGGTCGCCGGATTAAACACACCGGGGTTGCGCATCTGCGCGACCGAGAACTGGATACAGCCTTCGCCGCCCGCTTCTTCAAACCGATGGAAAATATCTTTCTCGCCGTAGCGCAGGTCGCAGCTGTTAAACAGCATCAGCAGATCTTCACCACGGAAACCTTCAGGGTTGCGGGCAATGGTATGGATGACCAATACCAGCTCAGGCTCAGGACGACGTGCCAGTACTTCAGCGCCCGGCCCCGCGTAAATCACGTTATAAGGGGTATCCGTCTCATCCGGCGGCAGATCTTCAAGCTCCTGCTCCAGGTGAGGGTCGTTGATGGTCTCGGGGTCTTCAACAACCGGAAGCTCGTCGTCCGCGCTGTCGTCTTCGTTCTTGTCTTCGACCCTGGCAGTACTCTGCTCTGCCGCCGGCGTAGTGTTCTTTTCTGGCGCAGGTACCCGAGCAGCGTCTGCGTTACTGACGACCCGTGGCGCAGAGATGATTCCCTCGGCAAATGACTCTTCGTCCCCAAGCTCTTCGACATCAAGAAGTACCGGGACTTTCTCATCGAGATTCACAGGCTTGGGCGTCGGAATCAGAGGCGACTGAGGAATGACCGGCATCTCAGTGTCGGTGGACAGACTGTCAGGTTCGATATCATCATCGTCTTGTGCGGCGCGCATCGGCTGCAGATCCAGATCGTCTTCGTCCTCAACGTCCGCCACTGGGGGAGTGACAGATGGGGCTACTACTGCAGTGCTCTCAGGTGCCGCTACCACAGACACAGTTGCCGCATCGGTGTCTTCTGCCCGGGAGGAGCTTGCTTTCTGTTGTGTCGTTTCTTTCTGTTGTGTCGTTTCTTTCTGTTGTGTCGTTTCTTTCGGTGACACCGCTTCTTTCTGTGACACTGCTTCTTCGGCAGACACCTTGGGACGGATCGGCTGAGCATCGCGGAAACGGCTGTTGTAACTGTCATCCGCCGGTTTTACTACGCGGACTTTTCCTGGCAGTTCCGGGTTGTATTCATCTTCTTCGGTAACATCCGCGACCGGACCCACGTCCAGTTTCAGCGCTTCTGCCCGGTTCCGTTGCATTCTGCGGAAACCATCTACCAGTATGGCTGCCATCCCTAACAACCCTATCAGTATTAAGACGGTGCGCCAGCTCCACTCCATATTGTCCTCGGATCTCTGCCTGTTAAGCGTGTATCAAAAAAAGTAACTACAGCGATGACACTCTGCTGCAAATCGGTATTAGATCATGGCAATCTCATTCCTGAAACCGCCGGGCGTATTTTAGTCTCTATATGACAGAGAGAACACTCCCGGGACAAAGTTCCCGGGATTATTTGTCATCGGGCCGTCAGGCGCTTTCCACCATGTCTGCAGCTTCTTCAATATCCACAGATACCAAGCGGGATACACCCGGCTCGTGCATGGTGACGCCCATCAGCTGATCGGCCATTTCCATGGCGATTTTATTGTGGGTAATGTAGATAAACTGCACCTTCTCCGACATGGCTTTCACCAGACGGGCGTAGCGCCCGACGTTGGCATCGTCCAATGGGGCATCCACTTCATCCAGCATACAGAAAGGCGCCGGGTTTAACTGAAAGATGGAGAACACCAGAGCAATCGCTGTCAGTGCTTTTTCGCCGCCGGACAGCAGGTGAATCGTGCTGTTTTTCTTCCCGGGTGGGCGCGCCATGATCGCCACCCCGGTGCTGAGCAGATCATCACCCGTCAGTTCCAGTGACGCGTGTCCGCCACCAAACACTTTCGGGAACAGATCGGCCAGCCCGGAGTTCATGCGCTCAAACGTTTCCTGGAAACGGTTACGGGTTTCGCGGTCGATTTTCTGAATCGCCCCCTCCAGTGTCGCAAGCGCCTTCTCCAGATCTTCGTTCTGTGCATCCAGATAGACTTTCCGCTCAGACTGCAGCTTATACTCTTCAATTGCCGCCAGGTTGATCGCGCCCAGTCGTTGAATGCGTTCACCAATGCGCGCCAGCTCTGCGACCCAGGCGTCTTCTTCCGCGTTCTCAGGCAGACTGTCGAGCACTTCTGCCATGCTCAGACGATCTTCGCTCAACTGCTCAACCAGAGCGTTGCGACGGATATCCAGCGCCTGACATTCCATGCGCACTTTCTCCAGAGTATTGCGCTCGGCCAGAGCCTCCTGCTCGGCTTCTGAACGCTCCTGCTCAAGCTGTCGGAGTCGGGTGTCCGCCTGCTCCAGAGCATGGCGGGCCTCTGTCATCACCTGTTCTGCCTGCAGCCGCTCTTCGAGCAGCGCTTCCATTTCAGCCCGCAGCAATTCGAGGTCTGCAGAATGATCCCGGTTCTGGCTTGCGACGATCTGCTCGCGCCTCTCCTTCGCTCTGCGAATGGAGTCACTCAGGCGTTCAATGGCCTGACGGATACCTTCTTCACGGCTATTGAGTGTCTGCACCTGAAGCTGAAGCTGGTGCAGGCGGTCTTTCTGCTGTCCTGCTGCCAATCTGGCCTGCTGCAGAGCCTGACTGATGGATACTTTGCGTGACTGCAGCCGCTCACGTTCGCCAGCATCATCGTCCACTGCGCTCATCGCCTCCTGCCACTCCAGACGGAGTTCAGCGAGAGATTCCTGCTCCAGCTGGCGGGTTTCCTGTGTCTCTGCCAGCGTCTGCTCAAGTTTATCGGTGCGCAGGCGCAACTGCTCGGCTTTTGCCTGCTGTGCAGACAAGCGTGATTTCTGCTCGACCAGGCGGCGGGACACTGCCTGCCACTCCTGCTGCGCCTGCTCCCGCTGCTGTTCGAGGGAACGCTGACGCATCAGGGCCGAATCAAGATCTGCTTCCCACTCTTCCACCGACATATCAAGGTCGTCTGCCTCGGCGTCGAGCAGTTCGAGTTCCTGTTGACGGGCAAGTACGCCGCCTTCATTGTCCTGATCCCGGGCGACCCTGAGGCCATGTGGCCCAATCCAGATGCCGTCCGGAGTAATCACTGATTCATGAGGGGCCAGACTGCCTCTCAACGCCAGAGCTGACGGCAGATCGTCTGCTGTACGAACATTAGCGAGCAGGCTGCTGAGGTTAACACTGGAGTTCACTTTATCGGCAAGGCTGCCAGCAGGCGCCGGCTCTGCAGGGCTCTGTTGCCACAAGGTCAGGGTGCCGTCGGTAAAACCAGACAACCAGGACGACACCGGGTCCAGCGTATCCATCAGCACCGCCTGAAGATAATCACCGAGCACGGTTTCAACAGCGGCTTCCCAACCTTCACTCACACTGATCTGCTGTGCCAGTCTTGGCCGCCGAGCCAGCTGATGACTCTCCAGCCAGTGGCTGACGCCTTCGCTGCCCTGCCCCAACGCCGCTTTCTGCAGCGCTTCTAACGTTGCCTTACGGCCCAGCATCTGCTGCAGGCGCTGGCGACCTTCATCGAGCTCTTTGCGACGGCGCTCGGTATCTTCACGCACTTCTTCAAGCTGATGACGTATCTCTTCAACCCGGCCCTGATGCTCTTCGGCCTTGAGCTCGGCTTCGCTGACTTCTTCCTGCAGCATGGCAAACTCTTCGGCGTCCGGGTCTTCGGTCAGCTGAGTTTTTTCCGCCTGCAGTTTCTGGATCTGTTGTTCGAGCCTCAGCAACTGCTGTTCAGTTGCCTGTATGCGGCTCTGGGCAACATCGGCCCGGCGCGTTGGCTCGCTGGCCCGTTGCGTAAAGGTATCCCACTCGGACTGCCACAGACGCTGCGCTTCTTCGGCTTCAAGCAAGGCTTCAGCCTGCTCTTCTTCGCCGGCCTGAAGCATCTCAAGCTCCGGTTCGAGCAACATCCGCTGCTCTGCAATATCTTCCTGCTGAAGCTGATCCTGCTCCAGCTGACGTTGATTATCGAGCAGGGTTTTCTCAGCTTCAGCCAGATCAGAATCCAGCTGCAGTGCAAGTTGCGACTGGTGCTCGATTTTCTGTTCCTGGCGGGCAATGCGGTTACCCACCTCGTAGAAACGCCCCTGAGCCTGATTAAACGCGTCGGTTCTGGCCTGATGATCCAGTCGCAGCTCTTCAATGCCGGCATCAGCAGCACGCTGTCGGGCCATATGGGCTTCAAAGCGCACTTCATGCTCGCGGATGGTCTGCTCCCGCGATTCGTATTCCTTATTCAGTCCGGTCCAGCGGATAGCCAGCAGTTCGGCCTTTTTAGTCCGCTCTTCGGCCTTCAGAAGTTTGTATTTTTCGGCGGCCTGAGCCTGACGTTGCAGATGAGCGAGCTGTCGCTCCAGCTCATCGCGGATGTCGCTGAGGCGCTCCAGGTTTTCCTGCGTCCGGCGCATGCGGTTTTCGGTTTCACGACGGCGGTCTTTGTACTTGGAAATACCCGCCGCTTCTTCAACATACACACGCAGTTCTTCAGGTTTGGCTTCAATAAGCCGCGAAATCATTCCCTGCTCAATAATGGCGTATGAGCGCGGGCCGAGCCCGGTTCCCAGGAAGATGTCGGTAATGTCTTTACGCCGGCATTTTGTGCCGTTCAGGTAGTAGGTCGACTGACCGTCGCGGGTAACCTGGCGGCGTACGCTGATTTCGTTGTACTGGGCATATTCGCCACGCAGGGTCTTATCGGAATTGTCGAAAACCAGATCAACACTGGCTTTACTTACCGGCTTACGCTCTGACGAACCGTTAAAAATAACGTCGGTCATAGCGTCGCCACGAAGGTACTTGGCAGAGCTCTCGCCCATCACCCAGCGTACGGCATCAATGGTATTGGATTTACCACAGCCATTGGGTCCGACAATACCGGTCAGATTGGTATTAAAGGGAACTGTCGTCGGGTCGACGAACGATTTAAATCCGGAGAGGCGGATCGCTTTGAGGCGCATAGTCGGAGCCGGTTTCCTTGTAATCTACCGCGGGCAACAGAATGCTCCGATAGTATCACAGTTACTCCGGGGCTGAACCCGGGTGAATCCGGCTCAGTCAGCCTGTGCAGCGTTGTCCATGGCGTCCAGCACTAACTGGCGCTGATACTGGCTGAATTCACGGAAAACCGGCTGAAGTTCGGCTGTCCGGCGCGCCAGAATCAGCTCGACTACTTTGGCAAAAAACTGCCGGCTCTTTTCCAGACCCTGTTCAGAAAAACGGATAGACAGCGCGTAGGTGCGCTGAATCGCCGGCTGCAGATCACTGAGCATTGTCGACAGGTAGGAATTATCGATCAGTTCACAGGCTGCGCGCATCAGGTCGAAGCCCGCCAACATAAAGCGGTACTTGTCACGCTGAAGTTCAGGAGCCTGAAGTGCCATGGCCTGATTTAACAGTGGCATTTTGTTCTCTTCGGTCCAGAGTTCTGCCACGCGGGTTGCCAGCAGTGTCAGCAGTGCCTCATAGACGTCGTAAAGCCCGTGCACCCGGTCTGGGGTCAACTCGGCCACCATAGCACCACGACGCGGAAGTATGGTCACCAGGTGCCTGGATTCCAGCAATAACAGGGCTTCACGGACCGAACCGCGACTGACCTGCAACTCTTCAACCACCCGGGCTTCCTGAATCCGCTCACGCGAGACCAGCTCACCTTTAATGATCCTTTCAGCCAGATGCGCTGCGATTTTTTCTGCCAGACTTTCGTGTGCAACAAATTTCATAAAACATTCAGGAAGGCCATATCCGCGCGCATAGTAACACATCAGGCCAAACTGCCACGGAATTCAGCCGTCATTTGTCTCAGTCGCACCTGTTACTCAGATCTGGATCTGTTAGATTGTAGGACAATATAACAATCAAACTATAAAAACCCTGACAAGGATCAACGTATGACACAGGCTACTGCTCAAACCATCCGTGCTGATGACTGGCGTATGCAGCTGAAGAAGCTGGGTTACCTGCTGGTACTGATTCCAGCACTGCTGGTACCTCTGGTGGGCGAAATCTGGCGCTACACTGGCATGAACGACCTCTGGTTCTTCTTTCCAATCGTATTTGTATTCGGTGTGATTCCGGTGCTTGATCACATCGTTGGTCAGGACCCGTTTAACCCTGACGAAAAAGACGACGTGCCAGCCATGTCTGAAGAGAAGTGGTACCGTTTTCTCACGATCATGACATTGCCCTTCCAGGTCGCTGCGATCACCTACGCGGGCTTCCTGTTTACCAGCCCTGAGATCGGTCTGCTGGGACAGATTGGCCTGGCCATGTCCATCGGTACACTGGGCGGCGTTGTGGCAATCAATGTCGGTCATGAGCTGATTCACAAAGACAGCCGTCTTGAGCAGTGGGTGGGTGGTCTGTTGCTGTCTACCGTCTGCTACGCCGGGTTTAAAGTGGAGCACGTCCGTGGCCATCACGTGCATGTTTCTACGCCTGAAGACGCCTCGTCATCACGCTACAACCAGACTCTTTATCAGTTTCTGCCACACGCTTACCTGCACAACTTCCTTAATGCGTGGAAGCTTGAAGCGGCACAACTGCGTCGTAAGGGTAAGTCACCTTTCAGCCTGAGCAATGAGCTGATCTGGTGGTACAGCATTTCGGCCCTGCTGGCCGTTGCCAGCGGTCTGATCTGGGGCTGGGAAGGCGTGGCTTACTTCTTCGCTCAGAGTTTCTTCGCATTCACTCTGCTGGAGATCGTCAACTACATCGAACATTACGGTCTGCATCGCCGCAAGCTGGAGAACGGTCGCTATGAGCGTACGACGATCCACCATTCCTGGAACAGCAACTACCTGCTGACCAACCTCTTCCTGGTACAGCTGCAGCGTCACTCAGATCACCACGCCTATCCGAAACGTCGTTATCAGGTATTGCGTCACCACGACGAAAGCCCACAGCTGCCAAGCGGTTACGCCACCATGGTGGTTCTCGCTCTGATTCCTTCACTCTGGTTTAAAGTGATGAATCCACGCGTCGAGGCCTACTATAAGGGCGAAGAGGATCAGCTGACCTCTCAGTAATCACGACCAACCTGCAATTCTGATCACACAGGGCACGCTTTCTTCGTGCCCTGTGTCTTTGTTTTTCTCTTCTGTCCCTCTTCTGCTCCCTCTTAAAGCAACGCCGCTTTGCAGGCCAGTTCGTAACCCTGTCAGTTCGGTCAGTGACTGCAGGAATCCACCGCGTAGAATGCTCTGAAAAAATAATAAGGAATCATGATGCGCATTTTTCAGCTGATACTCGTTGCTCTGCTGCTGACACCGTCTGCACTGCTGAACGCAGCCGAAGATCCGGATTACAGCGACAACGACCTGTGGCTCTGCCATCCGCAACTGGCTGACAACAACAACGTCTGCCAGCGGGATCAGTCGTTTATTTCGGTCGCAGCCAACGGCAGCAGCTCGGTTATGCCGGGATATATCGAATCCTCTCCGGCGATCGACTGCTTTTATGTGTACCCGACGGCCTCGACGGATATCACAGCCAGTAGCAACCTGCGTCCGGATGCTCAGGAAAAAGACACCACCGCCATTCAATTCGGTCGTTACGGAGAAATCTGTCGCCAGTACGCTCCGGTTTACCGTCAGCGGACTCTTACCTATCTGGGTATAGGCGCTCTGGGTGACGGTCTTGTGTCAGAAGACACCCTGGCCGCAGCTAACGAAACCGCCTATGCCGATGTCCGTAATGCCTTTCTGCATTATCTGACCCATGAAAATCAGGGACGCGGCGTTCTGCTCGTCGGGCACTCCCAGGGGGCCCGCCTGCTGGCGCGACTGATTCAGGAAGAGTTTGAGGGTCAACCCGAGCGGCAGTCCCGCCTGGTCGCTGCGCATCTGATCGGTACCGGTATTGAAGTACCGGTCGGCGGCACCATCGGCGGTACTTTCAGCGAAACACCACTCTGTTCTCATGGAGGCCAGAGTGGCTGTGTGGTTGCTTACTCCAGCTTCCGTCAGGATGACCCGGAACTGGCAACACCCCGCTTCGGCGCAGCCCCATCAGAAGGTTTTGAGATGGCCTGCACCCATCCCGCTGCGCTCGCCGGAGGTGAAGAAGCTCTGGACGTGCGCCTGCCGTTTGATCAGCCCTATGCATTTGATGTGTTACTGGCAATAAAAGGCAGTGGTGGCCCGTACCGCAGTTGGTGGAAAAACCTGTCGGCCCGCAATAAAGCGGATTTTTACAGCGTTCCCGGACAGTTCTCTGGTCAATGTATCCGCAACAGCGACGGCACTCATTATCTTGAGGTAAGCATAGAGATTGATGCCGACGACCCAAGGGCCGACGAATATCGGGGAGAGCTGATTGTAGTGAAAGGATGGGGCCTGCATCTGATCGACGTAAATCTGGCACAGGGCGACCTGATCCGCCTTGCCTCAGATCAGATCAACCACTGGCTCAGCCAGTAAACGTCTTACTTCTGAACCACCGCGGGCGTCACATGCTCGCGTGGTTGCCAGTCGTTGTATGGAATACCCTGAACAACCGCCGGCAGAGTGGCCTCGCGGGCTTTGTTCATAGTGTCGGTGATGAACTGATCGGCAGCTTCTCCACGCGGCCCCCGTTCAATCACTGCATGGACGTCGTACACTTTGTACAGACTGCGTTGAATACCTGTCAGACCCAGTTCAAGAATCACCGGGTCGCCAGCATTGTCGGCAAAGATATACCCGTCGATACGGCCAGTCTTCAGCTTCATCAGCGACCCTTCTACTGAGTAATCTTCCTCAATCGGGAACGGAAACAGATTTCCGTGTCCACCGTGGGTCGTCAACCGGTAGTTCTCCGGATGTTCCATATCAATCGTCTCACCCTCACGGGTGTAGAGCACGAAATTCACGGTAGTAATACGGGTGCTTGAATAATCAAACGGCAGACCCGCGGCATCGACTTCCGGATCTCTGATCAGAGGAAAGTGAAAGTCGGCCTGACCGGAGGTAGCCATTTTCATTGAACGTTTAAAAGGAAAGCGCTCAATCAACAGCTCGCGACCCGAGAGCCCCTCCCAGGTGCGGATGAATTCTACTAACGGATGTTCTATGCCGTTCTCAGGGTCATCATCAAAATTCGGAATGGCAATCACTACCGGGCTTTCTGTCTCAGGAGCAGTCTCGTCAGCAGCAGATACGCTCAGTGACGTGAGGCTCATAACAGAGACAGCAGCGACTCCCAGAGACCTCAGCAAAGTAAGGTTCATGCGTTTTTTCCTCTGAATGACGTACAACACCCTGTACTGTGAACATCCGGTTAGTTAATACCAGCCTAGACGCTATTGAGACACTACTCAATGCTGTGTAAGAAATGTCCTACAAAGAAGATCGGTAATGTGACCTTGCCCGCATTATTTAAGGGATCAGGCAATGTTTTCAGCGGAAAAGCACCTTCATGACCAGGGCCTGAACCTGTTCACTGTCTTGCAGCTCAGGCGCAAACGCCACTCCGGGATGTAACAGACGGAAGTGAGTAAGACTCATCAGGGCATAAAAGAACGAGTCGTTAGAATGAAACTCTAACGCTGACGACTGACTCCGCGCTCGATTGAACAGCTCGCCAATGGCCAGGTGCAGGGCCGAAAAGTTTGCCTGACAGTAATCTGCACGCGGCCCCTGCTGGCTGGTTTCACGAATGAATAACCGTGCGAACTCAGGTCGTTCACACGTCAGGCGGATAAAAACTGAGACCACCTTACGGAAGGCTTCGAGGGCGTTATCAGAATCTACCGCCGCTTCAACCACGGGCATCATCTCTTCGCGATACAGATCAAAGGCGCGATCCATCACACTGATCCAGATATCCATCTTAGACCCGAAGTGATAACGAAGAACACCATGGCTGATATCGGACGCTGCGGCAATTTCACGCACACTGGTCAGATCAAAGCCCTTCTCTGAGAACAGGCGCAACGCATTATCAAGGATAGCCCGGCGGGTACGGGCGGCTTCATCGGCACTGCGACGGCCGGGGCTTCTGGCTTCTCTCACTGCAATTCACTCTCTTATTGTTAGTCTGATCATACCTTCCCTGCCCCTCCTATGCATGTTTCCTGACGAATTCTGGCCTCAGATGTGGTTGCAAAGGGGCGTCCTACCAATATAATCCAATCGTACTATAAAAATACCAAAAGGATCTGAACATGAAAAAAACCCTGACTACACTCGCGCTGGTGATTGCGGCTGGCAATGCTCAGGCCGGACTCCCGGAAGGCTATAGCATCGCCCTGGAGTTCGATCAGAATATTGAAGACGTGGCTCCGGAGATGCTCGACTGGTGGTGGAATAACATCCGCACCGAGGAGCGCTTTATTGACTGGAATCCAGAACACCATGTGGGCTACGAGCTGGTCGTTCCCCCTGCAGATGCAGCGACCCTGGAACTGGCCACAGGTACAGTTCAGAACCTGACGGAATACCTGGGTGGTTTTACCATAGACACTCAGGTGACCTGGGACGAGCCTTTTAACACCGCCGCAGGCGACTATCAGCTGGTCGCGGAAATCCGCTTCCGTGGCCTTGAAGATCTCTCAGTGCCGGGCAATGGCTGGCTGGTGTACGACTATGCCCCGGATGAAAGCCTGACCGGGACCGATGTTCATGCAACGCTGCTTCTCCCTGATGTCGTTGCTGTTGCCTTCCCGGGTATCCGCGCCACAGTCACCGAACACCTGCGTACTGACCTGAACAATATGACTGACTTCCTGCCGGATATGTTTCAGGAAGAATTCATTGAAGAAGAACTCGAATCCCGTGGCACCTATCGTGTAGAGAAGAATGGCTTCTGGCTCCGTACAGTGATTGTCGACCAGGAAATTAAAGGCCTGACTCCCGACATGATGAACTGGTGGTGGGATAACATTGACAGCACCTACCGCTACCAACGCTGGCACCCGACCGCTCACCTCAGCTTTGAATGGCTCGAGGCGCCATCCAGCCCAAACAACACCACCTACTCAGTGGGTGCGGTCCAGCGGGTTGTCGAATATCTGGGGCCCTACAAAAACGCCCTGCTGATCACCTGGCTACCAAAAGAAGATGCTGCTGAACGCGTTGAATACAACCATTGGCTGTATGCAAAAACAGACCTTGATGGCCTGAGCGGGATCATGCCTCAGGACATGATTCACGAATACCAGATGAACGCCACAGGCGATGGCATTGTGATGCGCTCAACTTTCAACGTGCCGTTCTTCCTCAACTGGGTAATGCCTGGCTTTACCGACGAACTGGGTAAACACGCGCTTCAGGAAATGCAGATGCTGCAGTACTTCCTGCCTGCGCTCTTCGCCGAACAGGAACTCGACTGAGCCTTGCAGAGCAGAGGCGGGCAACACCGGCCTCTGCTCTGATGCCTTCCTGTTCCTCTCACCAGCGATATACCGGGCCTGTTAAGAAAAATCCCCCTGTGATGGCCATCACAATACAGCAACGAGCTTACTGTAAACCTTCATTTCCGGCATGTAATTTATTGCAATTCATAAAACCATAACCAATTGATTTTATTATATTTTTAAAACTATCAATTAACCTAAAAAATACATTAATTTCAGTTTTTAACACTGTATTAAATTGTGTGCCCACCCTCCTCACGAAATTCTCACTGCTAATATCGAGTTGCTTCGAATCAGCTTGTCCTTGTGGAGGTCATATGAAGTTTAATCCTGGGAAACTGACTACAGTCATCGCACTTTCAACCCTCAGTGCCCTGTCGTCTGCAAAGTACGTCAATGAAGACATCGTTAATACAGACGACCTGTCTTCTGTGGGCTTTAAACTGGAAGGCAGTAATGCGTCTCTGACTGGCAATACCTATCAGTTTCCGGAAAGCGGACACTACTGTTCAGTGAAAAATATCAACGTCGATTTCAAAACTGGTGAACACGTCACCCTTCAGATCGACCCACAGGAAGCTCTCGAAAATAAACTATCACTCCGCCTGCTGACCTGGGGCAATGGGCAATACAAAGGCATCGGCGGCCGTGCAGGTGGTAGCGCCCTGAGCCACGAACTGACATTCGACACCACTCGGGTTTCGGTCGGTTTCTGCCGCTACCACAACAAAGATTATGCTCCGTTCGATATTTCAGCGTTCGCGGCGTACCGCACTGTCGAAGTAGAAGAACCTGAAGCACCGATCGCACTTGAGTCGGCTATGCCAGCACTGCCCGTGTATCCATCCTGTCGCGAATACTCGCAGGAAGGCTATGGCGAAGTTCTGGTGCTGGATGATTCAGAGCCACGCAGCCTGCAGGAACTGTTTAACGATGGCACGATTAAAGCGGGCATGACGGTAAAACTCAGAAGACATGAAGACTCTCTCTCATTGAGTTCACGTCACAGCAACTTGATGGACGTCGATGCTCCATGGTTAACGATTATCGGCGAAGAAGGTGCTTCAATTGGCAGCGTTTCACTGTCTTACGTTAAGAACATCCGCTTCACTGGTCTGGATATAGGCAAGGATACTAGTGGATTCCTGGTATCAACTTACGATACTCACAACATTATGTTCGATCACAACCACATCAGTGGCGGCGATGATCACGAATACTGGGATGCTCAGAAATGGCAGGAAGTTGGCAGCGGCATTATGTTCCGTCGTGGTAAGTGCTCTACCGCCTATAAAAATGAACTGACCAATCTGCGTATGGGCATCTCGACTTACGTACGCGATAACGCAATGAGTCAGGAAATTCAGTCACTGAAAGCACTGATTAAAAACAACCTGATTAAAAATATCTCGGCTGATTTTATGCGCCCTCTCGGTTCAGACATCACCCTGGATGGCAACATTGGTCTGGACCACTACGTCAGCGGTGACGATGGCGACGCTAATCACGATGACTTTATTCAGGGGTTTGCTTACCCGCTGGGCACCGAATTCGACAACGTGAAAATTAGCAACAACTTTTATCAGGCGAGTACCGACCCAACCAGACCGTATCAGTCTGCCGGACAAGGTATCGTGGTGTTCGATGGTCTGTACACCAACTTTGAGATCGCTAACAACACGCTGATCAGCAACCACTGGCATGGCATCACCATTTTCTGGGGTCGCGACGGTGTGATCAAAAACAACACGGTGACCGTCAGTGATGATGCCACCGGACGCTATATGTGGGTGCAGACCGAGAAAGATAAATCAGGCAAGTACCTGCCTGAAAACATCATCGTCGAGAACAATGTTGCGAACCGCTACAGGATTAACTCGGCGAATACCGCGACTGCCAGTAACAACGTCACCATCAGTCGCACGGAAATCGCGGACAACCTGACCGGGTTTGACAGCTACGAACAGAAGTTTGATGTATCAGTAAAAGAAGACAGCTACTACTTCAGTGAAGGAACGGGCAGCACCCTGCCAACGCTTGAAGCTGCTATGGACAGCTTCCTCAACTGATCTTCACCGTGCCGCCCCTTGGGCGGCACATTTCTTTGTACGCCCACCAGCACTATAAATCCCCCTCGCGGCAGCACTCAAGACAACCCGCTCACTTATCCGCCTACCTCTCCGCTTACCTCTCCGCTCACTTGCCCTCTGACTCGTCATCGCTTCATTTTACGAGGCAAGTCCCAGCGCCGTCTCACGCCAGCATTATTGTTATGTTATAACAATATATATTACCATAAAGGAAATATGAGCAACGTGAGATGAGATAATGTACACAACGAACAAAGAGCAACCGCCCGTGCAGGTAAAGTTGCCGGTCACTGTGCTGTCGGGGTTTCTGGGCGCTGGCAAGACAACCGTGCTGAGTCACATCCTCAACAACCGGGAGGGGCGCCGGGTAGCTGTCATCGTCAACGATATGAGCGAGATCAATATCGACTCAAACTTCGTACGCAACGAAGTGACGCTGAATCGCAGCGAAGAAAAGCTGGTTGAAATGAGTAATGGCTGTATCTGCTGTACTTTGCGGGAAGACCTGCTGATCGAAGTAGGCAAGCTGGCCAAAGAAAGAAAATTCGATTACCTCGTTATCGAGTCCACAGGTATCTCCGAGCCGCTTCCGGTCGCCGAGACATTTACCTTTGCCGATGAAAATGGCGAATCGCTGTCTGATATTGCCACTCTGGATACTATGGTCACTGTAGTTGATGCCGTTAACTTTCTTCATGATTACGACGAAGCCAAAGCTCTGAGCGACACAGGCGAATCACTGGGAGAAGACGACGAACGCAGTGTCAGCGACCTTCTTGTCGATCAGATCGAATTTGCTGATGTTATCCTTATCAGCAAAACCGACCTCGCACCTGCCGCCGATGTGGAGCGTCTGCAGGCCATTATTACAACCCTGAACACACAGGCACGGGTAATACCTATCCGCCACGGCAACATCAATATCGGAGAAGTTCTGGGCACCGGTCTGTTCGATTTTGAGCGCGCCCAGCAGGCGCCGGGATGGCTGAAAGAAATGCGCGGAGAGCATATTCCAGAGACCGAAGAATATGGAATCACCAGCTTTACCTATACCGCACGCCGACCTTTTCATCCGGGTAAATTCTATGATTTTCTCCACAATACCCGATCTCACGGAAAGCTGATCCGGTCGAAGGGATATTTCTGGTTGGCAAGCCGCCCTGAATTTGCAGGCCAGTGGAGTCAGGCAGGAGGCATCGCACGCTACGGATTCGCCGGTATGTTCTGGAAGGCAGTGCCGCAAGAAAACTGGCCTCAGGACCCGGACTATCTCGCCTCGATCCAGTCGCAATGGGCAGAACCTTTCGGAGACATGCGCCAGGAGCTGGTGTTTATTGGTCAGAATCTTGATCGTCGGGGGTTTACTCAGGCACTCGACGACTGCCTCCTGAGTGACGACGAGCTGCTGGCGGGTAAAAGCCTCTGGAAAACCCTGCCCGACCCATTCCCATCCTGGGATAAAACAGAGCAGGAAGCACACTGACCTTCCTGCCTGGAAAAACAGGTATCAGAAGAGGTCTTCTGATACCTGTAGAGTCAGAACGCCCAACGCAGGCCAAGGCGGATGTCACGCCCCGGTAACGGCGCCGCACGCTTAAGATAAGAAACGTGATTAACGGCATACTGATCCGTCAGATTACGTCCATCGAGACTGACAGTTAATTCAGACGATGGCATCATAAACAGGTAACCCACGGACGCATTTACCATCAAAAAACCATCAGAGTTGTCTTCGTTTTCTGCCGTCTCTGTCTGTTCGGCCACCGCACGTATTTCAGCACGCGCCTCCCACTGACTGCTCATCCAGTCAAGACCCATCAACAGGCTGGCGGGAGGCGTTCGCGGCAAACTACCACCGTCGACTAACCGGGCACTGACGATATCCGCACTCATATCGAACGCCCAGTTTTCAGACAGTTGCTGAGACCAGCTGGCTTCAGCACCAGTAAAGGTCGCGTCTTCCTGCTCATGACGATAAACATCATTCCCATGGAAGGGATCCGTCACGCCTTTAAGGTCGTTATAAATATAATCTTTAAACTGATAATAGTATGTCGCCAGGCGGACTTCGCTATCGTCAGTATTCCAGATCCAGTTAATGTCTATCGTGTGCGCGGTTTCAACATCCAGATCCGGATTATCCAGCTGGAAAGCAAAGGTCGCGTGATGATCACCATTCCAGAATAATTCCGGCGCTTCAGGCGCACGCTGAGCACGGGCAATACTCAGTCCGATTCTCTGCGTTTCATCTAAAAGCCAGGTGCCAGCCGCCGATAATGTTGTCGGCGTAAAGGTGTAATCATCGTAATAACGGTCATCCTGACGCCATAGCGGATCGATGGATGACGGATCCGCAGAGACCGTGACCTGATCGACACGCGCACCAAGCTCCAGTGATCCGAATGAGGTGTCTCGGTGTTCGACAATAAATACGCCAACCTGCTCGGTCTCCGTCAGAGGCATGGGAGTATCGTGCCCGTAGAGATCCCCTTCGCGGTCGCTGTTCTCAAGGTTAAATCCAATATTGCCGTCCCAGTCATCATTGAAAGACGGAATACCTTCACAACCGCTGTGGTCGTGACACAACTCAAGATTCTGTCGGGTGTACTGAACCCCTGCGTGACCATGCCAGCCACCAATTTCAGCGTGACGGAGTCGGGTAACGAACTCCCAGGTTTCTTTATCGAACAAACCGATATCAACAAACGGAGCATTCGCATCGTCATTCCGGTGCCCTGTTTCCGCGTGCTCATAGTCGTTGAATGTCAGCTCAGAGCGCCATTCTTCGATCACGCCAGTTAACGGCGTCCAGGCGCCTTTCAGATCATAGCGGATCTGTTCCGGCATCACCCTAAAGCTTTCGCCGTCCAGATTAGGCACGGCGTAATCGTACTCCAGAGTACTGATGGAGCCACCGATAAATCCGTTGCGCCCATTCGCCCAACTCAGGCCTACGGCACCACCACTGCCTGATGTGTCGCTGTTTTCAATTGTTCCCGAATTGTTGCCCGCTGGAATATCGCCACTTTCTCCACTGGCATAATCTGATGCCTCACGGGTAAAGCCGTCGAGATGGAGGTTCCAGTTTCCTTTTCCGAAATCAACAACCGCTTCCAGATGCTGCCCGTCATCAACCGTCGAATGCTTAGAAGAAACCTGACCATTCATGCCCGGAATCACGATTTCGTGGATACGACCGTCAATCACATTAACGACCCCACCGATCGCCCCACCACCATAAAGCAGAGTCGCAGGGCCATAGACGATCTCAACCTGCTCGCCCGCACTTGGCTCGGCCATTGGGCTGTGATCTGAACTCATGGCAGACAGGTCTGACGTATCCGTGCCGTTCTGCAGAATTTTTACCCGGCTACCACTCATCCCCCGGATGACTGGCCGACCAACCCCAGCACCAAACGCGGCATTAGAAACGCCCGGAAGTTTTTCCAGAAGACTTCCCAGATTATCGCCCGCGTTTTTATCGAGCTCTTCACTCCCTACAACGGTGACAGGTTGCGCGGTATCGTACACGGAACGATCACCACCGCCTGTTACCACAATCGTATCGAGGGTCACGGGAGTTTCCCCATGAGACAGAGAGGTCAGCAACCCAAGCGGGAGGAGAGATAAATAGCGACGCATAAATAACCTGATAAATAATTACTGCTCAAAATTATAAACGGAAAAAGCCCGGAGACTTATCGTATCCGGGCCAGGGCTTCAGGAAAATGATCAGTGATCATGTCCCTCTTCTTCGTGCCCTTCTTCGTCGTGAGATTCCCCGACGTGCGCAAGCACAGCATCAGAAAGCGACGCCAGACTGGCATCACCGACTAAGCTCGAATGCAGGTGATAGTCACCACCCTCGTGGCCATCAATAAAATAAAGCGTCTGATTATCTGTATTCACGACAATAAAGGCTTCGCTATCAGCCAGAACTTTATTCTGCGCCGACCAGGTCTGACCGCTTGCAAGTGCAAAAGCGTTACTATTTTCGACTTCTGCACCGGATTCTTCGACATGGAAGGACAACGCGAAGAATTTTCCATCCGAACCGAGAACGCCCAGTACGTCGTGCTCGTCACTGGTCAGTGCCGCAACATCAAGAATTAAAGAGGACGCAATGCCAGCGGTAACGTCTGCGCTCTGCACGTCAGACCCCGCAACATTAAACAGCTTCAGTACTTTCGAATCTGTATTCCAGCCGGCAATCACATCATGTGCAGACGCCGTTGCAGTGAGACGATTAAGCCCTGAATCCGCTTCTGAAACAGTGGTGAACACAGTTTCTGTTTCTCCTTCCCCGGCGATCAGACTCAACAAGGCACCGTTGGAACACAGAACCTGTGTCAGATGTTCTGTCTGAGCACTGGTCAGCACAGAGCCCGTTGCACAGGTCATGGTTACCGGACTCTCCAGTGATTCGCCATCCGGCTCGACGACTTCCATTTCAACGCCACCATCGATCCCGTTAAAGGTCAGGAAATGCCCTCCCGTCAGAGCCAATGTCGGATAGGCATCGGAGTCCGGTGCTGTCACTGCCTCTCCCGTCTCAGCATCAATAACAGTGCTCGTCATCCCGTCATATGCGGAAAAATACTCGTGCGTGGCAACCACTGCGGTAATACCGGAGGTCAGTGACGTCGCGTTAGCAGACACGTCGTGGGTATGTCCGTCTTCGTCGGCCAGATGCTCAAGGCCAGAGTCCAGTATGGAAACGGCGCCGTTATCAAGCACAGCAGCGGTCAGACCGCTTGTCGATAACACCAGCGTCGCCCCTGCAACTGAGGTCGCCACGACATCCGTCTGAAATGCTTCAGCTTCTTCCACCGTCTGATCGTACATATTCAGGCCGGAGTCGTCAGACAGAGAGTAGATCAGGCGTGCCCCAGCGTGCTCATGTTCTTCTTCGGTGTGGTCTTCCTCATGATCATCCGAATCGCTGCCAGAACTGCCACCGCCACAGGCAACAAGCGCGCCTGTGATCGCAAGAACCAGAAGAGATCTGTTCAATTCGTTTTCTACTTTTAAAGCCATTGTCCCAATTCCTTCACATTTAACTGCCACATTGAGAAGGCCCGCGAACAAGTGCCGCGGCCAATATAGTTATAATATAACATAACTTCAGTGCAACGAAGCAACCTTCTTTCACCATCAATCGGTCACACTCCTGCCAATGCCACCCGCAAGCCACCGATATCGATGAGCCAGACACCCCGCGGGTAAAGTAATGTCATAAAGCGCCTCACATCATTGAGGATGAGAACCATTACCATTATTATCCGCCGCTTTCTTATGGTCTGCCTGAGGACCCTGTTATGGCTGCTCTCTCCGGACGCTGGCCACTGACGGCACGAATACTGACTGCTGCCGTCGGCGGTTACGCTCTCTCAACGGTAATTACGTTACTTCTGCTTCTCGTCACCGGATTCGAAGGACGTGAAGCCCGCATGTTTACCAGCATGATTTTTTTCATCGCTTACGTGACTATCGTCATCGTCGCATTCTCAATTCAGTCACATAAAAAGACCATCGGCCTGATTGCCGCTGGTAATGGGGTTCTCTGGGGCGCCTGGTATCTGGCAGGAGGCGAACTGTGAAAGGTGGACTGCGTAAATCAATGACATGGCTGCACACCTGGAGCAGTCTGATCGTTATCTGGGTATTATTTGCGGTGTTCCTGACTGGTACGACAGCATTTTTCCGGGCAGAAATAACCCACTGGATGACCCCGGAACATCACCTTTCAGTAAAGAGCGATACACCTTTAGTGTCAGCCACCGACTATCTGCAGTCTGTCGCACCCTTTGCGGAAACCTGGCAGATCAGCCTGCCCGACAGCCGCAGTCCGGTTCTCGGCCTCAACTGGCAGGCAGAGGGTGAAGAACGCCAACGCAGACGGGGCGCCCGGGCCGTGATTGATCCGGCCAGCGGCACTGCCATCGACGATGCACGGGAAACCGCAGGCGGAAACTTCCTGTTCCGCTTTCACTATGAGCTCTACGGAATCTCGCGGGAAGCAGGTCGTTGGATTGTCGGTGCGGCTTCTATGTTGATGTTTATTGCCATTATCAGCGGCATCATCATGCACCGGAAAATATTCGCTGACTTCTTTACTTTCCGCCCCGGAAAAAAGACCGCGTCATGGGTAGATGCGCACGTCGTAGGCAGTGTGCTCGCACTGCCCTTTCACATCATGATTACCTTTACGGGATTATTTCTGCTCGCAGGCACACTGCTGTTCTGGCAGGGAGGAAATGAACGCGGCGGCAATGAACGGGGAGGCAACCAGGGAGGTCCGCAGCAGGAACGTGGCGCTCCGGAAAGAGCCCCTCAGGAACGCGGAGCAAGAGAGGGACGAACGCCAGACACCGCTCAGGAAGAGCGCGGCCAGAGACAACGTATGACAACCGCACAGGAAGGAGACGAACCAGAGCAGACCCGACGTCGCACCAGGGCGGAAGACAATAACAGAGAAGCGGTCGCCATCGACCTCGAAGACCTGTACCAGCAAGCGCAGGCGCTTATGGGCCAGCCTGTGCATGACATCAGCATCGAAAAACCTATGACGGCCGATGCCAGCATTACCTTCAGAGGCTCTGAAAAAAGTAGCCTGAGCCATTTCCGCGGCGGCACGCCAGAAGTCACATTTAATGCCCTTGGAGAAGTCACGGAAGAAAGCACCCCTGAAGGCGCAGAAGGCATCGTTGCCAAGGTATATGGCGTATTAAGGTCTCTGCACGAAGGCCACTTTGCCGACACGTTAACGCGCTGGCTGCTGTTTTTCTCGGGTGTACTCGGCACCGTCATGGTAGGTAGCGGAGCATTGTTGTGGAGCCAGAAGCGTGAACGACAGCAAGCCGGGCAGCGCGGCTATGAACTTGTCAGCGCACTGAACCTGGCGGGCATTGCAGGTATGTTTGTCGCGCTGGGAGCGTATTTCTGGGCCAACCGGATTATCCCGGCAGATACCGAAGGACGCAGCGATCTGGAAATTCAGGCCTTCCTAATTGCCTGGCTTATCTGTCTGCTCTATGCGGTATTTTTACGGAAAAAACACGGCTGGCTGATTCAGCTTGCTGTCGCAGGAACCCTCTTCGCATTCCTGCCCGTGCTTGATTTTGTCACCTCTCCAGCAGGTCTGCTGGATGCAATTGCCGCCGGTGACTGGGTCAGAATCAGCTTTGACATCGTCGCACTGCTCACCGCTGCCGGCCTGTGGACCGCGGTATATTATCTGTATAAGAAAGCCAGAACGCCGGGCAGAAAAAACCGGCCGGATAAACGTCGCCCATCACCGCGTCCACAGAATAAACAGGAGACTGCATCATGACGGCTCTGGCCCTGATACTGATTGTGCTCGGATTTATTCACTTTGCAGCCTCAACCCGCGTTTTTTATAAACTGATTTTCGGACGAGGCCGACCCACAAGCAAACTGCGTAACTGGCTGCATGTTGTCGGATACATGTATCTCGCAGTCGCACTACTTCCCTGCCTGCAGGCCTGGAATACGCAAATGGCGATCGTCATATGGCTTGGGCTTCTCCACGTCGGAGCGGTTGTCCTCACCCTGCTGCTGACGTATTGGCCTGAGGCGGTAAAACGACTGTGGCAATTTGCCTGCGCTGGGCGCCTGGGCAAACCTTTTCTGCCGTAATGTCAGCCGCGCGTATTACTCTGCTGCGCTCAGCAGGCAGAGTATCGCGCGGTGAATTATCCGGCCGGATCAAAGCCTGAAATATCCTGTACGAATGAAATTTTGTTGCCATCCGGGTCGCATACCTCAGCCATTCTGATAACGCCCGGATATTCCTGGGTTTCATCGAGTTGAATACCTGACTCACTACAAACACCGCGCTGAGCCTCGAGATCATCCACTCCAACAACCACAGCACCCGAGCCCGCCCGCTCTGGATCGATACTTACCTGAATCCAGGCGCCCTCTGCTAACTGCCACTCAGCAACCTCTGCCACAGGAATAAGATCGGGTTTACGTCCGAACAGAGACGCATACCAACTCGAAGCAACATCAAAATTCTCAACGGGTATCACGGCAATCAGGCTGTTTATGTAAGATTTCATAACTTGATCCTTGTTAACTGTACATCGCAGGAAAGCCAGCCTAGCACATATCCTTGGGATATTCGGGTCATCCATTTACTTCAGACGAAGACGGTTACGATTATCCCGACTACGACGAATCAGATCATCCCGATCATTCGCATTATCAGGCAACCCCAGCTTGCTGGTACGGTCATACAACACGACATTCACCGACGCCGCGAGATTGAGACAACCGATAGTAGGCACATACACCACTGCATCTGCAGCATCGACAATCGCCTGCGGCACGCTCCCGTCTTCAGGGCCAAACACGTAAAAAGCGTTCTGAGGGTGTTCAAACTCAGACAGCGGCGTTGCTCCGACAACCAGCTCAACGCAGACAAGAGCAGCGCCCTCTGGCACGGCGGCCAGAATATCTTCGACATTCTGAACCGGTACATTTGCCGCTGCTCTCTGTGTATCAGTGCAATAGCGCATGGCTCGGTCGTAACGAGTGCCGGTGTAAAACAAGCCATCCGCCTGAAAACACCCGATAGCCCGCAGCGCAGATCCGACATTGGTCACGTCTTTAGGATTTACGATACCGATGTGAATCATGCTGCACTGTCCGCCGGGAATTGAATGAGAAGCATACCACAGCACTCGTGGAGCTGGTCTTCAGTTCGCGGGGGTTGAATCGCGGTCTATTGACGAACAAACAGAGAATGATTTGTTCCGTCTTTAATCACAGGGCCATAGTAGGTAAATAGTCGGGTTGTATCCTCGCCGTCATCGTCTGCGTAAACGACACGGATAATATTACCGACGTACGAATAGGTCATATCATAGAAGTTGTAGTAGTCATTGGTGTATACACCTTCCGTCACTCTCTCGTAAGTGCCCGTCCCATCGCTGTTAAAGACAAGCTCACTGAATCCAGTACCTGCCGATGTATTGGGCTGCACGGCATACTGAGTTTCACTCCGGTAAGTCAAAGGGTTCTCGCTAACCGGCTTCATAACATGTTCCGCCAGGTAAGCTTCGTCGCAGTGTAGGGTTGTGCCACTGACCTGAGCATAAGTCACGTCATCAATAGGCGTGCCACCATACAGAGAATCCCAGGGATATTCATTCAGCGCTTCTTCTTCAGTCGCAGCGAGCGACGCTACATGATCTGTGATCTGGGTGTAGAACATATCGTCCTGATATATCCATTGACCGACTTTGCGGATGACCTGATATTTGGGCACCGGACGCTCTACCCCTACCAGTAACTCCAGCAATATCAGATCGTAATCTAACTTTGCCCTTTTCTCGTACTGAAACGTGCCATCTTCAGAGTAAACATAAAACTCCGCATAGGCCTCAGTGTACTGAACAGAGGAAATATTGCCCTCATTATTCCACGTACCAACAATGCAGGCCTGCATATCTTCGGCTTCACTATTAAAAATGGTTTCACCACCACAACCAGTCAGAGCGAGAACAAGAGAGAGCGATATTATTTTTTTCACAGGCAATCTTCCGATAAGTTTGATTCAGTCGGGATTCTGCCCAGCCATCATAGCAGCGTCAGTGACGATTTGAGACAAAGAGATTTGTAGTGTTTGTCGCCCCCTCCCAAAGGCTGGTATTTATCCTTCAACAGATGGGCCGCCGGCCTTGCATTGGTCAATTATCGAAGCATCAGGCGAAGGTACTAACGTGGGAGGTACTAACGTGGGTGTCCTATCAGGGGTACTACTCTACCCTTTAAACCCAAAGCAAAAACGGAATGATTTCCAGTTGTAGTCGAAAAGCCCCAAAATTGACCACTAGGCACTCAACAAGAAAAAGCATTTACCACCTAACCCCCTGAAAGAATCAATAGACAAATTTATCATCGATCTTTTGGATAGAGAAGAGCCGACAAAGGGAGTGAAATCGTAGCCCAATACCATAACCACTTATGTTCTCCAACCAGCTCTCTTAACTTGTGCAAAGGGGAGGAATAATAGAGCACACAAAGGATTACTAATGAAACAGGCATTGAATATAAAAAAAATTGATAAAAAATCGCCTTTTGTGCATTCAAATATAGAACATGCACCATCATCAACATCAACCCTACAATACTATAAAATATTCCAATCTTGCTAGAAAAATTGGTCATTATATATATACCAATCATCCAAAAACCACCGAGTAGAAGTAGGTATCCGGGCCGATACTTCATTTTTCGGTTCCATAATCATTAGAGTGGCAACATCTCCAATCATCAGCCGTAATCATTCTGTCTGCAGCAAAATTCGCAGAGTTATTTAATATATTCACAGTTAATATTTCACCCGAGTCCTCTGAAATCAGAAAGACTCCTACAGATAGTTTCTTGAAGGCTGCATCAGCCATAAGCGTAGCAATATCTAATGCTATCATCTGATAACTCCCATCAGTAAGAGTTGCGTTGTTTTCAACAGGGCTACATGGACACCCACTCTAGGACTAAGGACTAATCGGGCTAATCACGGGCTAATCAGACACCCACTTTACCTAGAATATCAATAGCAGTTCCAAAACCAGTACTACTATGGATGTCCTATCGAGCTACATAATTAAGGCTGCTATCGATCCTAACGAGGGTGTCCTATTAGTATTCTGTATTCGGTGCTAAACACAGCCGCTATAACTTTCTCTAGAAATTTCTCGTTGTTTAGTTATAACTCCATTATGATCCACGAAAATCAGATCTTCTCCACTTGTACCACACAAATTATCCCAAGCTACAACAACCATATAGCCGCCCTCTACTTCTTGATAATATCTAGCTTGATAACTTTTCGCCCACAACCAAACATCCAACTCGGCATGCGTATTAATGGTACCAAAAAAATCGAGAAGCTCTTGATCCGAGGCAATGACAACAACCGAGCCACCCTGGACTGATACGCCGTAAATAGGACAGTAATCAGGTAAACACTCAGATGAAAAACCGTACTGGGAGTCAACATCATTTAGGTTCTGCACCTCTTGTTCTGAGAGTGATGCCAATCCTGTTTCGTCGAACTGATATAGCACATCATACTCGTACAAATATCCGATCTCATCTCGCCATTCGCTTTGAGGGAGAGGACCCATTCTTATTTCCCAGTACCTTACTTCATTGTTGAGGTCAAAGTCAGATAATACATAGTTTGATTTACCGCCAAACTCCATGTCAGGCAATGAGCCGTCGGATTTATCTCCACCACAACCCGATACAATCAAACTGAGTAACAACAAAAAAGATAATTTAAATCGCATATACGATTCCTTTCGATTAATTCTCGTCAGAACGAGAGCATGTCCTAATAGTTAACCACGTTTGTTCTGCCAATATACATTTTATCGGATCTTTATGACAGTTCTTAGCGGCTACAGGGCAGGACTACGGGCTACATGGGGCTACATGGGGCTACATGGGGCTACATGGGGCTACATGGAGCTACACGGGCTACATCAGGGCTACATGGACACCCACTTTAGGGAAAACATCCGTAGCAGTTCCAAAACGATATAACTTCAGTTCCAACGTCATAAATTCTACGAACTGAATAGTTCGTCATTGAGAATCAGCGGGATTGATGATAGTTAGGGTACGAAGAAAGCCAGCATCCGCTGGCCTGGTCACAAATGAAAATTATGTAAAGAGTTATCCAAGCAGCCTACGGCAGTCACCTAACCCTGAAGCTCTTTGGTAGTTCATCGCATCGCAGGCACTGCGGAGTCGTTGTTCATTTCCTGCAAACGTCTTAAAGCACTGTTCAAACTCAGATGCCATTGTCAGCCACTGCGAATCATCCACTCCAAGCCTCGTGAGAATATCCTCAGCGTTCTGAGAAATCGCTCCACGCTTGTCGTCTCTGAGAACCCGCCCTGTCCAGTCAACCAACTCCAGATAATCCGTCAGACGCATCTGAATCCCCTTTGGCAAATTCTGGCGCGGATTTCCTACAAAAGGATGCAGTTCCTTCACCTGTTGGTTTGGATGATTTGCCTGCGTCGCTCTCTTAGCCTTTTCTGCCCGTTTCTTGATGGACGTATGCTCCGACTGCTCAGGCGTGTCTGCCATTTGAGCACGCACTGGATTCAGATCAACATAGGCCATGCAAGCCGCCAGAGCGGCATCATCCAACAAAGCTTGAGACTTAAAACGACCTTCCCAGAATCGGCCTGAACACTGGTCTTCCTGATTCGCTTCACGGGCAATCGCTTCGTTCAGAATCCGCATAAACCAGCTGATATCGCATAAGCGTGAGCGCCACTCTTCTATGATCATCTGCAAACGAGCCCGCTGCGCCGAATCGAGAGTATCGCCTCTGAGAAATTTCTGAGAAAAGAGATTCCCCTTGAACAGAGAATGCCAACGCTCAACCACCTCGATATCCGTCCATTCATCAGCCTGCTTTTTGTCGATATACAGAACGACATGGTAGTGGTTACTCATGATCGCATAGGCTGCGATATTGATGGCAAACGTCTGTGGCAGAGCCAGTAGCTTTTCTTCGAGCCAGCCCCGGCGGTGTTCATAGCTCTGCCCTGTCGTTGTATCTGTACCGCACAGGAAGGCCCGCCGAACACAACGGGAAATACAGTGATAGTAAGGGGTAGCGTCCAGGGAGATCTGCTGATTTCTTGGCTTAGGCATGGCGTTGATCCTTCAACGAATGAAACGCCAGCCTAGCATAGGTCAATTTTCGAACAATCAGGCGAAGGTACTAACGTGGGTGTCCTATTAGTATTCTCTTCGAGCCACCCACGGCGGTGTTCATAGCTCTGCCCTGTCGTTGTATCTGTACCGCACAGGAAGGCCCGCCGAACACAACGGGAAATACAGTGATAGTAAGGGGTAGCGTCCAGGGAGATCTGCTGATTTCGAGGCTTAGGCATGGCGTTGATCCTTCAACGAATGAACCGCCAGCCTAGCATAGGTCAATTTTCGAACAATCAGGCGAAGGTACTAACGTGGGTGTCCTATTAGTTTTTGTATTAGTTTTTACGTGGGTGTCCTATTAGTAAAGGTACTAACGTGGGTGTCCTATTAGTACGCTAGGTAATACGCTCTATTCATAGATGGACCGAATAAAGGACCGTTTTCTATATGTACTAACTTACCCAATGTCACTCCTCCACGAAGCAGTAGCGAGTGCTCATCCCATAACTTGATGCTTAACTTTGCTAATAGTTCAAGAATAGTCTGCGATGCAATCACATCATCAGCTTCAGCAGAGAGTACTAGGCTATCTGAAAAATATGAAATAGTGACGGGGTGCATTTTGCTCATATTAAGATTCATTCGGGCCAGTACCATTTGTGCATGTTCCATTCTCTCTTCTGGTATTTTTTCTTCGTGAAGTGAACCGAACATTGTTTGATGGAGAAGCTTGGGATTCATTGAGACTAAAGCATCTTGAATACTTTCTGCTATATCAGGAATGTCAGCACTTTTTTCAACTAATGACCCAAATCCTAGAATGTCGATGAATGCTATAAATTTATTTTTATACATTGCTGAATATTCCTTGTAGCTATAACGCTAAGTTGTGGGGCGCGAAGCGTCCCGCCCCCACAGGGGCAAACACCAACTTCTTGTTACATTTTAAAGTAGGGTTTCAATAGACACACTACTTCGTCTGCTTCGGTCTCACTCAAAAACCTACCAAAACGAAACCTTTGAGATAAGTATTCGAAAGTAATCACGCCATCACCAATTCCCATAACATTGTATAGCCAAGAAGAATTATTTTTGTGACCATCAAAGTATCCAACCGCACGTAGATTAGTGCACTTCTCTATATCATCCCTAAACTTTCTCCCAAAAGAGAACCCAAGAAGAACGTAATCAATAACAAGTCCATGCTTCTTGACTCGAATCCTCTCGTAACCATACATGTGCCAAACTGACAGGAAAACAAATAAGCATCCTGCAAAAAACCACCCCACAGCCCAGACAAGGATTAAAGGTGTCTGAATACCTGCGGTTTGCTCAATCAAGCTACTCAATACAGCAACTAAACCGGCCCACCAACCAGTCAACCAAAAAACGCCAAAAATAACTATTAGTATTCCCGGCTTGGTAGATCCTATCTTTATCGTTATTCCATCCGAATGATTGGATTTGTAAATTCGACTCATTGGACACTCAATAAATGTAACGCCTTGCTCTACGGCGTGGCATATTTGGCGGCCTTTTTGCCTGCGAAGCAGCGCAACAAAGGTTGCCAAATATGCCACGTCCGCAGCAGCAACTTGTTATGTGACTGTCTAACTTCTGAGTTGATAACAAAAAGTCTTTGTAGGTTAGCCATGCTTGATCAGACGTATATCTACTTCACGCTCTACGAACTCCCACTCCGGTGTAGCTCGTAGGCTGACCAACAACTTATTGAACTCATCAGTATGTTCAGGCGCAAATTCAAACCATGTAACAAAATCGAATGGCTCTCCTAAATCTCGGCAATGGTGTAACTGTCTGGCCACTTCAGGAAGATAGGCTAATCCGATTTCTGTATGGTGCGACTGAGCTTCGAATATTTCTCGCCTCTCGTCCTGAGACAAAGCCCACCATGCTGCACTTTTCTTTATCGGAATGAGCGCAGCACATGTTGCTGACGACCGATTTAACCCTTCCTGAATGGCTTTTAATTTTTCAACTTCGTGGCGCTCAGCATACCGTAGATTACTGGTGAAGCCTTGAAGTACCCATACACCACGATCAGTGAGTGATGCAGCAGGTAGGTTTACCATGTCTAGTCTTTTTACTTTTTCTAGTGGATCACCAACAATTGCTTCGCAACTGGTAACTTCCCACAGACCTTCTTCACCGCCAACAAACGAATAATAGTTACCCATACGTTGAAACTCCGCTTGATTCGAATTCGAACACATAACAGTTTATTCGTGAGCGTGCTCATTTGCACACCTGTGTCCCTATTGACGTTCCGAGCATAACTCCCCACCACCACTATGAAAAGTGCCTCAGGCGACGCCTTTTGTCAGTGTAAATACGTGCGTGCTCGTTTGCACCCCGGTGTCGCCTTTACATTTGGCACACTATCACTCCACCCGTGTTTTCAACTATCTGATTTATAAAGGTTATTCTTTATTGATAGATTTCATATTGAGCAGGCTCGTTTTCTTCTGTTCGTTCAAACGCGCACGATTTGCGGCCTGCTGAGAAATATACTGTTTATATACCCAGTTATTTCTCATGTGACATTGAGTATCAAGATCCGGGGGAGTAAAAACAATATCGCGAATAGCCTCCGGCTGATTCGCTCCTACAGATCCCCACCCTCACCCAAATCCCACCCACAAAAAACCGGCCAAGTGGCCGGTTCTTTATGCAACGTCTCGGGTTAGGAGCGCGTCGCGAGCGATGGCTGACCGAGGCAAAGATCTCTGAGCATGCGGAGTGTAGTTGTCCTACATGAGGCAGATTTTTGCTCCTGCAAAATCTCCATTCCTGCCATCCATGGCAGTCACATACTCAGAGCCTTTAACAAAGGTCAGGCGAGCGCAGTAGCGCTCAGTCCATACGCTCCCATACAGTCGCGATACCCTGACCGAGACCAATACACATAGTGCTCACACCGTACTTACCGTTGTTCTGTTCCAGAACGTTGATCAGCGTGGTGGAGATACGTGCACCAGAGCAGCCCAGTGGGTGACCCAGGGCGATTGCGCCGCCGTGGATGTTGATACGCTCTTCAGCGATGTCAGTCAGCTTCAGGTCTTTAACACATGGCAGTGACTGTGCTGCGAACGCTTCGTTCAGTTCCCAGTAGTCAATATCAGTCACGTCCAGACCCGCGCGCTTCAGTGCTTTCTTAGTCGCTGGAACCGGGCCGTAACCCATGATTGCAGCGTCAACACCGGCAACGGCCATGCCCACGATACGTGCGCGTGGCTTGAGGCCCAGTTCCTGAGCTTTTTCGTAGCTCATCAGCAGCATAGCGGCAGCGCCGTCGGTGATCTGTGAGGAAGTACCTGCAGTAACGGTACCGCCTTTAGGATCGAACGCAGGACGCAGCTGGCCGAGGCTTTCTGCAGTGGTTTCAGGACGGATGGTTTCGTCCTGAGTGATCAGAACCTGCTTGCCATCTGCATCGTGGCCGTACATAGGAACGATTTCGTTCTTGAACTTGCCTTCGTCAGTCGCTTTCTGAGCCAGACGGTGTGAACGCGCTGCGAACTCGTCCTGCTGCTGACGGGTAATGCCGTGCATTTTGCCCAGCATTTCTGCAGTCAGGCCCATCATGTTGGATGCTTTTGCAGAGTACTTAGAGGCTTGTGGGTTGTGGTCGAAACCGTGCTGCATGTTCACGTGGCCCATGTGCTCAACACCACCAACAACGAACACGTCGCCGTTGCCAGTCTGGATCGCCTGAGCGGCAGTGTGGATAGCAGACATGGCAGAACCACACAGACGGTTAACAGTCAGTGCGCCTGCTTCTTTTGGCACAACAGTCATCAGACCGATCTGACGAGCAACGTTGAAGCCCTGTTCCAGAGTCTGATTTACACAGCCCCAGATGATGTCTTCTACGAGTGCTGGGTTTACGCCTGGATTACGCTCAAACAGAGCGTTGATCAGGTTTGCAGAGATAGTTTCTGCACGTACGTTGCGGAATGCGCCACCTTTGGAACGAGCCATTGGTGAGCGCACTGCATCTACTACAACTACGTCTTTTGGATTGTAAGACATGGTTTAAATTCTCCTGTGCGCTATTAACCGAAGTAGCTTTCGCCGTTCGCTGCCATTTCACGCATGCGATCGGTTGCTTTGTACAGATTGCCAAGGTGAGCGTACTTGTCGCACAGAGCAACGAAGTCAGCCATACCGATGGAATCCATGTAACGGCACGCACCACCACGGAATGGAGGGAAGCCGATACCGAAGATCAGGCCCATATCTGCTTCAGCAGCAGTGTCTACGATGCCTTCTTCAATACAACGTGCTACTTCGATACACATTGGAATCATGCAGCGTGCGATGATTTCTTCTGCGTCAAAGTCTTTCGCGTCGGCAACAACAGGCTTGATCAGCTCGTAAGTTGTTGGATCAACAACTTTCTTAGGCTTGCCTTTCTTGTCGGTTTCGTATGCGTAGAAACCTTTGCCGTTCTTCTGGCCGTAACGTTCGTTTTCGAACATCACTTCCATGGCTGACTTGAAGTCGCCCTTCATACGGTCAGGGAAGCCTTCAGCCATTACTTCGTTAGCGTGAACGCCGGTGTCGATACCAACAACGTCAAGCAGGTAAGCAGGACCCATTGGGAAGCCGAACTTCTCCATGACTTTGTCGATCTTGGTGAATTCACCACCGTCACGAACCAGGCCAGCGAAACCAGCGAAGTAAGGGAACAGAACACGGTTAACCAGGAAGCCCGGGCAGTCGTTTACAACGATTGGGGTTTTACCCATTTTCTTCGCGTAAGCAACCACGGTAGCAACCGCTTCTTCAGAGGTCTTGGAACCACGGATAACTTCTACCAGAGGCATCATGTGCACTGGGTTGAAGAAGTGCATACCCAGGAAGTTCTCAGGACGCTTCAGGTCTGCTGCCAGCAGGTCGATGCTGATAGTCGAGGTGTTAGAAGTAATGATGGTGTCTTCAGTTACCTGGTCTTCCAGGTCAGCCAGAACCATTTTCTTCACTTTCGGGTTTTCAACAACGGCTTCTACCACAGTGTCTACGTCACCGAAGTCGCCGTAAGACAGAGTAGGACGAATGCGGTTCAGCGCTTCACCCATAGCAGCAGGCTTCATTTTCTTCTTCTCAACGCGCTTGGCCAGCAGCTTGTTGGCTTCGTTCAAGCCCAGCTCGATACCTGCTTCGTTGATGTCTTTCATCATGATTGGGGTGCCTTTCAGTGCAGACTGATAAGCGATACCGCCACCCATGATACCTGCGCCAAGTACCGCAGCCTTGTTAGTAGGCTTGGCTTTCTTGTCGTAGTCTTTTGCTTTCTTCTTCAGCAGCTGGTCGTTCATGAACAGACCGATCAGAGCGTTGCTCTCTGAAGTTTTAGCCAGTTGCGCGAAGCCTTTTGCTTCGGCTTCCAGAGCCTTGTCGCGTGGAGAGTTTGCAGCTTTCTGCATAGTCTTGATTGCAACGATGGGCGCTGGGTAGTGACCTTTGGTCTGGCCCGCAACGAAACCTTTCGCAGTTTCGAATACCATCATGGCTTCCATCGCGTTGAGCTTCAGCTTTGCTTTCTTCTCTTCGCGACGTGCCTGCCAGTTGATCTCGCCAGCGATTGCCGCTTTCAGCATCTCAACGGCCTGCTCCTTCAGCTTGTCAGCTGCAACAACTGCGTCAACCGCACCGTCTTTCAGAGCTTTTTCAGGCTTGTTCTCTGCACCCATGCAGATCCATTCGATTGCGTTGTCTGCGCCAATAACGCGTGGCAGACGAACGGTACCACCGAAGCCAGGCATGAGGCCCAGTTTCACTTCTGGCAGACCGATTTTGGCTTTCTCAGACATTACACGCATGTCAGTCGCCAGACACATTTCGAAACCGCCACCCAGTGCGATGCCGTTGATCGCAGTCAGAGTAGGAACTTCGAGGTCTTCAACCGCGTTGAAGATCTGGTTGGCTTCGAGAGTCCAGCTTGCGATTTCTTCTTCGCTGCCTTTGAACGTCGTGCCGAATTCGGTGATGTCCGCGCCTACGATAAATACGTCTTTGCCTGAAGTAACAAGTACGCCTTTAACATCGCTGTTACCCTGGATCGCTTTTACAGCTGCGTCCAGATCTTCCAGTGTTACACGGTTGAACTTGTTTACTGATTCGCCCTGCAGATCGAATTTCAGTTCGGCGATTCCGCCGTCGATCAGGGTTACCGTGATGGCTTTACCTTCGTAAATCATCAACTGATCTCCACATGGTGGTTTGCTGTTGGCTGCCGTGTCTGTCTTCCGATGGACACTGCCGGTTGGTGAATCAACGCCCGCTGTTTAAAATTCAAACAATTCATACGGGCGTTTGAATCTGAGTGGCACACCTTCCTAGAAAGCGGCCTGAAAGTCAATAGATGGCCTCTTCGCGTCTGACAGACTGGCGACTTCTGTGACGGCCTTAACAGCACTTTGCCGGGCAACAGGAAAAAATTGTTAACCTTTGTAAGCTGCTATGGCGATTAGGCCACCGATCCATACAATCAAACCTGTATTAAGGATGTTAAGTGACTTTCATGAAAACAATAATAAAGCCATTAGCGCACGCGGCCTTAATCCTGGGGAGTCTGTATTCTGCTCTGGTCCAGGCCGCTCCGCCTGCGCCGGAAGATCTGCACACCATCAGGCTGAAAACCACTGATGCTATGACCAGCTTCTATATGTACAACGGGCTGGAAGCGGATATTAAGTACGCGAACCGGATCGATCTCAATCTCGAAAATGTCTATGCGGCTCTGGTGAGGGTACAGAATAGTGCAGAATCGGAAGAAGAACAGGCGCTGGCAACAACCCTGACCGAAGCCTGGAATGAATTTAACCGCCTGATGACCGACAACCGCCGCGATATCGTTTCGCGTGGCTACCCGGATATCCGACTGGTGGATGAGATGGGCGACGCCTGCCTGAAGGTAGACGAAGCTGCCGCTGTGTACCTCAGCAGTCATACAACGCCGTCAGACAAAAAAGAACAGACCGCTCAGCTGATCCGCGATCTGTCGTTCCAGATGGCCAATATCACCGCACAGTACACCGCACGGGGCACAAGCAACCTTGGGCAGGTATTTGTCGGCTACCACAAGAACACACCGAGCGAGATGGCAGATCGTTTTGATACTCTGCTCAGCAACCTGGACAATCAGGTCTCTGAACGCGATCAGCGCACGGTCCGCAACATCCGCAGCAAATGGGGTTTTCTGCGTCGCTCCATCGAAAACTACAACGAGAACTCAGTGCCTTTTCTGGTGCTGAATTACAACGACAGCATTATCTCCAGCCTGACCGGGCTGGGTGAGCACTACGAATAACCTCCTGCCTCAACGCGGCAGGAGGGCTTCCAGAAACCGCTGATAGGATTCAGCGGTCGCGGTTTTTCTTTCGGCCGGAATCATAGTCACACGGTTGCCGAATACTTCGACCAGCAACAGATCATCATTGAGTTCTGCCAGAGCCGCTGTCAGACGCGCAGCGTCGTCAGCGGTGCCCTGATTGTGCCAGGCCAGCCCTTCCGGCAGGCCTTCGGTATCCCAGCCGCCCTGCCCGGCAACACGCCAGCGCAACCCGGAGTCATTCCGCTTAGCGTTGTCCATCAGGGTATAACTGGTGCCGGTAATGTCATCCCGGATACCCGTCTTTGCGCTGTCGGGCTTATAAGTAAACTGCCGCACCTGAAGTTTGCGCTTAATCGCATCCAGACGAAGCTCTGCCAGGCGTTTGTCTCTCGGGCTGGGTTTCAGCCAATACACCGAGCCAAACACCACCAGGCCGACCAGAAGCATCACAGGCCAGATCATTCGGTCATCTCCTCAAGTTCTAACCAGCGCATTTCAAGCTCCTCAAGCGTTTCTTCGACAGCAGCCAGCTCGGCCAGTGTCTTCTGCACCTTATCCTGATCACCTGAGTAAAAATCTCCGGCCTGAGTAATCGCGACCAGGCGATCACGCTCTGCTTCGGCTTTGGCAATCTCATCAGGCAACATGTCTAACTCACGCTGAAGTTTGTACGACAGCTTTTTCTTCTCGACCGGGCGGGCCACTGGCTCAGGCGCGACGGCAGGTTTTTTGTCGGCTTTTACGGGCGCTTTGTTTTCGGACTTAGCGACTGGACGGCTGGCTTTACGGGCCTGCCAGTCGCTGTAGCCGCCGACCTGCTCGTCGATCAGACCTTCACCTTCGAACACCCAGAGCTGGGTAACGACATTATCTATAAACTCCCGGTCGTGACTGACCAGCAGCAAAGTACCGTCATACTCCATCAGCTTTTCTTCAAGCAGTTCCAGCGTTTCGATGTCGAGGTCGTTGGTCGGCTCGTCCATCACCAGCAGGTTGCATGGCTTCAGGAACAGTTTGGCGAGCATAACGCGGTTACGCTCTCCCCCTGACAGCGCTTTCACCGGAGTGCGCGCGCGCACCGCCGGGAACAGGAAGTCTCCCAGATAACCGATGACGTGACGGCTCTGGCCGTTCACGATGACGTGATCTTTGCCATCAGCGACGTTGTCGGCAATGGATTTGTCTTCGTCCAGCACGTTACGCGACTGATCAAAGTAGGCAACTTCGAGCTTAGTACCGGTGCGGATGTTACCTTCCTGCGGCTGCATCTGACCGAGCAGCAGCTTAAGCAGTGTACTTTTACCCACACCGTTCGGACCAACAAGACCAATTTTATCGCCACGCATCACCAGCGACGAAAAGTCTTTCACCTGAGGTGAGTCTTTCCAGGTGTAGCTGACGTTGTTGATCTCAAACACCTGCTTACCCGAGTTTTCGCTGGAGGTCATGGCCAGGTTGGCAGTCCCGGTAAGATCACGCCGGGCGCGATGCTCTTTGCGCATTTCTTTCAGGCGCTCTACCCTACCTTCATTACGGGTACGTCGGGCTTTAATGCCCTGACGAATCCACTTTTCTTCTTCGGCAAGGCGTTTATCGAACAGCGCGTTCTGGGTCGCTTCGTCTTCCAGACGTTTCTCACGGAACTCCAGAAACCCGCGATAGTCGCCCTGCCAGTTATATAAGTGGCCACGGTCCAGATCCACAATCCGGGTTGCCAGCGCCTGCACGAAGGCCCGGTCGTGACTGATAAATACCAGTGCGCCGTTAAACTGTTTCAGCTGTTCTTCCAGCCATTCAATGGTTTCGACGTCCATGTGGTTAGTTGGCTCGTCGAGCACCAGCAGTTCTGGCTCGGTCACCAGTGCCCGGGCCAGCATCACCCGGCGCTGCCAACCACCGGACAGCTCGGCAAAGCTGGTCTCTGCAGGCAGGTTAAGACGCTGGATGATCGCATCAACCTTCTGCTGCCAGCGCCAGCCATCGGACGCCTCAATACGTGTCTGTAGCGTCTCAAGCTTTTTCAGATCAGCGTCAGCACCACGGGCGCTTTCATCGTGGTAGGCGGCGATGACACTTCCCAGATCTCCCAGACCTTCAGCAACAATGTCGTAGACGCGACTGCTGACTGATTTCGGCAACTCCTGCTGTAACGATGACATACGCAACAGGTCGCGGCGTACTACCTGTCCATCGTCGGGCAACACTTCGCCCAGCAGTATCTTCAACAGTGTTGATTTGCCTTCGCCATTACGCCCGACAATACACAGGCGCTCACCGTCCTGAATATCAAGATCCACCTTGTCCAGCAGGACGTGGTCACCAAAAGCCAGCTCCACCTGCTGTAAACGTAAAATTGCCATGTTTCGGTACCCTCATAATTGCGGCGCATAGTATCAGGGCGCGCAGATAAAGTCCGGATGTCGCATACAGATGCCGGCAGTCAGGCTATGATTGTTCTGACTCTGCAACAATCTGTAACTAAACTCTGCCGTACAGGCCATTGTTTTAGTCAGTAGAGTAAGTTACAACCCGGAACTTTGCGCTCAAGTACAGGATAACAATGACAATGACACGCTCCCTGAACCGCTCGCACATGTTAGCGATCGTTATCGCACTTCTGATCGTTCTCTGGGTACTCTCCGGTGGTGCACCTGATGCTGACAGCACTGAACGCTCACTAACCCCGGAAAGCACGGCTTTCAATGTGGGTTATAAGACGCTGCAGCCCGAATCCAAAGCACATTCCGTCAGAATTTCTGCGCATGTTGCTGCGAACCGTACCGTCGATGTCGTGGCAGAAGTGAGTGGTAAAGTCACTGAAATCCGCAAATCCCGTGGCAGCCAGGTCAATAAAGGTGACCTGATTCTGAAAATTGATCAGCGTGATCTGCCCGAGCGCCTGAAGCAGGCACAGGCACAACTGAAACGCCGCCAGCTGGAAACCGAAAGCACCCGAAACCTGTTCAAACGCGATCTGACTAACCAGTCAGCCGTCGTGCTTGCGGAATCTGAACTGGCAGAAGCCGAAGCCGCCCTCACGGCTATCCGTCTTGATCTTGAGGCAACAGAAATCCGCGCGCCATTTGACGGCATTTATGACCAGCGCTACGTCGAAGCTGGCGAATACGTGTCTCCGGGCAAGTCTCTTATCCGCGTGATTGATAACCGCACTATGCTGGTGAAAGGAGCGGTGTCTGAAAATATTATCCGCTCAGTGGAAGCCGGCACGCCGGCATATGCCCTGCTGACCGATGGCACCCGCATTGATGGCACTCTGACATTTGTCGCCAGCTCGGCATCTCCGGACACCCGTACTTACCCGGTTGAGATGAAAGTAGCCCAGCCGGATTCACGCCTGTTCGACGGCCAGACTGCCACGCTTTACATCCCTCAGGGGACTCACGATGCCTATGAAATCTCCCCGGCCCTGCTGATCGTTAATGACCAGGGCGGACTGGGACTTAAAGTGCTGGACGACGAAGATCGCGTACAGGTGGTGGACGTTTCAATTCTGGAGGCTGGCACCACAGGAATCTGGATTATCGGACCGCATGGCGAGCTGCGCCTGATCACCAGCGGCCAGGGCTTTGTGCCTGATGGCACCCAGGTGAATGCTGTCGACACTGGTAAATCGCAAAAAGATGTACCCGCTGACACCAGCACAGCAGAAAATAGCTCCGAAGAAACCAGTTCTGAAAAAAATAATACTGATAAAAAGGCCGCTGACCAATGAGAGCCATGATTGAAGCGGCGATTAACCGTCACCGCACGGTGATCATGCTGTTTACACTGCTGTTGATCACTGGGTCGGTCACCCTGATGACCATTCCGAAAGAAAGCTCACCGGACGTCACCATCCCCAACGTCTATGTGTCTGTCACCCACGATGGTATTTCACCAGAAGATGCCGACAGCCTTCTTTACGAGCCTCTGGAAACCCAGCTGCAGGGTCTTGAAGGCCTGAAAGAGATGATTTCGACAGCGACCTTTGGTCACCTGTCGATTCAGCTGGAGTTCTACAGCAACGTTGATATTGACGACGCCCTCGACGATGTTCGCAACAAAGTAAATGACGCCGTGGGTGAATTACCGGTCGACAGTAAAGAGCCGGTCGTACGTGAAATTAACGTTGCCCTTTTTCCGGTGATGGTGGTCACCCTTGCCGGTGATGTGAATGAAAATGTTCTGTATTTCGCTGCCGATGAACTGAAAAAGCGTATTGAGTCACTCCCGGGTGTTCTTGAAGTCAATATTCAGGGCAAACGCGAACAGGTGGCTGAATTAATTATTGATCCAGCCAAGATGGATAACTATGGCCTGTCGTTGACTGAAGTCGGAAACCTGCTGAGAAACAACAGTCTGCTCGTCGCCACCGAAGACCTGAATAATGAAGAAGGCCGTTTCTCGGTCAAAATTCCCGGCCGTATCGAAGATATCGAGGGCTTATTACGCCTGCCGGTAAAAAGCGTTGGCGACGAAGTTGTGTTATTTCAGGATGTGGCCGTCGGTCGCCTTGCTTTCAAAGATCCCAGCACGGGTGCCCGCGTTAATGGCGAACGCGCCGTCGCTCTGGAAATCAAAAAGCGCATTGGCGCAAATATTATTGAAACACTCGATGAAGTGCGGGCAATCACCAAAGCCGCGGAAGCCATGCTGCCGCAGGGCGTAAAAATCGGCGTAATTCAGGATGAATCTAAGCAGATCCGCACCATGCTTAACGACCTGTTTAACAGCGTGCTAGTCGCAACTCTGCTGGTATTTATAATTATTCTCGGCAGTCTCGGCGTACGTAGTTCGTTATTAGTGGGGCTGGCAATTCCTGGCGCTTTCCTGATGGGAATTATGGCCATCAATGGCATGGGCGACACCCTGAACATGGTTGTTCTGTTTGCTCTGATTCTCTCTGTCGGTATGTTGGTCGACAGCGCTATTGTCGTTGTGGAATACGCCGACCGCAGACTGGCAGAAGGAGCCTGCCCACGCGATGCGTATAAGGAAGGGGCAAGCCGTATGGCCTGGCCAATAATTGCATCGACGGCGACCACACTGGCTGTTTTCCTCCCCCTTCTGTTCTGGCCAGGTGTGATGGGCGGGTTTATGAAATATCTGCCGCTGACGCTGCTGTTTACGCTTTCTGGCTCTTTAATCATGGCGTTGATTGTTATACCGGCGGTGGGCAAAGTGGTTGGCCGACCTGGCCATCACGATCAGGAAGCTCTGGATAAAATTCTGGCCGCAGAAAAAGGAGAGTTCGAAAAACTCTCTGGTTTTTCTGCTTCATACGTCAGGGTACTGCGCACTGCCCTGAAAAATCCGGGTAAAACCTGTGCCGCGGTACTGTTGTTCGTTTTGATGTCTTTTGGGGTTTATTGGGTGGCCGGACACGGCACCGAATTTTTCCCGGATGTGGACGTCGACGTCGCAATGGTGGATGTTCGTGCCCGAGGCAACCTGTCATTTGCCGAACGCGAAGAGATCGTTCGCGAAGTGGAATACCAATTGTTCGACATCGCCGAAATCGATGCCATTTATACCTCCGTGTTTGTGCGTCCACCTCAGGGCGGCATGGAATCTTCCCCACCTGATCTGGTTGGACGTATTCAGCTGGAACTCATCGACTGGTCATCACGCCGTACCGCCGATGAAATTCTGCGTGAAATTGAACAACGCACAGCGCACTTACCCGGTATTATTATCGAAACCCGTAAGAAAGAAGGCGGGCCAGCAGGCGGACCTCCGATCCAGTTGCAACTGAGTGGACGATCCGAAGCCGAACTGAACCCTGTCGTCGATGAAATGCTGGCCTTGCTGAAAGCCGACAACGAACTCAAAGATGTGCGTGATGACCGACCTTTAGATGGTGTTGAGTGGCGTCTTGATATCGACCGGGAAGAAGCCGTGCGTTATGGCGCCAGCGTTGCTGAAATCGGCTCACTGGTCCGTATGATTACGGGTGGTCAGATCATCACGCAATTCCAACCGGATTATTCTGACGAAGAGCTGGATATACTGCTGCGCTACCCTGCCAGCAAGCGCACCATTGATCTGTTTACCGATGTAAATATTAAAACGGCGAAGGGACTGATCCCTCTGAGCCAGTTTGTTACCCGTACCGCGATACCAAAAACCGGAGATATCGTCCGCGTAGATGGTAAGCGGCGCTATCTGATCACCGCCAACGTGAACGAAGGAGTAAACTCCAACGAGAAAATCGCGCAATTGGGTGAGCAACTGAAAGACATCGACTGGCAGGAAAAGAATGTAATGCCGAAATTCCGTGGTGATTTCGAGCAGCAGATGGAAACCGGTATTTTCCTGATGTCAGCTTTCTCTATCGCCATTTTTATGATGGTCACCCTGCTGGTGACTCAGTTTAACAGCTTCTACCAGGCCGGCCTGATCATGAGTGCGATTGTGCTCTCAGTTGCTGGCGTACTCATGGGGCTGCTGATCCGTGGCGAACCTTTCGGCATCGTCATGAGTGGTGTCGGGGTGATTTCACTGGCGGGCATTGTGGTGAATAACAACATTGTACTGATCGATACCTATAACAGTATGCGCAGCAGTGGCCTGAACGCCTTTGACGCGGCATTACGCACAGGAGCGATACGTCTGCGACCGGTTCTCCTTACCGCGGTGACCACCGTCGTTGGCCTGATTCCTATGGTTATGCAGTGGAACATCGACCTGCTGCATCGCGAGTTCAGTATGGGGGCTCCGTCATCGCAATGGTGGACGCAACTGTCGACCGCAATTGCCGGTGGCCTGACCTTCGCAACCGTCCTGACACTGATTCTGACGCCGTCGCTTCTGGTGTGGCGGGACAAACGCAAAGACTGAGCGCAAGTTACTGAAAAAAGTACAAAAATATTTAATAAGTGTTTGACATACGAGGTCACACGAGTAGAATGCGACCTCGCTTCAGGACATGGGTGATTAGCTCAGCTGGGAGAGCATCTGCCTTACAAGCAGAGGGTCGGCGGTTCGATCCCGTCATCACCCACCAAATCCTGATGCAAGAGTCTGAAAAGACTCAGTTTTTGAAAGTGGACTGGTAGTTCAGTTGGTTAGAATACCGGCCTGTCACGCCGGGGGTCGCGGGTTCGAGTCCCGTCCAGTCCGCCAACTTTCAATATGTTGAGTACTTAACCTCAACAACGCTTTCGAAGTGCGATAAATTTTTTCGTAATGCAAGGCGTACCGCAGTGAGCACCCTGAGACATACCACCTGGTAGGCGAAGGGGCGAACGAGGAACAACGCAGCAGTACGGAAAAAGATAAGCACCTCAAATGTGGGTGATTAGCTCAGCTGGGAGAGCATCTGCCTTACAAGCAGAGGGTCGGCGGTTCGATCCCGTCATCACCCACCAAATGTGGACTGGTAGTTCAGTTGGTTAGAATACCGGCCTGTCACGCCGGGGGTCGCGGGTTCGAGTCCCGTCCAGTCCGC
>NZ_CATMFB010000013.1 GCF_950066645.1 uncultured Thalassolituus sp. | reverse complement strand
GCCACCCGCATGGTTGCTCAGGAAACCAGCTGGGGTCATCTCGTCGCGATGCTCAGTCCCCTTCTGCTCAACAACGTCAAATCCGTCGCCAATTTCGACACCTTTGACCGCATTGATACTCATCAGCGCATGAGCCAGCTCAGCGTCCAGGCGATCAAAAATCGGCTCTCCCAGCCCTGGCATCAACCCGCTGGCAACAACCGAAATTTTCGCGCCGATGGAATTACATTCCTTACGGAGTTTATCCATGTATTCTTCCATCGCTGGAACTTTGCTGGCGTCCGGGCAGAAGAACGGGTTGTTATGCACTTCGCTCCAGTCAAAATCTTCGATTTTGATCGGCCCAAGCTGAGAGAGGTAACCACGAACCTCGATGCCTTTTTCTGCCAGGACTTTCTTGGCAATAGCCCCCGCAGCCACCCGCATCGCTGTTTCACGCGCCGATGAACGGCCGCCGCCACGGTAGTCGCGGAAACCATATTTCTGGGTGTAGGCGTAATCTGCATGCGCCGGACGGAAGGTCGAAGCGATATTGGAGTAGTCTTTGGATCGCTGATCGGTATTTTCAATCAACAGACCAATCGGTGTACCGGTCGTTTTACCTTCAAATACGCCAGAAAGAATTTTGACCTGGTCGGGTTCACGACGCTGGGTCGTATGACGGGAGGTACCCGGCTTACGACGATCGAGATCAGCCTGCAGATCTTCCTCTGTCAGAGGGATACCCGGAGGACAACCATCGACGATGGCCCCCAGTGCCAGCCCATGACTTTCACCAAACGTGGTGACTGTAAAAAGTTTACCGTACGTATTACCAGACATATAACTTCTGCTCGTGGGCTCAGAGGCCCCGGTTTAATGCATCAAGATCGCGTGCGTGCAGGACACAGACTCCGTGCCCACCCCGTTCAAACTCTGGCCAGATAAATGGCAACTCGGGATAGGCCGCTGCCAACGCCGGAAAACTGTTACCGACCTCAAGTACGAACACGCCATCATCCGTTAAATAATCACGAACCTGACTGAGCATAATCCTCACCAGGTCCAGGCCATCTTCCCCGGCAGCAAGCGCAAGCTCAGGTTCATGATGGTACTCCTCAGGCAGACACGACATATCATCAGCATCTACGTAAGGGGGATTTGAAATAATCAGATCATACTTCCCGCTGGCTGCAGTGAAGAGATCTGACTGCAGCGCCACCACGCGGTCTGCCATATTGTGTTCCTGAATATTCGCTTCGGCCACTTCGAGCGCCTCAAAAGAGATATCCAGTAACTCAACCGCTGCATCAGCAAACTCATGCGCACAGGCGATGCCAATACAGCCTGACCCAGTGCACAGGTCAAGAATGCGCTCAGGCTCTTTGTCTTCCGGCCACCAGGGAGCAAAGCGGTTTTCAATCAATTCGCCGATCGGCGACCTTGGGATCAGCACCCGCTCATCCACGAAATAAGGACGGCCGCAGTACCAGCTCACACCGGTAATGTATGGTACTGGCATACGCTGCTCAATCCGGACCTCAACCAGGCCGATCACAGACTCCCGCTCAAGCCGCGTCAGGCGCGCTGCGTACCACTGTTCCGCCATCGCCCATGGCAGGCTGAGTGCGTGAGACACCAGCATCAGGGCATCATCGGCCGGACTCTCACTGCCGTGGCCGTAATATAATCCAGCTTCCGACATCCGGCTCACCGACCAGCGAACCATATCCTCTATGGTCCGCAGCTCTTCAATAGCCTGTACTGCGTGCTGCTGGAAGTTCATAAGCCGGGCTCTGCAAAAAGGCGCTATTGTAGCTGAAGCGTGGCTCCCACACTACGGTCAGTTCATGCGCTCGCCGTAGAGGCTACTGTGCCCATGCTCGAAGGCATCCAGCGCCTCATTTGCAATCTGATACCCCAGCCGGATCATTTCACCCGCCCGGTAAAACTCATACATTTCGCAGCAGTCCGTGGGTATACGAATCATCAGATCTGGTGGATAACCTGCGGTTTTAAAGCGACTGAGAGATGACTGCATCACCTCAAACATGCGGCTGAGTGTTTCCAGTTTGCCAAGATTCTGACCGGCTTCCTCACGCGCTTCGCTGGTCCTCCGCCCCAACCAGTCACTGGCTTTATCAATCACGGTATCCAACCAGGCACGCTTCTGACTTTCAGAATCCTGTAGGTTACTCAACAGGTTATCCGGCACGGGGACATCCGAATTAATATCCACCGCCATAATGTACTGGGCATGTGCGGATACACAGGGAGTAATCGGAAGTGGATTAAGCACAGCGCCATCGACCAGCATCAGGTCTTTGGTGATTACGGGCTCCAGAATGGTGGGGATTGCGGCCGAGGCCCGCATCGCTTCAACCAGAGACCCCCTCTGAAACCAGATTTCTTTGTTATTGCGTAAATCCGTGGCGACAGAGGTGTATGGAATTTTCAGATCTTCAATCTTACAACCATCCAGCATGTCACCAATCACGCTGTAGACTTTCTCCAGCTTGATGGCACCACCAGACAACAGTTTGAAATCCACCAGCCTGAGAATATCCAGATATCCCAGGCTGCACACCCAATCGGCATATTCGTCCAGCTTACCAGCGGCATAAAAGCCGCCAACAATGGCTCCCATAGAGCAACCAGAAACACTGATGATCTTGTAGCCGCGCTCTTCAATCGCCCGGATAACACCTATGTGGGTATACCCCCGGGCTCCGCCACTCCCTAACGCCAGTGCGACAGTTTTTTCCACGCTGTTATCCTCTGTTTATCTGCCCGGCCAGAATACAAACCACAAGCCCGTACGCGAGGCGGCGTCCGGAGGCGGGATCAGAGCGCCTCCGGCCATTACCTGATAGCGATCCCCGAGAACACTACGAAGCTGCTTTGCCAGCGTCTCGGAACAGGCCAGTGTGTCTGCCATACGCGCCCCTTCATAACAATGCACCACCAGGCTCAATCGCTGGCGGGCACTGGCAGAAACCGCCTGCAATTCTTCAATCAATCCTGCAGAAGCCTGGGTATCCAGAGTCCCGTTATTGATGACCATTCCGGGTAGCCAGCCACTGGATGCCGCCAGGGCATGACGGACTTCTGAGCGGACATTGGCTCCGGCGAGCAGTGGGTCTTTGGTGTTCAGAGTATCAACGAGGACCTTACTCTGGCGGCCACCGCGCAACGACACATAGACCAGATTCAGTTCATTCCGGTCTCCGTTGCTCCGTGTGGTGACCATATATGCCTGGTCTTTATCCCGGCTGACGAGGCGCGCAATACCGAATACGTCATTCGCCCAGAAATGACTGCTGCCACAATCAATGCCAGCACACTGATAAAGTACATGCTGGCCCGACAGCTGCTGGCGGTAATAATTGACCACCTCTGTGAGTGATATTCCATTGGGCAGATCGTACAGGGTCCGCTGCAGCGTTCCATTAATTCGACGTTCGGTCTCACCAAAGGTATCGCCCTGCTGGTGTTTCAGTTCAGAAAGCACCAGGCGATACCGGCTTACATCCCGCTGTGAGGATTCAACGATGGTTGCACCAGGAAATGTCTCCGGCCCCGGATCAGCCTGAGCAGGAAGCGAAAGAGCAAAGAGAAAAGGAAGCAGTCTGAAAATTCGGGTCATAATGAGGGGAATCCGATGAACTCCCCGTCAATGTATCAGAAACGCAATGAGCCACCCAAGCGCCAGTAGCCGTTTTCACCGGGATCACCGCTCAGGCTCACTGCGGTGGCATCGTCGGCCTGAATCGTCCGGTTCCGCAGCTGGCCGATCTCGGCGCTGACCCAGGCATTAGCACGCCAGCGGAATTCCGTGCCAATTCCCATGTGCCAGCAGACATAACTGACGTCAGAGACGGCTGGAGTCTCAAGGTCATCGACCTCTTCGCGCCAGAATCCACCGGCCGGATAGATACGCACAAACGTCGACATTTCATCACTCCAGCGCGTCTGAATATTCGTATTCGGGAAACCCAGCAACATCTCTGTGCTGTCTGTCAGGCGTGTCGCCCAGGACAGGGTTGGCCTTGGCTTCATATCCCCAAACCTGCGGTCAACGATAAGCCCGTACTGAACGAACTCGGTACGTCCCAGATAGGTACGTCCACTTACTTCAGCATTCACTCCCAGGTTTTCAGTCCCCATGGCATCAAAATCGGTCATGATTCCGGGTTCAAAACGCACATGCAGCTCACTGCCACCCTGACGTTTCTGGCGATAGAAAATGGGCACCGACACCCAGAAATAATCCCCCTCTGCCGCCGTTGTCCCCTGCCAGCTGAACTTGGTCAGATCCAGGTGAAAATCGGTACTCAGGGACTCGCGTCCCCGGCTGTAGCGCTCCAGAGGAACATCCAGATTCATTTGATGACTACCAAAACGACTGCCTGCCCCACTGTCGAGACTGCCGTCAACCTCGGTATTCCAGCTGAACTCTGTGGCGCCACACAACGGCGCAGCACACAGCAGCAGACTAGTAACGATCCGGCGCATACATGCCCTCATAAATTTCCTCGACACGGGCATAACTGCAAAGCTGCCCCGATTGCGTTTCTTCTTTACGGGCGATATCCACTGCCCGCAACACATCAGCGACAAGACTGAAGCCCTGCAACACACAGGTATCGGCACCCGCCTCCGCTATCAGATCAGTGTAGCTGGCAATAAAGTCATAGGCGTCGGATTCTGCGCGGCGACGCAACAGATCTGTGGCTTTACTCAGTCCGTGCATGACTTCAAGAACACCAGCTAACGCCAGCGCGGCATCGCGATCACCCATAGCGGCTTCTTCACGGATACGCTCCTGAAGAAAATCGACCGCACTGCGGATAGCATTCTGGCGGCGGGTAAAGCTACCCAATAAGGAATGACTGAACGCCGGAACCGTGGTGGTAAGAAAATCGGGCTGCATAACTACTCTCCCCTGACAACTGAAGAGAGTTCAGCAAAATACAAGCCAAAGGGAAAAGCCCCTTAGAAATCAAGGGGCTGAAAAGAATAACGGCAAGAGACTACCGTTCAGCGTCAGGTTTTTGCCGCATTTCTGCCGCATAACGGTTGCGTTTAGTGATCTGAGTTCTGACGCTATGAACGCCTAACCAGACCACACCCAGCACCACAGGCAACGCGATTCCCTTCGCCAGAGTCACGTTGAGGGGAAATCCGGCCTCCCGGATACCGGCAAACACAATTTCCAGCAAGGCCAGCAGATAGTATCCGATGGCGACCACCGACAAGCCTTCGACGGTCTGTTGCAGGCGTAACTGCAGTTGGCTGCGTCGATTCATCGACGATAACAGATGCTGATTCTGCTCCTGGATCGACAGGTCGACCCGGGTTCTCAGCAGACTGGTGGTCCGGTGAATACGCCGCGACAGATCTTCCAGGCGATCCCGCACCGAATTACACGTTTTAATACCGGGGGTCAGGCGTCGCTCAAGAAACTCCTGCATGCTCTGCATGCCATCAAGCGGCGACTCGCGTAGCTGTATCAACCGGTCGCGAACCAGATCATGGTAAGCAACGGAGGCGGAAAAACGGAAGTTAGTGTCGGAGCGGTGTCGCTCTACCTCCGCTGCCAGCTGAGATAATTCCTGCAGAAGTTCGCGCTCATCACGATCTGCATCAATATCAGAAATACTCTGATTCAGGGTCGCCAGAGCATCTTCAATCCTGGCCAGTTCAGGCCCCATATCCCGGGCCACGGGCAAGGCCAGAAGAGACATAAGACGATAGGTCTCAAGTTCGCAGAGCCTCTGGATCAGACGTCCGCACTGATAGCTGTTCAGCTGCCGGTTGCAGACAACAATACGGCCAAAGCCATCACTGTGGAGCTTGAACGCTGTCCATACCAGAGCTTTCGCATCGGCCACTTCCGATCCGGCAACGCGCTGGCCCTCAAACCACCGGTGCAGGTCAGCCTCGTCAGGCGCTGCCTGAGTGACCTCCAGATTGACCGCAACCACCAGCTCGCCGGGCATTGCCGCCAGCCAGTCTTTTGGGATAAACGCCAGTGCATCATCCGAGAAAGGCGCTGCTCCCTTGCTGATAAATGTGAAGTTGGCGAATTCCAGATGGCGCTCCCAACGCAGTTCGAAGCCACCAAAATCGAGATACAGACAGCTCGAACCCTCGTTAGGTACCGGCACGCTGTAACGACGACATAAGTCTTTTACGTGCTCAATCACTTCGTCCCGTGCATCGCCAAGCATCACGGTAAAATGGGTGATCTGACAGGCACCATCAATAATCGGAGATGGCCGGTTATGCAGCTCTTCGTAGAGTGACGAGCGCAGGCTGTGCACTCTCAGTGATACCGCAGGAGCACTGATTTCCGGATTTCCGTTCTCGTTAGAGACTTCCTGTAATGCGTGCTTCATACACGTTTCCTCAATTTATTTGCTCGCTGGTGAAGCTTCTTCCAGTGAAGGAAGTACATCTTTCAGGGTCACCTCTTTCGACGTCATCGTGATGTCCGCCAGGGATTTCTGCCAGCCGCGCAATTTGAGCAGGTCTTGATGATTGTCGGCATTGGCTTCAGTTAACTCATCCAGCGTCTGTCCGGCAAAGAACTCTCCGAGGGTCAGTGTCGCAGGGTCTCTGACCCAGGCCCAGCGCCCATCATCAGAGAGCAACGTCCAGCCTTTATCCCGATACTCGTTCAACAGACTGGTCAGCCGGGCAGCGTCCAGATCCCTTAGCTGACGACGCATATCCGCTTCCGGCAGTGCTCCGGTAATGTCTCTGGCCGCCGTCAAGAGCGCCGCCAACCGGATTCGCTCATGCACAGGAGAGTGATCGGTACCCGGGCGACGATAGTGGCTCAGTCCGTACGTCAACTCCGCGCCCAGAAGGAGCAACATCCACGAGACGTAAACCCATAGAAGAAACAAAGGAACGGCGGCAAACGCCCCGTAAATCAACTTATACGAAGGAAACAGGCCCAGTGTTTCACTGAAGGCAAATTTGCCGACTTCAAACGTTGTCGCCACCAGAAATGCCGCAATCACAGCATGCGGCACCGGGACTTTGCAGTTCGGAACCATGACATACAGAACTGTAATGGCGGCTGTCGTCAGCAACCAGGGAATAAGGCGTGCCAGCTCTGTGAGTGCCCCTCCATCTTCGCCGTTCAGCATCGACATGGACGCCAGTACGGATGATGTCGCGACACCAGCACCAAACAGCAGAGGCCCGAGACTCAGCACTGCCCAGTACCGGAAGAAGGTCTGTATACGCGAGCGGGAGGTGTCTACATTCCAGATCCGGTTAAACTGCTGCTCTATCGTCTGCAACAGCATAATGCTGGTAAAAAACAGAAACACGATACCTATCCAGGTCAGCTTCCTCGCCTGCTGACTGAACTGCTGAAGGTAATCGGTAATCACCTCACTGCCCTGCGGCAATACATAACTGAGTAATTGCTGATTTGCCTCCTGCCCCATCTCCTGCAGAGTAGGAATGGCGCTGAGGATGGAATAGCTGACAGTAATCACAGGCACTAGCGCGAACAAGGTAGTGTAAGTAAGCGCAGCAGCTTCTTTGCGCCGCTCCATGCTCTCGTAACGCTTCAGGGTCTGCCAGAGCACTCGCCCGACATGACGGAGGTCCGGAATAAATCTGGGTTTCATAGGTTTCCTTGTTACAATAGCGCACTGAAACTCAACCTGACTTTAAGGCCAACAATGAGCGATATTACCATTTATCACAACCCGCGCTGCTCCAAGTCCCGGGAAACGCTGGCACTCCTGCAGGAAAAAGGAACAGAGCCAGCCGTTGTTGAATACCTGAAGAACGTACCAGATGCTGAACAACTCCGTAGCGTCCTCTCCAAGCTGGGAATCAGTGCACGCGCCCTGCTGCGCACAAAAGAGGCAGACTATAAAGAGTTGAACCTTGCCAACCCAGCGTTGAGCGACGATGAAATTATTGCCGCTATGATCAGTCATCCGAAACTGATCGAGCGCCCGATCGTCATCTGTGGAGACAAGGCCCGCATCGGCCGTCCACCTGAGCAGGTACTGGAGATTCTCTGATGGCCGCCCCTTATGTCCTGGTGCTTTATTACAGCCGCCACGGTAAAACAGCAGAAATGGCACAGCAGATTGCCCGCGGTGTCGAAGCGTCGGGAATGGAAGCGCGACTGCGCACAGTGCCTGAGGTCAGTCCGGATACCCAGGCGAGCCAGCCTGAAGTTCCTGCTGACGGCGCGGTGTATTGCACACTCGACGATCTGAAATCCTGCAGCGGCCTGGTACTCGGTAGCCCGACCCGTTTTGGCAATATGGCAGCGCCACTGAAGTACTTTATCGACTCCACCAGCGCGTTGTGGCTCACGGGTGCTTTGATCGACAAGCCTGCCGGAGCCTTCACATCAACGTCCTCGCTGCACGGCGGTCATGAATCCACCCTGATGACTATGATGCTGCCACTGCTCCATCACGGCATGATCTACGCTGGAATTCCTTACAGCGAAGGTGGGCTTATCAACACGACCGGCGGCGGTAGCCCTTACGGTGCAGGGCATCACAGTGGTCAGAATGGGGACAAACCCCTCTCTAAAGATGAAATTGCACTTTGCCGTGCACAGGGCGGTCGTATCGCGTCGCTTGCCGCAAAACTCGGAGACAAAACGTGCTGAAATCAGATAAAGCCTGGTGGGCAGTCATCAGCCTGTATGTGGCTCTGTTGGCCTTTTTATTGATCGGTACCTACTCTGGGGCACCTGAAACAGTCAAAGCCGATGATGATATCGCAGGAGCCACGCTGATGTTCTGGCTGCTGAAATCTCTGCCGTTGTTCCTGTTTATCCCCGGGCTGCTCAAAAAATCACATTACGCGGCTTCATGGCTCTCTTATGTGACCATGCTCTACTTCGTAGTGATCATCGCCATGGGGGCGGGCATCTGGATGTGGGCGCAGGTTTCGACACTCATACTGCTGTTTGTCGCCTGCATGTTGTTTACCCGCTGGAAAAAAGCAGAAGAGCAGGCGTAACTACTTCGGTCGTTTCTGGCGCCCTGTTAAGGCGCCAGGGACGTATCACTGTTCGTCTTCCCACTCACCATCAGTGTCGTCGTCCGCGATCTCAGTCGTCACAAGATCACCGCATTTCGCGCATTTACCCTCGATGTAAACCACCCCGTTCAGTTCGTATTCCTGCGGCTCTTTCATTCCCAGATCCACTTCCATACAGGTATTACACCAGGTCTGGCTCAGAAAAGCGTCCTGGTCATCCTTATCGCGGGCGTAAAAATCTCGTTCGATGCGTTCCATCATGACTCCGGGAATACAGTTATTAAGTAGTGAATCAATGTCAGTTATCCACTCAGGCCACAAGCCTTTGGAGCAGGCAGCCTATTCTATGCTTTTTGGAGTCATGCCCCAACAAAGATTCCTGCTATGAAAATTAAACATCAGATCAGCATCAGCGTAGTTGCCACCAGCATAGTCGCGGTCATACTCACGTCGTTGGTTACCGCTTCTGTGTCTGTGACAGCCTCAAGCAGGAATACTGAAGATCTGATTGCCAAAAACCTCAAAGCCCAACGCGAGCAGAAGTCAGATCAGATTCAGACTTACTTCAGTAATCTCGAGAAACAACTGAAACTGTTTGCTGGCAACCCATTCGTAAAAGAAGCGCTGACCGAACTGAGCGCCGGATTCTCGGTCTACGCCCAGGAATCAAACTTCCGGCCAGACGGCCGCCTTAAAAGCTACTACGGCGACGATTTTGGTGGCAGATACACCGACCTGAACGGGCAACCAGTAAATACAGATGGCCTTCTCAGCGGGCTGAATACCAATGCCCGCGCACTGCAGCACGCTTACATTGCTGCAAACCCTGCTCCACTGGGTGAAAAAGACACGATGAAGAAGGCAGCCACCTTCACCTACTACGATTCCGTTCATCAGATGATTCATCCTGCCATGCGTCAATACCTGCAGACCTACGGTCTGTACGATGTGTTTCTGGTATCTGCGGCGGGCGACGTCGTATACACAGTATTCAAAGAGCTGGATTACGCGACCTCCCTGACCGAAGGTCCGTACAAAGACTCCGGTCTCGCCCGCGCGTACCATAAAGCACTGCCCCTGCAGCCTGGTGAAGTGGTGTTCGACGATTTTGCTCCTTATCTGCCCTCCTATGATTCACCCGCGGCGTTCCTGGCAACCCCGGTAACAACAGACAACCGAACGACCGGCGTGTTGATCATTCAGCTGCCGATCGATGGTATTTCGCACATCATGAGTAATCACGAAAAGTGGAAAGAATCAGGTCTTGGAGAAACCGGTGATAACTACCTCGTAGGGTCAGACTCGCGTCTGCGTTCAGACTTACGGGCACTGCTCGAATCGCCGGAATCGGCACTCAGGGATCTGGCTGGTCAAGGCGCCAGCGAACCGGTATTGGCTGCAGCTCGCTCCCGGGGGACGTCGGTAGGCATCATTGAGGCACGCACCACACCCGTGAGAAGTGCACTTCAGGGAGAGAGCGGCATCATGGAAATCACGGATATCTTCGGTAAAGAGACAGTGACAGCGTTCGGTCCACTGACGGCGTTCGGACAGAACTGGGCATTAATCAGTCAGGTCGATAAAGACGAAGCGTATGCAACAGTCTATAACACGACCCGAGACCTCATTACCTACACTCTGATCAGCTCTCTCCTGATAGCGGCCGCCGGAACCTTTATTGCGCTGTGGCTCGGACGCTCTATCAGCCATCCGATCACTGTATTTATCCGCAAAGTATCAGCCAGCGCGCGGGACCACGACGTGACCAGCCGGTTTGCCATTCGCGGAGCCGATGAATTTCAGGATCTGAGTAATACCATGAATGATCTGATGGACGGCCTGCAGCAGTTTATGCTGGAAATGCACACAACGTCTGACACTCTGAACCAGCAGGCACAATCGCTGGCGCAGGAAACTCACAACACCAGCGAGCGCGTGAACCGCCAGAATGGCGAAGTTAATCTGGCAGCCACAGCGACGGCAGAGGTCAGCGCCTCGGTAACAGAAGTCGCCAATCATGCGGACCAGGCCGCCAGCCGGATCCGTGACACCCGCCAGAGGATAAAAGAAAGCAATACCATGTCGACTCAGGCCCGGGAGAAAATCCGCAGCCTTGGGGACAATATGAAACGCTCCGAAGAAGCGATCGGCATTCTGGAGACAGAGAGTGACAGCATCGGTGCCGTGCTGGACGTGATACAGACAATCGCCGAACAGACCAACCTGCTGGCCCTGAATGCTGCCATTGAGGCTGCCCGAGCGGGCGAACAGGGTCGAGGATTTGCCGTCGTTGCGGACGAGGTACGGACACTTGCAAGCCGCACAGCGACCAGCACAGAAGACATCCGCTCGCGGATTCAGTCACTGCAGAATCAGGTCGTCACCGTTCGCGACTCTATCCGTGCCTCTGGAGAAGACACCCGCCAGTCCCTGGAACGGATTGAGCACACCGCCTCAAACATGGATGAGATCGCTGTTGATATCGATGGTGTGGAAGAAATGAGTACACAGATCGCTGCCGCAGCCGAAGAGCAAAGCGCCGTCAGTCGCGAAATTGAACGCAATGTCTCAGAAGTAAAAGACTTGTCTGACGATATTCTGCACTCCGCTGCCAGCATAGGTAAGAGCAGCAATGACCTCTCTCAGATTGCGTCGCAGATCCGGGGGCAACTGCAACAATTCAGGTTCGGAAACTGAATTTCACTGTTGCACTCCTAGCCTGTCATAAGACACAGGTCCCCTTTCTTCTGAGAGTCATGTCGTTTATAAATAGGCCGAATCTGTACTATTACCGGAATCGGACAACTTATGATCACTCTTCACCATCTCAACGACTCCCGTTCGCAACGTATTATCTGGCTTCTGGAAGAGCTGGGGGTCGATTATGAAATCAAACGCTACGAGCGCGATCCTAAAACCAATCTGGCACCGGACAGCCTGAAAGCCATTCACCCCCTCGGAAAATCTCCGATCATCACGGATGGCGGCAAAACTATCGCCGAATCTGCAGTCATCATTAATTATCTCATCCGGAACTATGGGCAGGACAAAGGACTCATACCGGAGGCGGGATCAAAAGCAGAAGATCAGGCGGAATATTGGTTGCACTTTGCTGAAGGCTCAATGATGCCTTACCTGGTAATGACGCTAGTCTTTGAGAAAGTGAAGACCGCACCTATGCCCTTCTTTGCACGCCCGATCGCCAAAGCGATCGCTGGACAGGTAATGAACTCATTCATCAGTCCGAACGTAAAACGTAACCTGGCATTTGTGAATGAACACCTCAGCCGGCACCATTGGTTTGCCGGTGACCAGATGACCGGAGCCGACTTCCAGATGATTTTCCCACTGGAAGCAGCGATCAACCGGTCAGGCGCTGCTGCTCAACTTCCCGCCATCAAAGCCTGGGTGGAACGTGTACACGGGCTTGATACATACAAGACTGCCCTGGAAAAAGGCGGCCCTTACTCATACGCATGAGTGAATAATTAAGCGGAGACAGAATTCTTTATGAAACCGGAAAAACCGTTCAACCGGATGTGGTTGGTGGTGCTTGTGCTGCTGGCAGGCTGCGCCTCTGTTGGCCTGAGCAGCACAGACATGGAAAGCCTCTTCGGGAAAACAGTTATCACCGATCAACGTAACGAATTTCACTCCGCAGAAGCCATCAGCTACCGCACTGATATTGAGCCTATTCTCGAAAACCGGTGTGTCGTATGTCACGCCTGCTATGATGCGCCCTGCCAGCTGAAAATGACCTCTCCCGAGGGGATCATGCGGGGCGCAACCGCGAAAAAGGTGTATGAAGGCACTCGAATACTGGCTGCAGAACCCACCCGTCTTGGTATTGATGCGCAATCCACTGAAGGTTGGCGGGCAAAAGGATTTCACCCGGTTCTGAACGAGCGCTCGCGTACTCCGGAAGTTAACCTGGCGAACTCTCTCATATATCAGATGCTGGCACTCAAAGAAGCTCGCCCACTACCCGATGTAGCGCTTCTCGGTGACGACTTTGATTTTTCACTGAACCGCAGTCAGACCTGCCCAACCCGCGAAGCATTCGGAGAGTTTGCAGAAGAACATCCTCTCTGGGGAATGCCCTATGCACTCCCCGCAATCAGTGACAAAGAATACGCGACTCTGACCAGCTGGCTGCGCTCAGGGGCTCCGATGTCGGGGGAGAAACCTCTGACGGCAGAGGAAGAAGCCCAGGTATCGGCATGGGAGCGTTACTTCAATGACGACTCACTACGCCAGCAACTGGCCAGTCGCTACATGTACGAACATCTGTTCCTGGCGAACCTTTACTTCTCACCTGAGCCAATTTTCCGCGGAGTCGAACCGGCCACTCAGCCACAGCGTTACTTCAAGCTGGTTCGCTCGTACACGGCGCCCGGCGTGCCAATACGTATCGTCCCCACCCGTCGTCCGTACGATGACCCCGGAGTTCAGCGTATTTATTACCGCTTACAGCCTGTCAGCGAGACCATCGTAGCTAAAACTCACATGCCCTACCGCCTGAACGAAGAGCGTATGGCGTGGATGAAATCGCTCTTCAATGAGCCCGAGTACGACGTGTCGACGCTGCCCGGATACGCCCCTGAAGTGGCAGCAAACCCCTTTGTTGCATTCCATGACCTCCCCGTGAAGTCGCGTTACCGCTTTATGCTGGAAGAATCTGAATTTCTTATCAGCGGATTTATTAAAGGGCCTGTCTGCCGTGGCCAGGTCGCATTGAATGTTATCGATGATCACTTCTGGGCGGTTTTTGTCGATCCGGATCAGATGGAAGAACCTGAATTTGCTGATTTTCTCAGTCAGCAGAGCAACAACCTTCGCCTGCCGGGAGAAGCCGAGAGCAATTCCGGCATTCTGTCTAACTGGCTGCGCTATTCGCGCCTGCATAAGAATTACGTAGAAGCCAGAAATGCAGAAATGCTGAAGCGCTTTCCCGATGGTCAGGACCTTAATCTCAATCTGGTATGGGACGGTGACGGCCATAACCCGAACGCCGCTCTGACGATCATCCGCCACTTCGACAGCTCGACCGTGGTTAAGGGGCTGGTCGGTCAGCCGACCAAAACTGCGTGGCTGGTCGGTTACCCTCTGCTGGAGCGGATTCACTATCTTCTGGTGACAGAGTTCGATGTGTTCGGGAACGTTGGCCATCAACTGATGACCCGCCTGTATATGGACTTTCTCCGAATGGAAGGCGAGCATAATTTTCTGACACTGTTACCACAGGATGAGCGAATCCGGCTTGCAGAATACTGGTATCGGGACGCTTCTGACGAAGTCAGGGAATACCTTGTGAACTATGAAAAGCAGGTACTGACGAACCCCGCGATTCAATATGAAACTGATGCCCCACAGCTGGAACTGTATGACATGATTCATCAGCGACTGAGTGGGGCACTGGAAGACAAATATCGTATGGCAGGTGCTGTGACTCCTGAACAACTTGATAAGCTCATCCGGATCAACCGCATAAAAGGCACAGCCGCCAATATCATGCCGGAAATTTCATTCCTCATGGTCGATGATATGGCCGGCGGTCAGCAGGTATTCACACTGCTCCGCGCCAGTGGGCACAGCAATCTGACGGGCCTGTTGTATGAAGAAGACAATCGCCTGCCGGAAGAAGATTATTTGACGATCGTACCGGGAATTCTTGGTAGCTATCCCTCCGCTCTGTTCCGGATTTCATCTTTCCGCCTGGATAAGTTCGTGAAGGACATGAGCCTGCTTACCAATGAAAGCGACTTTGAAGTATTCGCGACCCGCTACGCGGTTCGGCGAACGGATGAGCAGTTCTGGAATCACAGTGACCAGCTCCACCACTGGTACCGCCGTAATGATCCGCTCAATTATGGGCTTCTCGATTACAATCGCCTGGAAAACCGTTGAGGTAAAAAATGCAGGATATTATCAAGCAGTTTGTCCTGCTCTGGTCGGTGATCGACCCGATCGGGACGATTCCGGTCTACCTGGCGCTGGCGTCTGCTTATGCCGACAATGCCACACGCCGTAAACTCGCGTACAAAGCCATTATCATCGCCACTCTGGTGCTTCTTTTCTTTGTTGTGGCTGGAGAGTTTCTGCTCGACGCGATGAGCATTCCCCTACCCGCTTTTCAGATCGCTGGGGGAATTGTTCTGTTTATTTTCGCGATGACAATGATGTTTGGTGAAAGTAAGCCTGAATCTGAACTCGACATGATTAAGAAGGGAATGCACTCTGCGGTCTTTCCTCTGGCAATACCATCCATCGCCTCCCCAGGGGCGATGATGGCCGCCGTTTTACTTACCGACAACCACAGGTTTTCGGTGATGCATCAGGTAATGACCACCGGCATCATACTGAGCGTACTTTTGATCACTCTCATTTTTATGCTGCTCGGAAGTCATATACTCAAAGTCATTGGCGAAGCCGGTGCCAGCGTGATCAGCCGTGTCATGGGCCTTATTCTGGCATCGGTCGCGGTGAACGCCGTGCTTGCTGGCATTCAGGTATTTTTTCACCTCAAGCCATTCAGCGACGGGCTATAATCCAGACCGCGTGAATAATTCCGGGTAAATAACCGAGTAATGTAAGAAGGATATTGAGCCAGAATGCCCCGCCCAGGCCAACCTGAAGAAATACACCCAGCGGTGGCAGAAGTACAGAAAACAGAATCCTGATAAGGTCCATAAGAACTCTCCTGTATACGAATATGAACGTCATAAATAGGAGAGTTACTCAGGGGAAAAGTTCAGCGTTTCTGTTTCCAGTTGCTGTAACGGGCATGCACACCACGGGTGAGTACGGTGGAATAACTTTCCAGAATATCCACGCCTACCAGTATGAGAATAACCACAATCGCCAGCTTCGCCGCCATAAAATGACCAGCAATAGCGACCGCTACGCCAATCGCAGCCAGCACCCAGATAGTCGCCGCCGACGTTACGCCAAGTACAACACCATCTTTGGATAACATCACACCGGCACCAAGAAAACCAACGCCAGTAACGACCTGACCTATGATTCGTGAGGCGTCAGTCACATCATTAGTGACAGACTGAGCGAGAGCAACAAATGCATAAGTCCCCAGGACAATCAGACTCGCTGTCCGGATACCCACAGGCTTGCCCCGCAGCTGTCGTTCAAGACCTACGATGGTACCGCAGACCAGGCAGGTAAGAATGCCCTGCCAGGTCAGTGGATCGATGCTCAGAAGATCAGCAGCGGGATCGTTCATTCACTTTTGTCCGCGATGAGCTTTTCGATTTTTTTATCCGAGGGCAACCGCATACTTGAATTCGACGACACAACCTCGCCCTCGCGGTTAATCAGAAACTTGTAAAAATTCCAACGGGGATACTGATCCTGACGAGCGACTTCCTTAAATAAAGGGTGCGCTTCGTCGCCTTTTACAGGCACCGTCGACAGCATAGTGAAACTGACCCCGAAGTTCTTGTAGCACACGTCTGCGGCTTCCGCTTCATCATCTGCTTCCTGGTTAAAGGAGTCAGAAGAAACGCCAAGAACAACCAGCCCGCGGTCTTTGTACTTCTGATGAATCTTTTCAAGATCTCCGAACTGGTCAGTGAATCCGCAATGACTTGCCGTGTTCACCAAAAGAACGGGGTTCCCGCCTGTGACCTCACACAGGTTGAGCATCTTGCTGCTGTGCAACTGCTTCATTGTGTGATGAAAAATCTCAGGACAGTTTTCAGGGTACGCCTCAACCGCCGATACGAGACCCGGTGCAGCGATGGCTGCGACCAGGATCAGACCAGAGAATGCCTTCATAATACCTCCAGACATAAGGGGGATTAATCTTCCTGTTCAAGAATAGCGCGGATGTCCTCATCCAGCTGAAAAGGATCAACCAATACGGCCTGCTCTTTCAGGTTCGGAAATACCACCAGCAGTGTTTCATCCTGATCCAACCCGGGAGTCCAGCGCTCCAGCCAGACATCAAGAGGAATCATTTTTGGTTCGCAGTCCGCCCAGTCACCGGTTGCCCAATCGAGGGCATAATCGGGATGAGGCCAGACCGGCAGGCAGTTTTCCCCTTCGTCGGTCACCACAGTCACCCAACCTTCCTCGTTGGCAAGACTCCAGACCTCACCGAACTCCGCCACCTTGCTCAGAAACAGCTCGTAACGTTTGTTGTCACTCAACGCCAGAGACGATTCACGGTTTTTGGCAGACAGGGCATAGGGCATGGTTATTTCCTCTGAGGTCTGAAATCCAACCGGAAACAGACCAATGATTTACTGATTATTTCGCAGACAAAGCGCCTGACGTACTTCAAGTTTAACGGCAGGACACTTTAGGGGCTATGGAAATCTACGTGTTATCATCGCTCTTTTCTGTCCGGTCAGACCTGTATGGCACTCAAGCACTTTATAACTCACGGAATCGCTAAGCTGGAGAAAGAACCGGCCGCAAAAGTTACCATGAGCGACCAGGATGGTGTCGCCGATGAAGACAGCCCTCTGTCAGCCTATTATCAGCGCGCCACAAAGCAGCTGAAAGGCATACTGATGCAGCGCAGTGGCAAGAGATACGGTGTGTTCAGCCACGAAGCACCCGTGTTTCAGGGACTACTGAAAGACTGGCAGAAAGGTGGCATGAGCTTTCAGAGCTGGGCGCGCCGCTGTATGGAGCAACTCGCCGCGGGGCTCGACAATACTGACTTTCTGGTCGATGGGTACCTGGCGTTCTTCCACGAAAGCCTCGAAGACAGCGACCGCCTCTACCTGTTCCATCTGCGCTATAAAGACAGTGTGACCGTGAACAGTGATCTTAGCCTCAGTGAAACCCGTTACCTCGACTTCTCGAATACAGGCTTTGGCCTCTGCATCAATCTGACCGACTGGCAGCAGGACAGCGACAGTAAATACATCACGTTCTCGTTCGGCCGTGGTGATCGCCCATTGCAGAATCAGATACTGAGTACAATTGGCTTTACAGACACCCTGAACACCGCCGCAGAGACCGAAGAATTCCTCTCAATTGTGGACGAGTACAGTCGTACCCTGCCCGCCGCAGAAGCCTTTGCGTACAAGTCAAAAGTCGTCGACTTCTGCATTGAACAGGACATGCGCGGAGAGGCTGTTGACTTTGACGAACTCGATCAACACCTATCTACCGAAATGAAGTCTCAACCCGGCGAAGCTTTCTCACATTATCTGATAGAAAAGAAAAAAGAGCGGCAGAAAGCCCAGAAAGACACCAGCGGCCTGACACCCGAGCAACTCGTCGAACTGGGCGCGCCAATGACTGACGTTGCTGAGGCAGTAAAATCTGAACTGATTCCGGACCGTAAGAAACTGAAGGGCTTCATACGCTACAGCGGTAAGAATAAAGAAATCAGCCTGAGCTTCTCGGCCAGCTTACTGGGAGAAGGTGTTGAGTTTAATCAACAGGAAAAGTCTTTGCTGATCCGTCAGGTACCTGAGAGCCTTCTGAAACAGCTGTCTGGCAAGAAAGACGAAGAATAAAGCAGCGCCCTGAGGGCGCTGGTTCAAGCTTTTATTCAATAACTGCAGCTTCTATTTCGCTATGGAAGTAGTCGCCATCGTGTGGCCACAGGAAGCTGAAGAAAGGAATAAGCGCCATTGGATTGAAGACATAAGTATTGTCGACAACATCAAACCTGACATCAAAGCTGACTGATGCATCATTAACCACAACATCTTCTGCCCACTGGGCAGCTGCCATGCAGTCTGTGTTAGTAATGTCACAGTTAGTCAACAGGATAGCAAATTGATCTGCCTCCTGAATAATGGCTCCTAAAGTACGAGTTTCAGTCCCCTCAACGTTCTGATCAAAACGGTAGTAACGGACCTGCTCGTTATCAGTGTTGAAATAGCTGTACTCGCGTTGCTCAAACGTCCATACATCAGATTCCGATTCAGTCGTTCGGACAGAATTGAAAGCACCCACACACTGTAGTGCCCCTTCCGTACTGTTACCCGCAGTACCCAGATTTACGTAGTCAAGAGAGTAGGAAAACGTCAGATCTGCAGCGTTATTAAAGTCAGTCGAATCACTGATTTTTACGCCTGTCATGGTCAGGCTCAGATCTTCCCCAACAGGCGTTACCTGATAAGTTCCTGTTGCAGTCAGTGTCTGAAAGTCACTGGAATATGACACATCAAAAAAGCGTGTCTTAGTCGTCTCAGCAACCCCCTCATCCGCTTCTTCGACGGTAACTTCTGTCCATGAATAGCCGTCATCCGTTTCAACCAGTTCAGCATCGTTTCGCCAGTCAGAGGCACAACGGGTAACTTCGTAGAAACCTTCCTCATTTTCAGTGATAACGACCATCTCCCGCCCCTGTTGTTCGGACTGGAACGGATTCGTTGCATCTTCTTCATTCGGAATAGCAGACGTTTGTGAAGAGGTCAGCATCCAGACACCCGCTGGGCTGGTGACCGAAAGTGAGGTATTTACCGCAGGAAGAACCTCCAGCTCGAACGCAGATCGCGCAGGGCCTGCATCACCTGAGTCATCACCTGAGTCATCACCTGAGTCATCACCTGATGGCGACGAGCCGTCATCGGTATCACCAATAGGCTCAACAATCTCTTCAGCTTCTTCCTTCTCACCGTCGTCGTCACCGCCACAGGCCGTCAGTCCGAGAACTGCAATGACTGGGAAAACCAGCCAGAAAGGAGTCTTATTCATATTTTTATCCTGAGCTTCAGTGCTGTAGTAAAGAGTTTCAATACTACTGCGGGTTCCATCACTGCTCAGCACACTACCAGAAATCATCAGGTGTATGCAGGACGAAGTCCGCTCATCCTTTAAACAGACCCGAATAGTCCAATACGTACCAATCCAGAGCGCGCTACCCTGTTCAAGTGAATGAAACTCTGCAAGGATGCAAGCATGAAAACACTCTCCGACTGGCAAACGCCACTTAAACGCACCTTCGGCTTTGAACACCTGCGCGAAGGCCAGCAACCCGTTGTTGAAGCCATTCTCTCCGGGCGTTCTGCAGCTGCGATTTTCCCCACCGGCTCAGGGAAGTCGTTGTGCTACCAACTTCCTGCACTCTTGTTGCCACACCTGACATTAGTGGTATCGCCCCTGCTGGCACTGATGCAAGACCAGGTCGGCTTTCTGCGTAGTAAAGGGATCGCTGCAGCCAGTCTGGACTCCACTCTCAGCCGCGAAGAACTGACTTCTGTCCAGCAGGGCGTTCGCAGCGGTGATGTTAAAATTCTGTTCATCTCTGTAGAACGTTTAAAGAACGAACGTTTTCGCGATTTTATCAGAGGTGTTGCCATCTCATTACTGGTCGTCGACGAAGCCCACTGTATTTCTGAGTGGGGCCATAACTTCCGCCCGGATTATCTGAAACTTCCGCACTGGCGCCGGGAGTTTAATATCCCGCAATCTCTGCTCTTAACCGCAACGGCAACCCAGCCGGTGGTTCAGGACATGCAACGGCACTTTGAAATCTCAGAATCGGATGTCATCAGTACCGGTTTCTATCGGCCAAACCTTCGACTATTAGTCCAGCCCACGGCTGTGCATGAGCGCCTGAACAAATGTGCTCAATGGCTCAATCATCTGGTTAAAAAAGGCGAACCCTTTGGCAGTATTATTTACGTCACACAGCAGAACACAGCGGATGAAGTCGCCAGTCAGCTGAGTAACATGGTGCCAGTCCCGGTGGAGTCGTATCACGCAGGTCTGCCAAGCGAAACACGACAGGGAATTCAACAGCGTTTTATGTCCGGGGCGACACCCTGCATCGTTGCTACCATTGCCTTTGGTATGGGCATCGACAAAAGCAATATCCGTCAGGTACTGCATTACGACCTGCCAAAATCGATAGAAAATTACAGTCAGGAAATCGGACGTGCCGGGCGTGACCGCAAACCTTCTGATTGCGTACTTCTCGCCGACTTGAGTGGTTTAACGGTACTCGAAAACTTCACTTACGGTGATACGCCCACACTCGGCGCGATTAAGCGGTTACTTACTGCAATAAGCACAGATACCGCAGTAAGTAGTTCAGGTTCAGGTCGCTGGGAAACCATGATGCAACCACTGTCGAACCAGACAGACATCCGGCCACTGCCGTTAAAAACATTACTTGTCCATTTAGAAATGGCCGGGCGGGTTATTCCGCTATACAGCTACTACGCCGAATATCGTTTTAAACCAGAATCCGACAGCGCCTTACTGTCTCGGTTTTCAGGTGAACGGCAGGAATTTATTCAGACTCTGCTAAACCACAGTAAAAAAGGACGTACCTGGTACAGCCTCGATATGGATGCCTTAATCCAGAGCCTCGGCCCAGATGCCCGCTCACGCGCAGTCAAAGCCTTAGAGTACTGCTCTGAGCAGCAATGGTTAACACTTGAAATTAAGCAGATGACCGAAGTGTATGAAGTAAAGCCCTGGCAAGTATCCGAGGCCGACGCCATTGCCGATGAACTGCACCAGAGCTTTATGGCACACCAGAACAGCGATATTCAACGCCTTCACAATATGGTGAATCTGTTTCAATCGCAGCAGTGTTTAAGCCGACAACTCGCCGTGTATTTTAATGATCACTCCATGACGCAGGATTGCGGGCACTGTTCCGTCTGTATGGATAAGTGGCAGCCCTGGCCGCAGAACAGTGTCGCTGCAGCCCCAGAACCTTCAGTAATTCAAGGGATGCTGGCTGAGTTTAATCAAGCATATCAGGCAATGTTTAAGCAGATGCCCGAACCTGAAATTCAGACCCGCTTTTTAAGTGGCATGACAAGCCCCTGGCTGACCAAAGTGAAAGCGAAGAAAATTGCGGATTATGCAGCACTGGAGCAAGTGCCGTATGCGGATGTTTTAAAAGCGCTGACTTAATTTGAAGAAGTTAAGACTTCTTCCCTGCATTATCCGCAATACGACGAATCACCCGGGACGCGGCAACAAAACCAAAAGTCCCCGTCACCATCGTGGCAGAGCCAAAACCGCTGTTGCAATCAAGGCGCGTGCTCTCGCCAGCAAAAGCTTTGGTCTGGCACACGGTGCCATCGCTGCTCGGGTAAACCAATTGTTCGGTCGAGAACACACATGGGATGGAGTAATTACGCGAGGCGTTGCGAGAAAACCCGTACTCACGACGCAGTAACGAACGTACTTTACGCGCGAGCGGATCATTAAAAGTTTTATTCAGATCACCGATCTGAATCTGCGTCGGGTCGGTCTGACCACCAGCCGCCCCCGTCGTCACAATACGGATCTTACGACGCTTACAGAACGCAATCAGCGCGGCTTTGTTCTTCACACTGTCGATGCAGTCGATCACGTAATCCATATCCGGCGTGATCTGCTCTTCCAGATTCGACGCCGTGACAAACGCCATACGGGCATCGACGTCAATCTCAGGATTAATATCTCTTAAGCGCTCAGCCACTGCTTCGCACTTCAGCGTACCAACTGAACTGGTCATTGCATGAATCTGGCGATTGGTGTTGGTAACGCAGATATCATCCATATCGATCAGAGTGATCTTGCCCACGCCGGTGCGCGCCAGTGCTTCCGCCGCCCAGCTTCCCACACCACCAATGCCAATCACACAAACGTGCGCATCGTGCAGGCGTTGCAGGCCGTCAGCACCGTATAAACGGCCAATACCACCGAAACGGTCGAGGTAGGATGGGGTCATGGGCAAATTCATCATCATAAAACAGCGCTGATTATATCAGCATATGTGCAGAGGGAGCAGGTGATCAGCGGAAAGCAACACCGTCCGGCGCCCATTGACCGCAAGTTGCGTTGACAGGCCACTATCCTGTCTTAGACTTACACTAATGTTTCCGCTGGTTTCCAGAATGTCCCTGCGTTCGCGCCTTCAACCTGACAATCCACTGATACGACCCAACGTGCGCCAGAGGTCACTGGAGTTCGTGTATCTGCTATTCATAACGTTAACTCTGATAGCCAGCCAGGGCGTGAAAGCGGCAGGAGCAACGTCCTCAGACCCATGCCCTGCCATTGACCTTTCTGATTTTGCTGGCGATACCGACCCTACCACCTCTCTCTGCCTCTACATCGAAGAATCAGGCGCAACGCAGCTGGAAGATGTACTTCACAGTAACATTGAGTGGGTTCGCAACCAGAAAGAAACCGTGAATTTTGGCTATGACCCTTCCACATTCTGGGTCAGGCTTCGGTTGAAGGGGCTCAGCCACCTCCCACCAGACGTATTCCTTCGCCTTGACTATCCGCACCTGGATATCATCGACTTCTATCTTGTGTCCGATGGCAAAGTACACGAACACTACGAATCCGGAGATACGCGCCCATTTTCCCGCCGCCCAGTTGATCATCTTGTCCCCCTCTTTCCGTTGACCGGAAAATATGGTGATCAGGCAGACGTCATCATCCGGCTTGCCAGTAATGGTCCGGTCGTTATCCCCGTCGACATCCGGAGCAAGAGCAGCCTTGATGATGCAGAGAAACCGATTCTGGTCTGGTACGGTGTCTACTTCGGCATTATGGGGATGATGTTGTTCTACAACGCAGTCATTTTCATATTTGTCCGCGAACTGAATTATCTCCTCTACATCATTTACCTTTCGGCCAGCGCCGGGCTTCAGGTAGCTCTGTACGGTCTGGGTTTCCAATACTTATGGCCAGAGTCGACAACCCTTAATAACCTGATGATCCCTCTTCTCACGGCACTTATGCCCTTTGCCGCAATTGCATTTGTCTGGCGATTTATAGGGCTACATCGAATCGGTACCTGGATCGAAAAGATGCTCGGAGGGCTTCTTTATCTTGGATTCAGCGGACTCCTGATCGGTACGTTTGTGCTGCCCTACAGCGTCATAATGAAAGTGGTTTACGTCCTGTCACTGATCGCAATCTCACTCGGGTTTTATGTCGGGGTAAAGTACTGGATAAAAGGCATCAAAGAGGCCAGGATCTTTGCACTTGCCTGGTTTTTCTACCTCTTTTTTGTTGTCTACTACCTTCTCTATATTACGGGCCTAGCGCAGCCCAATATTATCTCAATGCATTCGATAGAAATTGGCTCCATCATCGAAATGACCCTGCTGTCACTTGCTTTTGCAGACCGGCTGAACGTTGAAAAAGAACGTCGTATACAGATGCAGATTGCGTTGAACCAGGATCTCGACAACCTCGTGCAGGCAAGAACCCAGGAGCTGGAAGCGGCCAACGAAAAACTTCATAGAATCAGCATCACGGATGCGCTCACGGGACTCGCCAATCGGAGACACTTTAACTGTCAGTACCGGGAAATGTTCAGCCGCTGTCAGGACGAAGACGTGCCACTCTCTGTTCTGATGTTAGATGTTGACCATTTTAAGGCGATCAATGATAACCACGGTCACGGATTTGGAGATCTGTGCCTGCAAAGGCTTGCGGAAATTATCAGAAACCACATTCCTGATGATGCCGGGATCGCTGCACGTTATGGCGGTGAAGAGTTCATTGCAGCCCTACCGGGAACACCCGAGGGCGATGCCGTCCAGACTGCAGACAATATTCTGCATGAGCTGCGCAGGACAACCATATCCGACGGCCGTACCTGTATTAACATGACCGCGAGTATAGGCGTCTGCACGATTGTTCCTGAGCAGGAAACGCAGATGACTGCTCAACTGAATGAAGCCGACAGACTGCTCTACAAGGCAAAAAACAACGGTAGAAACCAGGTGATTTCAGTCAGCACCGCCTGAGGCACCCTCTGTGTTTTCGTGGAATGCTCAGTAGGTTTCGCCCTGCCTGAAGGTCAGTACCTTACTCTGGAGGATCACCTGTGCTACTCCGTACGTCTCCGTTCATATAAACGAACGGGAATCAGAGATTCACCAACTGAATCCGCGGACTGTCATCCATCAACTGCCGGTACAGCTTATCGACGATCTGAGGGTTACGAACGTCCTGCAGAGTGATGCGCCCCATCATCTGCATAATGAGTTGATTGATGCCGCCCCACCCATCTGAAAGATCACAGGTGTCAGTAATGTCACACACATTGTGATCCTGCGAACATTCGGTCAGCGCAATCGGGCCTTCAAAGGCTTCGACCACGTCGCGCAGGCTGATCTGCACCGGTGAGCGGGCAATACGGTAGCCGCCCTTAACGCCACGCCGGGCAATGACCAGACCGCCGTCGACCAGCGCTTTCATTACCTTGCGCACGGTGGGCACATTCAGGCTGGTCGCCACAGCAATGTCATCCACCGACTGCTGCACCGCGCCCTGTGCAGCGAGATGGTTCAGTACGACGATGCCATAGTCTGTAAGTTTACCGATGCGGAGCATATCTCAGCCTGTTGAGAATCATTGTCAATTCGTCATGCCTGGTGGGCTTTGGTACAATCCTGCCATAAAGCATACCAAGTTGGTATTCTTTGAATACCCGACTAAAACACTCTGTTATTTGGCGCGTTTCTGGTAAACTGTCGCCCTGTAACTAAGCACCAGCTGATGCGAGAGAAGTAGCTATGGCCACCAACGCTGAAATTGAAAGTCAGATCAAAGCGCGCGAATACAAAGCCGGCTTTGTCACCGACATTGAGTCTGAGACCCTTCCACCGGGTCTGAACGAAGATGTTGTGCGCTTTATTTCTGCTAAAAAAGGTGAGCCGGAATGGCTGACCGAATGGCGTTTGAAAGCGTACCGCGAGTGGCTGACTATGCAGGAGCCAGACTGGGCACACCTCGGTTACCCAGAGATCGACTATCAGGAAGTCTCTTACTATTCCGCGCCAAAGAGCATGGCAGATAAGCCTAAGTCTCTCGATGAAGTCGACCCTGAGCTGCTTGAAACCTACAACAAGCTGGGTATTCCACTGCACGAGCAGATGGCACTGGCTGGTATCGCTGTCGACGCGGTCTTTGACTCAGTATCTGTGGCAACAACCTTCCGCGAGAAACTGGAAGAAGCCGGCGTTATCTTTATGCCGATCTCTGAAGCGGTACATAAGTACCCTGAGCTGATCCAGAAATACATGGGCTCAGTCGTTCCTCAACGTGACAACTACTTTGCCGCATTGAACTGCGCCGTATTCTCTGACGGTTCTTTCGTGTACATCCCGAAGGGTGTGCGCTGCCCGATGGAGCTGTCGACCTACTTCCGGATCAACGAAGCGAAAACCGGCCAGTTCGAACGTACTCTGATTGTTGCCGACGAAGGCTCATATGTGAGCTACCTCGAAGGCTGTACCGCGCCGATGCGGGATGAAAACCAGCTGCACGCTGCGGTAGTAGAACTGGTCGCTCTGGACGGCGCTGAAATCAAGTACAGCACCGTACAGAACTGGTACCCAGGCGACGAAAACGGCAAAGGCGGTATCTACAACTTCGTGACCAAGCGCGCAGTTGCTCACACCAACGCCAAAGTCAGCTGGACACAGGTTGAAACTGGTTCTGCCGTTACCTGGAAATACCCAAGCTGTGTTCTTAAAGGCGACAACAGCATTGGCGAATTCTATTCCGTTGCCCTGACCAACAATTATCAGCAGGCCGACACCGGCACCAAGATGATTCACATGGGCAAAAATACTAAGTCGACCATTATTTCGAAAGGTATTTCGGCCGGTAAAAGCCAGAATGCCTACCGCGGTTTAGTACGCATGGGCCCGACGGCAGAAGGCGCACGTAACTTTACCCAGTGCGACTCCCTGCTATTGGGCGATAAGTGTGGTGCTCACACCTTCCCGTACATTGAAAGCAAACACCCAAGCGCTGTTGTAGAACACGAAGCGACCACGTCTACCGTGAGTGACGATCAGTTGTTCCTGTGTCAGCAGCGCGGTATCGATACCGAGAAAGCGGTATCCATGATCGTGAACGGGTTCTGCAAAGAAGTATTCAAAGAGTTGCCGATGGAGTTTGCCGTAGAAGCAGGAAAGCTGCTCGAGATTTCACTCGAAGGCTCTGTGGGCTAATTCTGGCCTATTGCGCTCTGGATTGCGGTGTTAAAACCTCGCTCAGAATGCTCATTTACTACTTGTAAACTGCGCTTCTTCACTCGGTTTTGCCTTGCACTCCATTCGCTCATGACGCCCAGAACTGTAGTCATGCGAACACCCTTTTGGGTGAACAAATTGTAAGGGAGATCGGAAGAATTTTAGGCTGGCGTCTGTGCCATGGATGGCACAGCCGAGCGTACAGGGATGTATCTACCGCGACCAGCCGGACTTCTTCCGATCTACCGAAAAATCAAAATTTGAAAATTGAACACTAACCGTCTGCCACCAGACAAAAGGTTAAAGAAATGATCGAGATTAAAGACCTCAAGGCCCGCGTTGAAGAAAAAGAAATCCTCAAAGGCCTGAACCTGAACATCGGCCCGGGCGAAGTACATGCCATCATGGGTCCGAACGGTGCAGGTAAAAGTACCCTGGGTAACGTACTGGCGGGTCGTGAAGGCTATGAAGTGACTGGCGGTTCTGCCACGCTGAATGGCAAAGATATTCTTGATCTTGATCCAGAAGAGCGGGCACGCGAAGGTCTGTTTCTGGCATTCCAGTATCCGGTCGAAATCCCTGGCGTATCGAACCTCGAATTCCTGAAAGCGTCTGTTGATGCCGTGCGTGAGCAGCAAGGTAAGCCTGCGCTGGATTCTGTTCAGTTTCTGAAGCTGGCACGTGAAAAGTGCAAAGCCGTTAACCTTGATCAGAGCTTCCTCAAGCGTGGCGTTAACGAAGGTTTTTCTGGTGGCGAGAAAAAGCGCAACGAGCTGATGCAGATGATGCTGCTGGAGCCAAGCCTGTGCATTCTCGATGAAACCGACTCTGGTCTGGATATTGATGCCCTGCAGGTGGTTGCAGAAGGCGTAAACGCGATGCGCGACGAAAACCGTAGCTTCATCGTAGTAACCCACTACCAGCGTCTGCTCGACTACATCGTGCCTGACTACGTTCACGTTCTGGCGAATGGCCGCATCGTGAAATCCGGCGGTAAAGAACTGGCGCTGGAGCTGGAAGAAAAAGGCTACGGCTGGCTGGAAAACGGTAACGGAAACGGAGCTGAGTGAGATGGCCGCCGAATTTATTACCAAGCAGCTTGAGCTCGCCAAGAGCGTCAGCTCGCTGACCTGGCTCGGTGCGATTAACGAGCGTGGCCAGCGGGCATTCGCTGAAGCGACTGTACCGACACGTAAAACCGAAGCCTGGAAATACACCTCGCTGTACAACCTGACTGAAACCGGTTTTGCCAATGCAGCACCCGCTGCACAGGCGCATGCTGATGTCATCCCTGGGTTGCAAGCACTGCGTATTGTTGTCGCTAACGGCGAACTCGATACCGCTGCGTCAGATGCTGCCGCACTGGAACTGGTCGTACGTTTCCGTGATGCCCGCCCTGAACAACAGGAAGCCATCCGCGCGTTACTGGGTGAAGTAAAAGCGGATCGTGGCCACCTCTTTGCCGACCTTAACGATGCCAGCATCAACGATGGTCTGTTCGTACTGGTTGAAAAAAATCAGCGCCTCGAACACCCACTGCACATTGTTTACGCCAATACATCAGGGGACGAAGCCTTTACGGTGAATACCCGATTGCTGATCGCTCTTGAGCAGGGTGCAGAAGCGACTGTGATTGAGCACTACTCGGGTGACGACACCGAAGCTGGTAAGCAGAACAACTTCACCAACGCCGTGACCGAAATCCGCGTGGGTGATAACGCTAAACTGGTGCACTACCGTCTGCAGTTAATGGCCGAGTCTGCTTTCCATATTGGCGGCACCTTTATCGACCTGCAACGTGATGCCCGCTACGAAGGCTTTCATTTAGGCATGGGCACTACCCTCACCCGCAACGATGTGGTCGTGAACCACAATGTGGGTGGATCGCACTGCCAGATGAATGGTGTATACGTTCCGCAGAACCAACAAGTTGTCGATTTTCATACCTGCGTTGAGCACAAAGTGGCGCACTGCACCACCGATGAAGTGTTCCGCGGCATCATGAACGACAAAGCGAAAGCGATTTTTAACGGCCGTATTCATATTCATCCGGACGCACAGAAAACGCTGGCAGAACTGAGCAACAAAAACCTGCTGCTGACCAACACCGCTGAGATTAACACCAAGCCTGAGCTTGAGATCTACGCCGACGACGTTCAGTGTGCCCACGGTGCCACTGTCGCTCAGTTGGAAGAAAAAGCGCGCTTCTACCTGCAAAGCCGTGGCATCAGTGCCGCAGAAGCAGAAGTCATGCTGAGCTTTGGTTTTATCAACGAATTATTAAATGACCTTAACGACGAGGCCGTTGGCTTGTGGCTGCGCCCGCAACTGGCAAAACGTTTTGGTCGTGAAGATACTCTGTCTGCGCAACTCACCGGAGAGCTGTAAGAATGACTCAGGCGATTAATGAGATCCGTGCACAATTTCCAGCGCTTAACCAAGACGTTAACGGCAAGCCGCTGGTGTATCTGGATAACGGAGCGACCACACAGAAACCGCAATCTGTAATCGACGCTCTGAGTGATTACTATCGCCTGAATAACTCGAACGTTCACCGTGGTGCGCACACACTGAGCGACCGCGCGACTCAGCACTTTGAAGACGCACGCAAAACCTTGCAGGCATTTTTAAACGCCAATAAAGCCGAAGAGATTGTCTGGACGCGTGGCACCACGGAATCAATTAACCTGGTGGCTGCCACCTGGGGGCGCCAGCATATTCAGGCCGGTGACGAGATTCTTGTCACCGGTATGGAGCACCATTCCAACATCGTGCCATGGCAGATGCTGTGTCAGCAGACTGGAGCGACGTTACGCCCGATTCCAGTCAAAGATACCGGCGAACTGGACATGGAGGCCTTCGCCTCGATGCTCAGCGACAAAGTAAAATTTGTCTCGGTCGTGCATGTATCCAATGCGCTGGGCACCATTAACCCCGTGGAAGACATCATTAAGATGGCTCACGAAGTCGGTGCCAAAGTGCTGGTCGACGGTGCTCAGGCCGTATCGCACTGGAACGTCGATGTGCAGGCGCTGGATGCTGATTTTTACGCTTTTTCTGGTCACAAACTGTTTGGCCCGACCGGTATCGGCGTGCTGTACGGCAAAGAAGAATTACTGAACGCCATGCCGCCATATCAGGGCGGTGGCGAAATGATTGAGCACTGCTCATTCGACGGTACAACGTACAACGTGTTGCCATATAAATTTGAAGCGGGTACGCCGAACATTGCCGGTGCCATTGGTTTAGCCGCCGCGGTGAACTACCTGAATGGTCTGGATCGTGTTGCTCTGGAGCATCATGAAAACGCCCTGCTCGTGCGTGCCAACGAACTGGCCGATCAGATTGGCGGCATCCGTAAAGTCGGCACCGCACCGAAGAAAGCCAGCGTGTTCAGCTTCCTGCTGGATGGTGCGCACCCGGCTGATGTTGGCACCCTGCTCGACCAGCAAGGTATTGCCGTGCGCACTGGTCACCACTGCGCCATGCCGATAATGAACCAGTTTAATATTCCGGGTACCGTGCGTGCATCGTTCAGTTTTTACAACACTATGGACGATGTCGAGCGCCTGTTTGCCGGGCTCGAAAAAGCCAAGATGTTTTTGCTCTGAGGTAATCCGATTATGAGTATCGAAACATACGATCCAAATGCAAAAGCTGACGTCTCAATGACCGAAGCGGCGATTGTCCATGTGCGCAAACAGCTGAAGAAAAACCCGGATATGGCCGGTATTCGTCTAGGCGTAAAAAAGAGCGGCTGCTCTGGTTTTAAATACGACGTGGAGTTTGTGACCGGTGCTGATGAGGGCGACGACGCGATTCAGGTGGCGGATGACGTGACTCTGTTTGTTGCCGCCGATGCGCGCGCTTACGTGCGTGGTACTGAGATCGACTTTACGCGTGAGGGGTTGAATAGCACCATTAAGTTCAATAATCCGAATGCGAAGGATCTATGCGGCTGCGGCGAAAGCTTCAGCGTATAAAGCTACTTGCGTTGTTGCTTCCGAATTTTTATTACGCTGGATTTCCGCCTTCGCGGAAATGACATACGCCCATCGATCAATAAGCGCCCAATATCTGTCACTCCCGCGCAGGCGGGAGTCCATTCGCTTTAGCAGGCCTACTCCACTGCAACAGTATTAAGCCCTTCCCGCTTTCCTGATAAACTATCGTCTCTTTCAACGTTACCAGGTTCTGTCCATGTCCATCGAACGCCGTATGGTTGTCGCTCACGAAAACTGCCCAGCCCGTATGGTGCCATCTGGCACGCCTACTGTGATTCATGCAGGCACCTTCGTGACCATCAATCAGGCACTTGGTGGTAACTACACGGTGACGGTTAATGGCAACATGATGCGTGTCGACGGTACTGATGCCGCAGCATTAGGTCTCGAAGCGGAAGAAATCGTTTTTGAGCCGCACGACGATGGCGTCGTTCGTGAAGAGCAGGTCCGCCAGGCTCTGAAAACCATCTTTGATCCCGAGATTCCTATCAATCTGCTGGATCTTGGTCTTATCTACGGAATCGATATCAATGATTCTGCAGTGACTATCCGGATGACACTGACAGCCCCGACCTGCGGTATGGGCCCAGTCCTTATTTCAGATGTGAAATACCGTGTCGCAAAAGTCCCTAATGTCACTTCTGTCGAAGTCGAGCTCGTGTTCGATCCGCCATGGAGTCGCGACATGATGACCGAGGAAGCGCAGCTCGAGGCAGGATTGTTCTTCTGAATTCTTGTTCAACGTGCTGGGAGTTGTGGATTTATTGAGCCACAAGACGTATAGTTTTGAGCAAATTACAACAATAATAACAGCGTCTGATCAGACACGAGTGCCCCATGAATCAGCCTTATTTTGAGGCCATCACTGATGCCCTGCACAACGCTGGCATCTGTACGCCGACTCTGGTGCTGGATAAGGAACGTCTGGACCGCAACATTGATCACCTGATTGATGTGCTGAACAAAGGATTCGACTACCGGCTTATTACCAAGTCGCTGCCTTCAGTTCCCCTGTTGCAGTATGTTATGCGCCGGACGGGAACACAGCGCCTGATGTGTACCCACCTGCCCTTTCTCAAGCAGCTTGTAAGCCATGTTCCTTCTGCTGACATTCTGATGGGTAAGCCGTTTCCTATCCGCGCGGTCAGGCATTTTTACGACTGGCATCAGCAACAGAACGCCTGTGCCTGTTTCGCCCCAGAAATGCAGCTGCAGTGGCTGATTGACTCTCCTGAGCGGCTTCAGGACTACGAAACCTTTGCCAGTGAGCGCAACCTTAATCTCCGTATCAGTCTGGAGCTGGATGTTGGCCTGCACCGTGGTGGTTTCCGCCGCAGCTCGGATCTGGTTGAGGCCGTCAATTTTATCGGTCGCTCCCGCCATCTGACGTTAACCAGTCTGATGGGCTACGAAGCGCACATTCCGAAAATGCCGGGATATCTGGGAGGGCCAGCGAAAGCCTTTGCGGACGCTAAAGGGCGCTATCTGAATTTTATCCGGGCCATCGAAGACGAACTGGGCAGTGAAGCACTACTCCAGTTAACGCTCAACACAGGCAGCAGCACCACTTACAGTCTGTATTCAGAAAGTAGTCACGCTTCTGAAATCTCAGCCGGTGCCGCTCTGATCAAGCCGTTGTCACTGGATATCACGGATGATGAAGAGCGCCAGCCGTCTGCATTCATTGCCGCCCCGGTACTGAGAAAAGTCAGCAAGCCGGAAGTCCCTCTCTCGCCCGCACTCTCTGCATTATGCCGTGCGATTGGAATTCTCCCCCGGAATGCGGCCTATATATACGGGGGTAACTGGATTGCGCAGCCCTGCTATCCGGAGGGAGCGCAACGGGTAAGGCTTCATGGCCGGTCCAGCAATCAGGAGCTCTATGGACTGACTGCAGGCACGCGTTTAGGTGAGGATGATTTTCTGTTCTTCCGACCGCGTCACACCGCGGCCGTATTCCAGCAGTTTGGTCAGATTGCAGTCTATGACAATGGCAGAATTACTGACTGGTGGCCGGTATACAGAGAGCAGGAAGGACAATCCACTCCGCTGGAGTCCTCCCGACGTCTGACCATCGTCTGATCAGTGACCGGCTGGCCCAAGATCAAAGCGCGCGGCCTGAGCTTTCAGGTCGGCTGCCAGCTCACGCTGCTCTTTTGCCGTTTTCCGCATAAAGTCACCCGTTGCCGCAGTGTGCCGCGAAATATCGTGAATGCTGGAAATACTACGGGACACTTCCTGATTCGTCTGAACCTGCTCTTCCGCGGCAGCCGCCACCTGATCTGACATGTCGCGGATCTCAGTGACCGCATCGCGGATATTACTCAGCTCCTGGCTCAATGTGTCAGCGAGCTGAACCGTTTCATCGACTGACTTCTGAGACTCATCCACAGCGTTAAACGCGGAGCGTGCCTCTTTCTGGAATTTCCCTACGATCTGTTCGATTTCTGCGGTTGAATCCTGGGTACGCTGGGCGAGAGTCCGCACTTCGTCAGCCACCACAGCAAAACCGCGGCCCTGTTCGCCTGCCCGTGCGGCTTCGATCGCGGCATTAAGAGCCAGTAAGTTTGTCTGTTCGGCAATGGCCTTGATCACACTCAGCACACCACCAATCGAGTCGCTGCTGTCATGCAGCTCTTTAATCGCACGGGAGACGTTAGCCATACTGTCGTTAAGGCTGGCAATCCGCTCAACGCTGTTCTGCACAACCACACCACTTTTACGGATCACTCCATTCGCAATATCAGAGCGGTCTGCCATGGTCTGGATGTTACTGGCAATCTCACGGGTCGCCTGCTCTAACTCAGTAACCGCGGTGACAATAGAGCCGGTCTCGTCCTGCTGCTGAACCATCCCCTTGGTACTCAGTGAAATGGTCACATGATTCTGCATTGCGATCAGTGTCAGGTGCTGCGAAATATTCTCAATACTTCGTACCATACCCGCAAATTCTGCCTGCATATGATTAAAGTCTGCTGCTGCTCTGCCCAACTCATCTTCTGAAAACACCTTAGCTGGCTCATGCAGATTAAAGTCATTAGCCATACGACGCACCGCTTTGGACAACGCAGAGATCTGACTGAGCAGGCCTTTAAGAATCCCGACAGTAATCACCACAGCGCCAATAATGATCGCCAGTGTCATGATCAGGATCATAGTGAAACGACTTTCCGCCGCATTCAGCGCCTGAGTCGCCTGATTAACCAGCCCGGTACTCAAAGTATCTTCCATGGCCTTCAGCGCATTGATCCGGGTAGTCGCCTTGCGGAACCAGTCAGCGGCAGCAACGCCAAAACCACCCGTCTCAGCCCGCTGCTCAGCGAGTTCACGCAGCGCGACGACATCCTTGTGGGCGGAAGATTGCAGGAACTGATTATATTCAGCAGCTTCCCCAGCCCGGGAAAAAGCAACGAAACTGCCAAGATAGGCATCCTGCTCAGACACCAGCCGGACAAAGCGTGTATGCAGACCGGGGGCGAACCTGTCTGCTCCGAAAGCGTTCGATAATACTGCCCGCTCAATGCCAGAACGTTCTTTACCCTGCAGAAAGCTGTAGTAGGCCTGAAGGCGACGCGAGAGATCGGAATCATTGGTGTACAGGGTGGCTTTGGCTGGCACAGCCAGAAGATGAGCAATGTTCGTAGTGTAAAAGCCAAGGGTATCTTTGAGTGACGTGGTCTGATCGCTCACACCTGAGCGTATCTGTGCCAGACGCTGGAAACCATCCCGCGCATTTTCAACGAGAATTTTCACATCCGGATAGCCACTGAAATCATGGGTGGTGACATACTCATTCCAGGCATTGAGACGATCGTCCGCCAGGCGTCGCTGCCCCGGTAATGCATCTCCAAAAGCAGCGCCTTTACTCCCCAGATAACCGGCTGACATGCCCCGCTCTTTCTGCAGTTCATGCGCCAGAGCGCTATTCAGTTGAGTTATCTCAACCAGAACTTTGACCGACTCATATCCACTGATGTCCTCACCCGCTTCCTGCAGGTTACGCAGGTCAGTGAGCAGCAGTGCGATAACAGGGGGGAGTACCAGCAAAAACAGCTTATCGCGGATACTCAGTCGTGACAGGAATTTCATACATTTCACCTCCAATGCCGGATAAGCCTAGTACGACGGTCAGGAATTTCCACGATCTGGCACCCGTAATGATATCCAAATAGGCCATTTGGCTGATTAATATCCTGCACCCCTTCAGGCCAGCTCCGATTAGCAGCTGATCGAGTGCCTCCCATCTGGTATTCTTCGCTCCCCGGTTTCGCCCGACAGTAATAGGAGACCCAAAGGTGTTTACCCTGTATGGCATCAAAAACTGCGACACAATGAAGAAGGCCATGAAATGGCTAGATGAAGCAGGTATCAGTTATCACTTCCATGACTACAAAAAGGAAGGCCTGCCAGAGACTCTGCTCGACAGCTGGTTGTCCCAACATGAATGGGATGAACTGATTAACCGTCGCGGGACTACCTGGCGCAAACTGGATGACAACACCCGGGAAAATATGGATACCGCAATGGCACGTCAGGTCATGCTGGAGAACCCATCCATTATCAAGCGTCCTCTGCTGGACACGGGCAGCGAGCGTATTCTCGGGTTTAAGGCCGATGACTACGCCGCACGATTCAAATAAAACACAGACACTGAGGATCACTCATGACCACATTTGCACTGGCCATTGGTGTTGGTACACACAACAGCAAAGGCGAATGGCTCGAAGTTTTTTATCAGAAGCCACTTCTTAACCCGGCAGACGCTCTGGTAGACGCTGCGCGCTCAACACTTGGTTATCAGGGCGGCAATGAAGCCCTGACTGTCACTGCAGATCAGCTGAGTGCGTTTGCTGTAGCCGTCGAAGGCGCAGACGCAGGTCAGGCAGCGCTTGCACGTGCGTGCACCGAGAGTAAGCGTCCAGTGGTTGTCACGGTACTGGCCACCGATGATCAGGCATCATCAACACCAGAAGTTTACCTCAAGCTTCACCTGCTCTCGCACCGTCTGGTGAAACCGCACGGTGTGAACCTGGCAGGCATCTTCGGGCTTCTGCCAAACGTTGCCTGGACCAATCAGGGCGCGATCGACCTGAACGAGCTGGCGGATGCACAACTGCAGGCGCGCCTGAACGGTGAGCTTCTGTCCGTTAACAGTGTTGATAAATTCCCACGTATGACCGATTACGTCGTACCAAGCGGCGTACGTATCGCGCACACCGCCCGTGTTCGCCTGGGTGCACACATTGGTGAAGGTACGACCATCATGCATGAAGGTTTCGTCAACTTTAATGCCGGTACGCTGGGCGTTTCTATGGTTGAAGGCCGAATCTCTGCAGGTGTGGTTGTCGGTGACGGCTCTGACCTTGGTGGTGGCTGTTCAACCATGGGCACTCTGTCTGGTGGCGGTAACATCATCATTTCAGTGGGTGAAAAATGCCTTATCGGCGCTAACGCGGGTATCGGTATCCCACTGGGTGACCGCTGCACTGTCGAAGCAGGCCTCTATGTGACGGCTGGTACTAAGATTCAGCTCCTCGACGATCAGAAAAATGTCGTTGAAGTAGTAAAAGGCCGTGACCTCGCTGGAAAAGCAGACCTGCTTTTCCGTCGTGACTCGATCAGCGGCGCTGTTCAGTGTGTAACAAACAAGAGCGCTATTGCTCTGAACGAAGAACTGCACGCGAACAACTGATCTGTACTGGCCATCCTTCCGGGTGGCCAGCCCCCTTCTCCTTTCTTCCGCTCGTCTTCCCAATGTAATTGACGTAACCCGTTTGTAATTGCTGAACGTATATTTTGTGTATTTTCTCGATACCGCCTTTCTTTCCCCGTTGCTGTAACTATTATCAATATGCCGGTGATAAGAAGGCGTAAACGCCCGCCACTACAGCACCACGTCTAATAAGAAGATTGAGCAGACAGCGCAGAGCGACAACAAGAATAAAAGCCCTGCGGACAACGAGAACAGAGTCTGTCATTTACCTGAGCCCAGCTCTCTCCCCGGAGGCTGGGCTTTTTGCTTTCTTACGCCAGCAGCCTGGTCTGTTATCATGCAGGCAGATGAGAGAGCACGGCCATGAACAAAGAAAAACGTACTGAAATTTTCACCCGCTTACGTAACGAAAACCCTACCCCTGAGACCGAACTCGAATACAGTTCGCCTTATGAGCTGCTGGTTGCTGTCGCACTGTCAGCGCAGGCGACCGATGTCAGTGTCAATAAAGCGACCCGCAAGCTGTTTCCTGTGGCTAACACGCCCGAACAGATGGTGGCGCTCGGCGAAGAAGGCCTCAAGGAGTACATCAAGACCATCGGGCTCTTCAACAGCAAAGCCAAAAACGTTGTTGAAATGAGCCGCCTGTTACTGGAGCGGCACGGTGGCGAAGTTCCGGAGACAAGGGATGAACTCGTGGCACTGCCGGGAGTCGGAAGAAAGACAGCCAATGTTGTGCTGAACACGGCATTCAGGCAGATCGCGATGGCCGTTGATACTCATATTTTCAGAGTCTCCAACCGCACGAAAATTGCCCCGGGAAAAAACGTAGACGAAGTAGAAGCACGCCTGATCCGTCTGGTTCCAAAGGAATTCCTGATGGACGCGCATCACTGGCTGATTCTGCATGGACGCTACGTCTGTGTTGCGCGAAAGCCGAAGTGCGGTTCGTGCATCATCGAAGACCTGTGTGAATTCCGACAAAAAACCTCAGACTGACACCCGGTCTGAAGCGATAACCGTGGAGAGAACCCGAATGAGAATACTGCACACTATGCTCAGAGTCGGCGACCTTGATCGCTCGATCCGCTTCTATACCGAAGTGATGGGGATGCAACTGCTGCGCAAAAGCGACAACGAAGAGTACAGGTACACACTGGCATTTGTTGGTTTCCAGCCCGAAAAAGAGGGTGCTGTTCTGGAGCTTACCTATAACTGGGGAACCTCAACCTACGACCTGGGCACGGGCTACGGACACATAGCCATCGAAGTCGACGATGCTGCCGCTACCTGTGAAGCTATCCGCGCAGCCGGGGGCACGGTTACCCGGGAGGCTGGCCCTGTCAAAGGAGGCACAACAGTCATTGCATTTATCGAAGATCCGGATGGCTACAAAATCGAGTTGATAGAGAAAAAACCTGATATCCCTTTCGAACTGTAAATCAGATCGAAGCCAGTAATGGAGCATTTACAGTCCTGGCCCACCAGAACAGATTTTGCCTGCTAGTCTTAAAGCAAACTGCTGTTACTGGAGGGTCCGGACGTGCTGGATCTCAGAAATTTCAACATCCGCGCCAAGCACAATCTGATCATTGCCGTGATCATACTTGGCCTCATGGTCACCGCCGTCGTTGCCTACACCCAGGTAGGGCGCCTTCAGGCCCTGAGCGAAACCCGGCTGATCGTCTATGCAAGTGAGCGCGACATGCTCATGTTACGACGCCACGAAAAAGACTTTCTGGCGAGGCTGGACGAAAAATACATAACTCGCTTCAACGCTCAGATTTCCCAGCTCAAGGCGGACCTCACAGCGCTGAACGCTTCTCTGATTGATCAGGGGCTACCCTCGGCTCAGACCGAAGCGATGGCGTCTGCACTAAGCCAGTATCAAGGGCATTTCAATCAACTCGCGGAGACCCGGGAAACCATAGGCTTTACTCCGCAAACCGGGCTCTACGGTGCACTCAGAGAAGCTGTTCACCAGATAGAAGACAGTGCCAAAGCCCAGAATGACTACGAGCTCTTGTACCATCTTCTGATGCTACGCCGCCATGAGAAAGACTTTATGCTGCGCCATGACCCCAAGTATCTGGCGAAGTTTGCAGATCAGGCAGAGTCATTAAGAGCCTACCTCACCCTGTTCAGCCTCGACGATATGAAACCTCTCTTGTCACGCTACGTGCAGGACTTTACCGCGCTGGCTGATGCTGAGCGCAGCGCCGGACTGACAGAAAATGAGGGGCTGAGAGGCGAAATGCGCTCCAGTGTGCATAAAACCGAAGAAGCGCTCGATAAGATGGAAACCAGCCTGATTGCAGCGGTCGATGGCGCATACACTCAGGCAATGACAACCCTGACCCTGGCGACCGTATTAGTAGTCGTCGGTATTGTCGCCTTAGTGCACCTCGTATCCCGTTCAATCTACCGACCACTCGATCAGATCACCCGGAAGGTTCGGCAGATATCCGAAGACCTGAATCTGACCGAGCAGGTCAATTACCGCTCTCAGGATGAACTTGGGGTGCTCTCAGGCGCATTCGATAACCTGATAAACACGTTACGTGATACCGTTCATCAGGTCGCAAAATCGGCCGGTACAGTATCCGGAGCATCAGCGACGCTAACCGACGTGACCGAAGAAGTCGGAAAAGCCAGCGCACAGCAGCAGAAAGAAATCGAACATGCTGCCGTCGCCATCAATGAAATGTCAGAAACGATCCGCTCCGTAGCAGCTCACGCAACTGAAGCGGCACAGTCGGTCGCAGATGTACATAAAGATATTAACAGTGGCAAACGCATCGCCTCGGAAGCCCGCGATGCTATTCACTCACTGAATAAAGACATCCTTTCGACCACCGACGCCATTAATCAGTTACAACGAGACAGCGAAAGCATCGGTGAAATTCTGGAAACCATCAGCGCCATTGCCGAGCAGACCAACCTGTTGGCACTGAATGCGGCCATTGAAGCAGCCCGCGCGGGTGAACAGGGTCGCGGCTTTGCGGTGGTTGCAGATGAAGTACGAACACTGGCCAGTCGTACGCAGGAATCTACAGAATCCATCCGCAAAACGATCGCGGGCTTCCAACGCGGCACTACCGGTGTTGTCGATACTGTAAAACGCTCACAGGAACAGGCGCAGGCCGGCATCAGCAAAACACAGGAATCAGCGGAGATTCTCGAGAAGATTTTTCAGGCAATGACCAGCATTAATGATCTGAACACCCAGGTGGCAACATCGGCTGAACAACAGAGTATCGCCAGTCAGGAAATTAACCGGAACATTGTCAGAATTTCAGAGCTCGCCAATTCGTCAGAAGCGCAGGCGCGCCAGGCAGCGGATGAAGGTCGCGGGCTCAATCAGCTCGCAAAAGGCCTGACTCAGATCGTCACGCGCTTCCGTACCTGACATTACGCCAGAGGGTACACAAGAGCATCATCATAACCCGTGATGATCTCGAGTGTCCCTCCCCACTCCCGGTCCAGATCGGGGTCTCCACTGTCAATAATCAGCGGGCGCCCATTAAGACCGGTGATTTTTGTTTTTGTCGAAATAATTCGCAGGTTGTCCTTTCCCAGATGTCTGAGAATCCGGGGACTGAACTGCTGATTTCCCCGACCAAAGACATGCCCTTGCCCACCCATAATGCTGACCACGGCAACGCAGGAGGTATGTTTTTGCAGCAAGTCCCAGATATCAGTCTCGGCAAGATCCTGACCAATCAGATCTCGGTTAAATACCGCATCCACACCCAGCAGCGTATTTTCGAGCATTAATTCATCCATGATGGACTGCGTTGTCTTGCCCGAACCAATCAGATACAGAACGTCATCTTCCATGTCTCTGACTACCTGAGCCGAGATATCGGCCAGAACCATTTCTTCAGACTCAACACCACCCTGTTTGACGGCCTGAACAAAGTGGCCGACCTGAGGAACCCGCATATCTCCGAAATGACGGGCACGAACCAGGTTCTGCCGGAATGCCTCCTCATCGAGGTCACGGACTTCCGCCTCGCGGATATCTACCAGCCCACCTTCAAGGAGCTGGCGCAAGACTTCCCCACTTGCGGCTGGTGTTACTCCATACACACCTGAATGAATTTTTACTCCGGCAGGTATCCCCAGTACTGGAATTTTCTCACCTATGACCTGACAGATGTCTCTGGCGGTTCCATCACCACCCGCAAAAATCAGCAGGTCGGCCCGGGCCTCCATCATCTGCCCGGCGGCAGTCAACGTATCCTCTGCGGTACTTGGCACTGCGGCTTTGTGGGGCACCAGGTCAAAATCAAAACCGAGCGCCTGAAGAAGATGCTCTCCCATATCGCCCGCACAGGTAATAAAACGACATTTATCGCGATACGGCACGAGAATTTCCAGTGCCAGCCTTGCTCTGTCATTCGCTTTCGGAACAGCTCCCCGGGCGATTGCCTCTTCTGCAACCCCATCACTGCCTTTCAGACCGACAGCCCCACCCAACCCTGCGAATGGGTTAACAATAAAACCAAATAAAATCATCAGAACCAGTCGCTGAGTTTAATGCCCACACCGATACGCTCCTGATAACGGTCATAATCGATAAGGCTTTCACCATAGCCATTAAAGTACTGCACGTACCCCTTCATTTTTTTGGTCAGCGGAAAGCTGTAGCCAAGCTCAATGGCGCCACGATTTTCAGAAAAATCCATATTGTTTCTGAGCAAGAGAGAAAGCTGATGCTTATTCATCACCTTGATGTAGTTAAACTCGCCATAACCGAGATAATCATCAATATCAGGATTATCGTTGTCTTTCGGGTCTTCAGGATCGGCTTCTTTCCCTTCAGGAATTCGCCACCAGAGCTTGGTATTAACGACACCAGAACCGGTAATAAAAGCCACCTCACCAATAATGCGGTTCCAGCTTCGTGATAATGTGCTGGTCTGACCGTTCGACTGATGATTAAGAGACAGGCGGACGTAATCAATCGGTTTATTCTTCAGCATCCAGCTGAACATCAACTCGGGCTCGTGATTGGTCTCGCGAAAAGGCCTGGAAATATCACCGTTATACACCTGCCAGAATGAACGGCTGGTATAACCCAGTTCGATACGGCTGAAGGTGCCCAGGACATCTTCAGCGATAATATATTTCAGGCTGAGCTGTACGACCGCCTCAAGATGATCGTATCCGTTCTCAAGAGGCACATCATCTTCTGCAAACTGGTTCAGTGCCCGTTCAAGCTCTTTGTCGCTCGGGCGCGCCTGCCAGGTCAGTGGAAGAAAATAATTCGGCCGATGGGGCAGCAGCACGTAAGGGTTCTCAGAAGCAAGCATTTCGGTCCGTACTTTATCCATCAGCGCTGGCAGCTTGCGGGCCTCCTCGGGAAACTCCTCATCAGAGATGACTTCTATCTCTACAGTCTCCGTTTTCACTTCTGGCGGAATATTCTGACGGACAAGAGATGATTTGCGGGCGTTTTCCGCATCTGAATCCATTGCCATACCCAGTGGCGTATATATCAACAGAACAGCCAGAAAACTATGAGTTAACCAGTGAGGCAGCATGGGCATCATCCCGGAGTTAGATAATCAGAAAATTCTTACTAAGCTTAGAGGATATCACGAAATCCGGGGACCTCTTCCTATGGTCAATAGTGTTAAGCCAGGGCACTTGCTGCTCGGAGCGCTACTTTCAATATCATTATCCAGCCATGCCAGCCCTTTGCTGCCCGATAGTCTGATGCTCGGTGTGAAAGAAGCGGACCCGGGTATTCGCGATGGCTTGTTGGAAAACTCGGAGGACTACCGACACGGATTTACCTACAGCCTGAGCGCGGGCTGGACGCTGCGCCCCCGACTGGAACTCAATCTCAGTCTGGATATGCCTGCAATCACCCAGGACGAAAACCGCCCGGAAATCTCCGGGGCGGGCCTTGCCGCCCACTACTATCTGTCTGATGGCAGATTACGGCCCTACCTCGGTGCTGGCTTACAGCATCTGACGCTGGAACCTGCCGAAAGTGGTATCGATCTGCCCGGCAGTGCCACAGGCATAGAACTGATTGGCGGCCTGCACTTTATTTTCTCACCCAACGTTTTCGGACGCATACAGGCCAGCCGCAACGAAGCATTTAACGACGACCTGCGAATATCACAATACCAGCTCATCCTTGGTTACCGCTTTGGCCACCCACCAGTGCAACGTCAGACAACAGTCATGCCAGCCCCTGAGCCCGTAGTTGTGGAGCCTGCCATTGAACAACAACCTGTGCCCATCATCGAGCCAGAAGTCATAATTCTTCCGCCAGATCACGACAACGATGGTGTCGCTACAGCGTCAGATCAATGTCCGGATACTCCGCCAGGAATGATGGTCAACAGCGTTGGCTGCTCTCCATTTGATCTCGCTCTGACCGGCATCACCTTCGAAACAAACTCAGCCCGACTGACGGAGGACAGTAAAGCGATACTCGATGGGATCGCGTCTGACCTGCGACCATTCCCTGAGCTTAAGATTGAAATCCAGGCGCACACGGACGATCGGGGTTCGGCTCAATACAACCTGCGCCTCAGCCAGTTAAGGGCCGAATCTGTACGTAACTACCTGATCCGCAAAGGACTGAAATCGGCCAATCTGATCGCTCGTGGATACGGTGAAACAGCGCCGAAATATGACAACAATACGGTTGAAGGCCGGGCTCAGAACCGTCGGGTCGAGCTGCATTTTCTCGCCTCCGACAGTCAGTAAAATGACTGCTTCACGCGATGATTTTCCGTCAGAAAACCATCGCTTTCTTTACGGAATGTAATTTTCTACTCATCACCGGCCTGACTTTCCCGCAACTTACAAAAATATGACCTCAGAGGAAAACCAAGTGACTACTCTGAGCGTATAGGTATGGAAAAACCAACCATTACGCTCAGGTAATAGCTAACATGAAAGCTCTGCAAATCTGTACTCTGACCGCCCTACTGGCCCCGTTACAGCTACTGATTGCCCCTAATTCCTACGCCGGCACTCCCATGGTGTTTAACGGCAACCCCACGGTATCAGGTAACGGTACTGCAGGAACAACCGCCCTATGGGAAGACGTAGCGGAGCTTAATGGCCAGTCGGTCGATGTCGTATTACGCGTGGTCAGTGTTACATCGGGCGCCACGGTAGATTTCTTCACCGCCAATGACGATGCCCGCGCCCGGGTGGAATACGGCACAGCAAGCGGCATCGTGTTCGCCACCGTTAACTATGAATTTTTCGTTGCCAATACCTTTGGTACGGGCTCTGAAGAGCGCATCACGATTATTCCCTCTGCCGTCTATAAAGACATCGACAACGCAGCGGATGAAACCCTGATCGTTGTTTCTGACGACATGGCCGCCTACACGCGGGAAACGCCCAGTAATATTCAAGTGACAGTCAACGGCAGCAATACCGAATTCACTTCTGATGCGAACGGAACAGAGTTAGATAAGAACCTGGCTGTGCAGATCGACTTTAACCCAACCGACATCATCCCTGTCGTGCTCTCTATCTCCGCAGGTGGCCGTAATTTTGACTTCGATGGCGACCTGGATCTGGTGTTTGATAACCCAAATAAAACCAAGCAGGACAATACGCCCCCTCAGACACCCACCGTCGATTCATTACTGACCAATGATCCGACGCCGGTCATCACCGGAACGGCAGAGCCCTTCACGACGGTAACGATCACCGTCGGTGGTGCAACGTTCAGTCGGGTTGTAGAAGGTGATGGCACCTGGAGTCTGGATACCGGCGCTGTTGCTCCTGATTCTGGCGCCTTTGCTCCCAACACGAACGGCACCAACGAAGTGGCTGTCGTCAGCACGGATGCTGCAGGCAACAGTTCCGCCGATGCATCGACGAACGAGTTGACGATAGATACGACTGCACCGGGTGTTGATATTCAGGGCGAACCAGCGCTGACCAACAGCGCATACACCGTCACCTTTGAGTTCACAGAGGACGTAACGGGCTTCACTGGCGCTGATGTCACTCTGAATAATGCAACGCTGTCTAATTTCACCACAGTCGATGGCAACACCTACACAGCAACCATTACACCGATTGCCGACGGCCCTGTGACTGTTGATGTTGCTTCGGCAGTTGCCCAGGATGCAGCAGGTAATGACAACACGGCAGCGACGCAGGCAACCACCACATTTGATGGGACCGCTCCAGGTATTGATATTCAGGGCGAACCAGCTGCGACCAACGGCGCCTTCCCTGTCACCTTTGAATTCACCGAGGATGTCACTGGCTTCGATAGCACTGACGTATCACTGACCAATGCCACACTGAGCAATTTCACAGCGGTTGATGGCAATACCTACACGGCCACCATCACACCGGACGGCAACGGCGATATTGCCATCAATGTGGGCGCTGGCGTTGCGACTGACGCGGCTGGAAACGTTAATACCGCCGCGACTCAGGCAACCGTCGTCTACGACGTAACCGCACCCACCGTCAGTATCAACGACGCACCAGCAGCAACAAATGGTGCATTCCCGATCACCTTCGAATTTAGCGAGGACGTGACCGGTTTTGCCGCCGGCGATGTCGGCCTGACTAACGCCACATTGAGTAACTTCACAGCCGTCGACGGCAACACCTACACCGCCACCGTAACACCGGATGGCAACGGCGATATCTCTATTGATGTGCCGGCCGTTTCAGCACAGGATGCGGCGGGCAACCCTAATACAGCCGCGAGCCAGGTAAATGTTGTTTACGACAACACCGCCCCTGATGTCGCAATTCAGGGAGCACCCACTGCTATAAATGGCCCTTACCAGGTGACCTTCCAGTTCGATGAGACCGTCAGTGGCTTCACGGCCGGTGATGTTGTCCTGACCAATGCCAGTATCAGCAACTTTACTGCCGTCGATGGTGATACCTACACCGCCACCATCACACCCGATGGCAGCGGCAACATGACCATCGATGTACCATCCGCCAGTGCTCAGGACACAGGTGGAAACGACAACAACGCCGCATCGCAAGTGGCCGTGACCTATGATGCAACTGCGCCGACAGTGGATATTCAGGGCGAACCCGCCGCGACCAACGGCGCCTTCCCTGTCACCTTTGAATTCAGTGAAGACGTCACCGGGTTCGATGGCGGCGACGTATCACTAACGAATGCCACTCTGAGTAATTTCACTGCGGTTGATGGCAATACCTACACGGCAACCATCACACCGGATGGCAACGGCAATGTAGCGATCGATGTCCCCGCTGCAGTTGCTCAGGACGCTGCGACCAACGACAACACCGCGGCCACGCAGGCAACCGTTGTCTACGATGCTGACGCTCCGGGTGTCAGCATCAATAATGCACCGGGAACCATCAATTCTACGGCGCCATTTAACGTCACTGTCGACTTTACCGAAGACGTAAACGGCTTTACCTCAGGGGACGTCAGTGTCACCAACGCTACCGTCACTGGATTCACACAGGTCGACGGCAACACCTGGACGGTTGAAATTACCCCAGATGGAAATGGCAACATCAGCCTGGATATTGCCGGTGCCGTCGCCACCGATGCGGCCGGCAATAACAACACCGCTGCGACTCAGGTAAATGTCATTCTCGACTCTGACGGCGATGGTATCGACGACCAGACTGAAGGAACCGGCGACGATGATGGCGACGGTATTCCGAACTATCTGGATGCCAGCAACGATGAAGATGGCGACGGTGTACCGGATACCATTGAAGGCAGCGCCGATTCAGACGGCGACGGCATTAACGATGCCCAAGACCCCGACGCCGATAACGATGGTATTCCTGATGACCTGGAAGCCGGAGCCTCTGGCAACGACACCGACGGTGACGGCATCGACGATGCGTTCGATGTAGACCAGACGGGAGGTACCGATGCGAACAATGACGGCATCGATGACAACGTGGCTGCACCTGACAGCGACGGCGATGGCAATGCGGACTTCGTAGACCCTGACAGCGATAACGACGGCATTCCTGATGGCGCTGAAGCGGGCGTCTCAGGCAACGATACCGATGGCGACGGCATTGACGATACCTACGACGTCGACCAGACCGGAGGAACCGACGCCAACGGAGACGGTGTGGACGACAGCGCCGCACTGAACGACGCAGATGGCGATGGCATTGCCGATACTCGTGATGCCGACAGCGACAACGACGGTCTGCCCGATGCACTTGAAGGTGGATTGACTGGCAACGACACCGACGCGGATGGCATCGATGACGCCGCAGACGTCGATCAGACCGGCGGCACCGACGCCAACAACGATGGCATTGATGACGCCTACACCGCCAAAGACACAGACGGCGATGGCATCCCTGACAGTCAGGATGGCGACAGCGATGCTGACGGTGTGGCCGATCAGGTAGAAGTGGGCGCCAGCGGCACAGACACCGATGGCGACGGTATTGACGACACCTACGACGTCGATCAGACCGGCGGAACAGACGCCAATGGCGACGGAGTCGACGACAACGTAACACCACCCGACAGCGATGGTGACGGAGTTGCTGACTATCTCGATCTCGACTCAGACAACGACAGCGTTAATGACGTTGATGAGGCAGGCCTACGTGATGACAACGGTGACGGCAAACTCGATGACGGGGAACTGCCAGTACTGAACGAGCCCGACGCAGATAACGACGGTTTACCAAACCGCATCGATACCGACTTCAACAACGACGGCACCGATGACATCGACGACGGCCCTGCCAGCGCATTAGATGGTGACAACGACGGTCGTATCGACGACGACACCGACAGCGACGGCGACGGTATTCCCGATAACAATGATGGCGCTGCGGGACAGCACGGTACGCTACGCGATCTGGATGGAGATGGCATTCCGAACCCTATCGACCCGGATGACGACAATGACGGCCTGTCAGATGCAGAGGAAGGTACCGGTGACTTCGACGGTGACGGAATCCCTGACAACGCCGACGCCGACAGCGATAACGACGGTATTCCAGACTGGCAGGAAGCATCTGGCATCGCACCGACCGGTAACGACGCCGATGGCGACGGTATTGATGATGCCTACGACGTCGACATCACCGGCGGAACCGACGGCAACGCAGACGGCATCGACGACAGTGCCCAGGTCGCACCCGATACTGACCTTGATGGCGACGAAGACTATCGCGATACCGACAGCGATGGCGACGGTATCCCGGACTCAACCGAGGCGGATACTGGCACAGCTACGGGCCAGGACAGCGACAGTGATGGTATCGACGACGCCTACGACACAGATACTAATGGTGACACCGACAGCAACAATGATGGCATCAGCGACGTCGACTATGTCGATACCGACAACGACGGCGACCCCGATGCTCGCGACACCGACAGTGATAACGACACCACAGGCGATGCGGCGGAAGGCACCAGTGATTCCGATGGCGATGGCCTGGCCGACTTCCGCGACAGCTCGGCCGATGAAGACGGCGATGGCGTTCCGGATGTGATCGAAGGCAGTAACGACAGCGATCAGGACGGTACCGCAGACGCCTTCGACATTGATAACGACAACGACGGTATTCCTGACGCACTTGAAAGCGGACTGAGCGGTCAGGACACCGACGCCGATGGCTTTGATGACGCCGTGGATGTCGATCAGACCGGCGGCCTCGACAATAATGCCGATGGCATCGACGACCAGTTCCAACGTCCGGATACCGACGGTGATGGTATTCCTGACAGCCAGGACCCAGACACCGACAACGACGGTATTCCTGATGCGCTGGAAGCAGGCCTGACTGGCATCGACACAGATGCAGACGGTATCGACGATGCCTTCGACGTTGACCAGACCGGCGGAACCGACGCCAACGGAGATGGCATTGATGATGACGCCACCTTCCCGGACACCGACGGCGACGGCATTCCGGACTTCCGTGATACCGACAGCGACAACGATGGCGTTGCGGACGCACTCGAGGGTGGCGCCAGCGGCACAGACAGTGATCAGGATGGTATCGACGACGCCTTTGACGTAGACAGCACCCTTGGAACCGACGCCAATGGCGATGGTATTGACGATGCGGCCTCACCGGTGGACAGCGATAACGACGGTACACCGGACTACCTCGACCTCGACAGTGATAACGATGGCCGCCCGGACATCTCCGAAGCTGGCATCAACGATGCCAATGACGATGGCCTCAATGATCCCGGTGCGCCTGTGATCACCAGCGAGCCTGATACCGATGGTGACGGCATACCCGATCGCATTGACACCGACAGCAATAACGACGGTCGCAATGACATCGAAGACGGGCCGTACAGTGACTTCGATACCGATGGCGATGGCCGCATCGACATCACTGGAGACAGTGACGGTGATGGCATTGACGACAGCGTCGATGGCGAGCCTAACGGCCGGGGAACCGAACTGGACTCAGACGGCGACGGAATCGTGAACAGCCAGGACCCGGATGATGACAATGACGGCATCAGCGATCTGGATGAAGGCAACGGCGACACCGACGGTGACGGCGTACCCGACCGCCTCGATCGTGACAGCGACAACGACGGCCTGACCGACAGCTATGAAGCCGGACGCCAGCCTTCGGGTGTCGACTCGGAGGGCGATGGTATTGATGACGCCTTCGACGTTGATCAACAGGGCGGTACCGATGCCAATGGCGATGGTATCAGCGACCGCTTCGCGCCACGCGACAGTGATGGCGATGGCATTCCGGACCTGTACGACACCGACAGCGACAATGACGGTGTTCCGGATGTGGTGGAAGTAGGTGTTGTACCACTGACCGGCCGCGACAGCGACGGCGATGGCATTGATGACGCCTACGATGTCGACCAGGCAGGTGGTAATGACGCAGACGGCGATGGTGTACGGGATGACCGGATTCGTATCAATGACGCTGATGGAGACGGCAGGCCCGGCTATCTCGATGGAGATTCCGATGGAGATGGGTTACCGGACTCAGCAGAGAACACCGATTTCAACGGTGACGGTATTCCAGACTTCCTGCAATCGCAGCCTAACATCGAAACGGCACTTCAGGGTAACGGGTCGACACCCATCTGTTGGCTACTCTGGATACCCATGCTGATGCTCACCCGACACAGGAAACGCGCATGAAACAGACAGGTAAACTGACAATGACCACAGGAAGAGCCCTGTCTGCCGGACTGGCCACACTATGTCTTGCATTACCGGCCTGGGTAGACTGCAGCAAAGAAGACCTGACGAATGAAGACAACCTCTGCCTTTATGTCGTTGCGGGGGTAAATTACAGCTACCTCCACCCCCATTCAAACGGAACAAGCTGGCGGGTGACTGACGAGTACGGACACGGAGCAGAGGTCGCGGTGGGTGTTCACGCCAATGAGGACTGGTCTGTAGAAATTTCATACGCCGATCTTGGTTCCGCCGGTATGCAGAATCTCAGCCCCGCTGTTGAGGGGACTTACCGGATAGACTACCGGGTGCCAGCCATCTGGGCACAGTACCGGTTGATGGGTGACAAAATGGCCCAGGATTGGGACCTGAGTGTCCGTGCGGGGGTGTCGTTTATGATCAACAAATCGTCCGACCCGGTGCTGCCGTTCAAAGAACAGACCACCGTGCAGATCCCGGTCGGGGTTTCCCTGCAATGGTGGCCTGAGGGTGACTGGGGCTTCCGGTTAAAGCTCGACAGCTACGATTACGACGTCTACAGCCTCAGTACCTCATTGATGTACGGGTTCTGAATCTGTTCAGGCCACATTCGCAGCTTCAAGAAACGGAGTTCTGACAGCCTGGTACTCATTCTTACAATGAGGGCAGATTCTCGAGTCGCGCACCAGAATTTTGTTGTGCAGATGGAAGAGTTTCTGATCGCTTTCCCAGCAGTAAGAACAGTACGGCTGCCCAAAGGGGCGGCCGTCCAGCGTCTTATAATACGCATCTCCACGGCGCTTCAGGTTGCCACGGTAAACCTGCGCTTCATGCATCCGTATCAGCTCGGCATCCTTTTCCTCAATCACTCCCTGAAGCAGAGTCAGCTCCATCTTGGTTTCGGAGATAGAAGCAGACAGGTCCGCCAGCAGGCGCTTCAGATCATTTTTATCCAACAGGTAACCCGAGGAGCGGATGGCTTTTGCCACGTCCTGAGCGCCCTCGAGCGTTTCAAGAACAGCAGAGACAGTACCGTGAGCTGACATAGAAATTCTCCAGCGACAAAAAATTATCTTTCAAATCGAATGAAAACGTCACTCGATTGACACTGAATTCCTATGAAGCAGTTTTAATGCCAGCCCGCCTATTCCCCACCAGCTGAGCAAGGATCACACAACAAAGGATGATCGCCATACCCACCAATTGGCCGCTGGTCAGCATTTCTCCCATAATGACAACGCCCCCGAGAACGGCGACCACCGGATTCAGTAATCCAAGAAAAGCGAGCTTATGAACAGGCACCGATGCCATTGCTCGGAACCACGCCCAATATGCTACCCCCATCCCTACAGGCCCCATCCAGAGCATCGCGATAACCCCTTCCTGCGTAACTACAGGAAACGGATGTCCGCTCAATCCCGCAAACACCAGTAAACAGACGCCACCAAGGCTGATCTGCGCTGCTGTAAGCTGCAAAGGCTTAATATCGGCCGAGTATCTGGAAGCCATCAACACACCCGCCGCCATAACAAACGCCGCAGATAATGCTGCTACTATCCCTGGAAGAGCCAGCTCCGTGTCCGCGCGCCAGAGCAGCATTCCTACCCCGATCACACCCCCAACAGCCGCAAGCAGGTGTGTCACTTCGGCTCCCTGCCCTGCTAATAATCTCAGCAGAATCACCTGCAGTGGCAACGTCGCAACCAGGGTCGCTGCTACGCCACCCGGTAAGACCGAAATCGAGTAAAACAGTAGCCCACTGAACAGAGAAATGTTCAGAAGACTCATTAACAGCAGTCGGACACCGAATTTCTGCCAGACCGGTACAGGCCCCAGCCACACCATAAACAGCGCCGGAATACCGACACGCACCGCAGCTAACCAGACGGGATCTGCGCCCGGTAACCATTTTTGTGTCACAAAATAGGTGCTCCCCCAGACAACCGGTGCCATGACGGCGAGAAACCAAGGCAAAACTTCGTCGCGCATATTTATCTCCACATAAAGATATTTCAGATAAAACTATCTTAGCGAAGCGCCACGGTCAATTATCTTTACATGAAGATAGTTTAAAGAAATAATGACCCCGGCAATGAAGGAGAAGTCACTGTGGATCATGTTGATCAGATTCTGGCGCAATGGCAGCGGGAGCGTCCCGAGCTGGACGCCTGGCCAATGGCCCCCATCGGCAGAATGTACCGTTTATTCCACCATCTGGCCGGAGACATTGAGGGCGTCCACAAACATGAAGGCCTGACGACCGGTGAGTTCGATGTACTGGCGACCTTGCGGCGCAGTGGCCACCCTTTCCGCCTCACACCGACCTCGTTGTTTCAGACGGCTATGTTGAGCTCTGGAGCGATGACAAACCGCCTCAATCAACTGGAGAAACGCGGTCTGATCGCACGGGTACCTGCAGAAAATGACAGGCGTAGCCTACTGGTAGAGCTCAGTGACCAGGGACGGGAACTGATCGACACAGTCGTGGTTCAACATCTGGAAAAAGAGCGCGAACTGCTATCCGCGCTATCAACAAAAGAACAGGAAACCCTGAACCATTTACTGAAGAAATGGCTCAGAAGCTTCGAGTGACAATTATTTCTCAACAAATGCCCGCTCGATCACGTAGTGACCGGCCTGGCCACCCCGGGCTTCTTTAAAGCCCAGTTCATCGAGCATCGCCGTGAGTTCATCCAGCATCGCCGGGCTACCGCACAGCATAAACCGGTCGTTCTCAGGATCGAGATCTGCCAGGCCGATGTCAGACGTCAGCTTACCGCTACGGATCAGGTCAGTAAGGCGACCGGTATTGCGGTAATCTTCACGGGTCACCGTCGGGTAATAAATCAGCTTGTCGCGGACAATCTCACCGAAGTACTCATTGTTCGGCAGCTCATTCTCAATACGGTCCTGATAGGCAAGTTCAGACACATAACGCACGCCATGAGTCAGAACAACCTTTTCGTACTGCTCGTAGACATCCAGATCTTTGATGATGCTCATGAATGGCGCCAAGCCAGTACCTGTGCTCAGCAGATAGAGGTTTTTACCGGGCAGCAGGTTATCGGTGATCAGAGTGCCAACCGGCTTGGTTCCCACGAGAATTTCATCACCGACAGACAACTTCTGCAGGTGTCGCGTCAGAGGACCATCCTGTACTTTGATTGAAAAGAACTCCATTTCCTCTTCGTAGTTCGCGCTGGCGATGCTGTAGGCGCGCAGCAGCGGTTTGTTCTCGATTTCCAGACCAATCATAGTGAAATGTCCGTTCTTAAAACGCAGCCCCTGATTACGGGTCGTCGTAAAGCTGAACAGAGTGTCGTTCCAGTGGTGAACACTGGTGACGGTTTCACGGATCAGGTTGCTCATAGCGGCCTCTCTGGGACTGATTGTTTAAAGAATGAACACAGAGTACGCCTGACCAAAAAATCGGTAAAACAACTTATTTTAATATAAACTATCGGTTTTACCGATATGCTATCCGGACGACACCCACAATGCGATACACACTACGCCAACTGGAAGTCTTTCTCGCCGTTGCCCAGGCCGGCAATCTCACGCGGGCAGCCGGGCAGCTGAATATGTCCCAGAGCGCCGCAAGTAGTGCCCTGAAAGATTTCGAAAATCAGTTTGATGTTCTGCTGTTTGACCGCATAGGCAAGCGCCTGCAACTTAACGAGCAAGGGCGCCAGCTGCGTCCGAAGGCCGAAGCATTGATGGCAATGGCGGAAGATCTCGAACAGAGTCTCCAGCGACACGCAGTGGCGGGCCCACTGAACGTCGGCGCGACGCTGTCGATCGGCAACTATCTGGCGGTACAGATGGTGGCCCAGTATATGGCGGAATACCCGGACTCTCCGGTCTCACTGGACGTAGAAAACACCGAGCACATCGCCGAAAAGGTTCTGAATTATCAGCTGGATGTCGGACTGATTGAAGGCGAATACCATCACCCGGATCTGGAAGTCATTCCCTGGCGAACGGACGAACTGGCCGTCTTCTGCAACCCTGAACATCCCCTGGCTCAGCTGGCATCGGTATCAGATGAGCACCTGACTCAGGCAGGCTGGATTCTCCGGGAAGCCGGCTCTGGGACCCGCCAGGCATTTAACCGGGCTATGCATGGCCTGATGCCAAATATGAATATCGTTCTGGAACTGCAACATACCGAAGCGATTAAGCGTGCCGTTGAGGCGAACCTGGGCATAGGTTGCCTCTCGTTGATTACCCTTGAGGATGAATTCCGCCGCGGTAATCTGGTGCACCTGCAAACCCCGGGACGCGACCTGCACCGACAGCTCTATCTCATTCTCCATAAACAGAAACACCGGAGTGCCGGCATTGATGCCTGGATGAAACTCTGCGAGGAACACAAAGGGTGAGCCAGAAGCGGACTGTTGATTATCTGAGCCCCTACCCTGCGTCACTCAAATCACAGGCACAGGCATTAATTGCCGCGGGAAAAAGTGGTGAGCATCTTCTGCAGAAGTATCCGCAGGCGCATAGCCTCAGCAATGAAGGTCAGCTGTATAGTTATGCAATGTCACTTAAAAATGAACATATGCGCTCTTCATCGCCGGTCAGCAAGGTGATCTATGACGATAAAATTCACGTCATTAATAATGCTCTCGGACTGCATACCTTTGTTTCCCGGGTACAGGGAGGCAAACTGAAAGCCAAACACGAAATTCGCATATCTACTCTGTTCCGACGTGTCCCCGAAGAGTTTCTGCGGATGATCATAGTTCACGAACTCGCCCACCTGAGAGAAAAAGAGCACAACAAAGCCTTTTACCGCCTGTGCGAATATATGGAACCAGCGTATCACCAGCTGGAATTTGACCTGCGACTCTACCTCACTCATCGAGACACTCATGGAGCGCTGTGGGACTAACGGCTGTGCTATAATCAAACGCCAGATGCCCTTCAACGATGACCTGTATATCCGCCGTATGCGAATCTTCCTGATTGATGACCATCAGATGTTTTCAGAAGCCATGAAAACCGTCCTGAACCGGATTCTTCCGGCCTGTGAAACAGAGCTTTTCAGCCGGCCGGAAGACGCACTGGTCCGCCTGCAGCACCAGAAGCCGGACCTGATCGTACTGGACCTGGAAATGGCAACCATGAGTGGTGTTGATCTGCTTCGTGTTCTGCCTCAGCACAGTGAAGCGATCCCTGTGCTTGTCTGCTCAGGCAACCTCACAGCAGAGAATATCGCACTGATCAGAAATGCCGGTGCCTCGGGCTATATGCGGAAAACGGAAAGTATCGAAGAAGTTAAGACAGCGATCGAAGCAGTGAGTGCGGGCAAGCCCTACCCCGAAGATTTTCATTGCGAAACATCAACGCCAGAAAATTCCGTCTTGTCGCGCCGCCAACTTGCCATACTGACTCTGATGAAAGCAGGTATGAGCAACCTAGATATTGCAGAAACACTGTACCTCAGTCCGAATACCATCAAAACGCATATCCGTCTGATGTATAACACGCTCGATGTCACCAGTCGTGTCGAATGTCTCAACAAAGCCAGTAGCCTTGGGCTGATCTGAATATTTAACGTAACAGGCGCTCCAACTGTTGTTTTATCTGCTCACGGCCGACCGGTTTAAACAGCACACTCCGCCCTGAAAGCTCAAGTTCACGAATACGTTCAGACGACGTATTACCGGTAATAACCAGAGTTGGAATCTCCGGATAATGACTTGTGACCAGGTGGATAACATCATCTGATTGCAGCCCGTCTGTCAGGCGATCATCGGTAACCAGAATATCCGGAGCAAACCGGTCACTTTCCAGCAGCTTCTCTACGTCTTTCTGTGTGTGACATACCCAGACGTCATGACCATCTGCCACCAGGATCGTCGATAACGCATCGGTAATCTGCTCTTCATCATCGACGAGCAGAATGCGGCAAGGTGACATAGAATTCTCCACCGGACCGGATCTCACCGGCGTCAGCGTTTTATCAATCTTTGGCAGGTGTAGAGTAAAGACAGTGCCTTTGCCGTCTTCAGAGGACAGCTCATACGTGAGCCCATTAAGTTGACACAGGCGCTTAACAATCGGCAGACCCAGGCCCATTCCCTGCGCACTTTCCTGATCCTGTTTGCCAACCTGCACAAATTCTTCAAATACATCCTGCAGCAGATCTGAAGGTATTCCGCGCCCGGTGTCCGCGATCGTGACCGTCAGCTCTGACGGGTGTTTTTCTACCGCAATCAATACCTGCCCTGCATCGGTATAACGAATTGCATTGGCAACAATATTGTCCAGGATTTCCATCACCATGCTTTGATCAGCGCGCGTGAAAAGGTGTTGATTGATCAATTTGAGATCAATATTTTTTTCATCTGCGTGTACGGTATGCACAGCCGCGAGCTGGTCGAGCACTGGGAAAATATCAAAGACTTCAGGCATGACATTAATCACACCCGCGTCCATTTTCGAAATATCCAGAAGACGATCAAGCAGTTCGCTCGCAGACGTCAGACTACGGACAAGTTTTCCTGTCGTCTCATCATCCCGCTGATCGCGGTTAGCTAACATGCTTTCGGCATACAGCCTGGCTGCCTGGACTGGCTGACGCAGGTCATGACTGGCAACCGCAATAAAACGTGTCTTTGCCTCATTCCTCTGATCGGCCATTTTTTCTGCATGCCGGTGCTCCAGTCTGAGCACAATTGCTTCCATATGAGTCCGGTGAATGATCACACTGAAAGCAACCAACAGACACCAGGTTAACGGTGCGATAACCAGAGGAAGAATTTCTCCGCCAAAATCCACTGACAACAACTGCCAGCTGAAGCTCCAGAATACAGGGGTAAGAAACGTGACATAAATATCGGGATAACATCCCATAGTCACGGAGGGCATAGAAGACGCAACAACCACCAGCAGCAACAGGGAAAGTATCTGAATCTGACTGGCGTCAGGAAAAAACAGCGCCGGGGTTAATGACCAGAAAAGCCCCCATATCACCGACAGATATAAATTTATCCAGTGCCATCGACGCAGGTGACCAAGGTTATTGATTGGAATACTGCGACGCTTCATCTGAAAGTAACGCCTGATCAGAAACCAGGAATTAAGAGCAACGAAAGTTACACCAGAAAACCAGATGACCAGATTTGTAGTACTGGCAGAACGATAAAACATCAGCCCCACAATACAGGCGACGATCACCGACCCCACCATACGGGAGCCGACTTCTTCCATGAACAGATTATGGCGCTCCCACTGAATTTCTGCAGCCAGCGGATGACCATCAAATGACGGTAAGAAACGCGCTTTCATCTTCCTGATACTACTGATCAACTCAGTGACTCCCACATTACAGATTTCAGCATACCGGATTTATGCTATGTCTCATGAGACGTAAAATCAAAAAAAGCCCTCAGAATGAGGGCTGAAAGGTAACAGCGGAGAACGCTATTTTACTTCGACTTCGGCACCGGCTCCTTCAAGCTCGGCTTTAATCTGCTCAGCTTCTTCCTTACTACCGCCACGGGCGGCGGCTGCCAGAGATTGAGATTCAGACTCAGTCTGGGGGACGGTGGGGGCTGTGAATTCAATCAGAGTGCCTTCTTCCGTCGAATCGTGACACCACACAGTCGTTCCGTTAACGGCCAGCTGATCAACGCATCGGGTGAAATCACCACCGCTCAGCGCCACAAACTCACCTCCTGTGAAGTCAGCACCTGCAAGACCAGCATCTTCAGATACCGCGAGCAGATTGTCACCGCTGTACACCAGATCCAGGATCAATGCACCGTCCTCAGTATCGGAGGTAAACGGATTACCTTCGTTATACAATTCAATATTGCTCTCACTGCCAAACCCATTCAAAAGATAAGTATTCTCTTCGATAGTCATGGCAACCAGGAAGTCATCTTCAGGATCTTCTTCAACTGCTGAAACAATAATCTCTGCGTCAGTATCCAGTACCGTAAAATCACTTTCAGTTACTTCATTATTCTCATAGTTGTAGATCATGCTGGCTTCGAAGACTGCGACTGCGCCAGTGCTATCTTTACCAGTAATGAAGAAATCAACCTCATAGGCTGACGTGCCTTTGCTACTCAGGTCAGAAGCCGATAGACCACCGAGAGAGTGACAATCGACGAGTGCTCCTCCCTCACCACCTGTGCTGATGTCCAGCGATTCACTGATGCCTGTACCTGTAAGGTAGATTTCCAGGCTTGCTGGAGTCTGAGGTTCTTCCGCAATGGCAACCGCTCGAGGGCCGACTTCACCGCGCATCGGGATTTCTCCACCTTCGATCATGCTGGCTTCTTCGTAACCACAGGTCGCAACCAGAGCAACGGTGCGCTCTTCACCCTCCACGGTTGTGGTCACCGGCAGTGCCAGCAGATCGCGGTAGTATGGTTTCGCCAGCGTGACGCCTTCGACTGCCTGAAATTCCTTTGAAGAGCTGTCGGCCAGCATCAGCGTGTGAGAAATATTCTCTTCACTATCAGCGGAGCGCTTCAGTGCTACCAGGCTTCCGCCAACGGCACCTTGCGGATAGGTCAGGCCGACCAGAGTATCAGCCCCTGCAGACCATGCCGGATCGCTGTAATATTCAGCAACCTGAACCACCGGGGTCTCGATCTCATCTTCAGAGCCAGATGAGGATGATCCACCACCACAGGCAGTGATCAGTGTGGTACCAGCAACCAGCGCAATGGCTGGAGTTAACGTGTTCTGTTTCATATTCCCTTCCAACGCAAATTCAATAAGCGCGAGAAGTAGACCAAATAAGCCACTCACCTTTCTTCACCCCAATGGGTGAAATTCACCCTATTGCATGAAATGCATAAAGATCAGGCGCAACGCAAGAAGCGTCAGACAGCATTTGTAGATCTTCTGAAACAGACTTTCAGGCCACTTACCTAACAGCAGCAGACCCAGGCGGGTTCCGAAATATCCGGCCACAACCATGGCCAGCATCAGAGGCAACCAGGCCACAAACGCAAAGCCTGCCACCCCGAACACAAGAATTTTAAGAAGGTGTTGTACCGTCATCACCGACGAAAACAAGGCGGTGTAGTGCCAGCGGTTGTCCGCATCTTTGTTCAGCCACGCTGACACCAGAGGCCCGGAAGCCCCGACCAGCATAGAGCCCAGAGTAGTCAGTACCCCACCCGAGATCAGTCCGGGAGCATGCCGGCCAAGCCCGACCGAAGGCATCGGCATCCAGGTGATAAGCAGAACAAAAAAAGCGATCAATAAGGGAATCCAGCGGGTATTGATTGCACCGATCAGCCAGATGCTGACAAGGGCTGCCGCACACGCGCCGAGACAGAACCAGAAGAAGCGCGGCCGGTCGAGATGTTGCCTGGCCAGAACTGCGCGCGACGCGTTTGACCCCAGCTGAACCACGCCATGCACAGGGATCAGCGCCAGAGCGGGCATGATGCCGGCCATCACCATGATCAGAAAAGCACCACCACCAACGCCAAACGCTGCGGTCATAGCGGAGCCAATAAAGGAGGCGATCAGCAGTACCATGCCATCGCCGGTGCTCAGGCCATTCAGAAATGTTTCAAGCATCGTAAATCACCTCTGAATGACCCATCACCGCCAAAGATTAACCTCTCCGGCGATGCCTGCGATCTGACGTTACTCAGTACCCTTCGGGTTTCTCAAAACGACGGAACGATTTCTCCAGCAAGGCTGCAAACTGAATCGTTGTTTTGTCGTGATATTTCTTACCAAGAATCTGCACATTCACCGGCAACCCCTCTTTCGTTTTACCGACCGGTGCACTGGTCGCCGGCAGTCCCATAAGGGTTGCTGGTGCAATCCACATAAAGAGTTCGGTATAAGGGCGTTGTTCACCATTCACTGGCAGGCGCCGTTTGTGCACCGCAGGCTTAGGCTGATGTTTGAAGGCAGGTACCTGAACAACCGGAGTCAGCACCAGATCATATTTATCAAATATCTTCTCGGCCTTACGGGCAATACGCAGCCGGCCTTCATGGTTTTTCAACCAGTCAGCATGAACCTGAGTCATTCCCGTCAGAAGCTTATCAACGTGTGGACCCAGCTTCATTTTCTTACCGAATTTAGCGGCAATTTTCGCGATAACTGCCGTGACACGACGCTGGGCAGGCTTCAGGGTACCGCTCAGCACCGAACCCAGCAGGTTCATATACGTTGGCACAAAGGTAGCCAGTGACATGCCCTCTGGCGCGCCCACCGTAACCTCAACGCCCTGCGCTTTCAGGTGCCCGGCCAGTTCGTCATAGGCGGCCTGGAGTTCGCCATCGATCGGACTCATGGGGTCCTGCGTCCAGAGCAGTACCTTAAAATCTCCGAGTGTCTTCTGTGGTGCTTCAGGCAGTGTGAGCGTCCAGCAGTCGCCCATCAGAGGGCCTGGGGCTGCAAGAACGTCGAGCATAAGATTCAGATCTTCCGCCGTCCGGGCCATCGGTCCCGGAGTAGCCAGATCTGGTTCAAGCAGCATTCCCGGAGGCCCCGGGATATGACCACGACCAGAAATAATACCGTGTGTGGGTTTATGGCCGTAAATTCCGCAGAAATGCGAAGGCGTACGGATAGAGCCCGCAAGGTCGGACCCCAGCTCAATCGGGGTAAGCCCGGCCGCAAGTGCCGCCGCAGCACCACCGGAAGATCCTCCAGGCGTACGGGAAGTGTCCCAGGGGTTATTTGTCACGCCGTAAAGCTTATTAAAGCTTTGAATATCACCGGCAAACAAAGGGATATTGGTTTTTCCAAACACAATGGCACCGGCATCAATAAGACGCTGCACCGTAAAAGCATTGTTTGCAGGCATATGACTGGCCAGAGATGGCGAGCCTGCTGTGCAAGGCATACCAATCACTTCGAAGGTATCCTTAATCGTCATAGGAATGCCGTGTAAGGGCCCTTTGATTTCACCACGGCTACGCGCCTGGTCGGCCTCGTCTGCAGCGGCGAGCGCATCATCAAAGTTGGTCGCAACGATCGCGTTGAGCGCACCATTGTATTTTTCCATCCGAGCGCGGAAATACTCTACCAGCTCACGGCTGGTTACATCACCTTTACTCAGCGCGGCCTGCAACTCAGACACACCGCAAAATGCCCATTGTTCTGACACTGCCATCCCCTTTTCTTATTCTCGTGACATCAGTTAAGGGGCACAGACTACCCGACTGCCATGACAGTGCCAATGTGCAAATGTGCCTTACACAGAGCCAGCGCTGACAGATAACTCATTGACCCCCCGGGGGCCAGTACGTAACCTGAGGCACAGAAATCAGGGACCGAAGTGACAACGGAGAAGTACCCATGAGGAAGTCATACCACAAGCTCCTGCTGATGTTATGCGTCGCATTCGCGACGCCCGTCAGCTACAGCAAGGAAAGCCCGACACTCCATTGGGTAAAAAACGACGCTCCCCCGTTTTATATTGTCGATAATGACTGCCAGCAGGGGTTTGGAGATCAGGTTCAGACCGTACTCGAAAAACGCCTGAAGAATTACCGGCACTCCACTCTGTTTGTTCCGCTGAGCCGTCTGGAACATACCTGGCAGGAGTACAACCCACTCTGTTTTGTGACAATGATTCACGAGAAACCCGTGAACAATGAATACCTGCTGTCGATGCCAAACGCTATGTATCTCCCTCACGGCATCATCACAACCAACCGCTTTGCTGATACCCTCCCTCTTCAGGCTGATGGCACCCTTGCACTGGAAGAACTGCTTGAACACCGCAAGGTCACTATGGGGCACATTGCGGGCCGCACCTACAGCGAAAAGCTGGACAGTATTCTGCGTCGTCAGCGTAAAAACATCGAAATAAACTCACGAGCGGGCGCAACCGAAACTCAGGGCATACTGACCATGCTGAGTCTTGGGCGCTTCGATTTTGTCATCGAATACGAATTCGTCCTCAATCACTACGTCGATTCTGCCGACTACGCCGACCAGCTGAGATTCATCCCCATCAGCGAGACCCGGGGGGATTTTATTCTGGGCGCAGTGGGTTGTAGTAACTCAGAAGCCGGACAGCTGGCAATCAAACATATCAATGAAGCCTTGCCGGAACTGGTGCAGAGTCGCGCCTACCGACGGGCGGTTGCCAACTGGCTCGTTCCGGTGGGTGATGAAGTCCATTACTGGAACCGCTTTGATAAGGTGCTGGAAGACTATCTTGGGCACCCGGTAAAACCGAAAACGACACTACGCCAACCTATCGCTGATCAACAGAACTGACGCCAGCCGGAAAAGACCTGCCCAAAAAAGGGGCCGAAGCCCCTTTTATCGTTATGACACCGCAGAAAATACCTTACTGAAGCTCGACTGTTCCTGAATATTGACGGGCAAGCGCAGCTTTCTCGAAATATCGCTGGCAGAAAAGATTCCCCGTATCTGATGAGTCTCTTCATCGACAACCAGGCAGTGCTGCTGGAAGTTATCCTTCAGAAAGCTGACGACATCCCCTATCGTTGAATGCTCAACCTCGTGAATATTAAGGGCGAGCAGGTCTTTCTTACGCGTCATCAGGTCACTGACACGGACTTCATCCCGGGCAATCCCGCTGCTCGCGGCACGGGTGATTATGTTCTGCTCAATAAGGTCCGCCGCTGTGATCACTCCAACAAAGTGACCTTCGTGATCAACCACCAGTTTCAGGCGGACGTGTGTCCTGACCATCATATTCCGGGCCTCAGGCGCAGAGACGGCGGCGTCAATGACCAGAGGCTCGTTATCCCGGAAGTCTGTGAAGAATTCCATCGAATTCGTCAGAAGCGACTTAGGCTGAAAGTCTGCAGGTTGAACCAGCTCATCAATCTGTTGTACGGAAAAGAGGGTAAATTTATTCATAGTAACTACTCCACCAGCCGCCATCCGGACAGATGTACGGCTAAAACATTGAACTTAAGAAAATTACGGAGGTAACGGAAAGTTCAGACAGCAGGAGGAGCACGGATGGTAGCGGCACCGGTAAAAGTGCCAGACACTCTGTCTACCGGCGCAGGAAAAACGACGGTATCAGGAAGAAGAAGTGCGAGCGCAACAGGTCCGCTGACGGGATAATCATCACCGCCGTCGGATTCACCTTCGGGAATAACACTCAGTACAGGAGATTCATCTGCGCTCAGCGTTGTATCAGAGGTCTCAGCAGCTGCGTTCAGAGCGCTCACTGACTGGGCAGTGAAGCCTAAAACAAGCAGCAGACCAAGCAGAATGCGAGTCATCTTATGAAACCTCCGTACCGCCTTCCGGCGCGTTCTGGATATCTCTAATATAGACCTGTTGGGCTGCTTTGTAGCAAGGAAGTTCATAAAGAATCGTCAGGATTGGCCATTATTCCAAAAATCTGAGAGATCCCTCACAAAAATCGGGACAATACTGAAATCATAAATGCTGAAAACAAAAAAGGCGCTCAATGAGCGCCTTTTGTGATCGTATCGACTGAGATTACAGCAGATCACGACCTTTCTTAGCAGCAGTACGCAGACGCAGAGCGTTCAGCTTAATAAAGCCTTCAGCATCTTTCTGGTTGTATGCACCAGCGTCATCTTCGAAGGTAGCAATCGCTTCATCGAACAGTGAATCTTCAGACTTACGGCCAACAACGATCACGTTGCCTTTGTACAGTTTCAGGCGAACTTCACCGTTTACAACAGACTGAGTCTCGTCGATAGCAGCCTGTAGCATCTTACGCTCTGGTGACCACCAGTAGCCGTTGTAAATCAGCTCGGCGTACTTAGGCATCAGAGAATCTTTCAGGTGAGCCGCTTCGCGGTCCAGAGTGATAGATTCGATAGCACGGTGTGCTTTCAGCAGAACAGTACCCGCCGGAGTCTCGTAACAGCCACGAGCTTTCATGCCGACATAGCGGTTTTCAACGATGTCGACACGGCCAATACCGTTAGCGCCTGCCAGCTTGTTCAGCTCTTCCATGATGGTAGCAGGTGACTTGTCTTCACCATTGATAGCAACCGGGTCACCGTTCTTGAAGGTGATGTTCAGATAAGTGGCTTCGTCTGGCGCATTCTCAGGAGACACAGACCACAGCCACATATCTTCTTCTGGCTCTGCCCATGGATCTTCGATCAGGTCACCTTCGTAAGAGATGTGCAGCAGGTTCGCATCCATAGAGTAAGGAGACTTCTTGCCTTTCTTCTTCTCTACGTGGATGTTGTGCTCATCGCAGTACGCCATCAGTTTTTCACGGGAGTTCAGATCCCACTCACGCCATGGTGCGATCACTTTAACGCCTGGCTTCAGTGCGTAAGCACCCAGCTCGAAACGTACCTGGTCGTTACCTTTACCGGTCGCACCGTGAGCAATTGCGTCAGCACCTGTTTCGTTAGCGATTTCGATCAGACGCTTGGAGATCAGAGGACGTGCAATTGAGGTACCCAGCAGGTACTCACCTTCATAGATGGTGTTAGCGCGGAACATCGGGAATACGAAGTCGCGGGCAAACTCTTCACGCAGGTCGTCGATGTAGATTTCTTTGATGCCAAGAGCTTCGGCTTTCGCGCGCGCTGGCTCTACTTCTTCCCCCTGACCCAGGTCAGCCGTAAAGGTCACGACTTCACAGTTGTATTCAGTTTGCAGCCACTTTGCGATTACGGAGGTATCGAGACCGCCGGAATACGCCAGAACGACTTTCTTGATGTCTGACATGGGTACTCTCCAGAGATAAACGGCACGTGCAGTCAGGCAAGCGCGCCGGAGCGAAAATTCAAAGGGTGCATATTGTACTGATTGTGAGCAATAACGCCAACAGGGCAGGCTTGCCAGAACCGTCGAAATCACCCACTTGTAAAGTTTTTGAGTACAATCCGGCGTTCAGGTTGTCACAGTCACGACATTGGTTCGCAGATATCAGTTTACACAGACGGAGATTCAGGGATGTTTCAGTTGTTACGCACGCGTGTACTTACATCCACACTCGCAACTTCACTACTTCTGACCCAGCTGACGGGCTGCAAACAAGAAACGGAGAATCCCACTGAACAAGGTGCTGTTACCGAACACCAAGCCGCCAACACTGAAGTACAGCCTGGTAGCAAAGCCTCAGGTACGAATGCGCCGGCCACAAACGATGCCATGTACGCAGGCATCCCCCTGACCATAACCTCAGTCAACGACAGCAGCTACGACGGAGGCATGACTGTAGGTGTTCGTTTTTCCGCCCCACTGAGCAGCAATCAACCTTTTCAGAACTTCGTACATATCAGCGGTGAGAGCCCAGCCTGGATTCTGTCTGACGACGGTCTGACGCTCTATATGGCAGACCCTGAGCCAGAGCGCACCTACAAAATAATTGTCAGCAAAGGACTGAAAGCGCGCAACGGCAGCGTGCTCGAAAGCGGGGACAGCGCCACGGTAACCCTGCCACCAGCACCACCCTCAGCAACCTTTGCCAGCGGTGGCCACTACCTGACAACCGACCTGAGCGTCGGCCTGCCCGTGAATGTGATGAACGCCAACGAAGTTAACGTCAGTTTCTTCCGCGTCCGCAACAGCGATGAATCCCTGCGACAGATGCTCTTGTGGAAGTCCTCTGATACTCAGGAACATGTCTATCAACTGGAAGACCTCAACGAATTTTCAGACTTTGTCTACGACGGCCGTATCGCTCTGACAACAGACAAAAACCGACTGCGCCAAGTAAATCTGCCACTGGCATCCATCGACGCATTAAAAGAACAGGCCGTCTATGTCGCTGTGATGACTATTCCCGGTAAGTTCACTTCGAAAATCTCAACGACCTGGTTTACGGTCAGTGATATCGGCCTGCATATCCGTGACTACCCGAAGAAAATCGGCATATTTACCCGTGACCTTAATACCGGTACCAGCAAAGCAGATGTAGCGCTGACGATCATGCGAGGTTATCGCAGCCAGGAGCCGAAGATCACCGAGTTTTCCAGTGGCAAGAATGGATACGTCGAACACCAGCAGACTGATTTCTATAACTCGGTTCTGATCGCCCGCTCTGGCGCTGCCGTGACAATGATGCACCTTAACAGTACCGCACTGGATATGAGTGAGTTCGACACCGGCACCCGCCCGTATCGCACGGCCGAGCTCTTTATGTATGGCCCGCGCGACCTCTATCGTGGTGGCGATACCGTTTACATCAATGGCCTGTATCGCAACGACGATGGCAAAGCCCAGCCCGATACCCTGCTGACCTACTACCTGCGTCGCCCTGACGGCACGCGTAGCGATAAAGTCACCTGGCGCAGCACCGTTCCGGGTGTGTATGAGTTTTCTACAACATTGGCCAACGATGCGCCTACTGGCCAATGGAGCTTTAACGTCCGTGAACCCAGCGGCGACACCCACACGTATAATTTCCAGGTCGAAGACTTCATGCCTGAGCGCATGAAACTGGAATGGAATCCGGAGCAGCGCCCGCAGGTATTCACAACCCAGGAAACTCCGGAAATAAATCTGCTCGGCAGCTACCTGTATGGCGCGCCAGCCGCAGGCAATGCCTTCGAAGCCGATTTCAGCCTTCGACCGAATGCTCACCCGTTCAGCAATTGGGCTGAATTTCATTTCGGTGATCCAAAGCAGGACGACTGGATTCAGGTGCTACCGTCCCAGCAGACCAAGCTGAATGATGCGGGCAAGCTGACACTGAACGCAGAAAACACCTGGAAAGACACCCGTATTCCATTGGCCCTGCGCGTCACCGGCAGCCTGTTTGAAAGTGGTGGACGTCCAGTCGTGCGATCACACACGGTAAGTATCGTGCCAGAAGGTCAGCTGGTTGGTATCCGCCCACTGTTCACAGATGAAGCCGCCACCAACGCGCCCGCCAGTTTCGAACTTATCAGCACCGACAGCACAGGCGCTCTGGTGAGCAGCAACTCACTTGAAATGACGCTGACCAATATCACCCTGGAGACCCGCTGGAAACGCGACGACAACCGTGGCTGGTATTACGAAGAACAGCGCCGTAATGTGCGCGAACTCAGCCTGCCGGTGGTGACTAAAGCCGATAGCCCGATCACAGTACAGGTGCCGGTCCAATGGGGCGAATATGTACTGCAAGTCCGTGACACCAACACTGGCCTGATAAGCCGCTTTTACTTCAAGGCAGGCAAGTATTGGTTCTGGCAATCACGGGATCAAGCCGCCCGGCCGGATCAGGTTACCCTCGCCTTTGATAAAGAAAGTTACGACGCCGGTGATAATGCACGCCTGAAAATCACGCCGCCAGCGGCTGGGCACTCGCTCATTCTGATTGAATCGGACGAATTACTCTTCCGTACCGAAGCCGATATCCCTGCTGAAGGCGGCTGGGTAGATATCCCCGTTAGCAAAAAATGGCAGCGCCACGATATCTATGTGTCGGTGATCCATCTGCAACCATCCGATACACAACAGCGTATAACGCCAACGCGTTCAGTCGGACTGATTCACCTGCCGCTGAACCGGGAAAATCAGCGTTTAAACATTGAGATTGAAACGCCTGAAAAATGGCTGCCAGAATCTACCGAAGAGGTCGCGCTTAACATTACCTCAGCTGAGCCTGTAAGCCGTGCTTGGGTCACACTGGCAGCGGTCGATAGCGGTATCCTTTCGATCAGCCGTTTTAAGACACCTGACCCATTCGCCTTCTTCTTTGGCCAGCGTCGCTTCTCGGTCGATGCCAAAGATATGTACGGTAAACTGATTGATCTGAACAATAACCGCACCGGTGAAATCCGCTACGGCGGCGATGCTGATCTTGCTCGTGGCGGCGACCTTGCCCGCTCAGAAGTGCAGATTATTTCGCTGTTCAGTGGCATGGTAAACGTCGAAAACGGCAAGGCCGTTATTCCGGTCAGCATGCCTGATTTCAATGGGCAGATCCGCTTAATGGCATTAGCATTCGATAAGCAACGCCTCGGCAGTACCGATACTAAGGTAACGGTTGCTGCTCCGGTTGTTACGCAACTTTCTCTGCCGAGATTTATCGGTGCAGGTGACGAATCCAGCGTCGCTCTGGATGTCACTAACCTGACCGGCGATGATGCAGAATTTGAAGTGACACTTTCGGCGTCTGGGCCTGTCAGCGCAGAAACACTGGCGCAGCCTTTATCCCAGACTCTGTCACTGAAACAACAGCAGCGCGAAACCCTGATCTTGCCGTTTAAAGCGGAAAATGCGGGCCGTGTGGTTTTCCACTCCATCGTGAAATACCAGGACAAAGTCATTATTGATCGCGAGTGGGGCCTGCAAAGTCGACAGCCGTACCCAGCTCTGACGTTCCGTAAATACGACGTCCTTGAAACCGGCGCTCTCCTGAGAGCAGATGCTGAAAAAACATCAGACTGGCTGCAGGATTCGCTGGTCGCCTCAGTGTCGATCAGCAGTTATGAAGAGCTCGGAGCCGAAGAACGCATGGAGCGCCTTCTGAAGTATCCGTATGGCTGCGTCGAACAGACCACCAGCTCGACCTATCCCTGGCTGTATGCAAGTGATGAACAGATTGAACGTCTGAAACATTCAGCCAATGGCGAACTAACACGCACCAGTGCCATCGCCAGCGGTCTCGCCCGTATTGCTACCCGCCAGAAATCCAATGGCGGCTTTGGTCTCTGGCGGCGTGAAGATGATGATGAGCAACACTGGCTGGCAGCGTACGTTGCTCAGTTTATGACGGATGCTCAGGCCGCCGGCTATCAGATCGATAACGACATGCTGAGTAAAACTCTCAACCGTCTGCGTGAATATTCCCGTGGTAAAGCGCAGCTGCGCGAACTCTGGGCAGAAGATGTCGACCTGTATCGTTTTACCTATCAGGCCTTCGCGCACTTCGTGCTTGCCCAACACAATATTGCCTCTCTGGCGGATATCCGTGCGACCGCCGCCAACGCCCCGGATGAAGCCGGAGGACTGGCACTGTTGCAACTGGCGATTGCTGCAAAACTTCAGGGCGATAATCGCCTTGCTACCGAGCTGTATGAGAAGTCACAGACGCCACGACAGACCCGTCCGTACATCAGTGATTACGGCTCAGAATTGCGCGATAAAGCCCAACAGGCGCGCCTGATCTGGAAGTACGATCTCGACAGCGCCCACCCAGTTGAGCTAACGACTGAAATTGCAGAGCAACTGCGCTCACGTCGCTACCTTAGTACGCAGGAACAGATTGCCATCGTGCAGTTAGCCGACGAGCAAAAGAAGCACACCTCAGAAGACTGGAAGTTGATGGTGCTCAGTGCGGGCAAAGAACAGATGCTAACTGGCAATCACCCCTCCCGTATCGTGCTGCGAGGTAGCGATGCCGCTGATCTGAGCGTGACCAACATTGGCGACGCCAATCTGTACACCAACCTGTTTTATCAGGGCTACAGTTCAACGCCACCAGACGAAGATACCTCCGGACAGGTCAGTGTGTCTCGCCGCTACTGGAACCTGGATGGAAATAAGCTCCCCGCAGATCAGGCGATAACAATGATCACCGGCGACATGATGATTGTCGAGCTTGTGGTGTATTCCAATAAGTACCGCCCGGATCTGCTGATGGTCGACCTCCTGCCTGCAGGTCTTGAGATTGAAAATCAGAATCTGGCCGACAGCACAAAGCTTACAGATGTGGTGATTGATGGTGAAAAGATAGGCCAGCGACTGCAGAGCTCCGGCGTTGTTCATGAAGAGTTCCGTGACGACCGCTACGTTGCAGCACTGCGCACCGGGCCGCGCCGTTATTACAACAATGATCACGACAGACCTGCACACATGTATTACATCGTCCGTGCAGTCACGCCGGGCACGTATAAAGTGCCTAACCCTCTGCTTGAAGACATGTACGATCCGGAAGTCCGGGCGATTGGTAGCACGATTCCAGAGCTGATAGTGCTGCCGCGCTAAGATGCTGAAAGCAGTTAGAAAAGCGATCAGCAGTACCTCACTAACACCCACCAGAAAGACGTTACTGATCTTTCTGACGGGCGTTGTCACAGTGCTGCTGGTTCTGGACCTGCTGTTCCCGCTGCCCGACCCGCAGCACTCGGGAGAAGGATATACACAGGTCGTGACCGACCGCCACCAGCTGGTACTGAGAGCCTTCCCTGACGATCGCGGCGTCTGGCGCTATCCGGTGACTCATCCCTTAACAGCAGACGCCGTATCGCCAGATTATCTCAAGGCCCTGTTCAGCTACGAAGATCGCTGGTTTTATTATCATCCCGGCGTGAATCCTATCGCGCTGATCAGGGCTGCAATTCAGAATTATCGCTGCGACTGTATTATTTCGGGAGGCTCGACCATCACGATGCAGGTGGCGCGGCGACTGTCACCTCACTCACGTAATATCAGCGGTAAACTTCAGCAGATTCTCCGGGCGTTTCAGCTTGAGTGGCACTACAGCAAAGAAGAGATCCTGACGCTGTATCTTAACTACGCCCCCATGGGCGGCGTGATCGAAGGTGTCGGCGCTGCCAGCCAGATGTATCTCGACAAACCGCCAAGTGACCTGACACTCGCCGAAAGCGCATTGCTTGCAGTGTTGCCGCAAGCGCCTTCGCGACTGCGCCCGGACCGCTACCCCGAAAGAGCCAGAGCAGCACGCGATAAAGTTCTGCAACGTCTGTTTTCTCAAGGACAGATTACTGCCGAACAACGGGATTATGCCCTGCTCGAAAATATCGTCGCGCAGCCGCCATCGACACCACAACTTGCCCCGCTTCTGAGTCGCGAACTGATCTCTGCCCACCCAGATAAGGCGGTGATTCAGACCACCTTAGACGGCGAACTTCAACGCGAATTACAGACCTTACTGGCCGAAGAAATTCAGCGTTTTCCGGAGCACCAGTCCGCAAGCATTCTGTTGGTCGATAACCGCGACCGCAGCGTCAGAGCCTATCTGGGCTCGGCCGACTTTACCGACGACGCACGTTTCGCCCATGTCGATATGATCCGGGCAACCCGCTCTCCCGGCTCGACTCTCAAGCCGTTTATTTACGGTCTCGCGCTTGATCAGGGGCTGATTCACAGCGCCAGCCTCCTCAGAGATGTGCCGAGACATCTGCGCAGTTACCAGCCGGAGAACTTCGCACACTCGTTCAGTGGCCCAGTGGACACCACGACCGCGCTGCGACAGTCTTTAAATCTGCCTGCCGTGCAGGTGCTGGATGCTTTGGGCCCGGCGTCTTTAGCTGCATCGTTGACCAATGCCGGAACGCCCTACCAGATTCCCGGCAACGCCAAGCCCAGTCTGGCACTGGCCTTAGGTGGCGGTGGTTTCAGTGCCTGGAATCTGGCGACTTTATATTCTGGGCTCGCAAATGGAGGCGAAATAAGACCATTAAAGACTCTCAAGGAACTTCCTGAGCAAAGCACCCCGTCAGGCCTTCATCAGGAATCCAGCTGGCTGCTCAGCCCGGAGGCAGCTTGGGTTACGCTCAATATGCTGCGTCAGCCCCGCCCCAATCGCATTCGCAGCGCCGCTGTACTCAGACACGAGGCGGCAATGGCATGGAAAACCGGAACCAGCTACGGCTACCGGGATGCCTGGGCCGTAGGGGTGACACCGACCTACACCATAGTGGTCTGGTTCGGACGGCCCGATGGAACACCAAGCCCTGGCCAATACGGCGCAGTAACGGCGCTGCCTCTGCTGTTCCGATTACAGGAACGACTAGACCCGGACCCAGAATGGCCACCGCAACCTGACAACGTCAGCCGCGAAACCATCTGCTGGCCATCAGGCAAAGCCGCAGCGACTATGCCTAGTGACCAGTGCCACGTTGCCCACACGGCTTACCTGATCCGCGATCAACTACCGCCAACACTCCGGGATATCAATGCCGATGGCACAGCGCCATCCACCTTAACTATTCGGGTAGATGAGAGCGGGCACATGATCACACCAGAATGCTCTGGCCTTGCTGCCGCTCCCCAGACCATCTCAAATAGCCCCCCCAAGAACCGTACGCTCGCACTATGGCCAGGAAATCTGGAGCCCTGGATTGCACCGCACCTGCGCTTGTCCGGCCAACTGCCTCACCTAAATCCAGCATGTACCGCCCCGATATTAGCTACCGACCCCTTGCGCATTATTGGTGTAGAGGATGGCCAGACCCTTATGCCGGCGAGCTTTCAGACAACACAGGAACTGGTGCTGAATACCCTCGGTGGCTTCGGCGAAAAATCGCTGTATCTCAATGGGGTCTATCAATCGGATTCAGGTGAGCAGGGGCTGTTCAGAATCACGCTCACCCAACCGGGTTCTCAGGAAATTGTGATTGCCGATGCTCAGGGAGCGTTGGCGCGAGTTATGTTTGAATTTCAGTTACGGCGCTAAGACAAGAACATAAGAACCAGACTTCAAAACCACTCTTCATCTATCGTCTGCAGCATTTCCTCAGGTGCCATCTGCTGTGTCATGCGACCGCGCTTTACAGAGCGATGCTCAAACGACATCGCCCCTCGAACCATCACTTTGTCTCGCAGTCGTTCAATATGATCGTCGCCGAAGTTGCTGTTAAATGTGTTGAACAGCACCACATGCGCGCCATCGAAACGGTTGTTCTCAACAAACGCCCAGATCGGTGGCGCCGGGCTGTACAGCCAGACCGGCGAACCGATCCAGACGGTATCGAACCCTGACAGGTCTGCGCTTGCAGGCACTATTTCAGGCAAGGCCGTTGGATCGGTTTTCAGACGGTTGGCATCATTCAGGGCATTCGCCAGGCCGACCGGGCCAAGCTCATACGCGGGTGCCGTCAGGTGGATCGTCTCTGCGTTCAAGCGACCTGCCACATGGCGGGCCGCAAGACCGGTATTCCCCGAACGGGAAAAATACACGACCGCAGTGCGGCTGGCGCCGACATCAGAACGAGCACTCTGCTTCTCAACAGGCTCAAGCTTGGCGACCTGCCGGGACTGATAGATCTCAATGCCGACCACGGCACTCAGAACACCCATCACAACAACAGCGAGGCCAATCAGGATAACGCCGGTCCACTGGATTAAAGACATGATGACCTCAATTTCTACACTGCTATGAATTAAAGATGTTCTTTAAAGAACGGAATCACCTTGGCCAGGGCTTCGGCGACGGGCTCGGCTTTATCGTACAGGTCATAGTGAGAGTAGCCCTCGACCACAACGATCTCTTTCTGCTCTGACGCGGCACGGCTGTATATCTCCCACCCATCCTGATAGGCACCAAAGCCGCCAGGTTTATTACCAATAACCACCATCAAAGGCTGAGTCAGCAATACCTCAGCGTTGGTAAAGGCGTCCCACCCCATCGTTGCGCCGGTAAACGACATTAACTGACTGGTCTTGCCGTTTGGCGTCTGGCCACGTTCAGTCTTGTAGTACTCGGTGGCTTCCAGGACATCAATATCGGTCATCCCCGCGGCTTTTGCTGCCTCGACCGAAGGTGGCAGAAGATCTGCTGCGTCAGTAGTGCCCGGCAGAGACTGAGCATAGCCAGTGCGCATCTCAGCGATATTAGCTGCCATCTGGCGCGGCTGAAATTGTGCAAAGCCTTCGCGGATCAGGCGCCCATAGTTCACACCTGTAATGGATGTAACGGCTTTCAGTCGATGATCGGTAATCGCCGCATGAATTGTATACGTACCGCCGCCACAGACACCAATCGCTCCGATGCGTTGCGCATCAACATACGGCAGTGCCTGCAGATAATCCACGGCAAAGCGGATGTCTGCGACACGAATGCCCGGGTCTTCGATATTGCGCGGTTCACCACCGCTCTCGCCCTGAAAACTGGCATCGTGAACCAACACCACAAAACCCGCGTCAGCCAGTGCTTTGGCATAGACATTACCGGCGGTCTGTTCTTTACAACTGCCAATCGGGTGGGTGCTGACGATCGCCGGATACGTACCTGAGGCGTCAAAATTCTCAGGCAGATGAAGGTTGGCGGCGATGTCCCAACCAAAGTGACGGTAACGTACAGTTTGAATCGTGCTCATGTTAATTCCTCTGATGCCGGGCGGCTGCTCTGCTTGGTCAGGCGGGGTTCCGCTTGGTTAACAGCGCCCGGTGAAATGTGAAAATAAATATTCAGTAATCGGCTGTGTCAGGCTCAGAGCGTGCGGTTGAAGAACTCACCCAACTGCGCCACCGCCTGATCAACGTATTCTGGTACGTCGTACAGCGACATATGGTTCGCACCTTCGATCACGTGCAGGGTTTTATCGGTGCTGGCCGCACGCGCCATCAGGTCTTCACTCATCCACTTGCTGCCAGCAACACTGCCTGCCACCGCCAGTACTGGCTGGGTCAGAAACGCCTCGGCTTTGTGGTACGCGTCATAGGTAATGATCTGACTGAGGTTACGTGCCAGGGCATAGCCCGGTGCATTCGGATGCGCGCAACGCTCGGTGTGGTAGTACTCCCAGGCTTCACGCAGTTCTTCGTTTGGTGCATCTTCTTCTTTCATCGGTGCCAGAGGTATCACTGAGTACTCACCAGAAGCGGCGTCACCGGTGCGGGCGCTGGCACCAAAATCGAGATAGCCTACTGCCTCAGCATCGCTGACGTTGTTTTCCCAGCCGTTGCGGAACATCTGACCAATATTGACCGCACTGACCATACCCAGCGCTCTAATGCGACGGTCGTTAATGGCCGCGTTTGCGCTGTATCCAGCCCCGGCGCATACACCCATAGCACCGATACGGTCAGAGTCGACGTATGGCAGCGTCGTCAGATAATCAACCACAGCACTGACGTCTTCTGTGCTGACGAATGGGTTTTCCAACTGACGCGGCTCACCGGTGCTCGCGCCCTGATACGAACGATCAAATGCGATCGTAATCAGGCCAGCTTCCGCCAGCTTCTGAGCGTACAGTCCTGCAGCCTGCTCTTTCACACCGCCGCCCGGATGAGACACCACCACCGCTGGGTAGGTTTTGCTCTCATCAAAATCCGCTGGGAAGTTAATGGTCGCGGCCATGGTGATACCGTGGCCGTTCAGGTTTTTAAAAGTAACGTTTGGCATGGGTTATCTCCTCGAGATGTTTGTTCTGTCTGTGTGTTCGATGAGATCTATCTTATGAAACCCGATTGATTTGATATACGCGCTATCAATGACATCAGTGTTTAGCTATTCTAAACAAATGAAACTTGATCCCTCACTTCTGTCGTCCCTGACCTGGTTCGCCCATATCGCCCGTCACCGCAGCTTTACTAAAGCCGCAACGGAGATGGAGGTGACCCGGGGCGCTCTGTCTCAGCAGTTAAAAAGCCTTGAGCAACAGCTGAATGTGCGACTGATTAACCGGACCACCCGAACCATGTCGCTCACGGACGAAGGTCAGCGTCTGCTGGATATTCTGGAACCGGCTCTGAGTGCCATTGAACAGGCGGTATTGGAAGTTGGAGAGTCACAGGCAGAGCCCTCTGGCCTGCTGCGGATTAACTCCTCAAGAATTGCCGCTCGTCTGTTAATCGAGCCGCACATGGCTGAATTTCTGGCGCGCTATCCAAAGCTGAAAATAGACCTGACCATGAATGATGGTTTCAGCAATATCATTGCCGACGGTGTAGATGCAGGGATTCGCTTAGGAGAGAGTCTGGATGAGCATATGGTGGCAGTACCGGTGTCGCCGCCCATCGAGATGGCGATTGTTGGTTCACCCGGCTACTTCGAACGGTATGGTATTCCGGAATCACCAGAAGAGCTGATTCAGCACAACTGTCTGGCATATCGTTTTTCATCCAGTGGCGTGATTGATCGCTGGAGCTTTACCTCAGCCGATGACAGTCAACGCACGGTGGTGTTTGAGCCCACCGGCAGCGCCATATTCAACGACGATGAAAATATGCTTAACGCTGCTCTGCAGGGAGTCGGACTGATTAAATATCTGGATCTCAACGTGCAGACGCATATTGCCGAAGGTCGCCTGCAGAGGGTGCTGGCGCCATGGTGCAAACCGTTTCCGGGGTTCTATCTTTACGTGCCTTCACGAGCGAATCTGCCCGCTAAAACGCGGGCTCTGATGGACTTTCTGAAAGAAAAGCGCGACGCAATGTCGTAGAGAGTGCTGCTAAAGCGGTAACTAGCGGTTAGTGACCGGCATATCCAGGGTAGGCGCCACACTTGCGTCAGGTGGTAACTGAAACACCATATTCTCAGGCAGTGGCATATCTTCTTTCATCTCGAGACGGATGGTGACTCGCCGGTTGGCAGCGCGACCGTTTGCCGTACCGTTATTCGCTACCGGATAGCGATCGCCATGAAACCGTGTGGTGACGATGTCGGGCGATATCCCGTTAATCAAGAAATACCTTTCCACCGCCTCGACCCGTCGCTTAGACATCTGCCGGTTGTCATAACGTCGCCCACGATTATCACTATGACCATCCAGATACACGGCAAAGACGCGAGGGTCGTTCTTTATGTAGTAGATAATCTTATCCAGAACAGCGGTATCGGTTTTGTCGATGTTGTCTTCACCACTGTTAAAAAAGACCTTAGAGCGTGAGACCTGACCAAAGTTAAAACGCAGCAGCTGTTCGGTACAGCTGATGTAATCCTGATATGCATCGGTGAAGTGCGTGGCTGAAACCTGCACCTGTATGTACTTATTGCTGTCGTAGTAGGTGTGGTGACTGATGGTTGGCAGACGCCCTTCAAGCAGGGCATGAAGAAAACGGTTGGTCCGTTCGCTGTCCAGAGTCAGGTTGGGATCGGTATTGCTGATTTTAGCCGTCCCCAGAATTTCTGAACGTTGCGCCGGCTGCCACCCCGGTGGCGTGATGCTCACATCTGCTTTGCTGTAGGCCATCAGATTGCGGTCGGTTTCCAACTGAAACACGACATCCTCGCCCGCCTGATGCATGAAAACGGCCCGGCCATACCCCGGCACGAGCTGTTCAAAGCGACACTCGAAGACATTTCCCGACAAGGCCCAGCGGGTATCCTCTGGGCCACCAGAGAAGTTCATTGTCTGCCCTGCTGCCGCCATCACAGGCAGGCTCAGGGAACAGACGATGCTCAGAAGAAGACGAATAACCGGACTCATAGCACCCGTAATACATTCAGACAGTTATCTTTGCTATCGGCAGGCGAGAGCAAAAGTTGAGGCAACAGCACGAAACTGCGCATACCTGAGTCAGGTGGAATCCGGTACAATACCGGCCAGATTCCACCTACCCTTCTGAGTTTAGACAAGGTTGAGACCCATGACCGATCGCATCACAATTACCCGCCCGGATGACTGGCACCTGCACGTTCGAGACGGAGCTGTCCTGCAGCACACGGTTCCTGCAACCGCCCGGGTAATGAAACGCGCGATCATTATGCCGAACCTCCAGCCGCCGGTCATGAACGCAGAGCAGGCACTGGAATATCGCGACCGGATCCTGTCGCGCGTCCCACAAGGCATAAATTTCGATCCTCTGATGGTGCTGTATCTCACCGATAACACCACGCCAGAAATGATCCGTGAAGCGAAGGAAGCCGGGCATATCGTCGCAGTGAAACTGTATCCTGCCGGCGCGACCACGAACTCTGCCTCCGGCGTCACCGACCTCCGCAAGCTGGATGAACTGGCGGCCGCACTGACCGAAAACGACATCAAACTGCTGGTACACGGGGAAGTTACCCACAGCGATGTCGATATCTTTGACCGTGAAAAACGCTTCCTGGACGAAATTCTGTCCCCTCTCGTCAGCCGTAACCCGGACCTGAGCATGGTCGTGGAGCACATCACCACGAAAGACGCTGCCGACTTCGTCAACAGCCAGGGACCGAACGTAGCAGCCACTATTACGGTCCAGCACCTCGCTTATAACCGGAACCACATGCTGGTCGGCGGTATCCGCCCACATTTCTACTGTCTCCCTATTCTCAAGCGCAACATCCACCAGCAAGCTCTGCAGGATGCGGTCGTCAGTGGCAGCAGTAAGTTTTTCCTCGGAACAGACAGTGCCCCACATGCCAAAGGGGCGAAAGAGAGCGCGTGTGGCTGCGCAGGTTGCTTTACCGCGTATGCAGCGATAGAACTGTATGCCGAAATCTTTGAAGATCTGGGAGCCCTCGACAAACTGGAAGGGTTCTCCAGCCACTTTGGTCCGGACTTCTACGGCCTGCCGCGCAACAGTGATGAAATCACTCTGGTGAAACAACCCTGGCAGGCACCAACTGAACTGCCTTTCGGCAAGGACGTCATCGTACCACTGCGCGCAGGTGAGACTCTGCGCTGGAAACTGGAATACTGAGCTTAACCGCCTCAAGTCACAGCAAACAGGTCACGAACCTTAAGGAACCTCAGTGAGTAACGAAGAAAAGCAGGAAAAGACTCTGATGGCGCAACGCTTCCGCGGCTTTCTGCCCGTGGTTGTGGATGTCGAAACCGGAGGCTTTGATGCCGAACGCGACGCATTACTGGAAATCGCGATGGTCACCCTGCGAATGGACGATGAGGGCTATCTGCACCCTCACGAAACCCTGAGCGCTAATGTGCATCCATTCGATGGCGCTAATCTCGAACAGGAAGCCCTGGACTTTACCGGCATCGACCCCTTCGACCCGGAGCGCGATGCCGAGTTTGAGATTGATGTCCTCACCACCATGTTTCAGACCATCCGCCGCGAAATCAAACACTATGGCTGTAACCGCGCCGTGCTCGTCGGTCATAACTCGCATTTCGACCACGGTTTCCTGCGCTCTGCCGTTGCCCGCAACGACATCAAGCGCGATCCGTTTCACCCCTTCTCATCGTTTGATACCGCATCCATCGCAGCCATTGCCCTGGGGCAGACGGTACTGGCGAAATCCTGTATCACCGCAGGTATCGACTTCGATAACAATGCAGCACATTCTGCCGCTTATGACACCTGGAAGACAGCCGAGCTATTCTGTTATATCGTGAACAGATACAAAGATTTAGGCGGCTGGCCGTTATCTGCTGAATAACAGCAGGTCCTTCCGTCGGAGCAGTAGCTATGAATAATAAAAATAACCTGCTGCTGATTTCAGCGCTTCTCCTGACCGCCTGCGGCGGCGGGAGTAGCAGCGGAGACAGCGATTCCTCAACACCAGACACAGACTCGCCAGTCATCACAGATACAGACCGGGATGGAGATGGCGTCGTCAATGATGCCGACTATCTCCCCGATAATCCTTATATCAGCGGTGCTGTTGTCGTCGAGGCCAACCTTGATTACTTTCTGGGCAACCGCACCGCCGAATTCAGCTATACCCTCGGCGTTGCTCCAGCAGGACTGACATCTTCCAGCCAGCTATCTGTCAGTAACATCAGTGACTACATTCATTCCTATCCCTTCATCACCAATGGACAACTGTTGAGCTTCGAATCCCGCAGTAACAGTACCGGGAGTGTGGAAGAGACAGGAGGTGTTTCCCGCAATGATGCAAACCTGGTCACCCGGATCAGCATCAGTGACGAATCAGGCAACAACGTCTCTGTCGAGGAATGGGAATACAACAGCTCAGGTCAGTTAACACGACAGACGGAAGAAAATGACTCCGGCAGCCTCCTCTGGCAACAGGATTACGATTACTCCGCAGCGAATCAACTCGCTACCCGCGATTACGACCATCTGAGCAATGATGTACTTGATCGCACATTCACTTACGGTTACACCGCTGAGGGATACCTGTCTGACATTAGTGAAAGTCGTAACTTCACGGTATTGGCATATGTTGCCTACACCTACGACGCTTCTGGAAACCTGACCAGCTATGCCCGGGATATCGGCCATAATGGTGTGAATGACAACTACGAGGTTTATGATGCCCAGGGCCGTATCATTGACCGCTATGTGGGCTATGATTCCGGCAGCTTCAACCGACATATTCATTTTGACTATCGCCCGGATGGCCAACCAGAGAGTCAGACGTACGACTGCAATGGCAATACTGAAACCGATCAGACGCTCAGCTTCAGTTACGATTCAGACCTGCTCAGTCGTATTTCGTTTTACACAGGTGCAACGCTTGATTGGTATGCCGATATCGGACACGAAGCACAGAAGCTCACTCTGATTTCGTTGAAATCGGCCGCCGGAGTTCTTCAGCAGACCACCCGATACCAATACAATTCTGAAGGCCGGGTCAGTCAACGTTTGCGCGATGAAGAAGCGAGCGGCACAGAGGTATTCACTCACAAGTACAGCTACCTCGGCACCATCGCTGCTCTGCCAGATGTAGACGTATTATCCGATATTGAATTCGACATATGCAGCGAACTCTGACGATGCCAACCCGGAGCAACCCTATGTATAAAAAACCCTTCGGTGTATTTATTTTTTTACTGCTGCCTTTTGCCATTACGGCCTGCGGTGGAGGCTCCTCCTCCGGAGGAAGCAATGCGGAGGGCAACACCCCCAGCACCCCGGACACCACCCCAGACCCAGAAATACCAGACATCGACAGCGATGGGGATGGCATTCTCGACTCTCAGGATGCCGACCCGGCCGACTCAGAAGTCACGGGCATAGTTATCATCAGACGCGATAAAGCAGGCGTCACCGGGTCCGGCGGAACCGAAACCCGTTTCTATAAATACAATGCCAATGAACAACTGAATTATCTTAAAAAAAGCACAACAGACGCAGACAGCGATGGCATTGCGGATCATTTCTATACCTATAACAGCTATCGCCAGGTCGTTTTACAGCAGATCGATAGCAACGAAGACGGTACCGTAGAGCAGACCTACACCAATACTTACGAGAACAGTCGCATTCTCGAAAAAACCGCCGAAGGCACTCCTGACGTATTCACTGAGACCTATATTTATTCAGAGAATAGCGCCCTGCTCTTACAAACAGATAAAGACACGGGATCAGATGAGAGTATCGACTTCAGCGATATCTATACCTACATCGACGACAATCCGAATAAACCCGATCTGATCCGGATTAACGTCGATATTTCGGACGACGCAGAAAAGTCGATCCAATATTCGTATAACTCTGAAGGTCAGTTGACCAGCATCAGTCATGATGAAGCTGAAGATGGCAGTGTTGAAGGCACTGTGACTTACACCTATTACGTAAGCGGACAGGTTGAAACCACCGAAGTTGAAGGGATCGTCGAGGATGACCAGGAGACGACCGTCACCCGGTTATTTACTTACAGCGAGAGTGGCCTGCTTCAGTCCGTTGAGTATGATAACGACCTGAACGGCAGCTGGGATGTCAAAGACACCTATTTCTACGCCAGTGACCTGCTTGCCCGCATTGAAACTGACACCAACAACGACGGTAATGCAGACGCTATCAAGAGTTACACCTACCAGAATAATCGTCTGTCTGTGATCAGTGAAGATACCGACGCCGATGGCAATGCGGAAATAACCACAACCTATAAATACGACAGTGGTCAACGCCTGACCTCGGTCGTCGTAGATCACCTGACTGACAATACCCAGGATGAAACGGTGGTGTTTACCTATCAGGGTTACCTGGACAATTTCACCGTCTTTTTTGAGCTTTAATTCCCTTGGACTACGAATTTACTTACGACGATTACGGACAGCCGGTTATCCGGCTGGAGATGGGCCAGGAAGCCATGGCGCAGTGGTTGAACGGCACAGTTGTGCGCGATAAAAACCAGCTGGCCGCCCTGCTGTCGCTTCTCGAAAATCTTCGCAGTGGGCGGGAACGTGAAGCCTTGCTCACCGACAAAGGCTTTGAGGTTCAACTGACGTCCGAAGAAGTCGACGTGGTTATTGTCAGCAACGATGTGCTGGACGAAGAATATCGCGACGAAGGCCTGACGCTATACGAAGATGAACAGTCTTCTGGTTGCGGCCTGGAAGATCTGCTCGATCTGTTGCGCGACTGGCAGGATTTTATTCAGAGCTGAATTACGGTCAGAACATCTGTTCGAAAGCGATACCCATGGCCGCCAGCCCGAAACCAATCAATACCTGAATAATAACGGCCACTACCGCGATAAAAAACGCCTGAACAATCTTTGCTCCCAGAAGAGCGGCGAAGATAACCGCCGTCAGAAACAGCGCCAGAAAATGCGCGATCAAAGGGTCGCGCAACGCATACAACGCAAGGATGTGTGCCAGTGCCGCTGCAATGACTGCCAACAGGCTACGACCGAAACGAGGATACCGTGCGCCCATCAGGCGGGCCGACAGCATGACGGGAACGACGGTAAAAAGTATCAGTGCAGCAAGTGCAATCAGCATATCCATAATAAATTCTCCGGCCGGATCAACAAGTATGACTGCCCGTCACTCTGAAAAATTCCGCTGGGTATCAGCAAACCCCGATAATTTCCCAGCTGGCGCTTTTTCCACCCAGCGTCAGTGTCACTTCGTCACCCTCACAGCGTCCGGTCAGTGCCCGGGCCAGAGGCGTCTCATGACTGACGACGACCACATCAGCAACTCCAGCGGCAGCAGCATCTGAATTCTCTATCCGCAATTGATAGCCACCAAGCGGTGCAATAAATAGGTGCCGGTGAATACCCTCAAGCCCGACCGTCACACAGGCGCCGTTGCGTATCATATCGTCTGCATCCAGATCAGGAACGGTCCATTTCCCCAGAGCGATTCGTTGCTCCTGCAGCTTCAGAATTCTCTCTGATTGTCCGTGTGCCAGATACGCCGCTTCGAGCGCTAACGTGTCCCATTTATTTTCTGGTTTATTGCCTTCGTGAGAAGCGGTTGCCTGAGCTTCGCGCGCAGCCTGCATTGCCGCATCAATGGCGGCATCCAGAGCTTCGAGTAAGGCATTTTTCAGAGTCTGTTTATCAAAATACGGCTGTGTCATGATGACGTTTTTCATCTTCGTTAGGAGCCTGTATGCCAGAGTATACCGCTGATCTGAATACTACGCTGACACAGAGTCAGTTCTGCCGCCTGGAACCTCGTGGGCAGTTGCATTGTATTCAGGTGCGCCATCCGCATTTTTCGGCTGATATTCTGACTCAGGGAGCACAGTTACTGAGCTTTACTCCCACAGGAGAAGACAACTGGATCTGGCTGAGCGAGACGGCCGAGTTTAAAACGGGTGTATCCGTGCGTGGCGGTATTCCAGTCTGCTGGCCCTGGTTTGGTGACCTCGGCAAGAACCCTGCTGAAGTAAAAAAGCTGTGTGCTGACGAGACTGCTCCTGCGCACGGGCTCGTGCGTGGGGTTGAATGGCAACTGGATGCCCTTGAGGAAACCGCGTCATCGGTGACAATGACTCTGGCATACCACCAGAAATCCTCTTCCCTATGGGAAGCGGAGGCAGAACTTAAACTGACGATAAGCATGACAGGCGAACGCCTCTCTCTCGCGCTGACGACGACCGCAGGCGCCACGCCGCTTGCCATCACCCAGGCATTGCACACCTACTTTCCGGTAAAAGACATCCACGAGACCCGGGTTGCCGGACTGGAGGGATGCCGCTACACCGATGCACTGGATAACTGGACGACCAGAACACAGCAAGGTCCGGTGGTATTTACCGAAGAAACCGATCGGATCTATCAGAGCCCGGCACACATCAGCCTCATATCAGAAGGCCGGAACATGCTGCTTACCTCCGACTCTGAGTCAGCTATTGTCTGGAACCCCTGGGTCGATAAGGCAGCCCGGTTAAGTCAGTTTCCTGATGATGCCTGGCAACGAATGTTCTGCGTAGAAACCGCAAACGCACTGGACGACTGGATTCAGATAGCTCCCGGACGCTCTCACACACTGACCATGACTCTGAGCAAAGCCTCACCGGCGTGAACCGCGTCAGGCCGCTGAGGTTTTATGCCGTGCCAGATATTCGCCAGTGACTTTATCCATCGAACTTATATGACGCACAAACCACTCCGGCAGAGCGTCCTGCACAAACTCAAGAAGCGGCGCAATATTTTCAGTGTCTTCGTAGAGTGACAGCAATTCCAGCATGGCCGTCATGACCCGGTCATGCTCTTGCTTGTGGCACTCGTACGCCGGGAATCCGGTGCGGACCATCTCACGCTCTTCGTGAGCAAAGTGCTCCTGACAATGCTGAACCAGACGGCGGAAATGCTGGAGATTAAAGCGTCCGAGCGTCAGCGCATCTTCGGCTTCGTTCATAAGATCAACGAAGGTCTCATGCTCTTCGTTCATAAAATCGGCTGCCACGCGCGGACAGTCCCAGAAAATCAAGGCCATCACCGGCCCCCCGTTCCCCAAATATACTGGTGTTCAGTTTCGTAGGAATCGGAGAAATTGCGATTGATGCAGATCAAGAAATCCGGTTACCGACAGTTTTGTCAGCAACGCTGAGCAACGTCCACAATCGTACGCCGCAACCAACGGTGTGCCTGATGATGCTGAAGCAGTGGCGACCAGGCCATTTTCAGTTCGAATGGCGGAATGGAGAAAGGTGGCTCTTTCACCAGAAGCGATGCAGATTCTGCCTGCATATCCGCCACTTTTCTTGGCAGTGTTGCCACCAGATCGTTGTTCAGGGCGAGCAGCGCCGGCATCTGGTAGTGTCGGGTGAAGACTGAGATCTTGCGTTTCTGGCCCAGCTTAGACAGCGCATTGTCGACCCACCCGAGACGTACGACTTTTTCCGGGTCGATACCAACGCCAGCTCCCATGCCGGTTTTACTCACCCAGATATGCTTACTGGCAAGATAAGCGTCGAGATCAAACTGACTGACGCGGGGATGGTCCGGATTAACCAGACACACAAAGTCGTCCTGCCACAGCGTCATCTGATGAAACGACTGCGGCATCTCATCGAAACGGTTGATCGCCATATCGACTTTACCGGCCTCAACATCTTTGAACGTCACATCCGATGGCGTCAGAACATCAAGAATCACGTCCGGGGCATCGCTGCGGAGACGTTTTACAAGCTCAGGCACCAGAGTAGATTCGGCGTAGTCACTGACCATGATCCGGAACACACGGTGACTGACCTGCGCTTCAAATTCTTCGAGTGGCTGCAGCGCCATTTCCAGTTCACCCAGCGCCTTACGGATAACTGGCTGAAGCTCCTGCGCCCGCTCAGTCGCTGTCATGCCTTCAGAGGTGCGGACCAGAAGAGGATCACCGAATAATTCACGCAGACGACGCAGGCCATTGCTCATTGCCGGTTGCGTAATACCCAGCTGATGCGCCGCTTTGGTTACGCTGCCTTCGCGCAGCAATACATCCAGATACACCAGCAGATTCAGGTCAATTCGGTCGAGGTTCATGTAGGCCTGCGATTCGTCGTGAGAATGCGCGGGATTATACCCCCTGGCGTCTGCATTCACAGCAGTGATATTCCTGCCTGCCAGGGGAATCAGAAGAAACCGTCAGAAATGACGGTCGGGTATGAGAGAAATCAGTTCTCAGCGGAACGCAGTGGCGACTTACGCAGAGACAGGCTGGCGCCGGATGCATCTTCCAGACGCGCGAAATACGCTTCCTGGATGGCATTTACGTCGATGCTGGCCAGCCCCTGATTGAGAATTTCAGCCAGTTCCCGGTTGCGCAGACTGAAGCACACATAAAGTGACTTCATATCGAGCAACTTTGGATTAAATTCAATTTCGCCCGAGATACGGCGAAGGTCCGGATCATCTGATAGCAGAAACTTCATCACATTCTGATCGACCACAGCCATATCAATACGACGATAAGCGACTTTCAGAAGGTTGCTGGTATCGTTCAATGCTTCGCTGACGCTCAATGAACGACTCTCCACCAGACTGTCGAATTCTTTGGTATTCACGTAATCCTTCACGGTACCGATCACATAGCGGTCAAGCTCGGTCAGGCTACTCCATTCGATATCAGAACCGACCGACTGAACGAAACCGAGGGGGCCATAACCCACCGGGTCAGAATAACGGAATGTCCGGCTGACTTCGTCGCTGTAATACTCGGGGAAGTAGCCGTGAAAACCGCTACCGGCATCTGCAGCCAGGTTGACGGCACGACTCCATGGAAAGAAGGTCACTTCAAGTTCGTAACCCATCTCAGCCAGCGCAGCACGGACAACTGCAATAGTGGCCCCCTGCTCAGGGAGATCAGCACCAGAATATGGAGGCCATTCAAGGGATGAAAGGCGGATAACTTTGTCTTCCTGTGACAATTCGGCATGCGCCGGGGATACCAGTGCACTCATCAGGGATGCCAGTGCTACCAGTGTGAACAGGAAACGCATTATCGGGGGCCTCTTCAGTGTTTATTTAAGGCAAGGATAGAGCATAAACACAGTCATGTCCGGCCAGAGGCGTAAGCTTAGTGAAAAGCCCGGATTGGCAGTACCTCTCAGGCAGCCAGAAGCAGCCACCTGAGAGACAGGGAATGGTTCAGTCGAGGTGCTCGACGCGGATGCGGGTCACTTTACCGTGGGTACTGTCGAGAGTTTCGATCGCAGCAATGGCTTCGTCCATCTTCTGCTCTTCCACGCGGTGAGTCAGAATAATGATCTGCGCCAACGCGTCATCTTCTGGCCCTTCTTTCTGAATCAGTGCTTCGATATTGATCTCGCGCTGGCTCAGTATGGTTGCAATGCTGGCCAGAACACCCGTGCGGTCCTGAACCTGAATGCGCAGGTAATATGCCGTTTCAACCTGCTCGATCGGCAGAACGCGCACATCGTCGATGGTATCGAACGCAAGGTGATTAACGCTGGCCGACGCAGGCGCGTCCATCGTCCGCGCCAGATCGATGATATCAGCCACCACCGCTGAAGCAGTCGGGCCTGCACCAGCACCCGCACCGACGTACAGGGTATCACCCACCGCATCGCCGTTAACTGTTACAGCATTCAGGACACCATCCACCTTAGCGATTGGACGATGCTCAGGGATCATGGTCGGGTGTACGCGCAGATCGATACCACGATCAGTGCGACGACTGATACCCAGATGTTTAATCCGGTAGCCAAGTTCTTCTGCGTACTCGACATCTTCCGGCGCAACCTTACTGATACCCTCGGTGTAGCAGTGCTGGAACTGCAGCGGAATACCGTAAGCAATCGACGACAGAATGGTCAGCTTGTGGGCAGCATCAATCCCTTCGACATCAAACGTCGGATCGGCTTCGGCATACCCCAGCGCCTGTGCTTCGGCGAGGACATCAGCAAAATCCCGACCTTTGTCACGCATCTCGGTCAGGATGAAGTTACCTGTGCCGTTAATGATGCCTGCCAGCCAGTTGATGCGGTTTGCCGCCAGACCCTCACGGATGGCTTTAATGATAGGAATACCGCCAGCCACGGCTGCTTCATAAGTCACAGAAACGCCTTTGGCTTCAGCAGCAGCAAAAATCTCTTCACCGTAAACAGCGATCAGCGCTTTGTTCGCAGTAACAACGTGCTTACCATTTTCAATGGCAGACATCACCACATCTTTAGCGATGGTGTACCCACCAATCAGTTCGACGATGATGTCGATATCAGGGTTATTCACAACCTCAAAGACATCGGCGGTGGTCTTCACACCGGTCGTATCAACCGCAGGGTTAGGGCGACGCAGTGTGACCTGTTCGATAATAATCTCGCGACCGGCACGACGAGCAATCTCTTTCGCATTCTTAGTGAGGACGTTAAACGTGCCACCACCTACTGTACCTAAACCACAGATACCCACTTTTACCGGTTTCAAGATGTTCTCTCCTGTCAGGTCTGTCGGGCCTGCCATTCAGTGCAGGCCTGTGCCAATTTGGTCGTAAATGTACCATAGAACGCGCCGGACTAAATCCTCCGGAAGTAATTAATTCGCCCCACGCTTCTCTCATTGAGCCTTATGTCTTTTGACCCACCCCTGTGATAACGTCGAAGCACGAAAAAGAATAATCAGGAATAACCTATGTCGACCTATCTGGTACTCACTATCATTGCTGACGACAAGCCAGGCATCGTAGAAAAGCTGTCCGCCACCATCGCCGACCACGGCGGCAACTGGCTCGAAAGCCGCATGGCGCAGATGGCTGGAAAGTTTGCCGGCATCCTCAGAGTCAGCATTGATGAAGACAAAACCAATAGTCTCGTCTCTGCACTGGCTTCGCTCGGAACCAAAGGCATTCAGGTCAAAGTTGAAGACCCCGGCGCCATCGCCGCAGAAGCCGGTACGCACCTTCAGCTGAGTGTGGTGGGTAATGACCGGCCGGGGATTGTCCGCGAGGTATCCCGTGCACTCGCAACGCTTGGCGTAAACGTTCTTGAGCTGACCACCAGCTGCGAACCTGCCGAGATGTCCGCCGTGCCACTGTTCCGCAGCGAAGCTCTGGTAAGTGTTCCCGCCGGTATGGATACCGACGATATCAGTGATGCACTTGAAGCTCTGTCCGACGACCTGATGGTCGAAATTGAACGCTGAACGACGACACATTGTTCCAGCGAGGGATTTGTCACTTTTGAACGGGACAGCCCCTCGCTGTCTGTGAAATACTCCGCGCCTGTCAAAATCAGGTGTTAACAACGTGTCCACCCCTTCTCATTCCATGCTGAAAGCAGACCTGCTGTTGCTGGTCGTAACTGTGCTCGCCGCCATCAGCTGGATGTTCTCCAAAGAAGCCCTGAACGGATTTCCACCGCTGCTCTTTATTGGTGTGCGTTTTCTGTTTGCCGGCCTGCTGCTGGCCGGCCCGGGATGGAAGTCACTGCAGCGCCTGACACCCCAGCAATGGAAAGCATCATCGGCCGTCGGCATTCTGTTCGGTATCGCTATGTCGACCTGGATCATGGGTCTGTTCAGCGCGACTAACCTCGGCGAGGGCTCGTTTATCACCAGTCTGGCCGTGGTACTCGTACCGCTCGTCAGCTGGATTTTTTTCCGCGACCGTATCAGCCGTGCTAACTGGATTGCGTTGCCGCTGGCGTTTGCTGGTCTGGCCCTGCTGTCTCTGCAACATGGCTTTCGTCCGGAGCTAAGTCAGGTACTCTTTTTCATCGCGGCCCTGCTCCTGTCATTGACCTTTATTCTTAATGGACGCGCGGCCAGTCACGTGCCTGCGCTCGCTCTGAGCAGCATTCAACTGTCGATTGTCGGTATCGTTGCCCTGGTGCTGTCGGCAGGCTTTGAAGATTGGCCGTCAGTCTGGACCGGTGACATGTGGTGGTGGCTGTTTCTGAGCGTCACGGTAGGAACTGCCGCCCGTTTCTTTATCCAGACATACGCGCAGAGCATGACGAGCCCCAGTCATGCTGCCGTGATTATGATTGTCGAGCCGGTATGGACGTCTCTCTTTGCCGCCATGTGGTTCGGAGAGCGTATGGAAGCAAGTCAGCTGGCGGGCTGCGGCCTGATCTTCCTGGCGCTCATTGTTAACCGCTGGAAAGCGGTTCGTCTGTGGTTAAAGCGCGCGTAATCACCCCGCCTGCTTACTGTGAATCGGCGGAATGACATGCGAGGAATTCAACAGCAGGCGCCCATGACTGACGCCCCTGAGGCTCACCAGCTTATCGGCAATCATCTGTAACCGATCCGCAGGCCCCTGCACCAGAATCACCGACAAGGTATGAGTATCCGTGAGGTTCACACTGAGATTACTGATGACTTCGTCGATGTACTCGTACTGCAGATCATGCAGCTTTTTATGCAGACCCGGTAACGCATGGTTAAACACCAGATTCAGCGTGCCTGTCATCACGTCACTGCCCGACTGACCGCGAAATTCATTAATCTCGCGGCCAATCATGTCGCAGATCGCCTGTGAGCGGCTTTCAAAGCCTCGTTGAGCCACCATATCATCCAGCCCGCCCAGAAGGTGTTCGGGCAAAGAAATGCTGATACGACTGACCTTATCTTTCTGACTCATCGGCGTTCTCCCTGTTCGGGCAGTGACTGCCCCGCCTTAAAACAGATGGCTGTACTTCTCGATTTCCCACTGGCTGACCGCAGTGTGATATTCATTCCACTCTGCGCGCTTATACCGGATGAACTCCTGTTTCAGCTCCTTGCCCAGCACCTGCTCGACAAACGGATCGGCATCAAACGCAGTGATTGCCTCATCCAGAGTGCGGGGTAAGAAACCGATCCCCAGCTCTTCCCTTTCCTGCTCGGATAATTCGTACAGATTGGTCTCCTGGGGCTTGCCGGGATCGATCGCTTCGCGGACACCTTCGAGCCCCGCGGCAAGCACCAGTGCGCACGCCAGATAAGGGTTGACGGCACCATCCGCATTGCGGGATTCACAGCGCCCGCCGCCCATGGGCACACGAACCGAATTGGTACGGTTATTAGATCCGTAAGAATTAAATACCGGCGCCCAGGTGAAATACGGCATATCCCCCTGGCGGACCAATCGTTTGTACGAGTTCACTGTGGGCGCAAACACCGCACACAAGGCCGGGCCGTGTTTCAGAATACCGCCGATAAACTGATACCCGAGCTCTGTCAGTCCAAGTCCGTTCGGATCATCAGATGGCTGGCACTGAAAGAGATTTTCCCGCGTCTCCAGATCGTAAAGCGACATATTAAAATGCGCGCCATTTCCGGTTTTGTTGGAAAAGGGCTTCGGCATAAAAGTCGCGAGCAGACCTTCTTCTTTTGCGTATTCCTTAGCCATCATTTTCAGAAATGTAAAACGATCGCAGGTGGTGACGGCATCGGCGTAATTAAAATCGAATTCAAACTGGCCGTTGGCATCTTCATGATCAAACGAATACAGCCCCCACCCCAGCTCGTTAATACTGGTCGCCATTTTATCCAACCAGCTGAAGTTACTGAGAAATGCGCGGGTGTCATAACAAGGCTTCTTCAGTTTATCGTCGGGGTCTGGCGCGACCAGCTTGCCGTTCTCGTCTTTCTTGAGGAGAAAAACTTCCGCCTCAATACCCAGATTCATACCAAAGCCCATCGCCTCGGCCTGCTTAAGCACAGACTTCAGCAACACCCGGGTATTTAACATATAGGGCTCACCGTAAAGCGTGTTGTCTGCGGGCATCCAGGCGACTTCCGGCTGCCAGGGCAGCTGAATGATCTGATCAAGATCGGGCACCGACGCAATTTCATCGTCGTTTGGCGCCTGCCCAAGGCCATCCAGTGCATAGCCGGTGTACAGCTCAGAACCATGCGCCATGTGATGGAGGTGCGATAGCGGCACGACTTTTCCTTTAGGAATACCGTGAATATCGACATAGGTACCCATGCAATATTTCACGCCGCGACGTTTCAGATCATCCTGAATAGCGCTGATTTCAGCATCCGGTTTAACTTCAATCATGGTGTTCACCTGCGTTATAGCTCGTTAACAATGGAATCGTTGTAACTGACATCGAGTGGCGGTTCTTCCATAACGGCCCGGCTCAGAAGCCCGGTCAGGTCTTCGCACATCCAGCGATAGAGTTGTTTGCCTTTGTCGGCAGAAGCCAGCGACGGAAATCCGGTGACTCCGTTGGTACTTGTACGGTTGACCGGATGACTGAACACGCAGCCTCCGGTGCGGTCCGGATCGTCAGCGTCCTGAAGCCGGTCGGGACGCACCATTTCCGGAGCAAGAGCCATCATCAGGGCGGTTTCCGCATCGTTGGCGTGCCAGTCTTCGGCATCCGCAAAATGAGCATCACGAACCCTCGGCGAAATACGAGCGGTATGAACCAGTGACACCATAAAGCCGTCGTGACGCGCGCGCAGAATTTCCAGAGCACAGCGCAGTGGTGCTTCATTTGTCACATGGCCATTAATAAGAACAAGACGGCGGATTCCGGCACTGACGACCCAATCGCCAAGATCAGAAACCACATCAATCAACGTTTTGGGGTTCAGCGCCAGCGTTCCCGGCCAACGTCTCGAATGCCCGACAGAACAGCCATAGGGCAGCGTGGGCAACAGAATTACAGGGACTTCAGCAGCGACATCCCGGCACAGACGAGAGGCGATCGCGCTGTCCATACCACAGCCCATATGAGGGCCATGTTGCTCGGTCGCTCCAACCGGAAGAATGGCGGTCTGAATACCCTTTTTTACGGCCCCCGCCACTTCTTCCCAGGTCATCTGGTGCAGCTCATACATCAGAACACACTCCCGACATCGTCATTTACATGAACCATGCGCACCAGGTTCAGATGATCAGACTCGTCCTCTTCTACCGGCGGGTGAATCAAATGTTCAATGTGCTGTTTCGTCGCCAGAAACTCCGGCGACAAGAACTGATCTGGTGAACGCGGCTGAGGCACAGGCACTTCGACCAGTTCCTGTATTTCACCGGGATTGGCTTTCAGCACCAGAATACGGTCTGCGAGGTACACCGCCTCATCAAGATCGTGCGTAATAAAGAACACGGTAATATCGATGTTCTTCCAGATCTCAAGAAGATACGCCTGCATTTTTGCCCGGGTCTGAGCATCAAGCGCCCCAAAAGGCTCATCCATCAGCAGCACTTTCGGACGGTTTGCCAATGCCCGGGCAATGGCTACCCTCTGCTTCATACCGCCGGACAACTGATTCGGATAGCTGTTCTCAAAGCGTGCCAGCCCGATAAGATCAATCCACTGCCGGGCTTCCTGTTCGGCCGCGCTTTTGTCGTAACCACTTTCGCGCAAGCCAAACATGATGTTCTCTTTCACACTCAACCAGGGAAACAGGGTATACCCCTGAAATACCATGCCGCGCTCCGGTCCGGGCTTTGTCACTGGCTCGCCATTCAGCAGGACCTGACCAGAGCTTGGCTGCTCCAGTCCCGCAAGGATTCTGATCAAGGTCGACTTACCGCACCCCGAAGGCCCGATAACGCAGACAAACTCACGCTTATGAATATTGAGATTAATATTCTTTAACGCCGTCACCGGGCCGTTTCTGCTCGGAAACACTTTATGCAGATCCCGGACTTCAAGCGCAACAGGCCGCTTTTTCAGACGTTCGAAGCGATCGCGGACAGCGTCGCTCTGATCCAGATAACTGGGCAATGAAACATCAGTCATAGTGACTCCTTTTATTTACCCTGCTGCCATGGAAAAAGCCGACGCCCCAGCCAGGCAAGTAACAGATCAATCGTCAGTCCGAGGATGCCGATCATGATGATCGCAGCAAACACATTATCGAAATTCTTGTAGCGGGCCTGCTGAGTAATAAACCAGGTAATCCCGGAACTGGTGCCGATCAGCTCAGCCACAATCAGGTAGGTCCAGGCCCAGCCCAGCAGAATGCGGGTATCGCGATACAGGTCTGGCAGAATTCCGGGAACAACGACACGGAACAGCATGGAGCGGTTGCCGGCTCCTAATGTCTGTGCTGCTTCGAGCAGTGAGGGATCAAGTTTGCGGGTGGTATTTGCCACCACCAGCACCTGCTGAAAAAAGGTCCCGATAAAAATAATGGCAATCTTAGGGGCCTGATAAATCCCGAGAATAGCAACAGCCAATGCACCAAAGGCAGGCGCTGGCAGATAACGGAAGAACTCAATAAAGGGTTCGATAAGGCGCGAAAAGAAATGGTAGGTGCCAGCCAGTATGCCAAGAGGAATTCCAATCACAGAAGAGAGAACGAACCCCCAGAAAATCACCTGAATACTGCTCCAGAGACTTTCATGCAGCCATTTTTCACTGCGGCGCGCTGGCTCAGTCGTAAACGCTGTATAAAACGCAGTGGCCACTTCATGTGGAGCAGGCAGATACACAGGATTGGCCGGATTCCCTTCGGGGAGTCCCTTACCCTGCTCCGCCATGTTTTCGAATTCGCGGGCAAACAGCGGCTTATCCACCAGCATACCTTCGCGGAAGTAGCTGACGCCGCCTGGTGCGGTGATTTCGACCATCGGGTGCCAGATAAACGGGACATAACTCACCAGACACCAGAGCAGAATCGGTAGCCCGAAGCTCGCGAGCGTAACCCAACGACGGGTTCTCGCAGGCAAGGCTTTATTCACAGCGATCAACGACATGATTGGGTCCCTGGCTCAGCGAGACAGGCAGAAATCGCCCTGCCGGTCTCGACATATAAATAAAATATTCGGAGTGTTCGGGAGCGCAGTACGCTCCCGGAGCGGGGTTTAAAGGGCTTTCATCAATGATGCATCAATGTAGCTGTCGACAGGCTGCTCATCGGCATACACCTCATTGGCGACATTAAACACGTCTGCGATTTTGCTGGAGCCATACAGAGACTTAAATCCTTCGGACTTCTCCATAAATGGCAGCGCTTCTTCCAGAGTCAGAATCTTAGTGCCATCAATAAAACCCTTATACTCTTCTGCAGGAATACCCACACGCGCGGCCATAATGCTGATCGCTTCTTCGCGGGTTGCCGGGTCTTTGAGGAAATCTACCGCCTGATACCAGACTTTCAGAACTTTAAGCCACTCGCCTTTATTCTGGGCGAGACTGTCCGGAGAAACGGCCAGCACGTCATAAATCAGGCCTGGCTCATCCGCGCTGGAGTAAATACGCTTGGCACCCGGCACCATTTTTAGTGCCTGTCCGGAGTTTGGCTGCCAGGCAACGATGGCATCGACCTGGCCAGACGCCAGCACCTGTGGTGTTTCGTTGGTTGGGACATTGACCAGCTCGACATCGGTCTCTTTCAGACCTGCCTTTTCCAGTGCATTGAGTAATAACAGGTGTCCGACAAATCCAACTTCAACCCCAACCTTTTTGCCCTTCAGCTCGGCCACTGAGGAAATACCCGGCGCCGCAACGACCATATCGTTGCCATTACTGTAATCGTTGATCAGCACCATGACATTCCGGGCGCCGGTTGCCCCCGTCACCAGTGCATCACCGTTCGTCATAGTCACAGCATCAAGCTGACCGGCAGCAAAGGCATCCATACTGGCAACGTAGTCAAACCACTCGAACTGAACATCAACACCTTCACTGGCGAACATGTCTTTCTCAATCGCAATTTCCCAGGCGACCCAACCCGGCCAGTCGCTGTAGCCAATCTTCAGCGGCTCTGCAATTGCGCCAGCAGCGCTCATCAGTCCGGCAAACAGACCTGCGATCAGTGTTTTCTTCATTGCCATAGTGCTTACCCCAAGTATTACTGTTTTTAAGTTTCGTAATACCGAACAAAGCAGTGGCTGTGCCACATTGCAGTAACACCTGTTCAACACCTGCCCGGCCGCTTCATCAATATGAGCGTGTGCAACCCGTGAAAACTCAGAAAAATCGGTAACTTACCTATATTTGTCAGATTTGGCAGACACTAGAGTTTCAGGCGCCGTTGCGGTCACGTAAGCGAGAAGCCCCGACCGGAGTAAGCGAACCATGCTGGTGCATCGCACCGGGAAAGTGCACCGCAGAGCCCTCAAGGTGCATCTGACAAAGGGCTGAATAAGGGTTGAAAATTACGGAAACAAAGCGTATTCCTATATATACGCATATCGCAGCACAGTCTGCACAATAAGGGCACTAGGGTTCCGGCTGATCTCAGCGACTGGACCGAGAGTGGCCGACCTTCAGCAGCGTACTGGCAGGTTACACGGCGGGATAAAAGCCCGGGAGATCAGAAAGCGCATGGTGATAACACCACGCCTATGAATCCGTGAAACAACTCTGACAGGTACCTTTCAAATGAAAAACTTCAGTCAACGCTTTGTCCGGATATTTACGCATCTGTCCCGACCAGAGTGTACGAATATTCCAGTCTTTATAATCAGCGGAAAGCGCAGTTTTCTCCGCGCAGAAATTACCGCTGTTCAGCTTTCCTTTACGTACAAACAAGGAGTCCGATATGTCTGACTATCAACTCGGAGATACTCTCTATGAAGACACACTGGGTGGCGGCTGCCACTGGTCTATGAGGGTTCGTAAAGGCACATTACTGACACTCACCAACGTTAAGGGGGGGGCCAACCTCGGGCTACTTATGTACAACCCGGAAAACCTGCTGGAAAAATACAATGCTCCAGACACGCTGAAGTGCCAGCACACGTTCAGGCTGACCCAGGGACATTGCCTGTACTCCGATATGGGGCGCGTGTTCGCGTCAATCGTTGAAGACGACTGCGCCTGGCATGACACCGTCTGTGGGAACCTGAATAAAAAACAGCTACAGGAAAAATGGACGCTGAAAACGTATCAGGACGCTCTGAATGGCTGGACCCAGAACGGCTACGATGCATTTTTAGTCGAGCTGGCGAAATACGGCCTCACACGTAAAGACATGGCGGCGAATCTGAATCTGTTCAGTAAGGTCACCACAGACAGCCAGGGCAACCTGCGCTACGAACCAAACAGCAAACCCGGAGATTCAGTGGTTCTGCGCTTTGAAATGGACACTCTGGTCCTGATGCACACCTGCCCTCATCCACTGAATCCAGCAGCAGAATATCCCGTTCGTCCGGTACATTACGCCTTAGCGAAAGCGAAAGAAGTACAGCCCGACGACGAATGCATGAACTCCCGCCCGGAAAATATCCGCGGCTTCAAAAACAACGCGATTTATCAGTTTTCTGGCCAGTAAGGGAGAGTCATCATGATTAAAGAAAGTACACTCAACCCAGACAATGCCAGCTTCCGGAAAATCGTTCCCGCTGGCGACTATTTTCTCCATCGAATAGAAAAGGGCCAGACCCTGCGTATTCTCGACCTGGAGGGAAACCAGGCGGCAGATACGCTCTTTTACAACGCAGATGATGTGTCGGAGCGCTACAGCGCGATGGACACAATACGTAATCAGGGCAACGTGTATCTGAGTGCCGGCACAACGCTGATGTCTAATGAAGATAACCCGATGCTCGATATCGTCGCCGATACCTGTGGTCGCCACGACACGCTCGGCGGTGCCTGTGCCACTGAATCCAACACCGTACGTTATGCCCTTGAGAAAAAATGTATGCACGCCTGTCGTGACAGTTGGATGCTGGCCATCAATGAGCATGAAGAATTCGGCCTGACGAAATCCGACATTACCCACAACATTAACTTCTTTATGAACGTTCCGGTCACTCCTGAAGGCGGCCTTACGTTCGAAGACGGCATTTCTGATGCCGGAAAATACGTAGAACTCACGGCGCGCATGAATATTCTGGTGCTGATTTCCAATTGCCCCCAGCTGAATAATCCATGCAACGCATACAATCCAACGCCTGTTGAAGTGCTGATCTGGGGGTAAAGATGTTTTCCAAAGTACTGATTGCAAACCGGGGTGCCATTGCCGTACGCATCATGCGCACGCTACGCGCTATCGGCGTGACCCCAGTGGTGATTTATCACGAGCAGGATAAGCACTCACTGCACGTACTACAGGCAGAAGAAGCCTGGTCATTAGGTGATGGCTCTGTGGCCGACACTTACCTGAATCAAGCCAGAATTATCGAGATTGCCAAACAGTCCGGTGCTGGAGCGATTCATCCCGGATACGGTTTTCTGAGTGAAAATCCGGACTTTTCAGATGCCTGCGAACAGGCCGGCATTGTATTTCTCGGACCCACCGCCCAACAGATGCAGGACTTCGGGCTCAAACACAGCGCCCGCGCCCTGGCAGAAGCCGCATTGGTTCCGCTATTGCCCGGTACAGGACTGTTAACCGATCTTGATGAAGCACAGTCTGAAGCGCAGAAAATCGGTTATCCGGTGATGCTCAAGAGCACCGCCGGTGGCGGTGGCATCGGTATGCAGCTGTGTCATTCAGAAGCAGATTTAATTCACGCCTATGACTCGGTAAAACGTCTGAGCGCGAATAACTTCTCCAATGACGGTCTGTTTCTGGAGAAATTCGTCGCTAAGGCCCGGCATATTGAAGTTCAGATTTTTGGCGACGGCAAAGGCACTGTCGCAGCACTCGGCGAACGCGACTGTTCTCTGCAGCGGCGCAATCAGAAAGTCATAGAGGAAACACCGGCTCCCGGTATTTCTGAGCGCGTTCGTACGGCCTTACATGAAACAGCAAAAAGACTTGGCGAAAGCGTCGGTTACCGCAGTGCCGGAACCGTCGAATTTATCTACGATGAATCATCCGAATCCTTCTATTTTCTTGAGGTAAATACACGCCTGCAGGTTGAGCATGGCGTGACCGAAGAAGTATTCGGTGTCGATCTCGTAGAGTGGATGGTGCGTCTTGGCGCCGGAGAAGAATTACCCCTGAATCAATCCCGCGCACCTCGGGGCCACAGTGTCCAGGCGAGGATTTACGCCGAAGATCCGGTCAAGAATTTCCAACCCTGTGCCGGCCTTCTGAGTCGGGTTGACTGGGCATCCGGAGCCCTCCAGCCCCGTAGCAACATCCGGATCGACACCTGGGTAGAGAGCGGCACTCAGGTGCCTGCTCTGTTCGATCCGATGCTCGCGAAAGTGATTGTGACAGCGGAAGACCGCGCTACGGCCATCTCTGGTCTGCATCAGGCCCTCAGCCACTCAGAGCTGTACGGAATCGAAACCAACTTGCTCTACCTTCAGGCGATTCTCAGCGACCCCGACGTGGCGTCCGGGAAGGTCTGGACACAGAAACTGAACAGCATGCCGTTTCGTGATCCGGCCATTGATGTCATCAGCGGCGGGACACAGACCACGATTCAGGACGTACCCGGCCGCATAGGGCACTGGGATGTTGGCGTGCCTCCTTCCGGACCGTTTGATGAGTACGCGTTCCGCCTCGGAAATCGGCTGCTTGGTAACAGTCACGACTGCGCAGGGCTCGAAATTACTCTGAAAGGTCCAGTACTGGTTTTTCAACAGGATACGTTTATCGTTCTGACGGGCGCTCAGACATCGGCGACCATCACCAGAGCAGGCAACACAGAAAATATACCTTTTTACCAGGTGATCCCGGTAACCGCCGGTGATCAGCTTGACTGCGGCACCGTCACAGGGGCTGGCGCCCGCGCCTACCTTTGTGTTGCAGGGGGCATCCAGTGCCCAGTGTATTTAGGTTCCCGCTCTACGTTTACGCTCGGTCAGTTTGGGGGCCACAACGGTCGCGCATTATTGCCGGGCGACGTGCTGCATATCTCTGATAACGTCGAACCGGGTCAGCACCCGACTGCCGATCCGGCACTCATCCCCGATATTTCGGATGAATGGCAGCTGCACGTTATCTATGGCCCACACGGCGCTCCGGACTTTTTCACTCCAAAAGATATTGACGAGTTTTTTGCGGCCGCCTGGGAAGTGCATTTTAATTCCAGCAGAACCGGTATCCGGTTAATTGGACCAAAACCCGACTGGGCACGAAATGACGGTGGCGAAGCCGGTCTCCACCCTTCCAATATTCATGACAATGCTTACGCCATTGGCGCGGTCGACTTCACCGGAGATATGCCCGTTATTCTTGGGCCAGATGGCCCGAGTCTGGGTGGCTTCGTCTGCCCGGTAACGGTCATTCAGGCAGACCTCTGGAAGCTAGGCCAATTAAAGGCCGGTGATAAAATCCGCTTTGTCCCTGTCAGCCATCAAACGGCGACAGAATTACGACGGGCTCAGCTGACATCGCTTGAAACCCTGAAGCCAGAACCTGTCGGGGTAAGTAAGTATTTACCTGACTCTCCTGTCTTAACTACCGTCTCAACCGCAGAACACCCCACCGGGGTCGTGTACCGCCCAGCGGGCGATAATTATCTGCTGATTGAATACGGTCCACTGCAGCTCGATATTCGGTTGCGTTTCCGCGTACATGCCCTGATGGAGTCACTGAATAAAAAAGTGATTCCCGGGATTATCGAAATGACTCCGGGCATCCGTTCATTGCAGATTCACTACGACAGCCTGACTCTCAGACAGGAGGATCTCCTGCAACAACTGATCAGGGAAGAAGCCCTGCTCGGAGATCTGAAACATGCACAAGTGCCCTCAAGAACCGTCTGGCTACCACTCTCATGGAACGACATTGCCTGTCAGCAGGCGGTTGATAAATACGTAAAATCTGTACGTGCCGATGCTCCCTGGTGTCCGGATAATATTGAGTTTATCCGCCGCATTAATGGCCTGGATTCCGTCGACGACGTTAAAAAAATTGTTTTCGATGCCAGCTATCTTGTGATGGGCTTAGGGGATGTCTATCTCGGTGCTCCTGTGGCAACGCCGGTTGATCCGCGCCACCGCTTAGTGACCACCAAGTACAATCCGGCACGTACCTGGACCGCAGAGAATTCGGTGGGAATCGGCGGTGCCTATATGTGTGTGTACGGTATGGAAGGACCCGGCGGCTATCAGTTTGTCGGTCGTACACTGCAGATGTGGAACCGTTACAAGCAGACCAGAGAATTCACTCAGCCCTGGCTACTGCGCTTCTTCGATAAAATTCGTTTTTACGAAGTCAGCCATGATGACCTCACCGACATACGTGAGCAGTTTCCTCATGGGCAGTACCCGATCAGAATTGAAGAAGACACTTTCAGCCTTGAAGATTACGAACAGTTTCTTTCTGATCACGCCACCAGCATCTCCGAATTTCAGACTCACCGGCAAAAAGCTTTTCAGACCGAACTCGAAGACTGGAAAGCCAAAGGACTATTGCGGTTTGAATCGGACACCGGCGCCATCGAAGACACCGAAGAGCGCATTCTGGAACCCGGAGAAACCGCCGTCGAAAGTCATGTGTCCGGAAACGTCTGGCAGGTACTCGTCACACCCGGGCAGAAAGTCACCGCCGCACAACCGCTGATGATTCTGGAGTCTATGAAGATGGAAATAGAAATCACGGCGCACACACAAGGCACCGTTAAGGAAGTGCTCCGCGAGGCAGGTAAAGGCGTTGCACCCGGTCACCTGCTGGTGATTCTGGAATAACCATCTCGCAGAAACCGCTGCCCTTCGGGGCAGCAGTTACACCGGGCCGTTGTTAAATAACGATGAGACGATCAGGAAGCTCATTTTTCTCTTCTGTCGCCGGTACAACGTCACGGACAATGTCCGCAACACTGGCGATACATTCCTCAAAACCCTCCAGAACGGCGCCTGCCTTCACCTTCACGACGAACTGATCAATAATTTTCTGCCACTCCGAGTCATCAACGTGCTGCGAAATACCACGGTCGACGAGAATTTCGACGTAATGTTCCGCCTCAGAAACAAAGATAAGAATGCCTGTATCTTTCTTCGTATGATGAAGTCCCTGGTCCAGAAACATTCTCCGCGCCATCATAAAAGCACGGGACTTTCTGATACGCCCGGGGACCAACCGGTACCGGATGAACGGCAACCGGAAGATCAAAGCCAACGCCACAAACACTGCACTCTGCAACAGAAACAGCTCGATTCCGTGTAACCAGAACGGCGTCATCAACAGTACGGCAGGAGTGAGTAAGGCCAGTATCGCTGCCCATAGAGTTGGAATAAATCCATAGTTATCTGAAGCCCGCGCAAGTACTGTTACCAGCTCAGCGTCGGTCACTTTTTCTACGGCACGCACCGTCTCTGCCAACTGATTCAGTTGCTGCTCAGTTAAGAACGCCATTACCAACCCCCTGAAGCGCCGCCGCCACCAAAACCACCGCCGCCGCCGCTGAAACCGCCGCCGCCAAAACCTCCACTGCCGAATCCTCCATAACCCGCTGCACCGCCATAGTATCTTCCGCGGGAAGAAGACCCACCTCCGCCATCAAAAAAGCTGGCGACGAAAATAAACAGAGCCAGACCGAAGAAGATAAACAACAGGAACTTGTTCTTACCACTGCTTCCCGTGCTTTCCCCAGCGACATAGCTGCCCTCTAAGGCTTCAAGAATAGAATCAACACCCTTTGAAATACCCCGATCAAATTGCCCGCGTTTAAAAAGTGGTGATATCTGTGTACGGATAATATTTCCGGCAATCGCGTCCGTCAGTTGGCCCTCCAACCCGTAACCAACCTCGATGCGGATTTTTCTGTCGTTCTTCGCGACAATAAGAATGACACCGTTGTCCCGGCCTTTCTGGCCTATCCCCCAGTGCCGTCCTAGCTGATAGCCATACTCTTCGATGCTATAACCTTCCAGAGACTTTATGGTCAGTACGACAACCTGATTCCCTGTCACAGTTTCGTGCTCTTTTAACGTGCGGTTGAGCTGAGACCGATAGGTGTGCTGCATCATCCCTGCAGTGTCTACAATCCTGCCGGTCAGCTCAGGAAATGCAATATCCGCATTTACCTGCGCACAGAATAAAAGCACAAATAAGCAGGTGACCTTCCTTATCACTGACGCCATCATCAGAACTCCACAACGGGAGCCTGATCGGCATTTTCAGCAGTCGCTTTAAAACTTTCTTTCACCTGAAGGTCACTATAAAGAAGCGAGTGCCAGATCTTTCCGGGAAAGGTACGGATTTCTGTGTTGTAGGCCTGTACCGCCTGAATAAAATCACGACGCGCAACGGCAATACGGTTCTCGGTGCCTTCAAGCTGCGATTGCAGAGCCAGGAAATTCGCATTCGATTTCAGGTCCGGGTAATTCTCTGTCACCATCAGCAACCTCCCCAGTGCTCTCTCCAGAGACCCCTGGGCTTCCTGATACCGCGCCAGTGCTTCCGGATCATCGAGCATTGAGGCATCCAGCCGCACAGATGTCGCTTTTGCCCTTGCCTCTACGACGGCTGTCAGGGTTTCCTGCTCCTGCGCCGCAAATCCTTTGACGGTAGCGACCAGGTTCGGCACCAGATCTGCTCTGCGCTGATACTGGTTTTCCACCTGCGCCCAGGCGCTGGTGACCCGCTCATCGTACGTAGGGATGTTGTTGATTCCACAGGCGCTGAGCGTGCTGACCATCAGAAGTATCATCAAGATACGCATCAAAGTATTCCTTATCTGTCTTTTGCGTAGCAGTGTAACGCTTCAGGAGGAAAACAGAAGTAGTTGGTGTTACACTTCTGGCGCGCCAACACTGGCGCTGCGTCATCGTCTGTTGCCCGCCTTGCTCTCATGCATCGCCACAACATCTGAGTGCCGCAATCAGGCTTCAGATGTATCGCAGGTGCTCCCTGCCCTTCTGATTACCATTGTCGAATTATTCAGGCCCGTTTCTGACGGACCTTCAGGATCTGTATGTCTATTACTTTCAAAGACATGGCTCTGGCGGAGCCTATTGCCCGCGCGGTTGCCGAAAAAGGCTATACCACACCATCGCCTATTCAGGCGCAGGCCATCCCTGTGGTACTGGAAGGCCGCGACCTGCTCGCGTCTGCACAAACCGGTACAGGCAAAACGGCCGCCTTTACGCTGCCTATTATTCACAAACTGCTGGAGTCTCCACGGGCCTCCGGCAATCGGGTTAAAGCGCTGGTTCTGACCCCCACCCGTGAGCTGGCAGCCCAGATACTTGATAACGCCCAGCTGTACAGCAAACACACCAAGCTGCGTTCAAATGTTGTTTTCGGTGGTGTAAAAATCAATCCACAGATGCAGAAACTCCGCAGTGGCAGTGAAATTCTGGTCGCGACGCCTGGCCGCCTGTTGGATCTGCACAGCCAGAATGCAATCAAATTTGATGAGCTGGAAATACTGGTGCTGGACGAAGCCGACCGTATGCTGGATATGGGCTTTATTCATGACATCAAACGGATACTCAGAATTCTGCCAGCTAAGCGTCAGAACCTGCTGTTCTCTGCAACCTTCTCTGATGAAATCCGTACACTGGCGCATGGTCTGCTGAATAACGCCGCCGAAGTCAGCGTCGCGAAGGAAAACACCACCAACGCCACAATCGAGCACAAACTGCACCCTGTGGACAAATCAAAGAAAGCCAAACTGCTGTCGCACCTGTGCAAATCAGAAAAATGGGAGCAGGCGCTCGTCTTCAGCCGCACCAAGCACGGTGCCAACAAGCTCGTACGCCTGTTAGAAGCCGATGGCATCACAGCTGCGGCAATTCATGGCAACAAAAGCCAGAATCAACGCACAAAAGCGCTGGCCGACTTTAAAGACGGAAAGATCACCCTGCTCGTCGCGACGGACATTGCCGCCCGCGGAATTGATATCCACCAGCTGCCACAGGTCGTTAATTTTGACCTGCCTAATGTCCCGGCGGATTACGTGCATCGTATCGGACGTACCGGGCGTGCTGGGATGAAAGGTCACGCCATTTCTCTGGTCACGGCCGACGAATTCGACGACCTGCAGGGCATCGAACGTCTTATCCAGCAACATATCGAGCGTGAAGATGTGGAAGGCTTCAGACCTCAGGCCCCGCTGCCAGAGTCACGTCGTCTTCTGCCGGTAAAAAGTAAAAAACCTAAGAAGCCGAAGAAACCCAAAGAGTTCTCTCAATCGTCATCCTCCTGCGACGAAAAACCTCGTCAGGCGGATACAGCGAGAGCGCGTAAACCGCAGCAGAAGGCTAACGCTCCTAAAGCTAAGCAATCGCACCCGCAAAAGCGTGCAGCAAGCTCACAAACCGGTGACAGACCCAACGCAGACCGCCAGACTCTGAGCCGTAAGCCAGCAAATGAAGGTAATTCAAACAAGCCTGCTGACGCACCTAAAACCAAGCTTCGTCGCAGCCAGCGCCGCAAAGCTCAGGAAGCCTGATTAAGCCCGCTGCTCCGATCAGAGCCCAGGGAAACGTTGTTCTCTGGGCTCTGATTCCTCCGTTAAATTTTCTCCACTCGCCTCGCTCTGTTATCCTCGGACACTCCGAGCAGCCCGGGACTGGCGATGCCTCTTTCAGTAATCCCTACCAAGCTACATGCACCGCGCCACACAGCGGCACTGCAACGTGATCGATTCGTCCACAAGGTATCGCTGCTGCAGAAGCGCCTGACCCTGGTATCTGCGCCTGCGGGCTTTGGAAAGACAACGCTCGCAAGTCAGATGATTGAGGGCTGCAGTCAACCGGTAGCCTGGTTGTCTCTCGACGCGAATGACGCAGAACCTCTCAAGTTTCTTGCAGGCATCGTGGCAGCGTTAAATAAGGCATTACCTGCGTCCGTCAATGCGACGGCAGCGATTCTCGCGAGCGGCCAGCCGACGCTGGAATCCGTACTGACAGCACTGCTGCAGGAGCTGACCACCCCACCCGACGGCACGCGCTCAACAGACGTTGTTATTGTTCTCGACGATTACCACCAGCTGGATTCGCAGGCCGCCGACGAGGCATTCAGTTTCCTGCTCGAACACCTTCCGGAGACAGTTCATTGGGTGGTCACGACACGCGAAGACCCGGCCTTACCGCTGGCGCGGATGCGGGTTCGAGGAGAACTGTCAGAAATCCGCGCGGACGACCTGAGATTCACCTCAGAAGAGACCGGAGGATTCTTCAGTACGGTGATGACTTCTTCGCTCAGTTCAGCACAGATCGACGCGCTGGAAAATAAAACAGAAGGTTGGATCGCGGGGCTGCAACTGGCCGCACTGTCATTAAAAAACACCACTGACCAGGATGCGTTTATTCGGTCGTTTACCGGCAGTCACCGGTTTGTTATCGACTACCTGGCCGAGGAAGTACTGAACTCGCAGAGCGAAGACATTCAACAATTTCTGCTGAAGACCTCGATCGCCGCACGTTTTAATTCTGATCTGTGTGATGCAATAACCGGCATCAACAACAGTGCAGAACTTCTGCGAAATATAGAAGCGCAGAACCTCTTTCTGATTGCACTGGATGAAAATCGGCACTGGTATCGTTATCACCACCTGTTTGCCGATGTTCTGCGCAGCCAGGCGAAGCACAATAATATCGATACCGCCGCGCTTCATGCCCGCGCGAGTCAATGGTTTCACACTCAGGGCGAAACGCATGAGGCGATTCAGCATGCACTGCTTGCTGAAGAGTACTCTCTGGCGGCCGACTATATTGCCCAAAGCTGGCCGACATTAAGAAAGTCAGAACCGGAAGCAACCTTTATTCAGTGGGTAAAATCGCTCCCCGAAAACGTAGCCAGCCGCCATCCGGTCATTGCGACTTACTATACTCTGGCACTCATTTCTTACGATCCACAATCAGCACAACAGTGGATGTGCTATGCCGAACAAGCCACCGCTGAGAATCCAACTAATGCAGCACTGGCAGGCATACTCTCTATCTGCCGGGCCTATGTCGCAGGCGCAACGGGCGATTTCGCAGGTATTATTTCCCACGCCGACCAAGCTTTATCTCTGCTGCCTGAATCTGAACAGACATGGCGTGGCGCCGCTGACATCCTGAAAGGGTTTGTACTGTGGGGAAGCGGCAACATCGAAGGCGCATCACAAGCGGTACAATCTGGCTATGAGGCAATGCGCCGCGACAACGAGATCAGTGGCGCGGTCAGTTCTGTATTTCTGCTCGCCAGTATCCGCATGATGCAGGGGCAGACACCTGAAGCCATCAGGCTGTGCGAGCGGGCACTGAAAATGATTGCTCCGTATCCACTAGCCCCACAGGGAAGCGCAGATATCTACGTGACGCTGGCGGTTGCTGCTCTTCGACGGGGTGATAACGTACAGGCGCATCAACACCTTCAACACGCTCAGGCACTGGGCGAGCAGTCACGACTGATGGAGACGGCTCATCACTGGTACATAGTCAAAGCCATGCTTGAATCCAGACATGGCAATTTCCGCGACGCGCTGGATTTAATGGACGAAGCCGGGAGCCTTCGTATTCCCAACCCAACACCTGAGTTTGAGCCCCTAGAAGCCCGGCGGGCACGACTCGAGCTGGCAGCCGGCAATCTGCAGGCGGCACAGCATTGGGCAAACCATTGTGAGCTTTCTCTGAGTGACGAGCCTCATGTCCTGAATGTATTTTCATTACTGACGCTGGTTCAGATCGAAATTGCCACTGCCGGACTAGAAAATACACACAGCAGCCTGTCAGAGATAATGACGCTGTTGGAGAAAATGATCGCTCTGGAAGAAAACCCCCGGCCCGGCATGTTGCCAGAAGTGCTGTTAATCGCGGCCTATGTTTCTCACCTGCAAGGGAATACTACGAATGCCCGTCACTATCTGGATGCCGCATTCACCTCCCCCGCTGCAGAACAAAATGCAGGTGTGTTTATTTATGAACTGCCATCAATAAACCGGTGGATCAAAGAAAGTGACTATTCCCGCAGTGCTCCCTCGTGGCTGAAAGCACTGTGGCTGAACGATCAGCCGTCTCATCCCCCAGTGCCAACGAAAAGACACACAACATCGGCGGAGCCTCTGCTGGAAGCACTGTCAGAGCGGGAACTGGATGTGCTGCGGGCGCTCGACAGCAACATGACCGGCCCGGAAATCGCAGCCAGCCTGTTTGTGTCACTCAATACGCTCAGAACCCACAGTAAGAATATTTACAGCAAGCTGGGAGTAAACACCCGCCGTGCAGCACTGAGACGCGCGGAAGAACTGGCCCTGCTCTGACAGATCCTGGCTGATTCCGCTGCGCTCCCCTCTGTGCTCACCGACGGTTACTGGTGTAAACCGTCTTGTCTCCCTCATAGGTCTCAAACAGGCGTTCGTGTGCCTTCCGCGAAAAAACATCGTCGCGGTCGTCGTACTGCCTGATCCAATTAATCAGCATATCGAGATTGGCATTCTGAGCCTCCTGAGACGCATATTTGTGGGGCTCCCAGGGACGTGCTTTTGCATTTGCTACGCACGCTTCTACCGGCAGATTCATATAAATAATGTCAGTGGATGCAGGCAGTACGTAGTCGAGCAGATCGGCATAGCAGCCTTCGATAACCCAGGCAGAATGATTATCGAGAAAAGCCTGCATTTCTGCCTGCGACTCTCCCAGAGGCTTACGCTCGGGAGGCATATCCGTCAGCGACCAGGCCAGCGTATCCAGATCCAGATGCTCCAGACCTTCTGCCTCCGCAAGGTGATGTGCCAACGTCGATTTACCTGATCCGGAGTTGCCGAATATCACAACCCGTCTGTCGTTTGCCACAGGCATCGTGCTCTCCATGTTTTATTTGGTTGATCAGCATACTCACATGATCACATCGCAGAATCACATCATGATGTGATGTGGCGACCCCGTCCACACCGTAACCTTCTCATCGTTCCCAACACAACCAGAGAAGGTAAAACACGATGAAAACTGCTATGCCAGCAACACTCCTGACCACCGCGCTGATGACCGCCTCCGTTGTTACAGCCAATGCGCACGCTGATGACTGGACAGGCCACACCAGCCTGCTACTCGGCTCTAAGCCAATCGCAGAAGACGACTGGGCAAAAAACGATGAGCACGGTGCCATCGCCATACTGACCGACGTTCGCAGACAGAGCTGGCCGGTAAGTATTGCTCTCGATCTGTACGGTACCGGTAGCGAGCGAAAAACCGGTGGTGATAAGTACGAAACCTACACTGCCGAAGCTCACCTCGGCCTGCGCAAAGTATTCGACTATGACACCGGGTTCCAACCCTATTTGGGTGGCGGAATTGCCCTGATTAACGCCGAGCAGAAAAGCAGAGTTGGCTCTGTTTCTGAAAATGAAGAAGACCAGACAACGTCGTTCTGGGTCAGTGTCGGTACCTACTATTCCCTCGGCGAGTCTGTCACCGTCGGTGCAGACATCCGCTACGTCGATGGTGAAGTGACTCTGGATAATTCAGACATCGATCTGTCTGGCACGACAACAGGCCTTAGCCTTGGCTATCACTGGTGAGCCATGAGTGCCGCAGCAGAGTGCTACCGGTTAGAACTGGAAGGCCCGGCCGCCGGGCCCTTCCATTTTCTTCAGAACCATGTCGCCAGAGTACAGACGTCAGGCACTGTGATTACGCTCGATATCACTATTCGCGATCAGTCCGAACTGCTTGGTCTGCTTCGTCAGATTCGTGATCATGGCCTGATACTGAACACACTGGCGCGCTTAAAGAACTGAATGATCACCACACATCAGGAGAATGTTATGAAAGCAGCAGTATGCCGCAACTACGGAGGGCCCGACGTCGTCACACTCGAAGAGCGCCCCACACCACACCCCGGGGATAACGATGTACAGATCCGCGTTATTACCACCTGCGTGAATTCCGCCGACTGGAGAATCCGCAGCCTTAACGTGCCAACGGGTTTCGGCGTCATCGTCCGGCTCTTCTTTGGCTTCTTCCGCCCGCGCCAGCCAGTGCTGGGCTCTGAGTTGGCCGGAGTAGTCGAACGGACAGGAAAGAGCGTCACACAATTTAACCCCGGTGATCACGTGATTGCGATGACAGGCATTCGCCTGGGTGCCCATGCCGAATATGTTGTTCTGCCAGAGAATGCCCTGATCGTCAGAAAACCCGACAACCTCACCTGGGAGCAGGCAGCTGCGTTATGTTTTGGAGGGACAGCAGCACTCGACTTTCTGTTTCACAAAGGCAAGCTGAGTGCAGGTGAGCATGTACTGATTAATGGTGCGACTGGCACCGTTGGAAGCGCCGCGATTCAGCTGGCCAGGCAAGCCGGTGCGACCGTGACCGCAGTCTGCAGCTATCACTCTACCCGCGCAGTCAGAGCACTAGGGGCGGATCACGTCATAAACTACGAGACCGAAGACTTCCGCGACTACACCCACCGCTGGGATATTATTCTCGACACGGTAGGCAATGCCCGCTGGAAAGACAGCAAACGTACCCTGAAGCCCAATGGGCGCCTGCTCAGAGTCGTCGCAGATATGAACGACACCCTACTTTCCTTTCTGCATAAAGATCGTGAAGGCCGCCGGGAAATTACCGGTACCGCCCGCGAAGACATCGCTGACGTTACCGCATTAGCAAATCTCGCGCGCCAGGGTAACTTTCAGCCGGTCATTCACGCGAGTTTTCCGCTGACAGATATTCGTGACGCCCATCAGGTAATGGATAAACCGGGAAAGCACGGCAGTGTGGTCGTCCGGGTGTCAGATCCGGACTAGTTGCATTTTATTCACCGGGAACAGCACCAGCTCTCTAATGGGCAGTTCCCGGCCTGCCTCAATCGAAGCTGCGAAGTACTTTATAAGTAATGCTATTGTCACTGGCTTTAAGCACTTCAAGCACAGCGCCTTTGTACTCAATGGTATCTGACGAAGCCAGATTAAACCGGGCCTCATCGTCTGCCGACTGAACCACTGCATCCCCCTCAAACTCTCTGTACCCAATGCGCAGCTCATCGCCGTCGAGCCCACTGAATACCAGCGCTTTCTGAAAGTTATCGCCGCTCTCGGCAAGCTCCCTGCGCCGCTCAAATTTCCCCTCGTAGCACACACTCATGCCAAAAATAGTGATGATACACACCTCGGAGCCCTGATACTTTTTCAGAGACAGCGCCTGAACGGGATCGGCCAACAAGCCTCTGACGACCCCGACAGCAGAATAAAAATCCTGACGTTCGTCATACCCAAGATGACGGTACTCAATAGCGGGAATCTCATAAAGAGCACCGTTAATGGGCTCCTGAACCTGCAGCAACACGCTCTCTTCCGTCTTAGTTCCTTTAAGAACCATATTCTCGCCCACGGATGCTGTCATCACATCACCCGAGGCAGGAAAATCTACGGATTCAACAAAGGTCTCGCGACCGTTGTGTTTAACCGTTGTGCAGCCTGTCATTACGACCAACAGCAACAGGACATACAAACTCTTCATTACTTTCTTTCCTTATTTGTCATCGATGATCAGTCATCTGAATAATTTATTGAGGTAACGTCGGTTCCCGGCGGTTTCGCTCCGGGCTCTGATGAAACACAGAATTGACTTCGGCATATAAGGCCTCTTTAGCACCTGTCGCCATATGCGCCCCATGAGCAGCGACCACTGAATTGAAATCCAGTGCCAGCAGTTTTTCAAAATCCGTTTGCAAAGTACCACCCTTTGGGGTTACGCGCTTAAGCCAGGGAGGCCCGATATTCATACCTATTCTGAAGCCCAGAAGTTTAAATACAAACTTTGTAAACCAACTGAAGTAACTCCAGTCTGCGTGATACTGCACACTGTCGGTAGTGATCAATAACTTGTGTTCCTTAAGAAGCAGTGCAGCTTCGGGGTAGCTGGCCGTCTCAAAAATGAAAAACTCTGAGTCAGGGTATGGGCTTTCAGAAGAAGAACAGATACGTCTGGTCGGCTCAGGCGCTTTGTAGGTGGCCTGGCCCTCCTGAGCCCAGAACTCACAACCATACCGATCAAGGTAAAAGGCATCATCAAGGCCATGAAAATCGCCCAACCTCAATATGTGCCTGACGTCACCAAGCCTGTCCAGCTCGGCAAGACGTCTTTCATCCATCCGGACCGGATTGACTAAGGTCAGCTCCGATCCGTTCTTAAGGATGACCATATTCCGGTTCATCCTCATGCCCGGCCCCATGCGAATACTTCCGTGCAGCAGATACACGCCTGGATACAGACTCTTTATTTCATCATGTGGATACGCGGGTGGGTGCATGAATAGTCCTTTACTTTGATTTCCATAACCGGCGCAATATCTATGCGTCGGACGCCAATGGCGCGAAGTAGATCAGTTATAGCATACGGCCAGCACGGGGCCAACGGATTGGCGGAACCGTTATGAATGGAGACTTTATTGGATATCGTCAGGTGTTCTCGGCTGAGAGTATTTCGGCATTGGACACCTCGTCAGTTTGACTTTGGTGTCCGTTAAATCGGGGTAGGATCAGATTTCAACTACAGTCGCTTGTTAGCAGCTTATGCGGCAAGAGTTTCAAGTTTACCAATGAATTCCTTAACACTTTCTTTATTACTCTCATCACCAACCCATAAATCACATAGTTTTGAGAATACCTCTTCATATGATATTGCGAGGACCCTTGCTAACTCGAAAAAGTAATCGTGGCAATCAGAACCAGCGGCCACATCAATTGCTGCGTTCATAAGCTCAACTGGCTTTCCTATATAGTTAGCAACATCAACTATATCTATACCCCCTTAATAAGAAATAAGGTGTTCTTCAGGAGATAATGCTGATGGTAAGAATATATAGTTTTCGAAGTCCGTGAGCTGATCATCCATCTTGCCTCTACAATCGCCGTCAAAGACTGCAATAAACGAAAAATCATCTAGGACAACAGGGAAACGCTTTAGATCTTGCAAAACATCTCCTTCTGAACCAGAGCAATGATATAGGAAGCTATCCGACACAAATAATGGCGACGCTTTGATTAGTGAGTGTGCAAAAAGGAATGCGGCCTTACCTTCATAAAACAAAAGGCCTTTCTTGGGTGCAGTGAGTCCAAGCACATCCATCTGCGCAATATCCGAGGCTGCACTGAAAAACCGTATTTTATTCAATACCCGGCTCATTATGTGCACATGAGATCTAGGTATTTTTCTTAGTATATGCTCTGAATGTGTTGATATTAAACACGCGACTCCCTTAGTTGCCAAAGTCATCGCCAGGACATCACATAGCCTATTTTGAATTAAGGGGGGAAGGAAACTTTCAGGTTCCTCGATGATTAGCAAGCTATTGCTTTTAGATTTTACAATGTAGTCGATAATCCAAAAATAGTACAAAAGTGACAACTCACCTAGCCCCATGTCTCGACTATCATATTCAACTCCACCTCTCGCGACTGAAAAAAACGGTAACATTGGGAATGATTCATACTCATCTTCAATGTTAATTATCTCTATAGATGAATACTCGGTATTGGTTATGAAGTTTGCCAGTTTCAACTCATCATCTGACAATTTGTTGGGGCTAAAGCTTTCTAACAATTCATCCAAATTTTCTTGTTGGACGAATAGCTTCTGTATTTCAGGGATTAGTGTGCAGGGATCGAAAAGCAAACATAATACATCCTGTTCAATTTCATTTTTCTCGAAAGGACTAAGATCAAATGAGCAACTTTCGCCAGATATAATCAAATCAAACTTGATCTTGCTTTTATCTAATAGCTTTGAAAACTTCTGCCTATTGCTGGAATCGCTTCTTAGTGAATTATAAATTGCCCTAATAAAATTGCTCTTACCTATCCCGTTTTTCCCGACAATAGCATTCATACCAGGTTTAAGTGTTAGTTTGGTATCACCAAATACTTTACCTTCGGTAAACTCGATATTTTGTAAAAATAGAGGGTAAGTCCTTACAAAGGCTCTCCTCCAGTGATCATCCATTCGAGCTTGACGTAAACTTGTCATAGCGTTTGCCCCCAGGCAAGGCTACCCGCAATTTCTTCAAGATTTTTCTCTGTAATGGTCGTTGGTGAAAGCGTGGCTAGGTGGTGGATGGAGTCAAGTAGGGCAGAATATTCTGAATTTTGCTCTATGACACTAGGAAAATAAGCAGCAAAAATCGACCATAAACTTATATCTCTTAAGACCACAGATGAGGTGTCAGCAACCCGAGAGCCAACTCTGTCAAGATACACATCCAGTATTTTCTTTACAACACCTCTATTAATACCTTTGGGTAATAAAGTTAGGTCACTAGATTCTGAAATTTCTCTTTTGATACTTTCAAATCTTATGAAAAATCTTTTAAGATCCTCATCGGAACTAAACGAGTTACTAAACTTATATATAAATACCAACCAGCTAAGCACTGAAGCTTTATTTAATTTTGCAGCGGTGTCGAATTGCGTTAAGCAAATAAAAAGTTTGATTAGACATTTTTCCGTAGCGAGAATTAAATCTCTATCAAAACCGTCACTATCTCGATAGCGAGCTGTAACGCTATTTGCCGTTATTTTTTTCTTTAACGTACCAAGTTCTAGTGTTAGTAAAAATTTTTATATTACGTCGTCATAGGCCATCCTTGAATTGGAAAAACCCAGAACCTCTCGATTATAGCCGAGCTCAACCATCCTTTCAGATAAATCTTTGACCTGCTGACGAGCTTCCCCGAAGTAAGCATTTCTCTGTTCTGCTGAGGTTAGGTTTGTCGGTTGGTTTAAACGATAGAAAAGTTCACCTGGTTCGCCAGGCTTGTAGTCTGAGATGGTTAGCAAACGAATGGTGAAGTCTTCTATTTTACCGGCAACTTCGTCAGGAAGCTCATCCCACGAAAGCCCATCTAGTTCCATTATATGCTTTTCAACAGGATCTAAGTTCCCGTTAATAGTGTATTCACCTTCCAAAAAATCACGTATGGCCGCTAAGCGCTGTTGTCCGTCAAGAACTTCTTGTTTGTCACTATTAGGGACTTGAATGACATGAATAGGAGGGATGTGCCAACCTCTAATAATACTATCAATTAATCTCTGTTTTTTAGCTTTACCCCAAACCTCTCCCCTTTGAAAGTTTGGCTGAAGATCAAGACGTCCTTGCCTAATTTTTCTATGTAAAGTAGCTATATCTGGATCTGACGGTGTTAAATGCATTGTTTTTCCATTAATCTTTTTACGCTAATATTTTACGATATTGTCGGGCCACTTCCGCTTTGCTAAGAGGCGAATAAATCCTTGGCTAAAGTTAGCGACAAAAGAGCGCAAGTCAAGATTATTGCACCATTATGGAGCAATTTATTATAAACACTCAATTACAACGCTCTTTAGTTTTATTTTCCTGCTCTTTTTCAAACTCTTTATCTCCATGATCTTTTAGCCGGGATTTTGTCAACTCTTCACAATATTCTTTAATTGAACCGAAGCTATTATCAGCTGAAATTCCCGTATAACATTGATTGACTTTTTTAAGAGATTTGTAGCATAAGACTAGGGCTTTGTTACATTGCTGCTTAGTAAGTTCGTCATCTTGGTACATATCTTCTACAACATTAAGGCAACTTAAAGTACTTTCTACTTGGTTAGCATTACATCTAAGGGCTGCAATGCATTTTCTATGTTTTTCCTCTTTATTTTTCTCGTAATTTGATGGTTCTAACTTACTGGTAAAAAAAGTAATCATTGTTGATACACATGATGAATGTACTTCTTGGTTAAAGTCGGTTGGTATTACTGCTTGAATCCCTTCCCAGTCTTTAGAAGTAAATTTAATATCCCCCTCAGCCCCCATATCTACGAGATACTTCATTAGCTTTGATTGTACTTGTGCCTTTCCTGATGCCGTAATTAAACTCTCTCCTCCAGATAGAGTCCCCCCCCTGCATGCAGAAATAGCTGTATCGGACACTTTCTGCATTTGTTCAACAGTTAAGGCATTAACAAATGAAGAAAATAGAAGAAGAGTTAGAGATAAATATTTCATATTCCGTTCCTTGTGAGTATTTATAACAGCTCGTTAGTGTGCGTGCGCGTTTATCCTGGGACACTCTTTCGAGGCTTCCAGAACAACCCTCTGACTCAGTAAAAAATCATCCATAACTCAAATCTTCCGTCCAGAAAGACGCGCATATCTGTTATTTCGCCAAAGGCTTGCGAATAAACTTGTCATCAAGCCTGACGCTATTCGATACTCTTGGGACCCTACCCCCTGATCAAATCATGTACAACGAATAATGTCATGAATGCTCCATATATCCATAAGGGCCAACATAAACATTAAGGTGAACACTCCTCAAATGACACCTTAAGTCATCCAGATGTGAATTTCGATCATTGCTCTGACTGGCCTACTTTGCCATTATCCTGACCACTATTCCGATCCGACTGTCAGGAACTACTATGTACCAGGATATTGATTATCAGGTGAGCGACCGCATTGCGGTGATCACTATCAACCGCCCTAAGGTTCTGAATGCCATCCGTGTTCAGACCTACAAAGACATCATTGCGGCTCTGAAAGAAGCAGATGCTGATAAAGACGTGTCTGTTGTCGTCATGACAGGCGCTGAGGGCAAGTTCACTGCCGGTAACGATCTGCGTGACCTGCTGCCAGAGGGTGACCTGCCGGGTGTACGTGAGGGCGTCGCGGGTATCTTCGATACATTGGCAGCTTTGGAGAAACCTCTGATTCTGGCTCAGGAAGGTGTGGCGGTCGGCATTGGCGCTAACCTGCTCCTGCATGCAGATCTGGCCTTTGCCGGTAAGAGCATTCGCTACAGCCTGCCATTCGCGAAGATTGGTGTTGCCGCCGAAGGTGGTTCTTCTGTTCTGCTGGCAGAGGCCATTGGCCCTAAAAACGCCGCTGACCTTCTGCTGACTGGCCGTTTCTTTACTGCGGCAGAAGCGGAGAAATGGGGTCTGCTGAACGCTGCAGTTGAAGACGGTAAAGCGCTTGAAACAGCGATGGCGACTGCAGCTGATCTGCTCAAGAATCATCAGGGCTCTCTTAAAGCGATCAAGGCATTGGGCCGCGCGGAAGGCCATCGCGAGCGTCTGAACGCAGCGGTACTGGCGGAGATGGATGCATTCTCTGCTCTGCTGGCCACGCCAGAGACTCAGATGCGTATTCAGCATGTACTGAAAGGCGGTAAGTGATACGCACTTACAGATGTGGTGGGCAATGCCCACCCTACTGTCCGCTTGAGATTCAAAAGCCGCTCTGTTGAGCGGCTTTTTTGTGCCTGCAGTTCAGGCTCTGGCTGCTTTAAAGGCCGCCTTTTCTTCTGGTGTTGGACGGCTGTATTTCAACACCCGCTGTACCACAGTTTTATACTGCCCCCACAGGCTGCCTGTGTTGTACGGAATACCATGTTTCCGGCATACCTCTTTCACTTGTGCAGAGACTTCGTTATAGCGGTACGACGGCATGTCCGGGAACAGATGATGCTCGACCTGACGGCTCAGGTGGCCAGTCATAATATGCAGAAGCTTTGAACCTTCGAGATTCGAAGAGCCCAGAATCTGGCGGTAATACCACTGGCCACGGGTTTCATTTTCACACTCGGCTTCACTGAACGTGTGAACATTCTCGGTGAAGTGTCCGCAGAAAATAATGGTCGACGCCCACAGGTTACGGATCAGGTTGGCGCCTACATGCGCAAGCAAAACACCAAAGAAAACCGGCCAGCCGAGCAGCACACCAGCAATCGCCGGATAGAAAACGTAGTCTCTGAACACGGCTTTGCGGATTTTCGAGAAGAAGTCTTTCGCCAGCTGCTTTTTAGAAATAGGCATTTCACGGCTGGAGGTTTTTTTACCGAAGAAAACGCGCTCACCGATCAGTTCATGATAGGCAACGCCCCACTGAAAAAAGACAGACAGCCCGAGATACCAGAAGAACTGATTTTTAAAACGCTTTTTCCAGGGGGTATCGTCACTCAGGCGAAGCAGGTCATAGCCAAAATCCCGGTCTTTGCCGATGATGTTGGTGTACGTGTGATGCTCGTAATTGTGTGTACGGCGCCAGGATTGTCCATCACAGACGTTGTCCCACTCGAAGTTGCGTTCGTTAAGGTGTGGGTCATTCATCCAGTCGTACTGACCGTGCATGATGTTGTGGCCGACTTCCATGTTATCCAGGATTTTCGCCACCCCCAGCAGAACAGCCCCCAGAATAAAGAAGCTCCAGTGCCAGAAGCCCGCCAGCATGGTCAATCGGCCTCCGATATCCAGTAACCGCTGCACCCGGACAACGCGGCGGATATAGCGGGCATCTTCTTCACCTACTCTGGCCATTGCGGTATCGCGGATCTCGTCCAGGTCCTGACGGAAAGACTCCAGTGTTTCTGCACTCGGGATCTGAGTTGTCACGTGCTATCTCCTTAATGACATACTGTGTCGACAGGCTGAAATTGCACTTAACGTGCCATGGCCTGACGTTTTCCCGAGTGTCTACAGCTATGGCCTGACTGTCTATGAACGACACCTTTTCCAGATTTTCATCAATATTCCTGATTAATGATTTCAAACAAAGAATAAGATAAAGATTAACAAATATCCTTTATAAACAATTAGTTAGAAGTGAATTTCTGGGGTTTTCAAACAGAAATAACGGGGTTACGTCGTTATTTACCTTATGGAACTGATCCTGTTCCAATTAAGAAAAGGCAATATCTGGCCATAAAAAAACGGCACTTTCCGGAGAGAAAGTGCCGTTTTTTACAGACAGTCGTCAGATATCAGGCGTTGGCCAGTTCCTGACGTGCTTTAGGCGGCTTGCTGTATTTGATTACGCGCTTCACCACAGTGGAGTACTGGCCCCACAGAGTCCCTGTGTTGTACGGAATGCCGTGTCGACGACAGGTATCACGAACCTTTTCAGCAACCTCACCGTAACGATAAGACGGCATATCCGGGAACAGGTGGTGCTCAACCTGACGGCTCAGGTGCCCACTCATGATGTGCAGAAGCTTTGAGCCTTCCAGGTTAGAGGAACCCAGAATCTGACGGTAGTACCACTGACCACGGCTCTCATTTTCACATTCTTCCAGGCTGAAAGTGTGCACGTCCTCAGTAAAGTGACCACAGAAAATAATAATGTTGGCCCAGATATTACGGAGTACGTTAGCGACAAGGTTACCGGCCAGGATGGCAAAAAACATCGGCCAGCCAAGAACGATACCCACAACCGCTGGATAGAACAGGTAATCGCGGAATACCGCACGACGGATCTTTGAGAAAAAGTCTTTGATCAGCTGTGCATGAGAGATCGGCAGTTTGCCTTCCGGACGACGCTTACCAACGAAAATACGCTCTCCGAACAGCTCGTGATACGCCACTGCCCACTGGAAGCTCATCATCAGAATAAACATGCGCAGCAACTGCCAGCGGTAATGGCCTTTCCACTTAACATCGTCACTCAGGCGCAGGGTATCGTAACCGAAGTCGCGGTCCTTACCGATAATGTTGGTGTAAGTATGGTGCTCGTAATTGTGGGTACGGCGCCAGGACTCGCCATCGCACACGTTATCCCAATCAAAGGTACGCGAGTTGATGTGCGGGTCGTTCATCCAGTCGTACTGACCGTGCATTACGTTGTGACCGATCTCCATGTTGTCCAGGATTTTAGCCACACCCAGCATCACAACGCCAACGACCCACCAGATCCAGTGGTAAAAACCGGCAACCATGACGGCACGTCCGGCAAACTCGAGAACACGTTGTACGCGAATAATTTTACGGATGTAATCAGCGTCTTCCTGGCCTACTTTAGCCATGGCTTCATCACGGATTTCATCCAGTTCTTTGCGGAAAGATTCAAGCGTATCCGCACTTGGCAGGTGAGTAGTCATTATTATTTTTCTCCTCAGATATCCAGCACGACATCGTTAACAGCAACACTCACGCAGAGCTGAATGTCTTCCTGTCCGGTGTCGGAATATTTTCCGGTCAGTGTGTTGTACACCACACCACTCCGTTTTGTGCATTTGCACTGATGGCACACACCAACACGGCAACCGCTTGTTGGCTTCAGCCCTTCCCCTTCAGCCAGCTCAAGCAGGCTGACAGGGCTTTCGTTTCTGGCAATCGCCGACTGGCCCGCACGTTCGAAACTGACAAAGGCATCTTTGCCATCGCCACGGTCCATCTCAATCGGAGCCGCACCAAAGTATTCGAACATGATGTTGTCATCACTGACACCCAGGTCCCTGACCGTCTGGCGAGCCAGCTGGATCATAGGCGTTGGACCGCAAATCATCACTTTGCGATTCTCAAAATCAGGACAGTGCTCACGCAGGTGTTCTTCACAGACGACACCAACTTTGCCGCCATCCATAAAGGTGACGCGGATATTGCTGTGAGCAGCAGCAATTTTCTCGAATTCTTCTCGGAACAGCGCATTACTGTCGTCGCGGACATAAAACAGCAGGTGGACGTCCCGCGGATCATTATTCGACGCCAGCTGGTTCAGCATGGAGCGGAAAGGAGTAATACCACTGCCACCAGCGATCATCAGCAGAGGCTTAGCGCCCGCCGGCAGCGTGAATTCGCCTTCGGCTTCTGAGAGATTACAGATACCGCCTGCGGCAAAGTGATCGCGCAGCCAGGGCGTGATACGCCCACTATCCTGTACCCGGATGGTCAGCTCAATCAGCCCGGAATCGCGGTAATGCGCAGGAGAACTGGAGACACTGAAGAAACGGGTCTGCAGTGATCCGTTCTGCTCAGCCGTGATCCGCAGGTGCTGACCGGCAACGAAGCCCTTCCAGCGCTTGCCCGGACGAATCACCAGGGTGTACACATCGTCAGTCTCCGGACGCATCTGCACGACCTTTGAACGGATCGCGTCGGTCTGCCAGCCTGGCATAACAACCTGGATGAGAGGCTCCACGTAAGCAGCCATCTGCTTTTCCTGAGTCAGGCTGCGGGCCAGCCATTCACGGGCACGACCGAGCGCAGAATCTGACTGAGTTGTAATCTCTGATTGGCTCATAATTTTTCTTCTTTTCTTGTGAGAATGCGCTTTCTGTACATTGATTAATACCGGCGCAGTGTTAACGAAGCATGACCAAAAGTCTATTGACGACGAGGGCCACCTGAACTACGGGGATCAACAGCAACTATTGGGCCGACTATTTACAGACAGCCCAGTAGCACCACAAAATCCTTATAAATCAATATCCTGCGCGCATTCTCAATGGGTGTTATTGCTTCAGATCAGGAGAATACCTGAATTTTATTTCCTGTAGGGAAATAATGTTTTTATTCTTATTAATATAATGGAGCCAGTTTCTGGACACTTTTACCGCTTTGTATGAAAAGCAGGGACAAGTACTGCCGCATTTCCGGCCATACTGGCAACGTTCAGCCAGTTTACCCCAACCGACCGTACCTGTCATAGCCATCTGGAGACAGCATTAACCTGTCTTTACACTCTTAGTCCGATGTTTTCCTTACTGAGATTGCGACGGAACCGAAAAGTGGCCGGATAAAACTGAAAGAGATTTCTTTAAAAATCACGACGCTGGGTCCCCGCGTTCGCGAGGAAGACATACGCCTGTGTGTCATTTCCACGAAAGTGGAAATCCAGCGTAATTCCTGGAATCACAGGCACAAAAAAGCGGCCCGTAGGCCGCTTCTTTAAGAACAACTAATCAGATCTTAAGAGAACTGGTTAGAAGTGTTCTTAGCACCACCGGCTTTCAGAGCGTTCCCACCAGCAACGCTTTTCTTACATGGCTTTGTGGTCGTCGACCGCAAAGACATTCTTTGCTCAGTTACAAAAACACAGGCACAAAAAAAGCGGCCCGTAGGCCGCTTCTTTAAGAACAACTAATCAGATCTTAAGAGAACTGGTTAGAAGTGTTCTTAGC
>NZ_CATMFB010000012.1 GCF_950066645.1 uncultured Thalassolituus sp. | reverse complement strand
CTGGGTAAAGATGAAGGTGGTCGTCACACTCCATTCTTCAAAGGTTACCGTCCACAGTTCTACTTCCGTACTACTGACGTAACTGGTGCAGTTGAGCTGCCAGACGGCGTAGAAATGGTAATGCCAGGTGATAACGTCACTCTGACTGTGACTCTGATCGCTCCAATCGCGATGGACGAAGGTCTGCGCTTCGCTATCCGTGAAGGTGGCCGTACTGTAGGCGCCGGCGTTGTAGCTAAAATCGTTGAGTGATTGAGCTACCTGCATTGCTTCTTCGGTAACGCTCAATTGCTTCCGAAAGAACAGATGCAGAACCTGAAAGAAGCCCGCTTTATGCGGGCTTTTTCATTCTTCCCGCACCGCTTCCCCGCATCTCTCAAAGTTGGTTGACAGATAACCAATAGCTGCATACAATTCGCGTCCCCTATTATCTGGGGAAACCGCAAGCTCAAGCACATTAACTGGAGTTTGGTATGCAAAACCAACGAATCCGTATCCGTCTGAAGGCGTTCGACCATCGCCTGATCGATACTTCGACTCAGGAAATCGTCGATACGGCTAAGCGCACGGGCGCTCAGGTACGTGGTCCTATCCCACTGCCTACACGTAAAGAGCGTTACACCGTTCTGGTTTCTCCGCACGTTAACAAAGACGCGCGTGACCAGTACGAAATCCGTACGCACAAGCGCATGCTCGACATCGTTGAGCCTACAGAAAAAACTGTAGACGCGCTGATGAAACTTGATCTGGCTGCCGGTGTGGAAGTTCAGATCAGCCTGGGTTAATCCTTAAGGATTTTCCACAAGGCTCTGTGTAACGCCCGTACTCAGAATTCTTGAAAAAGGGCGGCCATAGCGGGTTGAAGCCCCGTACACGAGAGGAAAACAACATGGCAATTGGTATTGTCGGTAAAAAGGCGGGTATGACCCGTGTATTTACTGAAGAAGGTCAATCTGTTGCTGTTACTGTGCTGCAGGTAGCGCCTAACCGCGTTACTCAGGTGAAAACTCCTGAAACTGATGGCTACAGTGCAATTCAGGTTGCATTCGGCGAGAAGAAAGCGTCTCGCGTTTCTAAGCCAGAGGCTGGCCACTTTGCGAAAGCAAACGTGACTGCTGGTCGTGGTCTTATTGAGTTCCGTACTGAAGAAGCTTTTGAAGCTGGTCAGGAACTGACTGTCGCTCTGTTTGAAGCAGGCCAGAAAGTTGACGTAACCGGCTCGACAAAAGGTAAAGGTTTCCAGGGTGGCGTTAAGCGCTGGAACTTTGCTACTCAGGACGCAACTCACGGTAACTCCCTGTCTCACCGTGCGCCTGGCTCTATCGGCCAGTGTCAGACCCCTGGTCGCGTATGGAAAGGCAAGAAGATGGCGGGTCACATGGGCGCTGAGAAGCAAACTACTCAGATGCTCGAGATTGTTCGCGTTGACGCGGAAAACAATCTGCTCCTCATCAAAGGTGCTGTTCCAGGTGCACCTGGTTCCGACGTTGTTGTTAAACCAGCTGTAAAGGCTAAGGGGTAAGCAATGGAACTGAAAACAAACACTGGTGCAGCAGTAGCTGTTTCCGAAACTACTTTCGGTCGTGAATTCAACGAAGCTCTGGTTCATCAGATCGTTACTGCTTATATGGCAGGCGGTCGCCAGGGTACTAAAGCTCAGAAGACTCGTGCAGAAGTCGCTGGCGGTGGTAAGAAGCCATTCCGTCAGAAAGGTACAGGCCGTGCGCGTGCCGGTACTGCTACTTCTCCGATCTGGCGTTCAGGTGGTGTTACATTCGCTGCTAAGCCACGTAACTATGAGCAGAAAGTAAACAAGAAAATGTATCGCGCTGCGATGCAGTCCATTCTGTCAGAACTGGTACGTCAAGAGCGTCTGGTTGTTGCTGATGCGTTTGACGTAGACAGCCACAAGACCAAAGAGTTTGTTGCCAAGCTGAAAGAATTCGACCTGCAGAATGTGCTGATCGTTTCTGACGATGTGAACGAGAATCTGTATCTGGCTTCCCGTAACGTCCCACACGTTGGTGTTACTGAAGCGTCTGCTATCGATCCGGTAAGCCTGATTGCGTTCGAAAAAGTCCTGGTGACTGTGCCTGCCCTGAAGAAGCTTGAGGAGGCTTACGCATGAACCGTGAACGTATCTACAAGGTGCTGGTAGCTCCTCATATTTCTGAGAAGGCCACCATCCTGGCAGACAAAGTTGGTCAGTACGTGTTCCGTGTAGCACCTGATGCAACTAAGCCAGAAATTAAGAAAGCTGTTGAAGCTCTGTTCGAAGTGAAAGTTCAGTCCGTACAGACCGTCAACATTAAAGGCAAAACCAAGCGTACTGCTCGTGGCATGGGTAAGCGTAACGATGTGCGTAAAGCATATGTTCGTCTTGCTGATGGCCAGGACATCGACTTCGCTGACGCGGAATAAGAGGAGCTTAAGTCATGGCATTGGTGAAAACTAAACCGACTTCTGCTGGCCGTCGTCACCTGGTAAAAGTCGTTAATAATGAACTGCACAAAGGCAAGCCTTTCGCAGCTCTGCTTGAGAAGAAGTCAAAAAGTGGTGGTCGTAACAACAACGGTCGCATCACTACCCGTCACATTGGCGGTGGTCACAAGCACCACTACCGTATGGTTGACTTCAAACGTGACAAAGATGGTATCCCAGCAGTTGTTGAGCGTCTGGAATACGATCCGAACCGTAGCGCAAACATCGCACTGCTGAAGTACGCAGACGGTGAACGTCGTTACATCCTGGCACCAAAAGGTCTGTCCGCTGGTGATCAGGTACTGTCTGGTGAAGATGCACCGATCAAAGTAGGTAGCGCTATGTCTCTGCGCAACGTACCGGTTGGTAGCACTATTCACAACGTTGAGCTTAAGCCAGGTAAGGGCGGCCAGATGGCTCGTTCTGCTGGTGCATCTGCTCAGCTGGTTGCCCGTGAAGGTGCGTACTGCACACTGCGTCTGCGCTCTGGCGAGATGCGTAAAGTGCTGACAGATTGCCGCGCTACTCTGGGTGAAGTTGGTAACTCTGAACACTCACTCCGTGAGCTGGGTAAAGCTGGTGCAACGCGCTGGCGTGGTGTTCGTCCTACCGTTCGCGGTGTGGTAATGAACCCAGTAGATCACCCACACGGTGGTGGTGAGGGTCGTACTTCAGGTGGTCGTCATCCGGTGACTCCATGGGGTGTTCCGACTAAGGGTTACAAGACTCGTAAGAATAAGCGTACCGATAAGCTGATCGTACGTCGTCGTTCTGCGAAATAATTAGAGAGGATTGAACTGTGCCACGTTCATTGAAAAAAGGTCCATTTATCGACCACCACTTGATGAAAAAGGTAGAGACCGCTCTTGAGGCTAACGACAAACGTCCGATCAAGACCTGGTCCCGCCGTTCCACGATCTTCCCGGATTTCGTGGGACTGACTATCGCCGTACATAACGGCAAACAGCACGTGCCTGTTTTCGTAACTGAAGACATGGTTGGTCATAAACTCGGCGAATTCGCTCTGACCCGTACCTACAAGGGTCACGTTGCGGATAAGAAAGCCAAACGTTAATAAGAGGTGAAGTATGTCTGAAGTAGCCGCTGTATTACGTGGTGCTCGATTGTCTGCACAGAAAGCTCGCCTGGTAGTTGATACCATTCGTGGCAAAAATGTTGCCGAAGCGCTGGAAATCCTGGCGTTCAGCAACAAGAAAGGTGCTGACATTGTTAAGAAGGTGCTGGAATCTGCTATCGCCAACGCTGAGCATAACAATGGTGCTGACGTCGACGAACTGCGTGTTTCTACCGCGTTTGTAGGCGAAGGTATGACTATGAAGCGTATCCGTCCACGTGCTAAAGGCCGTGCGGACCGTATCTTTAAACGTACCTGTCACATCACTGTGAAAGTTTCAGAATAAGGAGTTGGTCAGATGGGTCAGAAAGTTCATCCAACCGGTATCCGTTTAGGTATCACCAAAGACCATAACTCGGTCTGGTATGCCGGTAAGGATAAGTACGCCGACAACCTGCTGGCTGACATCGCTGTTCGTTCTCTGATCGAAAAGCGTCTTGAAAAAGCTTCAGTGAGCAAGGTCGTTATTGAGCGTCCAGCGCAAAACGCCAAAGTTACCATCCACACTGCCCGTCCAGGCATCGTGATCGGTAAGAAAGGTGAAGACGTAGAAGTTCTGCGTAAAGATGTAAGCGAGCTGATGGGTATTCCGGTACACATCAACATCGAAGAAGTTCGTAAGCCTGATCTGGATGCCAAACTGGTTGCACAGTCTGTTGCAAACCAGCTTGAGCGTCGTGTGATGTTCCGTCGTGCTATGAAGCGCGCGGTACAGAACGCAATGCGTGGCGGTGCAGAAGGTATCAAGATCCAGGTGAGTGGTCGTCTGGGTGGTGCTGAGATCGCTCGTTCTGAGTGGTATCGCGAAGGTCGTGTTCCACTGCACACTCTGCGTGCGGATATCGACTACGCAACTTACGAAGCACACACTACCTATGGTGTTATTGGCGTGAAAGTCTGGATCTTCAAAGGTGAGATCCTGGGCGGTATCGAAGAAGTTCGTGAGCGCGCTAAAAACCAGGGTAAGAAAAAGACCGGCCGTTCATAAGGGGATTGAGTTATGTTGTTACCAAAACGTACCAAGTTCCGTAAAGTCCAGACCGGCCGTAACCGTGGTCTCGCTACACGCGGATCAAAGGTTAGCTTCGGTGAGTACGCACTGAAAGCAACTGGCCGTGGTCGTATGACTTCACGTCAGATCGAGGCAGCGCGTCGTGCGATGACTCGTAAAATTAAACGTGGTGGTAAAATCTGGATCCGCGTTTTCCCAGATAAGCCTATTACCGAGAAGCCTCTTGAGGTTCGTATGGGTAAAGGTAAGGGTAACGTTGAGTACTGGGTTTGCCAGATCAAGCCAGGCAAAGTCCTGTACGAGATGGAAGGTGTGTCCGAAGAACTGGCACGTGAAGCCTTCGCTCTGGCTGCCGCCAAACTGCCATTTGAAACACAGTTTGTTAAACGGACGGTGCTGTGATGAAAGCAAGTGAACTGAAAGAAAAGTCAGTAGCTGAGCTGAACTCTCAGCTCGAAGAACTGTTAGGCGAGCAATTCAAGCTGCGCATGAGCAAAGCGACTAACCAGCTGGGTCAGACCCACCTGCTTCGCGAAACTCGTCGTGATATCGCTCGCGTGAAAACCGTGCTGGCTAGTAAGGCAGGTGAATGATCATGACTGATACTACGAAAGCTGTACGCACCCTGACCGGTCGCGTAGTAAGCAACAAGATGGACAAGTCCATCACTGTTCAGATCGAGCGCTTTGTTAAGCACCCGATCTACAAAAAATTCGTGAAGAAATCCACGAAAGTAATGGCACACGATGCCAATAACGAATGTCAGATTGGTGACACCGTTACAGTAAAAGAGTCACGTCCACTGTCTAAAAACAAGACTTGGGCGCTGGTAAGTATCGACGAGCGCGCCGCCAAGGTTTAATACCGGGCGCATGTAGTTAGGAGCGAGTAGGCATGATCCAAACGCAATCCATGCTTGACGTTGCCGACAACAGCGGCGCGAAGCGCGTACAGTGCATTAAAGTACTGGGCGGCTCACATCGTCGTTACGCTGGTATCGGTGACCTGATCAAGGTATCCGTGAAGGAAGCAATTCCACGCGGTAAAGTAAAGAAAGGCCAGGTAATGAACGCAGTAGTTGTACGTACCCGTAAAGGTGTACGTCGTCCTGACGGATCTATCATCCGTTTCGACACCAACTCTGCAGTACTGCTGAACGCGTCTCTGGCGCCGATCGGTACTCGTATCTTTGGCCCTGTGACTCGTGAACTGCGCTCTGAGCAGTTCATGAAGATCATTTCCCTTGCACCTGAAGTGCTTTAAGGAGAGGGAACGAAAATGTTGAAGATTCGCAGAAATGACGAAGTAGTGGTTATTGCTGGTAAAGACAAAGGCAAGCGCGGCAAGGTACAGAAAGTACTGGCTGACGGTCGTCTGATTGTTACTGGCATCAACATGGTGAAAAAACACCAGAAACCAAACCCGTACCTGCAGCAGCCAGGTGGCATTGTTGAAAAAGAAGCCAGCATTCAGGTTTCTAACGTTGCTATCTGGAACCCGAAAACTGAGAAAGCCGACCGTGTTGGCTTCAAAGTTGAAGGCGAAAGCAAGGTACGTATCTTCAAATCCACTGGCGATCAAGTTGACGCCTGATAGGACTGGATACTGCTATGTCACGTTTAAAAGAACTGTACAAAACTGAAGTAGTAGCCAAGCTGACTGAAGAGTTTGGTTACAAGAATCCGATGGAAGTGCCACGTGTTTCTAAAATCACCCTGAACATGGGTGTTGGTGAAGCACTGGGTGACAAGAAACTGATGGACAGCGCTGTAGCCGATATGGAAGCAATCGCTGGTCAGAAAGTTGTTGTCACTAAGGCACGTAAATCAGTCGCGGGCTTTAAAGTCCGTGAAGGCTGGCCGATCGGCTGTAAAGTTACTCTGCGCCGCGACCGCATGTGGGAGTTTATGGATCGTCTGATCGATATCGCTCTGCCACGTGTGCGTGACTTCCGTGGTATTAACGGCAAGTCTTTCGACGGTCGTGGTAACTACAGCATGGGTGTGAAGGAACAGATCATCTTCCCGGAAATTGAATACGATAAAGTAGACAAGATCCGCGGTATGGATGTGACCATCACCACCACGGCTAAAACTAACGATGAAGGCCGCGCTTTGCTGAAAGCGCTGCAGTTCCCGTTCCGCAACTGAGGAGTGAACCATGGCCAAAATTAGCATGAAGCAGCGCGAGCTGAAGCGTGAGAAACTGGTTGCCAAGTTCGCTGCCAAGCGCGAAGAACTGAAAGCCATCATCAAAAATCCAGCGTCTTCTGACGAAGATCGCTGGAACGCACAACAGGCTCTGCAGCAACTGCCACGTGATTCTTCACCAAGCCGTCTGCAGCGTCGTTGTCAGATGACAGGTCGTCCGCACGCCGTTTACCGTAAATTCAAACTCTCACGTATTAAACTGCGTGAAGAAGGTATGAAAGGTAACGTGCCTGGCCTGAAAAAAGCTAGTTGGTAAGCAATTCCCTTTGCATGTAGAATGCGCGCCTGATTTTCAGGTGCGCGTTCTGCTATTCAGAGGGGCGCTGTACAACCGAGGTATATCAAATGAGTATGCAAGATACGTTGGCGGATATGTTCACCCGCATTCGTAATGCCCAGCAAGCTGGTCATACGTCTGTGAGCATGCCGTCTTCAAAGATCAAGAAATCTGTAGCTGAAGTTCTTGAAGCTGAAGGCTACATCGCTGGTTTCGCAGTGGATGGTGAAGCAAAGCCAACCATGACCATCGAACTGAAGTACTACGAAGGCAAGCCGGTTATTGAGCGCATTCAGCGTGTTAGCCGTCCTGGTCTGCGTCAGTACCGCGGTACCACCGAGCTGCCGAAAGTTGAAGCAGGTCTGGGTGTTGCCATCGTTTCTACTTCTAAAGGCGTAATGACTGACCGCGCTGCCCGTGCTGCGGGTGTTGGCGGCGAAGTCATCGCGACCGTATTCTAAGGAGTATAACGATGTCCCGCGTAGCAAAAGCTCCTGTCGCAATCCCAGCTGGCGTTGAAGTCAAGCTGGCTGACGACAAGATCACAATCAAAGGCAAGCAAGGTCAGCTGGAACTCGACGTTCACGCTTCTGTGGCAATCAGCCAGGAAGAGAACGTGCTGAAGTTCGCTCCTAAAGCTGCTGACAAACAGTCTAACGCTCTGGCCGGTACTTTCCGTGCCCTGGTAAACAATATGGTTACCGGTGTCAGCGTAGGCTTTGAAAAGAAACTGGTGCTTCAGGGTGTTGGTTACCGTGCGAAAGCAGCTGGTAACACTCTGAACCTGTCTCTCGGCTTCTCACATCCAGTGGATTACACGCTGCCAGAAGGCGTGACTGCTGAGACTCCAAGCCAGACTGAAGTCGTTATCAAAGGTATCGACAAGCAGCAGGTTGGTCAGGTTGCAGCCGAAATCCGTGGCTATCGTCCACCAGAGCCTTATAAAGGTAAGGGTGTTCGTTATGCTGATGAAAATGTGCGTCGTAAAGAAGCCAAGAAAAAATAAGGGCTAGGCCATGAATGAGAAGAAAAAAGCTCGTCTGCGCCGTGCCGCTAAAACACGGGTAAACATCCGTGAGAAAGGCGCGGTACGTCTGTGCGTTCACCGTACGCCCAGACACATCTACGCTCAGGTCATTTCTGCCAACGGCGCTGTTGTCCTGGCTTCTGCTTCAACTGTTGAAGCCGATCTGCGTAGCGAAACGACTGGTAATGTTTCTGCAGCTACTAAAGTTGGTCAGATGATCGCAGAGCGCGCGAAAGCCGCTGGCGTGACCAAAGTAGCCTTCGATCGTTCCGGTTTTAAATACCATGGTCGTGTTAAAGCTCTGGCTGACGCGGCTCGTGAAAGCGGCCTTGAGTTCTAAGGGGTATTACCATGGCAAACAACGAACGTATCGAACGTAACGAAAGTGAACTTCAGGAAAAGCTGGTTCAGGTAAACCGAGTAGCCAAAGTAGTTAAAGGTGGTCGTATCTTCGCTTTCACAGCTCTGACTGTGGTAGGTGATGGCAACGGTCGCGTTGGCTTCGGTCGCGGTAAGTCCCGTGAAGTACCAACTGCTATCCAGAAGGCAATGGAACAGGCTAAACGTAACATGATCGACGTCCAGCTGGACGGTTCGACTCTGCAGTACCCAGTGAAAGCATCTCACTCCGGTTCTCAGATCTTCATGCAGCCTGCTTCTGAAGGTACAGGTATCATCGCCGGTGGTGCAATGCGCGCCGTTCTGGAGATGGTTGGTGTTAAAAACGTACTGGCCAAGTGCTACGGCTCTACCAACCCAGTGAACGTAGTCCGCGCGACCTTTAACGGTCTGGCGCAGATGAAGTCACCTGAGCAGGTTGCAGCGAAGCGTGGTAAGTCAGTCGAAGACATTCTGGGGTAATCTGACATGGCTAAGAAAACCGTTAAAGTAACCCAGACTCGCAGCACTATTGGCAAGCTGCCAAAGCACCGCGAGACCATGAAAGGTTTGGGTCTTCGTCGCATCGGTCACACCGTTGAACTGGAAGATACTCCTTCTGTTCGCGGTATGATCAACCTGGTTCAGTACATGGTTAAGGTAGAAGGGGAGTAATATGCGTCTCAACGAATTGAGCCCGGCTCCTGGTTCTAAGCCTGCTGCTAAGCGTGTTGGCCGTGGTATCGGCTCCGGTCTGGGTAAGACTGGTGGTCGTGGTCACAAAGGTCAGAAGTCCCGCTCTGGCGGTAAAGTGGCTCCAGGTTTTGAAGGCGGTCAGATGCCTATCCACCGTCGTCTGCCAAAGTTTGGTTTTACTTCACGTAAAGCCCAGTACGTTGCAGAGATCCGTCTCAACGAACTGACTCTGGTTGAAGGTGATGTTGTAGATCTGGCAGCACTGAAAGCTGCAGACGTTATCGGCGAGAAGATTAAAGAAGCTCGCGTGATTCTGTCTGGCGAAGTAAGCAAAGCTGTGACTGTGAAAGGTCTGAAAGTCACTAAAGGCGCTAAGGCTGCTATCGAAGCAGCAGGTGGTAAGGTCGAAGACTAATGGCTAAGCAAGGCTCACTCCCGGCAGGGATGCAATCAGGACTAGGCGAGCTCTGGGCTCGCATCCGTTTTGTGATCCTGGCGATTGTTGTATATCGGATTGGTACCCATATTCCGGTACCAGGGATTAACCCGGACTCACTGGCACGACTGTTTGAGCAGAACCAGGGCACAATCCTGGAAATGTTTAACATGTTTTCCGGTGGTGCACTGGAGCGCATGAGTATTCTTGCGCTGGGTATCATGCCCTACATCTCTGCGTCGATTATCATGCAGTTGCTGACCGCGGTGAGCCCGCAGCTTGAGCAGCTTAAGAAAGAAGGTGAAGCGGGTCGTCGTAAGATTACCCAGTACACCCGTTACGGTACCGTCCTGTTGGCGACTGTACAGGCCTTCGGTGTATCCGCAGGCCTGGCCGGACAGGGCGTTACTTTCTCAACTGGCCTCGATTTCTATATCGCAGCAGTACCGTCGTTTGTCGCCGGTGCGGTATTTATGATGTGGCTGGGTGAGCAGGTAACTGAACGGGGTATCGGTAATGGTATTTCCATTCTGATTTTCGCCGGTATTGTTGCAGGTCTTCCATCTGCATTAGCACAGGCGTTTGAATCCGCTCGCACTGGCGAGCTGAACTGGGCGCTTCTGCTTATTATTGCTGTTCTTGCGGTTGCTGTGATCGCGTTTGTTGTGTTCGTTGAACGCGGCCAGCGTCGTATCACTATCAACTATGCCAAGCGCCAGCAGGGCCGTCAGGTCTTTGCTGCGCAGACCAGTCATCTGCCGCTGAAACTGAATATGGCCGGTGTTATTCCAGCCATCTTCGCGTCGTCTCTGCTGTTGTTCCCAGCGTCTCTGGGGCAATGGTTCGGTCAGGGCGAAGGTATGGAATGGCTGCAGGACATCAGTCTTGCCCTGGCACCTAGCCAGCCGTTGTATATTGTGCTGTTTTCCGCAGGGATTATCTTCTTCTGCTACTTCTATACCGCGTTGATGTTCAATCCGCGTGATGTAGCTGAAAACCTGAAGAAGTCCGGTGCGTTTATCCCAGGCATCCGCCCGGGTGTACAGACAGCGAATTACATCGACACGGTCCTTGGGCGTCTGACTCTGTTCGGTTCGCTCTACATCACAGCGGTATGTCTGTTGCCACAGCTTCTGGTTGTTGCTGCAGAAGTGCCTTTCTACTTCGGCGGCACATCACTGCTGATCGTAGTCGTGGTTGTGATGGACTTTATGGCACAGGTTCAGTCTCACCTGATGTCTCATCAGTACGAAGGACTGATGAAAAAGGCAAACCTTAATAATTACGGGAGCCGCCGTTAAGGCTGCTTCCGGAATCAGGAGAACGTCATGAAAGTACGTGCGTCTGTTAAGAAAATCTGCCGCGAATGCAAAATCATTCGTCGTAACGGCAGTGTGCGTGTGATCTGCTCTGTAGATCCAAAGCACAAACAACGTCAGGGTTAATATCCCCGACAAGGCCGGGCGTTGAAATCAGGTCGCTTGCTTTTTAAGCAGGCGACCTGTAGTATTCGGCGCCCTTTCATTAAGTAAAGTGTAACGGAGTTAGACATGGCCCGTATTGCCGGTGTCAACATTCCTGACAACAAGCATGCAGTTATTTCTCTGACCTATGTCTTTGGCATTGGTAAGACTACTGCGAAGCAGATCTGTGCCGCTACTGGCATCGCTGAGAACACCATTATTGGTGACCTGAGCGAAGATCAGCTCGATGTTGTTCGTAACGAAGTCAGTAAGTTCACAGTTGAAGGTGATCTGCGTCGTGAGACTCAGATGAACATCAAACGACTGATGGACATGGGTTGTTTCCGTGGTATCCGCCACCGTCGCAGCCTGCCGCTTCGTGGTCAGCGTACTAAAACGAACGCACGTACCCGTAAGGGTCCGCGTAAGCCGATCCGTAAGTAATCTCACGATTACTTTGGATCTGGCCTTTTAGTGTAGCTGCATTCGACTTGTTGCAGTGTTGATATTAAAAGCAGGATTTAAAAATGGCTAAGCCACAAAGATCAACCAAGAAAAAGGTTAAAAAGACGGTAGTCGATGGCATTGCGCACATCCACGCCTCTTTTAACAACACCATCGTGACCATCACTGACCGTCAGGGTAATGCTCTTTCATGGGCAACTGCGGGTGGTTCTGGTTTCCGTGGTTCCCGTAAAAGCACTCCTTTCGCAGCTCAGGTTGCCGCGGAGCGCGCTGGCGAAGCAGCCAAAGAGTACGGTCTGAAGAATCTGGACGTTGAGGTTAAAGGCCCAGGTCCAGGTCGTGAATCAGCAGTCCGCGCTCTGAACGCATGTGGATACAAGATCACTAACATCACTGATGTTACTCCGATCCCACATAACGGCTGTCGTCCACCTAAGAAGCGTCGCGTATAAGGAGGCTGAGAAATGGCACGTTATATTGGTCCTAAGTGTAAACTTGCCCGTCGTGAAGGAACTGACCTGTTCCTGAAGAGCGGTGTTCGTGCACTGGATACTAAATGTAAAGCAGAAACCAAGCCTGGCGTACATGGCGCTGGTCGTGGTCGTCTGTCTGATTACGGTCTGCAGCTGCGTGAAAAGCAGAAGGTTCGTCGTCTGTACGGCATCCTTGAGAAGCAGTTCCGTAGCTACTACAAAGAAGCTGCCCGTCGTAAGGGCGCTACTGGTGAAAACCTGCTCCAGCTGCTGGAATCCCGTCTCGATAACGTTGTTTATCGTATGGGCTTCGGCTCTACTCGTGCGGAAGCACGTCAGCTGGTGTCTCACAAGGCAATCACAGTTAACGGTAAGTCAGTTAACATTCCTTCCTTCCAGGTTAAGGGCGGTGATGTGGTAGCTATCCGTGAGAAGTCAAAGTCTCAGGATCGCATCAAGACTGCACTCGAACTGGCTGGTCAGCGTTCTGACTGTGGCTGGATCGACGTTAATGCCAGCAAGATGGAAGGGACTTTCAAAGCAGTTCCTGAGCGTACTGATCTCTCTGCAGAGATCAACGAAAACCTCATCGTGGAACTTTACTCTAAGTAATAGAGGAAACTAAGGGGCAGCTATGCAGCGCGCAGTTAATGAATTTTTGACACCTCGCCACATTCAGGTGGATGAGGTTTCCAATACCCACGCCAAGGTGACACTGGAGCCGCTTGAGCGCGGTTTTGGCCACACACTTGGTAACGCATTGCGTCGTATCCTTCTGTCTTCTATGCCGGGCGCAGCGATCGTCGAATGTGAGATCGATGGTGTCCTGCATGAGTACAGTGCGATCGACGGCGTTCAGGAAGACGTGATTGAAATCCTGCTTAACCTGAAAGGTGTTGCGGTCAAATTGCATGAGCGTGACGAAGCCACTCTGACTCTGACCAAGACTGGTCCGGGCGTAGTGACGGCTGCCGATATTCAACTGGATCATGGCGTAGACATCGCAAACCCAGCACACGTGATCGCCAATCTTGGTGATGGTGCTGAGCTTAAGATGACTCTGAAGATCTCATCTGGTCGTGGTTACGAAACTGTTGAAGCTCGTAACCAGAACGATGAAGAGACTAAAGCCATTGGTAAACTTCAGCTGGATGCAACTTACAGCCCGGTTAAGCGTGTTTCTTACAGCGTTGAAAGCGCTCGTGTGGAACAGCGTACCGACCTGGACAAGTTGATCATCGACCTGGAAACCAACGGTACTATTGATCCGGAAGAAGCTATCCGTCGTTCCGCGACCATCCTGCAGCAGCAGCTGGCTATCTTCGTTAACCTCGAAAACGACGAAGTCGTTGAACAGGTTCGTGAAGAAGAAGAGATCGATCCGATTCTCCTGCGTCCTGTGGACGATCTGGAGCTGACCGTTCGCTCTGCCAACTGTCTGAAGGCTGAAAACATCTACTACATTGGTGATCTGATCCAGCGCACAGAAGTTGAGCTGCTCAAAACACCTAACTTGGGTAAGAAGTCTCTGACTGAAATTAAAGACGTACTTGCTTCCCGTGGACTGTCGTTGGGTATGCACCTGGAGAACTGGCCACCTGCCAGCCTCCGTAACGACGACAAAGTTCTCGCGTAAGCGGTTCGATCAGTTAGTTAAGGAATTTAACCATGCGTCATCGTAAAAGTGGTCGTCACTTCAATCGTACAAGCGCACACCGTCAAGCCATGTTTAAAAACATGGCGGTGAGCCTGTTCGAGCATGAAATCATCAAGACTACTCTGCCAAAGGCGAAAGAGCTGCGTCGTGTAGCTGAGCCTCTGATCACCCTTGCAAAGGTTGATTCAGTTGCTAACCGCCGTCTGGCCTTTGCTCGTACTCGTAGCAAAGAAGCAGTAGGTAAACTGTTCACTGATCTCGGTCCTCGTTACCAGAGCCGTCCGGGTGGCTACATTCGTATTATGAAATGTGGCTTCCGTGCCGGTGACAACGCGCCAATGGCGTTCGTTGAACTGGTTGACCGTCCTGTTGCTGAAGCAGCAGAAGACGTTGTCACTGAAGACTGATACAGATCTCTGTACAGACAAAAAAACCCGCCTAGTGCGGGTTTTTTTGTGTCTATTCACCGGGGGTGATGTCGGAGAGTATTGTTGGTGATGTTCCGGAGAGGTCGATCAGATAAATGGCGTCGTCGGATGTCACGTAAGCTTCTGCTTCGCTTCGGATGATAATGTCGTTGCAAAGGATTTCGGGGTAGGTGGTCTCCAGTACGGGGTTCGTACCGTCAGCGACGTTTACCCGAGCTAAACCATTCCCCGTACATATCCAGAGTGCGTCGCCGTTTTTTGATAGTCCGAATGGATTTGGCATTGCCAGAGTCGCGAGCATTGTCGGCTCTGCTGGGTCCGAGACCTCCCAGACCTGGAGTTCATTTGCGCCGTTCGGATTGGCACAGTTGTTACCACTTCTTAACGTCAGGTACATGATCCCTGAATCCACAATCACCGGGTCGCAACTGACGATATGGTTCGCTTCACCCAATAGACTGAATTCCCCATTTTCGTCCAGGTTGAGGATGGATGCGCCACCATTGCGGCCGATATAAAGTGTACTTTCACCTTCCGGAAATACAGTTTCGGCGCCCTGAACGCTGTAGCTTCCTGTCAATTCAGCGAGGCCTTCGTCCGGAAAGCGATACGCGAGAATATGGTCACCATCGAGGACAACCAGATGACCATTCTGGTAAGTCAGAGCTGCGGTAGATCCCGCGACTGCACCCGTTGATATAGTGTTGTCGGAACTTTCCGAGTTGTCGGTCTGACACCCAGTGAGAGCTGCGCTGAGGACGACGACCGAAATACAATGCTTATTCAATTTCCTGCCCTCCATCTTCCGTCTCAACGACTTCACCGTAGAGCGTCTGTTGTCCCAGATACTTATGGAAACCGACAGGTACACCGTAATTCCCATCAAGGAGCCTATTCAGATCTTCAGGGTTAAGCCACAGAAGGGTGTTGGCGATAAACTGACGAGATGGAAAAGTGAGGGTGTCTTTGATCCTTCTTTCATCTCCTGGAACAAAGGAACGGTCACGTAAAGAGTCAATGGGCAGAGTAACCACATCGGTGAATGCGTTTGCATAAAGGTAAGCCCCGTCTGTAGTTACATCCGTAACCCCTGGCAGAGGAATATACGCGAGACGCATCGGGTTGAGTGGGTCTGAAGTGTCGAACACATGAAAACCCTTATAACGGTCAACGACGAGTAGTTCGCCAGGGGCGCTCAGTAACTTTCCTGGGCGCTCAAGCTGTTGGGTATCACCATACTCCGGTGTAATGTCTGCTCTTATCTGTTCCCACGTGAGCCAGATAATAGCATCACATTCGCTTGGCTCTTTTTCATAGCACGGCTCGTCTTGGCAGGCATATTGTAATGGAATGGCAAAAATGAGGATCAGCTTCAGAGATGGCTCTTCTATGCGCGCTTTCGTGCGATAGCTATCCGCAAAAAAACAAACACCGGATGACAATAAGATCGCAAGGACATCGCCGGGATCAAAGGTCATTGAACTCATGGCTGACTGGCTGCATTCGCTGAGAGTGCATATTAAGGTCAACGCAGTGATGGTCAGGCGGTGATTTCGTGATGGGCGGATTGCTACGAAAAAAGAGTAGAGCAGAGGGATAATCAGAAAACTGAGCAGGTAGTCACTCAATATCAGCTCTACCTGATTAACCGGAGATGCTCCAATGGTTGACCAGATAAGGTGTGCGGGTCTGGTCAGCCACATAACGGTCAGTGTTACAGCGGAGAGGGTCAGAAAGAGGCCTAAGCGGGAAGCAAACCTGAACACGGCAATCATCCTTGAAATACATCATCGCACATTGAACCGTTAAATTATTAAATGTGGATGAAATGATCAATGTCGCTATGCGCCCTGCTGGCTAGCGGTTAATAAATGCAGCCACTTTGTACAATGCTTTGCGGGATCGTTTAAGTATCGAGGCGTGCACCTGAAATACATGCCACATGCCGTCGAACACCTGCAGTTCGCATTCACTTCCGGCTGACTTGAGAGCAACACTGGCCCTCTCTGCGTCAGAGAGAAGAATTTCTTCAGAGCCAACCTGAATCAGCGTTTTAGGAAATCCTGAAAGATCCCCGAACAGGGGGGAAAGCCCGGGATGCTTCTTCTCGGTTGCTCCCGCGTACAGATCGGCCGAGCTGGTCAGCCAGGCTGGGCTGAGCATTGGGTCCCGCCGTTTGTGAGTATCCAGGCTCGCACCGGAGCAGGTGAGGTCACACCAGGGGGAGAACAGCACGAGAGCATTCGGGTGAGCCAGTTCGGTTTTATTAATTTCCTGCATCAGTGCCATGCTCAGGCCACCGCCAGCGGAGTCACCCATAATGACGATGTCCTGATGCTCTTCCAGAAGCGCTGTGTAAGCCTTGAGCGCGTCTTTGACTGCGTTCGGGTAGGTGTGCTCGGGGGCAAGCCGGTAATCGATCAGAAAGGCTTCTCGTTCGGTCGTGCGTGCTACGCGAGCCACCATCTCTTTGTGACTGGCGGGTGATCCGATGCAATAAGCACCACCATGCAGATACAGGATGGCACCGGTGCTGACGGATGGCGTCAGGCGCCTGGCGGGTACCCCTGCGAGTGTTGTCTCGGTCTCGCGGATGCCGTGTGGCATAGGCACAAAACGGAGCAGATCCAGGCGCTTTCGCTGCGTCGCGATTGAAACACGGGGGTGTAAATTGGGTTTAACAACAGCTCGGACGACCTGACGTACGATGGCTTCCATCACAGGCATGACACTTTCCTTCGGGCAAAAAAATGGCGGGCCGTTGGGAGCCCGCCAAAACAGGTTTTGGGTGCCGCTGTGAAAGAGGCGATCATGAACATGGCCTGAGCCATAACTGCTACTTTACGCCGGGCCCTGGTCAACATGGGCAAGGGGCGGTAAAGAAGCGTCAGACAATGTTCACGAAACGTCGTCACTCCACAAGCACGAGGCTCAGGCCGGGCCAGTAAGTAATAATCAGCACGGTAGCGAGCAGTATAAAGAAAAACGGCAGCGTGGCGCGATAAAGTGTCATCACAGGTTTATTGAAGCGGAAGCTGGCAATAAACAGGTTCATCCCCACCGGTGGGGTGAAGTAACCGAGCTGCATGTTGGCCAGGAACAGGATCCCGAGGTGAATCGGGTGAATCCCGTACTGGACAGCGATGGGCAGTATGATCGGGATCATGATCACGATGGCCGAGAAAATGTCCAGCATCATGCCCAGGATCAGCAGGAAGATGGTTAGCAGCAGCAGGAAAGTGAAACCGTCACTGACATGCGCCTGAATCGTCTCGAACACGGCTTCCGGGACGCCGGCGTCAATCATGTAGTTGGTCGATGCCAGTGATACTGCCAGAATCAGCAGAATGGCGCCTACCAGCTTCATTGAGTCACGCATCACTGCGGGCAGTTGCGTGAAGGATATTTCGCGGCGGATCAGCACAGTGACGATCAGTACATAGAACGCAGTAATCGCCGCGGCTTCAGAGACAGCAAAAAAGCCACCGTAGATGCCACCCAGTACTACGAACGGCAGTGGAATTTCCCAGGCGCTGTCTTTGATGGCCGCCAGTGCTTCACTGCGATCAAACTTATGGTTCGACTTCGGCAGATGACGGGATTGCCAGGCACTGTAGAGCGACAGAGCTGTCAGCATCAGCAGACCGGGCAAAATACCGGCGAGGAAAAGATCATCGATACTGACCGGCGTATCCAGTGACATCTGCTGGGCTATGACGCCATACAGGATCAGAGGCAGCGACGGTGCAAAGAGAAGCCCGAGAGAGCCGGAGGTAGTGACCAGGCCCAGGTTGAAGTTCTCACGGTAGCCAGCCTTCTGCAGCGCTGGAACGAGAAGGGCGCCCAGGGCAACGATCGTCACACCCGATGCACCGGTAAAAGCAGTAAACAGGGCGCAGGCCGCCAGAGCCACGATAGCGAGGCCTCCAGGCATCCAGCCCAGAAACGCATCGGTGATACGGACCAGACGTTGTGGTGCTTTGCTCTCGCCCATCAGATACCCTGCGAAGGTAAACAATGGGATCGCGATCAGTACCGGCATTTCAGCCACGCGGTATATCTCGACTGCCATGACCTGCAGGTCGACGTCGGTCTGGAAGAACCCCCACATGGCTGACGCAGCGATCACCGCGAATAGTGGAGCGCCGGCCAGTGCAAGCAGTAACAGAATTGCAGGAATTAGCAGACTCATGCGCTGAACTCCTTGCCGGCAGCAGAAGCAAGCCCCTGTATCAGGAAGCGCAGTGCCATCAGGGAGAAGCTGAACGGAATAATCAGCTGCAGAGGCCAGGCCGGAATCTCGCCAAAGGCGATGTCCTGAAACTCAAACGCCAGTTGCACGTACTGGGCTGAATACCAGCCAACCAGCCCACAGACGGCGGCTGCAAACAGCAGGGTGACAGAGGCAGCAACGCGGTTCAGCAGAGGTCCACCGAGCTTTGAGATCAGATCAATACTGATGTGTTCACGGGTACGGGTGGCCAGCAAGGCTCCCAGCAATCCGATCCAGAGAACCATCACCCGCAACAGTGGCGGAATCCACGACACACCGCCTCCGAAGAGGCTGCGCGCCAGGATGTCGTAGCCTGCGAGCACAATCATACTCAGCAGCAGAAGCACCAACACGGTGTCTTCTGCGCGATGAACCCAGAGCAGGAGTCGTTTCATTAAGGCTCCTGACGCAGAGTCTGCAGACGCTGCTGCAGCTTTTTGAATTCCTCGACCGGGTAGATACCTTTGCCGGCAAGTTCATTGACGGCACTGGTTGCCAGCTCCAGCCAGGCTTGCTTGTCTTCTTCAGACAGCTCTACAAACTCGATACCGTTCTGTGCGAGTGCTTCGCGGGCGCCGGCTTCGTCTTTCTCGTTCTGTTCGTCCATGCTGGCAAACGCGGCTGCCATGATGCGCTTTACAACGGCCTGATCGGCAGGAGCGATTTTGCGGAAGGCTTTCTGATCAACCACGATGGTGCCTGTCAGAAACAGCAGCGGATAATCGGTTACGTACTTCACTTTGGTGTGCCACTGCAGCGCAATGGCAGACGATGCGTTAACGACGATGGTATCGATGAGGCCGGTTTGCAGGCTGGTGTACACGTCAGAGACAGGCAGAGAGATAGGTTCTACACCGCCGTTTTCAAACGTGGTGGCGCCAATCAGATCGCCTTCCGGTACCCAGACTTTCTGCTGGCGTGCGTCCTCAGAGGTGCGGATAGGCTCACCCGACATCATGTAAGCGAAGCCCGCTTCAGAGATACCCAGAACCACGTAACCTTTCTTCTCAAGTTCACTGGCGATGAAAGGATCGAATTCTTTACGCACGGTACGGATTTCTTCCAGATTGCGGAAGGTGAATGGCAGATTGTAGAGCTGCGACGCTGGAGCGATGTTAATCAGAGATCCGGTCGCGATAGCGCCGCCCTGAAGTTGTCCGATACGCATTTTACGCAATACGCTCTGGTCGCTGCCCTGAACGCCACCCGGGAAAAATTTAATTTTTACCCGGCCTTCCGTTTCTGCCTTAATGTCATCGGCGGCCTGGCGCATGACTTTCATCCAGCTGGTACCGTCTGGCGCCAGTGTGGCAATTTTAAGAGTCGCGGCGTGGGTGGCCGGTGTGATCATGCTGACCAACAGCAGAACAAAAGCAAAAATTCTCATAGGGATCTCACTCAAAGTAATCGGCAGATTCGGCTAACAGTGCGGCAGCCTGACGTTGCGCCAGGCGGTTGACCAGGGTCAGGCCTTCGGCATAAGGGTCGGCATCCAGTACTTCCTGAAGCAGACGGTCGTGCAGTTCCTGTTCAAACATCAGTCGGGCAAACTGCTTGGCGTAGAGCACCTTCGCCATCAGGTGCTGGCCCTCTGTCAGTTCAATTGCTTTTTCAAAATGTGCCTGACCAATTTCAGGTTTGCCTCCGACAGAAGGCGGCAGCTGGCTTTCCAGTACGCCCAGATAAACCTGCACGGTCGCGTTGTCATAACCCTCGTCATAACCCGCAACCCATTGCATCAGCGTTTTGACTTTGCCGACCTGAGCGATCGCATTCCAGTCACTGGTATTCGCCTGAATCCAGCCTGCCCAGGCCGCACCATAGGCATAAAAGATTTCAATATCGCTTTCGTCATAGCGGGCTTTCAGGCCACTGAGCAGGTCGTCGGCCGGACCATCCACCAGATCACAGGCTTTATCGTCGTATTCGCACAGTGCGCGGCGGGCGTATTCCATGGCCTTATCAGCCATGCCTGCGGCCTGTTCTTCATCCTGTGCAAAGACACCGGCATAGGCACCGTAGAGTTGTGCGCCCGCCAGCAGGAAACGTTCATTTTCCGGATAGGTGAGGATCAGGGCATCCAGCATCAGCAGGTAGGCCGGTGCGCCTGCTGCAACAACGGACGGATCGTCCTGGTTGAGCATGGCGCGGGAGAGGTTATCGGGTAGCTGGGTCACGGCACAGCCACTGAGCATCAGAGTCAGTACGACAGACAGTATGCGTTTCATAATTATGTCGGCAAATGAGTGTGCGGCGATTGTACACTGCGGGGCGGGGTGTTTCACCCGCCCACCTGCGTCAGACCTGAGTCAGATCGTCCAGATGAACCGCCTGCTTCTCAGAAACCACGCCGTAATCAATGCCAATACCACGGAGGATGTCCCACACCAGCACATTGTCACTGTTCTCAGCGATGGTTTTCTTCGCCATAAATTGCGCGATTTCCTGAATGGATTTGATCAGGGCGTAATCTGCAGAGCTGGAGTGCAGGCCATCAATGAAGTTACGGTCAATCTTGACGAAATCGACCGGCAGGGCTTTCAAATAGTTGTAGGAAGACTGACCGGTTCCGAAGTCGGACAACACGAAGCGACAACCCAGAGTGCGCAGTTCATGCATAAAGTCTGCGGCGTCACCCAGATCATGCAGCGCCGATGTTTCGTTCAGCTCAAAACAGAGTTTACCCACTGGAACGTCGTGTTCCCGTGCCTGTTCGGTCAGATATTCGAGCAGGCTTTCGTCGCTGACGGCCCGCGCTGAAAGACGCAGAACAAAGCGACGGATGTTCTCGGCTTCTTCTTCGTGGGTACTCAGCCAATGGACGAGTTGTTCGATGATCCAGCGATCGAGCATATACATGCGGTTATAGCTTTCTGCGGCCTGCAGGAACTCAATCGGTGGAATTTCTTCACCGTCTTCTGTCTGGATGCTGATTACGACTTCGTACTGTATGGTCCCTTTGTGGCGGCTCTGAATCGGCTCTATAGGGACACAGAGAATACGGATACGGTCTTCTTCAAAGGCCTGATTGAGGCGGTTCCCCCAAACCATAAACTGCTCGTGGCGCTGGCGTGAGGCATCGTCATATTCATAACGGACGATGCGGCTGCTGCCTTTTTCCTTCGCCAGCTGACAGGCAATTTCCGCCTGTTCGAGCAGATCGGCGGCATCGGTGGTGTCGGCAGACATGACCGCCAGACCGATGCTGACCCGCAGGCGGAACTTATCTTTGCCGGTATCAATGTCGGTTTTCTCGACCGCTTTCATCAGCATGCGGGCTGAGGCCTCGGCACGCTCGATGTCCTGCTCTTCAAGCAATACGGCAAATTCGTTACTGCCAATGCGTGCGCAGATGGCGTCTGGCATTTCTTCCTGCAGAATGGTGGCAATGGTCTGCAGTGCGGTGTCACCCGCTTCGACGCCGTAGTTTTTATTGATCAGTTTGAACTGGTCAACGTCAATCATACACAGGGTATTGGAAGTGGGTTCCCGGGCAGACTCAGACACACTGGTATCGAGTTGCTGCAGAAACTGCTGGCGGTTGGTCAGCCCGGTCAACGGGTCTGTGGTGGCCTGCAGAGACAGATCGGTATAAATCTGCTGCACGAGCTTGTCGATACTCTGGTCGACCGGGGTATCTTCCTGCTCGTAGATCCGCTTGATCGTGCCTTCTTCCATGGCTTTCGCCAGTTCGTTGAAGCGGTAGTCATGTACGCGCATCCCGGTATGGTTAACGCAGGCGTAGCGACTCTGATCGGCAGAAATCCAGGCGATGGATACGATCTGCTGCTGATCAGTAATCATCAGCCAGTCACCCACCTGCAGGCTGAGAACACGACGTGCGCCTTTTCCTTTCAGCAGCGTTTCTTCTTCCTGTTCTTCGAACTCCGGCAGGTTGATCGCATCTGGCATTTCACCCTGTTGCAGGTGTTTCACGGCGGCTGCCATGATGTCATCCTGCCACTGCGCATGTTTCGGCTGAGGGCCGTTCAGCTGATCCAGCTCTTTACGGGCAAGAGTCAGCAGCGGCGTAAACTTCTCCAGCAGGTCTTCCCGTCCGGAATTATTGGCGTTAAACAGAATCAGTACCTGGCGGTAGAGCTTTACCGCCCCTTTAAAGCGTGTGCTGTCGGCACCCTCACGAAGGAGAAGCAGGCAGAGCATCTGTTGCCAGCCTTCCTGTAGCCATTCAATGACGCACTGGGGCAAGACCCGTTCGGAGGTATCTTTTCCGATCAGGGCATTCACGCGTTTGTGTGCCATAAACAGACGGTACTCACCTTCGGCGCTCTGAGCGACACGCTCGGTGTTCTGTTTGACTTTACGTTCGGCAGAGCCCACCAGTAACTGCAGGTTCTCCACCAGGTCTTCCATCTGTTTCGGGTCGGAAGACGGAGCCTGCAGAACCGGATCAATCATTTCTTCCAGTGCTGCGCGCAGCCGTTTCTGGCCGCTGCTGGTGATTCGTCCAAGCCGGCCCAGCAGGTTCAGGATCAGACGTCCCGGGTGTTCTGGGTTAAACAGCAGTGATGGGTCTTTCAGCATCAGGCGCAGCAGTGGCCAGCCAAGTTGCTCGATACTGGGTTTGATAAATTCCGCAAGGCTGGGGTTATCAAGCAGGTTACGGGTAACCTGTTCCATTGTATCAATGGCCTGTCGTGTTTCTTCCGGCAGGCTGACTTCTTTTTCGGCGAGTTGCTGTTCGAGCTCTTCGCGCACGCTCTTTTCACTGAGCGGCGCGGATCGGGACAGACTTTCCACCAGTTCTGTGATCTGTTCCGGTGCTGCCTCAGGCAGGCTGCTTTCTGCGCCTTCCTGAAGCTCGCGCTGATAACGCAGGGTCAGAAGGTGCTGAATGTTTGAATAGGCCTGCTGTGCCTCGCCCTGATGGCGTTGAAAATCAAACAGTGAGCTGCCTTTGCGTTCTGGGTCTGAACGACGGCTGTGAGCCTCGTAGGCTTCCTGCACTTTGGTGTCTGTCGCCGGTGTCTGTGAGGCATCGGTAACCACCGGGGTTTCGCGCTGGCGACGGAAGCGGAAGGTAATCGGGATATTGATCTGACGGATCACCGACTGATAAACGCTTTTCAGCGCCGCGACGGCGACTTTCTCAAAGGTATCAAAGGCCAGTTCGCGGGCCTCATGCGGCAGATCAAGAGCATCAATACTGTCACGGAAGGCTTCGGTGACCGTGTTGGGTCCAATCGGGTTAAAGCAATGTTCTGGCGCGGCCTGAGAAAGCGTATCCAGCAGCTGCCGCAACTCGAAACTTTCCTGAGACAGGAACGACTGCAGATGAGAGGCCGCAACTTTGGCCTGCAGCCAGTCTTCGAAATCGCTCTGGCGCACCAGCGACAGAGCAACGGCACCATCAAACTCTTCGTTCTCATCAGACAGTTTTGGCTCTCCTGCCTGCCAGCGCTGCATCTGGTGGTGCAGTATCTGGCTGAAGCGCTCAAAAAACTTAGCGGCCTTTGCTTCGGTCTGAGCGCCCAGTTTGGTCCAGAGTTGCTGTTCGGAGGTATTGCGGGCGTAGTCTGCTTTGCTGTGACTGGCTTCGGCAAACTCCGGCACCCACTGACGTGGCAGTTTTTCAATCAGGGCATTGGCTTCACTGATGAACTGCTCGCGGAAGCGCTGCCGCTGATCTTCGGACAGTCCACCACCTTTGCGGGTCTGCTGATTGAATTCCTGCATCTCGAGGAACAGCTGACTGTCTGCTTCATGCATCTTGACGCCAACCGTGGTGCCATTCTGATAGACCAGATCGACTTCAGCGCGGACGGGTGTACTGAGCTGCATTTCGAGAATCATAGGCCCGAGCTGTTCCGGGATCTCTTCATGCATCCAGCGGAGTTTCATACCGGAATGCGAGTAGTCCGAGACCAGACATTCATAACCACTGCCGTCGGTGAGTATCAGCCGGGCGTTCAGCTGGCTGGCAAAGCGGGGATGTTTCCGTGATTCGGTGGTCATGTCTGTTCCCTAAAGTACTGCCGATTCCATATAAAGAAGAGAAAGTATAGTCGGCAGCTTACAATCTTTTTCCCATTCTTAACCGGAATACCGGACGAATCAATGTCCACCGGAAATCTGTGGGCAAAGTGACCCGTTTGTTGCGGATAGTTGTCCTGAGTGGAATATCGCGGCTGCGACATCATGTCGCAGGCGGTAGAGTCGGACTGGTGGCAGACTTTGCCCCCGAATGTCCAACCGATCGCTCTGGAGGTTTCTATGCCGCAGCGGCGCCCCGTCTTCAGTATCCCGCTTGTCCGGGAGCTGACGCTGGTTCTTATCATCAAGCTGGTTCTTATCACCCTCATTGCCCGGGCATTCTTTTCAGATCCGGTAGAAACCGATCCCCAGGGGACGCATATGGATGAGGTATTCGGCATCCCCAGCGCCTCGCCTTCACTGTCACAGGAGACACAGCATGATCAGTGAACACCTGGTAGATATGTCGCGTCTGCAGTTTGCGATTACTGCCTTTTACCATTTTCTTTTTGTACCCCTGACACTCGGGCTGTCTTTCATTCTTGCCATTATGGAATCTGTTTACGTCATGACGGGCAAACAGGTCTACCAGGACATGGTGAAGTTCTGGGGCAAGCTGTTCGGAATTAACTTTGCTCTGGGAGTGACAACCGGGCTGACGATGGAGTTCCAGTTTGGAACGAACTGGGCGTATTACTCTCATTATGTCGGAGATATTTTCGGCGCCCCGCTCGCCATTGAAGGTCTGATGGCGTTTTTCCTGGAGTCGACCTTTATCGGGCTTTTCTTTTTCGGATGGGATCGTCTCTCCCGGATCCAGCACCTGATGGTGACCTGGCTGGTGGCAATAGGCTCAAATATGTCAGCGCTCTGGATTCTTATTGCGAATGGCTGGATGCAGAACCCTGTCGGTGCGGAATTTAATTTCGATACCATGCGAATGGAAATGATGAGTTTTACCGAGGTCATTTTTAACCCGGTAGCGCAGGTGAAATTTGTGCATACCGTGTCTGCGGGGTACGTCACCGGTGCGATGTTTGTATTGGCTATTTCGGCGTACTTTATGCTGAAAAAACGCGACCTTCCGTTCGCCCGGAGATCGTTTGCCATCGCTTCCAGCTTTGGCCTGGCTTCGATTCTTTCGGTGATTGTGCTGGGGGATGAATCGGGTTACGAAATCGGTGACGTGCAGAAGGTAAAACTGGCCGCCATCGAAGCCGAGTGGGAAACGCAGGAAGCGCCGGCAGCGTTCACCCTGATTGGCCTGCCAGATCAGGAGGCGATGGAAACCGACTATGCAGTCCGTATACCTGCCGTACTCGGCCTGATCGCGACCCGTTCGGTTTCTGAAGAAGTCAAAGGTCTGAAAGATCTGATGGCTGAACACGAAAAACGCATCCGCAATGGGATGCTCGCCTACGCGCTTCTGACACAGATTAAAGCCGGCGATCGTTCTGAAGACACCATCGCTGCCTTCCGGGAAAAAGTCGACGACCTTGGCTTTGGTCTGCTACTGAAAAAATATACGGATAATCCAGCTAATGCGACGGAAGAACAGATAGCCCAGGCAACGAAAAATTCTATTCCCCGGGTAGCACCTATGTTCTTTACTTTCAGGATTATGGTGGGGCTTGGCTTCCTGATGCTGATACTTATCGGCCTGTCTTTTTACTACAGCGCAAAGGGTACTGCAGAGCGTCAGAAATATTTACTGCGCGCACTGATTATTGCATTACCTGCGCCCTGGATTGCCTGTGAAATGGGGTGGTTTGTTGCCGAGTTCGGTCGTCAACCATGGTCAATCGGCGAAATACTGCCCACTCATTTATCGGTATCTACCCGCTCGGTGGAAGACCTGTATATGAGCCTTGCCGCGTTTATCGGGTTTTATTCACTGCTGCTGGTGGTCGAAATGTATCTGATGATTCGTTTCGCCCGCCTGGGCCCTTCTGCACTTCATACCGGGCGCTACCATTGGGAGCAGCCAGAAAATCAGACTCAACCGGCACAGGCACATTAAGGGGGCGTTATGGATTACGAATTGCTGAAGTTAATCTGGTGGGTTCTGATCGGCGTTCTGCTGGTCGGGTTTGCCGTGACCGACGGATTTGATATGGGCGTCGGCGCCTTGTTGCGTCTGCTGGCGAAGACCGACTCAGAACGGCGCGTGTTGCTGAACACCGTCGGGCCACACTGGGATGGCAATCAGGTGTGGCTAATTACCGCTGCAGGCGCCATTTTTGCTGCCTGGCCGGTGGTCTACAGCGTTGCTTTTTCCGGGCTCTACTGGGCGTTTCTGCTGGTGCTGTTTGCGATGTTTTTCCGCCCAGTGGGATTCGAATACCGTTCGAAAATGACGGACCCCCGCTGGCGCAGTGCGTGGGACTGGGGGCTGACCATCGGGGGTGCCGTTCCTGCACTGGTGTTTGGCGTCGCGTTTGGCAATATGTTCCTGGGCGTTCCTTTTTCACTTGATGAATTTATGCGCTCCGCTTACAGCGGGTCGTTCTGGCAGCTACTGAATCCATTTGGTCTGTTGTGCGGTGTGATCAGCCTGCTCATGTTGTCGATGCATGGCGCTGCGTATCTGCAGATGCGGACAGCCGGAGAGCTGCGTCAGAGAGCCCGGCGAGCAGGTTTTCTTCTGGCCGTTGCGGTCGCAGTGTGTTTTGCCCTCGCGGGTATCTGGGTCAGCTATCTGCCCGGGTATGTTATTCAGTCTGCGGGCGATGTCGGGGCTGCGATGACGCCTCTGATGAAAACCGTTTCTCTGCGGGACGGCGGCTGGCTGGCTAACTATCAGACATTTACCTGGATGATAGCGGCACCTGTGATTGGTTTTGCTGGTCTGCTGCTTGTGGCTGTCGCCAGTCTGTTGAACCGCAGTGCTCTGGCGTTCGTCGGAAGTTCATTCGCGGTTGCCGGGGTGATCTGTACCGCCGGCTTCAGCCTGTTTCCGTTCCTGCTGCCATCGAGCCTTATTCCGGATCAGTCACTGACCATATGGGATGTCACTTCAAGCGCCCTGACACTGAATATTATGTTCTGGGTCGCCATGATATTTGTGCCCATTATTCTCAGTTATACGCTCTGGGGTTATTACAAAATGTGGGGTCGTCTGACCACGGAATTTATCGAAGACAATAACTACTCAACTTACTGAACGGAGGCTATGGCTATGTGGTATTTCGCATGGATTCTGGGTGTTCTGCTGGCGTGCTCCTTCGGCATTATTAATGCCCTCTGGCTGGAGGTGAACGAAAACCTCGACCGCGAACCAGATCCGGACGACGCTCAATGAGTGAACCGGTCAATTATCATCAGTACGGCCCGCTTTATGCGGGCTGGGCCCGGCTGTTTTCTTTCGTGCTGGCGACCGGACTGTCTGTTGCTCTGCTCGTCATGCCGCATCTTGTCGCAACGGATACCCGGGACCTTGAGCACGGACCGCTGTCGCTGGCTCTGCTGGGAATCAGCGCAGGCTTTGTGCACGGGGTCGGGTACGTTCCCCTGCTGACTCTATGGCGCTGGCTGTTCAGCCCATACATGGCCTGGCCAGTTATGCTGTGGTGTGGCTGGTGGTGGGCGCAGGCGCTCTGATCAGGTTGTATTTTATTATTCTTATGTGGTTATATTGATCTTCCATACAGGAGGCTCCTATGACAACAGCGATGACGAAGGACGATTTTCTGGCTGAAGCACAGGCTTCAGTGACGCCCGTGGATGCAGAAATGGCTCAGCAGATGATGGATTCCGGTGCCCGGGTTCTGGATGTGCGTGAGCCTGCAGAATTTATGATGGGGCATCTGCCAGGAGCAGAAAACATTCCTCGCGGGGTTCTGGAGTTTAAAGCCGCGGACCACCCGTTACTGGCCGACCGGAATGCGCAGATTCTGCTCTACTGCAAGAATGGTGGCCGCAGTACGCTGGCGGCGCATACGCTGAAGCGGATGGGCTATGACCAGGTGAAAATGCTGGTGGGCGGCTTTGATGCTTGGGCGGGCTCTGTACATAAAGTGGAGTCTGATCCGGGCCTTTATCGCTGAGGGAATCTTCATGAGACTGTGTGTCATGGCAGGTGCAATCCTGCTACCACTCTGGGCGTCTGCTGAGAGCGTGCCCCCTATGCTGGATGAAGCCCGTATTCAGACAACCGCTATGGCGGAATCTCTTAAGCTGACCCTGATGGCAGGCATGAAAGCTGATGGGCCAGTGGCGGCAATCTCTCTCTGTCACACTGAAGCGCCGGCGATTGCTGCCCGCTTCAGCGAAGGCGGCTGGACGGTCGGCAGAACGTCAGAAAAGCTGAGGAATCCTGCTAACGCGCCGGATGACTGGGAGCGGGAGGTGCTGAAAGATTTCGCCAGGCAGGCCCGTCAGGGAATCGATATCAGCACACTGGAGGCATCCTCAGAAAGCGATGATGGGGAGTATCGTTATATGAAAGCGATTGCCGTAGGCGGGCCTTGCGTGATCTGTCATGGTCAGTCACTCAGCCCTGAAGTGTCCTCTGCGCTCAGTTCACTGTACCCGGAAGATCAGGCGCGGGGCTACCTCCCTGGCCAGCTGCGTGGTGCTTTTACTCTGATTTACCGTCCACAGGAGCACTGATCATGGAGCACCGGGTAGCCGTCAGCTGGGAACGTCAGGGCGCGTTCAGCCACGAAGGATTTGAGCGGCGTCACAGCCTGAGTTTTCAACCAGAGGTGACACTTCCTGCGGGAGGCGCGGGCAATGATTACGGTGCCGATCCGGAACAACTTCTGGCAGCGGCCATGGCAAGCTGTCATATGCAGACGTTTCTCGCTCTGGCGGCCAAGAAGCGCCTGACGGTAGATTTCTATTACGATGATGCCGAAGCCGTGCTCGGGCAGAAAGACGATGGCAAGTTCTGGATTGAGACCCTGATCCTTCGTCCCCGTGTCGGTTTCAGCGGCGATAAAGTGCCGGATGATGCAGTTGTCGTCGCCATGCATAACAAAGCACACGAACACTGTTTCGTTGCAAATTCTGTCATATCGGAGGTCGTTATCGAGCCCGGTTTTCAGGCAACATAAAAATTTTTCAGAAAATCACATCCAGTCTCTGAACTGCACCGTAAAGGTAATACACATTGAGTGTACAACCTGAAATCGGGAGCAGTTATGAAAACGCACGTCACCCTTCTGCTCAGTGCGATGGCCGCATTGAGTACTATGAATGCCAGCGCTTCGAGTCACCGGGAGGCGCCTAACGTCACCCGCCTGCCAGCAATCGACTCCACGGATTTTTACGCCTTCCGCAGCTACGAAAGTGGGCGCGAAAATTATGTTACCTTCGTTGCTAATTATATTCCGCTTCAGGACGCATACGGCGGCCCAAACTATTTTGCGATGGACCCCAGCGCACTCTATGAAATTCATATCGACAACAACGGCGATGCTGTTGAAGACATAACATTCCAGTTCCGTTTTCAACAGATGCTGGGCGCCATGGGAAGTGGATTTTCGCTGCCTATCGGTGAAGGTGATAACCAGAAAAATGTCGCTATTCCGCTGAAAAATTACGGCAATGTTGATACTGACGGCAGCGCTAATTTTTATGAAAGCTACAGCATCAGTAAAGTCAGCGGTGATCGTCGTACCGGCACGGCTATGCCACTGAGTGATGGCTCTGGCAATGAGACCTTCACTAAGCCACTCGATAACATTGGTGAGAAATCATTTACCGATTATGAAGCCTATGCCGCAGGCTATGTTCATGACCTGACCATCCCCGGGTGTGATGCGGGAGGTAAGGTATTTGTTGGTCAGCGTAAGGACCCCTTCGTGGTTAACCTGGGGAAAACGTTTGACCTGGTAAATTATACGCCGCTGGATGCTGACGGCAGTGCACAGGACGATGCGAATGATGATCTCGTAGATAAAAACGTCACATCTATCGCACTGGAAGTACCTGTTTCGTGTGTAACGGGTTCTGGTAATGGAGTCATTGGCGCCTGGACAAGTGCCAGTCAGCAGCAGGCCCGTATCCTCAACCCTGAAGCATCGTTTGCTAAACCGGAAGTGAATGGTGGTGCGTGGACTCAGGTCTCACGTCTTGGTATGCCGCTGGTAAACGAAGTGGTTATCGGGCTGAGCGATAAAGACACCTTTAATGCCTCTGAGCCCAAAGATGATGGTCAGTTTGCAGACTATGTGACACACCCGACGTTGCCCGCTCTGCTGGATATTCTCTTCCGCGATGCACTGGGGGCATCGGACAATATTGCACCGTCCAATATTCCTCGTACTGATCTGGTGACAGCCTTTCTGACGGGCTTTCCGGGTGTGAACCAGTTGTCGACCGTGACCGCCTCTGAAATGGTACGTCTGAATACCATCATTGCACCAACGGCCGCCGCAGAGCAGAGTGCATTTGGTGTGGTCGCAGGTGATCTGGCTGGCTTCCCGAATGGTCGTCGTCCGGGCGACGATGTTGTTGATATCGCTCTCCGTGTCGTCATGGGTGCTCTGTGTCATCCGGTAGACCTCGATGGTGATGGTAATGCGACGGACGATCTGGGGCTCTGCAGTCCGGGCGATGCACCGACTGGAGATCAGCCGTTTTCCGATCTGGCACCGATTGATTCCACCTATGTCAATGATGTCTTTCCATACCTGCTGGCACCGCTTGCAGGGTCAGTTACTCCAACGCCGTAACGTAAGGAGACAGACATGAAAACTTCTTCACTACTGATGATTATGAGCGTCGTTTTTCTCAGCGCATGTTCGGATAACGGCAGCAGTAATCAGACGCTCGACCTGACCGGTCCGGGTGATGACGTGACAGAGCAGACAGGCGTATTACTGACTCAACTGATCGACGAAATTTTTTCGGCATCTGAAAATTCAGAGCCGTTAAAAATTAATGATCTTGAGATCACTGATAACGCCGACGAGTTCTCTTTCTCGTATCTCACTGGCGAGTGAATGACTTTCCGGGGCCACGATGTGGCTCCGGGTTTTTTCATTGCGCAGAATTTTCACAATACCCGGGAATAAACGATGTTCATTAACCGTCTGATCAACTGCATCAGCTTCCGGATTGCGATCGCTGGTGTGTTCATATTGCTTGCAGCAACCGCAGCAACCGCAGCAACCGCAGCAACCGCAGCGTCCGCCTCTGAAATGTGGTCGGAACCCGACGATGACGTTGTCGTTGCGCGTTGGAGTGAAGACCAGCTTAAGGCCGTTCAGCTACCTCACGCAGAGCGTCTGGATGAAATAAGAAAACATTTTTTATTGGCAGACAGGCCTGGTGAGTCCTGGCGCTATGACCGGATATACGGATTGATGGACGGTATCGAAGAGGAAGAAGACAGTGATTCATGTGGGGTGACGGATGAAATTGCCTATTTCCGCGCTCGACTGTTGCAACATGGTCATGACTTCACTCGCGCTGCGTCTGTTCTCGAAAATATTGAACAGACCTCCGCGTATTACACCAGTGCGCAGCTCATGTTGTCCCAGGTGTATCACGAGCAGGGGCTCGTTAAACCCGCACACGAGGCGTGCCTTTCACTGATGCTGGTCCAGTCAGATGTCGCTGCCATATGCAGTATGGGGCTGCAGTCGGGTGCAGACGATTCTCAGCGACAGTTATTTACGTCGTTTCTGAACAGGTTCAGCAAAGACATGACGCCGCAGGGGCGCAGCCTGACTGCCTGGGTGATTTACCAGAAGGCTGCTTCCCTCCTGAAAACCGCAGATTACGAACAGGTTGATCAGTTGTACCGGCACTGGTCTGACAAGGCATCCCTGAGTGTCGCAGACCTGGTTCATCACAGTGAGGCTCTGTTGCAGATGAAACAACCCGCAAGCGTCATTTCTCTCCTGCAGGACTACGGTCGTGCAGATTTTCCCGATGATGTTTTGATTGTTCAGTTAGCCCGGGCAGAACAACAGATTTCTGATGGCAGCTATGTCTGGCGGGAGTATGCGAGTGAGCGTATTTCCCAGAGAATTAACCGTCGGGATAGCAGCTACGCCAGCCTTATTTCTCTGTATTACGCGACCCTCGGTGAAGGGAAAAAAATGCCGGAGTTGAGCTGGCTGTCTCAGACCAATGACACCCTTATTCCGGGAGATCTGTGATGAAACGCTATCTTATTTTTATTCTGATAACGACCTGGCCACTGTGGGTATCCGCGCATCAGAGCAGCACTGCCCTTATGTCTCTGAAGGCAGACGGTACTGACCTGAAGGGCACAGTACAATGGCAGCTGATTGATCTTGAACAGCGTCTGGGCCTTGACCGCAATCGTGATGGTGAGTTGCGCTGGGGAGAAGTAAAAGCGCTTACTCCTGACATAAGAGCCTTTATTCAGCGTCATATCCGTATTCAGAGGGGGGCTGACGCCTGTGTGACAGAACCCGGCAGCCCACTCCGGTTTAACAATGAGCGTGGCGCGTCGGCGGCGCTGATTGCTCCACTCAATGTCCTGTGCAACACCGATGGTCCGGTCACGGTAACTTACAGCGCTTTATTCGCTCAGTTTCCCGAACATCGCTTGCTCTGGAACCTGTCCGTGGGGGATCAGGTGCGACAGGGCGTACTGGAATCTGCGGAAAGCTTTTTCGTCACAGCCGATATGACCGCGTCGGAATTAAATCAGGAAACCTTTGCCGAATTTTTTGTGCAGGGTGTTATTCATATACTGCTGGGGCCAGACCACGTTGCTTTTCTGCTGACACTGCTGCTGGTCTCGGTACTGGTGCTGAACAACAACCGCTGGCAGCCGGCGTCAGACACACGCACCTGCGTGAAAACGGCGCTGTTATACGTTACTACGTTTACCGTGGCACATTCGTTGACACTGAGCGCCAGTGCCCTCGGTTGGCTGGCACTTCCCGGGTATTGGGTTGAATTAATCATTGCTGTGTCGGTCGTTGCCGCCGCTGTTCACAACCTTCGCCCATACCTGCCAGCGAGCACCGTTGTGGTCTTTCTGTTTGGTCTGGTACACGGCTTTGGCTTCGCCAGTGTTCTGGGGGAACTGACCGCGGAAACCGGCAACATGGCCTGGGCATTATTTGGCTTTAATCTGGGCGTCGAAGCCGGACAGGTCGCCATCACCCTGGTCATCATGCCGCTGCTGATTCACCTACGGAACCAGGGCTGGTACCACCGGGTACTGGTCAGGTATCTGTCGGCGATACTCGCTGCGTTGGGCAGCTACTGGGTGCTGGCACGCCTCTGAGGGTGCCTACTCTGCACAATCGACGCACTGGCTGGTATAGGGAATTGCCGCCAGTCTTGCGGGTGTGATGGCTTCACCGCAACCAGAACAGATTCCGTACAATCCCTTATCCATCCGTGTGAGCGTCTGGCGGATCTGCAGGGCTTCCTGCTCACTTTCGTCGGCGATCGCGCTCAGTACTTCATCGTTCTCCCGCTCGACTGCCTGCTCGGCAAAATCGGCGGACAGGCCTTCGTCTCTGTGGCTGGCATGCCGCTCTGCCTGAGCTGAGCGCTGCTCCAGCTCTTTCAGCTTGTCTTCGAGCTGGGCGCGGATCTGTACTGTATCCATGTTGGCCTCCTGCGGGTGTGTTTCTGCCGTTACAAAATTTCTACACCCAGCATACCCAGATGCCATGCGGGCTGCTTGACCTGTGTCAGGAGAGTAAGGTTCCGGTGACTGGCAGCAGCCTTAATCTGACTTCTAACCTTGAACTATGAAGGTCTGATCTGGACCTGTGTGTGGGTTTAACGGTGGGGGTGAAAATGAACTATCTCAATGATGATCGTCTCGATGCTCTGTCTGCAGCGTTCGTAACCGGCAGTCTTCAGGGCAGAGCCCGGTTGCGTTTTCAGCGTTTGATCGAAGACTCTGAGAAAGCTCGTGAACGGGTCAGTTACTGGCAGAGGCTGCTGCGTCCTGTCACAGAGCAACTTCAGCAGGCCGATGAGATTGCAGATGGCGTCAATGCCGAGCGCAACTGGGGCTGGCTGGCCGGCTTTGTAACGGCGGTTCTGCTGTATCTTGGTATAGTCGTCATCTGGCCGCAGGAACCCCCGGCGTCACTGGAACGGCTGGCGGTGTTTGAAGCTGAGCACCAGCCTTTGTGGGTGATCCAGGCTTCCCGTGGCGAACTGAAGCTACAGGCAACCGGTGCTGTAACCCTGAGCGATATGTACGATTTTGAACTCTGGTATCAACCTGTGACGGGCGGCGTCCCTGAATCCCTGGGGTTACTGCCTGAGGAAGGCATCCGTGCGACAGGATTACCTCAGCTACTGGCAGACAATCGCGAGGGCATCCTGATGGTGTCGCGGGAAGTACCTGGCGGATCGTCGAGTGGTGTCCCGGGCACCGTCCTCTACCGGACATCGCTGACGGCGTTCTGACGTGACAGAACATCCAGTTGTGGAGCAGCAGCGTATAGAGACTGACAGCAGATTTAAGGAATACCGGTTATGACAGAACAGGACCATCAGACTCTGATCCGCGCCGTGGCGATGGGGGAGCAGGATGCCTTTCAGCAATTGTACGAAAGTACGTCGTCGCGGCTTTACGCCATCGCTATGCAGCTGCTGCGCTCTCCGGAGCGCGCCGACGAAGCTCTGCAGGAAGCTTATGTGAAAATCTGGCACAACGCGGGTGAATATCACGCCGGGCGTGGTGCTGTGATTACCTGGATGGGTAGCATTGTGCGGTACCGGTGTATCGACATGCTCAGGAGCATCAGCAGAAAGGAGGATCGCCAGGACTCTCTTGATGACATGGCCCCGGAACTGGCAGAAGCCCCGGTGACGGAGGAGAGTTCTGACTATCAGGCCATGGAGCATTGCCTCGCTCAGCTGGAATCCGGCGAGCGCCAGCTTGTGCACCTGGCGTACTACCGCGGGCTGACGCACAGCGAAATACAGAACCATACCGGAACACCTCTGGGAACAGTGAAAACCTGGATCCGTCGTGGTTTACAGGCGTTAAAGAGGTGTCTTGAACAATGAATTACTCATCTGAAGAACGTCTGGACGCTCTGGCCTCGGCTTACGTGCTGGGAACCCTGGAAGGCAGGGCGCGTCGACGCTTTATACGTCTTATGCAGCAGAAAACGCGGATTCGTGAGCGTGTATGGTTCTGGGAACAGATGCTTGATCCGCTCAATGACCGGCTTGAGCCGCAGCCACCGCCAGCGCATGTCTGGCCACAGATCCGTGCCCGTCTGGGAATGGCGGTTGCCGCCAACGATGAGCCGGCACCTTCACGTCGCTGGGTATCCTGGGCAGGTGGTTTTGCGACGGCAGCCATGGTGCTGGCGGGTCTCTACCTGACGGTACCGGGGCCGGCGCCAGTCATGGTGGAACAGGTGGCCGTGTTCACTGATGCAGACGGGCAGACGCTCTGGTTACTGGACGTCAGTGATCAGCAGATTGCCGTCCGCGCGACGGGTCTGGTGTCAGTCAGCGCTGAATACGATTACGAACTCTGGATGGTACCGGCTGATGGTGGTGCGCCAAGGTCGCTGGGCTTAATGCCGGAAGACGGAAGTCTGGTACTGCCTCTGACAGAAGATCTGTCTGCAGATATGGTTAAAGCCATTGCGGTGAGCCGGGAGGCTCCGGGGGGATCGGTAACAGGCGCTCCGGCAGAAGTGCTTTACGTGACTCCGTTGCTGAGTACCTGAACGGGACAGGGTTGGGCCAGCGTCCGCTGGCCCGGTCAGATCACTGACGCTTACCTTCAACATGCAGCTCGATTTCTACATGAGTAGACGCCGGGCCCAGGTTGTAGTCGATACCATAGTCGCTCAGTTTGAGCGTGGTTGCGCCGGTGAAGCCAGCGCGGTAACCGCCCCATGGATCGTTGCCTTCACCCAGACGTTCTACCGGGAAGGTGATCGACTTGGTCACACCGTGCAGTGTGAAATCGCCGGTGATTTCACCTTTGCCTTCACCAGTAGATTTAAAGCCAGTGCTTTTGAACGTTGCCGTTGGGTACTTTTTGACATCCAGAAAGTCTGAGCCTTTCAGGTGCTTATCACGTTCAGCATGATTCGAATCAATGCTGGTGGTATCAATAGTGACGTTAATGGACGACTTGGCCGGTGCTGCTTTGTCGTACTCAAAAGTGCCGTCAAAGTCATTAAAACGACCTGTCAGCCAGCTGTATCCCAGATGCTGAATTTTGAAATTGATCGAGGCGTGGGCGCCCTCATTGTCGATATCGTAGGTAGCCGCCTGAGCAAAAGCTGAGGTCATGGCCAGTCCGGAAAATGCAGTCGCTAACAGCAGTTTTTTCATTTTTACTCTCCTGAGTAGGTCGGTCGTTATTTCTGTGGACGGAACATGCGCAGCAAGGTTCCGTCCCGATTGATAAAGTGGTGTTTCAGTGCCGCCAGTGCATGCAGAGCGACGAGTCCGATCAGCCCCCATGCCAGCCACTCGTGTATGTCGCCGGCGATGTCTTCCTGGTTATCGCCAGTCAGCGTCGCGGGCACAGTAAATAGCCCGAACACTTCAATGCCGTGGCCTTCAGCGGTAGAAATCAGATAACCACTGATAAAGAGTGCAGCCATTACCAGGTACAGAGCCATATGGGCTAAGTGAGCGGCCAGATTTTCCAGAGGTTTCTCTGACAGGCCTTCTGGCAGGGGATTAATGACACGCCAGACAAAGCGCAGCAATACGACGAAAGCCAGAAGCAGTCCCGCCGACTTGTGCAGATCCAGAGATCCTTTGTACCAGGCATCGTAATAGGTCAGCTCGACCATGTAGAGCCCGAGCCCGAACATGCCGAAGATGGCAAGTGCAACCAGCCAGTGCAGGGCAATCGCCAGCCAACCGTACGAGTGTTCTGTGTTTTTCAGGCCCATATCCGGAATCCCTGTCGTCACTGTTCAACTGATATAACCCTAGCCTGAATTCTTTACAGTAAATAGTTCTCTGTGTGGACAATAGTTGTGCAAAAATGCACAGAACTCTGAGGGAGTCTTTTAATATTGGACAGAGATATTCGTTGGGATGACCTGAGAATTGCCTTTCAGGTCGCCGATCAGGGCAGCCTGAGTCGTGCGGGCGAGGTGCTGGGGATCAACCACAGCACGGTGCTGCGGGCGGTCAACCGGCTGGAGAATGGTCTGGGCATACGTCTGTTTATCCGCCATCAGCGTGGTTATCAGCTGACGGACGCTGGGCGACTGCTGGAAGACAGGATGCGCCCGATCGTAGGGGAGGTGCAGAGACTGTGTAATACCCTGGCGACGGCTGACAGCTCGCCGGGCGGGACATTACGGATCTCGACCGTCACCGATTTCTCGACCTTTTTTGCCCCGCTGTTGTATCGCTTCCGCCAGGAATATCCGCAGATCCGGGTACAGATTGTTGCGACGGACGACGTGATGTCGCTCTCCGGAGGCGAAGTGCACGCAGCGATACGCATTGGAAATGAACCCAGAGAGACAGATCTGATCGCCCGCCCGCTGTCCGTCGTTGCCCTGCGCTATTACGCATCGGAAGACTACGCGCGTCGCTATGGTCTGCCAGTGACGCTCGAAGAAATGAATGATCACCTCTGGGTGTTGCCTACCGGCGATAAGTCCCGCATCCCGAGTGTCCGTCAGCTGATTGATCAGGTGCGGCCCGAGCAGATCGCATTCCAGAGCAACAGCTTTAATGATATCGAGGCGGCGGTGCGTGCTGGGATGGGAATTGGCCCAATGAGTTCGGTCAATCTGCGGCGCAACGAAACCGATGACGAGCGTCTGACCGAGGTCACCCTGCCATTGCCACAGTCGGGCTCGCAGATGTGGTTTGTATATCACAAAGATCTGCGTCAGAGCGCTCGCGTCAGGGCGCTGCAGGAGTTTCTGCAGCGCCACATTCATCAGGGGTGAGCAGAATTACAGCAGAGCGCTGGCACACCCCAGCTGCGATGAAAAGCAGGACCAGCGTTGCCCAAGGTGAGCGACGTCAGCGCTTTTCAGACGCTGCATAAAGCTTCCGAATGCCGTGTCTTCGTAGCTGCGGCGCTTTTCGAACAGGCGTTCGACGCGCAGCTCTACCATCGCGTCCAGCTCATTAGCGAAGGGTTCGCCGATCAGAGTATGAATCATGATATTCGACAGACACATATCGAGCGGAATCAGTGGCTGGCCGATGCGGTGAATGCAGGATTCGTTAACTTCTTCCAACAGACGGAAGGCCAGGTAGGCTTCATCCATCAGCGCAATTAAGCCAGTTTCTTTTTCCAGTTCGGCTGGTGGTGTCAGTAAAAACTGTTGTGCAGCGCGGATAACCGGGTCCGTCACTGCCGTCATGCCGGTCTGTGTTGCTGCGGTATCCAGATCATTCAGCATGGCGGGCAGATAGCGGATGTAATCGACAACGTACTGACAGAGGTGCATGACGGGATCGTTGTCTGGCAGACGGATGATGCGACTGATGTCATCCAGGCGATGGCGTATCAGATTTGCCAGTAAGTGGTGTTTTTCTTCCTGCTTGAGGGCGTCTTCGATCAGTGCTGACAGGGCTTCCGTGTTGAATGCTGCGTGTGCTGACAATTTTATTTTCCTTTAAAAACAAGAAGTTACGGCTTTGTTTCTCGCCTCACAAAAAAAGTATAGTAAAGATTGACGCATACGCCAGAATCATCAGGAAAATTTCGCCGGATTTCTGCAAAGTGTCAGAAAAGTGGGAAAAAGTAAGCTTGCCCGCGCCAGTAAAAAGACATGAAAGGCGATCCAGAGCAGTGTGTTCTCATTTCTGACGCCCGTGAGGTGCCAGTTTTCTGACCATAAAGGCAGTGTCGCCAGCGGGGCAAAGATAACAACGGCGGCGATCAGCATAGTGTTACGCATCGCCCGGGTGGCCTGAGCACCAATCATAAGGCCATCGAGCCAGTAGCTGAGGAACCCTGTGACAGGCAACAGCCACAACCAGAGGTGAATATCCATCAGCTGTGGGATCAGTGCAGGCTGGTCTGTCAGTAACATCAGCAGTGTGTCACCTCCCCAGTACAGTATTGCAGCCAGCCCTGCGGCAACCAGAGCACTGTCAGTCAGAGTGAGAAAACAGATCCGTGGCAGCGCCACATAGTGGCGTGCGCCCAGATACTGTCCGGTCAGTGTCTCTGTTGCATGCGCAAAGCCATCCAACGCATTGGATATAAACAGCAGCAGGGTAATCAGGATGGCATTGGCCGCCAGCACTTCACTGCTCTGACGTGCACCAAGGGCTGTGAACAGGGCGAATACCATCAGCAGGCAGAACGTACGCACAAAGAGATCGCTGTTTACTCTCAGCATCTGCCGCTGAAATTCAAACCACGGCCGGCGCAGTGGAAATCTGAGTCCCCGTTGCCAGGCAGCGGCCAGAGCGATGATCACGGCAGTAGCGTCGGCGCAGAGGCTGCCAATGGCAACCCCGGCGACGCCCATTGAAAAGTGCCAGACCAGCAGAAAGTCGACAGCGGCATTGATCAGGTTTGCGCTGATCAGCATCACCATGGGGATGCGGGTTTCTCCGCGGCCGATAAACCACCCCGTCAGAGCGTACTGCAGCAGTACCAGAGGAATGCCGGCGGAACGTATCGCCAGATAGTGTCCAGCGCCTGCAGTGACTTCTGAACTGGCCTGATACAGAGGCAGAACGACAGGGATCAGCGTGTATGCGAGGGTCAGACATATCAGACTGACAGGAATAATCAGCCACACAGCCTGCTCAAGTACTCTTATTGTTAACTGTTGTCCGTGGCCCCCGAGGTGACGAGCGGTCAGGGAGGTTGTGCCCATCCGCAGAAAGCCAAAGCTCCAGATCAGCAGAGTAAATAGTTGCGCCCCGATTGCGACGGCCGCGAGTGGTTCAATCTCATCCAGATGTCCCAGAATCGCGGTGTCGATCAGCCCCAGCAGCGGGACAGTGATATTGCTCAGTATGATGGGCCAGCTGAGCGCCCAGATGGTGCGCTGATCTGCCGCAGGCAGCGATTGTCCTGACGCTGTTACAATAGAGCGGGATGACATTTGATTAGTCCGGAGATTCTGATGTTTAGGGCGATTTTACTGGGTTCTGCACTCGCTGCAGCATTTATCGCTGGGGTTCTGCTGGCCCCTCCAACCGCTGACAAGGTACTGAACCGGGCGGCAGGCGTGGTGCTGTTTGAGGGTATGCCAGTGCCGGATCTGTCTTTTCAGAACCAGCAGGGGGCGCCTGTTGACCTTTCTTCCCTGAGAGGAAAGTGGGTGGTGATGTTTTTTGGGTACACCTTCTGCCCGGATGTCTGTCCGATGACACTGATGCATCTCAGTAAGACCTGGAAGCAACTGACCCCGGAGGAGCAGTCAGCGCTGCAGGTGGTTATGGTGAGTGTCGATCCGGAGCGGGACACACCTGACGGCCTTGGCCCGTATCTTAATTACTTTAATCCCGCGTTTATTGCTCTGACGGGCAATAAGCGGAGCCTGAGTGAGCTGGCTCTGGCGGTGAATGCTTTTTATGCCCGCGTTGAGCGGGGGGAAGGACAGGCCTACCTGATGGATCATTCAGCGAATATCGTATTACTCGACCCGGCTGGTAATTATCGGGGCTATATCGAACCTCCCCATCAACCGACGCGTCTGGCGCCAGTGCTGCAGGCGCTTCTCAGTCACGCTTCAGCAGACTGAGCGAGAACAGCAGCATGGCCGAAACAACGATGCTCGGGCCTGCCGGCGTATCCCAGAAAAAGGAAGCGCTCATTCCCATCATGACGGCGACTACGCCTGCCAGAGACGCCAGTGCTGCCATCTGAGCAGGAGAGCGGCTGAGTGACCGGGCCGCCGCCGGTGGGATAATCAGCAAGGCGCTGATCAGCAGAATACCGACGACTTTCATCGCCAGAGCCACCGTAAAGGCGAGCAGAATAATCAGCAGCAGATCCAGAGCTGCGACCGGGCGGCCTTCGATACGTGCCAGAGATGGGCTGACGGTCACGGCCAGTAACGCATCCCAGAAAAACGCAATCAGTCCCAGGGTCAGGCCAGTCGACAGTAGCAGCCAGCCCACGTGGGTACTGTCGATGGCGAGCAGATCCCCGAACAGATATCCCATAAGATCGACACGAATACCATCGGCCAGGCTGAGTGCGACCAGACCGACAGCCAGCGTCCCATGCGAGACAATGCCGAGCAGAGTGTCCGAAGACAGGCGGCTGGCCTGCTGCAGTGGCAGCAAGAGCAACGCGAGCCCGACAGATCCTGTGATCAGTGCCAGCGTCAGATCAATTCCGCTGAGCACGCCCAGCGTGATGCCCAGCAGAGCACCGTGTGCCAGCGTATCCCCAAAGAAAGCCATGCGGCGCCAGACCACGAAACTGCCCAGCGGGCCGGCCGAGAGCGCCAGCAGGACGCCGGCGAAGAGTGGCATCAGCCACCAGGCCTGCAGAATGTCAGTCATGCGTGTGGTCTCCGTGATGGTGACCATCACAGTGTTCGTGATCATGGTGGTGGGTATAGTGCGCGATGCTGCTGTCGAGGCGACGGCCAAACAGTTCCAGATACGCCGGGTTGGCAGAGACTGATTCGGGGTGCCCTGAGCAGCAGACGTGTCCATTCAGGCAGATGACTTCATCCGTGGCAGCCATGACCAGATGCAGATCGTGAGACACCATTAGAACACCGCAGCCCAGTTCGTCGCGCAGTTCCGGGATCAGTCGGTAAAGTTCCAGCTGGCCCTGAACATCGACACCCTGGACGGGTTCGTCCAGCACCAGCAGGTGCGGTTTGATCAGCAGTGCGCGCGCCAGCAGAACCCGCTGCCACTCGCCACCGGAAAGGTTATGCACACTCTGTGATGCCAGCTGGGTAATGTTGAGACGTGCCAGCCAATGGTCAATGTCCGCTCGTCTGGCGTCCCGGGTGAGCCCAAGAAAGCCACTGACCGACAACGGCATACGTTCATCAAGGGTAAGTTTCTGTGGCATATAGCCGATTCGCAGACCTTTGCGGCGGGAGACACGCCCGCTGTCTGTTTTCTGCAGGCCGAGCAGCACTTTTGTCAGTGTCGATTTACCACACCCGTTGGGGCCGATCAGGGTAATAATCTGCCCTGGCAGTAACGTCAGACTGATGTCGTCGAGTACGGTTTTCTGACGGAAACTCAGCGACAGGTGGCTGGCTTCCAGGAGTGGTGCCTGATTCATGCGGCTTTCCGGCAATTGGAACACAGTCCTGTCAGCTCGTGCGTTTCACCTTCGACCCGCACGCCCAGCAGTGCTTCCAGACGCTCCGCCAGAGCACTTAACTCATCGGGAGGCAATTCGGTGGCTTCCCCGCATTTGTGGCAGATAAAAAAGCCGGTCGGGTGGGCGCTGCCGGGATGATCGCAGCCAATAAAAGCATTCAGTGAGCTGATTCGGTGTATCAGCCCCAGTTCGAGCAGAAAATCGAGCGCCCGGTAGACGGTCGGAGGGGCCGAGTTGAACCCGTCCTGTGCCAGTTGCGGCAGCAGCTCGTAGGCACCGGTAGGTTTGTGGTTCGCCCATACCAGCTCAAGCACACGGCGCCTTACCGGGGTCAGCCGGGCACCGCGTTCTTCACAGAGGCGACGTGCTGCGGCCATCGCAGTATCGATGCAGTGGCCATGATCATGGGTATGGGGCATAAGCTCACCTTAGGTTATAATGTAGCAATTCTACGACAGATTACCCCGGTTACCATCATGAAATTCCTGAAGACTGCCGTTCTGGTGATTTTCACCACATTGTCTTTTAACCTCTGGGCCGCAACAGAAAAGAAAGTGCTTGCCAGTGTTCACCCTCTGGCACTTGTCGCGGCCTCTGTTGTGAACAGTGATCAGCTGCAGACCCTTCTCCCTGCGGGAACAAGCCCGCACGACTTTGCACTGCGTCCTTCCGATGTTGACCGCCTGCAGGAAGCTGACGTGATTCTCTGGACTGGCCCGGTGGCTGAGCCTTACCTCAGTGGTTTTGCGCGTCGCTGGCCAGACAAAACCTGGATCGATCTGTCAAAGCTGGCAACGCCAGAGCAGCCTCGTGATCCTCATTACTGGTTGTCTGTACCTGTGGTTCTCAAAGCTCAGGCGGCACTGGCTGATGCGCTGGGGAAAGACGCTTCAGATTTCGCCCGTCAGGTTGAACGGGCTGTGCTCTATAGCGATCAGGTGCTGGCACCGGTGAAAGACCGGGGATTTTTTGTTTTCCACCGGGCCTACGATCACTGGGTGTATGAGCGTGGCCTGAACCAGGTCGGGGCGTTTACCCTGACTCCGGAACAGAAGCCTGGTATGCGCACCCTGCAGATGATGCGGGATCAGTTGCGTCGTGGCGAAGTGGCCTGCGTTTTCCGTGAGCCAGAATTTTCACCGGCGCTGGTCGTCAGTGTGGTGGGTGATCTTCCGGTCAAACATGGTGAACTTGACCCACTTGGCGCACATATCGATCTGAGCAGCGATGGTTACCCATATTTTTTACGGGATCTTGCTGATCGTGCGGTAAACTGTCTGTCCCTGTGACAGGCATCCGTTAAGCGGGCGCTCCGCGGCGCCCAGCATCAGCCTGTCGGACAATAAACAATAAGAACACCGAAGGGACGGACGCAGATGCAACCCTATCCGTTTTACGATCTTCACCGCCTGAACCGCTGGCTTCTGCCTATGCTGGTGATTTCTGGCGTTCTCACCATTGTTGGTTTCTTTCACGGCATTTATTCCCTGTATGGTGTTGCCGATGTGTCTCAGGAAACTCTGATTTCTGCGCTGTTGCCAGAGGATCAGAGCATGCTGAAAACGGATGGCTACATCCGTGCCAGTCAGATTCTGGCGACACTGATTGCTCTGACATTTTTCTTTGTTGTCTGGTTGTATTTCGCCGCCCGGAATCTCGTTGCGATTTATGAAGAGCGTCATCATTCGCTGGCGAACTCGATGATTATTTTTACCCGTCTGATGTTGGGTATTTTCTTTGCTCTGCGCATGATGATCGCCATGTGGCGACGTTCGGTGCCCGTCAGTCACGAACACCGGGCAGAGAACTGGCTGGTGCCTCTCTGGTGGGTGCTGCTGATCGCCGCCAATATCTGCAAAATTATTTCGGTTTATACACTGACAAACGCCGACCAGGTCGGTGTCTGGGTCGACAGTTACAGCTGGATGACCGCGGCATACAGCCTGTATTTTCCGCTGTATATCCTGACCTGGCGCCTGGCGTTGGCCTTTACTCACCTGCAGTCCCGTCGTTGGGATCAGCGTGAGAAAGAAGTGGATGAAATTCTGGGTGAAACATTTCACGTCGGCGGGCGCAAAGAGAAGCGCCGTTGGCATGATCCGTACCCGCGCGCTCTGGATGCACTTTCTCTTCTGTGGCGTAACCTGAAAGGGCCATCGAAAAAGAACCCTGAAAATATTCAGTACATCAGCCGTAAAACAACCGCCAACGATATTATCCCGGAAGTGACCGTCGGGTTTGGTGGTGACGTGATGATGATGTTTGGCAAACCCTGGGCGGCCTCGGAGTCACTGAAAGCATTTTTCGCACCCTGCGATGCCGTGATGCTGAATATGGAAGGCGTGGTGACGGATTGCGCGAAAAAAGGACCCGACCAGAAGCATGAGCGGGACATTATTACTCAGCTGGCGGATATGTTTCCTGCCGAAAAAACCTGGCTGTCGTTTGCGAATAACCATGCCGGTGATTTTGGCCCGGACGAATGTGACTGCTCGGCTGATCAATTCAGTCAGGCAGGATTCCACCGCGTGGGCCTCAGAAATGAACCGTTCGCCGATCTGCATCCGTCATTACGTGTGATTGCCGCCACTCAGTGGAGTAACCGTCACGACGGAGACAAGCTTGCCTGGTTGGATGAAACCCCTGAGCAATACCGCCGTGACGATGCATTTAACCTCCTGTTCCCTCACTGGGCATACGAAATGGAGTGTTATCCCCGTCCCTGGGCTGTGACGCATATGAAGCGTTGGCTCCGGTTGTTTGACGGTGTCATCGGCCATCATTCGCACACGCCACAGCCGCTGGCTCTGCACGACAAAGACGGCGTGAATGCGCTGGCCGCTTATTCGCTGGGTGGCTTCTGTTTCGGGCTGACCAAGCGTAATGCCCCCGGCCTGATGCACTATGGATATGGCGCGGTGGCGAAAGTGACCTTCGGGCGCCTGCGGGATAACCCCGAGCGCTTTGCCGTGGGCGAGATTGAGTGGCAGTTTGTTGAATGCTTCCCACGGGAAGACGGAGTGGTTGTCAGTGATCTGGTGGATCAGATCCCTTACATCACAGTGAACTGATTCATAGACCTTTTATGACGCCTGGTTGCACCGGTAGGGAATCTCAGGCGTCGCCCCCGCGCAGGCGGGGGCATACCCTTCAGCGGGTGCTCTGCCCATCCTGATAACCCGCATCCCAGCTGGCCGCCAGCAGATCTTCGTTGGCAAACGGGTTGCGGGTGCGCACATTCGCAGCCCCTTTCTGGAAGCCCATTTCATAGGCCTGTTCTACGGTGATTTCCACTTTCTGATTCGACAGCAGTTTCTTCGAACCGACGACGACGTCGTCCAGTAACAGGTAAGTGGCGGGTACCAGCAGAAGGCTGATCGCGGTGGCGAACAGCACGCCAAACGCCAGTGATATGGCCATAGGAATCAGGAACTGTGCCTGCAGGCTGGTTTCAAGGAGAAGTGGTACCAGTCCGGCAAACGTCGTCAGAGAGGTCAGCAGAATCGGTCTGAAACGGGCCTGACCCGCTTCCAGTACGGCGTCATAAATAGACGCCCCTTCGGCGCGCTTGGTATTGATGTAATCCATCAGCACCAGGTTATCGTTCACCACGACCCCACTGACGGCCACCATGCCCACATACGACCATGAGCTGATTACCATACCAAACAGCTGGTGGCCGATCACTGCCCCCATAATGCCGAACGGAATCGCGTAAAGAATAATCAGCGGTTGTGAGTAAGACTGGAAGAGTACCGCCATCAGCAGGTACATCCCGAGCACCGCAATCAGATAGTAATTCAGCAGGGTCGACATAAACGCCGCCAGGTCACGTTGCTGACCTCCCGGGTTCCAGCTCATGCCCGGATACTTCGCGATCAGCTGAGGCAGAATGTCTTTCTCCATCAGTTTCTGCACCTGCATCACCGAGTTTTTACTGCTGTCGACAAACGCACTGACGGTGACCACACGCTTACGTTCGCCACGTTTAATATGTGTTGGTGCATCGCGATAAATAATATCGGCAATAGAATAGAGCGGCACATACTGACCGTCGGCATAGCGGATATGCATATTTTCGAGGTGCCATGACGATTCCCGCTCGTCTTCGGCCAGGCCGAGCCAGACTTCAATTTCATCGTCCCGGGTCTGAACGTGCTGAACGACGCTGCCCTGGAAGGATTTATTAATCTGACTGACAACACCCTGCTGGGTCAGCCCAAGAGAGTTGGCATTATCGCGCAGCACAATATCGGCCTGCTGCTTACGGTCTTCCTGAGAGTGGCGGACATCGTACGTACCAGAAAAACGCTTAAGCGCATCGACCAGCTCGTTGGCCGCGGCCTTCAGGTCATCCGGGTTGTTTGAACTGAGTTCTACCTGCAGGTCCGGACGGGCCGGGTTCAGGCTGGCGGTAAAGCTCAGCTGACTGGCTTCAGGAATTTCGCCAGCAATTTCCCGCCATTTAGAAATGATATCCCGGCCACTGACGCGACTGTCGCGCTGCTGGACGAGTTCCAGAGTAATCTCCGCCGTGTGATCAAGATCCTGCGACGACTTTATATTGCTCTTACTGTCTTTCGGAGCCACTACCGCATAGATGTGATCAATTGCCGGTGTGTCCGCCATCGCATAGCGATGCTTAAGCAGCTCTGCTGCGTTGGTCAGGCGTGCGACAACGGCTTCTGTTTTATGGCGCGGTGAGCCTTCCGGCAGGGCGAGTTTTGCCACCACGGCGTCGGCTTCTACCTCTGCAAAAAGAGAAGAGCGGATCCAGCCAGTGAGCATCAGTACCAGCATCAGAACGAAGGCGATGGTAAAGCCCAGCACAATCAGCCCTTTCATCTGCAGACAGGAGCGCAGTACCGGGGCATAAACCGTTTGTGCAAACCAGCGCAGGCCCTGATCAAAGCGGTCCTGAATCATTTTCAGAGTCGGGATGGCTTCTTTCTTTTTCCCTTTCGGAGCACTGGTGTGAGACAGGTGTGCAGGCAGAATAAACAGAGACTCGACCAGAGAAAACACCAGTGTCGCGATCACCACAATCGGGATGGCCTGCATCAGTTTGCCTTCTGGCCCCGGCAGCGACAGCAGCGGCATAAAGGCGACGACTGTCGTGGCGACTGCAAACAGAATTGGTTTGTATACCTCGTAGACGCCTTCGAGGGCCGCCCGGGTGCCATAAATGCCGGCTTCATTTTTTAAATGAATCGACTCAGCGACCACGACCGCGTCGTCCACTACGATACCGAGCACCAGAATAAAGCCGAACAGTGACACCGCGTTAATCGAAACATCGTAAATTGGCATCACAAACAGCGTGCCGAGGAAGGCAATCGGAATACCCATACTCACCCAGAACGACAGGCGGCCGTTGAGGAACAACAGCAGGGTAATAAACAGCAGTATTAAGCCCTGATAGGCATTTTCCAGCAGAAGCTCAATGCGGCTTTTCAGGTGTTTGGATTCGTCCTGCCAGATATGGGTATTAATTTCATCGGGCAGGTTCAGCCGGTCGACAAAGGTGTGCAGTACAGACGCGATATCCATGATGCTCTGATCGCCGACCCGGTAGATATCCATAGAAACGGAAGGAACGCCATTAAAGGTCGCATTGGATGACGCGCTGAAACGGGTATCCGTAATTTCTGCGATGTCCCGCAGCAGAATTTCAGCGCCCGTCGCATCTGAATAGATAATGATATTGCGGTAAGCTTCGGCCGAATCTTTGTAGGCGTCACTGGTAATCAGAATGTCGCCGTCACTTGTCTCAAGTACACCGCCCGGAAGAAAACCGGTCTGCGCACGTATCATTCCGGCAATATCGTCAAAGGTAAGGTTATATTTTTCGAGGTTATGTGCCGGTACCTGGATACGGATTTCAGAATCACTCATATCCATCAGTTCGATCAGACTGACGTCCGGGTATTCCATCAGCTCGTTACGCAGGGCACGTGCTGTTTCTGCCAGCGCGGTATAGCCGGTATTTCCGTAAATAATCAGTTTGGCGACCCGGTTTTTCACTGATAATTCCTGAATTTCCGGATCTTCGGCGTCTTCAGGTAAGAGGCCCTGTTCATTCACCCGTTTACTGACTTCGTCCATGATCTCTTTCGAATCATGCCCATCGACGATGTCCAGAGTAATTGCGCAGAGGCCATCGTAGGCCATCGACACCATATTCTGTGTGCCCTGTACGTCGTAAATCCGGTTTTCAATGGATTTACAGACGTTATTTTCTACCGTATCAACGGTACCACCGGGCAACTTAACCTGTACGCTGAGCTTATTCAGTGAAACATTCGGGATCAGTTCTTTTCTGGTTTCGGGGATGGCCATCAGGCCCAGTACGACCAGACAGATCATCAGCAGATTAGCGGCGACCGGGTTTTCAGCAAACCAGCGGATTGATTGCTTCATAGTAACTCCGCCGGATTATTTGCGATTAGCCGGACTGACGGTCATACCTTCGACCAGCCGGTGAAAGTTACCGGAAATAATCCGGGTGCCCGGTGGCAGCAGGGTATCAATATAAACCTGATCTTTACCCCGGTAGCGGATATCGACCGGCTGGAGCTGAATCGTGTTATCTGCGTTGATCATCCAGACACTGTCACCAGGCTGAACAACTTCGCGGGGAAGAATTCTCAGATCGCGGATTTCGCGGCCACGGATTTCTGCCTCAACAAACGAACCGGGAACAAGATAACGACCCTGATTCCCGGTCATGTCAGGCCCCGAAACCTGAGCCACCGCATAGAGCAGTTGGTTACGGGAGCGCTCGCCGTCGGTGCGGACCAGATAACCGGCCCATTCATCACCACTTTCGTAATCGCGCAGGGTGACCTCTGGCATAAAGCGCGGGCCCATATCGTCAGAGTAGGCTTCCTGTGCACCGATGATTGCCAGCTGATGATCACTCAGAGGCAGTCGAACTTCGGCTTTATCCATGCCGTAAATCACGGCCACCTGTGTACCGGTCTGGATCAGGTCACCACGGTTGATGTAAACCTCAACGATTTTGCCATCGATGGGGGCAATAATCTGAGTGTTTTCAAGTTGACGGTTGGCATAATCGAGGGCGGCCTGCGCGGCTTCGACCTGACTGGTGGCATACTCCAGTTGCGGGACAAAACGGGCAAAATCAGACGAGTTTTTACCGGCCTGGCGTCGTGCTACCCGGGCGTTAGCTTCTGTTTCTTCTAGCTTCAGCCGGGTCTGCGCAAGGTTGGCTTTCTTCTGCGCAATGTCCAGGATGATTGGCTGATCGTCGATCTGAGCGAGCAGATCGCCTTTTTTAATCAGGGCACCTTTGGTCAGGTTCGGGCTCAGGTCCGTGACCAGACCAGATACCTGACTGGCGACTTTATGAATCTGAGCAGAAGCTACGCGGCCCCGTGTCATCACCGGAATAGCCTGGCTGCTGATACTGACCTGAGTGAAGGGTACGATGGGGATATCCACCCTGCGTTCCTGCATGACCGGTTTCGGGGCATTGATATAAAGATAATAACCGCCTGCACCTGCCGCCAGCAGAAGGATCAGGCCGATAATAATGAACTTAAACTTCTTCATAAGGTTTTCTGTCGTCCGTTACCGTCATCATGCGCTGACACAATGCACAGGAAAATACTAAAGGCGCGCCTCAGAGGCGCGCTGTTTCGAGGTACATGAGCTTATCCCGGCCAAGCTCGTCCATCGGATCGTCACCGAATCCAGCCATAAAATGGCAGCTGTACAGAATTTCTTTTTTATAGGGATCCGTTGCCTTGTGCAGCGGATCACGGCTGTCGAAACCCACCACCAGAGCATCGTATGGGCCGTTGTGCAATTCCCGGCGGATGCTGGCGATGAGGTCTGCCAGTAACTCCGGATTGTTTTCTTTGACGACCGTCGCATGCATGTAGGTGTAGCTGGTCAGGCTGCCGGCGGCAGGGAGACTCAGCCCACCGAACACTTTCACCCAGGCGTTGTAGAAAGGCCGCGCAATCTGCAGCGCTTTACTGTATCCGGCAATGCGGGTCTGCTTGAACTTCTTCTGATCCCAGAGACCGGTCATACCGACCAGCTCACCCTCGTTGAAGGCGAGAAAGAAATCTTCCAGGCGGATGTCACGGTAATACGCATCGTCACTGCCAAGCCGGGAAAAATCATAACAGGGATAAAATTGTTTTTTGCCGGCATTGGCATCAAAGAATGCCTGCATGGTAGCGATATCGTCTGCTGTTGCCCGGCGCACCTGCGAACCGGTTTTGCGTTTTTCGCGCTGGCGCAGCTCAATCATATTCGTTCTGTGTTCGCCCGCAGGGTAATACTTCGGCTGCACTTTAAGACGACCTGAACCTATGGTGTTCATGGACGCTGCGTTATCTTTGAGGATCACGGTCTGATAAAAATCATCACCAATCACCTCGGCTGCTTTTTTGATCAGACGCAGCAGAGCGCGGCCGCCCTGATAATCGCGGTGCACGCGCAGGTCACTGCCGTAGCGAACTGACTGGCGCTCACCATTTACGAAGACGTCTCTGTGCCCCATGCTGAAAGCACCTGCAAAACGATTCTGCTCAGTATCTTCCATCACCCACAGGTCAGGGGCGCTGGTCCCCACCCAGGTGGCCCAGAAATAGTTTGGCTGGCGTTCAAAGTTCAGCAGGATACGGCCTTCCTGAGGCGTATCTGCTAACAGTTCCATTAAACCGGGTGAGTCGGACTCCTGTGTCGGACGGAGAACGAAACGTTGGCTCATGCACCAGCCTCCGCTGCACTGCTGTTTTTCAGCGTTGAACGGATAATGTCTGGCAGTTGATTGTTCTGCCAGAGTACCAGCGGCTCAATTTTGATATTGCCCGCCACCATACCACCGGCGATTTTATGAGAGGTGTACACCTCCATCGCATCCGGTACGACCAGCATTTCTGCGTGTCCAAGCTGACCGAGTTCCCGCGCCAGTTTGTAGTGAAAGTGCTGGCACAGCTGATCTTCCAGCTGACGGCTCAGTTCGTTGCGCTGCTGTACGGCGTCATCACCGCCATTACAGAGCAGGGCATAGACGGGCTTGTTGCGTTCTTCGGAGGACGGCAGAGCCAGCAGAGTAACGGGCGACATGCCGGCGACCCCTGAGAAATGATCGATCAGTTTTACCGCGGAATCCGGTGAGAGTTTTTCGCCCACCATATCAACACCATCAATACGGCTGATAAAGCGCAGACAAGGGCACTGGTTGATAAAGCCCGTCACCAGCAGCATGTCTTTGGTGGAATACCGCAGCAGGCCGTTACCGGTGGTCAGGATCGGACGGACACGCATGTTTTCTTTCAGCTCCCAGCTGAACAGAATCTCATTGGTGTCCAGATCTTCGAATTCATAGAAGTGACTGGTAAACGCCAGCGGGTACAGGTCTCCCATCGGGAACGTCACCACACCTTCTGTGGCGAACAGGCCTTTGCCCTGGAATCCACTGTGCGGGAAAATGGCCTGAAGTTTCTCAGCCCAGCCTTTTGATGATGACGTGTCCCATGAGCTGATCAGGGCCAGATCGGGCCAGATGGCTTTGGTAAATGCCGGGGTGATTTCTCCATCCCACTGGCGCATGTACGCGGCGGCTTTGGCATTTTTCGGCGGCTCAACATTTTTCAGACTGTCGAACGGCGCGACCCAGCGACCGGTTTCCAGTACTTCAGCAATTTTTTCGCGGTGCTCCTGCATCATCTGCAGCAGGCTCATGGCGAAGGTCGGGCTCCATACGGACATAAACGACAGATCGGTACAGGCCACCAGATAACAGGAAGTCGCAAAGAAGGATTCATCCGACGACTCAGCCAGCGAGACGCCCTCAGGTACTGCCATGGTGCCGGCCATAAACAGGCGTTTCCACCATGGGAGGAGTTGCAGGTCATCATTGATACTTTCGCTGACCGCGTTTCGCAGATCGCTCGGCACCCAGGACAGCGACCAGTAATGGCGGCCTTTCTTAATACCCGGGAAGCTGGAGTACAGGTCAGACATCCACGGACTGATTGCCTGATCCGCCTGGTCCAGGAATGGACGGGTATACGGAATCCATTTGATTTTAGAGGTCGAGCCACTGGTCGGCTGATAGCGGTCACAGCTTGACGTTGTCAGCATAGGTTTGCCGGACTGTTGCTGCTCTACGATCATATCGTGCCAGTAGTCGTAGTCAGTGATCGGCACCTGCTCGCGGAATTCTTCGACCGACATGGAGGTGGTCAGTCCGTGCTTCCGGGCGGATTCAGTTCCGACCACCATGGCCAGAGTGTTCTTCAGAATGGCGCGCTGCTGCGCCTCGATATCATGGCTGGCATCTACAAATTTCTTCGCTCCCTGACTGGTCAGGGTCGCCGAAGCGAAATGCAGAATGGAGGTGGCCAGTTTATTGAGGGCGGACATCAGAAGCTCCTGTAAAGTCATGGTGTGGGTGCGTAACCCATACAGAACTCAGGAGGATAAGCCGGAAATGTTAACGACAGACGGACAGTCCAGCGCCTGGCTGACTGTGCGTCATGTTCCGGTGGTGCAGAAGCCTGCGAAGTGGCGTCAGCGCCAGCGCAACAGGCTCCGGGGGTATCCTGGTGAGATCTGTTTTATATTCTTGTTATTTCCAGCCCGGCCCGGATAGCCAGAGCGGTTGCTGGAATTTAATCATAAAGTCGTACTGAACAAAATTCTTTGGCCGGCAGAGCCTTCGGGTTTGGCGCATTTTAGGGACTTTGTCACAAAATGATCCATTCCTGTCAGGATAGTTCAGGCCATCGATTTTTGCAGGCGACGTGCTTTACGCACCCGGAAGGCCCCAACAGTCACTTTTTTGAAGAAGTGCCAAAGAGCACTCGCTGAGACTTCACCAATACATGGCATCTCGGTACCGCGACGCCATTCGTGATTGCGCTCATTGAAGAAACGGATGTTGTCGTTATCAGCGCACATGCTGGAGGTGATCGCGGCAACATCAGACTTCAGAGCGTGATAGCCGTCACCAAAATCGAGAATGCGGCTGTCGGCCTGGTAGTAATCCGGGTACAGCTTGTTGCAGTACTGGTCTACGAGGCCTTCCAGCTCAACATCGTGTTGATCATGGCGAGGGTAGAAACGCTGAAAATTGTTGGTCATCAGCAGATAGGTTTTGTATCCCTTGGAGATCAGCAGCCAGAAAACGTGGGTGCTGGGGTTCAGGAGTTTGGTTGACAGCATCTTGATGGCAAAGGCGGTGTGCATCGCCTTGTTGCCCCAGTATTCCTTTTCAACAATGGTGTCACCACTGAAGACCCCGATGGCTTTCTTCCCACGGTAATCTATTTCTACTTCGTTCCAGGTGCTGAAGCCGACGATGCGACCTGCCGTCTTATCTTTCAGAATGAACACACCACTTTTCTTGTTCATATCCTGAATGAAAGTTGCCAGGTCGGCATTGTGATAGTACTGAGAAAACACAGCGTGCATCTCAAGCATTTTCGGGATGCTGATGTCATGAATACGGAAAAAACGGCAGGACAGCTTTGCGTTAGTTTTCATGTCGGCCTCTGATGAGAATTTATTATTGTTCTTTTTTACCGCCGCCTGGGGCGTACGGTGTATCAGTCAGCATCCGGCTGTTGGGGTCTACCCCGGGTCCTGTCGGTCAGAGAAGTTGTGGCTTAAAAAGTACCTGATCGTCTCAGGAGGGTCTGGCCACAAAAGCTACTCTTGTTACCCGCTGTTACAAGAGGTTGGCTCTGTAACTGCTCTCTGTGAACTAATGTTAATTTTAATCAGGCCGTAAAAGCCAGAGCACTTTTCCGGCCTTACGGTTAGCTGACGTATTATTTGTGCCAGATGGCACCAAAATGACCGGTTATGGCAGGTTGCAACCCTGTGGCTGCCCGATAGAATACCTCCCAACTACTGTTCAGGACCGGAAACGTCTATGTCTCTCGCTGTTGTTACCCTGGCTGCCGGTAAAGGCTCACGCATGAAGTCGCCGCTGCCGAAAGTTCTCCATACTCTTGCAGGCAAGCCCATGTTAGGACACGTTCTGGCGGCGGCCAGTGCGTTGCCGGAGGCCGCGCAGCACGTTGTCATCGGTCATGGTGCGGAGCAGGTGAAAGCCATGTTTGCCGACTCAGGCGTGACCTGGGCACTGCAGTCTGAACAGAAAGGGACGGGTCATGCTGTGGCGCAGGCGCTTCCGGCCATTGCTGATACGGCGGTGGTACTGGTGTTGTACGGCGATGTGCCGCTGATCCGCACGGAAACACTGGAGAAACTCACCGCCATTGCGGCGTCTGGTTCATTGGGTCTGCTGACCGTAACCCTGGAAGACCCTGCCGGGTACGGGCGTATTATCCGTAACAGTGATGGTGCAGTGCAGGCCATTGTCGAGCACAAAGACGCAACCGAAGCGCAGCGTGCGGTGCAGGAAGTAAACACCGGCATCATGGCGGTGCCTGCTGCGCTACTGAAAAAATGGCTCCCCCAGCTGTCTGCGGATAATGCACAGGGCGAATACTATCTGACCGATATCATCGCGATGGCCGTTGCCGATGGCGTGGCAGTTGAGGCGTTGCAGCCTGCGTCTGCCAGCGAAGTTGAAGGGGTGAATGACAGAATTCAGCTGGCTCGTCTGGAGCGCATTTACCAGGCACAGCTGGCCGAAGCTCTGATGGCCGGTGGTGTCGCTCTGGCCGATCCGGCCCGGTTGGATATCCGCGGAACACTGACCTGTGGGCAGGATGTCTTTATTGACGTGGGCTGTATTTTTGAAGGGGATGTCGTCCTGGAAGATGGTGTTCGTATCGGCGCCTATAACGTCGTGCGTAACAGCCGTATCGGTGCGGGAGTTGAGGTTGAGAGCTTCTGTCACATCGAAGATGCCCGTGTTGCAGCCGCCGCTTCTGTTGGGCCTTATGCGCGTCTGCGTCCGGGCGCTGACCTTGCGGAAGGTGCCCGTGTGGGTAACTTCTGTGAAGTGAAGAAATCGGTTATCGGACGTGGCTCAAAAGTGAACCACCTGACCTACATTGGTGACGCTGTGATAGGCGAAGGCGCCAATATTGGCGCGGGCACGATTACCTGCAACTACGATGGGGTGAATAAATTCCGTACTGAGATTGGTGACGGCGCTTTCATCGGGTCCAACTCTTCTCTGGTAGCGCCGGTGTCTGTAGGTGCGGGAGCGACTGTGGCCGCAGGCTCCGTGGTGACCAAGGATGTCGCGGACGGCGAACTGGCGGTTGCTCGTGGGAAGCAGCGCAATATTTCAGGCTGGCAGCGTCCTGTTAAAGATTGATCAGAGCAGGGTCAGCGCCAACCGCACAAAGTCCTGAGAGGTTGCGATACCGAGCAGTCGCCGCTCGCTGTCAGCAACCATCAGGCAACCACTCTTTTCTTTCTGCAGTTTTTCGCCAGCGCCTTTCAGCGGCAGGTCGGCATCGACCAGGCTGACATCGGCAGACAGGCAGTCTTTCACTCCGGTTTTTGCCAGATATTCCTGAAGATGGTGCGCCCCGAATTTATCGGTGATGCGGAAGGCTTCACGCAGAAATTCTTTCTGGCTGAGAACGCCTTCGATGGCGCCATCGCTGTTCACGACCGGTATGTGCCGGACATGTCGTTCTCTCATTAACTTTTCCGCATCATAGAGAGTGTCCTCTGGGCTCAGAGTGACTACATCGCGGGTCATAATGTCACTGATCGTCTGCATCCCTGATGCCTCCTGTTATCTGACACACTAATTAAAGCAGAGGATGGCTGACCTGCTATTCTGTTCAGAGAGTCTGATTCGCTGATTGTGCGGGTCATTACTGGCACAGAGGAGGCTGTATGAGTATTTCCCACCATATCCGCAACTACTACGAACAGCCGGTGGCTGAAGAAATTCAGCGTCAGTTGAGGGAAATGCAGCGGCAGGGGGACAGTGGATACCTGGCTGATATTGCCTGCGTTGCACTGAACCGTTTGCCACCCCGTTACATTCGCTACGAGGTGGACATGGCGTTTTATATGTCTCCGGATGAGCTGGTGGCCATGAAGACCCAGATATCCGAACAGGTGTCCGAGGCGATAGCCTTTGTGGATAAGCATGGCCGGGATGACGAATCAGACGATGACATCCAGTGATACTGAGTTTATTGTAAAGAAGAAGCGCTGGTTATAAGGACGCACCGGAGCCTGAGGGCGATGGGTGGAGACGCGAATGAATATATTGTTAGTGGATGATGACACGGAACTGACAGCCCTGCTGTCGCGCTATCTGGAACGCGAACTGTTTCGTGTGACGGCGGTGCATACCGCCGAAGAAGGACTGGAAGAAGCACTCAGTGGACGTTACCAGGCTGTGGTTCTGGACGTGATGCTACCGGGTGGAAATGGCATTGAAATTCTGCGCAACATTCGTGAACGCAGTGAATTACCCGTGCTGATGCTCACCGCCAAAGGCGATGAAATGGATCGTATTGAAGGTCTTGAGATCGGTGCTGACGATTATATTCCCAAGCCCTGCAATCCACGTGAGTTGTCAGCCCGCCTGCGATCTATTCTGCGCCGCGGGCGTTCGCACGACGTGACAGCGTCGACGCTGGAAATTGACGATCTCGTGATCGATTTCGATCAGCACACCGTAGAGCGCGATGGCGAACTGCTGGAGCTGACCGTCACCGAATTTAACATTCTTGCCGTGCTGGCCCGTGAAGCAGGAAAAGTCGTCGATAAAAATCGACTGGCCGAGAAGTCTATGCAGCGCTCGCTCACTCTGTTCGACCGTAGCCTGGATATGCACCTCAGTAATCTTCGTAAAAAACTTGGGCCGCTTGATGATGGCTCTCCACGTATCAAAACCGTGCGTGGTGTTGGTTATATGTACCAGACGGGGCAAGCCGTCGCGAAAGCCTGATGCGTGGTGTTTTCCTAAAGATCTATCTCGCCTTTATGGTGACGGCGGTCATTACGGCCACCGTCACACTCGTTCTGGCGGCCTATTATCGTCAGTGGTCGAATGACTCTACCAATCTGATCGCTCCTACTGGTGGCTATATTTCGGCCGCCGAGTTGATTCTGCAACAGGGAGGTGAGCCTCTTCTGCTGGAATGGCTGCTGCGTTTTGACCGTCATCCAAGCGTCAATGCGTACGTATTCGATGATCAGGGGCTCAGCCTGTTACCCGTCGTCCCGCAGGGGGTGATGGATTACGCCTATTCACCGGATACCTATGAGGCCCGGATTAATCCGCTGGGGCGCTCCGAGATTCTTGTGAAGGCGCCAATCGAAAGCGCAGAAGGGCGGGTCTATCTGCTGGTTGTTGAGTTTCTTCATCCGCTGGTGGTGTTCAACCTGCCAGCCTATCTGGGGTGGGGCTTACTGGCGTCGTTGCTGCTGTTCGCTATCTGGGGGCTGATACTGTCGGGGTATCTCACCCGTCCTGTGCGGTACATGCAGAAAACCGTTCAGGCGTTTGCCAGTGGTGACTGGACTGCGCGTATGGATCTGCGCTCGCTGAAGCGACGCGATGAACTGGGTGAACTCAGTCGCGAATTCAACCATATGGCGTCGTATATTGAGCGCCTTATTCATGATCAGCGGCAGCTGGTCAGTGATGTGTCTCATGAACTTCGTTCTCCCCTGGCGCGGACCACCGTCGCGCTTGAGCTTGCACGGCTGGATGCCGTCCCGGAACAGGAAGAGCACCTTGACCGTATCGAGCTGGAAACCCAGCGCCTGAACGATATGATCGAAGATCTGCTCAATATGGCGAAACTGGAAACCCAGCAGGATCACAGTCACTGGCGGCATGTTGATTGCGGTCAGGTGCTGAACCAGGTGGTGGAGGATGCACGCTTCGAACGTCAGGAAAGCATCATTAATCTGACTCTGGCCAGCGATCTGAAAACCGTCTTTGGTGACAGCAAGCTATTGCAGTCCGCCTTCGAGAACATCACCCGTAATGCGCTTCTGCATACGCATGTTGGCACCAGTGTCGATGTCAGTGCCCGTATGCGTGATGGCATGCTCAGGGTCGTTATCCGCGACCATGGCCCGGGAGTTCCTGAGGATAAGCTTGAAGACCTGCTGCGTCCGTTTGTCCGGGCGGAAGGCGCGCGTGAACGACTGGGACAGGGGCATCGCGGTTTTGGTCTCGGACTGGCGATCGCGCACCGCGTTATTTCCCATCACCGTGGCCGTATCCGACTGCTTAATCACCGCGAAGGTGGCCTGATGGCCATCATTGATCTGCCTCCGGATGTGTAAGTCTGTTTCTTTACGTTCAGTTTACCCCGGCCAGCTGTAAAAATTTGTAGATCTGCCGTTACAATGAGTGAGTAATAGATCTCACGGGTATTTTGCGTGCGTTTCATTGGAATCCTGATACTTACATCTCTGTCTGCGCTGGCGTTTGCGAATCCGCCACATGCTGGCACTCGCCCTCAGATGAGTATCGAATGGAACAACACCCTGCCAGAGCAGCGCCGTGCCCTCGACAGTTTTTATCAGTCCCTGCCGGTTAACCCGGGTACCACCGGAGCAGCGCAGCCGACGGAGCGGCTCCAGCATCTAGAGCAGTTGCGTGGTATGTCATCCGAACAGCGTCAGCAGATGTTCCGCAATTTTGTTCAGCAGGCTGATACTCAGCGCTTCCGTTAAGAGCAGCGCTCTTTCGTCCCCCCCTTTTCTATTTGCGTCATTTCGGCAATATACAAATTTCACCTAAGCGCTAGAGTGTGCCCTGTCTGATAGTCAGGAATGCATTATGAAAACCCGTATCACCGAACTCCTTGGTATTGATGTCCCGCTGATTCTGCCGGGCATGAGCTGGATATCTACTCCACAACTGGTGGCTGCCGTTTCTAATGCCGGTGGTCTGGGTATTCTCGCCAGTGGCCCGCTGACTCCGGAAGAAACCCGCGCTTCCATTCGTGAAATCCGCTCTCTGACGGATAAGCCGTTCGGTGTGGGCGTGACCTTGCTGATGCCTGGCGCGAAAGAGAATGCGGAGATTGCACTGGAAGAACAGGTGCCGGTCATTAACTTTTCTCTCGGCAAAGGCGACTGGCTGGTGAAGCGAGCCCATGAATACGGCGGCAAGGTGATTGCGACGGTCGTGTCTGAAAAGCACGCACTTTCTGCCCAGAGCATTGGCGCCGATGCATTGTTAGTGACAGGTCATGAAGCGGCCGCTCACGGCGGCGATGTGACTTCGCTGGTTCTGGTGCCAAGCATTGCCTCTAAGGTAGAGATCCCAGTGATCGCAACCGGTGGCTTTGCTGACGCCCGGGGCCTGATGGCAGCCTTGTCTCTCGGGGCAGAGGCGGTAGCGATGGGCTCACGTTTTGCTACCTGCAAAGACAGCCCGCTGCACAACAAGGTGAAAGAAACCGTCGTCAGCAAGACAGAGCAGGAAACCATTTATTCGAAGAACTTCGATGGTCTCTGGGCCCGGGTTATGAAAACGCCACGGTCTGTTAAAGAAACAAAACGTCCGATGAATCTCATTCTTGCAGGGATTGAAGCGACTAAGGCCGCTAAGATTGTTAAGCAACCAGTGTGGAAGATTATGCTGGGGATGCTGGTGATGCTTGATAAGATCAAATTGCTGGCCTATTTCGGAGCCAGTGTGCCACGGCTGCAGGCTGCCACTATTGATGGCGACCTGGATAAAGGGGTGCAGTTTATCGGTCAGACCCAGGGGCTGATTGAAGATATTCCCACGGTACAGCAGCTGGTCGACCGTATCACCAGTGAAGCTAAGGCTTTGCAGGACGCAAATAACCGCTTCTTTTCCTGACGGAAAACCAGCATCTCACTCCAAAGAGTGAGTCTGTCCTGATTAATCCGTGTGCAGTGTAGGAGTTTTGTTACTGTGCACGGATTAATCCGTCCTTGTCCGGATAAGCCATTCTGGGCGGCCATCTCCTCCTTATACTCGTGTCAGCTCTGGCCAGAGCGCCCCCAAATAAAAATAAACACGAGGCGAATATCATGAAAAAAACCATGCTGGCAACAGCACTGGCCTTAGGTATTTCCGCAGAAGCAGTAGCGATGTCAGACACACCGGAAACCGGGTATACCGAAACCCGTTATCCGATTGTGCTGGTTCACGGTTTTCTCGGATTTGATCAGCTGGTGGGCGTAGACTACTGGTACAAAATCCCCGAAACCCTGCAGGAAGATGGTGCAGAGGTTTACGTTATTACTGTGTCGAATACGAACTTCCCTGAAGTCCGGGGTGAGCAGGTTATCGAACAGGTTGAAGAGATTCTGGCCGTCACCGGCGCAGAGAAAGTCAACCTGATTGGTCACAGCCATGGCGGCCCAACAACCCGTTATGCAGGTTCTGTCCGCCCGGATATTATTGCTTCCGTCACGTCTGTGTCGGGTGTGAATAAAGGGACTGTGGTCGCAGATACTCTGATTGAATGGTCGGATAATTCCGAATTGTTCGGGAATGCATTCGAACTCTTTATTTCCGGCATTTCACACTTTGTTGCATTGGCGTCCGGTAACGATAAAGAACTGGCTCCGGTGGATTCTGTACGTTCCATGACGACAGAAGCTTCACTGGTATTTAATGCTGCTCACCCCGGTGGTATCCCGGATACGGCCTGTGGTGAAGGTGATTATGAATATAATGGCGTCCGTTACTATTCCTGGGCAGGTGCCGTGCCGACAACGCGTGGTGTTGATCCTCTCGATCTGATTACGCTGACGTTCTCGCAGTTCTTCCCGGAGGGTGTGGCGAACGATGGTTTTGTTGACCCATGTACCAGTAACCTCGGGATGGTCGTCCGCAATGATTTCGTTATGAACCACCTTGATGAAGTGAATCAGCTGCTGGGCATTCATGACCTTCAGGAAACTGATCCTCTGGCGGTGTTTCGTACGCATGCCAATCGTCTGAAAAACGCAGGCCTTTAATCGCTTGCTCTCCGCGCTGACCATGCGTGGTCAGCGCGGTATTTCTGTATTTCTGCGGAGGATAATTAAATGCGTATTACCTTCACTGGCATTGTTTTTTCGGTAGTTTCAGGCTGTGCTTTATATTTCGGAAAATCGTTAATAACGACGCCCGAGATAATACTTTCGGAAAAACCTCAATTTGCGCCCGGACACACCACAGAAATTCCGCAGGAAATTCGTTCAGTGGCGGGATTCAATCCTGCAGAGATGGCGACATTCCGCGGGGCTGACGAAGATGGTGATCTGGTGGTAATGAATGGCCGCCTGTTGATTAACCGGTCGCTCAGGCGTTGGATGGATTTTTATCTGAGTGCCGTCGGTGAAAAATCATTGGAAGACATTGTTGCGTATATGGAATCCCGGATGCGTTCGCTTCCGGCGCCAGCAAATGCCGAAGCTTTAGAAATCCTCGGCAGTTATCTCAGCTATCGGCGTGATATCGATGACTATGATGAAATTACCGCGCGTAAGATCCAGGGCAGTGACCTTGCCAGTCTGAATGCACGTATGGAATGGATTACGCAGGTGCGACGACTGCATTTCAGCGATGACGTGGTGGCTGCATTTTTTGCCGATGAAGAGGCGATGGACCGTTTTACGCTGAAACGTATGGCTCTTGTGCAGTCGGGTGCTTCCGGTGAGGAGCTTGCGGCAGCGGACGAGGCTTTGCCCACGACCCTTAAGGTGAAACGTGAACAGTCAGGTATGGCTGCTCAGTTGCAGGCCTTACGTCAGGAAGCGGGCGATGACCCCGTGTTGTTGCAGACTCTTCGTGAAGAACAGTTCGGGGCTGACGCAGCAGTACGCCTCGCGTTACTGGATCAGACGAGACAGCTCTGGCACCAGAAGCTTGATCATTATCAGTCACTGATTGATGCAGGCGCCGATGAGGCCCGCCTTACCGCTTTCCGTGCAGAAAACTTCTCCTCCGCCGAGTCTGCGCGCCTGGATGCTGCTCTGCAGGTCAGGCAGTCGCAGCTTGCTTTGAAGTAAGCTGATCTGCCTGCTGGAGTAGAGCCTGTAGTGGCTTAAACAGCGCGGGGGTCGACATCAGCAGATTGTCACCACACAGCTCTGGGTTTGCACCGGCGGGCAATGGGTGTATGTGTCCGGTGATGGCTCCTGCTTCGCGGGCAATCAATTGCGCTGCGGCGAAATCCCAGGGCTTAACACTTTCGTAATACACGTCCAGCCGACCGCAGGCGAGCCAGCAGATGTCCAGTGCTGCTGATCCCAGACGTCGGACGTCGGCACAATTCTGTAGGACGGTATGAAGGCGATTCATTAACAGCGGCAGCTCGTCTTTAACGTATGGAAAGCCAGTTGCGACCAGCGCTCGCTTCAGTTCTTCTTTTCCTGATACACGGATCGGCTGGTCGTTCAGGCGGGCGCCTTTGCCTGCCTGCGCATGAAAGGTTTCCTGCAGAAACGGGTTGTGAACAACTCCGAGCCTGGCCTTGCCCTTGTGGTAATAAGCGATAGACACCGCGACCTGAGGATGCTTGTGGGCGAAGTTAACGGTGCCGTCGATGGGGGCAATAATCCACAGGTGCTCGGCATCGGTTGCCTGCTCTGGATTCAGTTCTTCTGACAGTATCTGATGATCCGGATAGATAGTCAGAATGCCTTCAGTAATCAGCCGGTCGGCGGCAACGTCGGCCTGCGTGACCAGCTCTGTACCGTCTTTAAAGGAGACGCTAAGGGCCTGACGCTGGCTCGCGATCAGTTCTCCTGCCTGCGATGCGAGACGCATCGCCAGTGTCAGTAAATTGGTCTCGTGCATGGCAACCGGTCCGTTAAACAGTGGGTTGTCGGATTATGCGATTGCCCCCGAAGCGATGCCAGTGATATTAGTGTTACACTATTACATTAGGTTCAGGATACATCGCCATGATACGGGTTCATCTGATTACCGGATTTCTCGGTACCGGAAAAACAACTGCCATTCTCGACTTACTGACTCAGGTTCCGGCAGGGCAGAAGTGGGCGGTGTTGGTTAACGAGTTTGGCGAGGTCGGTGTCGACGGTGCGATTCTCACGGCCAGTGGTGCTGTTGTACGGGAAGTACCGGGAGGGTGTCTCTGCTGCGTGTCGGGCCTGCCCTTTCAGATGGGGCTGAACATGTTAATTGCCCGGGAAAAGCCCGATGTCATCCTGATCGAGCCGACGGGTCTGGGTCACCCACGTAAGGTGCTTGAAACACTGCGCAACGAGCATTACCGGGATCTGCTCGAGCCGGGGGCAAACCTGTGTCTGATCGATCCCCGTCACCTCAGCCAGCCACGCTACACCAGTAATGATACCTTTATAGATCAGATACAGCTGTCTGATGTGCTGGTCGCCAATAAAACCGATGCCTGTCCGGAGGAAGACCTCAAGCGCTTTACTGATCTGGCAGAGGCGTCTGTCCCGCCGAAAGTGGCGGTTATCCGCACCACCTATGGCAAGCTCGATATCAGTCTGCTGTCGTTGCCTGCAGACCCCTTGCGGCTGACGTTGCAGGATCATACCGGCCATCACCATCACAGCCGTGAAGAAACCGCCCCCGTTGCGCTCGCTCCCGGGGAGCGTTTCCATCGGTTTGAAGGGCACGGCGAAGGGCATTTTTCAGTCGGCTGGTTATTGGCGGGTGATCAGATATTCAATCTCAACAGGCTGCGCCACTGGTTTGATCTGCTGGATGTTGAGCGGGCGAAAGGACTGCTGCGTACGACGGAAGGCTATTATGTGTTTAACTGGCGGGAGGGGGTGTTGTCAGAAATGCCTACCCGGGCGCTGGAAGAAAGTCGTCTGGAAATTATCAGCGCGACACCTCCCGACCACCAGACCCTGCAAGATACTTTATTCCAATGCCTGGAGACTAACGGATGAAATACTGCCCCCAGTGTCAGGCGGACATTGAAATCCGCATAATTGACGGTGAAGAACGCAAAGCCTGTGCGGTTTCCTGCGGTTTTGTTTTCTGGGATAACCCGACCCCAGTGGTCGCCGTCGTTGTTGAAACTCCTGAAGGGGTGGTGCTGGCGCACAATAAGCTCTGGCCGCCGGGTATGTTCAGTATTATTACCGGCTTTCTCGAGCGCGGCGAAACTCCGGAAATCTGCGCCCTGCGTGAAACAGAAGAAGAACTGGGGCTTTCGGCCACCGGGGCAACCTTTATCGGTTTTGAATTGTTTGATGGTAAGGGAGTGAATGGCCACGATTACAATCAGCTGATTATTGGCTTTCACGTTAAGGCGCAGGGCGCGATCACCCTTGATCAGAATGAACTCGATAGCTATAAAATTATTCCCACAGAAAAATTACGTGGATGGAATACGGCGACAGGAAAAATCGTCGAGCGTTGGTTAGCTCAGCGGTAAACTCATTAAAGCTGTAATAATTACGGCACAGAAACGTAAGAAAACTGCCGCATCACTGACATTCCTTTCATGCTGAATAGAGCACCTGAAAATTTCTCAGACAATTAATGGTGCTTTATGTCTCCTCGCGCGTTATGGCTGGCGTTGCTGGCTTCAGGTGCTGCCCAGGCAGATATCCTGATTAATGAATCCGATGCGGATACCCCCTCTACCGACGTCGCTGAATTTATCGAGCTGTACAACGGTGGTTCTGGTGTTGAGTCACTGACAGGACTGTCGCTGGTGTTCTTTAACGGCAGCAACGACAGCAGCTATTTTTCACTGTCGCTTGATGGTTACGAGACTGGTGATGACGGTTATTTCGTGGTGTGCGGCGACGCAGCTCAGGTGGCTGGGTGTGATCTTGATGTGTCTCCTGACAGTAATCTGATTCAGAACGGCGCAGATGCCGTTGCACTTTACCGGGCGTCAGCGACTGCGTTTCCGAACGGCACGGCGGTAACAACAGAAAACCTGATTGATGCGGTTGTCTACGATACAAACGACAGTGACGATACCGGTCTGCTGCCCCTTCTCTCGACTGGGGAGCCCCAGCTGAACGAAGATATGAATTCGGCGAAGGACACTCAGTCGCTGCAGCGTTGCAGTGGTGGTGCGCGGGAGACAAATGGCTGGAGCGCAGCGGCGCCCACACCCGGTGGAGCTAATGCCTGCGATATCGTTCCTGAACCGCTGATCGGCAGTTGCGGTGACCCGGCAACCGGCATTCATGCCATTCAGGGGAATATCCTTGATGTGAATGCCGATGCATCGCCCTTGCTTGGCTCATTACAGGTGGTCGAAGCCGTCGTTGTAGCGGACCTTCAGGGCGGCCCGCTTGCAAATGGTGACAGCTCATATCAGTACAGTGGTTATTGGCTGCAGCAGGCGGACCATGAAGTCGATAACGATGACATGACCTCAGAAGGTATTTTTGTTTACGACTACCGCAGCAATGTGAGCGTCGGTGACCGCGTGCGACTGATGGCGAACGTCAGTGAATATAATCAGGTCACCCAGCTCAGTCAGGTAGCGGATTATATTGTGTGTGCGCAGAATCAGGCTCTGCCAGAAAGCACACCTCTGTCTCTGCCGGTTACTTCACTGACCGAATGGGAAGCGCTCGAAGGTATGCGTGTTCACGCGACCGCTCCTCTGGTGATCAGCGACCTCTACGGCACAGGATACGGACTGGGAAATTACGGTCAGTTTGTTGTGTCATCACGTCTGCATTTTCAGGGTACAGAAATCGCTCTGCCGGGGTCTGAGGTGGCGCTCGCAGCGAATGCACAGCGCACTCTGGATGCGTTATTGATAGATGATGGCGTATCGGCATCGTATCCGGAGTTTATTCCGTTCCCGGACGAAACCGGCCTGCGCGCCGACAACCCTCTCCGTATCGGTGATGAAGTCGCGCAGTTGTCAGGCGTGATGCACGCCTACCGCAATAACTTCATGGTTATTCCTGCAGAAATAACGATTGATCCGGTCAATCCGCGCACCTTGTCGCCACAGGTTGCGGTGGACGCTGACCTGGTGATCGCTGGGATGAATGTACTCAATTACTTTAATGGTGATGGCATGGGAGGTGGCTTTCCTACTTCCCGCGGAGCACCGACGGCTGATGCTCTTGAAATGCAGGGCGCCAAAATTGTTGCTGCACTGACGGCGATCAATGCCGATGTGATTGGTCTGATGGAAATCGAAAATGACGGTTATGGCGAGTCCAGTGCTATCCGTCAGTTGGTCGCTGAGCTGAACGCGCAGCAGCTGCCAGGGGACGAATACAGTGTGGTGGTTCCTGCGGCTGAGATGCTGGGCAGTGATGAGATTGCGGTCGGGCTTATATACCGCGCAGAACGAGTCACCCCAGTGGGGCAGGCGCGGGTGCTTAGTTCTGATAACTCTCCGTTGGATGAGCAGGGCGAACCTCTGTTTGATGACACCCGTAACCGCCCTGCATTAATTCAGACATTTGCCGTCAACGGTTCTGAGATTACTCTCGCGGTTAATCATCTTAAATCTAAGGGCTCGGCGTGCGGCGAAGAAAACGAAGGCGCAGACGGTCAGGGTAACTGTAATAACAACCGCACCCGTGCCGCTCAGGCTCTGGTCGGGTATCTGGCAGATGATGGGCGGGTGATGGTGCTGGGGGATCTGAATGCCTACAGTCAGGAGGATCCGATGCAGGTCTTCTATGCCGCCGGTTTTTCGAACCTTAAATACTCGCCGGCATCGACAGAAGCACAGCCCTTCAGCTACAGCTTCAGTGGTCTGCTCGGCAGCCTTGATCATGCACTGGCAAGCAGTGATCTGACTGCGGATGTCGTCAGTGTGGACGCCTGGCACATTAACTCTGTAGAAGATTCATTAATGGATTATCTGACGGAAGAAAATGGCCAGCCATACAGTTCCGTCGATCATTACGCACAGCCGGATGCCTACCGCTCGTCCGATCACGATCCTATTGTTGTTGGCCTGAAAATGGTGCCAGAAAATACTGCGCCAGTGCAGGTTGAGGACATTCCTGCGATAGGAATTTCCCGAAGAAATCAGAGCTACCAGCTTGATCTGACACCTTACTTCGATGATGCAGACAACGATGAGCTGGCGTATACATTAATGAATTCATCTGCTCCGGCTCAGGTAACTGAAGGTGGTCTGGTGCAGGTATATTCCGATCGCGATCTGATGAATCAGTTGCCACTGACTCTGCTGATCGAAATCAGCGATGGCCAGTCAGTCATCACAGCGCAGGTGCAGATTGAAGATAGCCGTCGTCAGGTGTGGTCAGACGTGATTAACTGGCTGATTAACCTTTTCAGCCGTTGGTTTAATGTCTGATCCCAATTAAAAAAACCGTCTGTGGATTCAGACGGTTTCTGTTAACGGAATAACTTCCGCTCCCCGGCTGGTAAAGCTATCAAAGAGTAGCTGCCAGTCGGGAGTATCCATTTTTTCGTTCTGTACAAAATCGATAAAAATGCGGCGTTTATTCAGGCTCAGGCCTTGCTGAAGAGGCGAATTTTCTAACCAGCAGTCTTCAATGCCAATAATTTCCTCGGCCCGTAACATCAGAAAAACATCTCCCGCACCGCACAACTCATCGCTGTGACAACTGTATGTATCGAGGTGCTGAAACGCCAGCTGCGGAAATTTTTTTTCCAGCGCTTCCATATTTGCCAGCGGGCATTTTCCACTGCTCAGCAGGTATGCACAGTTGCCGCATTTGCCTGACGGGGCTTTCATAGCAGGTATCCTGAAATTACCTGCATTTCCCGGCTCAGGTAGCGTAGGGCATAACGTCCGTCGCGGCGGCTCTGGTAAATATGCTGTAGCGCAAAAAATGGCTGATAGAGTGATTCCAGGCATGCCTGGCGCCAGTGCGCTGGAAGTTCAGAATTAATTCCGGAGTCCCGCAGGGTGGTATAGATCCGCCGTAGCCAGCTTTCTTGCAGACGGGACAGTCCTTTATTTCCTGCGTCCGTTGCCAGTTCAAGACCGGTATCAATAAAATCGTTCAGCAGGTCACTGCGCAACTGCTCGCCATGGTAGTTGCGGATCATATTATCCAGTGAGTCAAAACGGTCCATGTGCTCGTGCGCAATCGACAGGCGCGATGCGCTTAGAATCGCCTTTTCAGGTACTGTGATATGTCGCATTGCATGTATCCTCCAGTCAGAAGAATACATTAATGAGAATGATTATCAAAAACAACTATGAGGGTGTTTGATTTTTACTATCACGCAAGAGAAATTGATAGCTTACCAGTGACAGGGCTTTTCGCCGTTGCGGTTTATCTTGACCCAGCCCTCATCCGGGCTTTCTTCCTCACCTTCCTGCCAGCTACTGTCACTGCAGCGGACTTCGCAGCCTAACGCGGCGAATGCTGCACGGCCCAGCTCGAGATCGTTATTCCACGCTGTGTTGTTGCTGCGGAACCAGAGGCTGGCAAAGTTTTTCTCTGCTTTGTCGTTGAGGAAGATATCCATTGTCCCTGCACGCCAGTGGCAGCGACTTTCGCTATGAACCAGTGCCTCCAGATCAGAGAACAGGGAGGTCAGCCACTCGCCGACGGCCTTGATGTCGGGTTTCAGCAGATAGATTTCGAGGTCGGGGAAGCGCTCAGTCATGTCGGGGCGGGGCTCTGAATATCCGGATAAGAAGCAGCATAATATACCCGCTCGCTGCAGCAAGAGCACCTGCGCCTGAGATGAGTAATGCAATCAGGGCGACGATCTCCTGTTGCAGTGACGGCAGAATCAGGTGCTCGGCGTACAGCATTCCGCCGGCGCCCCCGAAGAACAGGGTGGCACCAATCGCAAAGCGGGTGAGGTAGCGTCGCTCGTGCATGGCCCGTTGATTTATCCAGGTCTTAAGAGACATCGTTGATCTCGTCATTTTCCTGACGCAAGCATAGCAGAGCGCCTTCTGAACTTCTTCACTCCCCGATAAGCCCCGTAAATACTGCATTCTCACAGGGCTATGCACAGAAATATCCACAGGGTGTGTGGTTATCCACTGAAACTACCCACAATCAGAAACGTCAGAATCTCCGCGCTCTGCCGGCCCTTCAGGATAAGGGTCATAAATCTGACAGGTGCATAAGAAATCACGATGCTTTTGAATTAATCATTGAAAAATAAAGACTTTTTCTGTTTTTGATGTGACTGTTCTGTTTCTGATCAGTTTATCTCAGCCCCCATCAAACGGGCGTATGAAACACTTAACTCCAGACTACTCACAGAGTTATCCACAGAATCTGTGAAAAAACACGATTTATCATAGAAGTTGTTCACAATTCGCCAGAGAAGGCAGATGTGATCATAGTTTGAACATGCCTGGACTTTCTTGTAGAATGCCCGCCCTTCGTCAAAGCTGTGCTTAGGCGAACTCCTTGCCTTACCGGATGGGCCGGAAGGCTGAATACCCATAAGGAGCTGACAATGCGTCACTACGAAATCGTTTTCCTGGTTCACCCGGATCAGAGCGAACAGGTTCCTGCGATGGTTGAGCGTTACACCAACACCATCGAATCCGCTGGCGGTAAAATCAACCGCTTCGAAGATTGGGGCCGCCGTCACCTGGCATACCCGATCAACGACGTGCATAAAGCACACTACATCCTGATGAACGTTGAATGTACTCAGGAAGCTCTCGACGAGCTGACCACCAACTTCCGTTACAACGATGCTGTTCTGCGTAACATGGTGATCCGTCGTGATGAGGCTGTTACTGAAATGTCTCCAATCAAGGCTGCTGAAAGCCGTGAAGACCGTCGTCGTGCAGAGCGCGCTGAAGCAGAAGCTAAAGCAGACAATGCTAACGATGAAGATGAGACTGAAGAACAGTCTGCTGAAGACAACGCTGAGTAATAGGGGATTTAGTCATGGCACGTTTTTTCCGTCGTCGTAAGTTCTGCCGTTTCACTGCTGAAGGTGTTTCTGAGATCGATTACAAAGATCTGGACACACTGAAAGGCTACATCACTGAAACTGGCAAAATCGTACCAAGCCGTATCACTGGTACCCGTGCTAAGTATCAGCGTCAGCTGTCTACTGCGATCAAGCGTGCGCGCTACATCGCACTGCTGCCATACACTGATCAGCACGACAATTAATAGATACGGTCCGTACTGTATCCATTACTAATTTTCGTAGCGCCGGTGATTGACTGGCGTGACAAAAAGACACGGCTGCCGGCTCAGGCGGGTGGCCCTGTAATGAGGAATCATTATGCAAATCATTCTGCTGGAAAAAATCGCAAACCTGGGCTCACTGGGCCAACAGGTTACTGTACGTCCTGGTTACGCTCGTAACTTCCTGTTCCCACAGGGCAAGGCTGTACCTGCGACCAAAGCAAACGTTGAGCAGTTCGAAGCTCGTCGCGCTGAGCTGGAAGCTCAGGCTGCTGCTAAGCTGGCTGACGCTCAGGCACGTAAAGAGCAGATCGATGCTCTGGAACTGTCTGCAGCAGTTAAAGCGGGTGACGAAGGCAAGCTGTTCGGCTCTCTGGGTAACCGTGATGTTGCTGAGCTGGCTACTGCTGCTGGCGTGACTCTGGCAAAAGCTGAAGTTCTGCTGCCAGAAGGCCCACTGCGTCAGGTTGGTGAATACGACATCGCTATTCGCCTGCACCCTGAAGTAGAAGCGACTCTGACACTGCACGTTGTTGCTGAATAAGCACTGACGACAGTTGATCAGTCCGGAGTCTGAGCCAAACTGGTTCATAACTCCTGTTTAAGGCACTATTGGTTCCCACTGATAGTGCCTTAATTATTTTCGGATCAGGAAAACATGAGCGACGACTACAGCCACGGAGCAGAAGAGACTGGTAGCGTACGGGTTCCCCCCCATTCAGTAGAGGCGGAGCAATCTGTCCTGGGTTCACTGATGCTGGATGACCGTGCATGGGAATCGGTTGCTGAAACCGTACTCGATGTCGATTTTTACCGCCAGGACCACCGGATCATTTTCCGGGCAATCCGTCATCTCGTAGACCAGGAGCAACCCGTTGACGTGGTGACGGTTGCCGAGGAACTGGAAGAGCGGGCTCAGCTGGAAAAAGCCGGCGGTGCGGCGTATCTCAGTCGTCTGGTCGATATGACCCCCTCCATCGAGAACTGCGCTGCTTACGCTACGATTGTCGCTGAGCGCTCGCAGCAGCGTCGCCTGATTGAAGCCGCCTCCGATATCATCGAACGGGCGTTCGAACCGGCAGGAGATGATGCACTGACGCTGATCTCTGATGCCGAAAAGTCCATTGCTCAGATTGCGGAAGGCAGCCGGAAAGATGGCGGCCCTGAGCTGGTGGCCCCTATCCTTAAGAATACACTCGAACAGCTCGACCAGATGTTCAATCAGCCTGAAGGTCTGACGGGTCTTACCACGGGCTTCACCGAAATCGACAATCGTACGTCGGGTCTCCAGAAAGCTGACCTGGTCATCGTCGCTGCCCGTCCTTCCATGGGTAAAACGACCTACGCGATGAATCTGGTCGAGAATGCGCTGCTGGCCACCAAGCGTCCGGTGCTGGTATTCAGCCTTGAGATGCCGTCTGAATCTATTGTGATGCGGATGCTGTCCTCCATCGGCAAAATCGATCAGACCCGGATCCGCTCCGGTAAATTAATCGATGAAGACTGGCCTAAGCTCTCGGCGGCGGTCAACCTGCTCAAGGATCTGCCGCTTTATATTGATGACACTGCGGCGCTGACACCTCAGGAAATGCGTGCCCGTGCGCGCAAAGTGTATCGTGAGAACAACAACGACCTGGCACTGATCATGGTCGATTACCTTCAGCTGATGCGGGTTTCTGGTCCATCGGAAGGTCGTACACAGGAAATCTCGGAGATTTCGCGGACACTGAAGATCATCGCTAAAGAATTCAACTGCCCTATGGTGGCACTGTCTCAGCTTAACCGCTCGCTTGAGCAGCGACCGAACAAACGCCCGGTAAACTCTGACCTGCGTGAATCGGGCGCGATCGAGCAGGACGCCGATATTATTCAGTTTATTTACCGGGATGAGGTTTATAACGAAGATTCTCCGGATAAGGGCATTGCGGAAATTATTACCGGTAAACACCGTAACGGCCCTATTGGTATCGACCGTCTTGCCTTTATCGGTAAATACACACGATTTGAAAATCTCGCCCACGGCTACGAGGGCGGAGATGATGAGTACTGATCTGAATGAAATTTACTCCAGAAATTAGTTTCGAGGGTGGCAGAGTCAAGCCTCTGCACTATGACGATATCGACGCACTTTATGAGTTGTATCAACACCCGGAAATTCCCGGGCAGCGACCACTCGATAACAAAGAGCACCTGACTCGTATGGTCGACTACAGCGTACAGATGGCGGCCACTCAGCGGGGTATGATGTGGGCCATTGAAGTGGGTGGCGAAATACAGGGTATGGTCAGTGGCTTCGACTGGCAGCCTTCGCACCTGCGGATCATGATGCGTGTCGACGGCCTGCCATCACTCAGTGACGAGCATCGTACTGCGGCGTTGTCTGTGTGTATCGAATTTCTGCAGAGCAAATACCATGTCCGTAATTTCGGCTACCAGTGGATTGAAGGGCAGAAGCCTTCTATTACTGCAGCGATTCAGGCATTGGGCTTCCAGCCTGCAGCGGTATTGCGGCACGCCTGGCGCACTGGCGACAGTACGTTCGCTGATGTGCACCAGTACCACTATGTGTCTGATAAAGCGAAGCCGGTACCTAAGCGACTGGGTGACGATGATAATCCGGGGCAGAATCTGGATGCTGGAGTGAAGCACTGATGAACTGGAATTTCGTAACCGATAATTTTCTTATTCGTCTGCCTGTGTCAGAGACAGACGGTGCTGCACTCTTTAATCTTCTTCGTCAGCAGTCAGTCAGTGATCATATTCCACGACTGGCACTGGCTGTGGAAACCCAGGCTACTGATGAGCTGCGCCGGATCGCGATGCGCTTTGAAACGCGGGAGGCTGCTTTCTGGTTGATCGAAAAGGAATCGACAGGTGAATTGATTGCCCGTGTAGGTGTTCAGCACATCAATTGGATGATGCTGAATGCACAGCTCCAGTGGGAGTTTGCTCCGGCCTGCGATCAACAGGCAATTCAGGAATTTATTCCGGCAATTATTGATTTTATTTTTACCGAGCTCCGCTTGCATCGACTGGAAGTCAGAGTGCGCTCCGGACATGCAGAGCAGAAAGACATCCTGAGTGCGCTCGGTTTTGATGCCGAGGGAACTTTGCCGTCGCAATTTGAATACGGTGGTGATGATATCCATCTGGATGTGTATTCCATTATTTCCCAGAAATAAAAAAGGCCGCGATGCGGCCTTTTTTATCGCTGCTGCTTAATTACAGTTCACACTGTGCAGCGCCCCGGTTGGCCCGGATCATGTCACGGTCGGCGTTATTGACTGTACCATCCAGATTCACGTCAAAGTCACCACTGAGGAAGCTGCGGAAGTAGAAACGCCACAGGTCCGAGTTGGTGATTGCTCCGTCTCCGTTCAGGTCACCGCGCAGGAATTCCAGCGTGCCGGCATCTGTCGTACCCAGTGGAGCATTAAAGTCTGCACAAGGAAAGACATAGCCCTCGGCGCTGGCAGAAATCCGGTAGTCGCCAGGGAACCCCGCAGGCTGGCTGAAGCTCAGGTCATCATTAATCGCCAGCGGATACTGGTTTCCATCTGCATCGAGCAATACCGCGGATTCAATTATGGTGTTGGTCAGCTGGTTACCCACGGCGGCAAACTGCCCAGTGATGGTGGTAGGCGTCGTCACGTTGAAAGTAATTCTCTCACTGACTGAGTCACTCTCGCCGAAGATATTTTCGCCAGTGACCTGGCAGTGCAGAGTCAGTTCGCCCGTGCCACTGGTAGCGGTCAGCGTGGTGGACATCACTTCAGAATCGTCGGCGGTTTCCTCTGCTGCAGTAAGCGTCGCACTTGCATACTGTTGCTCCTGGATCAGGCGGGTAGATGCCGTGCTCCCTTCCCCCCAGGTTCCTGGCAGAGGCTCAGAGAGTGTTCCTGCAGCATCGCCAGAGAGAATCCGGCAGCTCGCGGTAACCCGACTGTACAGTCCACTGGCAGCGATGCTGATACCGGCAGAATCCCGGGCCGCGGATGACAGCTCAGTGGCAGAGACGCTGATGTTCATGTCTGGTTTGGCGACTTCACTGCTCAGGCTATAAGTGACATACGGTGCACGCAGGGTATCTTCAGAAAGAAACTGCAGTTCATTCGACTGCCAGCGCACGTCGGAGGCGATAGATCCAATCAGTCCTGGTGAGACTGAAATCGTTTCACCGCGAAGGAACTCCTCAAGAGCGCCAGACGTTGCTACACGTACAATCTTCTCGTTCACAAGTGCGGCAAAAGCCTGAGGCGTCATATCCGGGTCAACGCCCAGAGCGCTCAGGTCGTCCGGCAGGGCAGGATAGCTGTCTGCAAGAGCCGCAGGAAGGCTGTCGAGAACGGCAGCTCTGACGGCAGGAATAAAGCCTTCAGGAGTGGTAGCCTCCAGCTGTTTAACCGCAATCTGAGACAGATAAATAAAGCGCTCGTTGTCGAGGTTATAAATCACCGGCGTTGTGACATTCAGTTCCCCACCACCTGTGTATCCAAGCGCGAGCCAGCGCTTACTTTCCCGGTTGAACCAGCCCCCGCTTTCTGTTTCCAGGTAGTCTACGTTTTTGACAAAACCGTACGGCACGCCGGACTTCAGTCTGATCGGAAGCTCTTCGAACCCCCAGTCGTAATACGGTGGGAGTGCAGCTGAATTCCGCACCAGAATTTTCTCACCGTTCACGTTGGTAAAGTCTGAAAATCCTGTCCAGCCGGAGATAAACAGGAAGGATTCCGGATCGAGGTCATAGCCGCTCAACAGGGAAAAAGAAGTCATTTCATCCGATGCGCTGTTGGTATAACCGTTGAAGTCTCCCTGCGTGGCGGTGTGATCATAGACATCTCCGATAAACAGAGGATTCAGGAACTGATGTACTGCCAGCGTGCTGCCGGTTCCGCGCAGTGTCAGCTGCGATGAGTTGCTCCCATTATAGAAAGTCGCGGTATCACTCAGTGTATCGGTAAATACAAATTTGTTGCTGGTGAAGCGACCATTCGGTGCTGACATATATTCATGGTTATCGGTGCGTACTCCCGTGCTGAACACCTGACAGGCTTCCTGTTCAGTCGCGCGCAGCATAGGGCTGAATGACTCTGTCGCGCACAGGTAAATATCTTCAGCACTGCTTACGGTTGCATCAATCAGAACCAGGTGATCGGCTGTCTGAGTCAGAACCGACTGGCGGGTAACCGGAGCAATTTCAATCCCGCTGTATTTGTTTTCGGTCAGCCATGCCTCAACGGTAGTGAGAAACTCAGCATCAGTGGAGAGTGTGGCGCCCGTCACCGCCTGATAGGCCTGAATGCCTTCTGCACTGGTGGGTGCCGCCGGATAATTTTCCAGCATGAGGGCAGCGTCTGCATCGGGAGCGCTGCTCTGAATAATACCGACCGCTGCTGCGAAGTCTGATGCGGTTGAAATATCAATGCTGATCACGGCGGTGCGTTGATCTTCAATAAGAGGAATGACCGGCATTGCCATCCGCAGATGACCAGTTTTTACCTGTTGAATATCGGTACCAGCACTGAAGCTGACAACATGTGAGGCATAAGCGGTGGGGATAAGAGTTCCGGCGAGTATGGCAAGGGCGAGAGCTGAACGCTTCATAACAGAATCCTTCTGTTTGTTATTATTGAAGCGTTAGCTTACCTGCCTGAAATTTCACTGAAACTTGCCGGAGGCGACACCTTTATTTATTTACAGAACACTTAATAAAACTGGTACTCAGGCATTAGGGGAAGGCCGCACAGGCGGCACTTCATTCAGAGCGAAGCCTGCAACTGCAGCCACCAGGTCCGCCCTGGCTCGAAGACTCTGGTGGTGGTTTCATAGCCGCTGATGTCGGCGCCGCTTCTGGAAATATGCTCTGCATAAGCCCGGTCAAACAGGTTGTCTATGCCCGCATTTATGCGAAGGTTGTCACCGGCCTGCCAACCTGAATTGACGGAGAAAACAGCAAAGCCGGGGGAGCGTCCGATGTCCTGTCCGACGATATTTCCGGTACCGGGTGCAACCCGGTTCTGATCACCGACTACGCGCAGAAGGGCACCGGCAGACCAGGTTGTTTCAACATAGTTCAGGCTGAAGGTCGCCTGAGGCGGAGCGATCTGCCCCAGCGCTGTGTTGTCAGTGTCGTTCTCACCGCGCACCCAGGCGAACGACGACTGCGTGTTCCAGTGGGGGCTCAGTTGGTAGGTTGCTTCCGCTTCCGTGCCATAGCTGATGGCGCGGATGTTACGGGCATTGCTTGCGGCGGCACTGACGTCCGGGAGTTGTTCGATCAGAATGTAGTCCTGATGCAGCGCATAAAATGCGGAGACTGAACCGGTCAATGGCCCTCTGTTGAAGAGCAGGCCGGTATCCAGCTGAGTTGTGCGTTCCGGGCGGACATCAAAGGTGCTTGCACTGCCCGTCATCATAGGTGACTGCGCTGCAGGATTTTTATTCCGCTCCCAATAATCTGCCGCACGTTCACTGTGGCCCAGGCCGGCATACAATCGTTGATCAGGGGAGATCTGCCACTCATAACGGGCAAACATGCTGTGTAACAGGTTAATGTCTTTGTCGCTGCTTGTGGTGCGGTTCGCTCTCAGGTCTTCTGCCTCATCCCGGTTAATCCGTAGGCCAGTGTGCAGGCTGCTGCCGTCTGAGTATTTGTGGTCCAGTTCGACGAAGGCGCCCTGGGTCTCGAAGCGCATGTCTTCGTTCCGGTGCAGTTGATCAGCATCGGGCGTCTGCATCATATCCATCATGTTGTTCGCATTGCGGATGCGATGCTGGTTTTTCTGATAATCAATGCCAGTGCGGACGTCGGTTGCCAGCCCCGGCGTCCAGAGGCCTGTCAGGCTTGCGCCTGTGGTTTCGCGGTCTGGATTACTGACCATTTTCATTCCTGACGTACTGCGCAGGCTGAAGTTATCCATTACGTGATCGACATACTGACGGTAGATGCGTGCCTTTACGCTGGCCAGGCTGTCACTGATATTCTGTTGTTCGAACATGAGGGCTGCGTTGCTTCTGTCGAACAGCGCACCGTCCATGGCACGATCTGCGTAGCGGGCTTCACCGTCGCTGCGCCCGCCACTGAGCTCGATGCGTGAATCTGTGTGAGGGGTCCAGCCGATGGCGGCATTGCCGCTCCAGCGGGTATAGGCGGAATGCACTTCGTCACCGTTTCCATCGCGGTAGTTATTGGCATCTGAGCGTGTGCCGCTGAGGTCGAGGTAACCGCGCTGGTTGCCGGAGAGCAGGTGCGCCATCTGATCATTACGGTCGGCACTGGCCGCTAACAGGCTGGCGTCGCCCTGAATCTTAGCAACAGAAAAATCGGGTTTGTGGCGTTCAAATAATACGGTGCCTGCGCTGCTGCCGGGTCCATGCTGAACCGACTGTGGTCCTTTCAGGACAGTGACGCTGTCGTACGCCTGTGGAAATACGTAGGCGGTTGGCGGGTCCATGCGGTTACCACAACCTCCGAGTACGGTATCACCGTCCAGCAGGATACTGAGGCGCGATCCCGCCATTCCCCGGAAAACAGGATCGCCGTCGGTACCCCCCTTACGGATAACAGCGAAGCCCGGGATATTCTTCAGCAGATCGGCGCCATCGTGAGCAGGAACGGGCTGGCGGGGCGCTTTAGGGTCGGTCGTTACCGTCAGCACGGAATCGCTTTGGGGTGCGGTAATCACCACGTTATCGAGAGTGTGTTCTGCCATGACCGGCGATGAAGATAAAACAGCAACAGCAGAGAGTAGGGATGAAGTACGTAGCATTCTGGCAGAGTCGGTTGATGAAAACCGCTGCAGATTAGCAAACCCGCTGCTCACTGGCGTGTGACAGGATGTCGCAGTCAGGCGTCGTTTTCGTGAAATGCCATGACCAGAGGTTCATCGGTCTCAGGGTCTGTCGTCACCCTCAATACAATCGGCCGGCAGCAGACCTGACAGTCTTCGATGTATTCCTGTTCCGGCTCAGACGGATCAATAAGGACCGTCAGGTGTTCGCCGCAATAAGGGCAGGCGATATCAGCTTCTGACTGAAACATAGATTCAGAGTGAACTCAGCAGATGTTCCATCCGCTTTTTCTGTTCGTCGCGACTGACCGGAATACTGACGTTTTCAGGGAGGGCAACCGGAATATCCACTTCCAGCGTTTCACCATTCTGCAGTCGGTGCAGCAGGATATCGTAGTTGCGCTTAAATACCGGAAAGACTTTTTCTTCGGGCTCATTAGCAATAAAAAACCAGTCCGTGGCGCGCCCGGCAAAATACACAGCCGGATGGCTCCAGCGGTAGTCTTTTTTCGGCGACGGGGCGCGGCAGGCTTCTACGTACGCAGCGTGGGCTGAAGGTAGCCCCAGCACCTCGGCGACATCGCAGCGCGACAGCACCTCATGAACGTTTGGCAGCCAGCTGTTTTCTTTTACTGCGCGTTCGGCGGCACGCATGATGACTTCGCCACTGTAGTCACCCAGCAGTCTCAGCCACAGGCGTTTGGCCATATTCAGGGTGTCCAGATCCGGAAAGGCTTTCAGAAACTGGTTGTGATAATTAAAGCGGAACAGCTCAAAAATCTGATTGATGGCTGCCATCTGGCCGTCAGTCGGAGTCGCGTTATTTTGCCCAGCTTGTGTCACTGAGTCGGTGGACGCTTGCCTGAGCTGTTGTGTAACCCGGTTGAGCACCTGTTTGCTGTCCATTTGCTTCTCCTGTTGGCTGATCTTTCTGAGCCAGACGTTTACCCCACTGCTGTTTTACGTACTGCAGAAAGCGGCTGTTCCAGCTGTTGTGCACCTGATTGGAATCGCGCCAGTAAAGAACAAATTCCGGCACCAGTGAACTGGCAAAATCCCGGGGGATATGGCCCATCTTAAGTATGTCGTAGCAGTCTTCAGCGGGCTGCCATTGAGCATCTATGCGCACAGGCATGGGCGAATGCTCTACCGCAGCAGTATACCGCGCCCATTGTTGACGGACATGCTGAATAAATTTGCTGTTCCAGGTTTTAAACACGTCGCCGCGCTCACTCCAGTAGAGAATAAACTCCGGAACTGCATCATCAATAAACTGTGGATCGATGCCGGCGCGGCTGAGTATCTGGTGCGCATCCGGACTCGGGCGCCAGTCGCCGGTGATGGGCCTGGCTTCGTCCTGTACCGGGTTAAAGGCCGTACGCTCCTGTTCTCTGCGGAAGCGGCTGGCATCATTCTGTGTATAAACCCATTGGTTCTTCACATGACGGAAGAAGCGGGTATTCCAGTCGTTACGGTTGCTGCCCTGTTCCTGCCCCTGCAGGACAAAAGCATCCAGCTGGGCACAACTGAATGCCCGGGGCACACCATGTTGCTCCAGGCGCTGCAGAGTGTCTTCAGCCGGTTGCCATTTCTGTGGCATCGGGGCTGGGCGTGCAGGTGCTGGCTGGGCGCTGGTCGGAGTGCCGGACTGTGATCTCGCCGGTTGCGGGGTGGTCGCCGGACGGCTTGCCGGGGTAGCCGCCTCATCACCGAAATGAAAAATAATACCGCCGGCATCCGGGAACATCGGCCCCTGAATTCTCAGCAGACCTTTATCGGTCAGGCTGCGCAGCACACGTCGGATGGTAACGTCATCCCAGAAAGGTAACTGCTGACGCAGAATATCGTTATTCAGCCTGGCCTGTGGCTGGCTCTGCAGCCGTGCAGCGTCGTTCAGAACCGTCAGTAGCACTGCTTCTTCCAGACCGATGGTGGCGGCCAGTGTCGCAGAGAGGCTGATCGTGTGGTCGCTGAACAGCGGGTGGCTGGGCATGAATGACTTCCGGCTGATGGTTTGGGCTGACATAATGACAGACAACTGCCGGGAACCGACAGAGGCCTTCCGACATTGTACTCATTTTCAGGAATCTTCCCACGCTTATGACCCGACCTGCCCGAGCTTTGCTCAAGTGGTCAAACCTGCGCCACAACTATCGCATCGCCCGTCAACGTACACGCCATGAGGCTTACGCCGTGATCAAAGCCGATGGCTATGGGCATGGTATGACGGCCTGCGCGGATGCACTGGCAGGAGAGGCGGATGGTTTCGCCGTGGCGTGTGTTGATGAAGCAGTGCGTTTGCGCGACGCGGGTATCCGCCAGCCGATTCTTGTTCTTGAAGGTGCGATGGAGCCTGCCGAGTGGCAGCTGGCGTCGCGCTACCATCTTCAGCTGGCAATTCATCATCCTCAGCAGTTGCGGGACCGTGCAGCGGTCGTGTTCGACGAGGCCGTTGCCGTCTGGCTAAAAATCAACAGCGGTATGAACCGTCTGGGGGTACGCTTCAGCGACGCACCGGAAATGATTGCCCGTATCCGTAATGATCAGGGGCTGATACTGCGGCATGTGATGAGTCATTTCTCATCGTCAGATGAGGCAGACACCGCCTGTTACGAAGCGCAGAAAACCCGCATGCTGGGGCAGGCCTGGCCTGTACCACTTAGCCTCAGTAACAGTGCCTCTGTGTTGCGTGGCGGTGTTGAAGGCGAGCGCGTTCTGCGTCCGGGAATTATGCTCTACGGCAGCTCGCCACTCGAGGGAGTTACGGCCAGAGAGGCCGGGCTGCGCCCGGTGATGACGCTGCAGTCCGCTCTGATCAGTACTCACTCCGTGCCTGCCGGAGAATCCGTTGGTTATGGTGGTAGCTGGACGGCTGCCCGCGAAACACGGGTGGGGGTAGTTGCGATCGGGTACGGTGATGGCTATCCACGACATGCACCAGCGGGGACTCCGGTAAATGTTGCTGGCGTCAGGTGTCCGCTGATTGGCCGGGTTTCAATGGACATGATTACCGTCGATATTACGGACGCGCCGGAGGCCTGCATCGGATCGCCGGTTGAATTGTGGGGTGAGCTGGTGGACATAGATGAGGTTGCCGCTCTGGCCGGCACCATCAGCTATGAACTGTATTGCCGCCTGACTCCCAGAGTTCCACGAACGAATCTTCAGTAGTAGCTTTTTAAGACAACCACTGGAACAGTGCAGTGCATGAAAAGTAATCTGCGCAGCAGCATAATGCCCGGGTGCCGGAGGTTATTCCGGCATGCCAGCGCATCAATCTGTTTACCGGAGGCTCCATGATAAAAGCTTACGCTGCCAAGGCACCGGGTGCCCAGCTCGAACCCTTTGAATACGACGCAGGCCCATTGGGCGATCACGACGTTGAAATCGACGTCGAATACTGTGGAATCTGCCACAGCGATCTCTCCATGTTAAACAACGAATGGGGGATTACCCGCTATCCATTTGTGCCCGGGCACGAGGTCGCAGGTCGGATCGCAGCCGCCGGTGCGCAGGTAAAATCTCTGAAGGTAGGTGACCGGGTCGGCCTGGGTTGGCACTCCGGTTACTGTATGGAGTGCGCCACCTGCATGGGCGGTGACCATAACCTGTGTGACCATGCGCAGGGTACGATTGTCGGCCGTCACGGTGGCTTTGCCGATAAAGTACGGGCGCAGTCTGCTGCGGTTGTAAAACTGCCGGATAATATCAGCAGCGAAGTTGCCGGCCCGCTCTTCTGTGGCGGTGTTACGGTGTTTAATCCGATTGTGCAGTTTGATGTGACGCCAACCGCCCGTGTCGGTGTGATTGGCATCGGTGGCCTCGGACACATGGCTGTGCAGTTTCTTAATAAATGGGGCTGCGAGGTAACAGCATTCACCTCATCGGAAGCGAAGCGTACTGAAGCTCTGGAGTTAGGGGCACATAAGACGCTCGATTCCCGCGACGCAGAGGCCCTTAAAGCGGCAGCGAACTCTTTCGATTTTATTATTTCGACAGTCAATGTCTCGCTTAACTGGGGCGCCTATCTGGCAACCCTGAAGCCGAAGGGGCGGCTGCATCTGGTCGGTGCAGTTCTGGAGCCAATGGCGATCAATGTGATGTCTCTGATGGGGGCGCAGCGCTCGGTTTCATCGTCTCCGGTGGGAAGCCCAGCCGTCATTGCTGACATGCTGGAATTTGCTGCGCGTCACCACATTGAACCTAAGGTCGAAGTATTTGATCTGGCTGACGTGAATAAAGCCGTTGAGCGTCTCGAACACGGCAGCCCACGTTATCGTGTTGTGTTGAAAATGAAATAAACGGAGAAAACAGACATGAGCTGGCACCCGGTCAGTAAGGCAGATCATCGTTGTTTTGGCTGTGGCACTGAGAACCCCCATGGCCTGAATCTGAACTTTGAAACCGACGGCGAGAAGGTCAGAACGGTCGTTACCATTCCCGAGCATCTCCGTGGCTGGGCCCGCCTGGCTCATGGTGGCGTAACCTCAACGATTCTCGACGAAGTTATGGGCTGGGCCAGCATGTATTTTCTGAATAAATATCCTCTTACCCGGGATCTTAATGTGACATTCCGCAAGCCTGTCTATATCGGTCAGACAGTGGTTGCAACCGGCTGGATTAAGGAGCAGAAAAATGCCCGTAAATTCCTGATGGTCGGAGAACTTCGAGATGAAAATGATGAACTTCTGGCCAGCTCATCATCAGAATTTGCGATGTTCGATAAGGCGCAGTTTCTTAAGCTGGGGTTGGTGGGGGAAGACGACCTGGATTCCATGACGATTACTTTTTCAGAATCACACGATTATGGACATGGCTACAACAAAGACTGACACCGCACTGATTGTCGAAGGTGGTGCAATGCGCGGTATATACAGTGCCGGCGTGCTCGATGAGTTTATTGCTGCGGGGTTTTATCCTTTTTATCAGGTCTACGGAGTGTCTGCAGGCGCTTCAAATGCGGCAGCGTATCTCGGTAGAAAACATGGACGGAATTATCGCGTAATCACGGATTATTGTCGTCGCCCTCAGTTTAAATCACTGCGTCGTTTCTTACGGGGTGGGCATTTAATTGATATCGACTGGCTCTGGGATATTACTGAGAAAGAACTGGATCTTGGCCTGGATCATATTGATGCCGTACACGGTCGTTTTATTGTCGTCGCGACAGATGCAGAAACTGGCCAGCCTGAGTATCTTACACCTGAAAAGAACGATATTTTTCAGGCGATAAAATGTTCCGCTGCGATGCCTATTGCGTTTCGTAATGCCGTCAGCCTGTATGGACGGCAATGGCTCGATGGTGGCGTTGCTGACTCACTGCCCGTGCGGGAGGCCTACGAGCGTGGAGCCAGAAATATTGTGGTGATCCGCTCCAACCCTGCCTCTTACCGTAAACAGGCGTACCGGATGCGGCACCTGTTTCCGGTCATCCTGCGACGTTATCCGGCGGTTGCCCGACGGCTCCAGGAGCGGCACAGTGAATACAACGAGGCGCTCGATTTCATCCGTAATCCGCCTGCTGACTGTCGTATTACCGAGCTTTGTCCGCCAGAAGCATTTTCTGCCGGCCAGTTCACCACCGACATGCAGATACTGGACGAAGCCTATCAGATGGGAGTGGTCGACGGTCAGACGTTGATGCGCACTTGGTCAGCCTCCCAGGATTGATCTGACAAAGGCACGAATTTTCCCATTACCGCACCCGTCTGGGACGTTTCTTTACACCCGCAAGCAAAGCGGGCGTGTAGAATCGCGCCTGATTCTAATTATAAACCTGGAGCAGGTCATGAACCGTAAAACATTAGTTACTATCCACCTTTATCTGGCCGCGTTTTTCGCACCGGTAATGTTAATCCTGGCGACCTCTGGTGGCCTGTACCTGTTCGGTATCAAGGGCAGTGTGGAAAAAGGTGAGACGATCACGATTGCAGGCGCTGCTCTCTCAGAAGAAGGCGACAAGGTCGCTCAGGTGAAAGCACTGCTCGAACAGGCAGGTCTCGATTCTGACTTTGAATACCTGAAAGAGCGTGGTCCTATGATGCAGACCCGCCCAACCAGCCGCGACTACTATGAAATCAAACCGGTCGCCGAGGGCATTGAAGTGACTCCGGTGTCCCCTGATCTGGTTTCGGCACTGATGGAACTGCACATGGGGCATGGCCCGGGTCTGTTCCGTATTCTTGAGCAGATCACGGCCATTGGTCTGGTTCTGCTGCTGATCACCGGACTCATCATTGGTCTTAAGTCGCCGATGCTGAAAAAGCCGACCGTGGGTATTACCGCTGCGGGTATTCTGGTCTTTGTGGTTTTCGCTGCCGTACTCTGATAAAAACTTTTGCTGATCAGGGGCAGAAAATTTCATTTTTCAGCGCCTGATCCGTCATTATCATGCGGCGTTCTTTTGTTAACTGAACGCCCGTATGAAGCTCGTTTCCTTTGATGCCACCCGGACGCTACACATTGCGGGTGCAGGTTATATCAAACCCGATCACTTCTTTGATCACACCGATACCATTACTGCGGCAGATGTCGTTCTTTTCCCTGAATACTGGCAGATCAATACGCTGCTATACGGTCTCAAAGCCCGGGTATTTCCCAGCCCTGCGAGCTATCACCTGGGGCATGACAAAATTGAAATGACACGCGCCTTCAGGCTCGTTGCTCCACACAATCTGCCTTTTACCCTGATAGAACCGAATACTCCGGAATCTGCCGCACGTGTCTGGGCGGCAATGCCGTTACCGTTTGTGGCAAAGATACCGCGCAGCAGTATGGGGGATGGGGTGTTTCTGATCGACACCCAGAAAGACTGGCAGGCGTATCTGAATCAGACGTCGGTTATCTACGCGCAGGAATATCTACCCATCGACCGTGACCTGCGAATCGTCTGGATTGGTGACCGCATCGTCGGCGGTTACTGGCGAATTCAGTCAGACCGTAGCTTTCACAATAACGTTGCGAAAGGAGGGCAGATTGAGTCCGGGATTCTGCCTGCAGAAGCCTGTGCGCTGGTGGAGCGTCTGGCAACCGCGCTGGGGATTGACCATGGCGGCTTTGATATCGCAATGGTTGGGCATCACCCGTATGTGTTCGAGTTTAATCGTCTCTTCGGAAATCAGGGGCTGGAAGGTAAAGGGAGAGTGATCAGTCAGGCGATTGTCGACTACCTGAGCCGGACGGCATGCGGAAATGACCCGGACAATCCGGATGATCTGCCACCGGTGCCGCACCCGGAGGCCGTCTGATCTTCAGGTTCCGCAGAATGTCCGCAGTACTTCCTCACCAGACCGGGGCCCCTTACTGAATTCAGGGTGTTCCTGGTACGGTGATCTGAGGGCGTCGGCAAGCGCATAAAATACGGAGAAGTCCCCCTGTTCACCTGCGTTAATCGCCTCAGCAATCCGATGATTGCGGGGAATCACGGCAGGATTCACCGAGCGCATTTTCTGTGCGGCGGTTTCTGGCGACGTCCGGTTGCTGACTTCGTCCTGCCAGCGGTTTAACCATTCTTCCAGCTGTTGCCTGGTGGCGTCACCGGGGATGGCAGGATCAATCAGCAGAAACAGCGGTGTCCGGTCGGCATCCTGTTCGGTGCACTGTGCCAGCGCATGGAAAAAGTGACTGTAATCTATGCGACCTTGTTCCAGCAGCGTGAGCAGGTCTTCCGCCAGTTGCCGGTCCTGCTCTGCTGTTGTGCCCAGCCCGAGCTTTTCACTCATTCCTGATTCCCAGGCCTGTTGATGCCACTGGGAATAGTCGTTCAGAACCTGCGTGGCCGCGGCCACTGCGTCGTCTTCATCGCCCGGAAATAACCCCAGCAGCGCCTCGGCCAGACGGGCGAGATTCCACTGACCAATCGCTGGTTGGTTCTGATAGGCGTAGCGGCCCTGCTGATCAATGGAGCTGAAGACTTTGCTGCGACTGAAATTATCCATAAACGCGCATGGGCCGTAGTCGATGGTTTCACCACTGACTGTCATATTGTCGGTATTCATTACGCCATGGATAAAGCCGAGTAACATCCAGCGTGCGATCAGTTCAGCCTGCTGGCGTACGATCTCAGTGAAGAGTTCCAGATAGCGCGATTCGGATTCCGGTGAAATGTCCGGAAAGTGGCGCGCCAGAGTGTGATCTGCCAGTGCGCGCAGGGATTCCTCATCACGACGCAGGGCAAGGTACTGAAAAGTCCCCACACGGATATGGCTGGCAGCAACCCGGGTAAATACCGCACCGGGTTCACGTCGCTCGCGGTAGACAGTATCGCCGGTGGTCACCAGTGCGAGCGCGCGGGTCGTGGGCACGCCTAACGCATGCATCGCCTCGCAGAGAAGATATTCGCGCATTGCAGGGCCAAGAGGAGAGCGACCATCACCGTTGCGGGAATACGGCGTACGGCCACTGCCTTTTAACTGGATATCACGCAGTTGGTTGCGGTTGTCGCGCACATCGCCCAGCAGAATGGCGCGGCCGTCACCGAGCTGTGGGTTCAGGTGTCCGAACTGATGGCCACTGTATGCCATGGCGAGCGGGTCTGCGTTGGCGGGTACCTGATTCCCCGAGAACACCGCGGCCAGACCTGCGTCGTGTTCGCTGGATATTCCCAGACTGTCGGCCAGCAGATGATTAAACGCAACGAGCGTCGGCTGGCTTACCGGCGTGGGTAATACGCGGGAAAAGCAGGCCTCAGGCAGCTGCGAAAATTCATTAATAAATGGGATATTGACCGACATAACAGACCCCCAGTCAGCATCAGCGGGCTACCAGAATAGGATGAACGAAAGCGATTGAACAGGGCTGGAAGTGCATAAAGCACTTTTGAAATGCCCCTTAATGTCGGAGTATGTTAAGAATCTCGGGCCGGAGGGCGTACGCCATGGATAACGATAAGAAAAATGTCTGCGTGATTTATACAGGTGGCACCATTGGTATGGTGCATTCTGAGGCCGGATTAAGACCAGAGCCGGGATTTCTTTCGGGTGTTCTGCGTGACAGTCCGGTTTTTCATAGTGAAGGCTTTCCCCGGATTGACGTCGTCGAATATGAGCCGTTGCTGGATTCTTCAGACATGGCACCTGATGACTGGAATCGCATCGCTGGGGATATCTGCAGCCGTTACCGCGATTACGATGGTTTTGTTGTCGTGCATGGCACTGACACCATGGCCTGGACCGCCTCTGCTTTGTCGTTCATGCTGCAACACCTTGGCAAGCCCGTCATCCTGACAGGGTCGCAGATCCCGCTGGTGGATGAGGGTTCCGATGCTTTTGCTAACCTCAGCGGTGCATTACGCCTGGCCAGTTGCCCGGAGTTTGCCGGCGTGACGGTTTTCTTTGATGGGCAATTGCTGCGCGGCAATCGTACGGTTAAGACCCACAGCCGGAAATTCTCAGCGTTTTCCTCTCCAGACAGTCCGGCGCTGTCGGATATCCGGGCCGATGACGCCAGCCCGGCCCCGGCGGCGGATCAACAGGCGACGGTGACGTTTACTCCAATACAGCCGGTGAAATGTGGTGTGATCACGCTCTTCCCGGGTATTTCAGTTGAGCAGATTGAAACCATGCTGACGGCGATGCCGGACGGCGCCATTCTGAGGACGTTCGGCAGTGGCAACTCTTCACAAAGCGATGATCTGATGAAGGTGCTGAGACGCTATACCCTCGCTGGAGGCATCCTCATCAATCACAGTCAGTGCCTTGGTGGTGGCGTCGACGTGGGTATCTATGCCGGCAGTTCGGCATTGCAGCAGGCCGGGGCTATCCCTGCAGGCAATATGACGCTCGAAGCCGCTATGACCAAGCTGATGTTTCTGCTCAGTCAGGAGGGCGAGCGGGAGAGCGTGATTGCCACAGCCCGCGACCGGTATGTACTGAATATCGCCGGTGAGCTGATCGCCTGATCAGCCCAAAGGCGCGACACCGATTAATAGCTGATGCAGCCAGAAGGTAAACAGCGCCCAGACACCGACTGATACGGCGAGTGTTGCCAGGTCACGCCCGAGCCCTTTGTACTCAGCCCGAATCTGCAACGCTCGGTCGCGTCGTCGTGATATCGCAAATCCAGCGATTCCCCAGATGAGGAAACTGCCGAACAGTATCAGGTCGGGCAGGGCGCCATTGGCCAGCAGGTGAGCGAACGCCCAGAGTTTTATGCCAAGGTACATCGGGTGACCGACAGCCACCTGAAGGCGGTTGCCGGGTATCTGACTGGCAAACAGAAGCAGGAGTGCTGGCAGAGTAATCAGGACGGCCAGGTGCCGTGTCCAGAGTGGAGGTGTCCAGAGCCATTGACCTGCTGATCGCGCTTCTGCGTAGCCGAAAATCATCAGTGCCAGACCTGCAGCAGCAACCAGCGAATATATTCCTTTCCAGGGGAGCAGCCCCAACGATGAGATCATGCGTTGCCGGAATTGCGGAGCAACGAGGTTGATTGAGTGTCCGCCAATAAAGAGAACAATCCCTGCCAGTAGTAATGTCATCAGTAATCCCTCACGGTTTGTGGGGTGAGATTACGGAAGCCCGCGAACGGCGGCAAGCCAGGCTGATGAGACAATCCGTTTTACAGTAGGCAAAAAAGCGCACCCCGAGCGGGGTGCGAAAAAGGACTTTCGCGATACCTGCCCTCCCAATAAAGCAGGTACCAGTCCTGAGGAGACGCGCCCGGAACAAGAGATTCCCGGGCAACAGACTTACGGAGTGAGAATCAGAAGAAGCCCAGTGGACTGGTGGCGTAGCTCACCAGCAGGTTTTTGGTCTGCTGATAGTGCTCAAGGGCCACCTTGTGTGTTTCACGCCCGATACCGGATTTCTTGTAACCACCGAACGCCGCGTGCGCAGGGTAAGCGTGGTAACAGTTGGTCCAGACACGACCGGCCTGAATACCACGCCCCATGCGGTAGGCGCGGTTCATGTCGCGGGTCCAGACGCCGGCGCCCAGGCCGAATTCAGTATCGTTGGCGATTTCCAGGGCTTCGGCTTCGTCTTTGAAGGTGGTAACACTGATCACCGGACCAAAGATTTCTTCCTGGAAAACGCGCATTTTATTGTTGCCTTTGAATACGGTCGGCTGGATATAGAAACCTGTCTGCAGATCGCCTTCGAGTTTCTCTGGCGCGCCACCGATCAGAACTTCAGCGCCTTCCTGTTTACCGATTTCAATGTACTTCATGATGCGCTCGTATTGTTCCTGCGAGGCCTGAGCACCGACCTGAACGTCCGTATCCAGTGGATTACCGCGCTTGATAGTCTGAGCACGCTCAACGACCTTGGCGATAAATTCGTCGTAAATACTTTCCTGAATCAGAGCGCGGGATGGGCAGGTACAGACTTCACCCTGGTTAAAGAAGGCGAGCACAGTGCCTTCGACCGCCTTACTCAGGTAGTCATCTTCCATCTGCATCACGTCTTCGAAATAGACGTTAGGCGACTTGCCGCCCAACTCGACGGTGCTTGGAATCAGGGTTTCTGCCGCGCAGCGCAGAATGTGCTGGCCAACCGGTGTTGAGCCAGTAAACGCCAGCTTAGCGATCCGCTTGCTGGTGGCCAGAGCCTGACCTGCTTCTTCGCCCAGGCCGTTGACGATATTCACGACACCCGCTGGCAGCAGATCACCGATCAGTTCCATCAGAACCAGAATAGAGGCAGGGGTCTGCTCTGCAGGCTTCATCACCACGCAGTTACCCGCGGCCAGTGCGGGACCGAGTTTCCAGGCGGCCATCAACAGTGGGAAGTTCCACGGGATGATCTGGCCAACAACACCCAGCGGTTCATGCACGTGGTAGGACACTGTGGTCTCGTCCAGCTCGGCCATGCTGCCTTCCTGTGCACGCAGGCAACCTGCGAAATACCGGAAATGATCAACGGCCAGCGGGATGTCTGCAGCGAGGGTTTCGCGCACGGCTTTGCCGTTGTCCCACGTCTCGGCCACGGCCAGCATCTCAAGGTTCTGCTCGATGCGGTCGGCGATTCTCAGCAGGACATTTGAGCGTTCCTGAACTGAGGTTTTTCCCCAGGCCGGTGCGGCTGCGTGAGCTGCGTCGAGGGCTTTTTCTATGTCTGCGCTGTCGGAGCGGGCAACACGACAGAATACTTCTCCGTTTACCGGGCTGACGTTGTCCATGTAATTACCGTTTACAGGGGCAGCGAATTCGCCGTTGATGTAGTTACCGTACTTCTCTTTGAAAGTGACGACAGCGCCTGGCTGTCCTGGATTTGCATAGATCATCAGGGTATCTCCGTTGTTATTCTTGCCGGCTGAATGGACGCTTTAGACTAAAGTCGAAGGCTGTCCGCTCTTCCGGTGTTTTGTGTTGTGTGACTCCAGAGTATGTGGTCTATTGGTTCGATGACTTGCACGAGAGTCCGGATCAATGTTCTCTGAGTCCCGCCATTGTCAGAATGTGTCACTGGCCTGAAACAGCACACCCCGGACACAGGCCCTGCTTATGACGACCAGTACAAAACCTCACAGTTTCGCATCGCTGGCCAGCGCACACCGTCAGAAGGTAGCGCCGGGTCAGTTGGTGGAAAACCGCACTGTCTATGCCAGTCAGCTGGCAGAACTTTCTGTGTATGACACCTATGAGCAGGCTGAGCGCGTTCGTCTTGATGCCGGTGAGCTGCTCTACTGCGGTATGATGACGGGACGTAAAGTCATGCACGGTATGGACGGTTTTTCGACCGGTTTTCTTCCTCATGAGTCATTTGTTGTAGCACCGGGTGAATACGTCGAAATCGACTTTCCTGAAGCATCAATGACCACACCGACGACCTGCATGACGCTCGAGATACCGCGCGAAACTCTGCTGAAGGTATGTGACCAGCTGAACACGGTCAGCGAGCGCCCGAGAGAGTTGGGCGAGTGGGAGGTAGAAACCCGTCAGTGGCATCTGTCGCATACGGATGCCACTCAGCAGCTACTGGAGCGTATTGTTGCCAGCCACGTACACAAAGAAGATGACTGTGACCTGGTGCTGAACTTTGGGGTTAACGAGCTGGTGGCGCGCATGTTACGCCAGCAGGGGCGTGACTTTTTACTGCGTTGTGTGCAGCAGAATCCGACTCAGTCGGGTCTGACGAATGCAGTGGCCTACATTGAAGAAAACCTTGCTCAGCCGGTAGATATTGATCATCTTGCGCGGATCGCCTGTATGTCGCGTACGAAGTTGTTTCAGCAATTCAAAAGCAGCCTGGGCTGTAGCCCCGCGCAGTATCAGCAGCAGCGTCGCCTCGAACACGCCTGCAAACTGATTCGTAGTGGGCAAAGTATCACCAGCACCTGCTATGAGTTAGGCTTTTCTAACCCCAGTCATTTTTCCCGTCGTTTTCATCAGCAATATGGAATGACGCCGAGAGAATTTGCAGCCCGCTAATCAGCGCCTCTCTTTTCTCAGTTCTGACTTGATCGACCGTTATGTATTTCTGCTCTGCAATCTGAAATTAACTCGTAATTTTTATAAGGAGGCCAGGTATGGCTAACGAAGTTTCTCTGCATCGGGTTATTAAAGCGCCTGCGCAGCGTATTTATGACGCCTTTGTTATTCCTGAAGCATTAGTGAAGTGGAATCCGCCGCATGGATTTTTTGCAAAGATATATCACATGGATTCGCGGGTAGGCGGTACCTATAAAATGTCATTTGTAAATCTTTCATGTGGAGAAGAACACAGTTTTGGTGGTACTTATCGCGAGATGATCCCGGGTGAAAAACTGGTCTTTGACGATCAGTTCGATAATCCGGATCTGCCGGGCCAGATGGTGACTACTGTGAGCTTTACCCCGGTTCTGAACGGCACTGCCTTACATATTACGCAAAGTGGTATTCCCGAAGAAATCCCTCTGGAGTTCTGTTACGTTGGCTGGCAGGAATCACTGCAGTTACTTGCGCAACTGGTTGAACCAGATATTCCATCCCAGTTTGAAGGTGGTGAATAATCATCTGATGATCATGGCTTTCTGAAAATCACGACTCGTTTTTCGTCTGAAAAAACGCAGAATAAACCGTATTTATCTGCGATGAATTCCAGTGTTTTATCGTGCAGGAAAATGACGTGAGTCGGGTCCCGGTTGTAGTGCCAGTGCATGAATTTTTCAGCAGTGCTCCAGCGGCTGGTCATCAGTGCCAGACAGCCTCCTGGGTTCAATAGCGAGACCAGTTTCTCCAGCTCTTTCTCCGGCTGATGAAAGTGTTCAAAGCATTCTGTGGCTGTGATCACGTCGTAGGGCGGTGTTAATGCTTCTGGAAAGAAGAAAGGGTCGTAGTTGTCGCAGTGAATCCCCTTTTGTTCCAGCAAAAGAGACAGCGTCGGCCCCGGCCCACAGCCATAATCCAGAGCGTTGAGTGCTTTCTTCGGCTCAATGAGGTTCAGCAGTGGCTCCAGAAGAATATTCAGAAAGCCGACGTAGCCTTCGTCTTCAATACTGTTCTTATGGGTGGCGTAGTAGGCCTTCTCGTCCTCTGCGCTCAGGTAGTCGTCAGGATGCATAAATGCCAGATGGCAGTGCCCGCAGCTCAGGTAGCGGCGCGGCATGGCGCTATTGAGATCGGTAAGTTTCGCTGTTTCCTGACATAAAGGGCAGGCTGGGGAAGTCATGTCGCGTATTCCGTTGAGTGCGTTTTGCCTACGGCCCGTAATTCCGCGACAATAGAGCACATAGTATCCAGCTTCTGAGAAGCCCGGCAATCATGAGACATCAGTGAGGCGCACCAACCCATGACAACCCGTATCGCCATCAACGGTTTTGGACGTATCGGCCGCTGTGTGCTGCGTGCGCTTTATGAAAACGGTTACCGGCAGGACATGGAAGTGGTCGTGATCAATGAACTCGCTGACATTGATTCACTGAGCTACATGCTACGTTACGACAGTACCCACGGTCGTTTTAACGGCACCGTCAGTATCGCGGATGAGCAGCACCTGATGGTCAATGGCGATCGTATCCGGGTATGCCATATCGGTGATCCGGCAGAGCTCGACTGGGCCGCGTTGGATGTCGACCTGGTGTTGGAGTGCAGTGGTCAGATCCGCTCGCGCGAAGATGCTGAGCTGCACCTCAGTCGCGGCGCGAAAAAAGTGCTTATTTCAAACCCAGCCGACAGCGCGGTCGACAATACCGTGATTTACGGTCATAACCACGATTCGCTTTCGGCAGATCAACGTATTGTGTCTAACGGCTCCTGTTCGACCAATGCGCTGATTCCGGTGCTGACGTTAATCGATCAGGCCTACGGCATTGAAGCGGGTGTGACGACCACGATTCACTCGGCCATGAATGATCAGCCCGTGATTGATGCCTACCATTCGGACATGCGCCGCACCCGTTCGGCGGTGCAGAGCATTATTCCGGTAGATACCGGCCTGCCAGCGGGGATCGAGCGTCTGATGCCGCAACTGGCCGGCAAAATAGAGAGCCTGCACGTGCGTGTGCCGACGATTAATGTCTCAGCACTGGATATCAGCCTGCAACTGACTGACGCCACCGACGCCAACGCCGTTAACGCCCTATTGGCCGGAGCGTCGAATGAGCGCTTCGACGGCATTCTGGGACTCACCCGGGAAGCCCACGCCTCTATCGATTTTAACCATGATCCTCGTTCGGCGATTGTCGATGCCACTCAGACCCGGGTCAGCGGCGGTCGCTTGCTAAAATTGTTGGTCTGGTTTGATAACGAGTGGGGCTTTGCCAACCGTATGCTGGATACGGCCAGCGAGATGCTTAACTGCTATCAGTAAAAGAGCATAAGAGGGATGACATGAGAGGTAAGGGAATCGTCGGTAATGCAGCTGTTTGGTGCCTGTCCGGTGCCGTGCTTCTGTTGACTGGGTGTGACAGTGCGCCTTCATCGTCAGATGACGGAGTTATTGTTATTGATGATCTCTTCATGTCCGTTCAGCTTAATCGTCAGGACAGTATCGAAGGCCTCGACAATATATCAGTCACGGTTGAGTTATTACGTGGTTCACAGCCCGCTACCGGTCTGGAAAGCTCACTGGAGCTTACTCTGCCAGCAGACATGACGGCGTCTGATTTTTCTGAAACTGAGGATGGTATTTACCAAACACTGCTGACGCCTTCCCGCACCGGTGAGTTTGAAATTACCGTCAGCGAGAACACCGTATTTGGAATTTCAGAAACCCTTCATCCACTGGTACTGGCCGACGTTCATGAAGACTGGGGCCAGCCCATGACGGTTGAAGGCCTGGTTAATACTGAAGGCTACGAAGACGGTATTGCGATATCGCCTGATGGCGAATATCTGTTTGTGCAATATTCGCCCGCGTACTTCAGTGGATTAATTCTCTTTAATTTTTCTCGTGGAGACGGCGGTTGCGGCGGAGATCGCCTGTCTCCTGAACGTTGCACACACCCCTGGATAGATAACACCATTGGTCCGGTCAGTGCTCCAGAACGTCCGGACTTTTACACCGCGCGTATCAGTAGTGATGGTACCTGGCGCCATAACTCTGTCTCCTGGGGAATGGGCGATGACACACTGAACCTGTTCAGCGTGTCGAATGTATTTTACGGTTTTAAACGCCAGCTCGACGGTAGCTACCGGGAGCCGTTTATGATCGCTTTTGATGATGAAGGCGATGGCATCAGCAGCCCGTTTGGATTGAGTGTCTTACCTGATTACGGCAGTTCAGATAATTACCTATTAGCCTTGTCGTTTAACGCCCCAGACGATACCGAATCAGTAGATTTTGATGACAACGGAACCGCCGATGCCGAAAGCCTGCTCGATGTCTATACGCTTCAGAGCGCTCTGGGAGACCCTGTCAATCTCGGTAATTTTAATTATTCGGGCACGCCCGGTACGCCACCCCAGCGGGACAGTAGCTTTGGTCTGACCAAAGTAGGCTTTTCTGATGTAGGCATCGAGGGCATAGCAGGAACGCAGGGAAATCCGCATTTATATCGTGAATCATCGACGGTCAGTAGTATCTGGACTGATGACGAATACGATGCGAAGGGCCCGGGCAGCGATCACGGCGAGCTTTCGGTATATGTGAATCTGACGGACAGCTACCCCTCTTCCAGCTGGCAGAAGGTGGTGCTACCTGCACCGGTTAATCTGGCTGACCCTTCGCAGGAAATACAGCCGTTTTTTACTGGCTCCGAACTGTATTTTACCCGCTCAGACGACACTGAGTTACCCGCGGTCTGGATGTCGCAATACAGCGGTACGCACACGCAAGCGGACTTCGGCAATACGGCGCTCTGGGCGACACCCGTTAAGGTACTGGCAGCGAGCTCAGATCAGGAAGTCGGGAATATCATCGCCATTGGTGAACCTACGGTGGGGACCATCGATGGCGACGAGGTGATGTTCTTTGTTTACGGGGTTGTCCGTGGTTTCGACGAAACCAGCGGCCTTGCCGACATCAATATGCAGGCGGGTTATGTTCGCAGACGCGATTAACTCCGATCACTGAACTGCAACTCGGCCAGCCGCTTATACAAGGGCGAGCACTCGAGAAGCTCTTCGTGCGTGCCGACAGCCACGATACGCCCTTGATCCATGACGACGATGCGGTCGACGTGCTTAATGGTCGACAGGCGATGCGCGATCACAAAACTGGTGCGGTTCTGCATCAGTTTATCTAACGCCTGTTGCACAAGGTATTCGCTCTGGGCGTCTAAGGCGCTGGTGGCTTCATCAAGCAGGAGTATTTTCGGATCGTGCAGAATCGCTCGTGCGATGGCTAGCCGTTGCTTCTGACCACCCGATAGTTTTACGCCGCCTTCTCCCAGATACGATTCGTATTGTTCTGGCAGCTGCTGAATGAATTCATCGGCATGTGCGGCCTGAGCAGCCGCGAGAATGTCTGCTTCGGTGGCACTAGGTTGGCCGTAGCGCAGGTTTTCCAACACGTTAGTGCTGAACAGCACCGGCTGCTGAGGCACCAGAGCAAACTGACTGCGCAGGCTTTGTAACTGCCATTCAGGTAATGGTGTGCCTTCCACCAGAATTTGCCCATGTTGCGGATCACGAAAGCGCAGCAGCATATCGAACAGTGTGGATTTGCCCGCCCCGGATGGCCCGACCAAGGCAATGCGCTCGCCAGCGCGTACCTCGAGATTGAGCTCGGTTAAAGCTGCTTTGTCGGGGCGGGAAGGGTAGTGGTAACTGACCTCTTGAAACGCAATCTGAGTATCGCTTTGCTTTATGGCAGGCGTCATATTGTTGGTGGGTGACTGTATGTCCGATTCCGCTGCCATCAGTTCACGAATACGCTCCGCCGCGCCCGCCGCGCGCTGCACTTCTCCGTAGACTTCGGTCACTGCCGCCAGCGAGCCGCCGACCATGATGGCGTAAAAAACAAACGCGGCCAGATCGCCGCCACTCAGGCTGCCGGTAATCACATCGTGACCGCCGACGTACAACATGCCAGCGACCGATCCCATCACCAGAATCATCACCAGCGCGATCATAAACGCGCGTTGGCGAATGCGCAGTAAGGCGACATCAAACGCGGATTCTGCCGCGTCGCCAAACTGTTTATTCACGCTGTCTTCACGAGTAAAGGCCTGCACGACCTTGATGTGTTGCAGGCTTTCCCCGGCCCAGGCGCCGACGCTGGCGACTTTGTCCTGGCTTTCGCGCGAGAGTTTTTTCACTTTGCGCCCGAAAAACACCATAGGAAACACCACCAGAGGCACGGCTACTAGCACGATCAGGCTGAGTTTGAGGTTGGTGATAAACATCAGGGTAATGCCGCCCACAAACGTGAGGGCATTGCGCAGAGCAAAGGAAAACGACGAGCCAATCACGGTTTGCAGCAGGGTGGTGTCGGTGGTGATGCGGCTCTGGATTTCGCCGGACAGATTGTCCTCAAAAAACGACGGTGGCAGCGTGACTAAGTGCCGGTAGAGCGTTTTACGGATATCCGCGACCACCCGCTCGCCGAGCCAGGACACCATATAAAACCGGAAGTAGGCACCGACAGACACGGCGACTACTAAAATCGAGAAGAAAACGACGGCGTCCTTCAAGCCCTCTACGGAACTTGCGGCAAAGCCCTCATCCACCATCAGGCGCACGCCCTGCCCCAGACTCAGCGTCAGCCCGGCCGTGGTGACCAGGGCAATGATGGCGATGATCAGACGAAGTTTGTAAGGGCGGATAAATTGCCAGAGCCAGCGCAGCATCAGAGATCCTCTGAACCGTAATTACACAAAAGGGTAAGCAGGCTATCGGCACTGACCGAGGTAAACAAGGTAAAGGTCAGTTCTGGGCGGTGATTGTCATGTGTGTGCCGATGAAACGCACTGTTCATGCTGGTATACTCCCGCGCGAATTTTGATCGATCTGGCTGGTTCTGGAACAGGCACCGCCAGGTCAAGAAGGCTTATCCGCAACGCCTGATAAACAAACGACTCCATTATCTGGGACATGACTATGACTGTTTTGAAAATGACCGACCTGGACCTGAAAGGAAAACGGGTTCTGATCCGCGAAGACCTGAACGTGCCGGTAAAAGACGGCAAGGTGACTTCTGATGTGCGTATCCGCGCGTCACTGCCAACCATTCAGCACGCGCTTGAAGCCGGTGCCAAAGTCATTGTGATGTCTCACCTGGGTCGTCCGACCGAAGGCGAATACGCTGAAGAATTCTCAATGCAGCCTGTGGCTGATCACCTCGCTGGCCTTCTGGGTCGCGACGTCGACGTTGTTAAAGACTTCCGCGCTGGCATCGAACTGGCTGACGGTGAACTGGCACTGCTCGATAACGTGCGCTTTAACAAAGGCGAAAAGAAAGACGAAGACGAACTGGCTAAAGCCTATGCCGAACTGTGCGATATCTTCGTGATGGACGCTTTCGGTACTGCACACCGCGCTCAGGCATCAACTCACGGTGTCGCTAAGTTCGCACCGGTTGCCTGTGCAGGTCCTCTGCTGGCGGCAGAACTCGATGCACTCGGCAAAGCACTGGATAAACCAGCTCGCCCGCTGGTCGCCATTGTGGGTGGTTCTAAAGTGTCGACCAAGCTGGAAGTACTCGAAAGCCTGTCTGACATCTGTGATCAGATCATCGTGGGCGGTGGTATCGCTAACACCTTCCTGGCGGCAGCAGGCAAGCCAGTCGGTAAGTCACTGTACGAAGAAGACCTGATTCCAGCGGCGAAAAAGCTGATGGAAAAAGTCTCTATTCCAGTACCAACCGACGTTGTGTGTGGTAAAGAATTCTCCGAAACCGCAGCAGCGACTCTGAAGTCTGCAGATGAAGTAGAAGCCGACGACATGATCTTCGACATCGGCCCGGATTCCGCCAAAGCACTGGCTGAACAGTTGAAAGAAGCGAAAACCATCATCTGGAACGGCCCGGTGGGTGTATTCGAATTCGACCAGTTCGGCGAAGGCACCAAGGCGCTGTCTCTGGCGATTGCTGCGTCTGACTCTTTCTCCATCGCAGGTGGCGGTGACACCCTCGCGGCAGTAGACAAGTACAACATCGCTGAGCAGGTGTCTTACATCTCTACCGGTGGTGGTGCATTCCTTGAATTCGTTGAAGGCAAAGTATTGCCAGCAGTAGCGATTCTGGAAGAGCGCGCGAAGTAAGAGAGGGTTCCCTTCTTAACCTCAGGAGACCCCAGCCAGGCTGGGGTTTTTTGTGCCTGACAATCAGAGTGGGAGTTCTCTCTTTGCCAGTTTGCGTCATCTACCGCCCTGATGCTGAAGTGACGCTCTGTGCAGTCGGGACCTGCTTAGCAATATCGGTAATTTCTACTTAAGTCTGAGAGGACAAATTGCTACATTAAGCACCTGTACAAATCAGGGACGAATCAGCAATGTCTGGCTATGAGTTTGAAGACGACAAAGGAAACCGCTACCGGATCACCAAAGGAGCTGGCCCCGGGTATGTTCATCCCGAGAATATCGGCGCCGGAAGCACCTTAGTCGCATCGGATATCTTCCGTGATGTTCCATTTCAATCTGTAGCCGGAGCAGGCAACCACTTCTGGTTCGATGTTCTGAGCAAAATACCTGATCTCCCTCTTCCACCCAAAGACGCACTGTCTACTGCGGTCGCCGGGTCTTATCTGACCGTTGAAAAGCTCGATACCGCGCTGGCCGTGGATGACGATGTAGCGGATACCCGACCAATCCTGCGTATTCAGATTCAACAGGCGCTTACTGAGATCATCGCGGGGGAACGCGCCGAAGCTGCTATGCACCAGCGCCAGATGGACAAAGAAGGAGCGGTCACCAAAGGCCTGATTTATACCGGTGCCTTTATGCAGGGGATCGGCAGTTCCGCTTGGGGAGCAGTGCTCTGGGCGAAAGAAGTCAGCGATCTTGTTAATCCCGTATTACTCATCAACCAGCAGGCGAAAGCCATTCAGGAAGGTTGGGAGTCCGATAGTTTCTACGACAAATACCGCGACAGTGTGCTCACAGCGCAGAAGCGTGAGTTGGTGGAGGTACTGGGCTTTGATCCAACTGCCATTACCGAACAACAGATTGACGAAGCCATCGCCATGGCGCAGCTGGTGCTCGATGATCCAACCTTGCGTGACATGCTCTATCGCTTTGTTAAAGACTACGCCGAAGCTCAGCATGCAATTGAAGTTACCGAGGTCGCGGGGTCCGGTGCATTTGAACTCATCCTCACGATAATTCTGGCAGCAGCGACCGGCGGCGTTGGTGTTGTTGCTGCTGTTGGTAGCAAGACGGCATTGATCCGTAAATTCCGCAAAGTCGGTGACTCATTAAGTGATTTCGCTAAAGTCAGCCGCAAGCTCAAATTGCAGGGTAAAAAGCGTAAGGCGAAAACCGGTAAAGCGGACTTTAAACAACTGGAACAGAGTCCAGTTGCGGTCAATAAAACAAACACCGACGGCGCAAATTCCGGAAAAAGCAGCCACGCCGATGCCGAGGCGGCGAAGTCATCCCCGGATGCCGAAGGCGCAAGCCATACCGAAGCCAGTAAAACCTGCACCAATGGCTGTCCGATCAGCATGGTTAACGGTGAAGAATTACTGGAACTGGTCGACTTCGAAATGGCAGGCCCGATTCCTTTCACCTGGAAACGTGTCTACCGCAGCAGCAATCTCAAACAGAATAATGGCCTCGGCTATGGCTGGAGCTCACCATTAAATCGCCGCTTATTTGTAGGCCAACAGGATATTCAGTACTTCGATGACCAGGGTCGATCCATTAATTTCAACCCGGTAAATGTCGGCGGCAGTTGTCGCAACAGAACTGAAAAGTTAATCCTGACCCGCACTGCAGAAGATGAATATCAGGTAGCCAATGCCAACGGCCAGGGCATTACTTACCACTTTGCCTCAGGCGCTGCGCGCGCTACCTATCGCGTGACGCGCTGGACGGATAATAGCGGCCATCAGGTGAATTTTGAATATCAGAATAATCTGGTTAAGCGCATCACGACCTCTGAAGGCGAAGAGTTACAGCTGACCCACGATAACAAAGGTCATGTAACGGCCGTAGATCGCGTATTCCGCCCTGAAAGCCGCCCACAATATGTGAGCCGTCAGGTTGCCTATGAGTTTAATGAAAGCTCAGATCTGATTACCTCATTTGATGAAATGGGGCATACCCAGCACTTCCGCTACGAGCAGCACCTGATTCAACAGCGTACGCTTAAGTCTGGCTTCAGTTATTACTTCGAATGGACGCATATCGGTCCGGATGCACGCTGCCTGCGTAACTGGGGCGACAAAATTAATGGCGAGCACGTCTACGACTATAAATTCGAGTGGGATCTGGATAACCGCACCAGCCATGCGACCGACTCCCGTGGTGGCCGCCTTTCTTACAAATTTAACCGCTTGGGTTTGCCTGTCTGGATTCGTCAGCCAGAAGGCGACGAAACACGTTACGAATACGACCGCAGCGGTAACCTGATCAAACTGACTGATCCGGCCGGCAACACAGAGCTGTTCCAGTACAACCACAATGGTCACCTGATCAGCCACACCAATAAACTGGGTTACACGCAGAATTTCCGCGTTAATGGTACTGGCCAATTAATCGAAGCCAAAGATCCGACCGGAGCAACATGGCAGCGTAAATACGACGCGCAAGGCCGTCTGATCAGTACCGCTGATCCAGCCGGGCGCTCCGTGCGAATGGATTACACCCCAGAAGGGCTTCTTGCGGGTGTCACAGATGCTGACGGCAATAAAACCAGTTATGTCTGGGATAACCACCGCCGTATTACTGCCGTGCGCAATCCATTGGGTTCGCATACCCGTTACTCCTACAACGAACGTGGACAGGTTACGCGGGTGGTTTACCCGAACCAGCAATCGCAGAACTTTGAATATAACGATGCAGGTCAGTGCATTGCGGTAACTAACAGCGACGGCAGCCAGACCAATTACCAGTACACGCCACATGGCCAGCTCGCGGCTGTGTCAGATCATACGGGTCGAACCACCCGCTACGAATACGACTGGCTATCTCAGGTCAGCCGTCGTGTAGACGCCAGCGGCCAGGCATTTAATTACCACTACGATGCTGAGCGGAACCTTGTTGGTTTAACTAACGAAAATGGCGAACGTTACCAGCTGAAATACGATGGCAACGAACGCCTGATCGAAGAAATTGGCTTCGATGGCCGGGTACAGCGTTACCAATACAATATTGCGGGTCACCTGATTCAGAGCGAAGAATACCGCTACATTAACAGCGAAATTCTGCCGGTAACCCGTATTGCCTACCGTCGTGATGCCGAAGGTAAATTGCTGTCTCAATGGCAGGAGCTGGGCCGAGGAAAAGAAGTAAACGAGCTGATTGCCGAATACGGCTACGACCCGGTAGGCCGACTGCTCAGCGCCAATAACCCGCACCGTCAGCTTAGCTGGGCGTATAGCCCGACGGGGCAGGTGATCAGTGCGATGCAGGACAAGCACGAGCTGATTCATAATTACGACAGCTCCGGTCGTCGCAGTGCGACGCAATTGCCGGGTGGTGATGCCATCCATTACGGCTTTAATCCGTTAGGTCAGACCGCATCGGTTCACTGGAATGACCAGCTGATCGCCAGCTTCACTCACGACGATGCGGGCCGCGAAGCGCTGCGTCAGTTAGGTAATGGCTTACAGCAAACTCAGAGTTTTGATCCGCAGGGGCGTTTACAACAACAGACCCTGATGAAAGCGGGCGCCACCGACGGTCACCAGCAACCACTGAACAAACGTAGCTACCACTACAGTGCAGCAGGGCAGATCAGCCAGATCGATGATCAATTGCGCGGCAGCACCCAATATCACTACGATCAGATTGATCGCCTGATAGAGGTCAGTGGCCCGCAGCCAGAACAGTTTGTACACGACCCGGCGGGCAACCTGCTTGGCTCACCGGACGAAGTAAATGGCCAGAACCGTAGTGGGCAGGTCACTGGTAACCGCCTTAATTTTCAGGGAGACCGCCATTACAGCTACGACGACCAGGGCAACCGCGTTGAAGAACGCCGTGGTAAAGACGGCCGCCAGACCACGCGTTACCGCTACGACCATCAGAACCGACTAACCGGCGTAGCCAAAACCATTGGCGACACCATGCGCATTACTGAATATCAGTACGACGCACTGGGCCGCCGTATCCGTAAGGTAAATAAAGACGAATCAGGCAACGTCACCGGCGGTACTGAATTCTACTGGAATGACGACGTACTCCTGAGTGAACAACCGGCAGGCATCAGTGCTGAACAGCAAGGCACCACCAAGGTGTACGTTTTCGAGCCTGGCACCTTTAAGCCGCTGGCGTTTGTTCAAGGTAGTAAGATCAACCACTACCACCTTGACCACCTGGGCACACCACAGGAAATCACCAACGCCAATGGCGAACTGGTCTGGACCGCACAATACAAAGCCTACGGCTCGTTAGCGCTTGCCGCCGTGCAGCAGGTAGAGAACAACCTCCGATTCCAGGGGCAGTACTACGACGAAGAAAGTGGCCTGCACTACAACCGCCACCGTTACTACGACCCGGAATGCGGCCGGTTTATCAACCAGGACCCGATTGGGCTGTTGGGTGGGGATAATAACTACCTGTATGTGCCTAACCCAGTGACTTGGGTGGATCCGCTAGGGTTGAGTTGTAAGGAGATGCCGATTACTGATCCGTCCAGGTTGCTTCCGGCGCCAAACTCATTGACCCCCGAGATGCCAGGTGCGGAAATTGTTAGTGATATTCTTCCTGAAGGATTTACCTTCAATCAAGCTGTATCTCCAGGGCAAAAAGCCCCCGGAAAATTCGGTACGACAGACAATATACCAAATGTTGACTATGTTCGAAACGAACTAGCTGTTATTCCCGATTTTAAAGCGGAGATATCTGGTGTGCGGACGGTTAGGGTTAAGCGCCCAGTTCGAGCTCAAATGAGTACAGTTGGCCCGCAAGTTCAAGATGGTGTTGTATATCCGGGCGGCGGATCTCAGATTGATGTTCTGGAGTATGATCGGAATAATCCATTTGTTGAGTTTGTAGGTGATGAAACTCCAATTAAATAGGGTGTGAATATGATAGATAACTGTATTTCTACTGACTCAGGCAAGACTATCGAGTGGGAGTTTAACTCTCGTAAGATTGTAAAAAAATACGACTACCAAGTTTATTTTGAGATTGGAGGGGCCGGGGATTATATTGTGGTTGTTGAACCTGATAATGAATTTAGCCCAAATAATGCGATAATATTCAACCCGGATGGGACGGAGCGAAAGAGAATAATTAATCCATTGTCGAATGACGGTGCTATATGTTTTGGTGACGTATATCGTGAGCGAGGATCAATTGTTCTTGTGTCTATATGTCCTCGTGCAAATTATGTTTGCGTTATAGATAGTGATGGTGGAATTACGAGCTTTCACGAGACGAGATAGTAACTACAGGGAATATTCCTTTCCCTTGTTTACACGTTGTGGATGTGAGTCCTATTTGAAATGACGAAGATTACTTATCCGAAGTATTCAGATGATTATGATCCTATCTCAGTTGCTTGGAGTTGTGATGAATCGGAGGTTGAGATTGATTTTTACAAGCCTATTTCTGCAGTTTTTTCAGAGTCAATGAACAAGGTTGTAGTGGAAGTTTTCGATGATGGGGTTATAAATTTCTATGATTTAAATGGGATTCTTAGTAACTCATTTTCTATTCCAGAGTTGGATGGATACAAATACAGAGGGATAAATAAGAATCTTAAGTCTAAAACGGGTGTTTCACTTCTTTTTTACCCGGTCAGGAAAGATGTTGGCAGTGAATGGCGGGAGATTGAGCAGTACGAGTTGGTGCCTGTAGAGGAGACGTTGCTGGGAAGTTATCTAGGAATTTACCGATAAATCTGAAATCCGGAAGATAACTGCTAAGGCATATATGGACGCTCCACCGGAAACTACTAAGCGAGTTACAGTTAGATCTTGGCTCGTTCTCGAGTAAGATGTTGAATATTACCTTTGATAATCTCGTTTTTGTTGTTGAAAGTAATCCGTCTTTTAAGGTTACTCCTAGTTTCTAGATGCATGTAGCAGTCGTTGCGAGTTTTTTAGTGAGTTTTGGAGCGTTATGGGGCTTTTAAAGGATATTGAGGATACGTTCGAACTTTGGAGGAGATCATCCTTGGTTTATAAGATTTTATCTTTCTCTTTCGCTATGGCACCTTTGGCATCTATTTCTGATTCTGTTTTTCAATGGAAAGGTTTTATTTTATCAGGAGTTGAGTTTTATCGGACAGGCGTACAATTTTGGTTTCGAGAGGCTCTTTTTTATGTTGGTTTTGAAAGAAGTGTTCAAGTTGTTGATTACTTGATTTTTATTGGTGTTTTATACTTATCCTCAATTTATTCTGTTTTTATGATTTCTGAAATTTCTGTTAAAAGTAGATTGCTTTTGTCTATTAATTATATTTCCGCATTTTTTGTTTTGTTGCTTTTGACCTCTTCATCTTCGGGTGTTGCGTGGCTTCAATGGTTAGTCCCTATTGTTATGTATATTTCAATTCCGATTATTTTAGATTATCCGTATAAAATATCATGGTATGCGCCATTCATTTTTGCGATCGCCTCAGTTCCCATCTTGGCAGCTGTGAATATTGGGCTGACGCGTACCTCTTGAAGGGAAGTGGCAACTATTAAGACATATATAGATGTCTCCAGTGGTGCTGCAAAGCGGAGGATAACGTGTATGGGATATGAACCGCCAAAGCCTGTGCCTGCAAACGAGGTAATATTTGAAGCGACAAAGGAGCATCAAGGCGAACCTGTCTCGACAGGATCAATGTTTCATTTAAGCCCTCAGCAGTTGTTGGCTTGCCGGGATAGGGCATTGCAAGGTGACGTAGATAGTGCTGTGAAATTGTATGAATTCTATACATTCTCGGAAGTTAATAATAATGAACGATTATTTTGGATGAAAATATCTTCTGAGCTTGGTAATGCTACCTTGCAATACAACTACTCATTGTATCTATTAGAAGAAGGTGATCGAGAGGAAGCGATTAAGTGGGCCAATATCTCATCCTCAAACGGGCATGTAAAATCTAAAGAAATGCTTGATGATCTGACATTGAAATGAAGCTGCGTTGTATCTATCTTGAGAGTAATTACAAATATTTAAAATAAACAGGATTGGTTTTGTCGAACGTCAGTATCCAAGAAAGAATCACGCACCTCGCTAATCAAGGCCTATGGTTTCCTCATTCGTCTGAAAATATAGTGGGTAGTGAAGTCGGCCAGGGGACTCTGTTGGATAGAGCCCGAGGGGCAATGATCGGCTGTGCGGTTGGCGACGCCTTAGGGACGACTCTCGAATTTACACAGCCAGGCACATTCGATCCTATCAGCGATATCGTCGGTGGTGGCCCATTCAATTTGCAGCCCGGAGAGTGGACTGACGATTCCAGTATGCTTCTATGTCTGGCCCACAGTCTGACGAGAAGTCGTGGGTTTAATTTGCAGGATCAGATTGAACTCTACGTAAAATGGTGGAAGGAAGGCGCATTCAGGAAACTACTGGAACTACTGAGACAGTCATAGTAAGAGAGAATGGCTGGTTTCTGAAGCGTAAAACTTACCGATAGAAAATAGTTTATGGAAAACTAAAGTGCTGGCAACTTTTTGTGTTGTTTTGAACAGAAATTACGAATAGGAAGCGAGTAAAATTCTCAGAGTATCTGATGATGTTGCGGCTTAGGTTTTTTGCTTCAGGAAAGACGCAATTTACAGGCGGCAATGCCAGCAGCCCGCCTGCGTTCTCGTTAGTCGTCCCAGAATTTTGTGATTTTAGATTTTACTTCGTGAGCGGCACCGACAATACCTTTGAACTCCGATTCGAAATTTTGGCTAGTTTACAGCTGGCATTGTGAGATCTATATGAGTGATTACAATGAAAAGTACGATTTACTGGTATCCTCTGCGGTAGCTGCCCTAGAAGAACTAAAGAAATTTGAGAATCAAGGTTCTTCTTACCCTTGGGTTGAATCTATAAAGAATCAGATCGAATTCATTAAGACCCATGCCGAAAATAGAAAGAACCCCGTAAAAGAATTGGGTAATGGTAAAACCTTCAATTACGGTATTGTGTCTTCCCGGAATTTGACCTCGCCAGATGAGGAGGTCTTGAAAGACAAGTTGGATGATGTGACCGAAAATTTGCAAAATGTATGGGACGATTAGAGTGGTATCATTCTGACGGCAGCGGAAGACGGGCAATGTTAAGTATAGAGAAGCTTAAGCTTGAAGCGAAAACTTTAGAGAAGATGCTCTTGGCAAGTAAAAGTAGCTTTGCGCCCGAAGCATATGAATCACTCAAGCCATATTTTTCAAAAATTCAATCTATGGATCATTATGAGCCACTAGGAAGAGTAAGATTAGTCAGACTATTCATGGAAACCGATCTTAGTGACGATAAGAATCTTTTTGAATGCTACGGGAGGTTTGCGAATCTAGTAGAGGGGGTTAGTGTTTAAGTATCATATTATCCATATATTTAAAGGAAATTATTCAATAGCCTTGGTCAGGCGAGCGAATACCATAGTTATTTTCATGGGGAAGCATGTCGCAGAAGATAGCCATAGTTAGGCTGTTAGCGAGCGTGACCGGCTTCTGTAACCTAACACTTACCGAGAACAAATTGATTGTTGAACATTCAACTGCTGTCGGCGTTTTGTGTCTTCCCAGCGGAAATCTCGAATTGGAAGCGAGTAAACGTCTCAGACTCACCTGATGATCATACGGAGTGAGGGATTACTTCAGTACAGGCGTATTTCGCGGGCCGCAATATCAGCAGCTCTCGTCGATCTTAAAAGAACGGTCAGATTCAATGACTCTGTGTCACAGTAGCGCTTCCGCTCTTTGACCACCTTGCCGCCCGACATTCCTCCCCTGAGGTTTCTATCCCATCCTTTAGTGGTTAGAATACGCCCAGATTTCAAAACCGGTTAAGGTAACTCTCATGGCATTAATCAGTATGCGTCAGATGCTGGATCACGCAGCCGAGTTCGGCTACGGCGTACCAGCGTTCAACGTAAACAACCTCGAACAGATGCGCGCCATCATGGAAGCGGCAGACAAAACGGACTCTCCTGTAATCGTACAGGCCTCTGCAGGTGCTCGTAAGTACGCAGGTGCTCCGTTTCTGCGCCACCTGATTCTGGCTGCCATCGAAGAATTCCCGCATATCCCGGTATGTATGCACCAGGATCACGGCACCTCTCCGGCGGTATGTCAGCGCTCTATCCAGCTGGGCTTCAGCTCGGTAATGATGGACGGTTCTCTGGGTGAAGACGGTAAAACTCCGACTTCCTACGAGTACAACGTTGATGTGACTAAGCGCACTGTGGATATGGCTCACGCGTGTGGCGTATCGGTAGAAGGTGAGCTGGGTTGTCTGGGTTCTCTGGAAACCGGTCAGGCCGGTGAGGAAGACGGTATCGGTGCGGAAGGTATCCTGTCTCACGACCAGATGCTGACTGACCCTGAAGAAGCGGCTGACTTTGTTAAGAAAACTGGCGTTGATGCGCTGGCGATTGCTTGCGGTACGTCTCACGGTGCCTATAAGTTCACTCGTCCACCAACGGGTGACATTCTGGCTATTGACCGTATCAAAGAGATCCACAAGCGTATTCCGGGTACTCACCTGGTGATGCACGGTTCTTCTTCTGTGCCTCAGGAGTGGCTGGCGGTGATCAACGAGTTTGGTGGTGAGATTCCAGAAACTTACGGTGTGCCGGTTGAGCAGATTGTTGAAGGTATTAAGTACGGCGTTCGTAAAGTGAACATCGACACCGACCTGCGCCTGGCGTCTACTGGTGCGATCCGTCGCTTTATGGCTCAGAACCCATCTGAGTTTGACCCACGTAAGTACCTGAAAGAATCTGTGAAAGCGATGACTGAGATCTGTATCGCACGTTACGAAGCGTTCGGTACTGCGGGCAACGCTTCTAAGATCAAAGCGATCTCTCTCGACGATATGTTTGAGAAGTACCAGAGCGGTGCACTGGATCCAAAGATCGGTTAATCCGGCTTTCGATCTGAACTGAAAGAGGCGCCTCGGCGCCTTTTTTATTGCTTGGTCTAAAGCTCTGGTACGAGCGTTACAACGCAGTTTTATGATCTGCGAGGTACTGTGCCAGTGAACGTGGCGCATTGCCTGTGACCTTTTCAACAGCATCGGTTACGGTTGCCGTCCAGCCTTCACGGACCGGATAGAAGATTGAGGTCAGGAATTCGGCGTAATCCTTCGGCAGTCCGGCATCGACCATGCCGTCGATAAAGTCTGCATCGCTGATGGCGTTGTAGCTGACGGCTTTGCCGGTTGCTTCACTAATCATGCTTGCCGATTCCGCGTAAGACAGTGCTTCGGGCCCGGTGAGATCCAGCGCCTGGTTATCGAAGGCATCGCTGGTGAGGGCTCGAGCTGCGACCGCTGCGATATCGCGTACATCAATAAAGGCTGATTTGCCTTCACCTGCGGGCAACGCAATGACGCCCTGATCAATGCCAGCTTTCCAGAAGGTATGGAAGTTATCCATAAACCAGTTCGGACGCAGGATCACGTAAGGAATACCTGCGGCTTCTAAGGCCAGTTCAACTTTACGGTATGGGATGCTGTCGTCGGCGTTCACGCCGAAGGCGGTCTGAAGCACGACTTTCACACCATGTTCTTTTGCCGCGGCAATGACGGGTAGCAGCAGTGTGTCGGCACCGGTATAGCCGCCAGCGAGCATGACGTAAGCAGCGTCAATGCCTTCGAAGGCCGGACCAATCGTTGCCGGATCGAAATAATCAAACACGACGCCCTTTGCTGCACCGATATCTCTACCTGAGCGTGAAGCCGCTTTAACAGTGACGCCCTTCTCCAGCAGTGCGCTGACCAATGGCTGGCCAACATGGCCGGTTGCGCCGAGTACGAGTACGTTTGTCATAGAAGTATCCTCTATTGGTTAAGTAAGTATCTAAAAGAAACCATATGAGTAATGTATACTCATGCAGACTCGAACGTAAGAAGGCACTTTTACGTAACATGGTTTCCTCTGGGTAACCCAGGGTGAGATGCAGACTGAGGAGTTATCACTTGGAATTTGCTTACGATATATACGAAAACCGCTGCCCAACGCGGTTAGTACTGGACCGGCTTGCGGATAAATGGGCATTGCTGATTCTCGACCGGCTCCAGTCAGGCCCGGTGCGCTTCAATCAATTGAAGCGAGATATCAAAGGAATCTCACAGAAGGTATTGTCGCAGACACTTAAAAAGCTGGAGCGGGATGGACTGTTGGTACGGGAGGTATTTCCAACCGTTCCAGTGACCGTTGAGTATTCGCTGTCGGAACTCGGGACCACCCTGAACGAGAGTGTCTCTGCGCTGGCTCACTGGGCCGAACATAATATGGATGCGGTGCTCGCAGCTCAGTCAGAGTACGATAACCGAGCACCATGATAGCTGGCAGGTAATAACTAAGAAAAGAAATGCCAGTTTGAGGTTTGTCTGGTTTTCCTATCGGGACAGCGTGCTATATTTCAGTAAAGTCTGATCTGGAGCCATTCGGATGGCGTCGCTAAACGATGATTCGGTTAATCTGGCGGATTTGCTGGATGCCAGTCTTGCTCTCAAAGGTGAGCAGGCTATTGCTGTGGTGATTACCAGTCTGATTCGTTCAGCGCGAGAAAAGCTCCGGATGGAAGTCGGTTTTGTTTCGCAGCTGGTCAGTGGTATGCGCGTATTCCGTTATGTCGACGCTGCTATGTCAGTGTCTGTGATTCATCCCGGAGACGCTAACTTTCTGGAAGAAAGCTTCTGTCAGCGGGTCATCGACGGCCGGCTTCCTCAGCTTATGCCCGATGCCAGAGCACATCCTGCCGCATCTAAACTGAAAGCGACGCAGGAGATGCCTGTCGGAGCACATATCAGTGTTCCTGTAACTCTGTCAGATGGGTCAGTTTTCGGGACCTTCTGTCTGTTCAGCCGTTATGCGATTCCCGGATTGAATCATCGCAGTCTGGCGATGGTAAGGATATTTGCCGACATTATTGCTGAGCTGGTCGATAAAGCCTCGAACAGTGACCCTCAATCGGTACACCTCAGGCATGAAATTACAGGGTTATTTGCAGAGAAAGCGCTCACTTTTGAGCCGCAGGCAATACTCGACCTGAATACCAGGAAGGTACTGGGCTACGAGCTGAAGCCGGTGCTGAGCCACAGTGGCGGGAGTCTGCGCTGTGCAGAGCTCATGATTCGTGAGGCGGACCGGCTTGGGTTATCCAGCATGACCGGCGTTGTTCTGATGGAAAGCATGTCAGCGGAGATCGCGCGCCTAGAGAGCTCTGCGTATTTCGTGATCAATATTACACCGGCCATGCTGCTGAAGTTTGATTTTACAGAATGGCTTTCCCCTGAAGTGAGCCGAAGGGTAGTTCTTGAGTTTTCGGAGCATGATCAGATATCCGGGTACCTGGAAATTAATCAGCGACTTCAGGAACTTCGTGATGCGGGGATGCGGGTTTCTGTCGATGGTGCAGGGGCTGGATATGCGAGCCTTCGTCATATATTACAACTGCGTCCCGAGTTCATTAAGCTTGATTCCAGTCTGATCAGGGGAGTATCAGAAAATCGTGATCAACAGGCGCTTGTTGAGGCGGTACTGCTTTTTGCGAGGAGTCAGGGGTGTGAACTTCTCGCTGAGGGTATTGACGATAATAGGGATTTAGAATACCTGATTCACGCCGGACTCAGCACTGGGCAGGGACCTTATTTCTCCTGAGCCAGAAAGTTCCGTTCAGATGGGGAATTATCCGGTCATTTATGTGGTATTTTGCGACAAGATGATATCTGTGGCGCTTTTTTGTTATTGCTGTATGGGCATGAGGGATGTTTCTCTGGCCGGTCCTAGTCGGCTTATGTGACAACAAAATGACGCGAATATGTCACGACAACCCCCTACTTCAGTCGTATTCGGACACTATGCCATCCACAGTCTGAGCAATTTCTCTCTAATGTCGTGATTTGTAGCCCTTTTAGCCTCATCGGCTGACTCTTTGCGCCATCCACCATTTTTTGATCTGACTTCGTCTCGGTAAGAATTGGGCGCTTGTGGCACATGTTTAATTACGACAGAGTGCTATAGTTCTCCAGTAACACAGTCCGAGGGCAACGTAAGATGGACAGACACCCCGATGTCGCGAGGCAACTCGCGGAGGTGATCAATGACCAGTCTCCACAGAGTGCGGAGACTTTGAAAACGGCAATATCGAGCCTGATACGCTCGGTACGTGACCGTCTGGATATGGAAGTCGGTTTCCTTTCAGAATTCAATGAAGACCAGCGGGTTTTCAGGTTTGTTGATTGCGCGCGGGATGCCAACCTGGTGTCTGCGGGCAGCTGTGGACCGCTGAAAGACAGTTTCTGCGAGATGATTGCCGACGGCCGCCTCAGTCAGTTAGTGCCTGACACCGCAGCCAGCGGTGAGATGGATCTCGTGCCAGAATTTTCTTTGATTCCTGTGAAATCTCATGTGAGCGTGCCCGTCGTATTATCTGATGGTCACACGTTCGGAACTTTCTGTATTTTCAGCCGCGAAGTAAAACCTGAGTTAAACAATAAAAGCCTGTTGCTGGTGCGGGTCTTTGCCGATGTCATCGCTGCGCTGATAGAAGATGCGCGGAAGGGCAGTGAAGAGAACCGCAAGCGTCAGGATATGATTCTTGGGCTGCTGGAGCGCGATGAATTACTACTGCATGCCCAACCCATCTGTGGCTTGCATGATAAGGGTATCCAGGGGTTTGAGCTTCTGGCCCGCCTCTCAACGGATCTGGATCTTTCTCCCGCTCAGCTATTTATTGATGCTGACCGTCTCGGTTTGTCAGCAGCCATTGGAATGCGGGTGATTGAGAAATCCCGCCATGCTCTTGCTGTTCTGCCCGAAGATGCGTATGTCTCAATCAATGTCACGCCAGCGTTTCTCGAGGCATGCGATATTACCGGGATATATTCCCCAGAAGAGAGTCAGCGCATTGTTCTTGAGCTGACAGAGCACGAAGAAATCGCAGATTACGATCTGCTCAATGAGAAGCTCCGCCCATTACGGGAATCCGGTATGCGTCTGGCGATTGACGATGCGGGTGCTGGCTACGCAAGTATGCGTCACATCCTGCTTCTCAGTCCGGATATGCTTAAGCTTGATATGAGCCTGATCCGGGACATCGATCAGGACAGAGACAAACAATCGCTTGTTGCAGCACTTCGTGGGTTTGCTCAGGTGCAGGGTTATAAGGTGGTGGCAGAGGGAATCGAAACCGAAGCCGAACTGGCCGAGCTCGAAACCCTTAATGTCTGCTGTGGCCAGGGTTACCTTCTGTCACGGCCTCAGCCTTTAGATACATTCCGTAAGTAGTACCTGCCCCGAAGTTGATTGCACTGCGCCTCAACTTCGGGAGCACTTTTTCTTAATTTCGCCCTGAATGTGCGTCGCAGATCAGTTGAGATTTACTTTGAGTCTGTTTCAGCGAGATCGTATCTCCTATCTCATACCAGTCAATCCGCCTTGTCATAATCATAAACACACTAAGCATCATAAAGAGAAGTATACTTCCCATAAGTAACGCATAGTCCTCTGCGGATATGATCCCGTACAGCAATCCATACAAGATTGTGATCATTGTGGTGAAACTAACAACTCCCTTCCAACTTGCGAGTAATGATGACAGGTAGCTTGAAATGAGCAGGGTTGATGCCAGCGAAGCAAGCAGGTAAGAAAAGGCGAAACCAAAGTGTTCAGATAGTGACAGAAGCAGAAGATAGAACACCGCCAGTGCCAGCCCTACGAGAACGTATTGCACCGGATGTATCTGGATGCTTTTAAGCACTTCAAACAAAAAGAAGCCAGTAAATATCAACACAATAAAAAGAACAGCGTATTTAGTTGCACGTTCGGTTTTTACATACTCATCTACTGGTTCAATAAAGCTGACACTGAGATTATTTGATTTAAATGCCTCGCAGGTCTCGTGGATAAAGCATTTATCAAATGTATCTTGATAACTATTCGAAAGGTAGCTGGTTGCCCAGTCAGCGGAGAAACCATCCGGGGAAACATCTGACGCTCTTGGTAATAGTTGTCCCTGAAAGCTTGGATGTGGCCAGTCTGATGTCATAGACACGTGGGTTTCTTTTCCTGTCGGTGAAATACTTAGGCTGGATGTGCCCTGTAATTTAAGTGGAATTAGTATATCCAGAGTCTGGGATGCGCTGTCACTGTTCAGTGGCAATATGGAGTGCACTCCTTCTGATAGCTGTGGCAGATGGCTGCCAGGGATGATAGCCAGTGACTTGCTGTTAACCGTGAGGCCGGGGAGGCTTTCGATTCCACGGACATCGCTTATACCCAAAGATACGATAGCGGTTTTGAACTGATAGTCATCCAGCTCTTCTGTAATTCCGAAGTTAGCAGGAATGACGAACTTTGCTCTTATTGTGTTATCGGAGTGGTACAGTCGTGCTGAGTAGATTCCCCGGTAACGCTCTTCTGTCCAGAGGGCTGACTCGATTTCCAGGTCGTCGGGAGAAAAATAAAGCTGACCGTCGGTGTAGGTGTAAGAGATCTGTTTACCACCATCTTTGTTGAAGTAAGTCGTGCTGGACCTCTTTACATACGGGACGACTACTATCGGTCCCGTAATAATCTGAGCTTCGCTTGAGCTTTGGGAAATGTTGTGAAGTACAGATGCCTTGAAGGTCTGGCGCTCGTAAACCTTACTATTGATCATGCTTATTGGCAGCATGAGAAACAAAGATATAGCCGCGATGGTCAGTATCTTAATCGTTAATGTACGCATGGAGTTCTCCTCTTTCATTGTTAAGAGGATAGTGCCAGTAGAACGTGAGGTTTATATGAGGGTTGTGTGGAGAATTAATGAGCTTATGTCAGGTGAAATCTAAGTGTCGCGATTACCCCCTCACTGGTGTTCTCTACGGTCACATCCCCCCTATGCAGCGCCATAATTTCAGCGACAAAATTGAGACCTAACCCTGTACTTTTTTTGCTTGTGCCGGGGCGTGGCAGTGAGTAAAAACGCTCGGTAAGACGTTTAAGTGCATAGTCGGGGATGTTCTCACCTTCGTTGAATACAGTTACACACTTTCTGTCAGGATTGATAGTTACCACTATTTTCCGGTATGGAGGGGTAAACTCGATGGCATTATCCAGCAGGTTACTCAGGCACTGTTCCAGAAGAAATTCTTCTCCTTTCACATAAAGATCACCCATGTAGGCTTTCTTTATGCTGATGTTTCCCAGCGTGGTACGCGATGAATAGCTACGTATCAGACGATCTGCTACATCGTTGATAAGAACGTCCTTCGCATTTTCCAGATGTTGCTGCTGCTCAAGCTGAGATAACCTGAGCAGCTTTCCGATCAGATGTTCGAGCCTGATCGTTTCGCTGTTAATGTTTCTGATAAATTTTATCTGCTTCTCACGTGGCATGGGCTCCTGCAAGAGTTCAGATGCTGCGTGAATACCTGCCAGGGGACTTTTCAGTTCATGGGTCAGTGTTTGTATGTAGCGCTCGATATAGGCTTTGCCATCGAGCTCTATTCTCATTGACTCAAGAGCACCTGCGAGTTTTCTAAGTTCGTTGCTATGCACTTTAGAGGCCGCCAGAGATACTTTCTGACCACTGGCAACCTGATGAGCGTATGAGGTCAGCCTTTTGAGTTCTTTGCTAAGCCAGAGTGAAAACACCCAGCCAAATGTTATTCCAAGCGCAATAATGAATACGCCTGTGGTCATCAGACGTTTCTCTGCTTTATCGATATATGGCTGTAGTGTGCGGGTTGGCTTTCCTACACTGACGACACCTATGATTTTATCGTCATCTTTAATTGGTGCGCCTACATACATCACGCTGGACGTATCGTCATCAGGATTATCCCGCGTAGATCTAGCTCCGTACTTCCCCTGAAGCGTTAAATAAACGTCATTCCACTGAGAGTAGTCTTCCCCGACTGCCGTGTTTGCTGAATCGAGCAAGACGATGCCATGCGCGTCAGTGACATAAATACGATGGTTGACCTGTGATTTCGCGACGCCCCAGATGGATGCTCCGGGTTGTCTCATTCCGTATTTCTTGAGAAGGGCGGTTAACTGCTCAGAGGCGATACTACCGTTGCTGACTGGCTCTTTCAGAAATTCAGCCAGGAGGTTTGCGGTATCTACGAGAGTTTCTTCCGTCGACTGACGGACTCCTGGTTCGATTTCTTTCTGTATGGTATGTAGCACAAAATACCCACAGACAATGATAAAGACGACATAGCAAGCAAAGATGCGCGATGTCAGAGATTTCATCTCTCGCTTTCCTGATACATGTATCCAAAACCCCGTTGGGTTTTGATCGGCGACAGCTCAGGATTAATGGTTCGTAGTTTCGAGCGAATCTCTTTAATGTGAGTGTCGATACTTCTCTCGTAGTTTACGTCGCAAGGAATATTGAGCGTGTTGAGTAGCTTTTGCCGGCTAAACACTCTGCCCGGATGAGCGAGCAACGTATGCAGTATTTCATATTCGGAGCGGGTGAGCGGGACTGTCTGCTGACAGAAAGAGATGCTTTTATTGGCATCATTGATCTCGAATTTCGCCTTAGCTTCAGTGTCATCCGTCAGAGTTGGCGGGGCGATAGTGACACGCTTCAGGATTGTCTTAACTCTTGCGGCAACTTCACGAGGACTGAAAGGCTTAACTACATAGTCGTCTGCCCCAACTTCCAGACCGACGATTCGGTCTATTTCATCGGATCTGGCAGTCAGGAAAATTACCGGAACATCTGAGGTCTTGCGCAGCTGTTTCAGAGCCTCAAGCCCACTGATGTCTGGCAGCCAATATCTAAAATTACAAGCGCTACCGGATGTTGGAGAAGATATTTTAGTGCGGCTTCTGCCAGGTTAACCCAGTGGGTAGAAAACCCCTCGTTCTGGAGTACAAACTCAAGGCTTTCCGCGATCGAAGCCTCATCTTCGACGATCAGAATCTGGAGTTTCGAGTGGTAACCCTTCACCAGTTCTGTACTCACTCGTGAGAGGCCGCTGCCGCAGTATCTTTAATCTTCTGTACCATCGCCCGTAAGCCATTGCCCCGCGTCGGACTAAGGTGCTTGACGAGATCAACCTGAGAGAAATATTCGTCGACATCAAAGGCAATAATCTCGGCAGGAGTCTTATAGTTAAAGGCCGCTAACACCATGCCGAGCAGTCCCCGCACAATGTGGGCATCCGAATCAGCTTCAAACACCAGTGCTCCGTTCTCTGCTGATGAGTCGATCCAGACCTGACTCTGACAACCGCGTAGCAGGTAGTCATCCGTCTTTTTGGCGTCATCCATTGCTGGTAATTCTTTGCCAAGATCGATGATGTATTTGTATCTCTCTTCCCAGTCGTCGAAGAAGCTGAGGGTATCTACGATATCTTCGCTGGTAATGCTTTTACCAAAAGGACTTTCGAAGGACATGTTGGCTCCTTACAGCGTTTCGATGAATGAGCGGATACGGCGGGCGGCCTCGATGCACTCGGATGTTTCTGCAACCAGAGCCATCCGGATGCGATCAGCGCCCGGATTAATACCGTCAACCGTCCGGGACAGGTATGAGCCCGGTAATACAGTCACGTTCTGCTGCGCAAACAGTTGTTGTGCAAACGTTTCTTCGTTGATTGGTGTTCGCGGCCACAGGTAGAAGCTGGCTTCAGTCTGTTTTACATCCAGTACAGGGCTGAGGATTTCCAGTACGGAGCGGAATTTCTGGGTGTACTCAACGCGGTTAGCGATGACATGTTCTTCATCGTTCCAGGCAGTGATGCTCGCCAGTTGGGTGTGAACCGGCATAGCACAGCCATGATAGGTACGGTACAGGAGGAAGGGCTTCAGCAGATCTGCATCCCCCGCTATAAACCCGGAGCGCAGACCTGGCAGGTTCGAGCGTTTCGACAACGAGTGGAAAACGACGCAGCGCTTATAATCATGGCGGCCGAGCTGTTCGCAAGCTTCCAGCAGGCCCATCGGTGCATCTGCGCCATCCACATAAATTTCTGAATAGCATTCATCGCTGGCAAGGATAAAGTCATGCTCGTCGGCCAGCTCAATCAGTTTTTTGAAATCATCCAGCTTCAGAGTCGAGCCCGTTGGGTTGCCTGGTGTGCAGACAAACAGCAACTGACAGCGTTGCCAGACATCGGTGGGCACGGCATCAAAGTCGGGGTTAAAGCCATTCTCTTCGAGACAAGGAAGAAAGTGGGGTTCAGCGCCGGACAGGTAGGCAGCTCCTTCGTAGATCTGATAGAAGGGATTCGGAGAAACAACCAATGGGCGGTACTCGCTACGGTTAACGGCTGCCTGGGTGAACGCGAATATAGCTTCGCGGGTGCCGTTGACGGGGATGACCTGAGATACCGGATCCACGTGCTCCAGCGAGAAGCGACGCTCCAGCCAGCTGGCGATCGTTGAGTTCAGCTCAGGCAGACCCTTTGTCGTTGGGTAGTTTTCGACGCGCTGAAGCTCGGTGCGCAGGGTATTGAGTACAAACTCAGGCGCGGGGTGTTTGGGCTCACCAATCGACAAGGCAATATGCTCAAGATCTGCCGGTGGGGTGACTGCGCCTTTCAGTTTAGCCAGTTTTTCAAAGGGGTAGGGCTGGAGTTTGCTCAGATTTGGGTTCATGCCGCGTCCGGAGTACCTGTTATTCAGAGAGCGCGCATTATACCCCCTTTGGAACGACAGCGGACAGGCCTCACTAAGTGCCCGGTCTCACTGGCCTGAGAGGTAGTTTGTGAACAATCTGATGAGGTGTCTGCGAAGTGAGGCGTTCGATATCCACTCATTTTGTTGTGGATCGGTTGATGCAATGGCTCTGTGAGTCAGCGTTTCGAGTGAGTGTACGAGTATAAAGCTGGCCAGTTTCAGGTCATCACAGCAGATCTCTGCTGAGCGCTGATTCAGATAGCCCAGCACCAAGTCGGTATACAGGTTTTCAAGTCGATTCTGTTCTTCTCTGGGGAGTATCTGCGATGCATGCTCCGTCAGCACCGCATGCAGGGCTGGGTCCAGTGCATGTGCGTCCAGCATGACGTCCACCATGCTGGCGATGGCTTCGGGTACGGGCATAGAAAGGCTATCACTCAGTCGAACGGCAATCTGCTGCTGCATTTCACTAAGATGCTTTTCCGTCAGTGCCCGAAGCAGAGCCTGCTTGTTGGGAAAATACTGATACAGGCTGCCAATGCTGACTCCAGCGCGTTCTGCAATGTGGTTGGTGGTGGCTTTTCTGAAACCTTCGCTTCTCAGAATGTGAGCAGTAGCTTCCAGGATGCAATTTACTGTGTCCTGTGAGCGCGCTTGAGATGGGCGTCGGCGGGGCTTTGAGTGTGTGCTTCCGGTCATCTGGATCTTCCATAAAATGCGAGTAAACCGCTTCCGGGGCGGACGTTAATATGTTCTCCACTTTGAGGGGAACGAACGTGAAAGAACTAACTTACCGCAATCATTCATATTGGAAAAACTATCTGAAGTATTTTCCGGAAGCTTTGAGGCGCATGGACGCTGAAAAGATTCAGGAAGAATGGTGGCGCTGGGGGAGATCAGATATTCATCTGGACCGCTATGTGCCTACTAACGATGTTCAGAGTCCAGTAAAAGCGATCCTGCTTCATGGTGGGGGAGGTTACAGCCGCTTACTTGCACCGTATGCGCAATCCTTGTGTGAAGAAGGTCATGAAGTCGTGGTCCCTGATCTGCCCGGGTTTGGCCTGACGCGGGCAGATGTCGATGATATCGATTACCGTCGATGGGTTGCGCTTGTCATCGACCTGATAAAACGTGAAGCAGAGCTAAGTGAAGCGCCGGTTTTTGTGATGGGCGCCAGCCTCGGAGGCATGGTGGCATACGCCGTTTCGCGAAATAACCCTGATGTCCGCGGAGTTATTGCGACAACCTTATGTAATCCTGAAATGCATGACGTCCGTGAAGCGTTCGTAAGGTCGCCATGGATTGCCCGATATCTATGGCCCCTCTCTCGCCTGATTCCAGGCTGTGTAGCGCAGCGGATAAAACTGCCGATAAAGTGGTTCGGTAAAATGAAAGCTATCGCCAATAATCCGGATCTTTCTCTGATGGTGAGCAAGGATAAACTCGGTGGTGGCCGCTGCCTCCCATTGTCATTCCTTGACTCTATTTTTCGCTTACAGCCGCCTTCGTCGTTATCAGGCGATGCCCCTGTTCTTCTGATTCACCCTGCAGAAGACGTGTGGACGCCCGTTGCATTAAGTGATCATTTCTTTGCTGGGATTCCGGGACGGAAGTTCCGGGTCATTCTGCCGGAATGTGGTCATTACCCAATAGAAGAAGAGGGCCTCTCAGTTATGAAAACAACCATACTTAAATTTATCAGGAGCGAATGTGAAAGCTGAAAATATTATTGTTTATTTATGGATGTGTGGATTTATAGGCTCAGCGTGCATTCAGCTCATATTTCCGGAACCGTTCGCAAGCTATTCTACCTGGGACTACAATTCCGGATGGCAGTCTGAGCTCGCCATTTGGAACATAGGGATAATTTCCGTTCTGGTAGCATTAATACGAGTAGGTGTAACTCTGTCGCCCGTACTCCCCGGCCTTGCTTTCATGTCATTCCTTTTTGGTATGAATCACCTGGTCGCGCTTGTTGGTAACCCTGGTGCCTGTAGTCACTGGGCTGGAGTAATCGCCAACTTTGCGATAACCGGTATATACCTTATCTGGCGAATGAGCTCGTATGTCCCTCAGCGCAAATGAATCAGAACTGTTTCGAGGCGCGCCACCTGAATGTCACTGAGATTGAGGAGCAGTTCATCGCTGTTATTGCTCACAGTGACACCGATAGGCGTCGTTAAATCTCTGGCATACAGAGTGGCGCCGACGACCTCCCGGTGGGCGAACTGGTCCTGTATATCCTGAGGCAATTCGAGGTGTGTCAGGGTCTGGCTGTTTTCGGAAAATACGGACGCCAGTACAAACACCTCTGCGCCACTGTCTGTGGTGATGGCAAAGCTGCGTACTTCCGTCGTGTCGTCCGGTGTCAGAGTTCCTTGATATATGATGTCCCGGCCTCCGGTGAGGCTATAGAGGCTCGCCATTGCGTCACTGATTCTGTGATCTTCATTGCCTGCCTGAGTGCCGTAGTAAAACCAGCGTGACTGCTGTGGAGAGAGCTGCCGGTCGGCGATCCATTCCAGGTAGCGACCTGCGATTGCGAGAGCAGCGCCTGCCCCCAGTCCCCCGGAGGCAAGGTTGATCCCCACTTCTTCTGTGGTCCAGACTCCGAGGATGTTTGAGTGTACCCAACGATCATAAAGCCCTTCGAGCGTTGATTTCCAGTGATCAGGCGTGTTGGCATCGTAAGCGTGTGCGAGGTAATGAATGGTGATCAGATCGATGATTTCGTGCACCTGCTTCCCGGCGAGGTCCGGTGCATACGTCCCCTCAATTTCGTACGTAAGCAGGTCATCAAGAAACGCCTGTGAAGAGGGGGCGGAAAAAGCGGATACAGATCCCAGCGCGACGTTTACCCTATCACCGGTGGCGTTTTCTGCTTCCTGGAATGCCTGAACTGTTGGCGCGAGAAAGTACTCAACGTACGTCTGCATAGCAAATTCTGAATCACTCAGCCCATTGGTATCGCCATCAAAGTAATAAACGGCATTACGGGTGTAGCTGGAAGCATTTACTTCGTTACCTACTTGCCAGAAAAACTGGCTTTCTTCTCCCAGAGACGCGATGACTTCAGTGGCCCTCTCCCGCACCGCGGCCCGCCACTGTGTTCCGTGGTCTGCAATGATACTGTCCATGTAGTCTGAAAACTGATCGCTCGCCTGTGTCGCGTCAGGAGCAAGTTTGGCGGATCCCATTCCGCCGATTTGAGCGATGATGTCGCGCTCGGATGAGAGTTGGCTCAGTGTCTGTTTTTCCGCTTCCGTCATAGCAACGAAGGTCGCAGCATTCTGAATTTCAAGTTCATCACGCATTGGATCCCGTATGGGACCCGACCAGTCAAACGCCTGATACAGGCTGCCGAGATGATCGCTCAGACGAATCGTCGTTTCCGTGATTGGGTCGTCTTCAACCTGTTCTCCGCCATCGGCAATGGCTGTTGGCGGAGCTTCCTCATCATCACCTATGAGTGGGCCAGGGGATGATTCCGATTCTCCTCCACACCCGGACAGCAGCAAACAGAAGACAACAAATATGCGCAGCTCTGACATGATCCTTTCCTTGATTGCATCAGATAGCGACTGTACGACATTCCGGAGCGCAGGCCTGTGACCATCAGAGACAAATTTTCTGGCTGCTCGCAGGTTGAGTCTTATGAGTCATGGTGTTGTTTTTAAGCTGCGGCAGTATCTGCGACTCCCATAAACTGTCGCGGAATTTATCTCTGAACCAGTTCAGGTGGCCGATGCGCTTTTCGCCGATGTCTTTCGGGTTAATACGAATCATCTTGCGTTCACTGCTGGTGAAGAATGAATGCAGGTTTTCGATATTGCGGGCCGACATCATTTCATCGTCGCTGAACGAGATAGAAGTGATAGGAATGCTCACCGAGGCAAACTGATCACGCAGCCATTGGCCTTCGTACCCGACGGCATAGTCTTTGTTTTTGCACCAGCGCCACCACTGGCGCATCGCATTCGCGGGCAGGTCGCCCACCATGTTCAGGCGATCGCCTGGAAAGTATCCCTTCAATGTCACCGCCAGGGGGGCGATGCCGTACCACAGGGCCCAGACGAAACGTTTGGTTGCCGGAGAGTTATGGCGCCAGTAACCGCTGCCACTGGCCATGGTGATCGCTTTATCTATCAAGTTGGTCGATGGTGTCATTCCGAGTAGCTGGCCGCCAACACTGTGGCCGACCCAGTAGAACGTCTGGTCTGGGTAATTAGCACGAACAAAACGGATGATGGCTTCGCAGTCGTATTCGCCCCATTGCAGCATATTCGTTTTGATCTGCTTCAGAGGCTTATCAACAGATGCGCCCATACCGTAGTAATCAAAGGTGATGGCAGACATTCCCTGTTCATTCAGCCAGAGCGCGAACTTTTCGTAGCAGGCTTGTGGAACGCCCATTGCGCCGGCAATCACAACGACCTGCTTGCTTTCATGTTTGTTAAACAACCGGATCTGAAGTTTACGTGTTGGGTCGGTTGTCTGCAGTGTTTGTTCTATCAGTGCCATATTACTTCTCCGGCATCAGGTCAGGCAGGGATGGACATGCGGATCAGTGCGAGCAATTGCTCTTCGACATGATCCAGGGGTTCAGCTGAACGCTGCGCACGACACATAGGCACGGTGCCTTCAATAGACGCGACTATCATGGTGGCCAGCGACTGTGCCTGTGCCGACGGTGCGCCATGTTTCTCAAGCTGATCGGCGAGCAGCGCGCGCCAGCGGGCAAAGGTTTCTGCGGCAACATCAAGTGCGGCGTAGCCGTCTTCATCGGCGGGTTCGTCTACCGAGACAGCTAATACTGGGCAGCCATTACGAAAATCCGATTTTACAGCGTCGTCGCGCCAGTACTGAACAAACGCGCGGATCCCTGGCTCCAGACCCAGCGCAAATGCCTTCTCCAGTTGTTTCTCGATAAAGCGACCTGACATCTGTATTGCCTCGATAATCAGTTGATTCTTTCCATTGGGAAAATAGTGATATGTCGACCCGAGTGGCGTGCCAGAAAATTTGGCGACTTCACGGATACTGGTGCGGCTGACGCCCCGCTGAGAGATCATCAGTGCCGCTCCACCGACCAGGCGGCGTCGCACGGCGGGATCATTCTTAGCCATAAAGCCATACCTTCATAAAATCATCTTGTTATAACGAGTGTTATAATTTAGCATCAGTTCAAATCGTAAACAATTGCCTGTGTCAGGTGAGAGAGGCTTGAGTGAATATTTCAGTGACGGAAACCCGGGAAGACACGACGGCCTGCATTCTGTGTTCGCGCAACTGCGGGCTGTCTGTCGAGGTTGATGCCACGGGCTTTAAGAAAATCCGCGGCGATGACGCGCACCCGATGTCACAAGGCTATATCTGTCAGAAAGCTGCGCGGCTGGAGTACTATCAGAACAACGCGGATCGTCTGAGTCAGCCCCTAAAAAGAAAAGAAGACGGCACCTTCGAAGAGATCTCATGGGATCAGGCGATCAATGAAATCGCGGTAAAAATGACGGCTATCCGTGATACCCACGGTGGTGAAGCCTTTGCGACCTGTGGCGGTGGCGGACAGGGGAATCACCTCGGCGGTGGTTATCTCGGGCAGCTGCGTGCGGCGATGAAGAGTTACTTCAATTACAACTCACTGGGGCAGGAGAAGACCGGTGACTTCTGGCTGAATGGTCGACTGTTTGGCAGTCAGACATGCCACATCACCGAAGATGTCGAGCACTCTGATTTTGTGATTTTTCTCGGCTGTAATCCGTTTCAGGCTCACGGCATACCTAATGCCCGCCATACCCTGAAGGAAATCAGTAAAGATCCGGCACGGACTATGGTGGTGATTGATCCGCGCCGTACCGAAACCGCGAAGATGGCCGATATCCATCTGCAGCTCAAGCCCGGTACGGATGCCTATCTGCTCAGTGCGATTCTGGCCATCATTGTGAATGAAGGCCTTCAGGCAAAAGAATTTCTGGCCGAACACTGTACCGGTTTTGCCAGTGTGGAGCGTTACCTGAAATCGGTGCCTGTTGCAGAGTTTATCCGCCGTGCCGATGTAAACCCCGACGACGTGTACGCTGTAGCACGAGGTCTGGCGACAGCAAAGTCCGGCTGCGTGCGTGCTGATCTGGGTATTCAACACTCTATCCGCACCACATTGAACGGATATTTCGAAAAGCTGCTGTATCTGGTGACTGGGCAATTCGGTAAGTGCGGCGCCAACAACCTGCACACCACCATTGTTCCGATTCTTACGGATACCGATGAGCGTAATCCCAAGTATCGCCGCAGCGTCTATCACAAGATGTTCGCAGTCTCGGGCATTCTGCCGCCGAATATTCTGGCTGATGAAATTCTGCTGGCAGGGGAGAAATGCATCCGCTCAATCTTTGTCGACAGCTGTAACCCGATCAATACCTGGGCCGACAGTGACCGCATGACGGAAGCTTTTAAGTCGCTGGAGTTGCTGGTGGTCACGGATGTTGCGTTGACCGAGACAGCCCGCCTTGCACATTACGTTCTGCCGGCGGCATCGCAGTTCGAAAAGTGGGAGTTCACAGGGTTCAATCTCGAGTTTCCGGTGAATGGGTTTCATCTTCGCCACCCATTATTTCCGGCGCACGGGAATACTTTACCAGAGCCTGAGATCTACACCCGGATTCTCGAAGCTATGGGTAAAATTCCCAAAGACTTCCCGGTGATGAAGGCGATTGCGAAAAAAGAACCGAAAGGAACTTTCCACCTCGGCTTTCTGATTTCGCTGGCAGCGAAGTTAATGACTGATAAAAAGCTGCAGCCGTTTGCCGCATCCATTCTCTATCGCACGTTAGGGAGTACGTTGCCGAATAAGGGAGCCGCCGCTGCCATTATGTTGCCGCTGTCGATTGTGACCTCTATGCGCTATCACGATGGCGTGAAGCGGGCGGGCTATAAAGGCAATCGCTTTACCTCAGGCGTCCGACTATTCCGCGCAATTCTGCGTGAACGTTCGGGGCTGGTGTATATCCGTCAGAACTACGAGGACGTCTGGTCGTTGGTGGCCAATAAAGATCAGAAAATTCATCTGCGTATTCCTGAAATGCTGGATGAAGCGTTGGCGCTGTTAAGAGAGCCAGTAGACCACGACAAACCCTTTACCCTGATCGCGGGTGAGCGTCGTGCCTATAACGCCAATCAGATTTTCCGTGATCCTCAGTGGCGCAAAATCGATAAAACCGGTGCCATGCGCATTCACCCTGAGGATGCCCAAGAGCTCGGGCTGGTGGCGGGCGATCAGGTGACTTGCGATTCCGGCTACGCCAACATCAGGGTTGATATCATGATCGACGACACCATGCGCAGACGTGTTGTGGCCTTGCCCCATGGCTATGCCATTACCTACGATAATGGCGAAGAAGTCGGTCCGGCGCTCAACCGTCTGATGCCGTCGACCCATTGTGATCCGTTCTCGCGCACGCCGTCGCACAAGTACACACCGGTATCGCTGGCGAAAGCCTGATCTGTGTTTTATTCAGACATAAAAAAAGCCCCGCCAGTCTGCACTGGCGGGGCTTTTTATGTGCTAGTTAAAGCAGGTCTTACTTAGACGCTTCAACGATACGCTTCATGTCAGTCATGTAGCCACGCAGCTCGGCACCAACCCACTCAACTGGGTGGTTACGGATAGCTTCGTTAACTTCGATCAGACGAGCGTTGTCGACAGAGTTAGACTTCAGCTTCAGGCCTTTACCAATCACGTCAGTGCTGATGTGTGGCATGAACTTCTCGCGCAGCAGAGGTACGGCAGCGTGAGAGAACAGGTAGTTACCGTATTCAGCCGTGTCAGAGATAACAACGTTCATCTCGTACAGCTTACGACGTGCAATAGTGTTCGCGATCAGTGGAGTTTCGTGCAGAGACTCGTAGTAAGCAGACTCTTCAACGATACCGCTTTCAACCATAGATTCGAACGCCAGCTCAACACCGGCTTTGATCATAGCAACCAGCATGATGCCGTGGTCGAAGTATTCCTGTTCGTCGATCTGAACGTCAGACGCTGGTGCTTTTTCGAAGCCAGTTTCTGCCGTCTCTTCACGCCATTTCAGCAGGTTAGCATCGTCGTTCGCCCAGTCTTCCATCATGGTACGGGAGAATTCGCCTTCCATGATGTCGGCCTGGTGCTTGCGGAACAGAGGGCGCATCAGTTCTTTCAGTTCTTCAGCCATGTCGAACGCAACGATTTTCGCTGGGTTAGACAGACGGTCCATCATGTTAGTGATGCCGCCGTACTTCAGAGCTTCAGTCACAGTTTCCCAACCGTACTGAATCAGCTTAGCTGCGTAGCCTTCGTCGATACCGTCTTCAACCATTTTCTCGAAGCCCAGGATCGCACCAGTCTGCAGCATACCGCACAGAATGGTCTGCTCGCCCATGAGGTCAGACTTAACTTCAGCAACGAAAGAAGATTCCAGACAGCCAGCGCGGTGACCGCCAGTTGCTGCAGCCCATGCTTTAGCGATGTCCCAGCCTTCGCCTTTAGGGTCGTTTTCTGGGTGAACAGCGATCAGAGTCGGAACACCGAAACCACGCTTGTATTCTTCACGTACTTCAGAACCTGGGCACTTAGGTGCAACCATAACAACAGTCAGGTCTTCACGGATCTGCATGCCTTCTTCAACGATGTTGAAGCCGTGGGAGTAACCCAGGCAAGCGCCTTCTTTCATCAGAGGCATAACTGCAGTTACTACAGAAGTGTGCTGCTTGTCTGGAGTCAGGTTCATAACCAGGTCAGCAGTCGGGATCAGCTCTTCGTAAGTACCAACGTTGAAGCCGTTCTCAGACGCGTTTTTCCATGACTGACGCTTCTCAGCGATCGCAGCTTCACGCAGAGCGTAAGATACGTCCAGACCAGAGTCGCGCATGTTCATGCCCTGGTTCAGGCCCTGAGCACCACAACCAACGATGACAACTTTCTTACCTTTCAGGAATTCAGCTTCAGAAGCGAATTCAGAACGGTCCATGAAACGGCAGCGGCCGAGTTGATCCAGCTTTTGCTGGAGGTTCAGGGTGTTGAAGTAGTTCTGACCCATTTCGTTATCCTCTATGTGTTGAAGCTACCTGCCTCGCCTACGCTTCTCATACGATGATGAAAGTAATAGGTTCAAAGCAGCTTCGTTATATGGTTGATATAAAAATTCGGGGCGAATGATAGGTGATGAGCATCGTTGCGTAAAATGCTATTATTGCGCGCATCTGTTGCAAAATTTGCAACGACATTCTTCTCCCGGAAATAGGTTATGGAATACAAAGACTTACAGGTCTTTCTCAGCGTGGTCGAGGCTCAGCATCTGGGTAGAGCGGGCCAGCACTTGCATATGAGTTCGTCGACACTGAGCCGTCGTCTTTCGCGTATGGAGAAGGATGTGGGTGCTCAGTTACTGATTCGTGACAGTGGGCCTTTGACTCTTACCCCGGCAGGCGAGCTGTTCCGTCAGCATGCGGAGCAGACTCTTGAAAGCTTCCAGGCGCTGCGGTCTGCTGTGAACTCTGAGGTGAGCGACATGGAAGGATCGCTGACTCTCTATTGCTCCGTAACGGCGAGCTACTCCTTTCTTGCTGACTTGCTTGCCCGCTTCCGCGAGCGCTACCCTCGTGTAGATCTGCGCATTCATACCGGGGATGCTGCCGAGTCGATTCCACGTGCTGATTCGGGGGATGCCGATGTCGTGATTGCAGCTCGCCCTGAGCAACTTCCCTCCGATCTGACTTTCAGGGCAATGGCGTCATCGCCGTTGCTGTTTATTGCCCCCAGGTCTATCGGTACTGTGCCACAACTCGCCCGGCCTGATATTGACTGGAGCGAAGTACCGATGGTGTTGTCTGAAAGTGGTCTGGCACGCTCGCGGGTAAATCAGTGGTTCAGCGCCCGGGGCATACGTCCACATATTTATGCTCAGGTAACAGGTCACGAGGCTATTGTCAGTATGGTGGCTCTGGGGGTAGGTGTCGGGGTTGTCCCTGAACTGGTATTGCAGAACAGCCCACTGGCTGGTCGGGTGCGGGTGCTTGCCGTCAGGCCAGAGCTGGAGCCATTTGCTATTGGTTTATGCGCCCAGACTCAGCGCCTGAACGAGCCACTCTTACAGGCTTTATGGCATACCGCTGTGCGATGACATGGCAGGGTCATCAAGTTTCCCCCATAATAGGCGGACTCTCGGGTTCCGGTAAGAATAATGAGCGAACAGGATCAGAAGGTAGTTAATGTGAGTGAGCACGACGAAAGTACTTCGGCAGAACAGGCAGTGACGCCAGTCAAACGCGACCGGAAAGGGATCTACCTGCTTCCTAATCTGTTTACGACGGGCGCATTGTTCTCTGGCTTTTATGCCGTTGTCGCAGCCATGAACGGCCATTTTGAGAACGCAGCAATAGCGATCTTTGTTGCTATGGTGCTCGATGGCCTTGATGGCAGGGTCGCCCGGATGACGAATACACAGAGTGACTTTGGCGCCGAGTATGACAGCCTTGCTGATATGGTGTCGTTTGGTGTTGCTCCCGCGCTGGTGGCCTTCAGTTGGGCGCTGCAGGACCTCGGCAAGGTCGGGTGGGTTGCTGCTTTCGTATACTGTGCCGGTGCGGCCCTGCGCCTTGCCCGTTTTAATACTCAGCTGGCGGTCGCAGATAAGAATTACTTCACCGGACTGGCCAGTCCTTCCGCCGCGGCCATTGTCGCGGGTAACGTCTGGGTATTCAGCGAAACCGGGACTCTGGGGGCTGATGTTGCCTGGTGGATGGCTATTATTGTACCGGCCGCAGGCCTCTTAATGGTCAGCAACTTCAAATACCACAGTTTCAAAGGTCTCGATCTGCGCGGGAAGATACCATTTATGGCACTGCTAGCGATCGTTCTTGGATTCGCTATAGTGTCTATTGATCCTGCGACTGTGCTTCTGGGGGTATTCATGTTGTATGCCCTGTCAGGACCTGCAGTCGCAGTGAAAGAAAAGCTGTTTGATTAACGACAGACTTTTAAATGAAAAAGCCCGGCAACTTCACCGGGCTTTTTTGTCTGAGCTATTCAACGAGATACGGGGTGGTTATGTTGATCCGTAAAAACAGGTTTCCCTCGATTTCTGCCACAGAAATCACACCCAGAGAGGTCTTCCTTAACCGCCGTAAGTTTATGCAGGGAGGGCTGGCCGCCGCTGCAGGGCTGAGCGCAATGAAGGCATCGGCCCTGGTCAGGCCCGCTGATGCGTCAGTGAATGTGACAGGACCCGAGTGGCTTGAGCGAATGGTCGTTAATGCCAAAGAATCTCCGTTTGGCCGGGGTGAGAAAGCGGCACCGTATAGCGCTGCGACTCAATACAATAACTTCTATGAGTTTGGCATGCGCAAGACAGACCCCTATGAGAATGCTTCGGAGTTCAAAGCATCACCCTGGGTGGTCACAATTGAAGGTGAGTGTGAGAACACTGGTAGCTTCGCACTTGAAGATCTTATCCGTGGAATTGATCTTGAAGAACGAACCTATCGTCTGCGCTGCGTCGAAGCCTGGTCAATGGTTATTCCCTGGGTCGGGTTCGGGTTGTCTGAACTGATTAAGCGATGTAAGCCGCTTTCGTCCGCAAAGTATGTTGAGTTCGTTACGGTAGAAAGACCCGAAGAGATGCCAGGGCAGCGCTCAGTGTTCTCGACTATTGACTGGCCTTATCGGGAAGGGCTGCGGATGGATGAAGCGATGAATCCATTAACCATTATGGCGGTAGGCATGTATGGCGACGTGCTCCCCAATCAGAATGGCGCGCCACTCAGGCTCGTGGTCCCCTGGAAATACGGTTTTAAAAGTATCAAGTCGGTCGTGAAGCTGCGTTTCAGAGAGACGATGCCTGCGACTACGTGGAATGAACTGGCGCCGCAGGAATATGGGTTCTACGCAAATGTTAATCCAGAGGTTGATCACCCCCGCTGGAGCCAGGCCTCCGAGAGACGATTGCCGAACAGCCTTTTTTCTCCGAATCGCATTAAGACAGAAATGTTTAACGGTTATGGAGAACAGGTTGCCCACATGTATAAAAACATGGACCTCCGTAAATGGTACTGAACCTGACCATCCGTCGCTGGGTGATCGGGCTGCTGTGTCTTTTTCCTCTTATCTATATGGTACAGGCGATGGTGCGTGTACAGCTGGGAGAGTGGGACCTGTTGGGGCCAGAGCCGGGCAAGACACTGACACATTTCAGTGGGACCTGGGCGTTTAATTTTCTTCTGGGTGCGCTGGCGGTTACTCCGGTTGTGAGGCTGGGCAGGCAGAAGTGGTTGATGCCGCATCGGCGTATGCTGGGTCTGTATGCCTTCTTCTACGTCACATTACATGGAGTCGCTTATCTATGGTTTCTGCTCGGCTGGCGCTGGCAGGATCTTGCGGAAGAGGTTGTTGAGCGTCCTTATCTGCTTATCGGGACACTGGGGTGGTTGTTGCTGGTGCCATTAGCAATAACCTCTACCAAAGGATGGCAGCGCTCACTGGGGCGAAGATGGAAGGCTCTCCATCGTTTGTCTTATATAGTGGTGGTGCTTGCCTCTGTTCACTATTTATTACAAATCCGGGCTGGATGGTTTGAGCCGGTTGCCTACACTGTCCTGACGGTCATCCTCTTGTCGTTACGGACTAAGAAATCTTTCTGAAAATTTTTTACAGAAATCGGTTGACCCAAATCGCCGCATCTCTATAATGCGCCGCTCCTGATCGTTACCCAGCAAGCGCTGACAGCGACCAGGAAAACGGGTCAAAAAAAGGTGTTGACCAAGTCTGAAAAGACTGTAGAATGCGCCGCCTGATCCGACAGAGACCTCCTCGGAGTGATCTGGTTTAAGGTTCGCAACTTGTTGATTTTAAAAGATTTTTTGAAAATTAACGGTTGACACAGTGAAGCGATCTGATAGAATGCTTCGCACTGATCGGGGTGGCAAAGTCGACACGGTCAGCAAGGTTTGAAAGGGCTTCGGCTCAGAAAGAAAGTTGAAAAAAACTTCTTGACCTTGAAAATAAACGCTGTAGAATATGCAGCCCGCTTTGAGAGAAAGCCTTCGGCAAATCAAGGCAACGTTCTTTAAAAATTAGCATTAAGTAATTCGTGTGGGTGCTTACTGAGATGGCGTGGAGACACAAAATTTCAAGTAAGAACTCGTCGAAAATTCATTTACGTGAATGTTGACAGTTTTATTCTTGAGCAAGATTTAGATTGGTTTTCGAATCAGTCGAACTTTTAAACTGAAGAGTTTGATCATGGCTCAGATTGAACGCTGGCGGCAGGCTTAACACATGCAAGTCGAGCGGTAACA
>NZ_CATMFB010000011.1 GCF_950066645.1 uncultured Thalassolituus sp. | reverse complement strand
AAGCGTTGTGAGGCGTTGAGCTAACTGATACTAATTGCCCGTGAGGCTTGACCATATAACACCCAAACTGGTGTATAGACACTGATGAATACGAACAGGCAACCGCCGGTTCGCGAGAGAATCTCTTAAAAACTCATGTATCCAACCTAATTGTGCGAAGTATGAAAATGCTTCAAGGCCCGGCAAAACGCGTAAGAGGCTGATGCACAACAAGTTTGCTTGACGACAACAGAGCTGTGGAACCACCTGAATCCATCCCGAACTCAGAAGTGAAACGCAGCATCGCCGATGGTAGTGTGGGGCTTCCCCATGTGAGAGTAGGTCATCGTCAAGCTCTTATTCAAAACCCCCAATTGCTCACGCAGTCGGGGGTTTTTTCGTTTGGCCACATCCCTGTGCCCAACCCTTCGGGTAGCTTCGCTGTGCTGATCGGCTGTCCTGCCGATCAGTCATTGCGAGCTTACCGAACACGTCAAGCTCGCCTGCGACCCCAGTCTATTCAAAACCCCAGCAGGGTGACCTGCTGGGGTTTTTCGTTGTCTGATCGAAACATTTCTAAGGCCATAAACCTTTCAGTGCCTGAATATTCAGGCCCCCGGCGAACCGGAACAAGGGGGTTATCCCGAGCGGATCTGTCATCAAACTGCTCTCACCTTACAACATCTCGTGCCAGCCCTGATATCTCAAAGTAAATGAAACGTAATAGAGCCCCCATGCGACTGACATGGTCAATCAGGCTTGGTATCTTTACCCTCTGGCAGTCGATTAGACCGGATAGCAACAGATAGCCAGGAGATGCCGGACATTTATGTCCGTTTGCTGTAAAGACAGGCAGCGTTGCCGCAAATGTCCTTGAAGCAAAATCTCAGGTGAATATGCTGTCCTGTAACAAGTACTTAATAATAAAAACAAGTTGTCACCGCCCCATTGGCGATTCCGCCTTATAATGAACGAATGTTCTGGTGCTACTTGCCTTCGAGACAAAGCGAGGTCCTGAAGTGTTCAAGAGAATGATGTATCCAATGGCTTTTGCCACTCTGGCCGCTGCAGTGCAGGTTTCTGCCCTTGAAGCGATTTCCGATCGTGAGATGTCGGAGATCAATGGTCAGGCGTTCATTAAGGTTGACGCTACGTCCTACAACCAGGGTACTGGTGACTGGGCTGGTCAATACGAATTTACTAAGGTGAACCTCGGCCTGGATATCGAGACGCTCACCACGGCAGATACTCTGAAAGTCGGTGAGTTTGAGCGTACGGCATATCAGGACGGTACTGTTCCTGTGCTGAATGACGATCGCACCATCATTTACGATGCCAATGGCAATCCCGTCGTTCACGAAGCTGACATCATCATCAACGATTTTGCGCTTGGTCGTGTTGAGAACTATCGCAACGCAGCTGAGGCAACAATCGATCCTTTCATGATTCGCGATCCTTATATCGAGCTTGCCTATAAGGTCGAAGACGGCGTTCGTCGAGTAGCCGGTGTACGTATTGGTTTTGCTCAGGCTCAAGGCTGGCTCTCTGGCGAGATCGTTTCTCTGACTGGTCGCTTCCAGGGTGAGATTCGTGGTCTTGTCGCCACTGTATATGAGCAGAACTGTGATAGCTGGCTCGATGGCTTTAACTGTCTTGAGCTTTCGCTTGCTCAGAGCACAGAAATTTATACGCAGATCGATCTGCTGGATGCATCTAACGGTAGTGGTACTGCGGGTAACGGCGAGGCATATCTTAAGCGCGCATCGTGGGCCGGTGTTCCAAATGGTCGCAGTTTCGAAAGTGATGACAGCGGCTTTATCGCAGGTCTGATTCCAACTCTGACTGTTGCCGATGACTGTGAAGTGACAGGCACTCCAGCGTGTTTCCGTACTACGCTCTACCAAAGTATCTACGTGGGTCAGGAAGGTGTTGGTTTTGAAGAAGGCGGTGCTGCCAGCGGTACCTTCGTGTCATTGCAGACGGAAGCGGTGCCCTGGGAAGATCTTTCTGGTCTTGATTCGGCAGACCGCGTCCTTACAGAACGTGGCGCATACCTGAACATGGCTCAGTATGCTGGCCCGGGAGGCGGTGAGGATGTTCGCTATCCACTTTACCTTGACTTGTACACAGCAACAAACGGTCAGGAACGCGTTGCTACCTGTGTTGGCCAGCTGAAGGGGTGCTGATTATGAACAAGGCTTTATTCTTAACTCCTGCTTTACTGGCCGCTGCAATTTCTGCTCAGGCAGACCTGGTGGCGCTGGATGACGCATCACTCAGCGAAACCACGGGCGAAGGTCTGGGCATGGCGCTCGAAAATTTCGTGTTTAATGTAGATGACGCAGTCACTACCGTCACGGGTATTGAAAGCTCAGATGGTAGTGAAGTGAACGTTGCCTGGACCGAGTTCTATATCATGGGCGAGGGTAGTAACAACGGTACTACCGAAGTAGCAGGTCAGATTGGTAGTGTACTTCATCCATGGGTACTTCAGTCTGTGCGCGGCAGCCGCGGGCTTGCTGACACCGATGCTTCTTACAATGCAGATTACCTGAATTTTGGTTCTGATATCGCACTGCTCGAACTCGCGACTGATCAGTACGACAACCCGGTAGAGAATATTGTGCCTTATTCACAGTTCTCTCTGTATCAGGGGTGTGTATGGGGCCAGCCGGGCTGTACCACGGGCGCTGGAGCTAACGGCGTTGCAGTGCAGAAGATTGATGCCGAAATTGCAGGCTATCAGGCGGATCGCACAGAAATTGATAACCGCTACACAAATCTGGTTCAGATTAATCAGACGATTATTGACGATGCCAGTGCTACTGGTTATATCGGTGTGGCAGAACAGGAGCGTGATGATGCTAAGGCGGTCTCTGAGGGTAGTTACAATGACATGGCGTTTCACTATAACAATACTCTCGACGACGACGAGCGAGGGGAGATTAAGTTAGGTCAGCGTGCGGACTGTGGTTTATTCAATACCAGCTGTTCCTCAGATGAACGTACTTATAATGCCAGCGTTGATCAATATGATGAAGATTTTTATGCCTATGTCGATAAGATCAAGGCATTGACTGAGGCATATAACGACCCAGATCGCAGCTCAACTGGTGTCTCCTACATCCAGCGCGTGCGCGATATCGGTCGCTTCCGCGTACTTTGTGGTTCTGATCTTAGTTCCTCTGAGTGTACAGCAGGCCTTATTGCACGTAAGCAAGAGACCCGTGACGGTATTGCTTCTGTATCGGTAGCCCTTGGCAGCGGTGTAACACGCCGTGGTGGCCTGGATATCGGTTCTAAGTTTGCGTTCACCCTTAACTCTACGGATCAGGACGGCAATGTCACTGAGCGTACCGATTTCCTCGATATCGATATGAAGGGCGTTTACTTCGACGGTTCGCACTTCCGTCTCTGGTCCCGCCCTGATGAGAATGGTCAATCAGAGCTGAATGGTGAGCTGAGCCTTAACCTTTACGCAAAAGAAATGAATATCAATGTGTGTGGTGAAGCATGTGAGGGCGACGCCACGCTGACTGCGGAATCAACCCTGTATCTGGATAACTTCGCTATGAGCCTTAATCTGGGCTACGGCGAGATTCAACCAATGAAATTCGGCGTTACCTCTGACGGTAACTTCGAGTTTGAACTGGTTAAACCAGATGCGGCAGCGATCGGTGTAGACACGTCTGATCCAGCTGCGATGCAGGAGTTCTATAACAGTTATTATGAGAATGCGCCGAAGAGCTTTATCTACGTTGGTAATGTTCAGGTAGGTACCGGTGCGGGCTCAAATCTTGGTAGTATTACCGTAGACGGGCTTCGCTCTCAGTACCTTAAAGTCACCAGCCGTGATATCTGATTGCTGCTCAGAAAGTTGATGGGGTTATAACAATGCTAAAAACCAAACTTGCTGTCACTCTTCTGCTGGGGGCTTCTTTAAGCGCCCAGGCTGAAATGACCTCCATGGCCGAGCAGGAAATGTCTGATGTTTCTGGTCAGGGTGGGGTTTACCTTTCGGGCGAATTTGCTATCAACAAAGATGGCGGTCCACTGTGGGAAAATGGTGAACGCTATCGCTATACGCGGGATGCCAACGGCAACCTGACGCCTGTTCAGACCGACGCTTGTGATAACGGTGTATGTGGTCTGCGCTTTGCGATCAAGCTTAACGAGAGCTCCGAAGGTTGGTATGTCCTCGATGATCTCTCGGGTGGTTTTGCTTTTGAAGGCCTGACACTCCGCACTAAGCCTGCCGGCGAGGCGATGAATTATGATTACATGCCTGATGGCTCCACTACCTATGAGCCGCGTCTGGAAAACGTTGACGATGAGGTCGTGGTAATCGGGCTACCAGGTACCGTGAGCTTCAATAACTTCAAGTTTAAGTACGCCGTAGCCAACAATGGCGAGTATGGGGTTCCACTGGCAGACGGCACACCGTTCCGCCAGACGGATATCATCGGGGTTCAGCTCGATGGCGACATCACCCTGAAAGGCAATCTGTTACTGTTTCCGGTGGATTGATTATGAAAAAATTTATACCTGAAGTAAGCGCTCTTGCGCTGGCAGTAGCGGCGTCTAACGTATCGGCCCTCCAGGCCCTGAATGATGATCATATGGCTCAGGTGACAGGCCAGGCTGGTATCACCATTGAGCAGGATACCGAGTCATTCTCAGCCAGTGAAATTTCATACACCGATGATGGAGTGTCTCTGCAGTTTATCCAGCCTGAATATACGGCGGCAAATGGCGCCAGCACGTTTCACACGCTGAGCACTATTGACGTGAACGAAGATGGTGATTTCATCTACGAAGTGACTGGCGATGAGCGGACCTTCAACATGGCCGGTATCAGTCTTTCTGGCGATGATGACAACTTCTTTGGTCTTGAAGGCACCTATTCCGATCACCTGAAGCTGGTAATTGGTAGCGATGACGAAGGTAATATTGACCTCTCTGGCACTGAGTATCAGACAGAATTCTCGAGACTGTTCTTTAAAGACGGCGATTATGACTGGATTCTGACTGACTTCGGTTTGTCAGTTCTCATTAATTATGGCCGTCTGATCAATACCGATCAGGGCGTCATGCTTGATCTTGGCGACGAGACCAACCGAGGTCTTCATTTTGATTACAGCGTTGGCGGTGTAGGCCTCGGATTGGGTAACGATCCTTTCGCTGCAGATGGTTCTCTGAACAAAGCATTCGGTAGCCTGGATATCAGCCTGGACGCTTACGGCTCAATTACTTTACGCGGTGGCGGCGCGACTGGCAGTGAAGGTATCACCTTTATTCCGGGTCTGACTCTGATTAATGATGACAACGCGGATGCAGATGCATCAAACGATACGCCAGCGTTCAAATACACTGACGATGGTTTCATTATTCTTGCTGAAGATTTCTCCGGAACATTCAGCTCTGAGAATGGCTTCACACTCGACCTCGAGAGCGACGACGAAGGTTCACTTCTCGCTCTTCGGTATCAGGACTTTGACCTGGCGTTCAGTCTGGACAACTTCATCCTTGGTGGCACTGAGGAAGACTATCTGAATGGGCTTTCTCGTACGATGGGTAGCTTCCGCGGGGAAATTCATTTTCGTGATGGTATCGCTGACGGGGAATATCGTGAAAACTACATGAAGTTCCGTGCAGGCGGTCTGGATGGTGATGGTATTACTGCTGATATAAGCTGGAATATCGTATCCGACGATCCTGTTATGGAAACCGATGATATCGGTAGTTACAACCGCCCGGGTGACCTGAATACCTTTATCGCAATGAATGATGATGGTAACTGGGTGTATTTCAATGGCTTTAATAGTTATGGCTCAGGCCGCGCTTACGTTGATATCACCAAGCAGTCTGATAACCCGGGTACTAACGGTCTTTATAGTAACGACTACGATGGTTACTTCGATGGTCTTCGCATTACATTCCAGAACGTCAAAGGCTCTTACAGCTTTTCTGGTGTGACCGTCGGACGTGATATTAAGGACGCTGAAGGCAACGTTATTGGCAACGAAGCTGAGGAAGCCCCACTGATGGGTGGTACAGAGCTGTTGCTCGCGCTGGAAGTATTCCCGTCGTATGACTTTACACTCAATGGTGCCATTACATTGACCCCGGGCGATGTGAACGCAACCGACCCTAACGATCGCCAGGGTATTACCCTTAATGGTGACCTGTATATTTCGGACGCTAATGCGGCGGTCACCGTTGATGAGTACGGGCGTGGTGTGTGGTTGACAGAAACCAATTACGACATTCACATGCGTGATGCCTCCCTGACGGTGACAGAAGATGGTCTGACCTTTAATAAGGGCCTGACATGGTCACGTATTGAAGTCGGTGATGTACGCTTCGGAAGCAAATATGCGGATGACAGTAAGAGCCTCGGTTCGTTTACGCTTGAGCGTCTCGAAGATGGCACTACTCTGTCTGTGGCGTCTGGTGGTGCCGGTCAGGTGTGTATTGACGGTAGCCTGAATGGCGGCGGTACAGGGTGTGCTGATAGCAACGGCGATGGAATTATTAACTCAGAAGATGGTGTGTTCATTGACCGCGGTGAGCAGGGCCTGAACATTAAAGTAAAAGCTATTTTTGCTGAAGATGATGGCACTGACGCTCGTTATGCCGGTAAAGGTAACCGTTTCTCGTGGACTCAGCCTAACGGCACGACTATCGCGCTTGAGAATTTCAGCACAAGTGATGGTCCGGGTTCCGGCACTAACGGATCGCAGACCAACGAGTATGGCCTGAATATCGATATCGCTGTTGACGTTGCGCCGACCATTGTTCGTGATCAGGCTGGCAACCTTGTACAGGATGATGCACTTGGCTTCGCAGTATACGGCCGCCTGCACTTCAAACAGCTGAATATTGACGGCCTGTCTCTGGCAGCGACGCCAGAGAGTACTCCACAAACTCTGATTCAGGGGATTGTTGTTCAGAACGCTGATATCCAGGCTAACCTGACTGCAACACCTATCCGTTAATCTCTCCTCTTGCTGCGATGTCCGGTGATCAGGCGTATACTAAAGGCCTGATTCACCGGCACCGGAGTACCTCCCATGAGCCAGAACAACCGTCTGGTTATTTTTGACACCACCATGCGCGATGGCGAGCAGAGCCCTGGCGCGTCTATGACTAAAGAAGAAAAAGTACGCATCGGTAAGGCGCTGGAAAAGATGCGCGTGGATGTCATGGAGGCAGGATTTGCTGCGGCCAGTCCAGGTGACTTTGAGGCGATTCAGGCGGTGGCTGCTGCCGTTCGAGAGAGTACCGTTTGTAGCCTTGCCCGTGCTGTTGATCGCGATATTGAACAGGCGGCTGCGGCGCTGAAGCTGGCTGAACGCGCGCGTATTCACACGTTTATCGCCACCTCTCCAATCCATATGCAGTACAAGCTTCGCATGGAGCCGGATGCTGTTATCGAACAGGCAGTAAGGGCGGTTACGAAAGCACGTAATCTGGTCGAAGACGTGGAGTTTTCCTGTGAGGATGCGGGCCGTTCTGAGATTGATTTTCTCTGCCGCATCATCGAGGCAGCCATTAATGCGGGTGCCCGGACGATTAACATTCCGGATACCGTCGGTTATGCCATACCAGAGCAGTTTGGACAGACAATCAGCACTCTGATTCAACGCATTCCGAATGCCGATAAAGCAATCTTCTCAGTGCATTGTCATAACGACCTTGGCCTTGCCGTTGCTAATTCTCTGGCTGCGGTTCAGAACGGTGCCCGCCAGGTAGAGTGCACCATCAACGGCCTTGGTGAACGTGCCGGTAATGCGTCGCTCGAAGAAATTGTGATGGCTACGCGTACCCGTCAGGATCTGTTTAATATTGAGACGGGGATCGACACCACGCATATCGTGCCGACGTCCCGTCTGGTGTCCGGCATCACCGGCTTTCCTGTTCAGCCTAACAAAGCCATTGTCGGTGCCAATGCGTTTGCCCACGAGTCCGGCATTCACCAGGATGGCGTTCTGAAACACCGTGAAACCTACGAAATCATGAAGGCGGAAGACGTCGGCTGGGGCGCAAATAAAATGGTCATGGGTAAACACTCTGGCCGTGCAGCCTTCCGCAGTCGCCTGCAGGAGCTCGGTGTCACTTTTGATACCGATGCGGCGCTGAATGAGGCTTTTGCCCGCTTTAAAGACCTCGCAGATAAGAAGCATGAGATATTCGACGAAGATCTTCAGGCTCTGGTCAGTGAAACCGTCAGTGCGTCTGTTCCTGATGTCTATCGACTTGTGTCGTTGGAGTGCCATTCAGCGACGGGTGAGACACCTGTTGCAGAACTGGTGGTCTCCCGTAAGGGAGAAGAGCATCGCAGCCGTGCAGAGGGGAGTGGCCCTGTCGATGCTGCGCTGAAAGCGATCGAGAACATCGCCCAGTCAGGCGCCAGCCTGCTTCTTTATTCCGTTAATGCGATTACTCAGGGGACAGACTCTCAGGGTGAAGTGACGGTTCGTCTGGAAAAAGCAGGGCGCATCGTTAATGGCAATGGCGCGGATACCGATATCGTAGTGGCATCTGCCAAGGCGTATATCCACGCGCTGAACATGCTCGTTTCTGCCTCTGAGCGCACCCACCCACAGAATGACGGTGTCTGACTGAGTGCTTGAGCAACGCCGTGTCGATTATCTGAGATCCATGGGTATCGGAGTCTGGGTGCCCAGATCTCCGCTGCCTCATGCGCCTGCCCCTCGTTGGTTGCCCGAGCAGGGGACAGAACGTCACGAGCATATCTCACTGGCGAGCTCTGAACACGCCCGGCCTGTTGCTGCATCTGATCTGATGCGGGTTGGCCAGCCAATGGTTCATCATGAGCAGCCAGACGTACCTGCAACAACCATAGCTCCCGTACAGAAAGAGCCGCATACTGCTGCAGAGGCGGCTCCTCTTTCGCCGGAGGCGCCGCCAGAACCTATAATGCCTGCAGATATGACACCTCCGCGCTTCAGGCTGGAGTTTATGCGTGTTTCTTCTCAGGGTATCTGGGTAGTGGATGGTGCTCAGAACACCGAGGCGGTTCAGCGACTGATTTATCGGGTGATGTCGGGCATGCGCCAGCCTCAGGATTTTATTCCTCAGCCTGTGAGTTTCCGCTGGCCTTTTATTGAATCCCGCCATGAAGATCAGAGTACGCCGGTTGCACTGCAGGCATTGGGGGCGCAATGGCAGTTCCTGAAAGATCAGGGTGTCAGCTACGTGATTACGCTGGGACGGGAAGCTAAGGTCTGGATGGAAAGAGCCGGGGTAACTCCGGCTTTTCACGCCGAGGGCGTCGAGGCCATTCTGACGTCCGCGAACAATAAGCGAGCCTTGTGGCAGGTACTGAGACATCTTCCGGAGCTTTGATGGCTGACGTTCGAGTTGCTGATACCGACGACCTGGCAGCAGTTATGAAGATTGAGCGGGCTGCGCATGCGTACCCCTGGTCAGAAAAAATCATGTTGCGATATCTGCAGAAGAAAGACGCGGTCTGGATTCTGGAAGAGGGTAACCAGCATCTTGCTCATGCGGTGGTGTCTCTTGTCCTCGATGAAGCAGAGTTACTGATGATTACCGTCGCGCCTGAATTTCAGCGTCGTGGATTCGGAAAGCAATTGCTCAGCATGATGATGAACAAGCTTCAGGCCGCCGGAGCGACCTGCCTGTTTCTCGAAGTGCGAGCGTCAAATACGCCCGCTATTCTGCTGTATGAAGGTCTGGGTTTCGCTGAAACAGGACGCCGTCGAGGTTATTATCCGACGCCTTCAGGTCGTGAAGACGCACTGTTATTCTCCATCGAGCTGATCGACTGATGCTGTTTCTGGGAAATCAGCCATTCCTTGGGCTGATAGCCAGTGTTGCTGCCATCGGCCTGCTTATTTATGTGATCTCCACGATCAACTGGCAGGCACTCCGTCGTCGTCCCGGCACTCATCATTTCTTCGCTGGTGCTGTTCTTATCGTGACGGGGCTGTGGCTGATGCACGCTGGAATAAAACCGGGTCTGCATTTCCACATTCTGGGTGTTACAGGTATGACACTTCTGATGGGATGGCGTCTGGCGATACTCGCCTGCGGGTTTATCCTGACGGGAGTTTATCTGCTGGGGAAGGTCTCCCTGGAAGATCTCGGCGTTTCCCTGTTGTTTGGCTGCGCACTGCCTGTATTCATTACGTGGCAGTTTTACCTGCAGGTATACCGGCGCATGGCACACAATCCGTTCGTATATATTCTGGTGGCCGGTTTTCTGAATGCGGGTATCACTCAGGCTGCCTACGCTCTGATTCTGAGCGGCTGGTATGTACATATGGGGTTGTGGGATCTGAATACCGTCTGGGAAGACCTGCTGCGGTATCTGCCTCTGATGATGTTTCCCGAAGGTGTGGTCAACGGAATGTTTATCGCCGGTATGGTCAGCTTTCACCCCCGTTGGTTAAGTACCTTCGATCAGGATTCCTACTTCGGGCAAAGCTGAGCCGTTAACGTGGTGCGTACTTCTGCAGTTTTCTCTGCAGAGTCCGCCGGTGCATATTGAGTGCCCGTGCCGTGGCAGAGATATTGCCATCATGCTCATTCAGAACCCTCTGTATGTGCTCCCACTCCATGCGGTCGACAGACATGACGCTGCCCGTCGTCTGATCCACTGAGGAGTCTTCAAATGCGCGTTGCAGGTCGGTCAGAGTGGCGGGCTTGTGCAGATAGTTATCTGCCCCCGCTTTGACCGCTTCAACCGCTGTCGGTATCGAGGCGTATCCTGTCAGCATCACGATGGAGCTGTCTGGCCAATGCTGTTTCAGGGTTGCAATAAGATCGAGTCCCGAGCTGTCCGCCAGACGCAGATCCAGCACAATGCGATCCGGCGTATCAGTGATACTTGCCAGAGACTCCGGGTGGGAGATGTGATGACAGGTATGCCCGGCCCTTTCCAGGCTGCGCTTCAGCACCTGCCCGAAGTGTTCATCATCGTCGATGATCAGATAGCAGAGTGTCATTGTTGAGATCCTTCTTTCCGCCTTGGCAGAACCAGATGACAGACGCTGCTACCGTCTTCCTGAGCCCGCAGGTGAAGTGTTCCTCCAAATTGTTCGATACTGGCGTTACTCAGGTACATGCCGATGCCTAAGCCGTGTTCTTTGGCGCTGGCAAACAGAGCTTCGTCATCGATATGTGCTGACGCCTGAGGGTCCGGTTGGATGATATCCAGCTCCCAGTGCGTGTCTGTCGTGCGGCAGCACAGGCGGACGGGACGATCACCGGCCTCCGCTGCGTTGTCCAGTAAATTAAGAAGCGCCTGATCAAGCAAGGGTGAGGCTGCTATCTGCGCTTGTCCGTTCTCTTCAACGGCCTCCCAGAGTGCCTGAGGTTTACTCAGTCGCCAACGGTGCAGCTGCCTGTTCAGCCACTCGCCAGCGTCATGTTCTGAATGCTGGTACGCATGCCGGCCTGCCATGGCCAGCTGCTGCAGGCTCTGTCGACAGCGCTCAACCTGAGTCTGCATCATAGCGACGTCTTCGGCGTCCGCGTTGCCATTCTGTAGCTCCAGCTCATCCAGAAGCATGCCGAGTGTCATCAGGGGTGTGCCCATTTCATGAGCAGTGCCTGCCGCCAGTGTCGCGATACCGATCAGCTGTTCGTTTTTTAACTGACGTTCACGCAGATCCTGAATCTCCTGCTGATGCAGGTGCCGGTCGCGCATCAGTACCGGCACGATGACGGCGATGATCAGCGTACTGATGACGAAGGTCAGCCACATGCCAGCAAGGTGCCAGTCAAACAGGGCGTCACCCGTGTGCGTTGAGGTCGCAAGTGGCAGATGCCACTGCGTCAGCAGGCTGTAATCGATAACCAGCAGCATCGCCACGACGCCGACTTTCCAGCCCTTGAGACAGTAGGCTGCAACCACCATCAGGACCATAAAGTAAGAAATCAGCGGATTGGTGGCGCCACCCGTGAAATACAGCAGTAGCGTAAACAGCTGTGCTTCGGCCAGCAGGCTGGCAAGAAGGAGATCCTGATGCACGCCGGAGCTTCGCACCTGCCAGAGTGTCAGTGCAAGTACAGGCAGATAGCCGGCAAGCGTCCACCAGGCGCCCGCTGGAACGAGAAAATCAGCGAGCGGCAGCCAGAGCAGAAAGAGCAGCCAGACGATCGCCATCGACAGCCGCAGCAGGCCAAGGCGTTTATGGGTAACGAAACGGTTCACGGTTTACGGACAAAGTGGCATTTTCGCTGACTTTACACCAAAGCTGAGCGTTTGGGGGTATTCTGAGAGTAAGTGCTGATGTGAATCACGCTGTGACACACCGTGGAGGGTTTATGAGGAATCCGCTGGCGTTGTTACCCCCCGTTCAATGGTCGGCTCTGCGTCACGCAGATGCTTTCTGGCCTAACCTCCTGCTGCTTTTTTACATACTGATGTCTCTGGTGGTCTCAGTGTTGCTGATGGCGACAAGCGGCTGGGCAGGCTGGTGCCTGGGTGTTCTCATGATGGGGCATAGCCTGATAGTCAGTGCTTACCTTATCCATGATCTGACGCATCAGACTCTGTTCCGTCATCCGGGTCATAACGCCAGGTTGGGTCGGTGTCTGGCCTTTCTCACCGGAGCCTGTTACGGCGAATACAACGAGTTGCGACGGAAACACATGCGTCATCATGTTGAGCGCACCGACGTGGTTGCTGTCGACTATCGCGCCTGGTTAGAAAGATACCCGTTGGTTCGCAGAATCGTCGAGAGCCTTGAGTGGTGTTATATCCCGGCGGTTGATCTCATCATGCACGGACTGGTGATGGTGGCCCCTTTTGTGTTCAGTGACTACCGTCACCTGCGCGTTTACACGGGGACGATGCTGATCCTGCGCTTAAGTATTTTTGCGCTCCTGATCGTCTATCAGCCAGCCGTAGCGGCCGGATACGTGGGTGCTCAGTTGTTGATGATTCATGTGTTGCGGTTGATGGATATGCACCAGCATACCTACGATGTGGTGTATGGCTCGGTAGAGGGGCATGAACGGCCAGACGCTGAGTATGAGCGCCAGCATACCTTTTCTAATCCGCTGGGTGAGTCAGTACTGGCTAACCTGCTGGTCCTCAATTTTGGTTACCATAACGCGCATCACGAACGCCCGACGGCGCCCTGGTATCGGCTGCCCGCACTGCATCGTGAGTTAGCCGGTCCGCAGGAGCAGACCTTTGCTCTGGCCGATGTACTGCGAAATCTGCATCGCTATCGCGTAGCGCGGGTGATGGGAGGCCCCGATAAGACGGACGGACGTCCTGGCTTCGGTGGACTTTATGGGGTGTCTTTTCTGACGACTCTGTAATCTGCTTCACCCGAAGGGGCATTTTTGCGATAATCCCGGCCCTTTTCTGAATACATTCCCGGGTCCGGATAAGTCGCTATGAAACCGCAAATCGCAGAACTCCTGAACGCCGCTGTCGACGTACTGAAACAACAGAATATTGTTCCTGCTGATCTTGAGCCCCGTATCCAGATAGAGAATACCCGTGACAAGTCTCATGGTGATCTGGCCACCAACCTCGCCATGATGCTGGCGAAGCCGGCAGGTAAAAATCCTCGTGAGCTGGCACAGCTGCTGGTGGATTCACTGCCGGAAACGTCACTGGTCGATAAGACTGAAATTGCTGGCCCTGGCTTTATTAACTTCTTTCTGAGCGATGAGTCCACCTCGTCTCTGGTCGGGGCTGTTCTTCAACAGAAGGGCGCCTATGGCCGTAATAACGATGGTGAAGGTCGCAAGGTTCAGGTTGAGTTTGTTTCGGCGAACCCGACGGGGCCATTACATATTGGCCACGGTCGTGGTGCGGCGGTCGGTGACTGTCTTTGTCGCCTGCTGGAAGCGACCGGCTGGGATGTGACTCGTGAGTTTTACTACAACGACGCAGGTCAGCAGATTAATAATCTGGCGCTCTCCGTTCAGGCCCGCTGCAAAGGCCTGACACCAGACGATCCGAGCTGGCCGGAAGACGGCTACCGCGGTGATTATATCGTCGAACTGGCTGAGAGCTTTATGCGTGGCGACACCGTGCATTCTGAAGACCAGAGCTTTACCGGTACCGGCGATGCCGATGACCTGGACGCGATCAGACATTTTGCGGTTGCCTACCTTCGTCATGAGCAGGACCTCGATCTGAAAGCATTCGGGGTCGATTTTGATGTGTATTTCCTGGAGTCTTCGCTCTATACCGAAGGTAAGGTCGAAGAAGCTGTGCAGTCGCTGATCGCCAATGGCTACACCTATGAAGACGGTGGTGCATTATGGCTGCGCACCACCGACTTCGGTGACGATAAAGACCGTGTGATGCGCAAAACAGACGGTGGTTATACCTACTTTGTACCTGATGTTGCATACCATCTGAACAAGTGGCAACGCGGCTTCACTAAGGTGATTAACGAGCAGGGTGCTGATCATCACTCAACAATCACCCGTGTACGCGCTGGCCTGCAGGCGCTGAACGTAGGTATTCCAGAAGGCTGGCCAGATTACGTGCTGCACCAGATGGTGACAGTGATGCGTGGTGGCGAAGAAGTGAAAATTTCTAAGCGTGCCGGTAGCTACGTCACGCTGCGTGATCTGATCGACGAAGTGGGGCGTGATGCCACGCGTTATTTCCTGGCAGCGCGTAAGGCCGATGGTCAGCTGACGTTTGATATCGACCTGGCCCGCTCGCAGTCATCTGACAACCCGGTGTACTACATTCAGTATGCTCACGCTCGCGTGTGCTCAATCTTCCGTAAGCTCAGCGAAGCGGGACAGGCGTGGGATGCAGTGACGGGCATGGCTGCTCTTCCGGCTCTGACTCTGGAGTCCGAAAAAGAGCTGATGGTTAAGCTGGGGCGCTATCCTGAAGTCGTCAGAAACGCAGCGAACAACAGTGAACCGCATCAGGTGGCTAACTACCTGCGTGAACTGGCCGGTGATTTTCACACCTGGTACAACGCAGAAAAGACGCTGGTGGATGACGATGCGCTGCGTAATGGGCGTCTGACACTTGCTGAAGCCATCCGTCAGGTCCTGGCTAATGGTCTTGAACTTCTGGGCGTCAGCGCTCCGGAAGAAATGTAAGCCCGCAGGCACAACAGGAGCTGATGATGGCAGATTCAGGCCGCAATACTCCGGGGTGGGTGTGGGTCATTATTCCTTCGATCGCGGTCGCATTCGGTGCATTTATTATGTACCTGTCGACCGTGCCCGCGGGCGATGAGGCGGGAGCGGTCGGTAAGGACGCCCGAAGCGTTATTGAGGCGAGCGCAGAACAGGCGCGCAAAGATGCTGAGAAAATTGGTAATGCCGCCAAACCTTCTTACGATTTTTATCGCCTGCTGGAAAAGCAGACGGTTGAAGTGCCTGACGTCAAAGAATACAAGTCTACGCCAAAGGATGCGGCAACAACCTACGAATACCGTTTGCAGGCGGGCTCCTTCCGTTCTGCAGAAGATGCCGACCGTATGCGTGCCGGGCTGCTGCTGGGTGGCCTTCCGGCATACACAGAAAGCAGCAGTGTGAATGGCTCCGTCTGGCATCGGGTATTTGTTGGTCCTTACACCGATCGTTCCCGTCTTAACAAAGCCCAGGACATCCTGGCGAGTCAGAATATCAGTCCTCTGGTGCTGAAGCAGAAGCGCGACCAGTAGCCTGTCAGTGCTCCCTGTGCCAAAGTAAGAATACTCGGCACAGGAGGCGGCTATGACACTTGAGGCTCACACTCACTTTCTCAACGTTGAAACCCCGGAAGGTCCACGCCGGATCGCCTGGGAGTGCTGGCATGCGCACGGCATGGAACAGGCTCCCGTCCTTATCTGCGTCCATGGCCTGACGCGTAACCGCCACGATTTTGATCTGATTGCCAAAGCCATGTCTGACCACTACCGGGTGGTGACGGTCGATATTCTGGGCCGTGGAGACAGCGACAGGCTGACAGCACCTGAACATTATGGCTATCCCTTGTATATCAGTCAGATGCTGCAGTTACTTAAGCACATCGCAGAGGCAACAGGCGAGCAGCGTTTCGACTGGCTGGGGACGTCGATGGGCGGGCTGATCGGTATGATGATCGCAGCAAGTCCGGGCAGCCCGATTGAGAGGCTGATCATGAACGACATCGGGCCTTTTATCCCGTTAAAAGGGCTTACCCGCCTGAGTGACTATGTCGGGCGGGATCCTGCGTTCTCTACGATGGCGGAAGCTGAAGAATACCTGCGCCTGATACTCTCGGGTTTTGGTCGCCTGACTGAAGAGCAGTGGCGACACATGGCGCGCTATAGCGTCGCGACAGGCGCGGATGGTTATCTCAGATTGAGATACGACCCGGCGATTGCCTCGGCATTCAATGGGCTTAGTGAAGATGTTGACCTCTGGGCCGTCTGGGACGCGGTGTCTTGCCCGGTACTCGTTCTGCGGGGGGAAGAATCGGATCTTCTGGATTCCGGAACGGTGGCCAGAATGTGCGAAAAACCCTCGGTATTATCCCGGGCATTTGCACAGTGTGGCCATGCCCCGGCACTGATGTCTGACGACCAGATTCAGTGTGTTCGTGACTTTCTTGTCATGTAAACAAGTGTTAACTGATTGGCTAACAAAAAGTCGACATTGTTTAGATGGCAGATTAGCCGCCTGTGGTCCTTACTATAGATATTCAAGAACCACTTCTGGCGGACACCATGGAAGAACAGGAACTGAGCAAACCCGTTGAGCTGCACACCCACATTCTTGGGGCTTTTGCATCTGCCTGTCTGTTGTTGACGGTAATGTTACTTGCCGGCTGAACAGTCCGTGTATTCAGATAAAAAGAGAGCCTCGGGCTCTCTTTTTTGTTGCGCCTTTCTCGCTGACAGATCAACCTCCAACTGCTGGGTTCCACCCGGTTGTCTGATCCGCAGTGACTATTAACGAACCGCTGACAGTGACAAAGCCAGCGCCTGAGCCGAATGCGTCATCATCCACCTCGGGGTCATCCTCATCTGCAATGCAGGTCAGTGCCAGAGTATACTCACCCGCAGCCAGGAAAGACGCCTGATAGCTCAGATCGGTTTTAACGTAGGTAGTCACCAGCGGCTCCGCATCGGCCCCCAGGTCTTCAGGCTCAGTGACTGCGCCTTCATACACATAGATCGCCATTTCTGACTCTGCAGGGCAGGCATCCGATGCCACCGTGCCAGCGATATGACCGGCTTCGATATTGTCGATGATACGGATGGTCGGACGCAGTTTGAATTCGCCATTGCCGGTCAGTGTCACCGACTTACGCAGATCAAAATCCAGAGTGAAACTCACTTCGCCACCGGCGGTTGCGGTAAAACCATTCACGAGCTTCAGACCCGTCTGAGCGCCACTTGGAATGGTCAGCTCAAAGGTCGCACCACCGTCCAGAACAATGACTGTATCGAGATCACCCTCGGTATCGACCAGAAGACGGATCTGACTATATTCACCTGCATCAATTTCTTCATTTTCCAGAAGTGGATAAATTTCGCCATGCTGATAAGCCAGCAGGTTGATGCGCTTTGGCTCGTCGAAGGTGAATGTGGTTTCTGCTTCGCCATCAGCACGGATAAGAGTGACACCAGAAAACTGCACCCATACCTCCGCCGCACCATCGACCGGTGCATCAGTCATACCGAGCGACAGCTTTGCTTTACCATCAGAGCTGGAATCATCACCACCGCAGCCAGTGAGCGCCATTGCCGAAACTGCAGATGCCAAAAGCAATGCTCGTGAAAAATTGACCATAAGTACCTCAGAAAAAGTAAAAAAATGTCATTAATCGGAGAGGGAGTGCGTGCGAAAGGTTCCAACTATTTTTCTGACCGCAAGGTATAACCATAGAAACTGAAGGTCTGCACCTGTCTGAAAATCAGACAGGTGCCTCCTGTCGTCACACTCCTGCGCGTAGTGTCAGCAGACGCTATCTGGTAAATTCTGACTCAGACGCCAGACTGGCAAAACAGAGTTACAGCGCGTGTAACTCCCCTCAGGTTAAAGGACAACGCCCATGGCATCTAAGGCAGCCAAAGATACTAAAGCCAAAAGCAATACCAAGAAGCAATCCTTCGAACAGACCCTCTGGGCCACCGCCGACAAACTGCGCGGCAGCGTAGAATCCTCAGAGTACAAGCACGTGGTGCTGTCGCTGATCTTCTTAAAATTCATCAGTGACAAGTTTGCCGAGCGCAAAAGCCAGCTCGAAGCCGAAGGGAAGGGCGCATACACTGACATGGTCGAGTTCTATACCATGGCCAACACCTTCTACCTGCCTGAAGACGCGCGTTGGGACTTTATTGCCAAAAACGCCAAACAGGACGACATCGCCGTTAAGATCGACACCGCCCTACACACGGTCGAGAAAAACAACAAAGCCCTGCGCGGCGCACTGCCAGATAACTACTTTTCACGCTTAGGGCTGGATGCCAGCAAACTCGCGGCCCTGATCGACGCCATCAACAACATCGACACCATCGTTAAAGTTGCAGGTGATGTTGAAGAAAGCGACAGTGAGAGTTCAGAAAGCGAGACAGATGGTGCCCACAGCGCAACGAAGCGAGGTACGAGCGAAGAGGACATAGTCGGTCGTGTTTATGAATACTTCCTCGGCAACTTTGCCGCCACCGAAGGCAAAGGCGGTGGCGAGTTCTACACGCCCAAGTGCGTGGTCAACCTGCTGGCCGAAATGATCGAACCCTATCACGGCAAAATTTACGACCCCTGTTGCGGCTCCGGCGGTATGTTCGTGCAGTCTGTGAAATTTGTTGAAAACCATCAGGGCAACAAAAAAGACATCTCCATCTACGGCCAGGAACAGACCAGCACCACCTACAAGCTGGCCAAAATGAACCTGGCGATTCGCGGCATCAGCGCCAATCTCGGCGACGTACCCGCCGACACCTTCTTTAAAGACCAGCACCCGGACTTAAAAGCCGACTTCATCATCGCCAACCCACCGTTCAACTTAAAAGAATGGCGCGGCCCGGATGAACTCACCAACGACCCACGCTGGGCCGGATACGAAGCCCCACCCACCGGCAACGCCAACTACGGCTGGATACTGCACATGATCAGCAAGCTCAGCGACAACGGCGTCGCGGGCTTTGTACTGGCCAATGGCTCCATGAGCACCAACACCAAAGGCGAAGGTGAAATCCGCAAACAGATCATTGAAAACGACCTCGTCGACTGCATGATCGCCCTGCCGGGGCAGCTGTTCTACACCACCCAGATACCCGTGTGCCTGTGGTTTTTAACCAAAAACAAAAAAGCCCAGACCTTCAGCGACGGGCGGAAGCAACACCGCAACCGCGAAGGCGAAACCCTGTTTATCGACGCCCGCAACATGGGCAGCATGATCAGCCGCATACACAAAGAACTGACCGCCGACGATATCGCCGACATCGCTAATACCTACCATGCGTGGCGCGGTGAGCCAGTCGCCAGTCATTCCCGCGCAGGCGGGAACCCAGAAACAGGCGGGAATCCAGCCGAGACCCCAACCTGTCATTCCCGCGCAGGCGGGAATCCAGCGAGTGCAGAAACATCCAGCCACTACACCGACATTCCCGGCTTCTGCCGCAGTGCCTCATTAGACGACATCAAAGCCAACGACTACGTCCTCACACCGGGCCGTTACGTGGGCGCGGCGGAAATTGAAGACGACGGCGAACTGTTCGAAGAAAAAATGCAGCAACTCACCCAAACCCTGTTCCAGCAAATGGCTGAAGCGCAGGAGCTGGATGCCGTGATTAAACAGAACCTGAAGGGGCTGGGTTATGGGGAGTGAGTGGGGGCGTAAAACTTTAGGCGATGTTATAGAGCTTAAGCGTGGTTACGACCTGCCTAAAAAGAGCAGAGTCGCAGGCAGTATCCCGTTAGTTTCGTCAGCGGGAGTTTCCGATTTCCATAATGAAGCAAAAGTGAAAGGCCCTGGTGTTGTAACGGGTCGATATGGAACGATCGGTGAAGTCTTTTATAGTGAGGAAGATTTTTGGCCGTTAAATACAACTCTTTATGTTCGGGACTTCAAAGGGAATGATGAGAAATTCATCTACTATTTTTTGAAAACTATTGATTACCTTCAATACAGCGATAAGGCAGCTGTGCCAGGGGTTAATCGCAACCACTTGCATATGGCTGAAGTTTTCTTCCCAGAGGACGTTGCAACTCAGAAGAAAATTGCTGAAATCCTCGGCACAATCGACAACAAAATCGCCCTTAATCGCCAGATCAACACCACCCTCGAATCCATGGCGCAGGCATTATTTAAAAGCTGGTTTGTGGATTTTGACCCGGTGATCGACAACGCCCTGGCCGCCGGTAACGAAATCCCGGACGAGCTGGCCGCCCGCGCCGCCAGACGCGAAGCACTGCGCCAGCAGACCAACAAAACCACAGGGGCCACCGACGCCGCCAGCTCAGAAGAGGCCCTGCCTGAAACTGGTCTATCAGAGCAGCGCCTGCCACCCGAGATACAACAACTCTTCCCCGACCGGTTTGTATTGACCGAAGAAATGGGCTGGGTGCCGGAGGGGTGTGAGATCACAACCATTGGCGATGCAGTCGAGACTACCGGTGGTGGAACTCCGAGTACTAAAAATCCTGACTTCTGGGAGGGTGGAGTTCACCCATTCTGCACTCCAAAAGACATGTCGCAACTGACGTCATGGGTGCTTATGGATACCGAACGACATCTCACAGATGATGGTGTAAATAAAATTTCTTCGGGGCAATTGCCCAAAGGAACTGTGCTGATGTCTTCGCGTGCACCTATTGGTTATCTGGCGATAAGTGATGTACCTGTGTCGGTCAATCAGGGAGTGATTGCGTTGCTACCCAACACAGTTTTTGGCCCACTGTATTTGCTGAATTGGCTGCACGCTAACTTAGGCGCAATTATGGACCGGGCAAATGGGAGTACCTTTCTTGAGATCAGCAAGAAGAACTTTCGCCCGATACCATTTTTGATTCCATCGTATGACGTGGCGAAGGCGTTTAATGAGCAGGCAAAAGCTATTCAACAAAAATTACTTTTACTTGCTGAAGAAACAGTGTCGCTAACTAACCTCCGCGACTCGCTTCTCCCTAAGCTCCTGTCCGGCCAGATCACTATCCCGGACGCCGAGCAACAACTGGCTGAGGTGTTGTAAGGTGTCGGGCGGGTTGTTGTTTCAGCTATCTGGAATGCCCGGACAATTGTCGCAAAATTTGCGACAGTTTATTTGGGCGAGTTAGCCCGGTAGGTAAAACCATGATCCAGATACACGCCACCAAAAAACTACTCGCCAAAATGCCTTCCCAGACGACACCTGGGACGGAGGACATTCTGGCAGCTCCGCAAAGCAAGCTGGGCAGTTGGCACGCCAACCTGCTGACCATTCAGCGCCGCAACTGCCTGCTGTTTGTGCACGACCAGACGCGCTTTCCGGTATTTATTCCGGCGTTAACCAAACCGCATTTCGCTATTATCGACCGGTTTTTTGACGATGCCCTGATGAACACCCTGCTGAAATGCGATGCAACACAAGAACAACTGGATACCGCCGCAGTATTGTTACAGCCATTGGCATTTGTGGGTGGTACTGATCGCTCGGTGCTGGGCACGCTTAACCAGCTTGGGCAGGACATTGACCACATTCTTTATGTAGATTCACTGAACGTTTCAGAGATGGCAGGGTATGCTCTGAGTTCGTCGTTGGCCGACCGCCCGTGTCATGTGAAGGGGCAGAAGGACTATATCTGGCCGAAGGACGCGTTTCTTGAGTTGCTCGACCGTTTGAGCGGAGAGGTCGACCTCAATAGCAGCCAGACAGATGACCAGCGGGCGCTCTTAGATTCCCCATCCGAGCCAATAGCCGACAATGTGGTAATGTTAGACAGGTTCAGACAAACGAAGTAAGTAGAAACGTCTTTATAGAAGTAACAGCAACGTAGAAGTAGAGGCAGGGAATGAGCTTTACCGAGGCCAGACTGGAACAGGCAATTATTGATTTACTCGCAGAGCAGGGTTACCCGCATGTCTTGGGTAGCACCCTCGACCGCGCCCCGCATGAGGTGCTGATCAAAGAGGATCTGCGTGCCTACCTGAACAAACGCTATCAGGCCGATGGCATTACCGAGGCCGAAATCGTCTCGGTGATCAACCGCCTTGATCGCTTGCCTGCCGCTGACCTGTACGACTCTAACCGCAGCATTCATAAGCTGGTGGCCGATGGCTTTTTGCTCAAGCGCGAAGACCGCTCGAAAAAAGACCTCTATGTTCAGTTAATTGACTACGCCGGTTTGCCGGAGCAGCGACTACCTGTAGAAGGCGAGGTCGAGTCGATTGATGCCAATGACCCTAAATATCAGGTTACTGATAACACCGCTGCTTATGGCACCGCCAATATCTATAAGGTGGTGAACCAGCTTGAGATTGAAGGCAAAGAGCTGCGTATTCCGGATGCGATTCTGTATATCAACGGCCTGCCGCTGGTGGTGTTTGAGTTTAAGAGTGCCATTCGTGAAGAAGCGACGATTCACGATGCCTATGTTCAGCTGACGACCCGGTATGCCCGTGATATCCCGGAGCTGATGAAGTACAACGCCCTCTGCATCATCAGCGATGGCGTGAACTCGCGTATGGGCTCGCTGTTTGCTCCTTACGAGTTTTTCTATACCTGGCGTAAAGTCACGGGCGACGAAACCATCGAGCAGGATGGCATTAACTCGCTGCATACCATGATTGAGGGGCTGTTTGATCACACCCGCCTGCGTGAGGTGATCCGCCACTTTATTTACTTCCCGGATACCTCAAAACGGCAGGAGAAAATCGTCTGCCGTTATCCGCAGTTTTATGCGGCCAACAAGCTCTACCAGAATATTCTGCGCCACCGTAAACCTGAGGGGGACGGTAAAGGCGGCACCTACTTTGGGGCTACCGGTTGCGGCAAAAGCTACACCATGATGTTTTTAACCCGGCTGCTGATGAAAAGCGTCGAGTTTGAAAGCCCGACCATTGTGCTGATTACTGACCGTACCGATCTGGATGATCAGCTCTCGGGCCAGTTTACGGGGGCTAAGGGCTATATCGGCGATCAGCATGTAATCAGTGTCGAAAGCCGCACGCACCTGCGCGAGCTGTTGAAAGGCCGCAACAGTGGTGGGGTGTTCCTCACCACGATTCATAAATTCACCGAAGATACCGAGTTGCTGACCGAGCGCAGCAATGTGATCTGTATTTCTGACGAAGCGCACCGCAGCCAGATCAATCTTGAGCAGAAGGTACGTATCACCGAAAAGGGTGTAAAGCGCACTTATGGCTTTGCTAAGTATCTGCACGACTCATTACCCAACGCCACCTTTGTAGGCTTCACCGGTACACCGATTGACGCCACACTGGATGTGTTTGGTGAAGTCGTAGACAGCTACACCATGACCGAGTCAGTCAAAGACGAAATCACGGTGCGTATCGTGTATGAAGGCCGTGCCGCCAAGGTCGTGCTGGATAACGATAAGCTGAAAGAAATCGAAGACTACTACAGCGACTGTGCCGATCAGGGCGCCAGCGATTACCAGATTGAAGAGAGCAAAAAAGCCAGTGCCAATATGAATGCGATTCTCGGTGACCCGGATCGCATCCGTGCGCTGGCCATCGACTTTGTGCATCACTACGAACAGCGCGTAGCCGAAGGTGCGACCTTAAAAGGTAAAGCCATGTTCGTATGCAGCAGTCGCGAGATTGCTTACCGCTTCTGGCAGGAGGTTGTTGGGTTACGCCCGCAGTGGAACGAAGTGCTGGTGGCCGAAGAGGGCAGTGAGTTATCAGAGCAGGAACAAAAAGAGATTAAGCCGATGGAGAGGATCAAGATGATCATGACCCGCGGCAAAGATGACCCGGCTGAACTCTACGATATGTTGGGCACCAAAGAATATCGCAAAACGCTGGATGGCCAATTCAAAAACGAAAAATCGAACTTCAAGATCGCCATTGTGGTGGATATGTGGCTTACCGGTTTTGATGTGCCGTTTCTCGATACCATTTACATCGACAAGCCGATTCAGCGCCATAACCTGATTCAGACCATCTCAAGGGTAAACCGCAAGTTTGAAGGCAAAGAGAAAGGCCTCGTCGTCGATTACATCGGCATCAAAAAGCAGATGAATTTGGCACTGGCGCACTACAACAAAGCAGACCAGCAGAACTTTGAAGAAATCGCCCAGTCGGTGATCGTGGTGAAAGACCACATCGACCTGCTGAACAAACTCTTCCACGGCTTTGATACCACGCCGTACTTCACCGGCAGCCCGCTGGAGCAGCTGAACTGCCTCAACAGAGCCGCCGAATATGCGCAGGTAACAGACAAGATCGAAAAGCGCTTTATGGCCTTAGTAAAACGCCTTAAAGCCGCCTTTGATATCTGCAGTGGTTCAGAATCCATCACGCAGGACGACCGCGACCGCATTCACTTCTACCTCGCGGTGCGCTCTATTGTGTTTAAGCTCACCAAAGGCAACGCACCCGATACCGCGCAGATGAACGCCCGTGTGCGTGAAATGATCGCCGAAGCCTTGAAAGCCGATGGCGTCGAAGAAATCTTCAAAATGGGCGAAGAAAACGAAGGTGAAGTCGACATCTTTGATGATGACTACCTGGCCCGCATCGAAAAGATCAAACTGCCGAATACCCGTATCAAGCTTTTACAGCAGCTGCTTGCCCGTGCGATTGAAGACTTCAAGAAGGTTAACAAAACCAAAGGCCTCGACTTCAGCGAGAAGTTCCGCCGCTTAGTAGACCAGTACAATGAGCGCAAAGAAGACAGTGTATTGGTCAGTGACGTACTCGAAGACTTCTCAGATGAGATTATTGATCTGCTACAGGCGTTAAAGAAAGAGAAGGAATCATTCGCAGACTTGGGCATTGATCTTGAAGAAAAAGCTTTCTACGACATCCTGCTAAAACTGGCGATCAAATACGACTTCACTTACCCAGAAGACAAACTTCTGGATCTGTCGAAGGCAGTGAAAGATCTGGTCGATGACAAGGCCCGATATACGGACTGGAGCCAGCGGGAAGACATTAAAGCGGAACTCAAAGTTGGCCTGATTCTTTTACTGGCACACCATGGTTATCCGCCAGTTGATAAAGACGAAGTGTACAAAGAAATCTTTGAGCAGGCAGAGAATTTTAAGAGGTTCAGGGCCTAGGGCCTCCTTTGGGGCCACCAGAACCGGCGTAATCAGATGATTTAGATAGGGGTTGAAATTTTTGTCATCGACAATATTTTTCCCCACGAACGATTTTATATTTTAATGGAGCGGTAATCCTGTATGGAGCCTAATTCACAGCAGCTGCTAGACCTTAGTGGTCTTCTCCCCGACTTTTCGTTGGCTTTTAGTGTCAGTACTGCTGAGGCGCTTAGTGCCAATTTTGTACTTTTATTAATTGTTCTATTCGCAACTTTTTTATCTCTAGCAGTTCGATCAGCCTTCAAGGCTAGAAAGCGTACAGCTGCTTTGAAGGAGTTACTCAAAGAGTTGACTCCAGAGACTGTTGCGATAGAGCGTGAAACGCTCCGAGAGAAGTCTGCGCAGTCTGGCCGGCGTGTAAGCCATCTTTGGTCTGAGTTTGATGAGACGCTCGTTGAATCAAAATCTGATGACGGGTTACGTCTTCATAATGTCTACGATGCGGATTATTTCTTTAATCCTGCAACGCTGGCACCGGGCATTACAGAAAGCCGCATGTTGGCAGCGGTTCCTGGCTTTCTGACTGCGATTGGTGTGGTCGGTACTTTTATTGGTTTACAGCTCGGCCTGTCAGAGCTGAATATCGGCAATGATGTTCGGGTTGATGAGATGAAGGACGGGCTCGCTCATGTGATTAGCGGAGCCAAACTCGCGTTTATGACTTCCGTCTGGGGGGTACTCCTCAGTGTTCTGTTTAACTTCGTAGAAAAGGCGATCGAGAATAATGTCCGGGAGGGCATTAGTTCGCTACAAGTAAGAATTGATGAACTGTTTCCTCGCTTCAGCGCCGAAATGCAGCTGAAGCGAATCGCTGACGATGGCGGTGAGTCACGTGAAGTTCTGCAGGGGCTTGCTGAGAAGATAGGCGAAAAGATGCAGGAATCACTCGAACGGGTGACTGGCGACATTCAGAGCGGTCTTGAAAAGAGCCTTAACAACATTATGGCCCCAGCGTTGGATAAGCTGGTTTCGGGAGCATCAGATCAAAGCCAGGCGGCGTTGGATAGCCTGATCAATTCGTTTATGGAAAAGTTTGGACAACAAGGTGCAGAACAGCGGGCATCGATGAATCAGGCGTCACAGGGGGTGAGTGATGCCGTTGAATCTATGAATCAGGCGCTGTCTGGTTTTATCAGTAATCTCAATCAGAACCAGCAGGCTGCTTCCGAACGCGAAGAAGGTTTAGTGCGCCACATTGCAGAACAGGTTGATGCATTAGTAGCCCGAACGAGTGAATTTCAGAAGCGTACAAGTGAAGCTGCCGAAGAACAGATGCAGAATTTTGGCGAAATGTTTAAGAAGCAGGCTCAGACCTCAGTTGCTTTACAAAACAACCTGACCGCTAGCATCAAAGATCAGATTACCGGCATGGCCGAGCAGAACCGCGAACAACAGGAACAGTTTGTTGCTTCAACGAAGGCGCAGTTGCAGTCAATGCAAGAAACGCTTTCTCAGCACCAGGCGGCATCCGGGCAGCGGGAACAGGAGTTGATTGGTCATATCTCTCGCCAGGTTGATTCACTCGTAGCCCATGCTCAACAGCAAGCTGAAAAGATAACCCAGGCAACAGGGGACCAGTTAACCAATATCAATGGTTTGATTCAGCAGGCTCAGGCGAAGCAATCAGAGCGGGATGCGGCGCTTGGTAACCAGTTTGAGCAGACCATCGCGGATATTAAAGCCGCCATGCAGAATCAGGTTGCGGCAACTCAGAGCTTGCTTGATGGCAGCAAGCAGTTACAGGTTGACCTTGCAAGCAATAGCCAGAATCTACAGAAGTTGTCTTCAAGCATCTTTGAGGGAGCAAATGAGCTCTCACGTTCGACCAACTCCCTGAAGGAGTACGGCGCGATGCTTCAGCAGGCATCAACGAAACTCAGTGCTTCTATTACCGAAGCCTCTCAATCTACTGCCGGGCTGGCTGATGAGAACCGCAAGGCTGCAGAGTCTGTGGGTGTTGTTCGTGATCAGATTCAGACTGCCATCGGCACTATGGAGAAGACCGTTCGCGACCTGGATCGGATGGTTGTGCTCGCCGACGGGGCATTCCAAAACATGGAACAGCACCAGAACAGTTACCTTGCCACTCTGAAAGAGAATATTCAGGAACTTGCTGATCAGGGAACCAGATTACTGAGCGATTATGCAGAGCAGGCGAATGGGCAGACTAAGGAACACTTAAAAGTATGGGCGCAAAGCACCAGTGAATTTGCGGAGCAATTACGAGGGGCAATGAACGCGATATCTAATGTGGTTGATGAGATCGAGACAAAGGTAGCTAGCGTATGAGGGCGCTCTCACGCAGGGCGTCGCGAAACGTTGACGAAGAGAATCCCTATTGGGTCTCTTTCTCTGACCTGATGTCAGCTTTGTTGGTGGTGTTTATTCTTGCTGCAGTAGCTTTGATCATTGAGCTGACTCAAAAGCAGAATGAGTTTGATCAAGAAATTGAGAAGCTTAAGCAAGCTGAACAGGCGCGTCGTGACATTCTTCATGATATTCGAGATGAGCTGGCCAAGCAGAATGTGACGGTATTGATTGCTGATAACGACACCGTGCTCCGTATTCCAGAAAGTACGCTGTCGTTTGATTCTGATCGTGATGAAATACCCGACAATGACAATGTTGAGAAAGCTGTCACTTTAATCGGTGAGGTACTGCACAAAGCGATTAGCCAGCCTGTAGATGCTGGAGATCAACAAATTAAAAGATTCGAGTATCTCGATACGGTGTTTATCGAAGGCCACACGGATAGTTTGCGTAGTTATCGGGATAAAGGAAATTGGGGGCTATCTACCTTTCGAGCAATCAGTCTTTGGGAATTTTGGAATACCTCTTTGGATGTGGCCCCACCGCTTGGAGAACTAAGAAACGGGTATGGTAAGGTTCTGTTTTCAGTGAGTGGTTACGCAGCGACGCGAAGAGTGAACGAAGAAGAGACGACAGGGGATGATCGCCGGGCTAATCGCAGAATTGATATTCGTTTTACTGTGAAACGGCCAGAACTGGCTGATTATCAGGCTGTTTCGGAACAGACCAAAAAATGAGCGTCAAAATTGAAGTCAAGCAGTTGCGTTTTTCGCTACCCAATCTTCGACTGGATAAGTCCAGGAGCTCTATAGAAAGGCTTACAGCAGAAGTTCGTGAGATCGCAAGAACAGCGGGTACAGGCAGTGATAAATTTCAGAAAGCATTGGTGACGTTTCAGGCTGCTTTGGGTTCAAAAGGACATCTTGCTGATGCCCTTAATGATCCGATTGATCTGCGGGCATTGGCTGTCGAACTGAATAGTAAGAATGCTATTCAGATTGTCCTGGATGCCCGACTGTTTCATAAAATCGACTCAGTGCGGTCTAGGCCGGGTAGCCTGCTGGTTGAGGCGGTATATAGTCATTACCTTCGTTTCTACGATCACCTTGATGATCTGGCTTGTATCGAGCGATGGCTAATCCGGGCTAAGGAAGCTCGAGGAGAGATTGATGAAAATATCACTCATATACTTAGTGGAAAAGGACCAAAGTGGTTGGCGGAGGGATGCGAAGAACGGCAGATCGAGTTCGATACACGTGTAGAACAGGTGGGCTTGCTTAACTACACGTCAGGTCGATTTTTGGCTGTCGCTAAAAATATTCACTATCTTGCTACCTTACGTAGCCTTAAGCCGGGTGAGGATCACAGGGTTCTTAAGGAAGTGCAGAAATCAGCTGTTTATGATTCGTTATACGAAGATGGTTTTCTGCTGGGGCATGAAGTTCTGAAGATACTGATATCCCGAGCCGAAGAGGGGCACATTTCAGATAAGTGGATGAACGTAATTATGGCAATTGCTGGAGATCCAAGGGTGTCGAAGCAGAACGAACGCTATATTCGTTGGTGGTCTCAGATGCCTGAAAGCTTAATTCGTAAGGTGCGTGGTTGGCTATCGAAATTAGATCTCCGGCTGTTCTTAGAGGCGTTGAAAAACTATGCCGTTGTTTCTAATGATCAGGATCTTAGTAGGATGTACCCATCCAGGAAAAAGTTTCTGGAGGGTTTGCTAAAGCAGGAGTTGATAATAAGTACGCGCCTTTTTCTAACAGAGGGTGCAAGAGATTATCTTTATCGTCATTACAAAAAGGAGCATCTGCCATCATTTTCAATAGTTGATGGTGATAAATCGATCATTTATTTCTCTATGCCGGGAGTACACATTGTTGAAGGAACACATATGTGTAAATTCTGGATCTATAGAAAATTGTCAGATAGTGCCGCCGTCTTCAACTACAACCGAAATCGTTTTGTCTATTCAGAACTTACCAATGGCATGAACTTGAGCATGGTTAAGCAAAAAGTTGGAAAGGCGCTTGCAGCTGTTACACATAATGGCAGTTGGCAGGTGAAGGTGTTGAAAGAACTTCATAAGGTCGGTGTTGAGTTTGACCCAGAGCCGCTGTTGCTTCGCCATGACTATATCAAATACAGAGATTCAGGATACTTGTGATGGGATTGCGAACCTTTATCCGACGGCTTGTAGGAGACGCCGAGGCACAGAGATATCGAAAGAGTTACGACTTTCAAGGAGCTAATTTCGTCTGTACTCAGGAGCAGCTTTCGGTCATTAAACTCGGTAAGGCGGACGATTTAATTACGCAGCAGCACATCTTGCTACGCATGCTGGTTGAGGAAGGCAATGCTTTTGAGTTGCCAAATGGTTTTCGTATTCCCTCAGACATAGTTGTGTCTCTTGACCAGGACTCTCGCGAGTTACTTGAACTACCTGAAGCTTGGGTTGGGTCAATAAAAGCGGATTTCAAGGGAACGACAGGGCGTACAATTTTCGCCTTAGATGTTGAAGCAAGTTACCCCGGCGGACAGTTTACCCATGCTTATCAGCTGAAGGGACCTGTTATCCGCTTCTCTGAAGAGAAGCAGTATTTACTTTCGGGAACTCAGTTAGAGGTGTTTGAAGCCCTCGAAACACATAGAGAGTCGGCGCACTCTGAGTACGACAACCTCGTTGTGGTTGCAGCTCTTCAGAACGCTCAGGAATGCGGTGTGCCTATGGAGCTAGGCCACTTTAAAAAATTGAAAATTCATACGCCGGAATCGGTCTCGATAGAAGCCGAATTGGACGCAAACGGTAATCTGATTCTTACTCCACAGTTGGGGCAGGACGCTACTCATGAAGAAATGCAGCGAGTACTGGGGCAGCTTCGTGAAGGTAGTTCATCGCTACGTGTAAATGATGAGATCATCCTGATCGATGAGCACAAGATGGCAGGGATTCAGGAGATTCTCAGGAACAGGGTGGTTACCAAAGATAAACTGGATGATTTCTATCGTAACCCTACGGCTTTTATTGATGGCTCTCTGGTCAATCTGGAACTTGGTTTTTCTGCGCGGGTTAGAGGCGCTGCTCGTTTCCGTCATGCGTACTTTGGTGAGACTGATGAGTCGGGTATAGATTGGTTTGGTCGTCAGTTCTCGGCAGTTAATGTTCATCCCGTCAGTAAGGTGCTTGAAGCCATCGAAGATGAAGAGCAGCTTCTGGCTTTTGAAGCTATCGTACATGAGGCTAGAGCGACCGGGGCTGACGAAGTTGAATTTAACGGCAAAGTTGTCGATATATCAGATGACGAACAGGTTCGTTCTGCGATCAATGATCTTCGCAATCGCGGCTTTGCCAATAACGATATAGATGGCGACTGTAACGAGGGTGAAGATAACTGTGATCTGCCCGAATTGGATGAAGATACGACGCCAGTCGTCGTTGATATCGCGCTGAATGATGACGATCTTGAAACCCCGTCAGAAGTCGTTGAACGTCAGTTACGTGATGTCTATGTACCTGAAGAACAGCTTTGCTGGGATAATTACCAGCGTAGGCCGTTTCCCCATCAGATAGAAGGTGTGCGGTGGCTGTTAGGTTTAGCGGGTCAGGAAGATGGACTTGGCGGTGGTTTGTTAGCTGATGATATGGGGCTTGGTAAGACCTTTATGTCATTGGCTGCAATTGAGCATCTGTATCGTGAGTGGGAAGAACATGGTAAAACCGTTAAGCCCTGCTTGATTGTTGCCCCATTGAGTCTGCTTCAGAACTGGAAGGATGAAGTTGAGAAGACCTTTCATAGGTCTCCTTTCAAAGACATTGTTATCCTACAGTCCGATGCGGATCTGAACAAATTCCGGGTGAGTGGCGTAGAAACGCGAAACCAGAGAATTGATGATGAAGAGGCGGCTATCCGCTATTCATTAAAGGTTGGAGATGATTTTATTTCGGATCGTCTTGATGTGCCTAAACGTTTGGTCATCACCACGTATCAGACGTTGAGAGATTATCAGTTTTCGCTTTGCGCTATAGATTGGGGAGTGGTGGCTTTCGATGAAGCTCAGAATATTAAAAATCCTAACGCTCTGCAGACCCGTGCAGCGAAGGGGTTGAAGGCCGAATTCAGACTTCTGGCTACCGGCACGCCGGTTGAGAACAGCCTCGCTGATTTCTGGTGCATCATGGATACCGCTTGTCCGGGTTATCTGGGTAGTTACCAGGCTTTCCGGGAACGATACGTTGCGCCTATTCTGCGTGCCGCTGGCGATGAGGTTGAAGAGATACGTGCGCGGGTTGGCAGGACACTGCGTGATACCGTGGGTGCACTCATGTTGCGCCGTTTGAAAGAGGATAATCTTGAGGGGCTTCCGCAGAAGCGCCTGTTCGTGGGTGTTTCTGATTCTGACTGGGAATATCTTGATACTTTGTCATCTGTCATGAGCGGCGGACAGCTCGACAGCTACGATTCGGTACTGCAAGCAACGGCGCAATCAGAACAGAACGCCGCATTGACTGGCTTGCAGCAACTACGAGATGTTTCTCTTCATCACCGGTTGTTATTAGGAGGACGCCTTGAGGTTCCGACTGGACGGGCGCTGAAAGAGCTGATGGGGGAGTCCGGTAAGTTCAGAAGTCTGCTGTCTCTTCTGAACGACATTAAGAAGAGAGAAGAGAAGGCGATTATTTTCTGTGTGAATAAGCGTCTTCAAGGGTTTCTATCGTTAGCGTTGGCTCGCTATTTCGACTTGATGACTCTCCCAGTGATTAATGGTGACGTGAAAGGTGTCGCCAAGACCAGCGGTGGTGTAACCCGGAAATCATTGATTGAGGACTTCGAATCCAAGCCAGGTTTTAACGTTATCATTATGTCCCCTGTGGCCGCGGGTGTAGGTTTAACAGTTGTCGGCGCTAACAATGTCATTCATCTTGAGCGCCACTGGAACCCCGCGAAGGAAGCTCAGGCCACAGACCGGGTTTATCGGATTGGCCAGACAAAAGATGTGAATGTATATATCCCTATTGTGAGCCATCCGGAGTTGATGTCATTTGACGAAAATCTGCACCAGTTATTGAGTAAGAAGACGCTTCTCCGAGATGCGGTTGTGACACCTGAGCAGGTTATGCCAGATCCAGAAGGGTTTACCCGAACAACGTTCAGCAATGCGAAGATCATTACTTCCGATGACCTGAAACACATTGATTGGCAGCAGTTTGAGGCGTTAGTCGCCGAAGTGTTTGCTCATCATTGGCGACCAAAAAGTGTCGAGCTTACTGCTTCTGGATCAGATCACGGCGCCGATGCGGTTCTGGAGTTAGACGAGGGGCTTGCCCTCTTGCAGTGTAAATACACAGGTGGTGGCATCTACTCTGGCTACAATGCAGTAAAAGAAGTTCATGGCGCACGAGTCGCATATGAGAACGCATTGAATAAGCGAGTGAGTAAACTTGTGTTTGTAACCAACGCCAGTCGGCTCGGGGCTGAAACCAGGAAGGTTGCCAAAGATTATGTCGTGGAGATTATCTCTGGTGCTGATCTGGAGCTGATGGTTGATCAGGCGAGGATTCCGTTCTCTAAGGTTCTTGCTCGGTTACATGCAAAGCGAAGAAAGATTTGATTAGTGATGCCTGAAGCTAGGCAACCATATCCAAATTGAACTGAGAGCATGGCTTTTTGCCACTCATTGTTAAGCGGTTCCGGGCTGGTTAACGGCTATAAAAAAGCCTCGCGGTTGCGAGGCTGTGATTGGATAACTTTTAACAAATTAACCGTACGAAGCTTTGGGTTCATCTGGTGAATCAGATGAGCAGGTGGTGTCGTCACCGTCTTGCTGCATGGATTTGCAGGCGGCTTCTTTGAGCAGACGCTTTTTTTCGGCTTCGACAAATCGACTCAGTATCTGCTTCATAAGTGGCTGATAACCAAGGCCGTGTATCTGGCCGATGTTTTTCAAGTCCTCAATCAGGCTTGTTGGCATCCGCACCGAAATCGATTTCAATCCAGCCGCCTCATCCAGCAGGCTAGCGTCGATTTCTACTCTGGATACAAATTTTTCATCACGCCCCAGCTTGCCACTTTCCCAAGCTTCAGCGTTTCCTTTGATTTTTGTCATAACGTTCACCCTATCGATAATGGGGTCTGTATCATCTGCCAGAAAGTGATTTCACTCTCTGCGATATTTTTCATAGATGCGAAGCTCTTCGGCATTGGCTTCGTAGCAGGTTTTTATCTGGATCCTGCCTTCATCTTCGAAATAAATAAAAACGACTTTCAGCCGCCTGGAGTTGTTTGTGTTACCAACGAACCACAAAGTAGGTGGATCAGTCTGGTGATCTTCCCGCGTGTCTTTCAGCATTCCATCGGAAGGATCGCGGTTTGCAAAGCACTCCATAATATCTTTTCTGGTTATGCCGCCATGCTTAAGCCTTAGCTTGTGTAAGACGGCATCTGATATCTCAATCGCCACTCGTCAGAAGCTCCTCAAGTCCATTTTAAGGGGAGGAGTATCTTATAGGTGCTTGGATAGTGTGTATATACAAAAGTTCGATCAAATGTATATACAAATACAAAGGTAGGGCTAGAAATGTTGCTTAGCAAGTGTTTTGCTGCGGATTGGGTCGATAGGACATTATTGTCAGTATGAACCAGCTCACCGGCACGGGTGGCGGTGTGTTCAAGTTTCTTTCAGGCAATAAAAAGCCCCGCATGAAGCGAGGCTCTTTATAGGAATAAATGGTGCCCAGTGGCGCAATCGAACGGGGGCGCCCAGCTCACCGGCACGGGTGGTGGTGGTTTTTCCTTAGGCAATAAAAAGCCCCGCATATAGCGAGGCTCTTTATAGGAATAAGTGGTGCCCAGAGGCGGAATCGAACCACCGACACGGGGATTTTCAATCCCCTGCTCTACCGACTGAGCTATCTGGGCATCTCTACGTGACTACTTGTGTCCGTCGAGTGGCGCGTATTAAACCGCGAAGGCTTCAGGCTGTCAACACTTCCTGAAACTATTTTTCTTTGTTTTCAGGAACATAGCCCTCTGCCTGATCGAAATCGCTGCCACTGAGGAACTTCTCTCGCTGCTCCGTCAGGTATTTCCGTGCGTCTGGGTCCATCACGTTCAGGTGTTTTTCGTTGATCAGGCGGGTCTGGTGCTCAGTCCACTCCGCCCAGGCTTTCGCTGAGACGGTTCTGAAGACTTCTTCTCCGGCAGGCCCAGGGAAGGGCGGTGTCGCAAGGCCGGGGAGTTCCTGCTGGTATTTACGGCATTGTACGGTGCGGGTCATAGGCTTTCCTGAGTCAGTAAGGAGATCAGTTTCTGTACCGGTGCGGCCAGTCCGAGGCTTTCGGGAGCGTCGGTATTGTACCAGTGGTCTGTGCTGTCCTGTACCGTGTGTACAGGCTGCTGCAGCTGGATATGTATGGGCGTGATGTCCAGATGGTAATGCGAGAACGTATGTCTGAAGCTGGCGAGACTCAGGCTTTCAGAGCGCGTAATGCCTCTGGCGTTGAGCCAGGGCTCTGCTTCTTCAGCGCTGTTCACTTCCGGGAAGCTCCAGAGCCCTCCCCAGATGCCGCTCTGAGGGCGTTGCTGTAACAGAATCCGCCCCTGTTGGTCTTCAATCAGCAGCATGACAGTTGAGCGGACCGGTTTCTCTTTTTTTGGTTTGCTGTTCGGGTACTGTGTCGGATTGCCCGTCGCAAAGCCTGCGCAGCCAGGTTGGAGCGGACAGATGCCGCACGCAGGCTTACTTCGGGTACAGAGTGTCGCCCCCATGTCCATCATGGCCTGGGTGTATTGCTGGTGGCTGTGATCGGGTGTCAGCCGCTCTGCGAGCGACCAGAGGTGTTTCTCTGTGGCGGTTGTTCCGGGCCAGCCTTCGACAGCAAAAAAGCGGGTCAGTACGCGTTTGACGTTGCCATCGAGAATGGGCGCCCGGATTCCCATGCTGATTGATGCGATGGCCCCCGCCGTTGAGCGGCCAATGCCCGGCAGATCAGACAGTGCTTCAACTGAGTCGGGAAATTTGCCGTTAAAATGCTCAACAAGGGTCTGTGCGCACTTGTGCAGATTCCTGCCCCGGGCGTAATACCCAAGTCCGGTCCAGTGATGCAGTACTTCGTCCTGTGACGCTGCTGCTAACGCGAACACATCGGGAAAGCTGGTCATGAAGCGTTCGTAATATGGGATCACTGTCGCTACCTGAGTTTGTTGTAGCATGATCTCGGAGACCCAGACGCGATAGGGCGTTATGTCCTGCTGCCATGGGAGGTGTTTGCGTCCGTGACTGTGGTACCAGTCGAGTACGCTGTCGCTGAAGGCGGTGTCTTGCTTGGTCATAGAAACTGCGGTCAATAAAACTGACCGCAGTATGCCGCAATGGGCTCAGATTTCGTAGCTGTTGCTTCTGCGCTTGTCGTTAACGACCAGGAACTGATGCAGTTGCCCGAGGGACAATGGTCGGCTGAACAGATAGCCCTGGCCTTCGTCACAGTTATTCTGGCGCAGGTACTTCAGCTGCTCCTGTGTTTCGACGCCTTCTGCGACGACATTCAGGCTGAGCTTGTGCGCCATCGCAATGACCGCCGCTGTGATGGCCATGTCGTTCTTATCTTCGGGAATGTCCATCACGAAGGAACGGTCAACTTTCAGCACATCAATCGGGAAGCGTTTGATGTATGACAGGGAAGAGTATCCGGTACCGAAGTCGTCGATTGCGATAGAAACGCCGGTGCTTTTGATTTCCTGCATGATTTTGATCGCAGATTCTACGTCTTCCATCAGTGTGCTTTCGGTAATCTCCAGCTCCAGGCATCGTGGTGGGATGCGGGTGATTTCCAGCACGTTGCGGATGCGCTGCGCGAGCAGGGGATCGGCGAACTGTTTTGCCGAGAGGTTGACGGCGACCTTAGCTTCCGACGATAGAACATTCTCACGGATCAGTGAACTGATCTGGCGGCAGGCCTGCTCAAGTACCCAGTTACCGATATCAATAATCTGACCGGTTTCTTCTGCGACCGGAATAAAGTTATCCGGAGTGATCAGGCCTTTGTCCGGGTGCTCCCAGCGGATCAGGGTTTCTACGCCGGTTGTACGATAGTCAAAGAGGCTGATTTTAGGCTGGAAGAGCAGGGTGAACTGGTTGCGCTGGATCGCTTCTTTGATTTCCTTTTCCAGTGCCAGGTGCTCGAGAATGGAGTGGTTCATCTCTTCTGAGAAGAACTGGAAGTTATTCCGGCCCTGTTCTTTGGCTGAATACATGGCCAGGTCAGCGTTCTTCATCAGGGTGTTGAGATCTGTCGAGTCATCCGGCGTTAAAGTAATACCGATACTGACCGATGTGATGATGTCCTGTCCTTTCACACGGATGGGTTTAGCCATGACTTTGAGGATTTTCTCAGCGACGACCCGCACGTCCTGAGTCGACTTCACATCGGTCAGCAGGATGGTAAATTCGTCCCCGCCGATACGGGAAACCGTGTCGTTTTCCCGAACAGTGTTATTGAGGCGGTTTGCGACTTCTTTGAGCAGAATGTCGCCAGCGTCGTGCCCCAGGGTGTCGTTAACGCGCTTGAACTGGTCCATATCCAGAAACATCAGCGCCATGGATTTACCCGAGCGCATCACGGCTTTTACGGATTTGTCCAGGCGGTTTTTAAACAGACGCCGGTTAGCAAGCCCTGTCAGCGGGTCGTAGAAGGCCAGGGTCTCCATCTGGATCTGAGCGGCCTTCAGTTCTGAGATGTCAGAGATAGCACCCAGGTAGCCCAGCAGGACACCGTCCCTGTCGTGCAGCGCACTCGCCATCAGGTGAATCCAGGTATGTGCGTTGTCACGACGCACCAGGCGGATTTCCAGAGCGATACTCTCCTGGTCATAAACCATGCGGTTCCATGCTTCCTGGACTATGACCATATCTTTCGGATTGATCATTTCAAACCAGTCCTGGAGGTCTGGCAGTTCGCTTGGTAATCCGTGAATGTCTCTCCAGCGCTGGTTTACATACTGAAGCTTCTGATTCGGATCGACCTGAAAAATACCTACCGGAGAGAGCGCGGTAAGCTTACGGAAACGCTCCTCTGACGCTTTCAGTGACAGGTTTTCTTCGTCGATGGTGCTCAGCAGTGTGTTGAACAGATCAACCAGGTCACCGAGTTCATCGCTACTGTCTTTGCGGGCTCTGAGGCCATAATTTTTGTCATTCACAATCTGCGTGAGCGTTTTGCTCAACTCGCGCATGGGGCGTGAGATCACGTCTTTCAGCTTGTTGGCGAGAAACAGCGCAAGACCAATGGCCGTCAGCATGATAATCCCGGAGAACCCCATGAACTGGTAAAACCGCTCAAGAAGGAGCTGCCGGCTACTTTCTATGTAGAGCGTGCCAATCGGCGTCTGATCACGGGTAACCGTGAAAAAACGGGCGAAGTTGTAGGTCTGCAGTGTGTCTACTCTGGGCACATACTGCGGGCAATCGTCCCTGGCGTAGGTTCTGGAATGATAACTGGCGGCGAGAGTCTGATCTTCGCCGTAAATACAGCCACGGACGATGGAAGCATCTGCCTGCAGAGTATTCAGGTTGCTCTCAAGCAGGGCTTTGTCATTGAACGTCAGAGCGGCCGTCACCCGCTCAGAGATTACTTCACCAAGGACCTGGAGTTTATTCTCAGTATCCTGTCGGGCGAGATAGTATTCGAGTGAAATATAGGCAAGGTTCGCCAGAATCAGGGTCAGCCCTGTGGTCATCAGCGAGATAAGCACCAGCCTGCGTCTCAGCGATTGTGACGCAAACAGTTTTATACCCGGACTTCCTTCTTCTGCCCTCTGGTCTTCCGATGTCTGTGCTGGGGGCACCTGCTGCATGGACCGAACCATCCCTCCGGTATCGTTTAAAGTGACCCGGCCGCGGAACTTGCGAGCACAGGTTATTAGATTGTAGACGCTTGTAGGCTACTTTACCGGTATGTATTCACAAAAAAAGCCCCGGGCGGGGCTTTATGAGGTCAGTTGCGGGCGATTGGTTCCACTGGTTCAACCGGCGCCTCTTCCAGTTCGGTCAGAAGTTCGGCAATCGACATGTTCTGAAGTTTGTCGTTCAGCTGGGTACGGTAGGTGGTAACAATGCTCAGGCCAGAGATGACAGCGTCATAGACCAGCCATTCACCCTGTTTGGTTTTATAGAGCTTGAAGTCTACCGGAACTTTGGTACCGCTGGTCTGTTTGAATTCGCCACTGACAATCGCCCGACCACCGTCAGGGCTGTAGCGGATATTGTCACTGTAGGTGAGGGTTTCGCCGCTGAATGCCTTGAAAGCACCGCCGTAGGTACGCAGCTGGCGATCACGGAACACCGTAATAAATCTCTGCTGCTCTTCTGGTGTAGCGCGGCGCCAGTACTTGCCAAGGGCTCCCATCGCGATCTTCTGCTGATCAATCGCAGGCAGAATGTAGGCTTCGACGAGTTTCTCGATCATTGCCTGGTCGCGTTGTTCCGGTTTGGTTTTGACGAGCTCGGTAATCACACCATTGGTTGCGTTCGCTACGACGCTAAGAGGGGCTTCCTGTGCCCTGGTCACGGTTGAACTGAGTATCAGCAGGAGACCGAGAAGATACCCTGAGATCTGTATAAATGAATGACGCATATTTTTTATCCTTTATCCGGTCACTTGCTCAGTATGGCTGCAGAGTACCTTCGCGGGAAGGTCGGATATAACAAAAATTTGTTACGACTGCGCAACAGTCGGCACATTTCAGAGTGCTTTGTACTCTAACAGTTCCCCATTAAGGCGGAATCCACGACTTTCGAGCGCTGTTCTGAGTGCGCAGTCTGCCTCTGCCGTCAGGGTGAGGTTTTCGCTGGTCGCCCAGGTCTGCATAAAGTGAATCATCTGATGCAGAACTCCCCGTCGCTGAGTAATAGTACGTACGCCGGGGCGGATCAGATGTACCTGGTCACCTGAACGGCGTGCCTGCAGTGCGCCGATGATCCGGTCGTTAAAGCGTCCGCAGATATACCACTGGTTTTCGCCGAGCCATTCTGACGGATCGGCAACGGGGCCTTCGGGGCTTGTATCACCCTGGATTTTGATCAGATCGTTCCAGTCATCGGGCGTGGGCTGAGTGATGTGTTCCAGTTTTACCGGCACAAGGCTCTCCTGATTGATTCGGGTGGCAGATTAGATGCCTGAAATCGTGTAATTCAGGCGGAACCGGCCTACTTTCTCCGGCGCTTTGCTTTATAATGCTTTCTTTTGTGTTTTGCGAGAGTTCGGAGCAAGTCCATGGCACGCACCGCATCAGTCGAGCGTAATACGCTTGAGACCCAGATTACCGTCAGCATCAATCTTGATGGTACTGGTAAAGCCAGTTTTGATACCGGTGTTCCATTCCTGGAGCACATGCTGGATCAGATTGCGCGTCATGGTCTGATTGACCTCGACATCACCTGTAAAGGTGATACTCACATTGATGATCACCACACGGTCGAAGATATAGGTATTACCCTGGGCCAGGCCTTTGCAGAAGCCATTGGTGATAAAAAGGGCATTGTTCGATACGGCCACTCCTACGTGCCGCTCGATGAGGCGCTGTCCCGGGTTGTTATCGATTTCTCTGGCCGTCCGGGTCTGGATATGAAAGTTGACTTCACCCGCGGCAATATCGGGCGTTTTGATACGCAACTGTTCTGGGAGTTTTTTCAGGGCTTTGTGAATCATGCCAAGGTCACCCTGCACATTGATAACCTGAAGGGTTTCAATGCGCATCACCAGGCGGAGACCATCTTTAAGGCATTTGGTCGCGCTCTGCGTATGGCAACAGAACTGGACCCTCGGATGGCAGGCGTAATGCCTTCCACCAAAGGCAGTCTGTAAGAGGCCCGTATGACCAGTAAAATCTGTGCAGTCATTGATTATGGTATGGGCAACCTGCATTCCGCGCACGGTGCTCTGCAGACGGTTGCGCCTGATACTCAGGTGCTGGTGACCGGCGATCCTGAAGTGATTCAGCGTGCGGATCATGTTGTTCTGCCTGGTGTCGGCGCCATCCGCGATTGTATGGCGGAGATTCTGAACCAGGGCATCGATGATGTCGTGCGTGAAGTCGCGAAGACAAAACCGCTGCTGGGCATCTGTGTTGGCCTGCAGGCTCTGATGGACCGCAGTGAAGAAAATGGCGGCGTGGATTGCATCGGGCTGTTCCCGGGGCAGGTCCGTTATTTTGGCGATGACCTGACGGAAAACGGCGAGCGCCTGAAGGTGCCGCACATGGGCTGGAATACTGTCAGACAGGTCGACCATCCGCTCTGGCAGGGGATAGACGATGAAAGTCGTTTTTATTTCGTACACTCCTACTACGTGGATGCTGTGCGTCCTGAACAGGTGAAAGGCCATGGCCAGTACGGTGTCGACTTCGCGGCTGCCATGGGGCAGGACAATGTCTTCGCTGTGCAGTTCCACCCGGAGAAAAGCCACAATGCGGGTCTGGCGTTGTTGCGCAACTTTCTTAACTGGGACGGTCAGGCCTGATCGTCCGCAATTAATTTTCAAGAATTACTGATTTAAAGGGTTATCCAAATGCTCGTTATTCCTGCTATTGATCTGAAAGATGGCCAATGTGTGCGCCTGCGTCAGGGCCGTATGGACGATTCAACAGTATTCGGCGATGACCCGGTTTCTATGGCGAAGCGCTGGGTTGATGCCGGCTGCCGTCGCCTGCACCTGGTGGATCTCAATGGTGCCTTTGCCGGCACACCGGTGAATGGCGAAGCAGTGACGGCCATTGCGAAGGAATTCCCGGGTCTGCCTATTCAGATCGGTGGTGGTATCCGCTCACTGGAAACCATCGAGCACTACATCAAGGCCGGTGTCAGCTACGTCATCATCGGCACTAAGGCAGTGAAAGAGCCTGAGTTCGTGAAGGAAGCATGCAAAGCATTTCCCGGTACTGTCATTGTTGGGCTGGATGCTCAGGACGGCTATGTTGCTACTGACGGCTGGGCTGAAGTCTCTGAAGTGAAGGCCGTGGATCTGGCCAAGCAGTTCCGTAATGACGGCGTATCTGCCATCGTTTACACCGATATTGCACGCGACGGTATGATGCAGGGCGTGAACGTCGAAGCGACAGTTCAGTTGGCGGTTGAGGGTGGTATTCCGGTCATTGCCTCGGGTGGTGTAACGGATATTGAAGATATCCGTAAGCTGTCTGAGGTTGCTGGTCAGGGCATTCTCGGAGCGATTACGGGTCGCGCCATTTATGAAGGCACCCTGAATGTCGCTGAAGCTCAGGCATTGGCAGATAAACTTACAGGTAACTGATCATGGCACTGGCGAAGCGAATCATTCCCTGTCTGGACGTCGATAAAGGTCGTGTCGTAAAAGGCGTGAACTTTGTCGGTATCCGTGACGCTGGCGACCCTGTTGAGATCGCCAAACGCTACAACGATCAGGGCGCAGATGAGATTACTTTTCTTGATATTACCGCCAGTCATGAAGAGCGTGAAACCACGGTGCATATGGTTGAAGCGATCGCCGAGCAGGTATTTATCCCTCTGACGGTCGGTGGTGGTATCCGCGAGTTGGCGGATATCCGGAAAATGCTGAACGCGGGTGCGGACAAAGTATCGATAAACTCGGCGGCGGTTTATAACCCCGAGTTTGTTAAGGCGGCGTCAGACCGCTTCGGCGCGCAATGTATCGTAGTCGCGATTGATGCCAAGCAGGTCGGAGATAATCACTGGGAGATCTTCACTCACGGTGGTCGTAAGCCGACCGGCATTAATGCGGTTGAGTGGGCTGTAAAAATGGCGGAATTCGGAGCGGGTGAGATTCTGCTGACCAGTATGGATCGCGATGGTGTGAAAACCGGCTTCGATCTGGGCGTAACCAAGGCAATCTCTGACGCTGTGAATATTCCCGTCATCGCTTCGGGTGGTGTTGGAAATCTTCAGCACCTGGTTGATGGCGTGAAAGTCGCGGGCGCAGATGCTGTTCTGGCAGCAAGCATCTTTCACTTTGGTGAATATACCGTGCAGGAAGCGAAAAAGTTTATGGCAGACGCGGGGATAGAAATGCGTCTCTGACCTTGTCTGCCTTCTGATAAAAAAGCCCGCGTTTGCGGGCTTTTTTATGTCTGCTTCAGAAGAGTTGTTCCGGGATGATTTCTGCTGCTGTGCCATCATCCCCGGTTGGTAATTCAGGACGGATACGGGCATATTCTTTTGGCACTTCGAATGAGCGGAAGTATTCGAAAATGGCATCGGTCTGCCCGGGGGCGGCCAGTAATCCTGTCTCTGGGTCGATCCTCACGGTGACGATTCCTTCCGGTTGTTCATAGCCCTGTTGCGGAACACCGCGCAGCGCCTGTTCCATGTATTCAATCCAGATAGGCAGGGCGGTCCCGCCACCGGATGCCCAGCGTCCCAGTGTCTGAGGTTGATCGAAACCTACCCAGACGGTCGTTACGAGCTCAGGATTAAAGCCTGAGAACCAGGCGTCTTTCTGGTCGTTGGTTGTTCCTGTCTTGCCTGCGAGGTCGTCACGGCCGATGCTCAAGGCTTTGCGGCCTGTGCCACGGCGGATGACGTCCTGCATCATGTTCACGGTCAGGAAGCGGTTTTCCTCGTTCAGTACGCGCTCGGCGTAGACGGGTTCGATCTTGTTATCGTCCTCTGCTGTATCGTCCTGCGCCTCTTCCTCTAATGCTGCTTCAGACGCTGCGACCAGTGTCGCCAGATTGTTCTCTGGTAGTAGTGCATCGGCCGTGTCTGCGGTTTCCGTCATACAGTCCGGGCAATCCATTGCGAGAGCAGGGTTGGCCTGATAAATCAGTTCGCCCTGATCTGTTTCTATCCGGGAAATTACGTAGGGAGTAATTAAGTAGCCACCGTTCGCGAAAACAGCATAACCCGTTGCCAGCTCCAGAGGGGTAACGGCAGATGCGCCAAGGGCCAGTGACAGATCTTTGTTCAGCTTGTTTGCCGGAAAACCGAAATTGCGGATGTGTCGGACCGCAGATCCGGGTCCCATCTGCTTGAGAATCCTGATAGATACCAGATTCTGCGAGCGATAGAGAGCCTGACGTAGTCGCGTCGGGCCATAAAACTTGCCGCTGTAGTTTTCAGGTCGCCATGTGCTCTCAAGGCTGGCATCGCGGAATACCACGGGCGCATCGTTAATTATGCTGGCGGTAGTGAAGCCATTTTCAAGTGCTGCGCTATAGATGAATGGCTTAAATGATGAGCCGGGTTGGCGCTCTGCCTGAAGGACGCGGTTGAATTGGTTGTTGGCGTCGGAAAACCCACCAACCAGCGCCTGGATAGCGCCATCGTGCGGGTTGATCGAAACCAGGGCGCCCTCGGCCTCCGGCGGTTCAGCCAGCAGGGTCTGGCCTTTCAGGTCCTGCAGCCAGATTTTGTCGCCGGTAGAAAGCACATCGGCCGGGGTTTCGGGGGCGGCGCCGATTGAGTTAACCGTCAGGTATGGGGCGGCCCAGCGCATGCCATCCATACTCAGCCAGGTGAAACCTTCCGCGGTGAAGCACCAGGCTCCCTCTTCCGTAACCGACGCCACGATGGCTGGACGAAGCATGCCGTAGCCGGCTTCGCGCAGCACGAAGTCTTCCCACAGCTCCAGTGTTTCCGGCCAGTTTATGTCGTCCGAAGCGTCCAGTTGCTCCAGCAGCGTGACATCTTCTGGTGGGATGCCGGGGCTGCTGATGACGGGTTTGATCTGGCCCGAAGGGCCTCGATAACCGTGGTCTCTGTCGTACTGCAGGAGTCCATTCTGGAGGGCCATATTCGCTGCCGACTGACGCTTGCTGGTAACGGTGGTGTAAACGTTAAACCCGGCGGTGTAGGCTTCCTGGCCGTACCTGCTGATCATCTCCTGGCGCACCATTTCTGCGACATAGGGTGCGCTGACTTCTGACGTGGCGCCATGGTAGCGGGCTGCAACAGGCTCGCGTATCGCGACTTCGAATTCTTCCTGAGAGATTTTGCCAAGGTTGTACATGCGTGCGAGCACGTGATTGCGTCGGGATATAGCTCTCTGAGGATTATTGATGGGGTTGGCTGCCGAGGGTGCCTGAGGTAATCCGGCAATCATCGCCAGCTGTGCCAAATCCAGCTCGTCGATGTTCTTTCCGTAATAGACCTGACTGGCGGCTTCAATGCCGTACGCCCGTTTACCCAGATATATCTTGTTGACGTAAAGCTCCAGGATTTCTTCCTTGCTGAGTACCTGCTCGATTTTCAGGGCGAGTAATATCTCTGTGAACTTACGTGTGAAGGTCTTCTCACTGGAGAGGTAATAGTTCTTGGCGACCTGCATGGTGATGGTGCTGCCACCCGACTTTTTGCGCCCGGTGGTGACCAGTTGTTTGACGGCTCGGGCCAATCCCATGAAATCAATGCCGGAGTGTTCGAAGAAGCCGTCGTCTTCCGCTGACAGCAGTGCGTCGATAAAGCGCGGCGGAATGTCCTCATAGTTGATCGGGCTGCGCCGCTTCTCGCCGAATTCTGTGATCAGCATCCCATCGGCGGTGAAAATCCGCAAAGGAGTCTGCAGATCTACTTCTTTAAGCGTTTCTGCATCAGGTAAAGTGGGAGCGAGATAAAGATATACGGCAGAAATCGCCATTCCTGTACCCGCTGTGATAGACAATATCAGCCAAAAAATAACCTTGAGGAATGGTGACGCCATATTCATATAAAAAAGATCGTTATATTAGTGAAAACCCAGCTATTATGCGGGGTGCAGCATTATAAGCGTTTTTTGTCCTTTTCGCAGGATTGTGCTTATAATGACTCCAACTATATAGGATCTGTGTGAGCTTGTGCCCGCAAGTTCGCGAAACAGAAGGGGATTTTCTCGTGCTGGCCAGCCTGTTTAAGAAGAAGAATAAGGCGCTTCTGGGAGTGGACATCAGTTCAACGTCCGTCAAAGTGCTTGAGCTTAGTCGCCAGGGGGAGCGCTACCAGGTCGAGGCATATGCAACCGAAGCACTGCCGCCGAATGCTGTTGTAGAGCAAAGTATCAATAATGAAGAAGCCGTTGGCGAAGCTATCCGGAAGGCAGTTTCCCGTTCGCGTTCGAATACTAAGCATGTCGCGCTGGCTGTTGCCGGCTCAGCGGTGATCACGAAAACCGTGCAGATGAGCTCAGGCCTGAAAGAGGATGAGCTTGATATGCAGATCCGTGCCGAAGCTGATCAATATATTCCATATCCGCTGGAAGAAGTTGCTCTCGATTGGGAAGTGACCGGTCCGAGCGAGAAGTCTCCGGACATGATTGACGTACTTCTTGCTGCGTGTCGCTCTGAAACGGTTGAGCGCCGCAAAGATTCTGTCGAGATTGCTGGTCTGGAAGTCAGCTGCGTTGACGTAGAAGCCTTCTGTACCGAACGTGCGTTCTCATTGCTGGAGGCACAGGTTCCCGGTGACGACGTCGAAACTGTGGCTGTTGTCGATATCGGTGCGACCATGACAACACTCAGTGTTATGCACAACGGTAAGTCTATCTATACCCGCGAGCAGCTGTTCGGTGGACGTCAGCTGACCGAAGATATTATGCGGCGCTATGGTCTGAGCGAAGAAGATGCTCAGCGAGCAAAGCTGGAAGGCGGTGTGCCGGATGACTATGAGGCGGAGGTGCTTGATCCATTCCGTCGTGCGGTTGTTCAACAGGTCAGTCGTTCCCTGCAGTTTTTCTATTCCTCAAGCCAGTTCAATGATGTGGATTACATTATTCTGGCTGGTGGTACCTCATCTATACCAGGCCTTCCGGAAATGGTTCAGCAGACCATAGGTACGCCCGCGGCAGTAGCGAACCCTTTTATCAGCATGACGCTGTCGCAGAAAGTGAACGCGAGCTTGCTGGCAAATGATGCGCCATCACTCATGATCGCTGCTGGCCTGGCAATGAGGAGTTTTGACTGATGGCAAATATTAACCTTCTCCCCTGGCGTGAAGAACTGCGGGAAACCCGTAATAAAGCGTTCTATGTTGTCCTGGGCGGTGTTGTTGCGCTCTCTCTTGTTGGTGTGTTTATGGCGGTGCAGTTCTACAGTGGTGCTGTTTCGGCCCAGGACACCCGTAATAACTACCTACGTAAAGAAACCAAAGTGCTGGATGCGCAGATTTCAGAAATTCTGGCCTTGCGCGAAACGCGTAACCAGCTGATTGAACGCATGGAACTGATTCAGAATCTGCAGGGGAATCGCCCCGTAATTGTCCGTGTTTTTGATGAGGTAGCCCGTGCTGTTCCCGATGAACTCTATTTTACCGAGGTCAATGTCAGCGGTAATAAAGTGCGTGTGAAAGGGGTGGCAGGATCGAATAATCGGGTGTCAGCACTGATGCGTAACTTCGATCGGTCGGACTGGTTTATGAATCCCTCGCTTCTTAAGGTCGAGGCTAAGGGGCAGGGTGTGAATGAGTTCGAGATTATCATGACCCGTATTGAACCTAAGAGTGAAGAAGAGGGGGAGAGCTGAAATGGCTGATAACAATTTCCTCGCAGACACTCTTGAGCAGATCCGCAGCTTTGATCCCAATGACATCGACTGGAATAACATGGGGTCCTGGCCGATTATCGGTAAGGCCGTTCTCTGTGTCTCAGTTGTGGCTGCTATTGGTACGATGGGCTACTTTCTTGCTGTGCTTGATGAGCGGGATCGACTGGCTTCGGCACAGAACCAGGAAGTGAAGCTGAAAAAAGACTTCGAATCCAAAGCGTTCCGGGTAGCGAATCTGGAAGAGTACAAGGCTCAGATGACCGAAATGGAGACGACGTTTGGTTCGCTCTTGAAACAGCTTCCGCGAGATACAGAAGTTCCCGGGTTGATTGATGATATCAGTGCTGCTGCTTTGAATTCAGGTCTCGAACTGAGGGCGATCGACCCTCGGGCAATCGTTGCGACTGAGTTTTATAATGAGCTGCCGATTGATATCGAAGTGGTAGGTGGATACCACGAGATGGGGGCGTTTGTTTCAGCAGTCGCGGCTCTGCCCCGTATCGTAACTCTGCACGATTTTTCTATTAAAAAAGACGGGAAGTCTGATCGCCTGTCTATGAAAATTCTTGCGAAAACCTATCAGTATGATGCCGATGCTAAACCGGCTGCACCTGGTGGCAAGGGAGCGAAGCGATGAGAGTTTTAACAGTCGGCACCCTGGTGGTCGCGTCACTTCTCACTGGGTGTATTCAGACAGCGGATACTTCTGACCTCAAACAGTTTGTTTCTAAGGTGTTGTCAACGCCGCGAGGACGTGTTGAACCAATTCCAGAGTTCAAGCCTTATGAATACTTCAGCTACAGCGCTTCAGCCCTGAGGTCCCCATTCGGGCAGCCTGTGGTCGAAGATTCAGAAGTTAAGCTGAATACAAACATGGGCACTGTGAGGCCTGATATGGATCGTGCTCGCGAGTATCTGGAGCAATTCGCGATTGGTGAGCTGGCGATGGTCGGGACGTTGCAGAAGCCCAGTGGAGACCTGTGGGCACTAATCCGCGATGGCAGTGGTGGCGTAGTTCGCGTAAGAGAAGGCGAATATATGGGCCAGAATCATGGTCGGATTGTCTCAATAGCTGACAATCGTATTAATTTAATTGAAATTGTTCCTAACGGTATGGGTGGCTGGATCGAGCGCCCGAGAACTTTGGCGCTTGATGGATTGGCAGGAGAATAAGTATGACATTCACTAAAGGAATCCGCCTGTTTAGCAGAGTGGCTGCCGGTGCGCTGGCGGTAATTGCTGCTAACGTCTCAGCAGTCACCCTGACTGATCTTAATTTCTCAACAGCTGCTGGCGATGTAACCGAGCTCGAGCTGGTGTTTGACGGTACTCCCCCAGAGGTCAGTGGCTATACGATTGAAAAGCCTGCGCGTATCGCGCTGGATATGCCGGGTGTAGAGAGTGCACTTCAGTCAAAGCGTCATGACATTGGCAATGGTAACGCCCGCAGTGCAACTGTGGTTGAGGCGAAAGATCGTGCACGTCTTGTTATCAACCTGAACCAATTGGTGAATTACACCACGTCAGTGGATGGTAATCGTCTTCTGGTGCGTGTAGGTGAGGCTGCCAGTGATAATCAGTTTGCCGGTAATTCACAGACATCAGCGACAGGCCAGCAGGTCAATGCGAATGGAATGAAAGTCGTCAACGTTGACTTCCGCCGTGGCAACCAGGGCGAAGGCCAGGTTCAGATCATGCTGAGTGATTCTCGCGCGTCAGCAAATATCCGCCGGGAAGGTAGTCGCATTATTGCTGACCTTAGTGGTGTTGCGCTGCCTGATGCTCTGAGTCGTCGCCTGGATGTGACCGATTTTGCTACACCAGTAAAATATGTAGATGCTCGTGGGTCGGAGGGTATGACCCGTATCGTGATCGAGCCTCAGAGTTCCGAATTCGAATATCTTGCCTATCAGACAGACAAGCTGCTATCGATCAACGTTTCTAAGCCTGCTGAAGATGAAGAAAGTGTGCAGCAGAAGCAGTTCCCTTTCACTGGCGAGAAGCTGTCTCTTAACTTCCAGAACATTGAAGTCCGCGCGGTTCTTCAGCTGATTGCAGATTTTACTGGTCTGAACCTGGTGGCTTCTGATTCAGTGAACGGCAACATTACTCTGCGCCTGCAGAACGTGCCCTGGGATCAGGCGCTTGATCTTGTGCTGAAGACCAAAGGCCTTGGGCAGCGTCAGATGGGCTCAGTTCTTCTGATTGCACCTGCTGCTGAAATTGCAGCTCGGGAAAAAGTTGAGCTTGAGGCAGTTCGTCAGGTTGAAGAGCTTGCACCTCTGGCGACTGAATATATGCAGCTGAAGTATGCGAAAGCTGCTGATCTCTCTAAACTGCTGACCTCCGAAGACGGCCTGCTTTCCGAGCGAGGCACTGCCGTTGTCGATGAGCGTACAAACACCCTTCTCATGAAAGACACCGCCGCCAATCTGGAAAAGGTCCGCGAGGCTCTGTCTATGCTTGATGTACCTGTGCGTCAGGTGCTGATCGAAGCGCGTATCGTGGTTGCCAATACCAGTGTTGGAGAAGAGCTGGGCGTACAGTGGGGTGGTGCAGGCTTTAAGGACAATGGAGATAACTGGACAACTTTTGGTGGTAGCAAGACGACCCTGACAGAATCGAATCAGATCCTGTTCGATCGTGCTACAAATGGTTCGTCTGATCAGACCATTGATCTGGAAGATTCGGATATTATTAATTTCGGAGTGACTGACACGAGTGCTTCAGCACTTGCAATCGGTTACCAGACCGCCGACTTCCTGCTCGATCTTGAGCTCTCAGCAATCGAAACGGAAGGTCGTGCAGAGATCGTATCTCAGCCTCGCGTGATCACTGCGGATGGCCAGACAGCGTCTATTGAGTCCGGTACTGAAATTCCATACCTTCAGGCCAGCTCCAGCGGTGCTGCAAACGTCGCATTTAAGTCTGCTGTTCTGCGCCTGGAAGTGACTCCTCAAATCACGCCAGATGATCGGATCATTATGGATCTGGTAGTGAATCAGGACTCCGTCGGTGAATTGACCTCTGCTGGGCCATCGATCAACACTAATGCCGTTGAAACTCAGGTGCTGGTCGAAAACGGAGAGACCATTGTGCTGGGTGGTATCTTCCGCTCAGAAGAAGTTATCTCGATTAAAAAGACACCGTTCTTTGGTGATCTTCCTCTGATCGGAGCTCTGTTCCGTTACACCAGTCAGGAAGAATCGAAGAGTGAGTTGCTGGTGTTCATTACACCAAGACTGGTTAAGGAAACGCTTTCCGCACGCTAACAGAATGACAAAATCTGTATTTCTTATCGGGCCGATGGGTGCTGGAAAAAGCACCATCGGCCGTCTTCTTTCTCAGGAACTCAGATTTGAGTTTCATGACTCCGACAAGGTGATCGAGCAGCGCTGCGGAGCGGACATACCCTGGATCTTCGAAAAGGAAGGTGAGCAGGGTTTTCGCGAGCGTGAAGAGCAGGTCATTGATGAACTTACCCAACTTTCAGGAATCGTACTGGCAACAGGTGGCGGTGCCGTGATGCGGGAGCAGAACCGGATGCATCTGGGCTCGCGAGGTACCGTTGTGTATCTGTGCACTTCAGTAGATCAACAGCTGGCCCGGACTGCCCGGGACAGAAACCGGCCTCTGCTCCAGACTGAAGACCCGGAAGCGGTGCTGCGGAACCTGTTCGCTACCCGTGATCCGCTGTACCGTTCAGTGGCTGACATCATTATCGAAACCGACCAGCGCAATCCGCGCTGGGTGGTGCAGGAACTCAAAAAACGTCTTAAGGGCTGATTCATGCAAACTCTCAAAGTTGATCTGGGCGAACGTAGTTATCCTATCTACATCGGGTCCGGTCTGTTGAGTGATCCCGATCTGTATCGTCCACATATCCATGGCCGGCAGGTTCTGATTGTTACCAACGATACCGTTGCGCCTATTTATCTGGATGATGTGAAGAAAGCCCTTGTGGGTTTTCAGGTCGATACTGTCATTCTTCCTGATGGTGAGAAATACAAGGATCTGGACACGCTTAACCGGATTTTCGATGCTTTGCTGAAGCAGCGTCATAATCGCACGACGACATTGATTGCCCTCGGGGGCGGTGTCATCGGTGATATGACTGGCTTTGCTGCTGCAGCCTATCAGCGGGGTGTCAATTTTATTCAGGTACCTACCACGCTCCTGTCCCAGGTGGATTCCTCTGTGGGTGGCAAAACCGCGGTCAACCACCCGCTTGGTAAGAATATGATTGGTGCATTTCATCAGCCTCAGGCGGTGATTGCTGATACTGATACTCTCGAAACTCTGCCTCTGCGCGAGATGGCTGCGGGAATGGCCGAGGTCATCAAATACGGGCTGATCTGTGATAAAGAGTTTTATGGCTGGCTACAGGAAAGTGTCGCGACCCTGATGTCGGGAGATGCGGACCTTCTGGCCGAAGCTATCCTCCGCTCGTGCGAAAATAAGGCTCGGGTCGTGGCTCAGGATGAACGGGAAGGTGGAATCCGTGCAATTCTGAATCTCGGGCATACCTTTGGTCATGCCATTGAGGCGCATCAGGGGTACGGTAACTGGCTGCATGGTGAGGCCGTAGGGGCTGGTATGATGATGGCCGCCGACCTGAGTCGTCGCCTTGGTGATATTTCAGATGCCGAGGTGCATCAGCTTGAGCTGCTGCTTCATGCTGCGCACCTGCCTGTCGGTGGTCCTCGTGGAATGACAAACGACGATTATCTGAACCTGATGGCCGTCGATAAGAAAGTTCTGGACGGCAATATTCGTCTTGTCCTTCTGAAACAAATTGGCGAAGCCTATGTCACATCCGATGTTCCGCTGCCTCTACTGGTTGAAACCCTTGAAAACAGCGGTAAAGTAAGTCATCACAACTGATAATCTTGAGGGCCCGGAAATGGATTTTGATCTGGATTTAGAGCAGGGAGCTGCTGTCACACGATCTTCTGCCGGGTCCACTGGAGACTTCTCTATGCCGCAGCTTCTCGCGTCGCAAACCCGCAACGTCGAACTTATGTCCCACCTGGCGTCGTACAGTGAGTTGCTGGTGGCTGTCACTGGCCCGCAGGGGGCTGGTAAAAGCGCATTAGCTAACGCCCTTGCAGCACAGCGTGAATTACCGGATGACACGGTATTTGTGACGGCAAGTATTATGCTGGGGATGCCTTCGGTCTTGTCGGCGATCGCCAATCACTGGGATATGCCTGCGATACATGAGGACAGTGCGCAGTCGCGGGAGATGATACGCAACGAAGCGCTGACCCGTGCTGAGGATGGCGGTGGTCTGCTCGTGATCATTGATCAGGCAGAGCAGCTGGATGCGGATACCCTGAATGGTATCGCTCACTTTGCGCTGCTGGCGCCACAGGCGATTTCATTTGCATTGTTTGGTGAGCAGGGCTTTGAAGCAGAATTCCGTAACTCACCTGCTCAGGCCCCTGTGCATGTACTGCAGCTCGAGCCATTGACGCTTGATGATGCGGTTCTTCTGGTTGGTCAGGTCTATGGCGAAGACGGCATCTGCCCATTGTCTGATCAGGAGGTCGCTAAGGCAATAGAGATTTCTGGCGGGTGGCCGGGTGCTTTGCTGCTGTCGGCAGAGAAACTGATTATGGCGCCGGGACGTGCGGCGAATACTCCGCGGAGGGCTTCCGGCTTTCCTCTTCGTAATATCCTTGGGATTGCGGGCATTGCCACTCTGCTGGCTATGTTTCTTCTGTATCAGATGAGCCAGGAAGACGAAGGAGAGCAGCAGCTTGCCGATATTGCAGCCGAAGCTGCGGTGGCGGAAGCGCTGGGGCAGAAGCCAGGCCCCGTAAAGGCCGGGCCGCAAGACTTCAATTACGCTGAACCTGCCTCTGAACCTGCGGCCAGTGCGCCCGAAACAACAGAGTTACCAGTGACTGAGGTCGCGACTGTCAGCGCTTCAGTAGTTGAGCAGGGACAGGCTCCTGCGAAACCTGAAGAGGATGCCGTACCGGCTGCTCCTGTCGCCAAGGCCCCTGTCACGGAAGCGAAGCCGGGTGCTGCTCCTGCGGCGCCAGCCGTTACCCCAGCGCCAAAAACAGTGTCACCTGTGTCCGTCTCCCGTGATGAGCAGGTCTTGTTGGCAGCGAAGGGCGGGTATATTGTTCAGCTTCTTGGTTCTCATAGCGAAGCTGGCGCAGCAGGTTTCCGTAAAGAGTGGTCGGACAAAGTTACCGGGACTCTTTATCAGTACCAGACTACTCACAATGGCAAAGACTGGTTTGTTGTTGTGTCTGGCGTGTATGGCAGCAAGGCAGAAGCCCGGGCTGCAGTGAATGCCCTGCCTCAAAAGCTACGTGCACAGTCCCCCTGGATACGTCCTGTCACTGACGCGCAGAAAGCGATCCGCTGAGGCCGGATGAATCTCCTCCCCGGTGCCAATGCATCGGGTGTTTTATTCTGTCCATTTGTGGCGGGCGCCGCAGATGTGTAGAATGGGCGTCCTTTTGTCTCGAGGCTGCTTAAAATTTGAGCACTTTGCCTGTTTAAGCCCTTGATATTTAAACGATTTTTTTGGTGAGAGCTGTTCTATGAGAACTGGTCTGTATACTCCAGGCGACTTCAAGGACAACTGTGGTTTTGGTCTGCTTGCCCATCTGGAAGGCGAGCCGAGCCACGAGTTGCTGACTACAGCAATTGAGTCCTTAACCTGTATGACACACCGTGGCGGTATTGCTGCGGACGGTAAAACCGGCGACGGCTGTGGTCTGCTGATTCAGAAACCAGATTCCTTCCTGCGCGCGGTTGCGCAGGAACAGGGCATTGAACTGCCAGAGCAGTATGCGGTAGGCATGCTGTTTATGGATCTGGATGATGCTGTCTATACAGAACAGAAAGCTGCCGTAGAAGCGGCTGTTGCAGGCCAGGGCCTGAACGTTCTGGGCTGGCGCACCGTGCCAACCAGCAATGACTGCCTCGGTCCTATGGCAATCGACTGTCTGCCACGCTTTGAGCAGATCTTCATTGCACCGTCTGAAACTCTGGACGATACCGACCTGTCGGTAAAACTGTTTTATGCCCGTCGCTTTGCTGAAAAAGCGCTGGAGCAGTACCCTGACTTCTATATTGCCAGCTTCTCTGACCGTGTACTGTCGTACAAAGGCCTGATGATGCCGGTCGATCTGCCGAACTTCTATCTGGATCTCGGCGACGAGCGTCTGGAAACCGCTATTTGTGTATTCCACCAGCGCTTCTCGACCAACACCATGCCACGCTGGCCTCTGGCTCAGCCGTTCCGCATGCTGGCGCACAACGGTGAGATCAACACCATTCGCGGTAACCGCAACTGGGCAAACGCCCGAGCGAGCAAGTTCGCCAGCGAATTGCTGCCAAACCTGGAAGACATCTCTCCAATCGTAAATACCACTGGCTCCGACTCTTCCTCCATGGATAACATGCTGGAACTGCTGGCGACTGGCGGTATGAACGTATTCCGTGCGATCCGTATGATGATTCCGCCTGCCTGGCAGAATGTTGAAACTATGGATCCTGATCTGCGTGCTTTCTACGAGTACAACTCCATGCACATGGAGCCGTGGGACGGTCCTGCCGGTCTGGTAATTACCGATGGCCGCTACGCGGTATGTGGTCTGGACCGTAACGGTCTGCGTCCATCCCGTTGGGTGATTACTAAGAACAACTTTATTACCGTTGCCTCCGAAGTGGGCGTATACGGTTACAAGCCAGAAGACGTCGTCGCAAAAGGCCGTGTTGGCCCAGGTGATATTCTGGCGATCGATACCAAAGAAGGTAAGCTGCTGCGTACCGACGATATCGACACCCTGATGAAAACTTCTCAGCCATACAAACAGTGGCTGAAAGAAAATGCGCTGCGTATCGAAAGCCGCCTGCACCTCGAGAAAGTCGATGGTCAGGAAGCGCTGTCGGGCGATGCATTGAACACTCATCAGAAACTGCACCTTGTAACGCGTGAAGAGCGCGACCAGGTTCTGCGTCCTATGGCCGAAGACGGTCAGGAAGCAACTGGTTCAATGGGTGACGATACTCCAATGGCGGTTCTGTCTCAGCGTGTTCGTCACGTGGCTGATTACTTCCGTCAGATGTTTGCTCAGGTCACCAACCCACCGATCGACCCACTGCGTGAGTCCATCGTGATGTCGCTGGAAACCTGTATCGGTGCAGAGAAAAACGTATTCGAAGAGACGCCAGACCACGCTAACCGCGTAATCCTGACGTCTCCAGTACTGTCGCCACTGAAATTTGTTGGTCTGAAAGACACCGGCCGTGATGAATTCCGTCACGTGACTCTGTCTATGGCTTACGACTCAGCGCTGTCTCTGAAAGACGCTATCGTTGCTCTCGCTGACAAAGCTGAAGCGGCGATCCGCAACGGTGACGTGATTCTGATTCTGAGCGACCGTGAAGTGGCTGAAGGTCAGTCTCTTATCCCAGCGCCAATGGCAACCGGTGCCGTTCACCATCGTCTGAGCCAGAAAGGCCTGCGTACTAACGGTAACATCGTGGTTGAAACCGGTTCTGCACGTGACCCGCATCACTTTGCTGTGCTGCTGGGCTTTGGTGCGACCGCTGTTTACCCATGGCTGGCTTACGACATCCTCACCGACCTGCACCGCAGCGGTGAAGTACTGGGCGACCCGCTGAAATCTCAGGCGAACTACCGCAAGGCGATCCGTAAGGGCCTGCTGAAAGTCATGTCTAAGATGGGTATCTCGACCATCACCTCATACCGTGGCTCACAGCTGTTTGAAGCCATTGGTCTGAGCAAAGAAATCGTTGATCTGTGTTTCTGCGGCGTGACCAGCCGTATCGAAGGCGCAAGCTTCACTGACTTTGAAGAAGACCTGATGGTCATCAACAACGTTGCCTGGAAGCCACGCAAGCAGATCGAACAGGGTGGCCTGCTGAAGTACGTTCATGGTGGCGAATACCACGCTTACAACCCAGACGTCGTGAAGAACATTCAGGAAGCGGTGCAGACCAACTCGCAGGCGGCCTATGACCGTTTTGCTGAGCTGGTGAACAAGCGCCCTGTGGCTACCATCCGTGACATGCTGACCTTCCGCAAAGATATCCAGTCGATTGATATCTCTGAAGTTGAGCCAGCAGAGAAGATCTTCCCTCGCTTTGATACCGCGGCCATGTCTCTGGGTGCTCTGTCACCAGAAGCGCATGAAGCTCTGGCAATGGCGATGAACGAACTGGGCGGTCGCTCTAACTCCGGTGAAGGCGGCGAAGATCCACTGCGTTACGGTACTACGCGTAACTCTAAAATTAAGCAGATTGCTTCCGGTCGTTTCGGTGTGACCCCGCATTACCTGTCCAGCGCTGAAGTGTTGCAGATTAAGGTAGCTCAGGGTGCGAAGCCGGGCGAAGGCGGCCAGCTGCCAGGTGGTAAAGTTAACCAGCTGATCGCGACCCTGCGTTACTCAGTACCAGGTGTGACTCTGATTTCGCCACCACCGCACCACGATATTTATTCGATCGAAGACCTTGCACAGCTGATCTACGATCTGAAGCAAGTGAATCCAACCGCACTGGTATCGGTGAAACTGGTATCTGAACCGGGTGTGGGCACGATCGCAGCGGGTGTGGCTAAGGCTTACGCTGACCTGATCACCATCTCTGGTTACGACGGTGGTACTGCAGCGTCTCCGCTGACGTCCATTAAGTACGCTGGTTCTCCTTGGGAGCTGGGCCTGTCCGAAGCGCATCAGGCGCTGCGCGGCAACGACCTGCGTGGCAACGTACGTGTTCAGACCGACGGTGGTCTGAAGTCTGGTCTCGACGTTGTGAAGGCGGCGATTCTGGGTGCGGAATCCTTCGGTTTCGGTACGCTGCCAATGGTGGCGGTAGGTTGTAAATACCTGCGTATCTGTCACCTGAACAACTGTGCGACCGGTGTTGCGACGCAGAACGATGATCTGCGTGAGAAGCACTACATCGGTACCAAAGAGATGGTCGTGAACTACTTCCGCTTCGTGGCTGAAGAGGTTCGTGGCTGGATGGCGAAAGTCGGTGTTCGCACGATGGAAGAGCTGGTGGGCCGTACGGATCTGCTGGAAGTTCTTGAAGGCAAGACCGAGAAGCAGCGTCATCTGGATCTGTCACCCCTGTTCGGGAGTGATCTGATTCCAGCTGATAAGCCGCACACGGTGAAAGTTGAGCGCAACAAGCCGTATGATGAAGGCTTGCTGGCTGAGCGTATGGTTGAAGAAACTCTGTCTGCGATTGAAAACAAAGCAGGCGGCGAATTCAGCTTCCACATCACCAACTGTGACCGTTCTGTCGGTGCTCGCCTGTCCGGTGAGATCGCCAAACGCCACGGTAACCAGGGCATGGCTGACGCGCCGATCCGTCTGAACCTGACCGGTATTGCCGGCCAGTCGTTCGGTGTCTGGAACGCTGGCGGCCTGGAAATGGTGCTGGAAGGTGATGCTAACGATTACGTAGGTAAGGGCATGACCGGCGGTAAGCTGGTGATCTTCCCACCTAAAGGCTCAGGCTTCGCGACGAACGAAACCTCGATTGTAGGTAACACCTGTCTGTACGGTGCGACCGGCGGTAAGCTGCTGGCGGCTGGCCGTGCAGGTGAGCGTTTCGGTGTTCGTAACTCCGGCGTTCACGCCGTGGTTGAAGGTGCTGGTGACCACTGCTGTGAATACATGACCGGCGGTATGATCTGCGTACTGGGCGAAACTGGCTATAACTTCGGCGCGGGTATGACAGGCGGCTTCGCTTACGTGCTCGACCGTGACAACACCTTTGTTGATAAGTACAACCACGAGCTGGTGGATATTCACCGCATCAGCAACGAAGAGACCGAGGCGCACCGCAACCACCTGCGCAGCGTGATCCGTGAATTCGTGGAAGAGACCGGCAGTGCCTGGGGTCAGCAGATCCTGGAAGACTTCGACGGTTTCATCGGCAAGTTCTGGCTGGTGAAGCCAAAGGCTGCTGACTTACAACAACTGCTGAACAGCACCCGTGCTCGTCCTGAGTAATCGGTCCAGGACGAGAGAGAGAGGTTCGCTATGACACAACGTCTGAATAATAACTTCCAGTTTGTGGATGTGGGTCGTCAAGACCCATCCAAGAAAGCGATCGACGTCCGTAAGGCGCAGTTCGTTGAAATTTACGAGCCCTTCCAGCAGGAAGAGGTGACCGACCAGGCACACCGTTGTCTGGCCTGCGGTAACCCATACTGTGAGTGGAAATGCCCGGTACATAACTACATCCCTAACTGGCTGAAGCTGGCCAGTGAAGGCAACATCATGGAAGCCGTTGAGCTGAGCCATGCAACCAACACGCTGCCAGAAGTGTGTGGCCGTGTGTGCCCACAGGATCGTCTGTGTGAAGGTTCATGTACCCTGAATGATGGCTTCGGTGCTGTGACCATTGGTAATGTTGAGAAATACATCACCGATACCGCCTTTGCCATGGGCTGGCGTCCGGATATGTCGAATGTTAAGCCAACCGGTAAGCGCGTAGCGATTATCGGTGCAGGCCCTGCGGGTCTGGGGGCTGCTGACATTCTGGTGCGCAACGGTGTTACTCCGGTTGTCTTCGACAAATATCCGGAAATTGGTGGTCTGCTGACCTTCGGTATTCCTGAGTTCAAGCTCGAGAAGAGTGTAATGTCTAACCGTCGTGAAGTGTTCGAAGGCATGGGTGTTGAATTCCGCCTGAACACCGAAGTCGGTAAAGATGTTGACTTCCAGAGCATCATCGACGAGTTCGATGCCGTGTTCCTGGGCATGGGTACCTACAACTACATGAAGGGTGGTTTCCCGGGTGAAGATCTGCCGGGCGTTCATGACGCACTGGATTTCCTGATCTCTAACGTGAACCGTAACCTCGGCTTCGAAAAAGACGCTGCAGACTTCGTCAGCATGAAAGGTAAGAAAGTGGTTGTTCTGGGTGGTGGTGACACCGCGATGGACTGCAACCGTACTTCTATCCGTCAGGGTGCAGACACAGTGACCTGTGCGTACCGTCGTGACGAAGAAAACATGCCGGGCTCTAAGCGTGAAGTAGTTAACGCGCGCGAAGAAGGCGTGAACTTCCTGTTTAACCGTCAGCCGGTTGCCATCGTTGGTGAAGACAAGGTTGAAGGCGTTAAGGTTGTGACTACCAAGATGGGTGAGCCAGACGAGAACGGTCGTCGTCGTCCTGAAGTGGTAGAAGGTTCTGAAGAGATCCTGCCAGCAGACGCGGTACTGGTTGCCTTTGGTTTCCGTCCAAGCCCTGCGCCATGGTTTAAAGATTTCGGTATCGAACTGAACAGCTGGGACGGTGTGGTTGCACCGGAAGAGCAGGAGTTTAAACACCAGACGTCTAACCCGAAAGTATTCGCCGGTGGCGATATGGTTCGTGGTTCTGATCTGGTAGTGACCGCGATCTATGAAGGTCGTCAGGCCGCTGAGGGCATCCTCGATTATCTCGACGTCTGAGACGGGATAAGTGACATTGCAGTCGGAAGTGTCCGTCTGCGCCAGAAAACGCGACTCCGGTCGCGTTTTCTTTTTTTACGGTGGTCGGATAATGACCGGGAGTGCTATTCTCTGCCGCTGTTGATTAGATTACTGATATCAGACGGAGCTGCCTTATGTCCAAACCTAACCTCCTTTGGATCGCCCTGATTTCCGCGACGCTTGCTGCCTGCGGTGGAGGAGGGGACCCTGTCGTTGCCTCGTCGGACACTGAGGAAGACACTACGGATTCCACTGATACCGATGACACGGCGACTACGACGGCCGGTTCCAGCTATTTCCCTCTGCAGTTTCTGATGTCAGGGTCTGAATACACAGATTTTGATGGGTATTTCTCTTCCGTGGTTACGTATCCACTGATCGGTGGATATGTGATTGCTCCTGTCGATGGCGCTACGTTATCACCTCTGGAAACGCCTAAAATCAGTGACTACACGCTGACGGTAAACGGAGAGGCTGTCGACCCTGATGAGAATGGAGTCATGATGCAGAAGATTATTGGTCTTCCTGTGTCTCTGAAGACGGCGCTGCTGGTTGATACGTCTGGCAGTATTACCTCTCAGGGGATTGATAAGAGTTCGTACATTAATGCAGTAAAGACCTATATCTCCAGTGCTCAGAGCAGCTCTGACCCTGTGATACGTGATCAGGAATTTACCCTTTGGGCTTATGCTAACGCGGGTGATGGTGTTGAACCTCTGGTGGGCACATTCACCTCGGATGCGTCGACTCTGAATACCGCGTTGGATGGTTTGCTGGCGGCTAATGCCTGGGATGATCGGGGCAATTTCACCGCAACTTACGAAGCTATTGTTAAAGCAGTGGGTACCTACAACGGTAGTGGCAGCGGCAATGCATCAGTCGCTGTCGATCTGTCAAGCGATGCATACGATGATCTGGATGATGACTACACGTACAATGCTGGTTTTACGCAGATGACCGGTCTTAATGTGAGTAGTCTGGTGCTGTTTACCGCAGGCCCTAATACGAGTCAGCAGACTTTCTGGAAAGAAGATGCACTCGCCGCCCTACAGTGGCAGTCGTTGCTGACGTATGTTGAGCAGGCTGATTCAGAGAACACTGATACTCAGGTTGAGGATGATGGTGCGGCTGGCAGTTCTGAGATGGCATTGGTACCTAAGCCTCTGATTTACGTATCTCTTGGTACCGGAGGCGCGGATGAAAACATCAGCGATCTGGCCGCTACTGTCATTGATACGAATTCAACCAATACATTCAATGTGGCTTCGCAGGTGATTGCGGCGCAGCAGAATGCCGTCAGCGTCCGGGTTCGCGCTGGCAATCAGTACCTTGTTCGCTTCGCAATGTCAGAGCGGGATGGCAAGCATGAAGTTGTTTTCAGTAGTGATTCAGGCGGCTATGACTATGCGCTGACAGCTAACTGGGATCTTAGCGATGGCTCTTTTCTGCTGGTTCCGCAGGTCAGTGCAACCGCTGAAATCACCGGACCTTCGAACGCTTACCTGCCAGAAGGGGATATCAGTCTGTCGAACCTGACGCGTCTTTATCCTGCTACACGGTGGTCTGCAGAGACCTTTACTGCGAGTGATTACAGCTGGACAGTAAACGGGGTGACTCAGACCAAAAACAGCGATGGCTCTATCGATATTGATTCAGGTGATATTGGTCATGATGTTATCCTGACCAACGATACTCTGGGGGTTAGCTCTGTAACCTTCACTGTGGCCGAGTGATCTGACCACTGTTTTCGCAAACCCGGCTAATGGCCGGGTTTTTTGTTATTATGCGTCCCATTAATTTTCTGAGTGTCCGGAATTCTTATGTCTGAGCTTAAAAACGACCGTTTTCTCCGTGCCCTGTTGCGACAGCCCGTAGACCGCACGCCTATCTGGATGATGCGCCAGGCCGGCCGTTACCTGCCAGAATACAAAGCAACCCGCGCTCAGGCCGGTGACTTTATGTCGCTGTGTAAAAACCACGAGCTGGCGTGTGAAGTAACGATACAGCCTCTGGAACGTTACCCTCTGGATGCGGCGATTCTGTTCTCGGACATCCTGACGATTCCGGATGCCATGGGCCTGGGTTTGTACTTTGAGACGGGCGAAGGCCCGCGTTTCAAAAAGGTGCTGCGTACTGAGAAAGACGTTGCAGATCTGCCAGTTGCTAACACTGAAGCCGATCTCGATTACGTTCTGAAAGCGGTGTCTACCATCCGTCGTGAGCTGAATGGTCGGGTGCCTCTGATTGGTTTTTCTGGCAGTCCGTGGACGCTGGCGACTTATATGGTTGAAGGCGGCTCATCAAAAGACTTCCGTCACGTGAAAGCCATGATGTACGACACGCCAGAAATCATGCACGAGCTGCTGAACAAGCTGGCACTTTCTGTGATTGATTATCTGAACGCTCAGATTAAAGCCGGCGCGCAGGCAGTACAGATCTTTGATACCTGGGGCGGTACGTTAAGCGACGTCTGCTATCGTGAATTCTCTCTGGCGTACATGAAGAAGATTGTTGATGGTCTGATTCGTGAGCATGATGGCCAGAAAATCCCGGTGATTCTGTTCACCAAAGGTGGTGGCCAGTGGCTGGAAGCGATGGCTGCAACCGGTGCTGACGCGTTGGGTCTCGACTGGACAACCGACATCGGCAGTGCTCGTGCCCGTGTGGGTGGAACGGTTGCACTGCAGGGGAATATGGATCCATCGGTCCTTTATGCGTCGCCTCAGACTATCCGGAAAGAGGTCAAACGCATTTTGGATAGCTTTGGCAAGGGAAGCGGCCATGTATTTAACCTTGGTCATGGAATTCACCAGTTTGTCGACCCGGAGCATGCAAAAGCCTTCGTTGAAGCGGTCACTGAGCTGAGCCCTGAGTACCACCTTTGAGGTATTATCCGTAGCCCTGTTTTTACAGGGCTTTTTTAGGCATACAGGAATGGCCTGACCGGATTGTCTATACTGGCATTGGGTCGGGCTTCTGAGCCGGACAATATGACGTGGGAGGTCAGCATAAGTACAGAATTACCCTGGCTTTTCCCTGGAAGCGACAGTGTTACACTGTCACATCACTGTGAGTGGAGACTCTCCTGACATGAATCTGATCTGGGTGCCGCTGTTGCCTTTGCTGGGCACACTGATTCCATTGCTTCTGGGGCGCTATCCCCGGTCAATGCTGGCGCTGGGAACGGCATTCCTGCCTGCGGTTGCTCTGGGTATTGTGATTCACCTGATCCCTCAGGTGATGGCGGGCGATTACCCTGTTGTCAGCTTTGAATGGATTCCCCTGCTATCTCTCAATATCAGCTTTTTCCTTGATGGCCTTGGCCTCATGTTCTGCCTGCTGATCCTGGGGATCGGTCTGCTGGTTATTCTGTACGCCCGTTATTACCTTGCAGAGGGAGATAATGCCGGGCGCTTCTATGCAAGCCTGGTCCTCTTTATGACGGCCATGCTTGGGGTTGTGCTGTCAGCCAACCTGATTCAGCTCTGGTTCTTCTGGGAGCTCACCAGTATCAGCTCTTTTCTGCTGATTACGTTCTGGTCGCATAAAACAGAGGCCCGGAAGGGCGCCCGCATGGCGCTGACGATTACTGGCGCGGGTGGCCTGGCACTGCTCGCCGGCCTGATTATGATTGGCGAGCTGGTCGGTAGCTACGACCTGCAAAGGGTTCTGGCAAGCGGACGCCTGATCGTAGAAAACGAATACTATCCGGTTATTCTGGCGCTGGTGCTGGCTGGTGCGTTTACTAAGTCTGCTCAGTTTCCGTTCCATTCCTGGCTTCCTCAGGCTATGGCGGCACCGACGCCTGTATCGTCTTATCTGCACTCTGCGACTATGGTGAAAGCCGGTATCTTCCTGATGGCGCGTTTTTATCCCGTGCTTTCCCAGACGGAATTGTGGTTTGCCGTCGTCAGTCTGGTGGGCCTGACAACTCTGCTGGTGGGAGCGTATACCGCTCTGTTCAAGCATGACCTGAAAGGGCTGCTGGCGTATTCAACGATCAGTCACCTTGGCCTGATTACATTACTGTTGGGTCTCGATACTCAGCTTGCCGCCATTGCTGCGATGTTTCACGTGATTAACCACGCGGTCTTTAAGGCCTCACTGTTTATGGCAGCAGGTATCATTGACCATGAGTCCGGTTCGCGTGATATGCGTAAGCTTAATGGCCTGTTCCGCTATATGCCGTATACGGCGACACTGGCGATGGTTGCCGCGTCATCCATGGCGGGGGTGCCACTGCTTAATGGCTTCCTGTCGAAAGAGATGTTGTTCGCAGAATCACTGAACCAGCACACCCTGGGCTCACTGTCATGGTTGACGCCTCTGCTAGTGACCGTCGGTGGCGCGCTTGCGGTAGCGTACTCTCTGCGCTTTGTGCATGACGTATTCTTTAACGGTGATCCGATCGACTTGCCGAAAACCCCGCATGAGCCGCCGCGCTATATGCGTGTTCCGGTTGAGGTGCTGGTAGTGCTGTGTCTTCTGGTCGGAATTCTGCCAGATCTGATTGTCGGTGATCTGCTGGTTGCTGTTGGCGCTTCATTAATGCCAGAGGGAGTACCTGAATTCAGTATTTCGATCTGGCACGGGTTTAATATCCCACTGTTGATGAGCTTTCTGGCTGTGCTTGGTGGTGTTGCGCTCTACAGTCAACGCCGGCATATGTTTGCGTTTCAGGCTCAGTTTGCTGAAGTCGATGCGAAGTATGCTTTTGAGCAGAGTGTGCAGCGTCTGGTGCGAGGCGCAACCCGTCTGCAGGAGTTTATTGATAACGGCAGTTTCCAGCGTTACACCTTCTGGCTCATCCTGGCTGTGGGTGTGGTTCTGGGTGTTCCACTGCTCGAGCTCGCCTCGGCGCAGGGAAGCATCGCGCGCTCGGATGTCGACCTCGTCTCTATCGGTGGTGCGCTGCTGTTGATCGTGGGCTCGGTAGCGACGGTCATGGTCAGTCACAAGCGATTACTGGCACTGGTCACTGTGTCGGTGGTCGGTCTGGTTGTGTCTATGGCATTTGCCTGGTTCTCTGCACCTGATCTGGCGCTGACGCAGCTTTCTGTTGAGGTTGCGACGATCATTCTCTTCCTGCTGGCGCTCTACTTCCTGCCACAGCGGATAACCCTGAATCACTTATCACCCGCCCGTATTGTCAGAGACCTTGGTCTGGCAACGGTTGTCGGTGCTCTGGTCGGCACGCTGACCTACGCCATGTTGACCCGTCCGGTAAACAGCATCAGTGAATTTTTCACAATTAATGCGAAGACCGGCGGCGGCGGTACCAACGTAGTAAACGTGATTCTGGTTGATTTCCGCGGATTCGATACCTTCGGTGAGATCACGGTTCTGGCCATCGCCGCGATTGGTATCTTTAAATTGCTGGCCGGCATCAGAATGTTTGCGCCGTCTGCCGACATGGATGGTCGTGCGTGGTCGCGAGACCGGCACCCGGTCATGCTCATGCAGATTTCTCAGAGCCTTCTGCCTCTGGCGCTGTTGGTCTCTGCCTATATCTTCCTTCGCGGTCACAACCTTCCGGGCGGCGGATTTATTGCCGGCCTGGTCACTGCGGTTGCTCTGATTCAGCAATATATCGCCAATGGGGTGGTCTGGATGCGTGAGCGGGGTGACCTTAACTTCCAGTGGTTTATCGTCAGTGGTCTGCTGCTGGCCTTTTTGTCGGGGGCGGGGAGCTGGATCTTTGAGCGTCCGTTCCTGACATCCTGGTTTGATTATTTCTACCTGCCGCTCGTCGGTAAGTTTGAACTGGCCAGTGCAATGGCCTTTGATCTTGGGGTGTACCTGACTGTGATTGGCGCGACTTTGTCGATACTTGCGAACCTGGGCAAACTGACGACGGCTGAGCGTCCGACACCAGGAGGGCAATCCTGATGGAACTCATCTACGCCACCGTTGTTGGGGTTATGGTGACCTGTTCGGTATTTCTGATGCTGCGCGGGCACACGTTCGCTATCGTCATGGGCCTGACACTGATGTCCTATGCAGTGAACCTGTTTCTTTTCGCCAGCGGCGGTCTGGCGCTTCACAAACCGGCGATTCTGGGAGAAACAGAGAACCCAACGGACCCCCTGCCGCAGGCTCTGGTACTGACCGCCATTGTGATTGGTTTTGCGATGACAGCGTTTGCACTGATTCTGGCGATCCGTGCACGCGCTGACCTGGGTAATGATCAGGTTGACGGACGTTCTGCTCCGACAGACAGCCTGGCGACTAAAGACAAAGAACAGCGCGAGAAGCCGCGTGCTACAGAAAAAGCATCGGGGGGCAAATCACGATGATGATGCACCTTCCTGCTCTGCCTGTTCTGCTGCCATTTTTTGCGGCGGTGTTTGTCCTCTTCCCCTTCTTTAATGAACGTCTGCCGTTGCAGCGTCTGGTGACTCAGCTGTTTCTGCTGGCTTTGGTGGCTGTATCTGCATTGATGTTATACACCACGCTGCGTGACGGAGCACTTGGGTATGCGATGGGGGATTGGGAAGCGCCTTTCGGTATTTTCCTGCTTGCTGACCCAATGTCATCGTTTATGGTACTTCTGACGTCGGTTCTGGCATTAGGTGCTCACCTGTATGCTTGCGCCGGAGAGGATGCCACAGGTCGGTATTTCCACCCGCTTTACCTGTTCCAGCTGATGGGGCTCAATGGTGCGTTCCTGACGGCTGATGCGTTTAACCTGTTTGTCTTCTTCGAGATTCTGCTGATCGCATCCTATTCGCTTCTGATTCATGGTGGTGGTCGGGAGCGAACCCGCGCAGCACAACACTATGTGCTGTATAACCTGATCGGATCAGCATTTTTCCTGGTGGCACTGGCGGTTCTCTATCATGCGTTCGGTACACTGAATATCCCTGATATGGCCGAGCGGGCGCCACATCTGTCTGATGAAAGTCTGCCACTGGCAGAGGCGGGTGGTATGTTGTTGATGCTGGTATTTGGTATCAAGGCCGCGCTTCTGCCTCTGCATTTCTGGCTGCCACGAACGTACAGCAGTACATCCATTCCGGTAGCGGCCCTGTTTGCAGTAATGACCAAAGTTGGCCTGTACAGCATGTGGCGTATACATGGTGTGGTCTACGCGGAAGGACACGGAGAGCTGGGAGGGCTGGGGCTTGACCTGCTGGCCGTTCTGTCTGGTCTGACGGTGGTTGTGGGCTCCCTGGGGGTTCTGGCTGCGGAGTCTCTGCGTCGTCTTATCGCCAACCTTGTGATTCTGTCGGCAGGTACCTTGCTGATGACCGTTGCCATGGGAACAACTCAGGCCGTCGCTGCAGGTGTTTATTACACACTACACAGTACACTGATGAGTGGAGCGTTTTTCCTTGTGGCAGGACTGGTCGTGCTTCAGCGTGGACAGGCAGGCGACAGGTTTGTTCGTTCGCGTCCAATGCTCGCGCCCAAGTTGACGGGTTTCCTGTTTGCCATCTGTGCGATGGCGCTGATTGGCTTGCCCCCGTTTTCAGGGTTCGTCGGTAAGGTCTTCATCATGCAGTCAGCACTGGACAGTGGTGATGCCTGGTGGGTATGGCCCCTGGTCCTGATTTCGGGGCTGGCGGCGATGATAGCGCTGTCCCGGGCCGGGTCGACTCTGTTCTGGAGAACTCAGGGGAACGTATTGCCCGAAGTGAAAGAGCGTCTGAGTCGATTGCATTTTGCAGGCGCAGGCCTGTTGTGTCTGACCACAATTGCACTGGTTCTTGCGGCTGGACCATTGACCGAATGGTCGATGCGGGCAGCTCAGGATATGCATCAGGGTGTCAGCCTTGAACAGCTCAATGGAGGCCGCCCATGATGCGTTATCTGTTACCTATGCCGTGGCATACAGTGATGCTGGTGATGGTCTGGCTGCTGCTTAACGGTGCCTCCTGGGGGCAGTTTGTTCTTGGGGTTGTTCTTGGTTGGGTCATTCCTTTGCTGACCTACCCCTATGTGCGTGGGCATGCACCTATCCGTAAACCGGTTGCCCTGTTTGTGTACATGCTTCGGCTGGTCTATGACATCGTGGTGGCCAACCTCGATGTTGCGCGGCGGGTGTTGTTGCCAAATCGTTATCTGAAGCCGGGCTGGCTGGCGTATCCCTTGCGTATTCAGGAACCCTTCCCGGCGGCTCTTCTGGCGAGTTCGATCTCACTGACTCCCGGTACCGTCAGCGTTGAATTTTCGGAAGACAGTCAGGTGCTCTATGTTCATGTTCTCCATCTGGATGATGAAAAAGCCCTGATCGACTTTATTGCTCAACGCTATGAGCAGCCATTGAAGGAGATTTTCGGATGCTGATTACCGTTGTCCTTGCCGCGGCGTTGATGATTGGTGTCGCTATGCTGTTCTGTCTGTGGCGGCTGATCAAAGGCCCGGACATTACCGATCGTATTCTGGCGCTGGATACGCTCTACATTAACAGTATTGCGCTGATCATACTGCTGGGGCTTTATCACGGCTCGGCGCTGTATTTTGAGGGGGCACTGCTCATCGCCATGCTTGGTTTTGTCAGTACCGCTGCTCTGGCTAAATATCTGCTGCGGGGAGATATCATTGAATAATCTGCTGCAATACAGCGATTATCTGGTCGCTTTTCTGATTATCGTTGGTGCGGTGTTTATGTTGATCGGCTCGTGGGGGCTGGTGAAACTACCGGATTTCTATACCCGCCTGCATGCCCCGACGAAGGCATCGACACTGGGAATGGGAGCGACGTTACTTGGATCATTGGTATGGTTCAGCCTGCAGGAGCAGAGCCTGCATATCCATGAGCTGGTGATCAGTCTGTTTCTGTTTATTACCGCGCCAGTATCAGCCTACATGGTAGGTAAGGCGGCCATTCACCGTCACCGACCGATGGTGAAGGGAACAGCTAACCCTGAAGAGGCCGAACGCGCAGCGAAACGCCTCGGCCAGAAACACTAGTCCCTCAGATGCGTTCGATCGCTTCCTGAAGGCGATCGACCCCGATCACTTCCATTCCGGGCACCGGCGTTTTCGGTGCATTGGCCTTAGGTACGATGGCCCGGGTAAAACCGTGTTTAGCGGCTTCCCGGATGCGCTCCTGACCCGACGGGACAGGGCGGATTTCGCCTGATAACCCGACTTCTCCGAATACAATCAGGCCCTGCTCAAGCGGTTGATTACGGAAACTTGAGAGCGCAGCAAGTAACAGCGCCAGATCGGCCCCCGTTTCACTTACCTTTACACCGCCGACGACATTGATATAGACATCCTGATCGCCGAGGTGAATGCCACCATGGCGGTGCATGGCGGCCAGCAGCAGATTCAGCCTGTTCTGATCCAGGCCAACAGCAACACGCTTGGGGTTGCCGAAGTGACTGTCATCGACCAATGCCTGAATCTCGACAAGGAGAGGACGGGTGCCTTCCCATATCACCATCACGACGCTGCCTGCTGAGGCTTCAGTGCTGCGGTTGAGAAAGATAGAACTGGGATTCCTGACCTCTTTCAGGCCCGTCTCCAGCATGGCAAATACACCAAGTTCGTTGATCGCACCAAAGCGGTTTTTAATACCCCGCAGAGTGCGAAACCGGCTGTCACCATCACCCTCCAGCATGATAGAGCAGTCGATCATATGTTCGAGTACTTTCGGGCCGGCCAGAGACCCGTCTTTGGTCACATGACCGACAAGCATAAGCACCGTACCTGTCTGCTTAGCAAAGCGGGTAAGAAATGCGGCGCTCTCACGCACCTGAGCAACACTCCCCGGGGCTGATTCAACGCCCTCAACATGCATCACCTGAATCGAATCAATAACCACGATCCGGGGTTTATGCTGCTGCAGTACACGTGTCAGCTGATCGACGTTAGTTTCGCTCAGCATCTGTAACTGATCGGTTGGCAGGCCAAGGCGGTGGGCACGCATGGCGACCTGTTGCAGACTTTCTTCCCCCGTGACGTAGATAGCCGGCATGTCGCGGGCAAGATGGCACAGCGTCTGTAGCAACAGAGTTGATTTACCAGCCCCCGGGTGACCACCGATAAGGATGGCCGAGCCCGGCACCAGACCGCCACCTAACACCCGATCGAATTCCTGCATACCGCTGGAGAAACGAGGCACTTCCGCCAGATCCACATCGGCGAGACGAATCACGGAACCCTGCGCGGCATCCCCCGCATAGCCAGAAAAGCGAGTGTCCCGGGTAGCAGTTTTCGCGGCGGAAACGACAAACTCCTGCAGGGTATTCCACTGCCCGCAGCCAGCACATTGCCCTTGCCATTTGTTGTGGTCTGCGCCGCATTCAGTGCAGACATATGCAGTTTTTTTCTTGGCCATTATCCTGCCCCGGAATTTTTTTAACCGCTGCAGTTTACCCTGTTCAATCGGGTGGGACGACCTCTCGTGTGGGTGCTATGATGTGCGCCGGTTGGAAAGGGGAACACCTATGTCATTCGGACAATTTATTGCGCTGATTTCCTGCGTGCTGTCGATGGGGACGATTGCTGTGACCTACTGGGTAGGTACCAGTGACGGTACGGCGCTGCTTTGTAATCCTTTTATTGAAGGGTGCACAGACATTACCCATACGGGAATGAAGGGCGATGCCGGATTTATTTTCCGTGGTGGCATGATCGCGTCATGCTCATTTTTTATTATCTGGTGGCAACTGCAGCGTGTCTGGCTCGCGGATTACAGTGGCCGTATCGCACTGGGTTTTATGCAATTTTTCGGTACGCTGGCAGCGCTCGGTCTGCTGGTGGGCACAGCAGTATTACTGCCTGCGGATGAAGATACTAACTGGTTTGTGCATGTCAAAGGGGCGAATATTTTCTTCCAGGGCATGCTCGTCGCATTAACGATCAGCTATGTGCTGACATTTAAAGCGCGACGCATGGGGCTCCGTGTGCCGAGTTTCCGTGCTAAAACAGGTCTTATGGCGGTACTCTGGTTTATGTTTATTGCGTTTGCCGGTGTGACGGTTGGCATTGAGATGACGAACGGTAAGCGCATCATCGAGTGGTGGGCGACGCTCTTTATCGGTCTGTATTTTCTGTCGTCCTACTGGGACTGGAAGTACATCCGCCTGGTCAGCGGAAATCCCCCCACACATACTGAATCACACTAAGCGCTGTCAGTGCTGCGGTTTCTGTGCGCAGAATCCGCGGCCCCAACAGCAAGCCATCAAAGCCCTGTTGCTGGCACAGCATGACTTCCGGATCGCTGAACCCGCCTTCAGGGCCGACCAGAATGGCAACACTCTGAGGTTGCTCATCACTGTTCAGTGGTTTCTGATTATGCGGATGGAGCAGAAGTTTGCGATCGGCTTCGACGGCAGTCAGCCAGTCGCTCAGGTTAACCGGATCATGAATGACGGGGATGCTGTTCCGGCCTGACTGTTCACAGGCAGAAATGGCGACCCTCTGCCAGTGTTCGCGTTTCTTATCCATGCGCTCGCCCTTCAGGCGGACATCACAGCGCTCGCTGCTCAGGGGGGTTATTTCACGAATGCCCAGCTCTGTTGCCTTCTGAACCGTAAAGTCCATCCGGTCGCCTTTCGACATGACCTGCCCAAGATGCAGCGCCAGTGGCATGTTCGCATCACTACGCAGAATCTCCCCGATGATGGCTGATGCGTATTTTTTGCTCTCTACCAGAAGGCTCGCGCTGTACTCGTGACCATCACCATTAAACAGGCGGAAGGTATCGCTGGACTGCATGCGCAACACCCGAACTAAGTGTGTTACCGCCTGCTCATCGAGTGCCACCTGCTGGCCAGGAATCAAGGTTTCTGAAGAATAGATGCGCGGGCCTGTCATCAGGCAGCTCCTTAAAGTAAGTCTGCTGCATGATAACAAATGCCCGGAGAAATCAGCAGGCGTCGTTGAGAGCCTGTGCGTTGGCCTGGAGGCGGCGGGACTGCAGCTGAAAGAGGTGGTGAATCAGAATTTCCTGTTCAGCTTCGCGCAGTCCGTCGAAATTCACGCGGACCAGATACGGAGCTTCGCTATCATCCACCTGCTCAACTCCGACGATGCTGCCCATAAGAGTGACGGGTACATTGGACGGCTTCAGTTGCATCTGCAGTCTGAGGTTATCGTGCTCTGCCAGGGGCTCTCCGGTCCGGAACGACATACCACAGGCACTGAGATTCACCCGGGTCCGGATCTCAGTCTCTGTCAGAGTGCTGGGCTGATGCGCGTGCAGCAGGTTGATTTTGCGGTTGAGTAACTCGCATAACCCTGCCACGGCCGGAGCCTGCGCCTGAAGACGGTGCAGCAGTGCAGCAATATCACGATCCAGTTCTGCCAGCTCGTTGCGCTGATCGGTTTTGCGCTCTTTCCAGCGGCGCACTTCGTCCTGGCTGACGGGCTCGAAGTCGAGAATCACCTCGTCATCCAGACGGAAATAACGGCGACGTTCTTCCATATCAGTCCTCCTTTCTATCAGAAAATTTCATTCGGGTTGAGTTCGAAATCTTCCGGCTGAGCGGTCGCTGCATCGTCGATTTCCTGTTGAGACGGCATAATTTCAGGCTGGTCATCATCATCGTTCTCATGGGTACGCAGAATGACAATTTCTACCCGGCGGTTGCGTTCCCGGGCGGCATCGTCTGTATTCGGCACCAGTGGTTTTTTATCGGCATGGCCAACAACCTGAAAGCGGTCGGCGTCCATTTCAGGGGCGACAAACAGCTCCTGCGCAAATGCGACTGCCCGTGCTGTCGATAATCCCCAGTTTGAGCGGAAGCGTCCGCCTGAAACCGGAATATCATCAGTGTGGCCTTCCACCGAAATTTTGCCGGGGATATCCACCAGTACTTCCCGGATTTTGTCGATCACCGGCAAGAACCGGTCTTCGATATAGTCAGACCCTGAGCGGAAGGCGCCACGCTGCTGGATACGGATAATGATCTTTTTACCCACGGTTTCGATTTCTACCTGGCCCGATGCGACTTCTGCTTCCAGAGCAGCTGCGATCTCCATCGCTTCTTCTTCCGTTTTTTTGTTCTCGACATCTTCTGCCGGAACGACCACTTCCCGTGTCTGCATACCCTGATCGCCCTGGCGGGTTTCCTGCTGGGTAATTTCATCCTGACATAACACTTCCAGCGAGCTCTTGGTAATGTCACTGGTTTTCTGCCGGATCTCATTAATCGGAGTGGGCTCCGGTATCGACGGACTGAAATGCCGTGCGATCACGCTTGTCCCTTTCGGGGGATCGCTCGCATTAATCAGTGTCTGAACACCGAACGCATCCCTGAGCTCGCCTGCCAGACGTTTGAACTTCTGTGCATCCATCTCTGAGAACGAGAGCAGAAGCACGAAGAAGCACATCAGCAGCGACATCAGGTCGGCGAATGTCATCACCCACGCCGGTATTCCGGCGGGGCAGGGTGGGCATTCTTCTTCTTCAGCAGACATGCTTAATCACCTGAGACTGCGCGTTTGCCTTCCTGAATGTAGGCCAGCAACATGGATTCAATGACACGCGGATTCTGACCGCTCTGAATTGCCAGAAGTGCATCAATAATCATTGTCTTCAGGAGGTCTTCTTCTTCTTTTCTGAGATTCAGTTTGTCGGCAATCGGGAGAGCAATCATGTTTGCGATCATCGCACCATATAGTGTCGTCAGAAGTGCGATTGCCATTGCCGGGCCGATTGCCTTTGGATCGGACATGTTGGCGAGCATGGCAACCAGGCCGATCAGCGTTCCGATCATCCCCATCGCCGGTGCAACGTCCCCCATGCTCTTGAATACACCAATGGCCATGTCATGCCGGGTACTGGCCAGTTTCATTTCTTTATTCAGAAGTGTACGCACGACATCCGGGTCATGGCCGTCTACGAGCAGCTGAATGCCTTTGCTCAGAAATGCTTCACTGACTTCTTTACCTTCCAGGGAGAGCAGCCCGCCTTTGCGGGCCAGGCCGGCCAGTTCGACGATTTCACCGACCAGAGTGTCAGGTTTCGCCATCTTGAATGAGAAGGCCTTACCTGCGACTTTCATTGCCCCCAGAAACTGCCCCAGTTCGAACTTCATCATGACGGCAAATACACTACCGACGATCACAATGAGTACCGACGGGACGTCGACAAACATTCCTATAGAGCCGCCCAGCATCATTGCGAAAATAACGATACCGAAGGCCCCGACAAGACCGACTAATGACGCGAGATCCACGTGTACTCCTTTATCTATGTAACCGCAGGGACCATGCCTTTGTAACAGAGTTTAGACGCTTCCCCGGTTTCTTCCTGTCATAAGTAAAAAAAAGCCATATTGACCCGCCCGGGCGTGGCGGTTAGTGTTGCCGCACAATTCCGGAGAGAGCCCATGACTGAGAAAACACCCCCTTTTGAATTTGAATCTGCACTGGCGGAGCTGGAAGCGCTGGTGAACCGGATGGAAAGCGGTGAACTCAGTCTGGAAGACAGCCTGGCAGCCTTTGAACGTGGGATTGGCCTGACCCGTCAGTGTCAGACCGCCCTATCAGAAGCCGAGCAGCGGGTACAGATCCTGATGGAACGCAATGGTGTCTCTGAGGGCATTCCGTTTAATGCGGAGCCTGGCGAATGAACCTGAAGCCCCTCCAGGAACGTATCGCTCGTCTCACCGAAGAAAAACTCGCCACTCTTAACATTGCCGACCCTCGCCTTGCCGAAGCGATGCATTACGGCGTGATGAATGGCGGCAAGCGCCTCCGGCCTTATCTGGTATACGCCACCGCTGAAGCGCTGGGGGCACCAGAGCAACAGGCGGATACCGCCGCCGTTGCGATCGAGATGATCCATAGCTACAGCCTTGTACACGATGACCTTCCGGCTATGGATAACGATGATCTCCGCCGCGGTAAGCCAACCTGCCACATCGCATTTGATGAGGCGACGGCCATTCTCGCTGGCGATGCCCTGCTCAATGGTGCGTTTGAATTGCTCGCCAGTGCGCCCGATCTGACAGACCGTCAGCGCCTGACGCTGATCCGCATTCTTGGCAAAGGAGCCGGAGCCAGTGGCATGGTTGCCGGGCAGTGCATTGATCTGGGCCACGTTGGCAAAGCCATGACGCTGGACCAGCTGGAAAATATGCATCGCCATAAGACCGGAGCCATGATTCTGGCAGCCGTGTTAATGGGCGCTGCGGTGGCGACTGAGTCTCTGACGCCTGCGGTGGAAGACGCGCTGACCCGTTACGCCCTCGCTATCGGCCTCGCCTTTCAGGTACAGGACGATATTCTCGACATCGAAGGTGATACCGCCGTGTTGGGTAAACAGCAGGGGGCTGACCTTGCGCTGAATAAGCCGACCTACCCGGCACTGCTCGGCATAGATGGTGCCCGGCAGCGGGCAACGGATCTGATCGCAGAAGCACACGCGGCGCTCGCCGATGTGCCTGGCGACACCGCCACGCTTGCCGCTCTGGCCAATTACATTATCGAACGGGATCACTAAGCTCCCTGTCTCAGGTGCCGTCGACTGAGTTATTACTACTCATCGGCGGCGTCAGCCGTTAGAATGGCGCCCTTTATTCCGACCGGCCCGTCCGGTGTTCACCATAAGCGGATACCACTGCAGTCAGATGTTTAACGAGATTCCCTCGCAACGCCCCGAAACCCCTTTGCTGGATCTGATTGATTCACCGGCAGACCTGCGTGGGTTAAATGCCGCTCAACTGAAAGACCTCAGTACCGAGCTGCGCGAGTACCTTCTCTTCAGTGTCGGTCAGAGCGGCGGACATTTTGGTGCGGGTCTCGGGGTTGTTGAACTGACTATAGCGCTGCATTACGTCTTTAATACCCCGGATGACCGCATCGTCTGGGATGTAGGCCATCAGGCATATCCTCACAAGATTCTGACCGGGCGCCGGGAGCAGATGCCGAAAATCCGCAGCGCTGAAGGGCCAGCGGCGTTTCCTCTGCGCAGCGAAAGCGAGTACGACACCTTTGGCGTTGGGCACTCCAGTACCTCGATCAGTGCAGCGCTCGGCATGGCGCTTTCTTTCCGCCAGCAGGGCATTGCCCGTGAAAGTGTTGCCGTGATTGGTGACGGTGCGATCAGCGCCGGGATGGCTTTCGAAGCACTGAATCATGCGGGCCATGAAAAGGCCGATATGCTGGTGATCCTCAACGATAACGACATGTCGATTTCGAACAATGTCGGTGCGCTGAATAAATACTTTACCCGCATCTGGTCCAGCCAGACGTACGCTGCTATGCGCGAAGGCAGCAAGAAAGTACTGGAGAAAATTCCCGCAGCATGGGAGTTCGCCAAGCGCACAGAAGAACACATGAAAGGGATGGTGGCACCGGGGACTCTGTTCGAAGAGCTGGGCTTCAACTACTACGGCCCGGTCGACGGACACGACCTGGATGAGTTAGTAAACACCCTGGAGAACATGAAAAAGCTGCCAGGGCCGCGTTTTCTGCACATCGTTACCCGAAAAGGGAAAGGCTTTACCCCAGCAGAAGAAGACCCTATCGGCTATCACGCGCTGAAATCGATCAGGCAGAAAGCTCCTGCGGTTAAGAAACTGACCTATTCCAACGTGTTCGGAAAATGGTTATGTGAGATGGCCGCCGCAGATCCTCGCCTCGTCGGTATCACACCGGCCATGCGTGAAGGGTCGGACATGGTGCGCTTCTCTCAGGAGTTTCCTGATCGCTATTTTGACGTTGCGATTGCTGAACAGCACGCAGTGACGCTCGCCGCAGGCCTCGCCTGTGAGGGCAGCAAGCCGGTCGTTGCGATTTACTCGACCTTCCTGCAGCGGGCGTATGACCAGCTGATTCATGATGTGACCCTGCAGAATCTTGATGTCCTGTTCGCAATCGATCGCGCAGGTCTGGTGGGTGAGGATGGCCCGACCCATCATGGTGCCTATGACATCAGCTATATGCGCTGCATTCCGAATCTGGTAATCATGACCCCCTCCGATGAAGCCGAGTGCCGCAATATGCTGTACACCGGGTATCGTCACGAAGGCCCGGCGGCAGTGCGCTACCCACGCGGCAGTGGCACGGGCGCCAGCATCGACGGTGAACCCGAAGCGTATCCGCTGGGGCGCGGGATTATCCGCCGTGAGAGCGGTGCAGAAAGCAATCGCGTCGCTATTCTGGCGTTTGGCCCTGTTGTTGCCGATGCACTGCAGGCCGCCGGAGTTGTTGATGCCACGGTCGCAGACATGCGCTTCGTGAAGCCGATTGATGAGTCTCTGATTCTTAAGCTTGCAGAGAGTCATGATCTGTTGATTACAGTGGAAGAAAACGCCCGCATGGGAGGCGCTGGTTCGGCTGTGATGGAGGTGCTGGCAACCTCTAACGCCCGTCCAGTTGTTGAGATGCTGGGGCTGCCGGATCAGTACATTGATCATGACAGTCCGGCGCAGCAACGCCGTGATTCTGGTCTGGATGCGACAGCTATCCTGTCTGTTGTCCGCCGCCACTATCCGCATGTCGGCTAAGTCAGCCTGAAATCTCTTTTTATCCGCGCTTCCTGATAAAAGCCTGCTTTACTGAAAAGATAGGCTGCCTTCCGGGAGGTGCGGGTGCGTCATCGCCGTGGTTTATCTGTCACGTTCATTGTTCTGCTGGTAGGTCTGCTGACCTATGCCGGCGTGTCCTGGTATGAACAACAGCGTGTCCGCCAGATTACCGCGAGCGTTCTGGAGCGGGTGTACGTCCGGGCACTGCGTGACTATTACGAACTGATCAATGATGTCTGGCGTCAGTTGCAGCAAGCCCGCAACGATGGTGCAACCTTCAGCTCGCCGCTCTGGCAGAGCACCGAACTTCAGCCGATGGGCGAATCCCCCGATCCGGATCATTGGCAGATCCGTCTGCAGTTAGAGTCGATGACCGGCACAATCGGGTTCCCTGAAGATACCCGCGAAGCCTCTATGGTTGACCTTTATCTGATGCAGGGCGAGCAGAGCCTGGCGCTGGTGATTAATCTGCAGGACTGGATGACCCTGCTGCTGCGTGATGCAGGTATTACGGGGGTTGATACCCGTCTGGTCTCTTCGGTGGGTGGGCCGGAGTCTGGTGATGCAATCTACTTTGACGACTTTTTTCTTCCACAGCTGAGCTTGCGGTTTGATACCCGGTTGATGCAGGCCGGCTTTCATTCTCCGGTGATTCCCTGGCTGGCGGCAGCGATGGCGATGCTGGTGGCCGGGCTGCTGTACCTGATACTGCAACAACGTCGGCATCAGGATGAAGTTGTACTTTCCGAACGTATGCATTCGGCTGAACAGTTGGCGACCCTAGGCGAAATGGCAGCAGGCATCGCCCATGAAATCAATAACCCCCTCGCGTATATCGACAGCAATCTGAACGGACTGGTGGATGACCTGGAGGCGCTCAATGAGTTCATCCGGTTGCTTGATAACGCCTCCGATCATCTTGATATCCGTAACCCGTTCTATCAGCAGACGCTGTCGGGGTATCAGGATCTGAATATTGCCATTGTCTGTGAGAATGCCCCGGTGCGTGTACGTGACTGCATCAACGGCGTGCAGCGCATTGAGCAGATCATCAACGACATGCGCACTCTCAGTCATGGCGGCTCGGAGGGGCAATCACTCACCGATATCAATGCCGACCTGCCGGCGGTCTTTCACATTATTGAAAGCCGTTTATCGGATGACATCAGTTTTGAAACCCGCCTGACCGAAGTGCCCCTGACGCGTTGTAATCCATCGCAGATCGCCCAGGTGGTCATGAATATTCTCGTCAATGCCGTGCATGCTCTGGAAGAGAAAGCGACGCCCGGATCTCTGGGAGTCTATCAGCGGATAGTCGGTGATCAGTTACTGATGGAAATCGTTGATACAGGCACCGGAATGGCGCCAGAAGTGCAGTCCAGGATTTTCGAACCTTTTTATACAACGCGTGAAAAGGGTAAAGGAACCGGCATCGGGCTGGCTTTGTGCTACAAATTAATAAGAGAACACGATGGTGAGATACGTGTCAGCTCGCGCCCGGGGGCCGGGACCACCTTCTCACTGACCATACCATTGCGAACGGGAGATTCTGATAATGCTCAGTGATCGTCTGTCACAACCTGCGCAGGAGAAACAGGGAAAGCTGCTCCTCGTGGATGACGAACAGGGCGTGCTGCAGGCGCTTAAGCGCCTGTTTTTCCGTAACTATGAAGTGACCCTGGCGAACAGTGGACAGGAAGCACTGGATATTCTGAAGAACGAGAAGTTCGACATGATTATCTCGGATATGCGTATGCCCGGCATGTCAGGGGCAGAGCTTCTGAAGACCTGTTTTGAGACTTACCCAGAGATGATCCGGGTGCTGCTGACGGGGTATTCTGATCTCGACTCCGCCATCAAGGCAGTGAACGAAGGCAATATCTACCGCTATATCTCCAAGCCGTGGGACAACGATCAGCTGCGAGGCATGGTGTCTGAGGCACTCGAGTCCCGTGAGCTGAAAGCCGCAAACCGTAAGCTCAGCGCGCATATCGTAGAACAGAATGAAGAGCTGGCGCGGCTTAATCGCGAGTTGCAGGCTAAGTACGAAGCCTCTTCTGATGCAGTGGGCGAGGCCGAAGCAAAATTGCAGGAAGCTTACAGCACGCTGCGTCACGAATTTGATTCCATGATCCACATTCTGGTCGGCACGATGGAAATGCGCCTCGGCGACGAGAAGGGCTCATCCGAGCGCTTTGCCGATCTCGTGCGCAATTTCGCTCAGGCGGCCGGTTTAGAGGCGTCAGAAGTCAAAGATACCTACTACGCGGCTTTGCTGCGTAATCTGGGCAAAATGTCGCTCAGTGATGCGATCCTGAACAAATCTGTCGCGCAGATGAGTAATCTCGAAAAGTCTGAGTACGCACGCTTTACCATTAACGGTCAGACCTCGCTGATGCTGCTTGAGCCACTGCAGAATGCAGCAAACGTCATCCGCTCTCATATGGAGCTGTACAACGGTAAGGGTTTCCCGGACCGTCTGGCGGCGGATGCTATCCCGAAAGCATCGCGGATATTGCGTATCGTCAATGATTACGCCGAGCTGCAGCGAGAAACCAATTTTCTTGGCGAGCCTCTGTCTGAAAAAGACGCGCGTACTTACCTCGTGAAGCTTGCAGGTCAGCGGTATGACCGCGAGCTGGTGGATGTGTTTGTCGAGGTAATGGAAAACTACGAAGGTGGGGCCATCTCTAACCGCGAACGTATCAATATTGCCGACGCAAAAGAGGGAATGACGCTGGTCAGTAATCTCGTCAGCCCAGGCGGCGCCGTGCTGCTTTCGTCAGGTATTACACTGACAGAGCGTCACGTCACTAAGCTACAGGCGTTGATGCGGCAGTTTGAAGGGCATGAAATTTACATTCATGTTGAGAAACCCGGGCAGGAAGGGTAGCCCGGAGATCTGAAATAAAAAAAGCGCCTGCAGGCGCTTTTCTTTTATGGGGTGTCAGGCGTCCGGCTCGTCATCCTGATGTGACAGGAAGTGCCCGAGCTTACTGGCCTTAGTGTTCAGATAACCATTATTGTGCGGGTTGCGGCCGACTTCAATCGGGCGACGCTCAGCAACGGTAACACCGGCATCAGACAGAGCTTTCACCTTGCGCGGATTGTTGGTCATCAGGCGGATGGCGCTGATGCCCAGGTGCTCCAGCATTGGCTGGCACATGCCGTAATCACGCATGTCGGCGCCAAAGCCCAGCTGTTCGTTTGCCTCCACCGTATCAGCGCCCTGATCCTGCAGGTTATAAGCCCGGACCTTATTCAGAAGACCGATGCCCCGGCCCTCCTGACGCAGATACAGCACAACCCCCCGTCCGGCCTCAGAGACCGAGCGCAGCGCTTCTTCCAGCTGGTAACCACAGTCACAACGCATGCTGAATAAAGCATCACCAGTCAGACATTCCGAGTGTGCACGCAGGAGAACAGGTTCATCACCTGTCAGTTCACCCATCGTCAGTGCGACATGCTCTTTCCCTGTCTCTGCTTCCTCAAACCCATGCATAGTGAACACACCGAAAGGCGTGGGCAGCTTGCAGGAGGCGACATAATTGATCTTCAAGGGGTGTACCCTCAGAGTAAAACAGGGCGCGTATTCTAACAGCAGGTGCCCCTATTGCCTAATCCATGGGTAAAATAGACCGTTCTTATATTCAGGAGAGTCTTATGTTACCCGCGATTCTGGCCGTGCTGCTGTTGCTGGGGCTGATGATACTTCCGCAATTCTGGATTAAGTACGTTCTTAACCGCCACAGCCGGGAGCGGAGCGACTTTCCCGGAACGGGCGGAGATATGGCGCGTCACCTGTTGGGGCTTCTGGATATCCCTGATGTTAAAGTCGAAGTGACAGACATGGGCGACCACTATGACCCTTCCAGTAAGGCCGTGCGCCTGACGGAAGATAAGCTCGACGGACGCACACTCACTGGTGTGGTTGTGGCGGCTCATGAAGTGGGACATGCTATTCAGCACCATCAGCGCGAAAGCATGTTTGGTCTGCGCTCTGGCCTGGGGGTGGTGACCACCATTTTCAGCCGGGCTGCCCCGGTGCTGTTAGTGGCCACCCCGCTACTGGTCTGGCTGAATCCGGCGTTTTCCCGTTGGGCATTGATCGCCGCTGTCGTCTCAATGGTGTTGAGTGTTCTGCTCAACCTGGTGACCCTGCCCGTTGAGTGGGACGCCAGTTTTGGAAAGGCACTGCCACTGCTGGAGAATGGTCGTTATCTGGATGATAAAGATATGCGCGCTGCACGTCAGATATTGATGGCGGCGGCGCTGACCTACGTCGCTGGCTCACTTGCGAGTCTGGTCAATCTGGGCGTGCTGGCCAGGGTGCTGCGACGTTAGGGGGCACAAAGCTATCTATCTGCGTTGGCTCTGCTAGCATAGCTGCTGCGATCTGGACTGGTAATGGACACCTGAATGACATCTTCTCTGCGCTTTGTCGGCGCTTTTATCGTGCTTTTGTTACTTTCTGCGTCACTGCTGGTGAATGCAGGTTTACCTGAGTGGCAATCGTACTCCGCGGTTTTTGAACGCGAGTGGCAGCAGCTCACCCGGGTTGGCGGTGATTTTATTGCCGCCTGGGACAAACTCTTCAGTGGCATGAGTGCGGGTGAGCGCGTTTCTGTGTTGATGAATACCGGCTTACCCTTATTACTGATCCTCCCGTTGCGGTGGCTGGCAAAATGGTTTGCCGACCGGTTGGCCAGAGCTCTGGGGGAGCTGCATAACAGGCTGGTATCGGGCAGCATCAAGCATAAAGGGCTGAGAGCAGTTACCCGATTTATTACCAGTATTACCCCACTGGTACCCTGGATAATTCTGCTGTGGGTAGCGATGCTGGTTCCTTCGCCGGACCGCGATATTAATGGCCCCGGTGGTGCGCTGCCGCTGTTGTTCAGTGTGTACGTTGTGTATGTGCTGGTCAATCTGTCGCTCGAATGGTTTCTGTTGAGCACCTGCCAGGGAGCCGGTCAGTATCTTAATGCCGAAAATACCGCGCTGCTGGAAAAACGCTCCCACCGCGTGACCTCGTGGCTGTTGTTCCCGTGGGTGGTTATTGCCCTGTCCGAATACCTGCTGAAAAGTGCTGTTATCAGCCAGTTGATCGGCGCGCTGGTGTGGGTGTTCAGCTGGCTGGTGATCAGCTTTTTGCTGCGCTTTTATCGGGAGTCACTGGTCACCAACCTCAAGCGTCTTACCCCAGAGCGTTTTGACCCTATGCTCGAGCCGATGGCCTCGGGCAAGCTCTCCGTACTGATACTGCCTTTGCTGATTCCCCTCAATCTGGTGTTGTTTCTGCAGGCATTTGTTGACCAGTTACTGGGTGAATTTCCCTGGTATCAGCGGCTCAGCGCGCGCTGGTTCCGGATGAAAAAGCAGGCGCTGGAAAGTGAGCCGGGCGACGACCCGAATGAACGTACCGATGAGAACTACCTGCGTTGGTTCCAGAGCTATGGCGAAGAAAATTTTCCGATCATCAGTACCGGTCTTGGGCCTGCGATCAGTAAATATTTTGAAGCCTGGCACAGCGATATTGATGATGACAACGTGCTGCTGATTGCGGGTGAGCCGGGAATCGGCAAGAAATCTGCCGTACGCAGATTCTGCAAAGAAGCTGAAGAAAAGCACGAAGGGTTGAAGATCCGCAAAATGGATATTCCAGCACGGACACTTGACCCTGCGGTGCTGCATTCGCTGATTGGTGCAGAGTTAGGAGTTGATCTGAGTGGTGGCCCGGCGGCCCTGGCCTCTGCCAGCGATAACATCGAGCCGACGCTACTGGTCATAAATAATGCAGAAAATCTGTTTCTTGCCGATGTCGGCTGCCTGGATGCGTGGCGTGCACTCCTGAGCCTGACCAATGCCCGGGCCCCTAACGTGTTCTGGCTGATCGTTATCAACAACCAGAGCTGGGCATATCTGTGTAACGTATTCGGGCGTGATTACCAGATGCGCAATGTCATCCGGGTAAAGCGCTGGACTCAGGCAGAGATACGCTCGTTGATCCTGTCCCGGAATCAGCAAAGCGGATACCGGCTTAAATACGACGATGTTCTGGTCGATCCCCGTGCGCCTGCCAATAACACACTTAAAAACGCCGAACAGCGTTATTTCAGCTTGCTGTGGGATGCCAGCCGGGGCGTCCCAGTTACGGCGTTGACTCTATGGCGTGCCTCTGTCGTGACCCGACGTGGCGAAGTCACGGTGAAGATTCCGCGCATGCCATCTGGCGTCAGGATTGAAAAGTCAGGCTCGCATCAGCTCTTTGTCTTTGCCGCCATAGTCACGCACGGTTCACTCGCTGCAGCAGAGCTGGTCAGAGTCACCAATATCCCTGAAAACGTCGTGCGCTTTGCTCTCAAAGCTGCGCTGGAAGACGAAGTGATCGAAAAAGGAGATGACGGGCGCTACCGCATTACCACACTCTGGTATCACACCGTCGTAAATATTCTGAACAGGATGAACATGCTCCATGAATGATACCAGCGGACTTGTCGATGGCCTGCTGAGTGTTGCAGGCATATTTAATTTTTATGCGATTTTTTTGTTACTGGCCGGCGGCGTAGCACTCTGGGCGGTGGCCCGCGCGTTAAATAACGTCAGTGTCCGTCTGATGGAAAAGATCCCGGCGCGGCGATTCTTTATTCTGCAGATATCCACACTGCTCAGCTTTGCGCTCTATATCTTCGGTACCGTCGGACTGCTGATCGGAGTATTACAGCCCCCAAAAGAATTAATTTTTGCCGCAGCGGGCTCTGTCGCTGTTGCGCTCGGTTTTGCATTAAAAGACATCGCCGCCTCGCTGGTGGCTGGCATACTGTTGTTATTTGATCGTCCGTTCCGGGTAGGTGACCGGGTGAGTTTTGGTGATACCTACGGCGAAATCGTTTCGATTGGATTGCGCACCGTACGGCTGGTGACGCTGGACGATAATCTCGTCACCATACCGAACTCGCGGTTTATTACAGACGTTGTTGCGTCAGGTAACGCCGGAGAGCTGGATATGATGGTCGTCGCAGACTTTCATCTGGCTCTGGATGCCGATATATCACAGGCACAAAAACTGATTGAAGAAGTGGTGGTGACCAGCCGTTACGCATACCTGAAAAAGCCAGTGGGCTTTGTGATGGAAGAAGTTGAAGTCGCTCATACGCTGGCGATCCGTTTGCGGGTGAAAGCGTATGTGCTGGATGTTCGCTATGAAAAAGCCTTCCAGAGCGACATCGTACTGCGATCGACCCAGCTTCTGAACGACCATGGCATCGCCCGCCCAAGATCGCCGCTGTCCTGACGGCAGATCACCTAAACTATGGCCGTTTCAGCGGCCATAGGTTTCTTCTACCCAGCTCGGGTGCTTCCAGATAATCCGAGGATCACGATAACGGATCACATCCCTGCACATGCTCACAAACTCCGTAAATACGAGGCGTACTGGGTTCAGTGTTGTTGCTGGTCGGTTATCTACCCCATAGCGGATTACTCCGGCGTCTTCTTCATCGACAAACGTACCGAAAATGCGATCCCAGACGATAAATACCCCGCCAAAATTGGTATCAATCTGTTTTGGGTTGCTGCCGTGGTGAACCCGGTGATGAGAGGGCGTATTAAATACAAACTCGAACCACGAAGGCAGGCGACGAACGGCTTCGGTGTGAACAAAAAACTGAATAAACAGGTTCAGTTCCAGCGCGACGATTGCGTACTTAAGCTCAAAGCCGATCAGGGCTGGCGGCAACAGAGACAGCAACATAATGCCGTTAAAAGAAACCACGGGCGTCTGACGCAGCGCAGTAGAAAAATTGTAGCGTTCCGAGCTGTGATGTACCCAGTGGCCCGCCCAGCCATAGCGTACCGTGTGCATAAAGCGGTGAACCCAATAAAAAGTAAAGTCGACCAGGACGAACAGCAACGCGAAATCGAACACTGCTGAACCCGATGTCCACTGCAGCCCCATCGACTGAGCCCCGAGATAAACGGCACTGCCGGCAACAATAAGAAAAGCAGCATCGCCAGTCTTATACAGCAGACCCGTTCCGATATTAGCCAGAGATTCTCTCAGGTTGTACGCGTCGTGTTTACCTTGCCGTATCAACCAGGTGCGTTCGGCAGCCATCACCAGCACGAATACTGGCCCAGCCAGTAAAATAAAAATCAAAGCTCCTATAAATTCACTCATCAGTCAGGCTCCACAGATTTGACACCTTGACTAATTTACCCAGAAACTGAGTCGCTATATTTGTATTTCATGCCAGGCTATTAGCATTTCATGCCAGGGGGGGAGTTTGAGCGTTGCGATCAGAGTGAATGGAAGTTGGGTGCGTCTACTGACCGACTGGATGGACCAGATTGGGCTGCATGCGCCTGACATTCGTGCAGAGATATCCGCTTACGGGCCTGCCGATGTGGTGCCAATTGAGCGCTGGCAGGCGCTGTTGCACCAGGCATTCAGCCTGCGCCCTGATGGAGCGTCCTGCTCGCTGGACGTCGCCCGGATGATTACGCCTCAGCACGTCGGTGTGCTCGGTTACCTGGTCATGGCGTGCGACAACCTTGGTGAAGCCATGCTCATCTACCAGCGCTATGAAACACTTTTCTATGGTGCGCCCATTGCAAGAACCCGAAATACTAACGGTGTGGCCGGTATTTTCTGGCAGCCAAAGTCACCGCTGCCGGCTGCAGAGGAAGTCGCGATAGCGGCCCTCGTTCACTTTATGCGGCTTCAGGTTAATGAAGCTCTGCATATTCCCCTGCGTTCAGTAAGCTTCTGCCACGAAGCAGACGACAGGCATCACCGCGCACTGGAAGCATTCTTTGAATGCCCCGTGATTATGGGGGCGGACCAGACGGGCATCGCTTTCCCGTATGAGGCGATGACAGTGCCATTGCGTCGCAGTGAGCCTGTGTTACGAGAGCTACTCGAAGCTCAGGCCGCAGCAATGCTCCGGGCTCTGCCTGAGGCCGAATCTGATGAGTTTGAACGTCAGGTCCAGGCCCAGCTTGTACGTATGCTTCCGGAAGGCGAGGCTGCCATCGGGCGACTGGCTCCACGCCTGCATTGCTCAGTCAGAACACTTCAGCGAAGATTGGGCGAGCGTGGCATTACCTGGAAGCAACTGCTTGACCGGACGCGTGAGCAGCTGGCGCATCAATATCTTGAAGATGAAGGACTGTCGCTGCTCGATATCGCATTATTGCTGGGGTACAGCGATCAGGGAACGTTTACCCGTTCTTTCCGGCGCTGGAGTGGTACGACACCGCTCGTATACCGGAAAACTCTGCTCAGTAAGTGACTCTGACTCAGATAAGGTATGCCGTTAGCTGCACAACAATTAAACCGAAGATACCAGCGATGACGTCGTCGATCATAATCCCGAACCCACCATGAACCTTGGCATCGAGCCACTTGATAGGCCATGGCTTTATGATGTCGAAGAAGCGGAATAAAGCAAAACCATAGGCCAGCCAGAGCATGTCAGTAGCCAGATCACCACTGAACGGAAGCCACAGCAGCGTAATCCAGACGCCAATCCATTCATCCCAAACGATACCGCCAAAATCATGTACCCCCATATCGCGGGATGTGATTTCGCAAATAACCACCCCAAAGGCAAAGCCTGCCAGCAGAACGCCCAGATAAGGAAGCGTTGGCACACCCTGCAGAAAAAACCACCACACAGGCAACGCCGCCAGCGTTCCCCAGGTGCCCGGCGCCTTCTTAGCCAGACCTGAGCCAAGACCAAACGCCAACAGGTGAATAGGGTTCTTCATATTCGGAGGTGTCATAACAAACTCAATACTGGTGTAAAAACAAAGCAGGCAGTATAGCCTGATTCAGGCGACACTGGTCATTCCCATAAGCTGCGTTGGGATTCTCACACGCTGTTATGTCATTCTCACAAGCTGTTATGTCATTCCTGCAAGCTGTTATGTCATTCCTGCAAGCTGTTATGTCATTCCCACAAGCTGTTATGTCATTCCCACAAGCTGTTATGTCATTCCCGCGAACGCGGGAACCCAGCGCCATGACTATTCACTCTACAGCAGCCGACTAAGCCGAAAGAAAATCCAACGGGCTGGACGTACCCGCAAAGTGCTGCCCGATCACATGCGTATAAATTTGAGTAGTCGCTACATCACTATGGCCCAGCAACTCCTGAACAGTGCGGATGTCACGACCACTTTTAAGTAGTTCAGTGGCAAAACTATGCCGGAAGGTATGGCCACTTCTATCGCAGGACGAAGCGTGGGATTCAGAATCGTAACCCGATCTTTTCCGCCCTTGCCGTCGCGAACTGTCAGTGTGCCCTGACTGAAGTTGAGATATTTACCCCTAAGGCGAAGACATTCCGTAATCCTCAAACCAGATCCAAATAACAGTGAAAAGATCAGTTTATCTCTGCCTTTCATTACACGCAGGATCGCGCCAACCTCACTGCTATTCAGGACTTCAGGAAGCCTTCTGGGCCGAGAAGCGAAGGTGAAGTTAAGATCACCCAGTGGCATCTCATGAAACTGGTTGTACAGAAATGCGATAGCGTTCAAGGCTATCTTTTGGGTATTGATTGCTACCTGACGCTTGACTGCAAGGTAGCCGAGATACTTCATAACCTCATCTGGACCCATATCTCGAGGGTGGCGATAATTGTGATACCGGATGTAATTTCTGATTCAATAAATATATGTCTTCTCTGTGCGGAGACTCATTCCTCTGAGCCTGATTGATGCACGTACTTCATTGAGAAATGGACTGCTTCCCATGCTAATCTTCCTCATGAAAATATACTGTATGTATAAACAGTATATTGAAGCGTTCTGGAAAATCAATGCGCGTTTGTATGACTCGTCAGTAGCTTATTGGCTCACTTTGTTATCTATCAATAATAAATAAACTATATAAATCAGAAGGTTATGGTGAGTCTCAGTGTGATAGTGTGCCAAATGTAAAGACGGTGCAGGTGTGTAAACGCGCACGCACACTTTCACACTGGCAATAGGCGTCGCCTCAGGCACTTTTCATAGTTCTGTCAGGGGGTTATGCTTAGACCATCGAAAGGAAGCGAGGCGTCAAAACGCGCACGCTCACGAATAAACTGTTAGAAGGATTAAATCGTGATTTTTAAGATACTTTTACTTGTTGGCTTACTTCAGTTGCTTTATAGAACTGAGAATCCATTTTTATGCTCTGCTACCTATGGCGTTGCTGCACTTTTGCTGGGCTTGATGTTCGGTGGCCAAATTGTAAGCGTTTTGATTATGTCCTTGATTGCCTTCGGGCTAGCGACAGCTTACTTTTGGCTTCTGAATGAATATCGAGATGGTGCTGCTCATTGGGGCATCATGATCGGCGGTCTAGTTATTGGAATCGTTTGACGTGCCTTCTAACAAGCGGCCGTTGAGGCCACTGAAAAGCGTGGCGGGACGCGTAAAAAGCACGCGCCCCAAGGCCGGGCGTTATTTGTATTAATTGCGAGGTTTCATGGAAGGTCCTGATAACGATTGGCGAATGGAGGATATTCACTATGTTGCTGAAGATACTCGTCTTTCAACAGGGCAGATTGCGCTGAAAGGCAGCCAAGTAACTCGATTATCTGTTGCAAAGGTCAATAAGAAGAAGGCAATTCGAATATTATTGCCAAACTCTACAGCACTGTTCTTGAATGCATCTCGTAGAGCTTGGATAGAAGCACAAGAAATTCGAAAGGCGTCTGGAATTGATCGTTCAATAAAAAAAGAAGTGATGTTTGTCACGACGCGGGACTCGTTCGATTATCTAGAGCGTGTTATGGAGTCAGTTGTCATGGCTCATTCTGCCATCGAATCGTTTGCAAACGAAAATATTCCGGTGGACTTCATTTATCATAAGCCTCGTCGTAGTGAATCAGTTTTAGAGGCGATGTCGAGCAAGGATATCGAAAGGTATTTGTCTCTGAGCGAAAAGTTGTCGTCAGTCTTACCGGAGTGTCTGCGTGTAGACTCGCCAAAGGGCAGCAAGTGCTGGCAAGGGTTCGTTGGATTAAAGTCTGTTCGTGATAGCCTTATCCATATGAAGAAAGATGATCGCAGGTCTTCTGGCCCTGAGATACCTACAGTCTGGCACGAATTATTGACTCAGCAGCCTCCTTATAGGCTGGCAAAGGATGTGTTTGACTATTTCATTAAAAATATGGATAAAACGGAGCCAAGATGGTATTCCGAATATCCAAGCAAATAACAAGCGAAGGCAGGCTGGGACGGCTTCGCCGCCCCTGCTTTGAGCGTTATGCAGCGCAAATAGGAAGTTCACTTTGGATGAAGTAGTAGGTGACGTATTTAAAGTGATTGGTAGGATTCTTGGGCAGATCGCTGTAGTGATTGTGTTTGAGTTACTCATAAAAGGTCCAGGCTATTTGCTTTGTAAATCCATAAATAAATCTGAGCCTGATCCTAATGGATTTTGCGCAGTTTTTTCTGGAATGTTGTTTTGGCTGGTACTTACTATACTGGTGCTCACCATATTGGCGATGATTTCCTATGGTGATGCACCCAATGCATAACAAACGGCCGTTGAAGCCACTGAAAAGCGTGGCGGGACGCGCAGAAAACGCGCGCCCCAAGGCCGGGCGTTATAAGTCCCTGAGGGAACTATGACCACTACATACTATGAGCACGATTTTGATAATCTTATTTTGATGTACGACGAAGTTTGTAATTGGTTTAGTGGGTTAGGATTTGAATATTCCAAAAACAGATATGGTATTTATAAGAGATGTTTTGAAAAGTTTATTGATCTAGCAGAAGGGAAAATAGTTGAAGATGACCTTCTTGGCTTTAAGAGGTCCTTTGATAATGCATATATTGAAGTAAATGAAATAATTAGAATTAAAAACTGTCTAAGCAATGTCGAGGTATCGGAGTTTCTTGATCAGGTTAAAAAAATAACTTCAGGGCAAGAGTTCAGAGGTAATACTGACAACGACCAAGCGAGAGACTTTCTCTTCGAATTATCTATTGCTAGTAGGTTTATACAAGCAGGTTACTCCGTAACTCTCAATGGAATTTGTGATGTTGTAGTTGATTTGATTGATGATGGAATGCTTTTTGTTGAGTGCAAGCGAGTTAAGTCTGAAGCTCAGATAGAGAAGAATGTAAAAAAAGCTAACAAACAAGTTTTGAAAAGAATTAGCTCAGAAAAATCAAGCAAAGTTCATGGGTTGGTGGCGGTGAACATCACTGATTTACTACCTGAAACAAATATGCTTTATCCTGATTCACAATCCGCAGCGACAGAAATTCATAGAGGTGTCTCAAACAATTATGTGAAAGCTAGGTTGGATCGGTTTAGTGCGGGGGCGAAAAAGAAGTGTTTTGGTGTAATGGTTGAAAGCCAAATTATGAACTATTTATCGGATAAATCATTAAAAAATGGCTTTGTTTATTCTAGGCATACTGAGTATTTGCCGTACACTGAAAACTCTATATTTAAGCGGTTGGCTCCAAAGCTCAGTAATCAAGATATAGTAAGGTGACTTATAACAAAGCATTGCAGCGGACAAGCCGCTGAATGCGGCGTTAGCAGTCATGCCAGATATGAACATCGAAATTGAAAGTTATTGGGAGCTACTGGCCTTACACAAGTCTTTGATGGCTGTGAAATTCGATAAGAACTCATGCCTACGAGAGGCTCAGGGTTCGCCATACACGGGTAGTCTTGCATTCAAAGTTTTTGATGAACTAGTGGCGGCTAGTAAAGAGCCTCAAGCGAAAAGCTGGCTAGAGTGGCAGGTTGCTGACAACACAAGAATTGAAACTGAGCTTTTACGCAAGCATATCCAAGAATCTGGGTGGTGGAGCGATGCCGGTCAAGATCAGAAAGAGAAATATGTTCGTGATTTTATGGCTCCACTTGTTCTCAATGATGAAGTGTTTAATGAAATCATCAATAACTGCTAACAAGCGGCCGTTGATGCCACTGAAAAGCGTGGCGGGACGCACAATAAAAGCGCGCGAAAAGGCCGGGCGTTAAGCATTATGAATAAATTCTTTACTTCGGTATTAGTACTCGCTTTCTTGGAAGTAAATGCTGATTGTGCTTTTCGTGAAAATAAATTTACATCTGAAGGTACAACGGAATACTTAATAACCTTAGTTTTGTCGGATGACATGACTATGCAAATCCAGCATGAGTCTTGGAAACCTGGAGAGGCTGATCTACCTATAGTGGAAATAATCAATGGAACTTGGAGCTGCAGAGGGAGTAACCTTGGTTTCTTCTATAGTAATATTGAGGATAGAGGCGTTTATCGTGTAGTGGGGGCTAACCCAAAAGGTCTTAATCCTGAGCAATGGGTTCTTTATATAACTCGTTCTGATGGCTTGCTTGGTGGTCTAATATTAACCGATTTCGAAATTTGAAAATGCATAAAAAAGCCAGCCAATTCGCCAGTAAGCTGGCTGGACTCGTTTCACTCGCCCTAGCTGGCAGGCGTTAAAAATCATCGAGTATAAAATGAATCAATGGAAATTATCATTTTTCGTAACTCTCACATTGTTGATCTTCAGTAATCTATTTTGGCTGTATTCGACAATTGATGCTGGTGTCACATACACATATCAGCAAGTAAGCCTGGATGAATTGAGTGAAGCCAATAGCTTCCTTGGTGAATTGGTCGTAAAAGGTGGCAAGGAGTATTCGCGAAAAGATATTTTGCATTTGTTAAGGCAGTCATATCCAAATGCGTTTATTGTAGAAGAAGGCAATAAAATTGTGGTAAACAACGTCACGTTCACCTTTGAAAGTGACAAGCTTAGCAAGGTTTACTAACGTGGCAACTTTTAACAAGCGCATGTTGATCAGCCGCTTCGCGGCTTGGGGCCTCCTTTCAGTCGGTTGATTGAAACGTTACTAGCCAGGAGGGTAAGCTCTACTGCATTAAAAGAAGAGAAGAACTCACTATGCAAGAAGTTCAGCATATCAGTATTTACATTGGGTGCCACCCTGAAGATGTCTATGAGTTTGCTTCAAAGCCAGATAATCTGCCGCTCTGGGCCACTGGTTTAGCAACCTCAGTGGTTAAAAGAGATGGAAATGTATGGGTGGCTGAGGCGCCCTTTGGGAAGGTAAAGATTAAATTTTCTGAGAGAAATGTTTTCGGCGTCATGGATCATGATGTCGAGCTTGACTCCGGTGTTGTAGTTCATAACCCCATGCGAGTCGTTCCCAACGGAGACGGGAGTGAGTTCATTTTTACCCTCCTGCGTCAGCCAGGTATATCCGAAGAACATTTTGCACAAGATAAAAATGCGGTTGAGAAGGATTTGAAAAAACTAAAAGAGATTCTTGAGGGCGGTGTTTAAATGACTTCATATGAAGCTACTAACAAGCAAGTCAGTTCTCGGCTGTCGCCGCAGGACTCGCGATCATTCGCCCCCCAAAACGCGGACGCTTTGCATCTGAGGAGTATTCGCTTGGCGCAGTAGTTCTCCGTTGTTTGCTAGTGCTTACAAATGGCATTTGGATTTACTCTGCAATTAATCTTTTTGCTACTCCAAAGTATCGCCAACTAGTAAAATATGAGGCCGAGAATAGAACACAAACGCTAATGATACAGTCAATATACCGAGGACTTCCGTCGTAAAGCAGTACGTTGCCCGTGATCTCGGTATTTTCCCGTTTAACTGGCGTCGTCAGTATGAGAGGCTCTCTTCTGATAAGCAGTTCAATTCAGTGCATGGCGTTTACTACACTTAGAAAATAAGTGAGAGGGTTGTACATATGCACTGTCTGTGGATTCTTGAGGAGCTCACCATCGCAGCGGTCTTTATATACTTCGAATGCTGCTAGTAAGTGCTTGCAGTGGCTCAGTAGCAGTATTTCACCGGATAGGGGCTTATCTTGTTGGTGTCACTGGTACCGGCCGCACAAACTACGGCCTGCCCCACATCAAGCCCGGTCCAGTTTTGATTTCTTAGTGTACTTCACGCGAATATCAACAGAGGTTGCTCTGCGGAGTTGTAGCCCCTAGTATGGGTAGCCAGGCATATCATTATAGCGGCGCTGCTTTATGTTAGGCTCGAAGTAGACCCGCCTGAGATCATCAACGTGCATTATAGAGTCATATTCGTGTTCGAACGTATTAAGAGAGCTATACGTAGCTTCTCTGAGCATTACCGCTTACTCGAAATGCGTGCCTGATACTATGTCTGTCTTTTATCTTGAGGGGCGGGCCAATACTAGAACCGGGAAGGCCAAGAATGAATAAGTTGATATTTGTTGTAACTTTAGTTGTATCTGTTTCGGGTTGCGGTGGAGGCTCAAAGAGCGATAGTAGCGATCTTGATTTAGATATTTCTCCGAATTTCAGTGCAGATGATGGTAGTTCTCATACGTTGCAATCAACGGCGCTGTATGTCGATCGGCAAGGAATCAGAACGGTACATTCCGGAACGTTTGCTCATGCCGTCAGTTATGCTGATTATGACAGGGATGGGGATATCGATGTCTTTATCTCTTCAGGAGATGGTAGTGAGGATGCAACACCTGCAGAGCTATATTTGAATGATGGTTCCGGCAACTTTACTCTGGATGCAAATTTTTTTAATGGTTCTCCCCCAGGACTAGTGCATCCAAGAAAGGCATTGACTGGCGATTTCAACAGTGACGGCGTTATGGATGCCTTTGTTATTGGGCATGGTTATGATCAGCCCCCATTTCCAGGTGAGGCTCCCTATGTAATGCTTTCTACAGGTAGCGGCTTCGTTCTTGGTAGCGGCTTGGAGGGCTATGTCGGTTTTCAGCATGGGGGCGCTTCAGCCGATATTGATGCTGATGGTGATATAGATATATTTGTGGCAGATACCTCGGAGTCATTCTTTTTAATCAATGATGGCTTGGGTAGCTTCACAAAAGATACATCAAGATTAGACGGTTTGAATGAATCTCCGTTATATACAGCAGAACTAGTGGATGTAGATAGCGACGGTTACATAGACCTCCTGGTGGCTGGACAAGAACCTGATGGATTTTCTTCGAAAGTGCTGTGGGGAGATAGAACGGGTTTTTACAGTGTCTCAAAGTCTACCGAACTACCTGCAGTAGCCAATAATGGAACAGTAATTGATATAGACGTTTCTGATATCGATCGCGATGGAGATAAGGATGTTGTACTAAACCGCACTGGCGACGGAGCGGGTTCTTTGGAGGCCTACCAAGGCTACTACATACAAATCATTGAGAACTCAGGTAGTCGATCGTTTTTGGATATCACTGCGCAGAATCTGGTAGCTGGAAGTAGTTCTTCAGAAATTTGGTTTGACTGGATAAGGTTATGGGATATCAATGAGGACGGCCATGTTGATATCGTCGTTGATGATGCTGCCCGGGGTCTTGTCTGGTACAACGACGGAAATGGAACCTTTCAGAAATAGCATCGCTGTTTGTTCCTTTTTGGCTCGTAGCATAGTGGCTCTCAAGAGCCACTTGTGCGGATTTCTCGCGATGCCAGTCACTATGATAGTTACGCCCCTGTTTTACTTTCACTTGCTTTTTTACTGCAAAGTGTCTGGATAGGAAGATTACTGAGCTTACAAGGATAGGTATGAAAATTTTGGGCATTTCAGGAAGTGCGCGTGAGGCGTCGACCAATACCGCGTTGCTTATCGCAATAAAGGGTTTTGCGCCCGATGGTGTAGAAATGCAGGTTTTTCATAGTCTTCATAAGCTCCCCGTATTTTCACCGGACCTCGAAGGAGAGCTGACCCCTGCACCAGTAAATGTTTTTCTGAGAGCTGTCTCGGAGTGCGATGCTTTGGTTATTTCCAGTCCTGAGTATGTTCGCTCGATACCAGGCGGTCTCAAGAATGCAATTGACTGGATGGTTTCTCGTTTTGAAATCGTTGGTAAGCCAATCGTTATGGTGCATGCCTCTCATCGCGGAGATGATATGCTGGCCTCACTCAGGGTGGTGTTGTCTACAGTAAGTAACAATTTTATCCAAGGCGTTTATTTGCGTATTCCGCTGGTAGGGAAGTCCCTTGATGAGGCAGGAGAGCGTCTCCGCCTCCCTGAGATTGAGTCTGAGATACGCTCGTTCTGGCGGGATCTTATGGCTGAGACACACTCTTGCACTGGTGCTCAGACTTGAAAGGGATAATATCAGGCAAGTTAGTGTGGATCCTGTTATCTGGTAGGTGACTGGTGTATCCGGGAGATGGCTTCAGTCTCACCTGACAATCAAAAGGAGATGTAATGAATATCCGGAAATCCCGAAATCGAATAATCGCGGGAGTTGCAGCTGGGATCGCTGAATATCAGGGGTGGAACGTCAGCCTTGTTCGCGGTCTGTGGATCATTGGTAGCCTCATTAGCGGTGGTACTGTCATTGTTGCGTACGGGCTGCTAGCCATGCTGATGCAACCTGCCAGCGACTTCGATATTAACGACTATCGGGACTAAGGGTGCGTTACCAATAGTCCAGGGAAATGTAATGAATGATTCTGTATTCCGTTGGCTGAACTATTTCTGCGCAGGTTTGTTCACGCTTGCGTTTATTTTCTTGGTTATTCCTGCGCTTTTGCAGGATTTCGACATCATCGGCGCTTTCGCAGCCGGCTTCGTAAATCCTTTTGCGAGTGGTTATTCCACCGATGTCATCGTCTGCTGGGCGGTGCTCGCAATCTGGGTCCGCTTTGAGGCGGTGCGTTATTCTGTGCGCCACGGTTGGGTCTGTCTGTTGCTGGGTATTGTCCCCGGAGTGGCGGTCGGTTTTGCCTTGTATCTGGTGTTGCGTCAGCATCAACTCACCGTTCGTGGTAGTGATCAGATGTGACAGGTGTTCAGGCTGATCCGGGATTGACCTGAGGGATAATTCAGGCATCCTGAAGAAACTCCGGTGGCTGACCGGAGATGTATTTTCTGGAGAACAAAGATGAGTGATGCTGTCGCAGAACAGAGCAATACTGAAACCAGCACAGATTGGGATGATGTGTCATTTCTTGATGATATGGAGCTGGGCGATATCGATCCGGAGTCCTACCAGGAGCAGGAAGACGAAGGCTGCGAAGGTGGTGCCTGTAAGATCTGACGCTCTTATCTGAACGAGTCTCTGCCCGGTGAGTGAGAACATGCCAGCCATCGGGTGCGGTTGTGACTCTTTGGGCTGCCTGCTAATCTGACACCTGTCTTTTATGTATACAGGAAGGATTATGTTCAGCGCAGTTGCTCGTCGTGTTTTGCTGATCGCAGTGTTGTGTGCGCCACAGGCTGCGTTCGCAGAAGCTCTGCCCAATGAGTTGATGCCGGTTATTGATGGTCAGCCATATGGCAACATCAATGTGGTGACAGGCCAGGCAGGCATTCGAACCATCAATTATTTTCGTGTTGAAGAAACTCCCACCGACTGGACCCGTAAAGGGACCTACACCCGGGTTCGTTCAGAATCCACGGGTGATGATCCTAAGAAAGTCGCAGCACAGTTGATTGGTGCTTTGCATAAGGTTGCCCCGAATACGGAATACAACCTGACCGGCAGTAAAGACGGTAAGACTTATATGCTCGATTTCGCCTATCTTAATCCCGGTACAGGTCAGGTTGAACTGTCTATGTATCGCCTGGAGGGCGCAGGAAAAGGCAAGGGTGTCTATAGCGTCAGTTTTGTTATGAAGGTTCCTTTCTCTACAGAAACTCAGGAGCAATCGGTAAAGCAGCTTACTCATCTGCGTGGTGTCACTTTGAACATTCTGTCGAAGTACGACATGGATACCGTTCGCGATATTCTGGACAGTCTGGCGGTACAGTAATCAGAGCGTATCCAACGGATCAACATCCAGGTGCCAACGCACTTTACTGAACCCTTTGATCCCTTCTAATTGTTTGACCGCAGCGTCCAGGGCCTGATGCAGGGCCTGGCGATGCGGGCAGAATATCTGCAGTTGATACCGGAATCGTCCGTTTCGCCTCTCCATGATTGCCGGAAAAGGCCCTAACAGGGTTAGCGGAGCATCTTTCTTGCCATATTGCCTCAGCCACTGCTGCATCAGGTGTCGCGCCTGCTCCAGAAAGCGCTGGGCCTGTGCTTTGTCTTCAGATTCGCTGCGTAACATGGCCATATAACTGTAGGGTGGCAGCTGCTGATCCAGACGTTCACGCAGCATCGACAGTGCTAAGGCATGGTAGCCATCATCAATCAGCAGATTCAGTTGGGGGTGGTCGGCATACAATGTCTGAATCCAGACATCCCCCGGGTCTTCGGCCCGGCCTGCGCGCCCTGCGACCTGTTTAATCAGCTGTGCTGAATGTTCCATACCACGGAAATCCGCGCTGAATAATCCGGCATCGCTGTCGAGAATGACTACGAGAGTAACGTCCGGAAAGTGGTGGCCTTTCGCCAGCATCTGCGTGCCCACCAGGATGCAGGGGTCGCCAGTGTGGATTTCATCAAACAGTTCGTCGAACGCTTGTTTGGTCCGCACTGTGTCGCGGTCTACCCGTTTGATCTTAGTGCTCGGAAACAAGGCTCCCAGATGCTCTTCAATCCGCTCTGTGCCCTGCCCGATGGCCTCAATGCCTGGCGAATGGCATTCAGGGCAGCTACGCGGCACAGGCTGTTGATGGTCACAGTGATGGCAGTGCAGATGTGGGGGATACTGATGCAGTGTCAGTCGCGCGTCGCAGCGCCGGCATTCGGCCATCCAACCGCACTGTTTGCAGGCAAGTAACGGTGCAAAGCCCCGGCGGTTAAGAAATACCAGGACCTGTTTGCCCCGGCTCAGGTGTTGATGCATGGCCGAGAGGACGGGTTCGGCAAATCCGTGAGTCAGCGGCTGATGCAGAATACTGTGCAGCTTCATGCCCGGAGGTCTGGCTTTGCCGGCTCGCCGTGTGAGCTTCAGATGCAGGTATTTGCCAGTAAGGGCGTTGTGCAACGTCTCCAGGCAGGGGGTGGCCGACCCCAGCAGTACAGGGACACCGGCCTGATGCGCTCTTACCAGAGCGAAGTCCCGGGCAGAATAGCGCAGGCCATCCTGCTGCTTGAACGAACCATCGTGCTCTTCATCAAGAATAATCAGGCCGAGATCCGGCAGTGGGGTAAACACCGCCGAGCGGGTGCCGATCAGAATGCGGGCGTGGCCTTCGCGTGCCTGACGCCAGCCTTGCAGGCGTTCGCGATCGTTGAGGCCCGAATGCAACAGGGCCACGGGCACGTTAAAGCGCTCCTGAAAGCGTCGCACCGTCTGAGGTGTCAGGCCAATCTCCGGGACGAGAACCAACGCCTGCTGGCCACGTGCAATGACCTGATCAATCAGCTGCAGGTACACCTCAGTTTTGCCAGAGCCGGTTACTCCTTCCAGCAGGGCCGCCTGAAACCGGCCCAGGCAGGCACTGATTTTATCAAGGGCAGTCTGCTGCTCACTGTTCAGTGGCAGTGGCGCGCGAACGCTTGAAGGCAGCTCCGGTAGCGGCAGGCGGGTGTCTTCCTGAATTAGCTCCAGTTCGGCTAAGCGTCGGCATTGGGCCAGAGAGTAGCCTTTGCCGGTGAGTTGTTTGTGGGCGATGTATGGCTGCTGGGCGAACAACTGCCAGAGCGCAGTCTGTTTACTGCCTTTCAGGTCTACCGGTCTGCCCGGGTCTGCGAGTCTTAACCAACCGGGTTCGTCCGCCTCGCTCAGTGCGGCGCCACGACGCAGCATGGTCGGAATCCAGTGTTCCAGCACATCCCCCAGGCTGTGGTGATAGTAATCTGCCATCCAGCGCGCCAGACGCAGATCATGAGCACTGAGCAGTGGCTGATCGTCCAGGCGGGCGAGTAAAGGCTTGAGCTTATCGCGCGGAACATCCGTGGTATTGCGTGTGCCAATGACGATACCGGTGAGCAACTGACGACCAAAATCAGCCCGGATTCGCTGTCCTGGCTGGTAGTTCTCTTGCGAATCGCCATCCACAGGAAGGTAGTCAAATGTGCGCAGAAGTGGCACGGGCAGGGCGATGTCGACAACAAAAAAGGACATGAAAAGGCTTGCTGATATGGAATGCTCTGGTATTATGCGCGTCCTTATGGCCCTTGCAAGGGCTGTTTCTGTTGAAAATTAGCCAGTAACGCGGTGCATGCCGATATTGGATAACCCCAGAGGTATCCCCGGAATGTGGCGGCGTGAAGACTGTGAGGTGATTTTATGAAAGACGGTATTCATCCTGAGTACGCTGCCCTGGAAGCAACCTGCTCCTGCGGTAACGTATTTACGACTAAGTCCACCAAGCCAGGCACTATCTACCTGGACGTATGTTCTGCATGCCACCCGTTCTACACTGGTAAGCAGAAAGTTGTTGATACCGGTGGCCGTATCGACAAATTCCAGAAGCGTTTCGCTGGCTTCGGCAAGAAGTAAGCAACCGCTCACAAAAAAGCCCGCTGATTGCGGGCTTTTTTGTGCCTGAAAGATACCTTCTGTCAGCAAACTGCTACGCTTAGAAAGTCAGTTAACGCAGTAAATGCAGGAATTCCGATGGAAGAAGAGAAAGAATACGACCTGAGTGAAGGGCAACGCCTGTCGCTGCTTGAGCGCGCGGTGTCGATGAATCGTAAGGTAGTTTTCGCTCTGGTTGGGGTTGCGGTGGTCGCGCTTTCAACCTTGTCGACTCTGGGTATTGTGGCTCTGATTGAGCCGGATGTGGAGTACGCGACCAAGGCCGAGGTTGCTGCGATCAGGCAGGAACATCAGGCTCTGCAGGCACAGATTCTGGCGTATGAGAAATCACTGGAGCAATACCGGAAGGTGCTGGACTCCAGTAGCGCGTCAGCGTTCAAAGAGATTCTTCTTGATCAGGAGCAGACCTATCAGATGCACCTGACCGCTCTGAAACAGGGGATGCGCGATCTGGCCAAGATGCTTCCGGGGTCGCGTACGTGGCTCGAGATGTATGACGAGCAGATGGACATCGCCATCGCCGAGAGTCAGGAGCGGGTTGCCCAGTTAGTGGCCTTACAGACCTCCGCACTGGGCAAGAAAAAGGCGAAGTAATCAGCCTCTGTGGTCGGACACAAACGGGTTGGTCTGACGCTCTTTGCCAAACGTACTGTTCGGGCCATGCCCACAGATAAATTCTATGTCGTCGCCCAGCGGGAAGAGTTTGCCCCGGATCGACGCGACCAGTTCGTCGAAATTACCTCTCGGAAAGTCTGTGCGCCCGATCGAGCCATTAAAAATAACATCCCCCACGAGGGCGAGTTTTGCGTTGGGGTCAAAGAACACGACATGCCCCGGTGTATGCCCGGGTGTATGAATCACCTGAAGGGTCACCTTACCGACCGTCACAGTGTCGCCGTCGTTCAGCCACTGGTCAGGCGTGAAGGCTTCGGCTTTTGGAAAGCCAAACATCATTGATTGCTGTGGCAGTGACTGGATCCAGAATTCATCTTCTTTCTGTGGGCCAATGACCGGGATATCAAGATCGCGAGCCAGCGCAGCCGTGCCGCCGGCGTGGTCGATGTGCGCGTGGGTGAGAAGAATTTTTACCGGCTTTGCCCCCATCTTTTCCAGCTGACTACGCACCCGGGGCAGGTCACCACCAGGGTCGACAATGGCTGCTTGCTGGGTTTCCTGACACATCAGAATTGTGCAGTTCTGTTCAAAGGCAGTCACAGGGACCACGGCGACACTCAGTGGCATATCTCTCTCCGGCGGCTCAATCAAAGAGACCGATAATCTGCGGTGTTGTCTGGGCGTATTCAGGCATGGTCATGCCTGCGCTCGCATTTATATATGTTGGATCGGTCACGGTATAGCGACGCGCATTGTACATCAGGCTGTCACCGTTAACCTCTTTGCTGAAAGCGACCGCGGCCGCGACGTGTCCGGGATAATCAAGCAGAACCACGGGCAGGCCGAGCAGATCATGAACCAGTTGACTGAACAGGGCTGCACGGTCCTCGCAGTCAGAGGCGGCATAGTGCAGTGTTTCAAGCGGGAACAGGTAATTCTCTTCGCGGAACTGCTGCTCATCCGTCTTATATTCGAAGGCGTTCTGAACGAAGTGGAGGAGCAGATTGACGGCCTGTACTTCATCTTTGCCTTGTACAAGCGGAATCAGTTGTTGGATCACTGCAGAACGGGTTTCCGCGGGCAGTTCAAGGACTGGATAACGCGGCAGAGCCAGTTGAGGCAGGCTGTTGAGATAGTCGATCTGCGCTTGGGGGTAATGATAACTCAGCGTGACGGGCGTCCCGTTCTGGTTGAACGTCAGTGTGCGCTCACTTTGTGGGCCTGAGGCAACAAAATGTTCGGGTACACGGAAACGCACAGCCGTCGTCGCCGTTTCATGTTGCCCGTTGTAGGTGAATAACTTTCCGCTGACGGGCGCTCGCTGACTGACCGGCAGGTTGTAATAGCGCTTACCCGCTAGGGTAAAAAAGGTGACGCCAAAGACATCATCGTCTGCGGGTAACAACAGGTGCAGATGGTTGTTATAAGCCAGGCGTGCGTCGTAACCGAGTTTGACCAGCAGAAACCAGGAGAGCAGAGTCTGGCTGTCCTGTTCTGGAGCCGTGGCAGAGGCGAAGTCGCTCACCAGTCGGGCGGTTGCCCAATCACTCAACCGCAGAGATTCCCGCCACTGCTCCAGTTGCTGCGTCGTTGGGCGATAGTCGCTGCCGGCGAGGGTTTCCCAGCCTTTTGCTATGCCTTCGGGAGACGGGCGTTTGCGAAAAGCGGTCTGCATTGTTTCAACGTAAGGCAGGGACAGTCGGTGGCCGTAGAAATTCAACCGTGTGGCTTTGCCACTGACGGGCCTGACCGGAGGAGCCGTTACCGGAGGTTCGACCGGTGCAGGTGGGGTGACTGTGATCACTGGCGTGTCTGACGGCATATTGGCATCGGGCACCGATGGCGCTTCGGGAATGTGCACCGGTTTGGGCGAGGGGTCTTCCTGCGTACCGGGTAAGGTGTCGACTTCTTCCCAGCGCTGTTTCAGAAAGCCGATGAAGGCCTTGTCGTTTTCTTCCAGGTAGGTTCTGAATTCCTGGAGTTGGCCGGAGCGCCATTTTTCGTAGTCGCTCATGGCAGCCTTGTCTGCGTGAGACAGACTGGCGGATAACAGCAACGGAACGAGCATCAGTGATTTCATCGGAGGTCCTTTCTGGGCGTAAAAAAACCGGCACAGTCATCTGAGCCGGTTTTCTTTATAGCTAGTGAGTCGCGGTGTGCAGATCAGCGCATTTTCGCGATTTCTTCAGCCAGCTCGTCAAACGATTTTTCAGCCTGGAACTTCTGCCACAGTGCTTTTTCGTTGTTCATCGAAGTTTTCAGAGCCTGTTCAGCAATCTGAGTCACTGTGTCGGCGTCGAGGCCAACCAGAACAACCATGCCGCCGCTTGGGGTCGGGCGCTGCTTGTAGATCTTGCTGCCCTGAAGCTGTTGCTTGGTGATCTGTTTGGTCACAGAGGTATTTACCATGTCGACCGTTTCATCATCACCAGCACCTGTGGTTTCAGTGTACTGCTTGATCATGTTCTGAACTTCGACCTGCATGGTCTGAGCCAGTTCAACACGTGCAGCGGTGGCAGCCATCTGCTTCATAAAGTTAGCGCCAGCGGCCGATTTATCGGCGTAGCCAACGGCGGTCAGATCCACGCCATCCACCGGAGCACCACACACCCATTCCGGTGCTGGCTGGTTGCTGCCATCGGCAAATACGCAATCAGCAACCTGAGGTGCAGGCTCATTAGAAGAACAGGCAACCAGCAGGGTAGCTGCCGCAGCAGTGAAAAGGTGACGGATGTTCATTCCGAGTCTCCTTACTTCAGATTGTTGAGTCATTGTTGCGTCCGAGCATAGCGGATGGATTTTTAAATTACCACCGCGCTCGTGTCAGCTTTTGAAACCGGTTCTTGGGTCAGTGCTGGTGACCGCCAAGGCCGTGTGCATGGCCGTGATCCAGCTCTTCTGCGGTGGCTGCCCGTACGTCGACAACGTCGACTTCAAACTGAAGGGTTTTGCCGGCAAACGGGTGATTGGTATCGACATCCGCCATAAAGCGGCCCACTTTTACGATAGTGACCTGACGCACGCCCTGTTCGGTATGCACAGAAGCCACCATGCCTTTTTTCCAGACTTTAGCGCCCTGCAGATGCTTGACTGGCACGCGCTGGACAGAGCCTTCGATCCGGTGGCCATAACCGTCTTCTGGGGTAATTGTGATATCGATGTGGTCGCCGGCTTCTTTACCTTCGACGGCGTCTTCGAAGCCCTGGATCATGTTGCGGTGCCCTTGCAGGTAAGCCACCGGGTGCCCTTCCTGGCGGGTGGTTTCAATCAGGTTGCCGTCGGCATCTTTCAGTGTGTAGTGCAGTTGTACGGCTGTGTCTTTGGCGATTTTCATTCGTTATATCCCGTTATCGTGCGTTTCTGGCGGCAAGTATCGGTGCTCTCTCGGTGTCAATCAACTGCAAATAGGGGGCGACAGAAAGTCAGGAGTAACGCTCTTGAAGTTGGCGCTGTGCCCCCCATATAAGTTCTTCATCTATCAATCAGGACAGGTTTCATGACAACGATAGTATCCGTTCGCCGTGGTAACGAAGTGGTAATTGGCGGTGACGGTCAGGTTTCTCTGGGCAATACGGTAATGAAGGCTAATGCCCGCAAAGTGCGTCGTCTGTACGATGGTAAGGTTCTCGCCGGGTTCGCTGGCAGTACGGCTGACGCCTTTACTCTGTTTGAAAAATTTGAAGCTCAATTGCAGAAGCATCAGGGACAACTGACCCGTGCGGCGGTTGAGCTGGCGAAAGAATGGCGCTCGGACCGGGCGCTGCGCAAGCTGGAGGCCATTCTTGCCGTGGCTGATCACACGGCGTCGCTGATTATTACCGGCAACGGTGATGTACTGCAGCCAGAAAATGATCTGATTGGTGTGGGGTCGGGTGGTAACTATGCGCTGGCCGCCGCTCGTGCTCTTCAGGAAAACACCGAACTCAGCGCCCGCGATATTGTCGAGAAGAGTCTGAATATTGCTGGTGACATCTGTGTCTTTACCAACACCAACCTGACCATTGAAGTACTGAATTCAGGAGAAAACGCATGAGCCAGATGACACCGCGGGAAATTGTTCACGAACTGGATCAGCACATCATTGGACAGCACGATGCCAAGCGCGCCGTTGCGATCGCCCTGCGTAATCGCTGGCGCCGGATGCAGCTGGATGCAGAGCTGCGTGATGAAGTAACGCCAAAGAATATTCTGATGATTGGTCCGACCGGTGTAGGTAAAACCGAGATCGCACGTCGTCTGGCGAAACTGGCAAATGCGCCCTTTATTAAAGTAGAAGCCACCAAGTTCACAGAAGTCGGCTACGTCGGTAAAGACGTTGAATCTATCATCCGTGACCTGGTGGAAACGGGCATCAAACTGATGCGCGAACAGGAAATGAAAAAGGTACGCACCCGTGCCGAAGAGCGCGCAGAAGAACGGATTCTTGATGCGTTGCTGCCGCCACCGCGCGAAACCAGCTGGGATACTACTGAAGAGCCAAAGACCGACAGTGCGACGCGTCAGATTTTCCGCAAGAAACTGCGTGCCGGTGAGCTGAACGATAAAGAGATTGAGATCGATGTCTCGCAGGTCAATATGGGCGTGGAAATCATGGCGCCTCCCGGCATGGAAGAAATGACCAGCCAGTTGCAGAACATGTTTGCCAACATGGGGGGCGACAAAAAGACCAAACGCAAAATGAAGATTGCCGACGCCTATAAGCAACTCTGTGATGAAGAGGCCGGCAATCTGGTGAATATGGAAGAGCTGAAAGTACGGGCTCTGGAGCTGGTAGAGCAGAACGGAATCGTTTTCATCGATGAAATCGATAAAGTGGCGAAGCGTCAGGAAAGTGGATCTGGTGGTGATGTTTCACGCGAAGGCGTGCAGCGTGATCTGCTGCCACTGATCGAGGGCTGCACAGTAAGCACTAAGCACGGCATGATCAAAACCGATCATATTCTCTTTATTGCGTCCGGCGCTTTCCATCTGTCGAAGCCGTCGGATCTGATTCCTGAACTACAGGGTCGCCTGCCGATCCGTGTAGAGCTTCAGGCGCTTACGCCTCAGGACTTCGAGCGTATTCTGACCGAACCGAATGCCTCACTGACCGTGCAGTACAAAGCCTTGCTGAAAACCGAAGGCCTGGATATCGACTTCACTGCTGACGGTATCCGTCGTCTGGCGCAGATTGCGTTTGATGTGAACGAGAGCACCGAAAACATTGGTGCCCGTCGTCTTCACACTCTGATGGAGCGTCTGCTGGAGGCTGTGTCCTTTGATGCGACTGATCTGAAAGAGCCCGTGCTGATTGATGCGGCGTATGTCGATGACCGCCTCGGTGCGTTGGCACAGGATCAGGACCTCAGCCAGTTCATCCTCTGATCTGGTGATTGTCTGCTCTGATGCAGTACCGGCGCACCGCGCACCGGTACTGCATTACTTCCGCTTTTCCCAGTCTGGCAGGTACACTGTGGCAACTGAAACAGTACAGAGACAGACCGTATGATTCCCGCCGCCATAAAAGTCCGCAAAGCCAGCCGCTGTGTCGAGCTGACCTATGGTGATACGACGTACAGCCTCAGCTTTGAATTTCTGCGCGTATTCTCCCCTTCGGCAGAAGTGCGCGGGCATGGTGTCGGCAATGAAGTATTACAGTACGGTAAGAAAGACGTCGGGCTGCTGAGCATGGAACCGGCGGGTAATTACGCCCTCAAGCTGACGTTTGACGATGGCCATGACTCCGGATTGTACGACTGGAAGTATCTGCATCACCTTAGCCTCAATCAGGATTCTCTGTGGCAGGAGTATCTGCAGAAGCTGGAGGCCGCCGGTAAGCAGCGTGAGTCGACACAGATTAACTTCAGGTCACTTTAACCCACAGACGGACTCTGTCATCTTGCATCCTGTATACTACTCACCACATTTATTCTCAGGAGCAGTCGCTTGAGCGATTCCAGGAAGAACACACCGATCATCAAAGACCCGAATGCTGCGCAGGAAGCCGAGAAGTACGAGAACCCTGTCGCCAGTCGTGAAGCCCTTCTCATGCTGCTTGAAAAGGCCGCCAGCCCGCTGACCCATGCGGACGTCTGTGACGCGCTGGGAGAAAGCGATGAAGAGCGGGTAGAGGCATTGCGCCGCCGGCTTATCGCGATGTGTCGTGATGGTCAGCTGATCAGTAACCGTCGTAACCAGTTTATGCCGATGAAAAAGGTGAACCTGGAAACCGGTATGGTGATGGGACACCGGGATGGCTTTGGCTTTGTGCTGCGTGAGGGGGGCGATGATATCTATCTCTCCAATCGCCAGATGCGGAAAGTCTTCCACGGAGACAAAGTCGCGGTGCAGATTCTCGGGCTGGATCGTCGCGGGCGCCCTGAAGGTAAGATTGTTGAAGTGCTGGAGCGCAACACCACGCAGATTGTGGGGCGTTACTTCGAAGAATCGGGTGTCGGTATTCTGCAGCCGGATAACAAACGCATACCGATGGAAGTTCTGATTCCGCCAGAGGGGCGCAAAGGCGCAGAACACGGCCAGTTTGTTGTGGCTATGATCACCCGCCAGCCCACTCAGTCGGGCTTACCAGTGGGTGAGGTCATTGAGGTGTTGGGTGAACATCTGGCACCTGGGATGGAAATCGATGTGGCGATCCGTAGCCACAATATTCCGCACGTGTTTCCACCTGAAGTCGAAGAAGAAACAAATAAAATCCCGGACGAAGTCAAAGCCGCAGACAAAAAGAATCGTATCGACCTGCGTCATCTGCCGTTTGTCACTATTGACGGTGAAGATGCCCGTGACTTCGATGACGCTGTGTATTGTGAGCGTAATAAAGGCACCGGCGGTTGGCGCCTCTGGGTCGCAATTGCCGATGTTTCGAATTATGTGAAGGTCAAAAGCCCTCTTGATAACGAAGCGCACCAGCGTGGTAACTCGGTTTACTTCCCTGGCTTTGTGGTCCCCATGTTGCCGGAGAAATTGTCTAACGGCCTGTGTTCTCTGAATCCGCACGTGGATCGTCTGACGCTCGTGTGTGAGATGACCGTATCGAAAGCCGGTCGGGTGTCTGGCTATAAATTCATGGAAGCGATTATTCACTCCCATGCTCGCCTGACCTACAACAAAGTCTGGGACATGGTGAACCCGGAAGCAGACAAAGAAGTGCAGGATCAGTGGCGCGAGCATTACGCCGATGTTGTCCCTCATGTGGATGAGCTGTACCGCCTGTTCCATATTCTGCGTGCGCAACGCGAAGCGCGTGGGGCGATGGATTTCGACTCAGTCGAAACCCGCATTGTCTTCGACAGTGAGCGTAAAATTCAGGAAATTGTGCCAACACAGCGTAATCATGCGCACATGCTGATCGAAGAGTGCATGCTGGCAGCGAACGTATGTGCGGCAGACTTCTTCCAGCGTTATGACATTCCGGCACTGTATCGGGTGCACAAAGGTCCGAGCGCTGAGAAGCTGGAAAACCTGAATGCGTTCCTCGGTGAAATGGGTCTGATGATGCCGCATGGCAAAGACCCTGCACCGAAAGATTATCAGACGCTGTTGTCCCAGATTGAGAACCGTCCGGACTCACATCTTATTCAGACGGTATTACTGCGCTCTCTGAGTCAGGCGGTGTATGACCCTGAAAATGCAGGCCACTTTGGTCTGGCTTTCAAAGCCTATACGCACTTTACGTCGCCGATCCGTCGTTATCCTGATCTGCTGGTTCATCGTGGTATCCGCAGTGTGATCCGCAGTGATCGTGACTGTAAGCACGTGCAGCGGGCAGAGGGGGCGAAACCCCTCAGCCAGAAAACAATTTACCCCTACGATATGGCCGCGATGGTGGCGATGGGCGAGCACTGTTCCGTTACTGAACGCCGCGCAGATGATGCCACCCGTGATGTGTCGGACTTCCTGAAGTGCGAGTATATCCGCGACAAAGTCGGTGAAGATTTCGAAGGTGTGATTTCTGCCGTGACCGGCTTTGGTCTGTTCGTTGAATTAAAAGACGTGTATGTCGAAGGTCTGGTGCATGTCAGTACCCTGCAGAACGACTACTACCAGTTTGATGCGGTTAAGCATCGTCTGGTGGGAGAGCGCACCCGTCGCAGTTTCCGTCTGGGCGATAACATCTGGGTGCGGGTTGTTGGTGTTGACCTGGACGACCGCAAGATCGATTTTGAACTGACAACGGCCCCGATCAATGCCGACCGGCGTGTGATGAGCGATATGCCGAAGCCCGCCCGCTTGCCTCGCAAACGCAGCGGTGAAGGTAACGGGAAAAAAGAAGAAACTCTGATGCCAGGGCGTAAGTCTTCGGGGAAACCTTCGGGGAAACCGCCGCAGGGTGATGCAGCCAAAAGCAAAAAGAAAAAGCCCAGCAAACGTCAGAAGCTGAACGCAAAAAAGAAAGCGGGCAGCACAGCAAAAAAATCGACCAAGAAATCGGCGGCAAAGAAAAAGTAATTTATGAAACTCGATAGCGTATACGGCATTCACGCCGTCACGACTCTGCTGCAACGCTCACCAGATCAGGTGGTCGAAATCTGGGTGCAGAAAGGGCGGGTCGACGCCAAAATGCAGAAGATTCTGGATCTGGCCGAAGCAGAAGGCCTGCCCGTGATGGAGGCCGATAAAGGCCTGCTCAATCAGAAAGCTGATGGAAATCACCAGGGGATCATCGCCCTGCGGAAGCCCGTTCAGGGTAAATCCGAAAAGCACCTGCCGGATATACTCGATGCGATTCAGGGCGACCCGTTTGTGCTGATTCTGGACGGGGTCACCGACCCTCACAATCTCGGGGCAGTATTGCGCACAGCCGACGCAGCCGGGGTCCATCTGGTCATTGCACCGAAAGATAAATCCGCGCCGCTGACGGCGACGGCAGCTAAGGTTGCCTGTGGTGCGGCGGAAGCCATTCCCTATATTCAGGTCACTAACCTGGCACGGACGATGAAAGAGCTGCAGGAGCGTGGCATCTGGATTATCGGCACCGCAGGTGAAGCGACGACCAGCGTGTACGAGCAGAGCCTCACCGGCCCTCTGGCTCTGGTGATGGGCGCCGAAGGCCCGGGGATGCGCCGACTGACACGGGAAAACTGTGATCACCTGATTAATATCCCGATGGCCGGTGAAGTCAGCTCTCTGAATGTGTCGGTGGCAACGGGTGTCTGCCTCTTTGAAGCGGTACGTCAGCGTTGGGTGAACTAAGGAAATCAGCATGGAATGGTGGAAAGAACTGATCGGTCAGAATTACGACTGGTTCTGGCAGATGTGTCTCGCGCTTGGGCTGACTGCCCTGGCGGGTGCGGTATGGCGGATGATCCGGAAGCGCCTGGTACGCCTGGTCGCATCAACCAATAATCATTGGGATGACGTCGTTCTCAGTGCGATCGCCGTGCCCGTGAACTGGATGATCATCGTGGTTGGTCTCACCTGGTCTGCCGATATCAGCGCAGTCTATTTCGGCAAAGAAATTCAGGAAAGTATTTCTGTTACGCGTCAGTTGGCAATGGTTGTGCTGGTGGCGTGGGCGATGTGGCGACTGATTAACCGGGTAGAAGAAAAGCAGCTCGAAGGCGGGATGGACCCAACGACGGTGCAGCTGGTCGGAAAGCTGGCCAAACTGGCGGTGACCATTCTGATCATTCTTCCTGTTTTCCAGCTTCTGGGTATTTCTATTTCCGGGATTCTGGCTTTCGGTGGTATGGGCGGTCTGATTGTCGGTCTGGCTGCCAAAGATCTTCTCGCTAACTTTTTTGGTTCCATGATTATCTATCTGGATAAGCCGTTTAAAGTGGGTGACTGGATACGCTCGCCAGATCGCTCTATAGAAGGCACGGTAGAAAGTATCGGTTTTCGGGTAACCCGCATCCGCACGTTTGATAAGCGTCCGCTCTATGTTCCTAATTCGGTATTTACCAGCATCTCGGTCGAGAACCCGTCCCGCATGCTTAACCGCCGCATTTACGAAACCATCGGTGTCCGCTATCAGGATGCCCGAGTCGTCAGAGAGCTGATGGACAAGGTTCAGGCCATGCTGCGCAGTCATCCTGAGATTGATCAGGAGCAGACCATGATTGTTAACTTCAATGCGTTTGGCGCATCCAGTCTGGATTTCTTTATTTATACCTTTACCAGGACGACCGACTGGGTGAAATACCATGAGATAAAGCAGGATGTGCTGCTGAAAATTATGGATATTATTCACGAATGCGGTGCAGACTGTGCCTTTCCGACCCGGACGCTGCACATCGACAGCATGCCTCCGGCTGTCACAGCAAAGTAATCTGACTCTGTCAGGGTGGCCTTTCTGTGATAACCCGATATGATAGGCATCCCCTATCGGGTTGTTTGAAAAGATCAATTTAACGTATCGGCTTCAGGGGCCTACTATGGTCCCCGTTGCAAACATAAACTCAATGGAGAAACCCCATGATCAACACTGAAATCAAGCCGTTCAGCGCTACCGCGTTTAAAGATGGCCAGTTCGTAGACATCACTGAAGCAGACGTTAAAGGCAAGTGGTCTATCTTCTTCTTCTACCCAGCAGACTTCACTTTCGTATGTCCTACAGAGCTGGGCGATGTTGCTGACAAATACGAAGAACTGCAGAAGCTGGGCGTTGAAGTATTCGCTGTATCTACCGACACTCACTTCGTACACAAAGCATGGCACGATTCTTCTGAAACTATCGGTAAGATCAACTACTACATGGTTGGCGACAACAGCGGCAACATCACCAACAACTTTGGTGTAATGCGCCCAGGTGTTGGTCTGGCAGACCGCGCTACTTTCGTTATCGATCCAGACGGCGTTATCCAGGTTATGGAAATCACCTGTGAAGGTGTTGGCCGTAACGCTGAAGAACTGCTGCGCAAAGTGAAAGCGGCTCAGTACGTTCGTAACAACCCAGGTGAAGTTTGCCCAGCTAAGTGGAAAGAAGGCGAAGCGACTCTGGCTCCTTCTCTGGATCTGGTTGGCAAAATCTAATCTGACTTCGCTGAGACGCGATCTGCTGTGTTATTTTTTCGCTCGTCCCTGCGCCTACCAATCTGGTATGTCTTGGGTACTCGCTCAAAAATGCCTTGCAGCTCATCGCCTCAGCTGTGCCAGATGATCTGAGCTAGTTGCGTTGCCTTGCGCAGCCTGCCTCGCTGACGCTCAGATAAAAGATGGAAACCCTGGCTTCGGCCGGGGTTTTTCTTTTTGGGTACTTGCTTACGAATGCCTTGCAGCTCATCGCCCCCAGCTGTGTCAGATGATCTGAGCTAGCTGCGTTGTCGCTGACGCTCAGATGTAAGAAGAAAACCCCGGCTTCGGCTGGGGTTTTTCGTTTCAGCTTTTGACATTCCTGGAATGCAGTACCAATATATACCAATATTTGGTATCGGAGGGGCGTTATGGCCAAGAACACCAGCGTAACACTGGGCGATCACTTTGATGGCTTCGTTGCAGAACAAGTGCAGAGCGGACGTTATGGCTCGGTCAGTGAGGTTATCAGGGCGGGTTTGCGTAAGCTTGAGGATGATGAGCAGAAGTTGCAGACTCTGAGGACACTGATTGCCGAAGGCAAGGAAAGCGGAATAGCGGACTATAGTTACACAAAGCTCATGCAGGAAATGGGCGACTGAACAGGGATTGCTTGTCAATGAATGGATTCAGAATTTCAAATGCAGCTCTGAATGACCTTCGGGAAATTGCTGCTTACACAGAGAAACGGTGGGGAAGACGGCAGCGGCGCGAGTATCTTAGCCTTATTGATAACGTGTTTACGCAACTTGCTGAGAATCCATCTTCGGGTACTGACTGCGATTATATTTCCGGGAATCTGCGGAAATACCCGTGTGCCAGCCATGTTCTGTACTACGAAGCAGATGGTGCTGGAGTGTTCATAATAAGAATTCTGCATCGTAGAATGGATGTCGGTTCTGCACTCAGCCAGTAACAAGCATTATCGCTGAGGCGTTTGCCGCCTGATTTCCACATCCCTATTTATCGCAGCAGAATCCATTCTTTTTCCACGTGTTATTAGATGGGCACTGCTCATCATTCCTTAACCCCGTCAGACCTTGAGCGCCGTCATTATCAGTGCGCCCCATCGTGTTAGCGTACATGTTATAGACGATATCTATGATCATTGTTTAGGTAATAGCTATCGTGCCGTTAGAAAAGATTGATTTATCTTATTGAGTTCAGAGCGCTAGTATAACGTCATACCTTGAATGACATGGCGCTGACTAAGCGCTGAACAGACTACAGAAGGATTCCATCATGCTTGATGCAACCATGAAACAACAGCTGGGCGCTTACCTGAACAACCTGCGTAACCCAATCTCACTGCTGGTGGCCGTTGATGGTTCGCCAAAAGCAAAAGAGCTGGAGGAGCTGGCCCGTGAAATTGCTGAGCTGAACGACAAAATTTCGGTCAGTACCACGGAAGAGAAGATTAACGGCCGAGCGCCTGTGATGGCGATTGCTAAAGAAGACAACGCACCGCGTGTGTTCTTTGCCGGTATTCCACTGGGTCATGAGTTCACCTCTCTGGTTCTGGCTCTGTTGCAGGCGGGTAGTCATCCTTCGAAAGAAGATCAGGCGTTGCAGGATCAGGCAAAAGAGCTGACACGCGAGCTGAATTTTGAGGTTTACGTTTCGCTGTCATGTCACAACTGTCCGGACGTTGTGCAGTCGATCAACCTGATCGCAGCACTGAATCCTAAGGTAACCGCGACCATGATCGATGGTGGTGTGTTCCAGCAGGAAGTGACCGAGAAAGACATCATGGCTGTGCCAGCGCTTTACCTGAATGGTGAGCCTCTGGCGAACGGTAAGCAGACGCTGGCGGATATTCTGAATCTGGTCGATGACGATGCTGATGCGAAAGCAGCGGAAGCGCTTAAAGATAAAGATCCCTTCGATGTTCTTGTCGTCGGTGGTGGCCCTGCTGGGGCATCAGCAGCCATCTACGCTGCCCGTAAGGGTATCCGTACCGGGATTGTTGCTGATCGCTTTGGTGGGCAGGTATCTGACACCGTGGGCATCGAGAACTTTATCTCTGTACCTTACACCGAGGGGCCTAAGCTGGTCGCACACCTCGAAGAGCATGTGAAACAGTACGACGTTGACGTCATGAAGGCTCAGAAGGCGGTTGGCCTGCGTAAGACGGATGCCGGTCTGACAGAAGTCGAGCTGGCGAATGGTGCGGTACTGGCGAGCAAGTCAGTGATTCTGGCCACGGGTGCGCGCTGGAGAGAGATGAATGTACCGGGTGAGCAGGAATACAAAGCGAAAGGTGTATGTTTCTGCCCACACTGTGATGGCCCGCTGTTTAAAGGCAAAAAAGTCGCTGTCATCGGTGGTGGTAACTCAGGTATTGAAGCCGCGATTGACCTGGCAGGTATTGTAGAGCATGTGACTGTTCTGGAATTCTCAGACACGCTGCGTGCCGATGCGGTACTGGTGAAAAAAGCGCAGAACACTGCCAATATCAACATCATTAAGATGGCGATGACGACGGAGGTCCTGGGTGATGGCAACAAGGTGATTGGTCTGAAATATAAAGATCGTGCGACGGACGAAACCCACGTTGTGGATGTGGCTGGTATCTTTGTACAGATCGGTCTGGTTCCTAACACCGAGTTCCTGAAAGAGACTGTCGGGCTGACGGAACGTGGTGAAATTGTCATCGACGGTCATGGTCAGACTAATGTGCCGGGTGTGTTTGCTGCTGGTGACTGTACCAATGTCGCGTATAAGCAGATCATTATTTCGATGGGCGCGGGTGCAACCGCTGCGCTGGGCGCCTTCGATCACCTGATCAGAAACTGATGTAGAAATCAGCACCCTGTAGCCATAATATGGCGGAAAAAGGCACCTTCCAGGATGGACGGTGCCTTTTTTTATGCCGCATATAACTGTCACATTAAGCTGCTATACCCGGTGAGACAGGTGAACATGCCATGACCGTATTCATTATGGCGCATTCCATCCAGCATATTTCCTGCAACCGAAATGGGTTTCCGCTATGGTGAAAGAGCTGGCACAAGGTGGCGTGCACACAGAGCATGGTGGTCGGCTGAGTTGCTGTTCAATCACTCATGGAATGGAGGCGAAACATGCCCGGTATTGCTCCTCAGGCTGTTCTTCTGCCGCTCACGGCAGACACTGATTTACCCTCATCTTTTCTCGACGATGTGATTTCCGGACTGACCAGTCCACAGAAATCGCTGTCTTCCAAATACTTCTATGACGAAACCGGCGATCGCCTTTTTCAACGGATAATGGAGTGTGAGGATTATTATCTGACCCGCTGTGAAATGGAGATTTTTCGTGATTTTACCGCCGATCTGGCTGTGCCGCTGAATATTCACCAGAGTGCATTCGACCTGATCGAATTAGGCGCAGGCGACGGTACTAAAACGCGACATCTGCTGGAATATCTTGAGCATCAGCGCGCCGACTTTCGTTACCTTCCGGTGGATATATCCGGACATATTCTCGATGTGTTGGCCCAGAACCTGGAGAACACTCTGCCTTCCGTGAATGTAGTTCCGACGCAGGGAGATTACTTTGATGCTTTACAGAGGATCTGTGAAACCTCTGAGCGTCGGAAAATCCTTCTGTTTCTCGGATCAAACATCGGCAATATGACGGTTGAAGACTGCTCAACCTTCTGCCAGCGGTTGTCCTCAATGATGAATCCCAGGGATATGCTGGTGACCGGGTTTGATCTGAAGAAAGATCCAAAAACGGTGCTACGGGCGTATGATGATCATGAAGGCATCACCCGTGAATTTAATCTGAACCTGCTGCGCAGGATTAATGAAGAATTAAATGCCGATTTTGACCTGTCATGCTTTGAGCATTACCAGACCTATGATCCTGGCTCCGGGGCGTGCCGCAGCTATCTGATCAGTCAGTGCGAACAGACAGTGACAATCGCCGGAGAGCGCATTCTGTTCCGGCGCCATGAGCCACTGTTTATGGAAGTCTCACGGAAATTCAGCCATGCGGATATTGAAGCTCTCGCAGGGGAAAGCGGTTTTTCCCAGATCTCTGAGGTCTGTGATCGCAAAGGCTGGTTTATGAATGCCGTCTGGTTAAAAAACCTCTGAGGAGACAGGGATGAATCAGAAGCAGCTTGTCGAGGCTTTTCAGGCAGTCAGGCAACACAGTGAAGCTATCTGCCAACACCTGGAGACTGAGGATTATGTCGTGCAGCCTGTGGCTGATGTCAGCCCGCCCAAGTGGCACCTGGCTCATACCAGCTGGTTTTTTGAGACATTTCTGCTCGAACCTTATCTGCGCGGATACCGGCATTTTCATCCGCAATACAGCTTTCTGTTTAATAGTTATTACGAGGCTGTCGGGCAACGCACCGTACGCAGCGACCGGGGGAATCTGAGTCGCCCCGGTGTTACCGATATTTATCGTTATCGGGCACATGTCGATGATGCAATGACACGCCTGCTGGCAGACGAAACACTGTCCGATGAGCAATTGAGCCTGGTTGAGCTTGGGCTCAACCATGAGCAGCAGCATCAGGAACTGCTGATCACCGATATTAAATATATTCTGGGTCACAACCCGCTGTTTCCCGAAATAGATATTCCTCTGCCAGAAGAGCGTAGCGGTTCTCCCGGTTGGTTAACGGTGCCTTCCGGGAGATACGAAAAAGGCGCAGATGGACGCTCTTTCTGTTTCGATAATGAACGGAGCCGTCACCCTGTATTACTCGGAGAGTACGAAATCGCACGCTCGCTCGTCAGTAATGAAGAGTACCTCGCCTTCGTCCGTGATGGTGGCTATCAGCGCACGGGACTCTGGCATTCTGATGGTTGGGACTGGGTAAAGAAAACATCTGCCCGGGCACCACTTTACTGGCATGAGCAGAACGGTCAGTGGTTTGAGTACACCTTCGCGGGACTGAAGCCTCTGAATATGAGTGCACCAGTGTGCCATGTGAATTTCTATGAGGCCTCTGCGTTTGCGGCCTGGGCGGGTGCCCGTCTGCCGACAGAAGCGGAGTGGGAAGTTGCCGCGCCTCAACTCGACTGGGGGCAGCGCTGGGAGTGGACCAACAGTGCCTACCTTGCGTATCCGGGCTACGAAAAGGCCGAGGGAGCCGTGGGAGAATATAATGGCAAATTCATGGTGAACCAGATGGTGCTCCGGGGAGGTTCCGTGGCAACGCCTCCAGGACACAGCCGCATCACCTACCGGAATTTCTTTCAGCCCTGGTTGCAGTGGCAGTTTATGGGAATCCGGTTGGCGCGGGGTATGATGTAACTCCGCTATCCGGAGAGTCCCCCATGCCTGATATCAAACCGGCCCCCGAATTACATTGCCCACTGTGCGGTGGGGCAAATGCCTGCTTGCCCGCCAGTAGCGGGACGTTTTCTTCCGATTGCTGGTGTATGAAGGCGGCTATACCGGAGAGCGTACTGGCTCAGATTCCGGCGGATAAGCGTGGTAAAGCGTGTCTGTGTCCGCGGTGCGCGCAAGGCTCTGGCTCCGGGACCTGAACCTGTAGTAATCTCACGCTTTTCCATCTGAGAGTCAGACCACCATGCCTAAGGCCAGTGAAATCAAAAAGAATGCTGCGGTTGAATACAATGGCAGCGTGTACTTCGTAAAAGACATCGAACGTTCAGTGCCGCAGGGCCGTGCGGGTGGTTCGATTTATCGTATGCGTATGTACGATGTGGTTACCGGCGCAAAGCTGGATGAATCTTTCAAAGACAGCGAAATGCTGAACCTTGCAGACCTGACCCGTCGCCCGGTGACGCTGTCTTATATCGATGGCGAAGAATATAATTTCATGGATTCTGAAGACTTCACTATGTATCCGCTCAACAAGGATCAGATTGAAGAAGAAGCCCAGTTTATTACCGAAGAAACTCAGGGCATGCAGGCGGTCGTACTGAATGACGTGGCCGTTGGTATTGATATTCCGACCATTGTTGAGCTGGTGATTACCGAGACGGCCCCAGCGATGAAAGGCGCATCCGCTACTTCGCGCACTAAGCCTGCGACTCTGACGACTGGTCTGGTTGTTCAGGTGCCAGAACACATTGCCGAAGGCGACCGCATCAAGGTGAATACCGACGAATGCAGGTTCACCGGTCGGGCGAACTGATCACTGAATACCCGGTACGTCCGGGTATTTTTTTGTCCAGAACTTATGACTTCGATTTTTTTACGTCGGCCACCTCAACAGAAGGTTGGACCGCTCCCTGACATTGGCGCCCCTGTGCCTGAGCGTCCCGGAAGCGACAACAGCCTGATTCTTTTCCTGCGTCATGTCGGTTGCCCGTTTGCAGAACAGGCTGTGCGTGAAGCACGTATCTGGAAAGAGCATCACCCGGATGTGACCGTCTTTGTGGTCAGTCATGGTGCTGCAGAAGCAACGATGGCCTGGCTGAAAGTGATTGGCGGTGCTGGGGGGCTTGAGGTTCTGACAGACCCCCAGCGGGATCTGTACGGCGGCTGGGGATTGGGTTACAGCCGTGGCTGGCACTTTATGGGTATCGCCTCTCTGGTGGGGGTGGTGAGCCTCTGGCCGAAGGGGATTTATAATCGTCAGGCCAGTGGAACCCGCTGGCAGCGGGCGGGTTACTTCCGGGTCAGGAGTGGGCGTCTCGTATGGCGTTGCATTCCTGATTCGGCACAGCAATTTTCATTACCGGAGAACTGAGCGTGTCGCCTGAGCATCTGAAAGAATATCTGCTGTCATTGCCGGAATCGGAAGCGAGCTATCCCTTTGGGCCGACACCGGTGGTCTACAAAGTCGGTGAAAAAATGTTTGCGCTGGCAACGGTCTACCGGGATCGCCAGATTGTTAACCTGAAGTGCGATCCCCATCAGGCGCAGCAATTGCGGGATGTCTTTACCGATGTGATTGCTGGCTATCACATGAATAAAACCCATTGGAACACGGTTTTTATTCAGGGGGATGTGCCTGACAGCGAAATCGAGCGCATGATCGATCACAGCTATGCTCTGGTGATCAGGGGCATGACCCGCAAAGCACGGGCAGGATTAGAGGCCAGACATGGTTCGGCGGTGCTTTACCGTGGTCTCTGATGGTTCTGCCTGCGGATAAGCTGGGCAAAGCTGGCGATGTTCTGCTGAATATAGTCGACGAACGCGCGTGACGACGGTGTCAGGTGCTTGTTGGCAGGGTAAACAAGACACCAGCTTCTGCGAAGTGGGAACCCCTGTACATCGGCGACTTCCAGCGCCCCGAGGTGCAGCTCTGACAAAATACTGAGGCGTGGCAGAACGGCGACGCCCAGCCCGGCCAGTACCGCATGTTTTACCGCGTCATTTGAGCCCAGTTCCATACCCTCCGGGCGTTTCAGTCGTGCGGCCTGACAATGAACCTCAAGCGCCAGCCGGCTTCCGGAACCGGACTCCCGCATCAGTAACTGACTCGCCAGAAACTCGTCCGCTGGAATCTTGTTACGCCCTGATAGTGGATGGCCAGTCGGAATCACGGGCACCAGTTCGTTGTCGAGAAATGGCAGTGACGTCAGAGGGCGCCCCTCGGGGACCATGCCCATGATGACCAGATCATCGCTGTTATTACTCAGGCGCTCAATCGCATTTGCGCGGTTAACTACGGTCACTTTGATCTGTACTTCCGGGTTCAGATCCAGGAATGCCCGCAGCAGGTAAGGCACTACATACTGAGCCGTATTTACCGCGACAAGCCGGAGTTCGCCGGCGACCCGGCCTTCGAGCGCGGCAAGATCCGTCTGCAGATCTGCTACCTCGGTAAAGATCCCCCGCACTGCTTCGATAAGGCGTTCACCTGCTGCCGTTGTGTGGAGGCGCCGTCCTATGTATTCGAACAGCGGCATATTCAGCCCCTGTTCAAGCTGTCGGATCTGGCTGCTGACTGCCGGTTGCGTCAAGCCGAGCAGATCGCCCGCCTGGCTGTAACTACGAAGATCGTAGACAGCTTTAAATACCTGAAGCTGGCGAAATGTCAGTCTGCTGGCTAGTTTTTGTACGGTCAGGGGCACGTTGTCACTGCTCATGCTCTATATATAAGTAATAACTTATAGATAAGGTAAAAAATATCAATTATTACTTTTATATAGCGCTGCGCTAGTGTGTGGACATACACAGACTGAGGATGGACTCATGCTGAAGAAGGTGATGATTGCGAACCGGGGCGAGATCGCCGTCCGGATCGTCAGGGCGTGTGCTGAGGCGGGAATCCGTTCGGTGGCTATTTATACCGAGCCGGATCGCTATGGCCTGCACGTAAAGAGGGCGGATGAAGCCTACTCCGTGGGTGCAGACCCACTGCGCGGTTATCTGGACCCGGCAGGCATCGTCAATCTGGCGGTTCAGACCGGCTGTGATGCTATTCATCCGGGGTATGGTTTTCTCTCTGAAAATGCGGAGTTCGCGCGTCTGTGCGAAGAAAAGGGCGTCACTTTTATTGGCCCCTCGTCTGATGTCATCCACCGCATGGGAGATAAAACTCAGGCGCGGGACAGTATGCGTGCTGCCGGAGTACCGATTACGCCGGGGTCAGACGGCAACCTGGCTGACGTTAACGAAGCATTGGCGTTGGCAGACAAAGTCGGTTATCCGGTGATGATCAAAGCGACATCCGGGGGTGGTGGTCGCGGTATCCGTCGTTGCGACTCTCCAGATGAGTTACGCCAGCAGTACCCCCGGGTCATTTCTGAAGCGACCACGGCTTTTGGCTCGGCAGAAGTGTTCCTGGAAAAATGCATTGTTAATCCCCGTCATATCGAAGTTCAGATCCTGGGCGACAGTCAGGGGCAGGTTGTGCACCTGTTTGAGCGTGACTGCTCTATCCAACGCCGTAACCAGAAGCTGATTGAGATTGCGCCCAGCCCTCAGCTGACGCCGGAGCAGCGCAGCTATATCGGTGGTCTGGCGGTGAAAGCTGCCGAGGCCGTGGGTTACGTGAATGCCGGAACGGTAGAGTTTCTGCTCTCGGGGAATGAAGTGTATTTCATGGAAATGAATACACGTGTGCAGGTCGAGCACACGATTACTGAAGCTATCACGGGCATTGATATTGTCAGGGAACAGCTACGGATTGCGGGTGACCTGCCACTCAGTGTTCGTCAGGAAGACATTCAGCACCGGGGCTATGCCCTGCAGTTCCGTATTAATGCGGAAGACCCGAAAAATGATTTTCTTCCGAGTTTCGGGCGTATTTCTCACTATTACGCACCCGGTGGCCCGGGTGTCCGGGTAGATACCGCTATTTATACCGGCTATGAAATTCCCCCTTATTTCGACTCTATGTGTTTGAAGCTGGTGGTCTGGGCGCTGACCTGGGAAGAGGTTATCGCACGGGGCAAACGCGCACTTGATGACATGCGATTGCACGGTATTAAAACCACGGCTCAGTACTATCAGCAGATTCTGGGGCATCCGGATTTTGCCAATGCCTGTTTTGATACCAGCTTCGTACCGTCACACCCTGAATTACTGAATTATTCAACCAAACGACATCCCAGCGAAGTGGCTTTAGCTATCGCTGCTGCCATCACTGCTCATGCTGGCTTTTAAGCGGGCATAAAAGGAGAACAGAATTATGACTACACCCAAGAAAATTGAAGTCACCGATGTCGTACTGCGTGATGCTCATCAGTCATTGATTGCGACCCGTCTGCGCACTGAGGATATGCTACCCATCTGCGAAAAGCTGGATAAAGTGGGCTACTGGTCACTGGAAGTCTGGGGCGGCGCTACTTTTGATGCGTGTGTACGTTTTCTGAAAGAGGACCCGTGGGAGCGCCTGCGTCAGTTAAGAAAAGCGCTGCCAAATACACGTCTGCAGATGTTATTGCGCGGGCAGAATCTGTTGGGATACCGCCATTACGCAGATGATGTTGTGGAAGCCTTTGTGCAGAAGTCGGCAGACAACGGTATCGATGTTTTCCGTATTTTCGATGCATTAAATGACGTACGGAATCTCGAAACTGCAATGAAGGCTGTAAAAAAAGCCGGTAAGCATGCACAGGGGACTATCTGCTATACCACGTCGCCCGTACACACCCCTGAAGCCTTTGTTAAGCAGGCACACGACATGGTGGCGATGGGGGCCGATTCTATCGCAATCAAAGATATGGCGGGTCTGCTGACGCCCTATGCAACGTACGATCTGGTGGCAGCGCTCAAGGCGGAAATTCAGGTCCCCGTTGTGCTGCACAGTCACTCAACGGCCGGTCTTGCACCTTTGTGTCAGCTGAAAGCAGTGGAAGCCGGTGTTGACCGGATTGATACCGCCATTTCTTCGTTTTCCAGCGGCACCAGTCATCCCGCAACAGAGTCTCAGGTGGCGGCGCTGAAAGGGACGCCCTACGACACAGAACTTGATCTTGAATTACTAAGTGAAGTCGCGGATTACTTCCGCGAAGTGCGGAAAAAATATCATCAGTTTGAGAGTGAATTTACCCGCGAGGATGTCTCCGTTCAGGTGAATCAGGTGCCGGGTGGCATGATGTCTAATCTGGCGAATCAGTTAAAAGAGCAGAATGCGCTTGATCGTATCCGCGAGGTATTTACAGAAATTCCGCTGGTGCGGAAAGACCTTGGTTACCCTCCGCTTGTGACACCGACTTCTCAGATTGTCGGTACTCAGGCCGTGTACAACGTTCTCGCCGGGCAGCGTTATAAAACCATCACCAACGAAGTGAAACGCTACCTGCAGGGGGGATACGGTCAGGCACCGGCGCCGGTTAATGCCGACCTGCAGAAGAAAGCGATTGGTAATGGTGAGTTGATTGAGGGACGGCCGGCAGACCTGCTGCAGCCTGAACTGAATAAACTCCGCGATGATATTGGTGCACTGGCGACGAGTGAGGAAGACGTTCTTACGTTCGCCATGTTTCCGGATCTCGGACGTGAATATCTTCAACAACGGGCCGACGGCTCTCTGAAACCTGAAGAATTGCTGCCCCCTGACGCTGCCGGGAAAGGCAAGGCCACTACTACTCAGGCGACCGAATTTGTCATCGACGTTCATGGTGAAAAATACGAAATTGCGGTCACCGGCGTCGGAGCTCTGGATGGCGGCCGGCGTAAGGTGTATCTGTCGATGGATGGGATGCCCGAAGAAGTGGTGTTTGAACCGCTCAACGAATTTGTTGCCGAAGGTCCGGGCGCACGCCGTGCCCGTGCGACTGAGCCGGGTCACGTGACGACTGCGATGCCCGGTAATGTGGTGGACGTACTGGTCGCGGTGGGAGACAGCGTAAAAGCCGGGCAGGCGGTCATGGTGACAGAAGCCATGAAGATGGAAACCGAAGTCAATTCAAATATTGCCGGCACAGTCAAAGCAGTTCATGTCGGCAAGGGCGACCGCGTGACGCCCGGAGAGGTATTGATCGAAATCGTTTAATTGCGATCAGGGCGCCACAGTCATAGTCGGATGTGGCGCAATTCATTATCCTTGGCACTTGTGAAGTATTCAGCAGTGCCGTTGCACTTGTATTGAGAGGATTAGCAGTGAAAGACGTAATCAAGGGTGTTCTTAACTTTCGCAAGAATGTTTATCCACAGCGTAAAGACCTGTTCGGGACCCTGGCGGGTGGACAGAACCCGGACTTTCTTTTTATCACCTGCTCCGACTCGCGTATTGATCCGAACCTGCTGACGGGTTCTGACCCGGGTGACCTGTTTATCTGTCGGAATGCTGGCAATGTCATCCCCCCTCATTCAAACGAAACCGGTGGTATGACAGCGTCAATTGAGTACGCAGTGGCTGTGCTTGGCGTGCGTCATATCATTGTGTGTGGTCACACTGACTGTGGTGCGGTGAAAGGTGCACTGAATCTCGATGCCCTGAAGGGGTTGCCCCACGTTAAAGAGTGGCTGGGCCACTGTCGCTCGGCGATGGAGATTGTGCGCGAGCGCAACGGTATTGAGAGTGGGGCATGCCTTGGTCACGAACATCTGAATGAGGCCATTGAAGAGAATGTTCTGCAGCAGGTACAGCACCTGCGTACCCATCCTGTCGTAGCTGCCAAACTGGCCACCGGAAAGGTAGAGATTCATGGCTGGGTCTATAATATTGAAACCGGCTCTATCCGCTGCTGTGGTCACAACAGCACTGCCTTCGAATCCTTCGATGATCACTACCAGCAAGAGATAGCAGATTTGAAGTGACTAAAGTCACATTAGTCTATGCCATTTTGAGCCATGCGCCTGCTGGCTCAAATTGCCCATTGGCGACCGGCCAAAAAGGCGTAAACTCGCACTTCTGAACTTAATAGACAGATTTTTGTTTTCTGAACAACTGTATATTGGTTCTGTTACCGGTAAGGGACCGGTAATGCCAGGCTAGGCTGTCTCAGTTTCAGGTTAGGGACCTGACTCGGACATCCAGAGAAGCAAGATGCTTCTTGAACGCATGCAACCCAGTGAATACACGATGATCCACAGCTCACGGGCCGGGAATGCCCAGGTTTCCAGTGAGGGGTGGCTTTTTCGTCTCTGTTTCCCGGGAAGCATGGCAGGACAGGAAGTCCGGGGGTAGCCCGACCTGAATGCTCGATAAATACAATAAATGAGCCCCGCGAGGGACAGGAGTTCTCACTATGTCTGCCAACAAGAGCACGGCAAAAAAACTGCCACCTATCAAAATGCGCTTCAAAAAGCGCGAAGATATTACTCTGGACGAATGTCTGGGAATGTATGAGCTGTTCAAGGTGTATTACCAGAACACGCCGTTCTCACAGTTCCTGGAAGATTTCTCTAATAAAACCGGCGCGCACATCGCTAAACGTAAAACCGACGGCAAAGTCGTAGGGTTTTCAACAGGTGTTGCCCGTACCATTGAAGTTGATGGTAAGCCGACCCGTATTCTGTTCAGCGGTGATACTGTTATGTCTAAGGAATACTGGGGAACTAAAGCCTTCCCGCAGTCTTTCTTCCGCTGGTTGCTGTCTGAGCGTCTGCGTCACCCAACGCTGCCAATGTACTGGTTCCTGATTTCTATGGGCTACCGTACTTACCTGATTCTGGCGAACAACTTCTACAAGTATTATCCGAACATCGATGGCGATGATCCGAAGCTGAAAGAAGTTGCGTTTGCTGCTGCGGATAATATCTTCCCAGGTAAGCTGAACCGTGAAACCGGTCTGCTGGACTTTGGTGACGATGCCTGTGCTCTGTCTGATTTCGTGACTCCGATCACCGAGAAAGAGCGTGCGGTGCCTAAGATTGCCTTCTTCGAAAGCCGTAACCCGGGCTGGGCTCAGGGTGACGAAATGGCATGTGTTGGTTCTATGGACTGGGTATCGTTTGGCCGCGTGATTCTGGATGCACGTCGTACTCTGTTCAAGAAAGGTACGCGTAAGACGCAGAAGCAGGCCAGTTCTGCAGTGGTGAACCACAAGCCTGAGAACGTTGAAGTCACCGTTGATGATATTTACAGCACTAATTCAGACAGTAAAACTGCCTGATCCTGGTGTGAACTCCTGAAAAAACCCGGCAATTGCCGGGTTTTTTTAGTGTACGTCGTTTCAACCCTGATAGCGGTTGCGCAGATAATCAAACATTGCGCGCATCCCCATGGCTTCTCCACCGACCGGACGGCCCGGGAACGCCCGGCGGTTCCACGCCATCACATCAAAGTGAACCCAAGGACAATCACCGACGAACGCTTCCAGATACAGAGCTGCGGTGATTGCGCCGCCAAACGGGCTGGGCACTGAGTTCACCATGTCTGCTACTTCGCTGTGCAGCGCTTCTTTGTACATGCGGAAGAGTGGCAGGTTCCAGACAGGGTCGCTGACTTTTTCGCCAGCCTGCATCAGGTCTCCGGCCAGTTGCTTCTGGTTAGTGAAGAAGCCGGGCAGGTCCGTGCCCAGTGCCACACGGCAGGCGCCGGTCAGAGTGGCGAAGTCGATCATCAGATCAGGTTGTTCGCTTGCCCCCTCAAACAATGCATCACACAGCACCAGACGGCCTTCTGCATCGGTATTATCAATCTCGACCGTCAGGCCTTTGCGGGTAGGCAATACGTCGCCCGGGCGGAAGGCATCGCCACTCACGGCGTTTTCAGCCGCGGGAACCAGCAGGCGCAGGCGGACAGGCAGGTTGGCAGCCATGATGAGGTAAGCCAGCCCGATGGTGTGCGCAGCGCCCCCCATATCTTTCTTCATCTGACGCATGGCTTCGCCGGGCTTCAGGTTGAGGCCGCCACTGTCGAAACAGATACCCTTGCCTACCAGGGTGACTTTTGGATGCTTGTCGTCACCCCAGGTGAGATCCAGCAGACGAGGTTGATGTACGCTGGCGCGACCAACAGCATGGATCATAGGGTAATTCTGCTTCAGCAGCTCATCGCCAACCACTTCGTGAAAAGTGGCGTCGAACTCTTCGGCCAGGGCTTTCACGGTCTGAGCCAGATTTTGCGGCATCATGTCTGACGCCGGAGTATTGATCAGGTCACGTACGCGGGAGGTCCCTTCAATCAGGCGTGTTGCATCGGCCAGAACATTGGCATCGTCGACCGCCAGTAAGGCTCGTGCTGGCGCTTTCTCTGTATAACGGTCAAACCGGTAGGCACCGATACCCCAGCCAAAGGCGACGGCGGTCAGGTCGGCACTGTTCAGAGCGGCGGCAAGCACATATGTGCCTTCCGGCAGCGTGCTGGCAAGCTGACCACAGGCAAAGTAATCCCCCAGAGATTCGACAACGCACAGGGCGGCGCTGACCTGTCCATCATTGGCAGGAATAACGGATACACCGTAGCCTTTGAAGTTAGTGGCACTGAGCCATTGCTTTGTCATAGCGGGCTGTTGTTCCAGCCAGCCCTGGTAGGCATGTTTTTCAATCAGATGGAGCGGGGTACCCTGCTGGCCCTGGATGACTGCTGACGTCATGTCTTTATCCTGTGACTGTTTCAGTAACCTTCAGTATAGGGCTTTGCTGCTCTGGTAAAAACTCTCTGTGGATAAGACCCTCGCTGCCGTCTGAGGTAGAATGCGCCCCTCAGTTCTGAAGTCCCGCGATGCGGAGGTATGAATGTATTCTGAATTAGCCGGCGGTCTGCTGATCGGGCTTGCCGCGGCCGTTCTCTGGCTGGGTATCGGCCGTATCAGTGGTATGACAGGTGTGATGTCCAGCCTGTTTGCTTTGAACGAGCCACAGCGTCGCTGGTCGCTCTGGTTTTTCATCGGTCTGGTGGCGGCTTACCCGCTCTTTCATCTTGCTGGAGCGGAAGCACCCATGACGATCACTGATGACCCGCGACTGTTAATTGCGGCAGGTCTTCTGGTCGGTTTTGGTACCTACATAGGTAATGGCTGTACCAGCGGTCATGGCGTCTGTGGCATGGGGCGCCTGTCACTGCGCTCTGTTACTGCGACTCTGGTGTTTATGGCGGCTGGCATTGCGACGGTGGCAGTTATGAACCAATTGGGGGGCTCGGTATGAATGCCATTCTGGCGCTGGTGAGTGGTCTGTTGTTCGGACTGGGTCTTCTGCTTTCCGGAATGAACGACCCGGCCAAGGTGCGTGCGTTTCTGGATATTTTTGGTCAGTGGAAGCCCGAGCTGATGGCAGTGATGGGGGCGGCTGTGGTCGTGTTCTTCTTTGCATTCCACTGGTCGAAAGGGCGTTCACAGCCTTTTGCCGGAGGAGAATTTCATCTGCCTTCTCTGCAGCGGATCGATGTGCGCCTGATAGTGGGTGCCGTTCTGTTTGGTGTTGGCTGGGGGTTGGTGGGATTGTGTCCGGGGCCTGCTCTGGTCGACCTGCTGAGTTTCAGACCAGAGATTATCTGGTTTCTGCTTGCTCTGATTGCCGGAAACCGGCTGGCACACTGGCTGATCGGCCCCGCCAGATCCTGATAGTTCAGGGTTATCAGATAAGGATAAAATTACAATTTCATTAATCGTTTCTGGTCTCTTATGCTGAAGATGTTGTTGTCTGGTGCAGGAGATCAGAAATGCAGACGCAGAGTTGGTGGCAGTTGATGACGTCCGTCTGGGCGCAGCCCTTGCTGGAAGAGTGAGTAAGGCCAGCCGCAATGCTGCGGCCGGCGAGTTCAGAGGGGTAATGGCTCTGGGGTGGAAGCCTCAGAGTACCCGGGTCAGAAATTCGTGCGCATCTTTTGCTGAGAGTTCCGGAATCTCTTCCATCGGCACATGGCCCACTCCCGGATACATAATCAGTTCCGAGTTTTCGATATCACGCTTGAACAGCGCTGCGTTGGCGGGCGGAATCCAGCGGTCTTTCTCACCCCACTGAATCAGCGTAGGTGCCTTGACGGAAGGCACACGGTCAGCAGACATATTGTCGAGTTCTTCGAATATTTTGAGCAGTGACAGTGGGTTGCCCTTGTGTAGCATCATGTCCTGATAGCAGGGGATTTTGTCTGCGGTGATACGGCGCTTATCGCCGTAGACATCGTTCAATACCACCCTGACGACTGGTTGCGGCGCGCCTAAGCGGACGGCATGACGGATTACTGGTGTGGTGAAGAGTTTCATCAGCCATGGCAGAGGCATAGGGTAACCCGCAGCGTCCTGCAGAATCAGGGCAGAAACACGTTCAGGGTGAGCCGCGGCATATTCCCAGGAGATATAACCGCCCAACGAGTTGCCCGCCAGAATAAAGCGATCCAGGTTCAGGTAATTCACCAGGGCATTGAGACGATCAACAATCCCTTCGATACTGGTGTCGTTGTCACTGATTGCACCTGTGACTCCGAATGCCGGGACATCCAGGCGTACAATCCGGTACTTATCCTTCAGTTGTTCTACCCAGCCATCCCAGGTCTGCAATGACGCCATGATACCGTGCAGCATCACCATTACTGGCGCTTCGTCATCCTGGCGACCCTCAATGCGGTAATGGATGTTATCGCCGCGATACTGAAAAAAACGCGAGTCTTCGTTGGCGTAAATGTCGGCCATCTGAGCGGTAGATAGTGGTGTCAGGCCCATATAGCGGAGAAAACGGTGGGGCAGAGACATAAGGCATTCCTGTTGTTTTTCGATATGCACCGGAGAATGCCCCACATCGACGTCGCCCGACAGGTGAATTGCTGACACCTTTGGCCCCGCAGTGATCAGCCCTTGTCACCGAACTGTCAGAAACAGGCCATGTCACTGTCATCTGGGAGGGTTTAACTGTGCCCGTCAGCCAAAGTGTGAGCGGCCGGTATGCCTTTATCACGACGTGAGTTTCTGATCGACAGCCTTGCCAGTGGCGTGTTTCTGCGTGGGCGTGCCAGCCCCCGGCATGAACAGACATACCCCTTCCATCATGGCGTCGCCAGTGGCGACCCTCTGCAGGACCGGGTCATCATCTGGTCGCGCATTACTCCGGCGGCGACGGATGAGTACGTCAGTTATCGCTGGGTAATGAGCCGTGACCCAGGTCTGACCGATATTGTTGCTGAAGGATACGGCCTGGCAGGGCCGGAATCCGACTACACAGTCAAGCAGGACGTCACGGGTCTGCAGGCCGGTAAGCGTTATTTTTACGCCTTCGAGGCGCTGGGTCAGTGGTCGGACACGGGACGGACCCGGACGCTGCCTGAGGGCGATGTTTCTCAGCTGCGCCTGGCTTACACCTCATGCTCAAACTACGCGCAGGGGTATTTCAACGTCTACCGGGAGATAGCGCACCGGGACGATCTGGATCTGGTACTGCACCTCGGCGACTACATCTATGAATATGCGAGCCTCGAAGCCTCTCTGACAACCGGTCGGGTGCATTGCCCTGCAGGTGAGACGGTGACGCTCGACGACTATCGTGCCCGCCACGCCTGCTACAAAGCGGATAATGATCTTCAGGCGGTGCATCGCCAGCACCCCTTCGTGGTGATCTGGGACGATCATGAAGTTGCCAATAATGCCTGGCGGGGCGGTGCCGCAAACCACTCTGATCTGACTCAGGGTGACTGGTCCTCCCGTCTGGCGGCTGCAGTGCAGGCCTATTACGAATGGATGCCTGTGCGGGAGCCGGAAGGCCTCGACCGCTACTCCCTGTACCGGGGATATCGTTTTGGCAATCTGCTGGATCTGTCTGTACTGGATACGCGCCTGGCGGGGCGGGACGCCCCTGCGGAAACACTCGAAGAACGTAACCAGGAAGACCGGACATTGCTCGGATATGAGCAGGAATCCTGGCTGGAATCCCGCTTATTGTCCGCGCAGCAGGAAGGCGTTCGTTGGAAACTGCTGGGCCAGCAGGTCATGATGGGGCAGCTGGGAACCAACGATCAGCCCTTTAATTACGATCAGTGGGATGGTTATCCAGCGGCGCGTCAGCGGCTTTTTGAGGTGGTTCGCAGGCATGGCATTGATAATTGGGCGGTACTGACCGGCGATATTCATTCGTCCTGGGCAATGACGCTGCATGATGATCCTTTTGCCGATCTGGAGCAGCCCCTGGGAGTCGAGTTTGTTACCGCCGCCGTTACCTCACCAGGGATTCCTGTGAAAGCAACAGCCCAGCTGGCCGGGTCATCACTGCAGGCGCTGCTTCCGCACCTGAATTTTGTTGATTTCTATTATCGCGGCTTCGTCATTCTCGATATCACTCACGAGCATCTGCAGGCCGAATGGTGGGTAGTCAACCGGGTGGACTCACCGCGGTATCAGTGCGATTGCCTGAAGGCTCTGAAGGTGCCGTCAGGCTCGGTGAAATTGTTGCCATCAACGCCCGTGGTCCCTGAAGTGAACGAGGGCGTACGCACACAATTTTCTGAAGATCTGGCGTACCTGCGTCACTGGGCCCCTGCCAGCAGAGGCGTCAGCGATACGATGGTTGCCGCCTCTGTGCCTGTGAATTAGCGGTTGTTGTCCGCAAGTAAAAATTCGCGGGCATCCTGCGCAGTAATTTCTGGCAGCTCTTCCATTGGCATGTGACCAGCATCATCGTAAATAACCGAACGACAGTTACGGATTTTGCTGCAGAACTCTTTGACATGGCGGACCGGAATCCAGCGATCTTTGCGTCCCCACATCACCAGGGTTGGTTGAGTAATGCCTTTCATATAGCCGGTACGGAAGCCGATATTATTCCGGATGTAATGCACCACTCTGGCACCGGACGAGCGGTTTCCTTCACGCATCATCAGGTCGTAATACAGATTCAGCTTTTCTTTGCGCAGACGGTCAGGATTACCATAAACCTGCTTCAGAACCGCTTTAAATGCTCCCCTGGGAAACTTCATAGTGCGGGAAATCAGCGGCGATAGCGGAAACGCCATCGTCATCAGTAACCAGGGGACCACGAAGAAGAAACCGGCAGAGTCAATCAGGATGACCTTCTTAACCTTTTCCGGATAGCGTCCGGCAAACTCCCAGCTCATCCAGCCGCCGAGTGAGTTGCCTGCAAGCATACACTCCTGAATATTCAGCGCGTCGGTAAACTCATTCAGAAATTCGCTGTAAATATTTTTGAACATGCCTTTCGGGTGTGGCCCGGTAAAGCCATAGTTCGGTGCATCGAGTGCGATGATCCGGAAGTCATCTTTGAGGATATTAATCCAGTCTTCCCAGGTGTGGAGTGACGAAAACATGCCGTGCAACAGGATTAGTACGGGGCCTTCGCCAATATCGCGATAGTGAACGTCCATTCCCTGAATGCGGATGTAGCGGGAGTCATCATACTCATGACGGCGCTTCACTTCTTCGAGTGGTAAGGCATATTTTTCTTTAAACAGGCCGTTCAGCATATCTTCTCCGGGCGGACGCGTGGTACAGCTGATAAAATCGGTCGCTAGTTTATCAGACGGTCGTCTAAAAACCATGTCGGAACAATGGCTTAGTGAGCCGATTAGCGCGCTTCTGTCTCTGTTTGTGCTGTCGTTCGCGGCAGGCTCGGTTCTGCCTCTGGGGTCTGAGTGGTACTTTGCCTGGCTGTTATCCGAACAGCACAACCCAACAGGACTCTGGTGGGCTGCAACGACCGGGAATACGCTCGGCGGTATTCTGACCTGGTGGTTGGGTAAGGCAGGGCGGGCGAGCTACGAAAAGAATCATGCACTGCCCGCCGGCTGGGAAACAGCCACCCGGTTGTTCCGGCGTTTTGGTATCTGGAGTCTGTTGCTGAGCTGGGTCCCTGTGGTGGGCGATATACTGGTGCTTATGGCGGGTATCTCACAGACGCCGCGCCGGCTCAGCTGGCTGTTGATCTTTATCGGGAAAGGGTTGCGTTACGGAGTTCTTGCCGGCATTCTGGGGGTAATTCTCTAGTGCCTTATACACTTCACTTCACGCTGTTTGAGACCGATCAGGGACGGTCCATCGAAGAGTTTCTGCAATGGGCATTTCCCCGTCAGTCGGAGGACGAGCTGGTACACTGGCTGACCTCCGGGCGGATCTGCTCTGGTGGTCAACCGGTTTCCCCAGGCGGGTTGTGCATGCCCGGAGAGCTGGCGGTATCGCTACCTGATCACATCGAGGACCCGGTGAACCATGACTGGCAGGTGATCTGGGAAACGCATGATCTGATGGCGGTATATAAGCCCGCGCCACTGCCCGTCAGTCGTACGACTAAAAACCTGTTCGGCACGCTGATATCTGAGATCCGGCGCTACACTCCATGGCGGGATGCACGCCTGCTGCACCGGTTGGATACAGAGACGTCCGGTCTGATACTTATCGCAAAATACGAGGCCGCCGACAAGCGTTGGAAAAAGCGCTTCGAACGACTGTTAGTCAAAAAACTTTATCACGCCTGGGTGTGGGGAAATCCGGCGCAGGATACGTATGAAATCACCTGGCCTCTATCAGAAAAGCAGGGCAGCGCTATCCGCTCACAGATGTATGTGGCAGACAGTGGATCGGGTGAGTATCTCAACCCTAAATCCTGTCATACCCAGGTTCGCGTGCTTGAACGTCATTCAGAGTATTCGCTGGTGGAATGTGAGCTGCTCACCGGACGCAGGCATCAGATCCGCGCGCATCTTGCCGCACTCGGGCACCCGATTGTGGGAGATAAAATCTATTCACACGCAGGTCGGTATTACCTGCAGCGTTTTGAACGACCACTCGACGATGGCGATATCACCGCATTGGGGAGTGCACGGCAGCTCCTTCAGGCTCAGAGCCTTGGGCTCGAACTGCGTGGTGAACAGCTGATGCTTACTTTGCCAGCTTCACTTGATCTGCCCCGACCGGAGACGGAATAAAACGGTTAGGCGTGTAACTGGTTGGTGGAAGCATCTTCCCTTTTGCTGCCTCTTTCATCCGTTGATAGGTGACGCGGCCAATTTCTACGAAATCGATACTGACGAATCCGTGAACGATGTCGTCGGCGATCAGCTGTTTGTATGCGTCATTAATAAATCCGACACCGACCACTAACTTGTTATTGCCCTTCAGAATCCGGTCTTTGAAAGGGGCGATTGTACGCCGGTAGCTTTCCGGATTTTCTACCGGCCAGTGGCCGACCGATATGATCATATCGGGATCCACCAGGCTCAGCGTTCCTTCCAGCTGGATCAGCGCCTGTGCGGAATCCGCCTGTGACAGACTGGGACACCGTATCGCTTCATACCAGCCTCCTTCGCCTCTGAGGGCCTGATCCGGGCTGAGTCGTATGTCTCCAGCCAGAGTCTGTCTTACGGCTTCTACCCGTTTCGCCAGATTTGGGTCATGGTCAATAGTAAAGATGCAAAGACTGCCGCCATTGGGTTTCAGCCACTTCGCCATAAGAGCCAGGTCACGACCGAAGGCGCTGTTGTCTGTTCCTATGTACGCACGCTGAAGGTGGAGGTTGCGCTGAGAGAAGGGGGAGTCAAACGTGAGGATCGGAATGGCCGACTGAATCACGCTCTGAGCAATAAATTCAGAGTTAGTCACCGAGATCGCCAGAGCACTGAAGGTGCCAGACGACAGTGCCTGCTCAATCGCGAATGTCTGAGTGTGAGGACTGGCAGGGCCTTCGTCACCCAGCAGAATACATTCATTGCCGTCTTTCTGCGCCAGCTCCTGACATCCACGCCAGGCATCAACAAAATTATGATCGGAGGTACTCTTGGCGACCAGACCAAACTTCAGCCCTCCGGCAAAGGCCAGGACTGGAAAACACACCGCCAGCATGAATGTGATCAGCTTCATCCCTGATTCCGTCTTTCATATTACTGTCTGTGAGAATACAACAGTCTGGCCTGCCGGGAGTACTTCAGTTTGTAAATGAGATGCATACGTATACAAAAAACCGGGCATTGGCCCGGTTTTCGGTATCAGGCACGTCGTCTGAATGCTAACCCTACAAGAGCGATCAGAAGCCAGAAGGGGTTGATCGCCCCGCCTGAGCCCGACGAGCTGCTCTTCCATTCGTCGATATCTGATGCCTGAAAATCTGACAATTTAAGATATCCGTCGGTGACGTAACCAAGACCCTCCGCGTAGGTTTCAACGTGGCTCATTGAGTTTCCGTACATGATGTCAATGGACTGATAGGTTGCCCCGTTGAAGTCATAGGTTGACTGGCCGATGAGGGTGATGGTGTAAGACAGTGCTTCGGTTCTCTCCAGTTGATCGTCTTTATAGCGGGCAACACTGCCTGAGATAAACATAGGCTCCCCTGGAGTCATCTCGGCCGGGAAGATCATATAGTCTGTGAATTCAGAGCGATAATTGTCATCCGGACACTGGATTTCAACCAGATAGATCCCATCGCTGCGCTTTTCCGTCACACGATAGCAGTCAGAATCATCGTACTTAAACTGATATCGGTCATCACCAAGTGCGGTGATAGTTACCTGGTAACTCTGATCGGTATAGACATAGCTCTGCTGAAGATTGCCCAGCGGAAAGTAGTCTCGCAGGGATATGCTTTCGAATGTATCGACACTGCTAGGGGACGTCCCAAATCTTTCCTCGAAAGCGTCTGCTACACCATCATTATCGGAGTCATACCAAACGCTTTCTCTTGTGTAGGCATCCCGCCCAAGGCTTTCTTCTGTTGAGTTCGACAGTCCGTCGCCATCGATATCGTCGTCACAGGCATCACCGATGTAGTCATAGTCCTGATCTTCCTGATCGGGGTTGCTGACTGTCGGACAGTTGTCCCAGCTATCATCAACACCGTCCCGGTCGCCGTCGAGCGTGAAGGAGCTGTCACATGCGTCTCCGTTACCGTCAGAGTCACTGTCCGCCTGAGATGGGTTGTAGTCGTACATACAGTTGTCAATGCTGTCTGCTACACCATCTTCATCATAATCGATGTTGTTATAACTATCGCAGGCATCACCCCTACCGTCGCCATCAGCGTCACTCTGGGATGGATTACTATCGTATTTGCAGTTATCTGTGGCGTCTGGTACCCCGTCTTCATCATAATCCGGACCGATATAAGGTTCGTAAGTTATGTTATCGAGGACAAGTTGTTCATCCGGGTCGTTCCAGTTGCGCCCGGGAACCTGCAGCTCTATTTTCACGGCATGAACACCGTTTGAAATTTCTCCTCCATCCACATATCGATACCCGTCCCGATAGCGGTAATCAAACTCCACGTCGTCGATATACACTTTTACTACTTTGGGTTGATCCGAGTAGTAAGAGTTGTCCGTTGTGATTTCGAAGCGGAGATCTCCAGTTCCATCGAAAACGGCATAAAACAGAACATACGGGAGTGGCGCATTATCCAATGCCGCTGGCGCTCTGAGGTCATATCCATCGACGTTGTAGGAAATATCTTCCAATACAAACCATGTTCCGCCGGAGGTCACCAGATACGATGGAATCAGTCCATCATCGAAGGTAATGCTGAAATTGCCACTAAGCGATAAAGTGGTAGTCTCATCAATAGGCGTACCTGTCAGGTATTCGTAGTAGTTCGGTATGCCATCTGAGTCGAGATCGGTCTCGCGGTCGCTTTCATCCCGGGCATTCAGGCCGACTTCGTCTTCTATTGCATTGGGTATACCATCGCCATCTTCATCCTGATCACAGACGTCACCGATATTGTCACCGTCCAGGTCTGCCTGATCACCGTTGCTGATGTCGGGACAATTGTCGAACAGATCAGAAACGTCGTCTGAGTCAACATCTGCATCTGATACCAGGTTGTAGCGGGTAATCACGGTCCCCTCTTCTGACACCCGCACGAGAGCCAGATAGGTTTCGTCGTATACCAGTCGGAGGTCACTGCTTGCTGCCTGAGGTATGCTATTGAGAAGTTCACCAGAGGCCGACCAGGCCTGAAGTGCCGAGCGATCGGCGGATACTGTCATCAATGAGCCAGCAGGATAGGCAGCATCGTAAATGTTGGTGCTGAGTGTCCTGGTATTGGACAGCGAGCTCAGGGACATAAGCTTACCGTTACTTAACGCAATTACGTCCAGTTCCGGAAGCATCGAAAAACGTCGCTCTGGGAGTGTTCCCGTAGAAATATTTTGCGATGCTGTCCGTGATTCGGTGGCGGTGTCGTAGGAGTATTTGTAAAGATAACTTCCGGACAGTGTGAAATATGCACTCGTTTCATCATCCCAATGACTTGGGTCTGCGTTGCCCGAGCTATACGAAAAGACTCCAGTGAACGCTCCATCAGGAGCCAGGATGTGTTGACGTGAACTATTTTGTTTCACGTAGAACTTGTCCATATACGTCACAATGCGCTGTGCATCTGAGCCGGGTAGATAGGCAATGGAAGTCAGTACCGAAGACGTATCGGTCAGGTCAATTTTTTTAAGAAAGCCATCCCGGTGAACACTGAAAATGGCGTCTGAGTATTTGTCATACGTTGCATCAACCAGATCGTTGCCAGCGTAATAGCTCGTTACGTAAGCGTTATCGGCCACGCTCCATACATATAACCCTGCTGTTTCGGCATCGTATATAAGTGCCTTTCCATCCTGATTTGTGAGAATTTTTTCAGGAATGATGCTGGCGCTATTTGCTGGAAGCACAGGCACATCGTTAACGACCGGTGTTGGGGTGAGGTCAATCTCAGGAGAGAAATACTGGCCAGTAATTTCGCTGTCTGTAATCGTCAGGCCTACGAACTCGTCGGTATAGGCTGTCAGATAATTTTCAGTTCCAAGGCCACTGTAGCTACCTTCTTTTACGCCCCGAATGGAGTATTGTTCAAGTTGTCCGGTCGATGTTTTAACTAATAATGAGTTTTCCAGACTGGCAGATGCCTGGATATCAAGCGCAGGCAATCGGGAGGCGACTTTAGCTAAGTCAGTATCGACCACGTAGCCAGTATTCAATATCACGAGGTGCGCTGCCGCCGCTGTGATCGCCGATGCGGTGCCGAACTCGGAATAGTAGACATCTTCGCAGGAACGGTCAGTGGTATTGCTGTCTGAAATCGTCAGGTGACAGACATCCTCGTAACCGTCATCAAGATAGGTGATCGCCGTTGCAGATTTGCTCTGGGCAAACCTGATGTTTGCGGATGAAAATGATCGGCTTGCGAGAACAGTGCCTTCGGAGGAATAGGTTCGGGAATATTCATCCGCTTCATAAGTAATAATCACTCCACTTTCAGCACCAATCGCAGAGATATTCGAAGAGGTGCCGCCAATGTAGCTGGTGCTGCCGTCAATAAGAGATACTGAGCGAAGTTCACGGTTGTTAGCGGTGATGACGTCATCGCCGTCAATCGTGAAGTGCTGTGCTGGATTGGCAAGCGCGATTGGTGTCAGCTCGGAGCCTGAAGCCAGGTCAAAGCGCAGGATGGCCTGGTTGCTGGTCAGCGCGTAAACAACATCATCGTGCTCACGGATTTCAAGAACAGCAGCGTTGGTTATTGCTGAACTAAATAAAGCGAAGACTCCTGTAGCCTTTGCCAACTGCTTAAGGAGGGCCATAAATACCACGTCCATGTCGGTTATTGAGTGACGTGATATTACCAAATGTTCAATAAATAGACGATGTCTCGTCGCGACAGGACACTTGCGTCATTAAGGTCAATCGCGACTGCTGGCGATCAGATCGGCCGGATCAAACATGCCGACGCCGCTCTCTATGCTTCCGGGCAGGGCCGATTTGAAAATATGGGGTTTGATCTTGCCAACGACGTGCATCTCACACGGCTTGCAGTCGAACTTCAGCGTCAGTACCTCATCACCGTGAACCAGCTGCATGTCTTTCACCTTAGTGATGACACCGGTGACGCCTTTGGCTTGTTTCGGGCAGAGGTTGAACGAGAAGCGGAGGCAGTGCTTGGTAATCATCACTGGCACGTCGCCGGTCTCTGCGTGGGCTTCAAAAGCTGGTTCGATTAACTCAACGCCAAAGCGCTTGTAGAAGGCACGGGCATTTTCGTTATAGACGTTATCCAGGAACGACAGCGCAGTGTCCGGGTACACCGGGGCAGGGTCGCTGACGGCTTTACGCGAGCCGCGTGGGTGCTGGGCAATGCGGGCAGCTGTTAAGGCTTCAATGGCATCACGACGTAAAGTTTTCAGCTGCGAGCCGGGAATAAACCAGGCATCGCCTTCGATATTGATGTTGTCGGCGTGGTATATGGTCGTGCCCAGCTTCGAGAAGGTGTCCTGCAGTTGCTGCATCGATTTCTCTGCGTTGGTGGCTGCTTCGAAAGGGCCTTCGAGCGTCACAGAAGCACTGATGCCTTCTTCGCTGGTAACCGTTGCGGTGAGTGCCGCTTGAGTACTTGCAATCTGCCAGTTCACCAGCACGCGACGCTCGGCCGAGGTCTTCAGCAGCGCCTGCTGCCAGTTATGGTCGAGGTTGCGATTGAGTGCGACAGGCGGGCGTACACGCGCCATCTCTTCTGGCATTTCATTCGGTGTTACCTTGTACTGCCAGTAGTGTGTGCCTTCGTCGTCAAATTCACATAACTGTTGTACGGTATTCACGCGGAAGCCCACTACTTCGCGTTTCACCAGAATATTCAGACCATCGCCGTTGGTTAGTTCTGTGTCGGTCTGGACGGTCAGGTCTTTCTTACCAATGCCGATCAGCTGGCCGACAGGCAGGCCGACGAATTTTGGCGAATCAAAGGCACCGATGTCGATTTTTCGATCCGAGACAAAATAATCGGTGCTGCCACGATGGAAGGTTTTATCGGGATTCGGCGCAAAAAAGTGCTGGGTATAACCACTGGAGGCTGGCGCCAGATCCGGGCGATCGGTCAGAATTTCATCCAGTAACTGACGATAATGCGCCGTAATGTTTTTTACATAGCTGACGTCTTTATAGCGTCCTTCGATTTTGAAGGAGCGTACACCTGCGTCGACCAGGGCGCGCAGGTTATCCGTCTGGTTATTGTCTTTCATCGACAGCAGGTGCTTGTCGTAGGCAACGACACGACCTGCGTCGTCTTTCAAGGTGTACGGCAGACGGCAGGCCTGTGAACAGTCGCCACGGTTGGCGCTGCGGCCCGTCTGCGCGTGCGAAATGTTGCACTGGCCCGAGAAAGCAACGCACAGTGCCCCGTGGATAAAGAATTCCACAGCGGCATCAACAGAATCACTGATCTCTTTGATCTGCTGCAGATTCAATTCACGGGCCAGAACGATCTGCGAGAAGCCCGCCTGGGATAAAAATTGCGCTTTCTCTAAACGGCGGATATCACACTGAGTCGAGGCATGCAGCTCAATCGGTGGAATATCCATCTCCATCACACCCATATCCTGAACAATCAAGGCATCCACGCCGGCGTCGTACAGCTGGTGGATCAGCTTGCGTGCAGGCTCGACTTCGTCATCATGCAGGATGGTGTTCATGGTCACGAACACCTTGGCGTGGAACAGGTGGGCAAAGCTCACCAGATCGGCAATGTCGCTCACCGAGTTCGCCGCGTTATGGCGTGCCCCAAAGCCCGGCCCCCCGATATACACCGCATCGGCACCGTGCAGGATGGCCTCTTTCGCGATGTTGACGTCGCGGGCAGGGCTTAACAGTTCGAGCTGGTGTTTCTGGAGCATCTGGATAACCGTGGCGTATGCCCCGGAAGGCACAAGGATGACTTTAGTGATTGTGCGCGAATTTTGCCCTGCACCAGCAGCGGGTGCAAGTTGAGGGCAATTTCTGACAGGTTGACAGTTTTGTGACAGCCCTGCCTGTCCGGTCGGACAGTTACCCCTGTTTCAGTCCCTTGGTAGCTTAACTGCTAAACCAACCCAAGGAGCGAAAACATGGAAAGTACTATGGCGGCCGACCTCTATCGTGAGCTGACACTGCGTAACACCACCTTTATCTCAGCGGAGCTGCAGCAGAAAATCGCGGGTTCAACCGTACTGGTTGCCGGTTGTGGGTCGACCGGCGGAAGCACCGTCGAACTTCTGGTCAGAACGGGTTTTACCCATCTGTTGTTAGCGGATAACGGCAGTTACGAGGTGAATAATGCGAACCGCCAGAAGATGACGCTGGCGGATGACGGCCGGATGAAGGTAGATGTCTTCCGCGAAATCTGTGCTGCCATTAATCCGTATGTCAGCGTTGAAACCTGGTCGTCTGGGATTACCGCCGAGAACGTTGAAGAGCTGGTAACACGCGCAGATATCATTATCGACGGTGTGGATGTCACCACTACGTCGGGCCTGAAAGCAAAATACGAATTGCATCGTTATGCCAAAGCTAACAACAAAGTGGTTGTCAGCGGCTATGACATGGCGGCGTGTCAGTACATCAATGTTCTGGATTATCGCAAGCCTGAGCAGTCTCTGCTGGATAACCGGATTACGGAAGACCAGATTGATCAGCTCCCGGCCCTCATCTGTTGTGCGCTGCTGGTGCCGGTGAAAGAAATTCCCTATGAAATGTATGCAGAACTTGAAGCCGTACTTCTTCAGGGGAAAGACTTTGTCTCTCAGCTGGGTGTCGCAGCGGATCTGTTCGGCCTGGTGGCGGTCTGGACTCTGGTGAAAGTTCTTGAAGGCCAGGCGCTTCAGAAAGAACTGAATATCAACGTCAGTGACCTGCTGGGGATTCAGCTGAACGATGAGCAGAAACTGGATTTACTGACGAAGCAGGCGTGGCTCACTGGTTATATCCAGGACGCCATGCAGGCCGCCGAGCAGGAAGCCTGACATGAGTTACTTTGAGTCTCTGGTGCAGCGCTATCAGCCTCCCAGGTTACCCCATCTGCTTGAACGTCAGCAGTATATTCAGCACGAGCGTCAGGGGGTGACCAGCCTGCTGATCAGCAGTGATGAGCTTTCTCAGCAGGATAATGAAGATCTGCTGAGGTTTGCATTTGTTCATTATGCTGCGGTGGGCTTTCTGAATGAATCACTGGCTGAGCAGCTTGCGCTTGAGTGCGAGCCTGTCGACTCGCTCACCGCAGAGGACATTCACTGCATTGTGCTGAATTCGATGACGGGCGAGCTGCTGGCGTACTGCACCATTAAAAAGCCGGTAAATTATCGCGGCCTGATGGGGGATCGTAGTCGTCCGCTTCTGGCAACGGAAAATGCCTGGGGGAGGGCGGCCTTCCGTAACATCCCCTGGCTGGAGTTTCTTCCGGTGCGTCAGGTCCGTGAAGTCGGGCGGGTTGTCCGCAATGGCTGGTTAAGAAAAAACGACCCGCTGGCGGTGCGCTCGGTCAGTGAAATGTTACTTGCGGCCTTTGAATATCTGCAGACTCCCGGCAGTGATGCCGTTGCCATTATTGGCGACGGTGAGAAAAACATTCAGATTCGCAATCTTCTGGCGCTGGGCGTGAATTATTGCTTCGCAGAAGTGGGTGAGCGTCTGCTGCCGCCAGATCACCTCTATTACCCCCGCTATTTCGCAGACGACCTCCTGCCGTTTGCTTTCCGTCTCAGTGATATGGACTGCAGTGCCCTCGCCTGGTTCAACCAGGCTCTGGAAATGGATAACGACACCTGGTTGATGTTGCGCACGGAGCGCATGGCTCAGGTGACAGAAAAACTCTCCCACTTAACCAAAGAGCTGATCACAGCCTGATATCAGATAAGGAGTTCACATGAATAAGGTACAGATGGAACTGAAGTCGTTTTATGAAAACTATGCCCGGGAACAGATCGCTCCCGAGGCGGTACATCGCGACAGTGCTGGTAGCTTCTGCTATGACACCTGGAAGAAGCTCGCGGATACCGGTTTTTTTCGTCTGCATATTCCTCAGGAATATGGTGGTCAGGGCCTGACCGAAATGGATTTTGCGGCCGCGCTTGAAGGCCTGGTTGAAGGGTGTGATGACTTTTCAATCATTGTTTCACTTATTGCGCATGTTGCACTGATGCAGGGAGCGCTGCTTAAGTTCGGTACCGAGGCGCAGCGTCTGAAGTATCTGCCGAAGCTGGGGTCGGGTGAGTATGTCGGCAGCTTTGCAATTACTGAGCAGCATTGTGGCTCTGATGTCGTGCGTATTTCTACCCTCGCCGAGCTGAACGGCGAAGACAGTTATCTGGTGAATGGTACTAAGTGGAACATAACCAATGCGCCTGTCGCTGACCTTCTTATTTTCTTTGCCCGTTCTCCGCATCTTCCAGAAAAGCAGAATATTACTGCGTATATCTGCGAAACCAATGGCGATTCGATTGTCCGTTCGGAGCCGTTTCCACTGATCGGTAACCGCTGCACCCCCACGGGCAGTATTTCGTTTAACGACCATGCGTTATCGGATGATCATGTGTTGGGCTCCGTCGGTGGTGGCGTTGGCGTGCTGCGTTATGCGTTTCTGTACGAGCGGATTCTCGCCGCGATCGCGGTGAATGCCTATGCCTTGCCGACCTACCAGAGTGCTTTGTCTTACAGCTTTGAACGGAAAGCATTCGAGCGTCCGATTGCTGAATACCAGTACATCCAGGAGCGCCTGGTAGGCATGCGTTCTCATTACGAAATTGCGCGCACGATGGGCTACAAGGCTCTGGATAAATTCTGCAAGGGCGAGAACGCCTCTATGGAAGCTTCTATCGCCAAAATGAACGCCGCTGAATGGACGTTCGATTGTGCCAAAAGTGCGATCCAGATCTTTGGTAATCACGGCTACAAACACGACACGCCGTATTGCCGCCGCATGCTGGATTCTCTTGGCGCAACCATCGCAGGAGGAACGGCAGAAATCCAGAAGAACGCGATCTGGAAAGAGATCCGTAATGAATTTATGGCTCTGCAGCCGTGCTGAAAAATACTGAACAGGATGAGATTATGAAAACTTTCGCTGAACGATACAGCAATGCGATGCAGCGTTTCTGGTGGGTATCTTTACTGGTACTTATCGGTATTACGGTGGCAGCACTTGGTCAGCTGCCCAATATGAAAACTAACGCAACGCCTTATTTTTTAGGGCCGGATCATGCCAGCCGTCAGGCTGATTTTTACGTGAAAGATCAGTTCACGACCAGCGGAGAGTCCCTGTTTATCTCTGTTGTGAGTAACAGCGAGACTATTTTTAACCGTCAGTCATTGCAGGAAATCTATGACCTGCACCATAACATTCTGGCAGTCACCCTGGCTGGCGACAGTGACAGAGCGATGCTCGATAGTCTGGGTGCAGATCAGCGTGCCAGTGTGATTATCGAGCAGATTGTCGACGGTGGTTTCTCTCCGGAAGACTACGATCGTGTGGTCGATCTGAAAAGCTACCTGAAAAGCACTGGTAACCTGAGTGTTACGCAGCAGAACTGGCTGAATGATTTTCTTATCCGTGTTCGTCCGGTGAAAAAAGTCCGCAGTATTGTCAGTGTTGAGAGTATTACCAGCGAAGACGATATGCTGGATATTCATCCGATGATGTTCTCCGTTCCTCGCACCGAGCAGGGCATTCAGGACCTCAGAGAAGAAGCACTCTCAAATCAGGTGCTGATGGGCGCACTGTTTGAGACCACGGCAAAAGCAACCAATATGCAGGTAGAGTTGCTGATTCCGGAAGACGATGCTCCAAATATGCAGCTCTTCTATCTGGCAACTCAGGCTCTGATCGGGCAGACCTCTGACGTAAATAGCTATCACCTGGGTGGCGCCCCGGTCACGGCGGGTCAGACGGCAGTATCCATGAAAGAAAACAGTGATCGCCTCTTCCCGGCGGTCATTCTGGTGGTGATGGCGGTGCTGCTGATTATGTTCCGTAATCCACGTGGTGTTCTGCTGCCTCTGACGATTGCTATCCTGAGCGTCATCTGGACGCTGGGAGTGATGACGGCCTTCGGTGTGAAACAGAATATCGTATCCACGATGCTGCCGGTCTTCCTGATTTCTATTGGGGTCGCGGATGCTATTCACTTCCTCGCTGAATTTTCACATCACGCGAAGAGTGGTTCTAAAGAGCGGGCACTGTCTCAGACACTGAAAGCCCTCTGGGCTCCTATGCTGGTAACCAGTCTGACGACTGCCGTTGGCTTCCTGTCACTGATGAATACCGATATCACCTTTATCCGTGAGTTCGGTTTGTTTGTGGCAGTGGGCGTGTGTTTCGCACTGATCATTACCATGCTGCTTCTGCCGCCGGTATTGCTGAAGTTCGCCCGCGTAAAACCGGCGGAAGATCCGACCGACGACAATATGATTGACCGCAAACTTAAAAACTCGGTACTGGCTGTGAATAATGGCCTGGCACGCAACTCAAAAGCGGCCGGACTCGCATTTATCGTTCTGGTTGCTGTGATGGGTGTATCACTGTCGCAACTGAATATTGATAACAAAGCGATTAAGTACTTTGATGCTGACAGTCAGATCCGTGTCGATGATGAGATCATTAACAGCTACTTTGCCGGTACCATGCTGTTCAGCATTACCCTGAAAGCGGATGCCCCAGACACGTTTAAGCAGATGGAACTGCTGCAGGCCATCGAGAAAATTCAGGCACGCCTGGCCGAACATGAAGACGTTGGTTTCAGCTACTCACCGGTCGATTTCATTAAACTCCTCAATCAGCGATTGCTGGCGGGTGGCGAAGAAGCCTTTGCGCTGCCTGAGGGTGGTGATGATCTGCTGGCGCAGTATTTCTTCCTGTACGAGAGCAGTGATGGCCGGGGCATTTTTGATACCGTAGATCAGAAATATCAGAACGCGCGGATTATTGTGTTTAACCACTCTGATCAGTCGAGCGTGATGGAAGCGACTCTGAATGATGTTCTGCCTTACGCCCGCTCGGTGCTGCCGCCTTCTGTTGAGATTGAGGCAAGCGGCTTTGGTGAGCTTCTGGTATCAACCAAGAACGAAGTGATCTACGGTCAGATCGCCAGCCTGAGCTGGTCTCTGCTGGGCGTTTTTGTTCTGCTCGCGCTGGTATTCCGTTCTGCGGTGTTCGGTATTCTTGGTACCTTGCCGCTCACACTGACGGTATTTATTAACTTTGCGATTATGCCGCTGGTTGGAATGGATCTGGATATCGGAACGTCACTGGTTGCCGCCATCGCGATTGGTGTAGGTGTCGACTACGCGATTCACTTTATCAGCCGCTACCGCCAGCAGCGTGAGCAGGGAATGGACGTTAATCCAGCTATTGAAGAAGCTTTGAGTGGGGTTTACCGGCCAGTGATCTTTAACACTCTGGTACTTAGTCTCGGCTTCTCTATGTTGGGTCTGTCTACATTCGCTGCACTGGCCAATCTGGGGTACCTGATTGCGATGACCATGGTCATTTCTGCGCTGGCGACTCTTTTTGTATTACCGATGCTTATCCGTCTTTTCCCTGGCTCTGTCGGTGCACCACAGGAAGAGTTATCCCTGACTGCAGAGGAGGCAGTGTCATGAAAATACCGTCATTAAAGAAAACGGCCATCAGCACAGTGGCACTGATCTGTTCGCTCTCGGCCGGCTTCGCCAGTGCGTCAGAAAGTGACCCGGCAGCCTACGAACTGATGCAGCAGGTGAAGTTTCGTGCAGATGGTGATAGCCGTAAGTCAGACATTACTATGACGCTCACCAGCAAAGATGGCTTCGAACGTGTCCGGCATATCACCATGCTGGAAACCGATGAGGGGCAGGACAGCAAGTCGATGGTATACGTCAGTCAGCCTGCCGATGTGGCTGGTACTGGCGTCATGCTTCACGCGTATGAAGAAGCGTCTGATCGCGATGACGATATCTGGATTTATATCCCGGCGATGAAAAAGGTAAAGCGCTTATCATCTAAGAATAAGCGTGGGCGCTTCGTCAGTAGTGAAATGTCATTTGCCGATCTTGAGCGCCTTCAGCTTCAGGACTTCCGATATCAGTTGGACGGAAATGAAGTGATCAATGGTGTCAGCACTGCCCGTATTACGGGTGAGGCTGCCAATGATAATACGGTGTTTAAAACTGGTTATACCCGTAAAGTGTCCTGGGTAGATCCGGCGCGTCATCTGATTATTAAAGAAGAATACTTTGATGAGCAGGGACACCATATCAAAACCATGTCCGCTGACACGATAGAGCTGATAGACGGGTTCTGGACCGTCACCTCGCTGCACGTAAACAACGTCCAGACGGGAGATGTAACGCAACTGAAACTGAACAGCATCGACTATAACCTGCCGGTTAAAGATGCACAGTTCAGCATGGTTGCTCTTAAACGGGGGCTGTAATGGCGGTCATCTCAAAGCCCGCCTTCGTTCTTGCAGTTGCGGCACTGGCATTGCCAGTGTCCGCTACGGCTCAGACCGAAGTGTACTATCAGCACGATCATGGGTCTGAAGTTTCAGGCAAAGCAGCGGACAAATTCTTCGCAAAATACAGTGGAGAACTGGATGCCGGTGATGCCTGTGTTGCTGCGTATCAGATCCGCGGAATGGCATTAGATCAACGCGCCAGGCCTGGGATAAGCGACCCGGATGATCAGGAATGGGATAGCCGTCTGGAAGTACGACAACTGACCCTGAACTGCATGGCGGGCAACTGGGAGTGGGTGTTGGGGAAACAGCAGGTGACCTGGGGGCAGGGCGATTATTTCCGGGTTCTGGATGTCGTTAATCCACTCGATGGCCGCGAAAATGTGCTTGCTTATATTGACGACTTTGAAGAGGGCCGGTTACCTCTGACCATGATGAATGCCACCAGGATGCTTGATAACGGTGATATTCAATTGCTGCTTATTCCTGAGGTGAAAGCACCACGTTTACCTGCCATCGACTCCGAGTTTGATCTGTTTGCAGGTAGCCCGGTACGGCCCAATTGGGACAAACCTGACAGCTATACCGCGCAGGCGATGTCAGCGGCACTACGCTACCGTTTTGTGGCTGCAGAAGACTGGGACCTTGGCCTGTACAGCTATTACGGTTGGGATGGTGAGCCTATCCTGCTTTCAGATGATGAAGGGCGACCTGAGTTGAGTCAGAGGCGTAAAAAATTGGCGGGTGTGTCGGTGGCTACCCCCATAGCTAGCTGGATCGTCCGTGGTGATCTGGCATACATGCCCGGCAGTTACGTTCGGAATCAACAGGGTGAGGCAGATCAGGCGGATAAAAGCAGCGCGTTAATCGGATTCGATTATTCCTATAGTGCTTTTACCACCAATATACAATTTGCCCGTCACTGGCTGCCCGAAAAGGGCAATGTTGATGGAGCGCGGTCAGATCAGATGTCATTCACCGTCAGCCAGAATTTCAGGGCAGACCGGCTGACACTGATGAATAACACCTTGTCAGACAGCGAGTCAGGTCGCACTGGGTACCTCAATAAGCTGAATCTGATTTATCGTCTGACTCAGGAAGTCAGCGTAGATACTGGTGTGGTCCAGTACTTTGGACATAAACGGAGCCAGTTTGGACAGTTTAGTGACAACAGCCGCCTCTATTTTAAGATTTCGGCGCAGTTCTGAAGAGAATGAAATCAGATCAATTGCTATTCTCAGTGTTGGCTGTTTCAATTTCGTATTGTCGTCGGATGACAGGCAGTGTGATCTGACCAGAGAAGGAACTCAGCTCAGGAGTAGCGTTCTATGATGCAGATGGAAGAAGCGTTCGGACATCCGGTACTGGATAGTGTTCAGCAGGGGTTACTGGATCTGCACCTTAAGCTGTTGGCGTCAGACAGCAAACAGGTGGCTGACGAAGTCTTTGGGCGTGTCAGTAATATGATTCCGGTCGACTGGGGTGTGTTTATCAACTGCTCACAGAGTGGCCGGGAAATCAGTTCAATCGACTCTGTGCATGGCATCAACGTCACCGATGAGTCTGTGTATCTGCAGTCGGATTACCTGAAATCTAATTCGCTGGCCAGCCAGATGAATGCGTTCAACAACACCATCTTCCGACTCGATTCAACAGATGCCGACGAGCCTGAGTGTGGTCGCCATACGGGGGGCGGTCCGGCATTGGTTGGAAAGGTCTCTACGGACTTTCAGGACGAACAGCTGAACTGCATGTTCTTTCTGGCGTTGGATCGCCAGCTTGATCACGCAGAAAACCAGTTTATGCAAAGCCTGATGCCATGCATCCAGACGTATCTGCTGAAAGTGAAGCAATTCGACGAGCAACCCTCCGTTACTCAGAAAGAAGCAGAAGTACTGAAGTGGATCTCAGAAGGAAAGACCAACTGGGAAATCGGCGTCATTCTGTCCGTGTCTGAACGTACCGCGAAATTCCATGTGCATAATCTTTATAAAAAATTCAACGTAAACAGCCGTAGCCTGCTGGTAGCGAGAGCCATACGACAGGGCTGTATCTGAATTGTTGAACACCTGGAAAAAGAGCCGCAGTAGCGGCTCTTTTTTTATACCAATCTTATGCTGACCGATATTTTCGGCGGTAGATCAGACTCACCATCGTTAACAGCATCCAGAACAGATTAACCGCACCGCCACCGCCGCCGGAAGACGATGATTCGCTGGTGGGTTGTGGCTCCACTTCCACTGGCGTTTCGGGTTCTGGCAAGGCCGCGGCAATCGCAGCAACATCGACACGGTTAGTGATCTCGTAGTCGACTAGGTTCATATAGTGAGTGCCATAGAGGCCGATGTCTTTAAGGTAGATGTAGTACAGGTCAAAACCAAATGTAGAAGAGACTAGTGTCACGTATTCCCTGTATTCACCATCAAAGAACATCTCGCCTTTATCAATCATATAGATAAAGTGCGGTCTGCAGCCTTCATCACTGCATTTCGAGGCACCTGATGATGGTACACTACCACCTTCCTGAAGCTCGAATGGCAAGTGCAGCAAGTCAATTTCTTCGTAGCCATCGCCATTTCGCCAGTTGTCATATCCTTTCAGGTAGATGCCGTCTTTGCCTATTCGGTAGTAATGAGGTCCACCTCCAAACAAACCGTAAGCGGTTTCTTTGTAAACACCGGGAGACTCTTCTGAAATAGTTTCCTCATAATCGGTGTTGTATTCAGGAGGGGAAATTGTCACGTGTGCCCGGTAAGTGTATTTAATGTCACCAAGTGGCACATAGTCGGTGAGCGAAATTGTTTCAAAGGTATCGAAGGTGAACGGGTCTGTACCCGTATTAATCTCGTAAACGTCGTTTGCCCCGTCCCCGTCGGTATCTGTATCAATAATATGAATCAGAAACCCATATTCGTGCCGCTCCAGGTCCCCGCCTCTGGAGTCCCGGTAATCCAGCAGATCTTCAATCTCATCTGGAATGCCATCGAAATCGTCATCAGGATTGCAGGCATCACCGAAAAAATAGTATTGATCGGTTAAGGCTTCCTGGAATGGGTTGTATACAGTAGGGCAATTATCACCGCCATCTGGAACCCCATCAGAATCGCTGTCTGCTTCATCATAATCGCATTCGTCTTGCAGACCGTCGCCGTCGCTGTCAGTAAGCCCCGAGCTCTCAAGCGGGCAGCCGTCCAGAGGAACAAGCAGATAATCGTCGTCGGTATCCTGACCAGTCAGTACCCTCTTTAGAACAAGTGTTGGGGCAAGATCATCACTTAATGTCCACGCAGAATAATTGAGCGTAACTATTCTTGGGCCAGCGCTGATTCTTGAAGCTACGACAAATTCGCCAGAGTCAGCCTGGATGAACCTGCCGGACCCCGATCCATCAGTGTAAATCCTGGTTGAGGCAGCAGTTCCTTCGGGAGTATCAAGCTCAGCTACTATGTTGACGAGAGTTTGTTCGGGGAAGTTGGTTGCCAAAGCCAACTTACCCGTTAAATATTCATCTTCATCGGTCGCTGACCTCTGCAGGCTGAGCCGAATTCCATTTGGTGTCTCAGCCAACTGACCAGATTGTAGGCCCAGGGGAAAATCATCTGGATTCTGGGTCAGGTCAATATCATAGCTGCCTGGAATGATCGGCTGCGATTCAGAAGAGAGTGGATCCGTACCCGCGATTGCTTCGAACAGGTTGCCGAATCCGTCGCTATCACTGTCCATAGTGTAGTCGTTGGAATTGTAGGAATCAGAACCGACGTTGTCTTCTTCCTCATTCGTGAGTCCATCGTTGTCTATATCATTGTCGCAGGCGTCTCCTTCGCCATCTGAATCATAATCCTGTTGTTCAGCGTTCGCGATATCAGGGCAATTATCGTGCATATCCCAGATAAGATCTCCATCACTATCAGTATCTGAAAATGCGAAAGGTGAACTAAGAAGGGAAAGTAATAATGTGATGTTGATGATTCTGGACACGGATATTTCCTTATTAGTGTTTAAGTCGAGCTTATCACGGCAGTCAATATGGTTGACTGGCTTTACACGACGCTGTCCTTTCAGACATAAAAAAACCGGGCGCTTGGCCCGGTTTTTTATTTCACAGTCTGACTGAAGCGCTGGGCTTACAGCAGGCCGTTTACTGCATCAACAACGGTGTCTGTGGTGATGCCGAACTCTTTGAACAGGTCACCGGCAGGGGCAGATTCACCGAAGGTGTCCATGCCGACGATGGCGCCGTTCAGGCCGACAAACTTGTACCAGTAGTCTTTGTGGAGAGCTTCCACTGCAACACGAGCCGTCACCGCGCTTGGCAGTACCTGCTCCATGTATTCAGCGCCCTGGGCACAGAAGACTTCGGCAGAAGGCATAGAAACAACACGGATGTTCTTACCGCTCAGCTTCTCAGCCGCTTCCATCGCCAGTGAGACCTCAGAACCGGTCGCGATGATGATGGCATCAGGGGTGCCAGCACAGTCTTTAAGGATGTAACCACCGCGGGAGATGGCTTCAACCTGCTCGGCGTTACGGTCCTGATGAGGCAGACCCTGACGAGAGAAGATCAGCGCCGATGGGCCGTCTTTGCGCTCGACAGAGGATTTCCACGCCACCGCAGATTCAACCGTGTCACAAGGACGCCAGGTCTGCAGGTTTGGAGTGTTACGCAGGTTCGCCACTTGCTCTACTGGCTGGTGGGTCGGGCCATCTTCGCCCAGACCGATAGAGTCGTGGGTGTAGACGAAAATCGCACGCTGCTTCATCAGTGCAGCCATACGTACGGCGTTACGGGCGTATTCCATAAACATCAGGAAGGTGGCGCCGTAAGGGACGAAGCCTTTGTGCAGCGCGATGCCATTCATCATGGCGCTCATAGCGAATTCACGCACGCCGTAGAAAATGTAGTTACCAGAAGCGTCAGTCTCGCTCACACCCTTGCAACCGTTCCACAGCGTCAGGTTAGAGCCTGCGAGGTCGGCAGAGCCGCCGAGGAATTCAGGCAGCATCGGGCCGAAAGCGTTCAGAGTGTTCTGAGACGCTTTACGCGATGCAACGGTTTCGCCTTTGGCCTGACACTCTTCGATGTAGGCCTGTGCTTTGGCAGCGAAGTCAGTTGGCAGGTCGCCAGCGATACGACGCTTATATTCAGCCGCCAGCTCTGGGTGAGCAGCTTCGTACGCAGCGAACTTGTCGTTCCATGCACTTTCAGCAGCAGCGCCTTTAGCTTTTGCGCTCCAGCCTTCGTAAACGTTTTCAGGGATCTCGAAAGAACCGTGTTTCCAGCCCAGACGCTCGCGGGTCAGTGCGATTTCGTCGTCGCCCAGAGGCGCGCCGTGGCACTCTTCTTTACCTTCTTTGTTCGGCGAGCCGAAACCAATGATGGTTTTGCAGCAGATCAGAGTTGGCTGCTCGCTGTTAGCGCGGGCGGTATCGATGGCTTGTTTGATCTCTTCCGGATCGTGGCCATTCACCTTAGGAATTACCTGCCAGCCGTATGATTCAAAACGCTTAACAGTATCGTCGGTGAACCAGCCTTCTACTTCGCCATCGATAGAAATGCCGTTGTCATCGTAGAAGGCAATCAGCTTGCCCAGGCCCAGTGTGCCGGCCAGTGAGCAGGCTTCGTGGGAGATACCTTCCATCATGCAGCCGTCGCCCAGGAACACGTAGGTGTTGTGGTCAACGATGTCGTGGCCTTCACGGTTGAACTGACCTGCCAGAACTTTTTCTGCCAGCGCCATGCCGACACCGTTCGCGATGCCCTGACCCAGCGGGCCAGTAGTGGTCTCGATACCCGGTGCATAACCGTATTCCGGGTGGCCCGGCGTTTTGGAGTGCAGCTGACGGAAGTTCTTCAGATCGTCAATCGACAGGTCGTATCCGCTCAGGTGCAGCAGCGAGTAGATCAGCATGGAGCCGTGACCGTTCGAGAGAATAAAGCGGTCGCGGTCAGCCCATTCCGGATTTTCCGGGTTGTGCTTCAGGTAGTCGTTCCAGAGAACTTCGGCAATGTCTGCCATGCCCATTGGGGCGCCTGGGTGTCCTGACTTGGCTTTCTGCACGGCGTCCATGCTGAGTGCGCGGATGGCATTCGCCAGTTCGGTACGGGTGGTCATGTACGACTCCTGAATCACGATTGCTTAGCATTTATATCCAGCGGCATTGTTGCCACTGGTGAAAAAGGGGCGGTATTGTCCCTCAAGAGGCGGGCGCGGGCAACGGCACAGGACAGATTATGATCACATAATCCTGTAAAGAGTCAGGGGCGGTTGATTTCGTAGGCAGCCATGTTGACCGCTGTTGCAAGATTCAGCGATTCGATGGCACCACACCCGGGGATAGTAAAGGTATGTGGATCAATGGCTTCAAGGGCGTCATGCGGTACTCCGCGGGCTTCGTTGCCGAAGATATAGCACTCGCAGGCACGGAAGGAGGTATGGCTCATGTGTTCGCCCTGCATATCCAGCGTGGCGATGTTGCGGAAACGATGAGGCAGTGACATCAGATCGACATCCAGCTCGATAGGCAGGTGGAAAATGGCGCCCATACTGGAGCGCACAACCTTGGGATTAAACGGATCGACACTTCCCGGGCTCAGCAGCAGGCGGAAGCCACCAAACCAGCCCAGTGTGCGGATAATGGTTCCCAGATTACCGGGGTCCTGAATTTCGTGCAGATAGACGGCTTTCTGGCTGGCATCCGCGGCCGGAGACAGGTCGGTCATGTTCACCAGAGCGATAACACCCTGAGGTGATTTGGTATCTGACATCTGCGTCATTGCCTTGTTACTGACAAGGTGACGCCTGAAAGGAGCAGGCCAGTCTTTGTGTTGCTCGGTGACAAACAGCTCGGTGTTTTTTAGCAGCGCCGGGTTTGCCGTGGAGGCACGTTCCAGTTCCAGCACCAGGTGTTCACCCTCAACCAGAAATTTCTGATGCTGCTGGCGGTATTTCTTCTGGTGCAGTTTGCGGATGTCGTCGAGTTTCATTGTTTGCCTAACAGGAGCTGAGTGCCCTTGAAGATGACCATAATGCCGTTAACCAGCGATTCGCGCTTGAGGTGGTAGCCGTTGACCGCCCAGTTACGGGTAGCCTGAATAATACCACCGACGACCGCATTCCCCAGCACTTCAGTTTCTTCCTCATCGAGCGGCCAGTCTTTGACATAGGCACGTGACGCACCCATCAGAATCATCACAAAGCGTCGGATGTAGTCGTTATAGAGGGTATGCATGTGATCACTCACACCTTCGGCCTCAAACATGCAGACTTTGGCTACTCTTGGGTCTTCCATTTCGGCGAAGAAGTCGTTCAGCAACTTGCTGATCAGCTCCTCCGGAAAGTCAGTGCCACCGACGTTAGTCAGGGATTTCTGCAAACGGGCGAGAATGCCCTGCAGGCAGCGCTCATAAACTTCGATCAGGCATTCCTCCATGGAGGAATAGCTTTCGTAAAAATAGCGGTCTGTCAGGCCGGCTTCTTTGCAGAGCTTGCGCACCGTCGTGGCGTGGAAGCCCTCATTGCCAAACAGGTTCAGGCCCGCTTCTACGAAGCGTTCACGGCGCTGGGCGGCGCGCTGTTCAGGGGTCATGCCCCGGTAGCTGCGCCCGGATGGAGAGGAATTAGAAGACGTCATGCAGCTATTTGACATCACGTGTCGTCAGAAGTAAAGTGACATCACCTGTCGTCAGATGGGTGATTTCAGTACAGAGGTGAAAATAAGATGAAGCAATACAACATCGTGATTATCGGTAGTGGTTTCGGTGGCCAGTGTGCGGCGATCAACCTGCTGAAGCAGGGGCGTGAAGATTTTGTCATCCTTGAACGTCGTGACTTCATGGGCGGTACCTGGTGTCAGAACACCTATCCTGGCGCGGCGGTGGATGTGCAATCACCTCTGTATTCTATTTCTCATGAGCCGTATCCGTGGTCGCAGATGTTTGCGAACCAGAAAGAGCTGAATGAATACACTGAGCACGTAATTACTAAATATGGTCTGCGCGAGCGCACTCACACCAACTGCAACGTAGCCAAGGTCGAGTGGCAGGACGACATCAGCCGTTGGCATATCCAGCTGGATAACGGTGAAGTTTACGAAAGTCAGTTTATTATCAACGCTTCAGGCCCGCTGAGCACGCCTGTTATTCCGAACTTCAAGGGCCGTGATAGCTACAAGGGTAAGTCATTTCATACCAATGACTGGGATCACAGCTACGACTACAAAGGCAAAAAAGTTGCCATCATTGGTAGCGGCGCCAGTGCTGCACAGATCATTCCTGAAATTGCCAAAGACGTTGCAGAACTGCATGTATTTCAGCGCACACCACATTGGGTGATGCCGCGCCATGACCGTAAATTCAAGCCGTGGCAGCGCGCGCTGCTGAAGAATAAGTTCCTCTATAAACTCCTGCGCTGGAGCATTTACTGGGGCCTGGAAACACGTATCTTCGGCTTTAAATATTCCGAAGCCGGCCTGAAGGCTGCTGCTCAGAAGCCAGCACTTGCGCATATCCGCCGTCAGATTAAAGACCCGGAGCTGCGTGCGAAAGTGACGCCAGATTACACCATTGGCTGTAAGCGGATTATTCTTTCCAATACGCTGTATCCGGCGTTCTGTCGTGACAACGTATTTCTGCATGACAAGACCGATGGCATAGATGAAATCACTGAAACCGGGATCAACACCGAAAAAGGTGAAAAACTCGATCTGGACCTGATCGTTTACTCAACTGGCTATGACGCCACAGACGGCGTGATTTCGTACCCTGTTATTGGTCGTGACGGCAAGGCCATCAGCGACGTCTGGGAAGATTACCCGCGTGCTTATCTGGGCACTGTTATTCCGGACTTCCCTAACCTGTTTATCGTCACAGGGCCAAACACCGGTATTGGTCATACGTCCGCGATTTTCGTTATTGAAGCGCAGATGAACTACATCATGCAGGCGATTCACCGTGTGCGTGGAGCGCACGCGAAGTCGATTGAAGTGACGCCTGAAGCCGAAGAGCGTTACACCAATCATATTCACAGCGAAATGAAGAAAACCGTCTGGGAAAAAGGCGGTTGTAACTCCTGGTACAAGAGCAAAAGCGGTAAGGTTATCGCTATGTTTCCGGGCTTCAGCTGGAGCTTCTGGCTGCTGGCGAAAAACTTTAAACGCAGCGATCACAGCATGCGCTGAGTGCGCCGCAAATTCTGCCAAAGCAGGGTGTTTTACTGACATATATTGGCTGAAAGCACCCTTTGATTTCAGTCTGGTTAACGTAGAGTTCCAGTATCACTGAAACGTATGACGACAGACAATATTTCAGGCGTCGGCCTGATGCCTGAAGGAGAAAAAAATGAAAAATCTGAGCGGTAAAGTAGCAGCAGTCACAGGTGCCGGTTCTGGTATCGGACGCGCACTGGCGATCAACCTGGCACAGCAGGGCTGTAACGTAGCTCTGAGCGACGTAAACGAAGCTGGCCTGGCAGAAACCGTCGAGATTCTGAAGCAGTATCCGGTCAACATCACCAGCCAGAAGCTGGATGTGTCTGACAAAGACGCCTTCTATGCATGGGCTGATCAGGTGGTCGCCGATCACGGTAAAGCCAACTTGGTATTCAACAACGCCGGTGTTGCTCTGGCGGGTACTGTGGGCGATCTGTCTATCGAAGACTACAAGTGGATCATGGACATCAACTTCTACGGCGTACTGTATGGCACCAAAGCATTCCTGCCGCACATGGAAAAAGCCGGTGAAGGCCACATTGTTAACATCTCCAGCATCTTCGGTCTGGCGTCACAGCCACTGATGAGCGGTTACAACGCGTCTAAGTTCGCAGTGCGTGGTCTGACTGAGTCACTGCGTCAGGATCTGGATATTGCCGGTAGCTGCGTCAGCACCACCTGTGTACACCCGGGCGGCATCAAGACCAACATCGCGCAGTCGACTCGCTTCAACGAGAAGTCGTCAGAAATCACTGGCGCAAGCGCAGATGACTCTAAAGCAGAATTCGAGCGCCTGTTTATCACTACGCCGGACAAGGCGGCGAAGACCATCCTTAACGGCGTTAAAAAGAACAAGCGTCGTGTACTGATTGGCCCAGACGCCGTTGCGTTCGACCTGATGGTCCGCACCATGGGTTCCTGGTACCAGAAAGTAATCGTAGCGGTTATGAAACTCCAGGCGAACCAGAACCGTAAGAAGAACAAGGCTGCTTAATCAACCTGGTTTGCACCATCGGCCGCTTAACTGAAGTATAGCGGCCTTCTTTTTGAGCTATTTACATGGCTCTCGTTAAATTGTCTTTTTCCCTATTCTTTAGATTCCGTTCTTCTTGGTATTTCTGTCGGTCATAATTAATGGTAGGCGTCGGAGCCTTTAAGGAAAGCGCGGATAAATTTTCTGTGGGGCGAAGGTCACCGCCAAGTAGTAGCGTAAATTTTCGGGATTTGAATTGTCTTCCAATGATTCCGTATAAGTCTATATACTCTGACGGAGAGTAATTGCTATCACTTTCATCAAATAACAAACCTGTTTTTATGATTTCATTGTCAGTGTCGTAGTAGTTTATCCAGGATCCTGATCCCACAAAGTTGTATTTCGTAGTGTTCTGAAAATTAAAGAAAATACGACCGGAGTCTTCCCATGAATACCCGACAGGTGTGAAATTTTCTGGTCTTATGAAACCGGAAGTCGAGGTGATATTGTCGATCGTAATGCTTTCTATTGAATCCAGGCTGAACGCCTCGTCAGACTTAGGACTTATACTTACTTTGAACGCATGGGTGTCACCTGGCCCCAAGCAAGAATCGGTGCTCATAAATCTGTCAGAAGGTGGGTATGTTTTGTACATCAGCTCCCCATCGACGTAGTTAAAATCTAATACGTCTGGAACTCTCTTTCCCCCGCCATAAAATATTCGTTGGTCATTGAGGCTTACAAAGCAGTGGTTATATGCCGAGTTATTTGTAATTGAAAAAGTAGCGTATGTGTACGCATATGTATTACTAGGAGACTTGTCGCTGGTGAATATTGCACGCGAAGATAGTGAAAACACTGGATTTTCATTCTCGAGTTGAATCGGCACGGATTTTTTTCGGATTAAACTATCATCGGCGCCTACGCAAGCGTCTTCCGGAAGTTCAAATTGAAAAATATTAACCCCGAGTTGAGTGACTGTGTAGCTGTCATTATCCAGGCAGACTCCATTGGAATTGAAAGGGGTGGTGTCTTCAGTCCCTGCTGCTTCTTGAGTCTCTGCCAACTCTTCTATTGTTTGCGATTCGGTGCTATCACCTCCGCCACCGCAAGCAGTCAGTAAGAAACCAGATAACATCAGACAAACGACTTTTTTAGCGCTCATGCTCCACTCCATGGATGAAATTTTGGCTATTATACGTCATTGGCAGGCATTGTCTAATGGGGGGCTTTGGTGGTCGTTCTTCTCGTAAGCCTTGATGTGCCGCCCCCGCTGGCTTGAGAACTCTAGGGTATTACTCTTGATGTCTTCCGACAGGGCGGGATATCGCGGGTTCTTGCGTCAGCACCACCTGTGTACACCCGGGCGGTATTAAAACCAATATCGCGCAGTCGACCCGCTTCAACGAGAAGTCGTCAGAAATCACTGGCGCAAGCGCAGATGACTCTAAAGCAGAATTCGAGCGCCTGTTTATCACTACGCCGGACAAGGCGGCGAAGACCATCCTTAACGGCGTTAAAAAGAACAAGCGTCGTGTACTGATTGGCCCAGACGCCGTTGCGTTCGACCTGATGGTCCGTACTATGGGTTCCTGGTACCAGAAGGTCATCGTTGGTGTGATGAAGCTTCAGGCCAACCAGAACCGTAAGAAGAACAAGGCTGCGTGATATCGGATTGTTCTGTTGTAAAAGAGGCTGCGTATGCAGCCTTTTTTATTGCTGAGAAATTCTATGGATACTGAATTACTAAAAGCGTTAAAGAAAATTCAGCGAACGGAATGGGTGATATATCTGTCATTTTTTTGACTTTCTGCTCTATTTCCTAAATTTTTTCGGTGAAATTCGGGATGAATAGGTACTTCCGATGAAAATGATATTCCCAGTATTAATTGATGTACCTGGGTTGTTGAATTCACGACAAATTGCAGTATATCATCAGGTTTTCAATGATTTAGGGTTGCCTAATGCTACATTTGGTGGAACTCCGTTGACATTGATGTTGCGGGAAGCAGATGTGTCGAGATATTACATTCCATTTTTAGATTGGTGTAAGGGGTGTGATACGCAATGAAAACACTTAATATCCTAGTTTGCTTTTTCATACTGGCCTTTGGTTCGTTTACGCAAATAAGCTTTGGCTCTGAAGTGACTTACAACATAGGCGCACATAAATTTTCTCTTCCGCAGAAAAATATCCCTGATCTATCTCCTTGGTCTTGGGTAAGGTCGCTAGTTGGGCTTGATCAATATGTGGATAGCTTAGTTTTTGAATTTTCAGGTGATGAGATAAATTCGCACATTGGAGTATCCACGCCAACGAGAAAGTCACTTGATCAAGAAGTTACTGGTGCCATGTATCACGTCAGTCAGGACGAAAAAGACAGGTTTGATTTTCCTGGGAAATACTCAAACCTTTGGTACGCAACCAATGGTTATGGCTCTAGAGAAGTTCTGTTTGATGAAAACAGTGGTTATTACTTTGTATTTGAAAAAGCAGGTTATCGCGGGCTATTTTATGTTTTCTCAAGGCCTCCTGAAGGAGAGCTTCCTGCGAGTATGGATGATTTTTTTGTTGCCATCTGTTCTGGCTCTAGTATAACCGAGTTGCGGCATGTTAGTTGTTCAAAGCAGGTTTTTATTGCAGATGATTTGGTTGTAGATTTCTCTTTATCTTTAAGGAACCTAGTTTCGATAGAGAAGGTTGTTGTTTTTCTAAGGACAACATTTGCCGCGTCGAGAGTCAGTTGACTGGGTACTATGGCCTGGAATGGAACTAATAGAGGACCTAATAGTCCCCCGCCGTAGTATTTTCTCCTGATTGATCATGATTTATCGGCACATATACTAGAGGCATATTCGTCGAAGGATCAGCACTATACCAAAGCCACAAAAGCAAAAGATTTCTCTGGATGCTACTCCTTATTATCACCGTTCAGATGCTGACTAGTAATGACTATCGGGTGGGGTGGCAATAGAGTCACATGAACTATGGCTGCTGGGGCGCTTGGCGCAAAGGCGACCGGTGGTGATGCGGCGTATGGCGCGATTACTGCGGCGACGGTGCATTTGTTTAAGAAAGAACCGGAGATATACAGGCTAAAGGCCAAAGACGAAGCGCTTGAATTTCTGAGGAAACAAATTCGTAGCATGCCTAATGAAGAGTTGTATACGGAAGTGAAAGACTGAGGACTTGTATTACGTCGCGAGAGTATTGGTGAGCAAATTTTTTTTGTTCGCTTGACGCTAGATTCATCTCTGCTTCACGGTCCCTCGGCACCCCTTCAGGAGGCCTTGGATACACTTTCGAATACAGCTCAGGATAAGCTAGAGGATAACTACAGCTCTTCATTAAAGTTTATTTTCGGTCAGTTGACATCAGTGAAAAATTTCACTTTTGATCAAATTTTCAAATGTATTAGGTGGATATATTGATACTTATTAAGACAAATATTACGATGTTTTTTATGATTTCGGTTTCCAAAGGTGTTCGGCAACTATGGAAGTCGATAGTACTCAGTAGTATCGCTTTCTCGTTGATAGGTTGTTATGAGGAAGACGAAGTTAAAGATTGTTTAGATTTTAGTTTTCCTAATGGTTATTCAAATATTGGTGGAAATAGTTTCCAGGGGGATGATGAAATTTCTATTTTGACATTTTCTTCAGATAATAAAGGTTTTTCAGCATCATCGACCGACTCTCATGGCTCGATCGAGTCAATCCAGGATGGTGTTTTTAATCAATCTGGATTCGAAGTTCGAAAATATAAACAGGTTGTTAATGATAATAATGACCCAAGATTTAATTATTTGAGATACATATATGAGGGGAGTGTTTCCGATACAATGACGATTTCTTTGGTTGCACTTAGTGATGAAGAAGAGAATAGAATCATAGGTAAATTATTCGGATGTATTGAGGTGTTGTCGAAAAATAATAGCGCACCCACAGTAGTATTTTCTCCGGATTGATCAGAATTTATCCATGCATATGCTAGAGGCATCTTTGTTGAATCGTCAACTTTCATATGGGCGTTTAAATCAAGTGATCACGCCTTTCCAAATAGTAAGGCATCGTAGACTCAGGTTATTAGTTGTTATGAAAGATAAAGTTCTATTTCGATTATTTCTGACATTGCTGGCTTTTGTTTTTATGTGTTTTATGTTGAGTGAATATGTATATAGGATATTTTTTGTTTTTTATTACTCCAGTTCTTATGCATACGCTGTTGTTACTTGGACTGTGGTCGGATGTATATTAGGGTTTGTTTTCTCTTTTCGTGATAGGCTGAAATTTAAAATCGCAATGTTCTTTAATATTCCTGTTTTATTGATATCATTGGTGAAAATTTTGGTTAATACTTTTACTATTCTGGTTTTCTCTACTCGACAGGATAGCTATTATTATTACATCAGTATTTCATTTGTTCTATCATATTGTATTTTTATCTATGCTGTTAATGAGTTGAACTTGATCAATTCAAAGAATACGGTTGGCAGTGCACCCGCTGAGAAATAACAGAGTTAATAGCGAAACCATACAAGTTAGTAGGACGCTCACTGTAGTACATACTCCTGATTGATGAGGATTGATGATTCGCAGTGGCTCTTTGGTTCACGATATATACAGATGATATGACGCCCAACAGATTGAAGTGGAGCCGAAGTGATGCAGTTGTAATGCTTCCTGAGTCTGAGCATTTCTCCTCGGTACCAGAGGTTTTTCCGTCAGGAAGTGGACGTTCGTCGTTTTCTGATTTCTATTGAAGAATAGAGACTTAATTCTGAGACTGTATCTTACTGCTGTCTTAGCCGTTCTAAATACTCACTCGGGCTCTGCCCGGTCCAGCGCTTAAATGCCCGGCTGAAGGCTGAGGTATGAGCAAACCCCAATGAAGTTGATAATTCCGTAACTGAGTTGCCACCCCGGGCAAAGTACTCCCGTGCGAAGCGTTCCTGTATTTTTTCGACTTCGTTCTTGTATCTGGTGCCTTCTTCGGCAAGCTTGCGACGCAGTGTACGGCTGCTCAGGCCCATTTCTCTGGCGGCGGTATCCAGCGACGGGTTGGCCCCGTACGAGCGGATCAGGAAGTTTCTGAGCTTAAGTGGCAGGTATTTCATCGCCCGCGTGGGTACTCGCTGCAGGAAGGCTTTTTCTGCGGTCAGGGCCATCAGGCGGTTAGCCAGTGGCAGTTCTTTATCTGCCCCTGTGCTGTGGCCGATCATCCGGTTCTGTGGGCGGTCGAAGTAGACCGGGCAATTAAAGTAGCGTTGGTACAGGTGACCCCAGGGCGGCTTTGGATAGGCGAACTCTATTCGTGTCGGCATCATGTCCGGGTCTCCGCCAGCGAGATCGGAGAGCATGTTATAGATGCTGACAAAATTGAGTTCGATAAAAAACTCGGTGTAGGGCGCGAGAGAAATATTCTCTTCGATGGTCATCCAGCTTTCTTCTTCGCCGACATGCGCGGAGATATCAAGCGGGGGAAAGTATTCACTACAGAAGCGTGAAAGCAGAAGACAGGCTTCGTGGAGTGACGGCTGACAGACGACGGCAAGACCCGCCATTCCATAATGAGAGACGGTCATGATATTGCCGATGAATAATCCTAGGTAGGGCATATCAAAGAGTTTCACCGCCTGGTCAACCAATCCAACGACCTGCCCGGTTGAGATAAACCTGTCCTTTACGATGCCATCTGAGAGGTCGACGCCGACGTTCAGGAAGGCTTCGTAATGATCCATTCCCATGCTGATTTCGATCAGATCCTGAACATGTTTCAGTCGGGAAGCTCGTTCAGTGTCCAGCGTCTGGAGGCCGAGTTCTTCTTCGAAATCGGGTTTTTCGCGGATGGAAAAGTAAGTCAGTATATGACCGAGCGGTATACACGCGGCATCTCTGTCCATAAGCGTCGGGTAGGCGTATCTGTTGGGTAAGTGAGTAGCAGTCTGGCACGGAAAGGCAGCCTCAGAAACCTTCGGCTGCCTTTTGGCCGTATTAATCAGTCACGCTGATAATCAAAGGCGCTGAACCAGCCCTCGGCGAGGTGCTCTTCGTGCTCGTCGCCATCGAAGTAACCGTACGCTGCGTCGTTGTCCTTCAGCTGAACTTCCAGGAAGGCAGTAACCATAGTACGGATGCGCATCTGTTCGATCTCATCACCGGTGCTGATGAAGTCGAGGTGGCTGGCGTCAGAGATCATCGCCAGGCCGCGTTCGATATCAGAACGGAACTGCGGGTAATAGACTTCGCTGTTGACTGCCACGATGTCTTCGGCGGCACCCACGATCATGCTTGGCACTGTGATCTGGGTGTAGTCGACGTTGTAGGCGCCCAGCCAGGGAGCCAGAGCAATCATGCTCGCAGGCTTCTCGACCATTTCTTCGGCGGCCATGATGGCGCCACCGCCACCCATGGAGTAACCCATGATGTTGCGCTTATCGAGATCCAGCTTACCTTCCAGAGGGCTGTCGGCACGATCATTCTCTGCTGCGAGTACGTTGAAACCGGAGATATGAGCTTTACGCCAGATCGGTGGCACAGACAGTGGGTTGGTCGGAGTGATGGTGAGAACAACAATACCATGACTGGTCAGGTGATCTGCGAGCCAGAACATCTGCTCTTTGGTGTTAGTAAAGCCACCAGTCAGCGTGGTAGACGGGTAGCTGACCTCGCTCAGGTCACACGGATACGACATGCGTGCAGAGGCGTAGCCATCATGGTCGAGATTTTCTTCATA